>NZ_JBIUUC010000009.1:0-357017 GCF_044742205.1 Streptomyces sp. NPDC087901
CGCCGCCCACCGCTTCACATCACTGAGATCCCCACCCATAACCAGCCCAACGACCAACCTGGCCACCAGTCACACCAAAGACCGTTGCAGTACTAGTACTCCAGCCAGACTTCGGTGTATGTCCTGGTCAACGGCTTGAGCGTGGGGATTTTTAGCTGGATGGTGCCGGGTGAGGGGCGGGTTCGCCCGGCCTGTCCCGCGAACGGATGACCACGCCGTGTGTAGTGACAGCGGCGGGGACAGTCATCGCACGCGTGATCGATGACGCGCCTGCCTCCGAGTGGGAACACGGGCTGGAAGAACTCTTCTTACGGATCGGACACCGCTTCCCCCGCGTCGAGCCCAGACGCCGGATGCGGGACAGGAAGCGCTCGGCGGCCCGGCGCAGGGTCCAGTCGTCGACGACGACGCAGCGGGCCAGACGCAGACGCCCGGCCTCGGTCAGGGGTGCATTGCGGTGGGGCATGAGGGCCTTCTGATCGTTCGTGTAGATGTCGCAATCCACACCGAACCCGGAAGGCCCTCACTCGTTCAAGATCCGCCCGCCGTGATAGCTGTCACCAACCTCCGTCGACAGAACACCTAGGGCTCACGTCCCGATGACCACCGTGCGCGCCCACACGGGCGGTTCATCCGGAACGTAGTCGGGATCGTCCTCGTCCCAGCCCCCCGCGCGAGGCCGGTCGAAGAGACCCACGACCGTCCGGCACGGCGGCGGTGTGCTCGGCCAGGGTGTCTGTCCGTCGGTGAGGGCCACGATGACATCGGGCCGGGGCTGCGACCTGAGCGCCCTGGTGAAGCCCGAGCGCAGGTCCGTGCCCCCGCCGCCGACCAGCGGGATTCCCTCGGCACGGCACAGCGGGTGCACGACCCGGGTCGCCGCGTCGCACGAGAGCACGGTGACCAGGTCCCGCCGGCCGCCCACGGCACGGGAGATGGCGGCGACCTCCAGCAACGCACTGCCCAGTTCGGTGTCGCTGACCGAGCCGGACGTGTCGACGACCACCGCCACCCGGGGAGGTCTGCGCCGCAGACTGGGCAGTACGACACCGGGCACCCCGGCCGAGCGTCGGGCAGGGCGGCCGTACGTGTAGTCCTCGCCCGCCCCCGGCCCCGACACCGCCGAACGGACCGCGGCTCCCAGCAACTGCCGCCATGGCTGGGGCGGATGGAATGCCTCCTGCGCCCATCTCTGCCAACCCTTCGAGGCGCTGCCCGGCCGGCCGATGATGCCCTGGGCCACCCGGAAGCGCACCGCGTCCCGTTCCTGCGCGCTGAGGCCGTGGGCACCCTCCGGCCCCAGGTCCCACTCCCGTTCCAGCCCGTCCGCACCGCTGCCGCAGTCCAGCCAGGCCAGGCCCTGCGTACGCGGCCCGAGCCGGAACTGACGCAGGTAGTCCTCCATGAGCTTCCCCTCGGGCAGGTCCAGGTCCCGGGGCTCGACAGCACCTGACGGCTGGACCAGACCGTCCCCGAACACGTCGTCATTGATCTCGCAGTCGGCCGCGATGTTCATCCGCAGCCGCTCCGCCGGACCGGTCAGCCCGTGCTCCCGCGCGAACCTGTCGCTGCGCCCGTGGTGGTCGCGCAGGAGGTGCGACACCTCGTGCACCCATACGCCGGCGATTTCCTCCACCGGTGTCCGGTCCACGAAGCCCGGCGAGACGTAGCACCGCCAGTGCAGGTCGACGGCCATCGTCGGCACCCGCCGCGACTCCACGGTGTGCAGGGCGAACAGCGCCGTCGCCAGGTAGGGCCGGGCCCGGGCCGCCTGCAGCCGGGCGGCGAAGAGCTTGTCGAGGTCCAGTGCCCCCGGTTCGCCCGGCGTCACCGGCGGGCCTTGGTGGCGGCCGTGGCGCGGGCCGCCGCCTGCTCGGCGCGCCGGGAGAGCGATACCGCTCCGGCGAGTGCCTCGATCGACTCCGGTACGTCCCAGTCCTGCTGCCTGAGCGTGGCGAGTGTCGTCGCGGGGACGACGACCAGATCCGGGGCCCCGGTCTCCAGCGCCCGGACCAGGAGAGCCCACGCCGCGTCCCAACGGGACTTCTCCGGACTCCGACGGACCGCCGCCACCACGCCGTCCAGCACGGCCTGCCGCAGATCCCCCCGCTCGGGCAGGTCGGCACCGGCCGGGTCGGCAAGCAACGACTCCGGATCCGGCAGGTCCATCCGATCCAGGCTCGCCAGCAGCTCCAGTCCCGGACCGTCGCCCACCGCGCCCCTCACCAGCAGGGACAGCACGTCGCGCGAGGCGTCGGCCGCGGTCGCGAAGGCGATCAGACGCAGCGTCATCTCCCAGCTCCGTGGCGAGGGCCAGGCCCCGCCCCGGCGCGTCTCCCCGCTGGGCAGCCGGTGGACGAGTGCGGGACGCGCCGAGAGCAGTCCGCACACCGCCCGGCGGGCGAAGTCCACAGCCTCCGCGAGCCTCTCGGGGGCGAGCCGCGGCAGGGTCGCCCGCGGCCACGTGCCACCGAGCCCGCGGACCACGACGTCGTGGTCGTGGACCCACTGAAGGTGCACGAACCGGTTGGCCAGAGGCGGGCTGAGCTCCCAGCCGTCCGCCGCCGACGAACGGGGGTTGGCGGCGGCAACGATGCGTACGCCGGGCGGGAGCCGGAGCGAGCCGATCCGGCGCTCCAGTACGAGACGGAGCAGGGCGGCCTGCACGGCGGGCGGGGCGGTGGACAGTTCGTCGAGGAACAGCAGCCCGCGGCCTGCCCGCACCAGGCGCACCGCCCAGTCCGGCGGTGCCATCGGAACACCCTGCTCCGCGGGATCGTCACCGACGATGGGCAGCCCCGAGAAGTCGGACGGCTCGTGGACGCTGGCGATGACCGTGGTCAGCGGGAGTTCCAGCGACTCGGCCAGCTGGGTGAGGGCGGCGCTCTTGCCGATCCCCGGCTCGCCCCACAGGAGTACCGGCAGGTCGGCGGCCACGGCCAGGGTGAGGGCCTCCAGCTGGGTGTCGGGGCGGGGTTCGGTGGTGGTGTCGCACAGGAGGGCCATCAGCTCGCCGGCGACGTCCAGTTGGGAGACCGGGGCCCGGTCGTGGGTGGGGGCGGGCAGGGTGCGTGTGGGCATGAGTGGTCACCTGAGGGGTCTCGGTACGAGTGTGAACAGAGCTTCGAGCGCGGGGACGAAGGCCCCCGGATCAGCGGAAGGTCGCGTGGTGCGGGGGCCTTCGCAGTCAGCGGAAGGTTGCGTGTGCGCGGGCCTTCGGGGTCAGCGGAAGGTTGCGTGAAACGGGCGCCGGTACGGGTGGCGGTCCCGGGAGCGCCGGAATTCCGGACGGGGGTGGCGGGCCCCGGACCCGGCGAGGTCCGCCCGGTACAGTCCGTAGGCGATCCGCCGCAGCGCCGCGGTCTCCAGCTCGTCCCTCAGAGGGCCGCTGCGCAGGATCGCACCGGGGCCCAGCAGGCCTTCGACGACGGCCAGCGCACCTTCGATGTCGCCGTGGTCCAGGCGTTCACGTACGCCCGTGAGGCAGTCCGGGCGGCGGTGGGCCTCGTCGACGGCCTGGAGGCAAGGCATCGGTGTGCCGGTCAGGGCGGCCAGGAGTTCCTCGCGGCGGAGCTCGGCCGGGTCGTGGTCGAGTGGGGCGAGCGCCCCGTCGACCAGGCCGATCCGGTGCCGTGCTCCACGGCATTCCACGAGGCGCGGCTGTCCGGCCGCGTCGGGAGTCGGTGGGGGTCCGGCCGGCACATGTTCCGGGATCAACGCCTGGACGACCAGCGGGTGCAGCCGGCCGGCCTCGAACCCTCCGCTACGGATGAGCTCCAGGTCGGGCAGCGCCCAGATCGCGGCGTCGGGAAGGACCGGCAGCACGTAACCGGCAGCATCCGCGGACGCCTCCGCGATCCGCAGTGCGGGCGGGCCGTCGCCGTCCGCGTCCAGTCCGAGGAGCAGCCGGTGCCGGCCCCCGAACCGCACGACGAAGGTACCGCCGGCCCGCCCCTCGGCCGCCAGCAGCAGGGCCGCCTCGGCAGCCCATCGTCCAGGGGCACAGCGGCGGCCCGGCGGCACCCGGTCCGACACGGCGGGGTCCATCGCCTCGGCGGGCAGGCGTTCGGCGCCGGACCGGATGAGCAGTTCGCCCGTCCTGCGCGCGTCCCACAGGTGGCGATGCAGGTCCAGGCGGAAGCGCCGGCTGGGCCGGGGATGCGGATGGAGGCGGGCGCCCGCCTCGGAGCGGGTTCCGTCCCACAGGGCGAGGCTGATCCGCTGGCCGGCGTCGGCCCAGGCGGGCGGGGTCCGTACCACGAGGTGCACGGGGTGATCAGGGGCGCCCGGATCCACGGCGTCGTACCGGGCCAGGGCGATCGTCAGCCCCGGGCGCAGCAGCCCGTGCGGAGCGATTCTCGGCAGGTGCCAGCGCAACAGATCCGGCACCAGGTGGCGCAGATCGGCCCGTACCCGGGCGGCGAGTTCCCGGCCGTGGGTACGAGCCAGCGAGCGCAGTCGGAGATCGACATCGATGCCCGCGGCAGCGCATGCCCCCGCCCAGTCACCGGCACGGCGGCGGGCGGTCGCGGTCTGGATCATGGAGGGCGGCACGGCGAACTCGCGCACGCGCAGCCAGAAGGAGAGGAAAGGGTCCCGATTCGCGTTCTCAGTGAGCATCAGCACTCACCTTGCGCGGACGGGTCCCCCGATCTGTGAGCAGTGTGTGTTGTCATCGCGAGGCAGCCTAGCGGCCCGCCCTCGTGCCCGCCAGGTGTTTTCGACCGGCCCTTCCCCACCTCGATGCCCGCGGCAGCCACTGCGCGGGGCGAGCGCATAGGGTGCCTGAATGGTCGAGATCCCCGAGGCGTTCGCGCGCGGCACCGTGGGGCGTGAAGGTGCGCCCGGAGCGGCCTGGATCGCCGGACTGCCTTCCGTCGTCGACGAGTTGTGCGGTCGCTGGGAGTGCGTTCCGGACGGCGAGGTCATGTACGGAGGCGTCGGCCTCGTCGTCCCGGTGCGACGGCGGGGCGCGGCCGACGCCGTACTGAAGGTGTCGTTCCCGCACCCCGGCAACGTACATGAGCCGGACGCGTTCGCGGCGTGGGACGGACGCGGAGCCGTACGCCTGCACGAGCGCGACGGTGAGCGCTTCGCGATGCTGCTGGAGCGGGTGGGGACGTCGCACCTCGGAGAGGTCGAGGACGACGACGAAGTCGTGCGGGTGGCCGGGCTGATCAGCCGCAGGCTGGCCGTGCCGGCCCCGCCCGGTCTGCCCCGGCTGCGCGAGCAGGCCGGGGCCTGGGAGGAGCAGGTGCGCAAGGACGCCGTGGAGTTGCGCCACTCGCTGTCGCGCCATGTGCTGGACGCCGCCGTGGCGACGGCGCACGAACTGGGTGGCAGCCAGCCGGACTTCCTCATCCACGGCGACCTGCACGCCAGGAACATCCTGCGCGCCGGCCGTGAGCCGTGGCTGGCCGTCGATCCCAAGGGCTACGTGGGGGACCCCGCATACGACGGCGGCACCCTGCTCAAGTCCCGGGCGGTGTCACTTCTCGGGGCGGAGGACCTGCGCAGGGCCGCCAACCGCACACTCGACGTCTTCACGGAAGCCGCGGAGCTCGACCGCGAGCGCACCCGCCGCTGGGCACAACTTCATGCGGTTCAAGCCGCGTTCTGGGGTCGTCGGCACGGGTTCCGCAGAGCCCGCAGCGGCCCCCAACGCGATTGGCTCACCGAATTCGCGGACAGATTGGCGGAGTTGCTCACGAACGTCACCTGACCGCCCTGACCGCACGGCATGTCCGCGGCCGCCGTGGGGCGCGTACGACACCATCCTGCGGCGGCACGGAACCCGGAAGGCCCGTGCCGCCGCAGAACGGCGGAGTCTCGTCCCGGATGTGTCAGGCGGCGGTGCCCAACTCCTCCCGGGGGCTGCGCGCGGTACGTGGCAGGGTCAGCACCGCCACGAAGCCGAGGACCGCAACCGCCGCGAAGAAGTAGAACCCCCACGGATGGCCTATCCCGGACGCGACCAGGGCGCCGGTTATCGACGGGCCGACGATCGAGCCGATGCGGCCGATGCCCGATGCGGAGCCGAGCGCGGTGCTCCGGATGTCTGCCGGGTAGAAGTTCGTCACGTAGGCGTAGACCAGGACCTGGGCCGAGAAGACGAACACTCCGGTGAAGAAGATGACGACGTTGAGCAGGAGGTCGCTGTCCATCTTGACGCTCAGGCACGCCAGCATGAGCACGGCCGCGCCGAACCAGCCGAGAGTGGTGCCCTTGATGCCCCGCCGGTCGGCGACGAGTCCGCCGACGATCAGGCCGGCCACACCGCCGACATTGAGCACGAGGAGTTGGGTGACGGCCGCGGGGACGGGGTAGCCGGCATCGTTCATGAGCTTCGGCAGCCAGGTGTTGAGGCCGTAGACCAGCAGCAGGCCCATGAAGGAGGCCACCCAGATCCCGATGCCCGCGCGCAGGTACGCGGGCTTCAGCAGTTCGGTGAACGGGACGCGCTGCCCGGCCTTCTCCCTGGTCCGGACGAACGCCTCGGACTCCGGGAGGCGGAACCACTGGATGACGGCGACACCGAGGCCGGCGATGCCGAGTATGTAGAAGAGCACCTTCCAGTTGTCGGTGACCTGGAGCGCCAGCAGCGAGGTGATCACCGCGCCGGTGTGATAGCCGGTCATCGTCAGTGTGCTGGCCCGCGCCCTGCGGTCGGCAGGCATGTGCTCGGCCATGATCGTGAGAGACACCGGCATACAGGCACCCAGGCCCAGGCCGGCGATGAGACGGAGCGCGGCGAACATCCCTACGGAGTCGGCGAGCGGCACGACGAGGGTGAAGACCGAGAACAGCACCACCGAGCCGATGAGCAGGCGGCGGCGCCCCAGCCGGTCGGCGAGCGGGCCGACGGAGACCGCGCCGATGGCGACGCCGACGAGCGAGAGCGTCGCGATGGTGGTCGCGTCGCCCGCCGTCATGCCGAGGTGGTGGGTCTTGAGCAGGGTCGGGATGATGGCGCCCAGGACCACTAGGTCGTAGCCCTCGAGCATGACCGTGATCCAGCAAAGGACCACCGTCCAGGCGCTGCTTCTGCCGGCCCGGTCCGGCGCTTCGGACGAAATGACGGATGTCATGGGGATTCCCCTCAGCGAGGTCAGGAGACCGGAGTCAGAACGGGTAGTCGGCGATGTCGGGGCGGACGGTGACCCACTGGCCCTCGGTGAAGGCCTCGATGTTCGCTGCGGCGCCACCGAACCGGGACCCCGTGCCGGAGGCCTTGACCCCGCCGAAGGGTGCGTTGGGTTCGTCGCCGACGGTCTGTTCGTTGATGTGGATCTTGCCGGATTCGATCCGGTCGGCGAGCTTCATCGCCGTGCCCACGTCCCCGAGGATGCCGACGGACAGCCCGTACTCGCAGTCGTTGACGATCCGAGCGGCGTCATCGAGGTCCGAGAAGCCCATGACGGGCGCCACGGGGCCGAAGATCTCCTCACGCCAGGCCGGCATGTCCGGCGTCAGTCCGGTCAGTACGGTGGCGAGATATCCGGCTCCGGCGATCTCACCGCCCGCGGCGAGGCGCGCGCCCGCTGCCACGCTGTCGGTGACGATGCCGTGGACCCGTTCCAGCTGACGTCGGTCGATGATCGGCCCGAGCGCCACGTCCTCCAGGGCGGGGTCACCTACCGGAAGCGCCTTGGCCTTCGCGGCGAGGACGGCGGTGTACTCCTCCAGCAACGACTCGTGCACGATGTGGCGGCCGGTCGTCATGCAGATCTGGCCCTGATGGAGGTAGGACCCGAACGCGCCGGCGGAGGCCGCCTTCGCCACATCGGCGCCGGGCAGGACCACCAGCGCGTTGTTTCCGCCCAGTTCGAGGTGGGCCCGCTTGAGCAGGCGCCCGGCGCGCTCACCGATGGCACGTCCGACCGGGGTGGAGCCGGTGAAGGAGACGACCCTGACCTCCGGGGCCTCGACGACCGCCTGACCGACCGAGGCATCACCGGGCAGCAGATGCAGCACGCCCGCGGGCAGCCCGGCCTCCTCGAAGACGCGCGCGATGACGACCCCGCCGCTCACCGCGGTGCGCGGGTCCGGCTTGAGCAGCACCGCGTTGCCCAGGGCGAGTGCGGGTGCCACCGAGCGCAGGCCCAGGATCAGCGGGAAGTTGAAGGGGGCGATGACGCTCACGACACCCGCCGGGCGGCGACGGGCGAACGACCAGCGGGCGTCCTCGGAGGTGAGCACCTCGCCCTGGGGGTGGGTCGGCAGCCCGGCGCACTCGAAGCATTCGCCCACGGCGAGCTCGATCTCGAACCTTGCCTTGGCCCGCACGGAGCCGGCCTCCCGCACCAGCCACTCCCCGACCTCGTCGGCGCACTCCCGGAATATCTCGCCCGCGCGGCGCAGGACGGCCGCCCGCTGCTGCGGCGAGGTCGCCGCCCATTCACGCTGGGCCCCGGCGGCGCGGGTCGCCGCCCTGCGTACGTCGTCGGCGGTGGCTGCCCCGACGACGCCGAGCTGTTGTCCGGTGGCCGGTTCGAGCACGGGATACGCGGAAGAGGAGTCCTGCCAGCCGTCGCTGAGGAACCTCCCGCTCCAGACGCCGTTGTCCAGAACTGTCATGCTTCTGCCTTCCTTCTCACGAGAGGGTGATACGCACATGCGTCACGCGGGGGTGGTCAGCGCCGTGTCCACCTGGATGAGTCGCGGTCCTTCCGGGTTCTCGGCGAGAACGGCGCGCAGTTCCTCGGCGCCGTGGACGTGGCGGGCCCGGACGCCGTAGCCCTCCGCGATCCGGGTGAAGTCCAGGCCCGGGATGTCCAGGCCGGGGGCGTCCGGTACGCCGAGCAGGTCGCCGAACCACCGCAGTGCGCCGTACGTCCCGTTGCGCAGCAGCACGATGGTCAGCGGGATCCGGTGCTGGGCGGCGGTCCACAGGGCGGTGATGCCGTAGTTGGCGGACCCGTCGCCGATGACGCCGACGACGGGACGGCCGGGCTGGGCCATCGCGACCCCGACCGCGCCGGGCAGGCCGAAGCCGAGCCCGCCGGCGGCCGGGAAGTAGTAGGAGCCCGTGCGCCGCAGGTCCATCTGGCGCCACCACGAGGAGTTCGTCGAAGTCGACTCGACCACGTACGCGGTGTCCTCGGGCTGCTCGTCACGCAGCGCGGCGAACACCTCCTCGGGGTGCAGCTTCGTCCCGTCGCCGGTGCGCGGCTCGGGCGCGGGCCGGTAGGCGCCCGCGGGCGTGGCCGGAGCGTCGAGCGCTTTCAGCAGCAGGTCGATGACGGCTCCGGGCGCGGCGACGAGGGCCTCCCCCATGGGCGCCCGTGCGGCGGCCGAGGCGTCGTCGGTGACCTGGACGAGCCGGGTTCCTTCGGGCAGGTACCGGCCGGGCAGGTACTCGTGGTAGCGGAACACCGGCGCCCCGAGCACGAGTACCAGGTCGTGGCCCTCGAAGGCCTCGGAGACGGGGGCGATTCCGGCGGGCAGCACCCCGCGGAACAGCGGGTGCCGGTTGGGGAAGGGCAGCCGGAAGAGCGAGGGGGCCGCCCACACCGGTCCGCCCAGGCGTTCGGCCAGCCGGACGGCGTCGTCGAGGAGGCCGGCGGAGTCGATGTCGCCGCCCAGGACGAGCGCCGGACGCCGGGCCGCGGTGACCTGGTCGACGAGGCGGCGTCCCTGCTCCTCGCTGGGCGTCGAGGCGCGGTGGACCCGCCGGTCGAGCACCGCGAGGCTGTTCTCGTCGGCTTCGGCGGTCCAGTCGTCGTAGGGGACGGAGAGATAGGTCGGCCGCCGCTGGAGTTCGGCTTCGAAGACCGCCTGGGCGAGTGCGCGCGGTACGTCCTGAGCGCACGCCGGTTCCGCGGCCCAGCCGACGAGGGGCTTCATGAGTGCCGGCGCGTCGACGCTGGCCAGGTTGGCCTCCGGGCCCACCGCGGGCCGTACCTGCTGGCCCGCCACGACTACGAGCGGGGTCCGGGAGGCCACGGCGTTGGTGAGCGCACCCATCGCGTTCCCCGAGCCGGAGGCGGCGTGCAGGTTGACGAGGACCGGGCGTCCTGTCGCCTGGGCGTACCCGTCGGCCATGCCGACGACGGCACCCTCGTGCAGCCCGAGGACATAGCGGAACTGTTCGGGGAGGCCTGCCAGAAAGGGCAGTTCGTTGGAGCCCGGGTTACCGAAGACCGTGGTGAGGCCCTGGCGTTCCAGGAGTTCATGGGAGATGCGGCGCACGGAGGGCACGGACGTTCCTTTCCGGTGGTGATGTGCGACACGCTAGGGAGGCCGCGACATGAGCACCAATAGATGTTTCCGTGCTGCGATATAGAGTCCATCTATATGAAGGAGTTCGATCTCAACCTGGCCCGTGTCTTCGTGCTGCTGTACGAGACCGGCAGCGTCACGGCGACCGCCGACACCCTCCACGTCACCCAGCCCACGGTCAGCTACAGCCTGGGCAAGCTGCGCCGGCACTTCGGCGACGAGCTCTTCCGCCGCACCGGGCGCGGGCTGGCCCCGACCGCGGACGCGCGCCGGCTCTACGAACCGCTGCGGCGCGCTCTCGCGGAGATCGACGGCGCGGCGCGCCAGGCCGAGGACTTCGATCCGGGGAGCATGCCCGGCCGCTTCACCGTCGCTCTCACCGACCTCGGCGAGGCGACGCTCCTCCCCCGGCTCCTTGCGACGGCACGCAGGCGCGCACCCGGGGTGTCCTTCACGATCCGGCCGCTCGACGTGGCCGAGGCCGAGGGCCAGCTGCGCCGCGGTGACCTCGACGCGTTCGTGGCCACCCCGGTGCTGTCACCGCAGCAGATCGTGCGGATCCCGCTCTTCCGCGAGCGATACGTCGGCATGGTCTCCGCCGGCCACCCCCGCGTCCAGGGAGAGTCCATCTCACTCACGGACCTCGCCGCGGAGCACCATGCGACGGTGTTCGGCCCCAGCGGTCACATCACGCCGAGGGCGGTCCTGGCGTCGCACGGTCTGTTGGACCGGGTGGCGCTGGAGGTGACCCGGCTGTCCATACTCCCGTACGTCCTGGAGCAGACGGACCTGATCGCGATCGTGCCCGAGTACGTCGGTGAGGTGTTCACCGCTTCCCACCGAGTGCGCCTGGTGCGGCTTCCGTTCGAGACGGAGCCGATCGAGGTGGCCCTCTACGCCCGGCTCGAGTCGTCGCGCAGCCCCGCACAGCGATGGCTCGTCCGCTTCATGTCCGAGGTCCTGGGCGAGCAGGTGAGCCCGGCCCAACTGCCGCCGTGGAGCGACGGCAGCCGCTGAGGCGTGTCCGGCGGATCGGGGCCCGGCGCGTCACAGCCCGATGTGTCACAGCCCGGCCACGGCCCATTTCGCCCGTGTGGAGAGTGGGCTGAGCGCCTTCGCCGACTCCTTTCCGATCGTCTTCAGCAGGACCTTTCCGTGCGCCATCGTCGTGCGGGCGAGCGCCGCGTCGCCGGTCGCGGCCGCGGCAAGTGTCAGCTCCAGGTGCTGTTCCGTGATCAGCCGGCCGAGTCCTCGCCGGTGCCATCCGGCCACGTCCTCGTCGGGTGCGGGACCGCCGAGGCCGACTGCCGTGCGCGCCCTCTCCAGCGCCCGCCCGGCTGCCGCGAGGTCGCCCTTGCCGCGCTCCAGGCGGGCGAGGACGTACGCCTCCGAGGCGCGGTCGCGTGCCGAGTCCTGGAGCGAGAGCAGGTTGAACTGGGCGCGGGCCGCCTGTGCGTGATCGCCGATGCTCTCCAGCGCGCGGCTCAGCTTCCGGAGCCGGCCCGCGTCCGGGCCCGTGTCGTCCAGCATGCGGATGAGTGCGACCCGGGCGTGCTCGACCCGGCCCTGCCGGTGGGCGAGTTCGACCCAGGTGAACTCGCTCTCGGCCCCGATGTCCCGTCCGTGCCGCCGCGCCTCCTCGGCTCCGGCCCACTCGACGGCTCCGACCCGGTCGGTGAACAGCCCGGACGTGGCCGACCTGAGCAGGGCGACGTCCTCGTCCTGCCCGTACGCGGCAACCAGCACCGCGGCCAGCTGCCGCTCCTCGAACCGCTCGGTCCGCACGGCGCATTCGGCCTCCAACAGCAGCCGCAGCAGCGGCAGATCGCCGTCGCGGCGGTCGAACTGTGCCGCCCTCAGCGCCCCGGCCCGCAGCACGGGGTCCGCCGCCGCCTCCTCCCGTGCGCCGAGATCGCCGGCGCGCATCCGCTCCAGCTCCTCCCGCCCCGGTCCGAGGACGACGTCACGCAGGCACATACGGTAGGACTCGTCCAGCCGGTACGCGCACAGCTCCGCGGAGTTGAGCAGGAGGTGGTCCGGCTCGGTGCGCCCGGCGGCCGACTCCGTCATCGCGAAGAGTTCGGTCAGCGGCCGCTCCGGAAGGCCCAGACCGGTGATCAACGCCGCCCGCTGTGCGTCCAGTTCGGGCGCGTACTCCTCACGCGCCTCGTTGTCGGACGCGCGCACAGCGGCGCGCATCGCTTCCTCGTCCAGCTCGGCGGTGAGGTTCTCGCACCACTCGGGCAGCCGGATCTGCATCTCCAGTGCCTCGCCCACGCTGTCGGCGATCAGCACGGCGTCCCCTTCGGACGAGGCGTACAGGACAGCCGTTCCCCCCGAGAGAAAGAACGTGCCGCCGGTGTCGTCACCTGCGATCGGCACCAACTGCGCACCGGACGCCAGGTGCACGTCCTCTACGTGATCCGCCCGGCTCACGTCGAAGTTGAAGGGGAATGCGGCCGCATCGGCCAGTTCGGTGCGGGTGCGCAGAAGTTCGAGGAAGCGGTCGGTCATACGGCCGAATCCTAAGGGCCGGGCGCCAGGAATCGCCGTACGGCCCTTGGTGCCGCATCGGGCAACGTTCGCCCTGTCTGCGCGGCGGCCGGGCACAAGGTGATCAACGTTGGCTGATCAGGGACGCTTGCCCTTCGGCTTCCCTCCCCCGGCCCGTCGCCGCGCTCCCTCACCTCATCGGCGCTGCCACTCCTCGGCAAGCAGTTCGTAGGAGCGCACCCGGTCGGTATGGCGATGGGTGATGGTGGTGATCAGCAACTCGTCGGCGCCCGTGGCCTCCTGGAGGCGTTCGAGGTCATCGGCGACGCGTCCGGGTGATCCGACGAACTGGGTGTCGACGCGGTCGGCGACGAGTGTGCGGTCCGCGTCGTTCCACGGGTGGGCGCGGGCCTGTTCCGGGGTGGGGAACTCGATGGCGCCCTCGGCCGTCCGGATGCTGCGGACCCAGGGGCCGTACCCCGTGGCCAGTTCGCGTGCGGCCGCGTCGTCCTCGGCGACGACGACGTCGGCCGAGACGCTGACGTACGGCTTCTCCAGCTCCTCGGAGGGCCGGAACGCGGCGCGGTAGCCCTCGGCCGCCTCCAGTACGGTCGCCGGACTGACGTGGTAGTTCGCGGCGAAGCGCACACCGTTGCGACCTGCGACGTCCGCGCTCTGTCCGCCGCTGCTGCCCAGGATCCACACCTGCACGTCGGCGCCCTCACCCGGAACTGCGTGCGCCTCGATGCCGTCGGCCGAACGGTACGTCCCGCGCAGGAGCGCGAGGATGTCGTCGATCTGCTCGCCGCAGTCCTGCGCCCGTGCACCGGGCTGGTGCAGGAGCTGCTGCTGGAGCGCGATCCGGGGTGAGCCCAGCAGGTGCTCGAATGAGAACCGGGCGGGGATCCGCAGTCCGTTCGGGGCGCGTCCGTCGACCACCGGGATCGTGGCCGGTGCGGGCCCGCTCTTGCGCTCGGGAGGACGTCCGCCCGATCGGCCGAGGCCCAGGTCGAGCCGCCCGGGATGGAGGGCGTCGATGAGGCCGAACTCCGCGACGGTGGACAGGGCGGTGCGGTGGCCCAGTTGCACGGCCCCGGAGCCGATCCTGATCGTCGAGGTCGCCGAGGCGGTCAGGGCGAGCACGACGGCGGGTGAGGCGCCGGCCACGCCGGGGTTGAGGTGGTGCTCGGCGAACCAGTAGCGGGCGTAGCCGGACCCTTCGGTCCGGCGGGCCAGGTCGATGGTGTTGCGCAGCGCGTCGGTGGCCGTGGAACCGGACGGAATCGGTATGAGGTCGAGGACCCCGAGTGGGATGCGGGACATGGCCGGAGTCCTCCTCAGTGGCTCGTCGGAACGAGTGCGGACGCCGGCGCCGGAGCGGGCCGGACAAGGACCGGGGCCCACGCGAACGGCGGGTCGGGGATGTCGCGTCGCAGCACCGGGGCAACGTCGGACTGGAAGAGTTCGAGCGAGTCCCGGTGCTGGGTGTCGGTGAGGCCGCCGGCCTCCGCTTGCAGGTGCAGGACGGTGTGTCCGAACTGCTCGTGGTAGCGGTGCACCTTCTCGATGATCTGCTGGGGGCTGCCGATCAGTGCCGAGCTGCGCTCGACGAAGTCCTCCAGGGTGGGGAACACCGGATCGACGCCCAGCTTCTTCTGGAACACGAGGTTCCCCTCGAACACCGGCCGGTAGGCGGCGACGGCCTCCTGCGAGGTCCGGGCCGTGTGGAAACCGGCCGTCCCCGCACCGACCACCGCCTGTGCCGGGTCGTGCCCGTAGTGCTCCCAGCGCTCCCGGTAATGGCGGATCAGTTCGGCGTACGGTTCGATCGCGTGGGTGACGTTCGCCGAGAAGAGCGGGTCGCCGTAGCGTGCGGCGAGGTCGACCGACTTCCGGCTCGTGGCGCTGCCGTGCCACACCCGGACGGGCCGCTGGAACGGTCTCGGCCACACCTCCGCCTCGGTCAGCTCCGGGCGGAAGCGCGGTGTGGCTGTCACCTTGTCCCGGCGCCAGAGCCGCCGGAACAGCTCGTAGCTCTCGGCGTTGCGGTCCCACTGCTCCACGGGCGCGACGTGGAACAGCTCGCGCTGTGCCGTCCCGTTTCCCTTGCCGATGATGAGGTCGAGGCGTCCTCCGGACAGGTGGTCGAGTGTGGCGTAGTCCTCGTACGCGCGCACCGGGTCGAGCAGGCTGAGGGTGGTGACGGCGGTGAACAGCCGGATGCGGGAGGTGTGCGCGGCGATATGGCTGAGCACGACGGGCGGCGAGGAGGAGATGAACGGCCGCTCGTGCCGCTCGCCGACGCCGAATCCGTCGAAGCCGAGCTCCTCGGCCAGCAGCGCGTTGTCGATCACCTCACGGAAGCGTTCGGTGGTCGGCTTGAGGACGCCGGTCACCGGGTCCGGGGCGTGGACGATGAGGGTGATGGCCAGGAACTTCATGACGCCGCCCGCTCGGCCGCGGCGTCGTCGGGACGGTCCAGGCCGAGGTGGTCGCGCAGGGTCGTGCCCTCGTACTCCTTACGGAACACACCACGCTCCTGGAGGAGCGGGACCACGGTGTCGGCGAAGACGTCCAGACCGCCGGGGGTGATGTGCGGGACGAGGATGAACCCGTCGGCGGCGTCGGCCTGGACGAAGTCGTTGATGGTCCCGGCGACGGTGGCCGCCGAGCCGACGAAGGCCTGGCGGTTGCCGGTCTCGATGACCAGGTCGCGGATCGACCAGTTCTTCGCGGCCGCGAGCTCCCGCCACTCCCGGGCGACGGCCAGCGGGTCACGGTACATGCGTACCTGGGCGCGGCCGCGGGCGACGGTGTGCTCGCCGAGGTCCGGATCGATGTCGGGGAGCGGCCCTTCGGGGTCGTACGAGGAAAGGTCGCGGTTCCAGACGAACTCGAGGTGCTTGATCGCGGTGGCGCCGCTGACCTGCTGTCGGCGTACCTCGCGGGCCAGTTCCTGTGCCTCGGCGTCCGTGTCACCGAGGACGAAGGTCGCGGCGGGCAGGATCAGCAGCTGGTCGTGGGTGCGGCCGTGGCGGGCGAGGCGGCCCTTGACGTCCGTGTAGAACGCCTGGCCCTCCTTGAGGGTGCTGTAGCGGCTGAAGATCGCGTCGGCGCCCTCCGCCGCGAACTCGCGTCCTTCGTCGGAGTCGCCGGCCTGGAAGATCACCGGGCGGCCCTGCGGGCTGCGCGGGACGTTGAAATGCCCCTCGATGTCGAAGTGCTGCCCCTTGTGTACGAAAGCTCCGGCCTGGGCGTCCCGCAGGAACGTGCCGGTCCGCTGATCGGCGACGATCTCGTCACCGCGCCACGAGTCGAACAGTTCGTTGGCCGTGGCGAGGAACTCCTTGGCACGGGAGTACCGCTCCTCCTGCGGGAGGAATCCGCCGCGGCGGAAGTTCTCGCCGGTGAACGCGTCCCAGGAGGTGACGACGTTCCACGCCGCGCGCCCGTCCGAGAGGTGATCGAGGCTGGCGAACTGGCGGGCCACCTCATAGGGCTCGTTGAACGTGGAGTTGATCGTGCCGGTGAGACCGAGATGTTCGGTGACGGCGGCCAGAGCGGACAGCACGGTGAAGGTGTCGGGGCGCCCCACGACATCCAAGTCGTATATCTTCCCGCCCTGTTCGCGAAGCCGGAGCCCCTCGGCGAGGAAGAGGAAGTCGAACTTGGCGCGTTCGGCGGTGCGGGCGAAGTGCGCGAACGAGCTGAACTCGACGTGGCTGCCGGCCTCGGGGTCGCTCCACACGGTGGTGTTGTTGACGCCCGGGAAGTGGGCGGCGAGGTGAATCTGCTTGAGGGGCTTGCCGGTGCTGGCGCCGGCGGCGTTGCTGATGCTCATGTCGGTGGTCCTTCCGGCTCAGACGGTGGCGTAGCGGTTGACGGGGCGGGAGAGTCCGAGCAGCCCGCGCAGGGTGTCGGCCTCGTAGGCGCTCCGGAAGGCACCACGGCGCTGCAGTTCGGGCACGAGTCCGCGGGTGATCGCCGGGAGGTCGTGGCCGATCACGGCGGGGCGCAGCCGGAAGCCGGAGAGCCCGGCCTGCTGCCAGTCCAGGAGCAGGTCCGCCAGTTGGGCGGGCGTGCCGGTGAACACCTTCGCGTCACTGCTGTACGGGTGCCCGGCGAGGTCGTCGAGACGATCGCGGCGGGCCGCCGCGGCCGCGGGGTCGTCGTCGAGGAACACCACGAGGTCCCCGAAGATGTGCAGGGGTTCCGCCGCCCGTCCCGCCACCGCCTGTTCGGCGCGGATCTCCTCGATGATGGTGCGGGCCTGACCGGTGTCGTGCGGGGTGATGTACCCGATGTCCGTGGAACGGGCCACCAGTTGGAAGGGAACGCTCTGGTGCGCCAGGGCGCTGACGACCGGCTGCCCCTGCGGGGGCCGGGGTGTGATCGAGGGGCCCTTGACGCTGAAGTTCCGGCCCTCGAAGTCGATGTAGTGCAGCTTGTCGCGGTCGATGAATCGGCCTGTGGCGTCGTCCCGGATCTCCGCGCCGTCCTCCCAGCTGTCCCACAGGCGGCGTACCGCCTCGACGTAGTCGCCGGCCTCCTCGAAGAGTTCGGCGATCAGCGCGCGGACGGGCGGGGTGTCCAGGTCCTCGACACGGAAGTGCGGGAACGTACGGCGGCCGAAGTGGGCGGCTTCGTGACTCCGGGCCGACACCTGGATGCGCAGACCGGCCCGGCCGGTACTCACGTAGTCGAGGGTGGCGATCGCCTTGGAGATGTGGAACGGCTCCGTGTGTGTGGCGATCACGGTGGGGACCAGCCCGATGTGCCGGGTCAACGGTGCCACGCGGGCGGCGATGAGCACCGCGTCGAGGCGCCCGCGCTCCTGGTCGGTGCGGCCGTCGGGCTCCGTGAAGCGCGAGGACTGGAGCCCGAGCGCGTCCTCGATCGTCACGAAGTCGAGCAGGCCGCGTTCGGCCTCCTGGACGGTGTCGGTCCAGTACGCGGCGGTGAGCAGTTCCCCGGGCCGGGCCTCCGGCTCGCGCCATGCGGCCGGGTGCCAGCCCGCGCCGTTCAGCGCGACGGCGAGGTGGAGGAGCGAGGTGGGCAGGGCAGGGTGCGGCAATGACGATGCGGACACGAAAGGGTGCCTTCCTGATCGACCGTGGGTGATCGCCGGGCCTCGTCGGGAGGTTCGGCGTCGCGGGAACGGGTCAGGAACAACAGAGCGCGCCGGCCACGCGCTGGAGGTCGATGTGCGGCCGTGAGTAGAGGTGGACGCGTCGCCGCGGGGCGAGCACCCTGACGAACGGGCGGGACACCGGTGGCATGACCGTCGCCTCCGCTCTTCCGGCTGGGCGGGCCCGGGGGCCTCGCGCTTGCGGAACCCGGACGGGCCCCGCCTGGTCGTCACCTGGAGCACCCCGCCGCGCAGGAGGGTTGCCGGTCAGCAAGCCAGGGCTTGACGCTGACACTCGTGACCTGCCCGGAACGCTACGCGTGCGGGAAGCGCCACGCAATGCCCTGCAGATCATGGCCGTGCTCACATCGGTCACGCTCGCACTGTCATGGCCCGGAACAGCGCGGCCGCTCCCTGTGCTCCCTCCAACAGGCGCCCTGGAACCGGCGGTCACCTGCGACAACCGGGCGCGGCGCGCTCAGGGGGCGGGCGCGGACCGGTTCATTGCCGCTGCGTGAACTTAAGGGAGTTGCTGATCGGACCGCCGGACTCCGGCCGGTTCGACGCCCTTACGATCTCCGGCGCCCTGGCCGATCACCTCCACGCCGAGGACGTCACGGCGGACGGCGGGCGCCCTGCCTGCGCCGCGGACTGACCGGAGGGGATGCCGCGCGTCCGTGGACCTGTCGGCCGTCCCGTCCGCGTACGGATCACGCGCGTCCTGCGGCCTTCTGGCTCCTGCGGGAGACGGAGTCGACGACCACGGCGGCCAGCAGGACGGATCCCGTGATCATGAACTGGACGGCGTTGCTCACACCCATGATGTTCATCCCGGACTGGATGGATCCGATCACCAGGGCGCCGAGCAGGGCCGACCAGACCGAACCGCGCCCGCCGAACAGGCTCGTGCCGCCGATGACGGCCGCGGCGATGACGTTCATCAGGAGGTTGCCGCCGCCCGAGGTCTGGCTCGCGGACTGGATCTGCCCGGCGAGGAACAGACCTCCGATCGCCGCCATGGCGCCGGCGATCGAGAAGACCGACATCCGGACGAACGGCACACTGATACCGGCCCGTCGCGCGCCCTCGGAGTTGCCGCCGACGGCGAAGACCTTCCGGCCGTACGTGGTGCGGCGGAGCACGAAGTCCAGTACCACCAGCACGATCAGGAAGATCAGGAGAGCCAGCGGGAGGCCCTGGTACCGGTTGAGGATGTACGCGGTGACGAAGGCGATGGCTGCGATGACGATCGTACGCAGCACGATCTCGGCGACCGGCCGGGACGGCACCCGGGCCGCTCTGCGGCGTGCGGCGTCCAGGAGGGAGGCGGCCAGGAAGAGTCCGACCCCGACGGCCGCGGTCACGTAGGCGGCGGCCGGGCTGTGGTAGATCGTCGAGTAGATCTCGGCGACGATGCTGTCGCCGGGGATGTTGACCGTGCCGCTGGAACCGAGCACCTGGAGCATCAGCCCGTTCCAGGCGAGGTTGCCCGCCAGGGTGACGACGAACGCGGGCACGCCGACCTTCGCGAAGAAGAAGCCCTGGATGAGGCCGACGGCGGCTCCGCCCAGAACGGCGACGAGGAGCGCCAGCCACTCGTTCATCCCGTTCAGGACATTGAGTACGGCGAAGATCGCGGCGCACAGACCGCTGACGGACCCGACGGACAGGTCGATCTCGCCGAGGAGCAGCACGAAGACGATGCCGACGGCGATCATGCCGGTGCCGACGATCTGCTGGCTGAGGTCGGAGAGGTTCTGGGCCGAGAGGAACGTGCTGTTCAGACTGCCGAACACCGTCCAGATGATGATCACGGCGATGACGACGGGAAGGGAGCCCAGCTCCCCGCTGCGCATCTTGCGCCAGAACTCCCCGGCGTACCCGCGGATACCCTCCTCGCGGACGAGCAGACGGGTGTCGACGGCGGGCATGGCGTCGTGTGCGGGTTGCTGAAAGTCGTCGCGGCCGGGTTGCTGGGAGTCGTCGCGTGCGGGGTCCCGGGTCATCGCTCCTCCTCCCGCTTACGGGCCTGGCGCCGGGTGACCGCACTGTCGGAGGCCCCGGTGATGGCGGAGATGATCTCCTCGGTGGTGGTGGAGCGCCGGTCGAAGAAGCCGTTGTTGCGGCCGAGGCGCATCACGGCGATCCGGTCCGCGACCGCCATCACGTCCACCATGTTGTGGCTGACCAGGATGGTCCCGAGGCCGCGGTCGCGGAGCCGCTCGACCAGGTCCAGGACCTCGGCCGTCTGCTCCACGCCCAGGGCCGCGGTGGGCTCGTCCAGGATGACGACCTTCGGCTCGCCGATCAGCGATCGGGCTATCGCCACCGTCTGGCGCTGTCCGCCGGAGAGCGAGGCGACGGGGATGCGGACGCTCGGGATGCGGATGGACAGCGTGTCGAGCAGTTCGCGCGAGCGCTGGTCCATGCGGACCTCGTCGAGCACGCCGAAGCGGCGCAGTTCGCGGCCGAGGAAGAGATTGCCGACCACGTCGAGGTTGTCGCACAGGGCCAGGTCCTGGTAGACGGTCGCGATGCCGAGGTTCTGGGCGTCGTGCGGGCGGCCGATGGCGACCTTGCGGCCCTGCCATTCGATGACGCCCTCGTCCGGCGGGTTGACTCCCGCGATGGCCTTGACCGCGGTCGACTTCCCGGCGCCGTTGTCGCCGACGAGCGCGACCACCTCGCCGGGGTGGACCTCCAGGTCGAAGCCCGACAACGCCTGGACGGCGCCGAAGCGTTTGGAGATCCCCCGCAGAGTGAGCACAGGTTCTTGCGGCAAAGGAACCGCCTCCTCCGCTGCCCGTCCGTACGGGCTGACGGTCTCGTCCCCCGCCGGACGAACGCGCGGTTGCGTTCGTCCGGAGTCCTACGACACAGGGCTACTGGAGGCCGGTCTTCTCACAGGCGTCGGCGTAGGCCGGGGTACAGATCTCCTCGACGGAGTACAGGCCGTCCTTGACGACGGTGTCGTTGATGTTGTCCTTGTCGACCACGACCGGTGTCAGCAGCTTGGCCGGGACCTTCTCGCCGCTGCCACTGGTGACGGTGGTCGGCGTGAGGGACTTGGGAATGTCCTTGCCCTGGGCGAGGTCGACCGCCATCGCTGCCGCGGTGTCCGCCTCCGGCTTGTACGGCTTCTCGATGGTGATGGTCTGCGTTCCCGCGAGGATCCGCTGGATCGCGTCGAGCTGGGCGTCCTGGCCGGTCAGGGGCACGTTGATGCCTGCCGCCTTGAGGGCGGTGGCGATGCCGGCGGCCAGGCCGTCGTTCGCCGAGTACACGCCGACGATCTTGTCCTTGCCGAGTGCGCTGATGGCGCCGGCCATCTGCTGGTTGGCGTTGTTCGGGTCCCAGTTCGGGGTGTCGTACTCCTTGCCGATCTTCACCTTGCCGTCGAGGACGGAGTGGGCGCCTGCCTTGAACTCGGCAGCGTTCGGGTCGGTCGGCGAGCCGTTCTGCATGACGATTTCGCCGCTGTCGGCCTTGTCACCCAGCGCGGCGAGCAGTGCCTTGCCCTGCAGCTCGCCGACCTTGTGGTTGTCGTACGAGACGTAGGCGTCGACGGGGCCCTGTGCGAGCCGGTCGTAGGCCACGACCTTCACGCCCGCGTCCCGTGCCTTCTGCACGGAGGACTGGATCGACTTGGCGTCCACGGCGTCCAGGATGAGCACCTGGTCGCCCTTGGCGAGGGCGGTGTTCACCTGCTGCTGCTGGGTGGTCGCGCTTTCGGCGGCGTTGTAGTAGTCGATCTGGGCGCCGGGTGCCAGTTCCTTGATCTTGTCCTCGATGTACGGCCGGTCGAACTTCTCGTACCGCGTGGTCTTGCTCTCCGGCAGCAGCAAGCCGATCTTGACCTCGTCGGCCTGGCGGCCTGCTCCCGGCTGCGCCGCACCGCTGGTCGCCACCGCTCCCAGTGACAGGGCTGCCGCTCCGGCCAGGGCTATCGCGCTCCGCAGTGTGCTGGTCATGGGAGGCTCCTTCTCGTACGGCGCCGTCCCTCCACCGGGAGAGCGCGGAAACGAAACACACTTTTGGCCTACATATCGACATTAGCGGCAACCTCTGGACCGGCAAGCGGGTAGGGCGGCGGAGCCATCGGGCCCCGCCAGGGGGCGGCGGAGGGCCGGGCGGTCAGCCCGGCCCTCCGCCGGGCAGTAGAGGCCCGGCGGGTCAGTCGGCCAGGCCGGCGGCGAGGGTCGCCCCAAGCTCCCAGCACGCCTCGATGTCGGCCTTGGCGGGTTCTCCCGTGACCGTCACGGCATCGGTCGCGCGGCGCCATCCCAGGCCTGTCGTGATCGACTCGATGGCCCGCACGGCCCCGGTGACGTCGTTCCCGCCGTGCACGTAGTACCCGAAGGGACGGCCACGCGTCGCGTCCAGGCAGGGGTAGTAGACCTGGTCGAAGAAGTGTTTGAGGGCGCCGGACATGTAGCCGAGGTTCGCCGGTGTTCCGAGCAGAATGCCGTCGGCGGCGAGCACGTCGGAGGCCGTCGCGGCAAGCGCCGCGCGCCGCTCGACCCGGACGCCCTCGATCTCGTCGGTCGTCGCACCGGAGACGACGGCTTCGAACAGCGCCTGGCAGTTGGGCGAGGGCGTGTGATGCACGATCAGGAGAGTGGCCACACCCCGGAACCCTGCCGCGCCCGCAGCGCGGCCGCAAGCGAGGCGCGCTCACGCGTCTCGGTCACCGCGACACCGGCCGCGCGGGCCCTCCTGACGCCCCCGCGCGGCCGCGGGCGACGGACACGCCTCACTTCCGGGCGGGGTCCTGCCGCAGGTGTGTCCGGTCATGACCGGTGTCGAGCTCTTCCGTACGGCTCCGCAGCCAGGACGTCAGCCGGCGAAGCCGCTCGTCCTGCTCGGGCGGACGGCGGCTGAGGAGGTGGTAGCCGGTGCCGTCGGGATCGTTTGTCCTGCGTTCTTGATGTCGTCGACTATTGATTCATTCACACATGAACGGTTCGACGGAGAGGTGCGGCATGACATCCGCCAAGGACGTCCGGCAGGGCATAGGCATCCTGGCGGATGACCTCACCAGTGCCGGGGACGGGGCAGCCCCGTTCCGCAGGACCGGTCACGAGGCACGGATCCTGCTGTCCGGCCTCGCGACGGAGCTCCCGCCCGTCACGGGTGTGACCGCGGTCGACCTCGGGACCCGGCTGCTGGACCAGGAATCCGCCGCCGCACGTACGGGCCGGGCCGCCCGCCGGTTCGCCGCCTCCGCGCTCCTGTTGAAGACGGTGGACTCGACCCTGCGCGGACATGTCGCGGCGGAGGTCCGGGCCGCGTGGGCGGGATCGCGGCGGCGGGCCGTCGTCATCGCCCCCGCCTTCCCCGCGGAGGGCAGGGTGACGGTCGAGGGCGTCCAGCACGTGCGGGGCATGCCGGTCCACGAGAGCGACTTCGCCCGCGACCCCGTTCATCCGGTGCGGTGTTCGGACCTGAGGACGTTGTTCCCGGATGCCGTTCCGGTCGGGCCGGACCGGGCAGCCGAACTGCCCGGTCCGATCGGCCGTGGCGCTCTGATCGTCTGCTCCGCCGCGACGGACGGCGACCTCGACCGCCTGGTCGCAGCGGTCCCGCACCTCGACGACGTCCTGTGGGTCGGCTCCCCGGGGCTGGCGGCCGCGCTGGCCCGGCGGTGCGCGCGCGGCGACGGACCGGTTGCCCCCGCGCTCACGCCGGCCCGCCGACCGCTTGTGGTCGTCGGCAGCGCCAACCCGGCGACCCGGCGGCAGCTGGCCGCGCTCCGCGTCCGGTCGGACGTCCAGGGGATCACCATCGGCGACGATCCGGCCGCGGCGGTGCAAGCGATACGCGCGCTGGCGGCTCCCGTCCTCACGGTGCAGACACCCGATGAACGTCACGCACCGCACACCGCGCGCGTGTTCGCCCGTTCCCTGGCCGCAGCAGTACGGACACTGACCGAGGAACGTCTGGTCGACGCACTCGTCGTCACCGGCGGAGAGACGGCCGCCACCGTGCTCCGGGCCCTCGGCATCGACGGGATCGACCTGCTCGACGAGCCCGAACCCGGCGTCGCCCGCGGAACCCCGCTCGGCCTGCCCTCCCTCCCCGTCCTGATCAAGGCGGGCGGCTTCGGCGACGACGGGATGCTCCTGCGGCTGTGTCATCTGGTCCGGCAACCCGTCGGCCGGCCCGCCCCCGGCCGAGGACACCACGCATGACTCCGATCGCCCTCACCATGGGCGACCCCTGCGGCATCGGCCCGGAGACCGTTCTCAAGGCGTGTGCCGACCCAGGACGCACCGTGCCTGTCGTCGTCATCGGTGACGCACACGTCCTCGCCCGTGCGGACTGCTTCGCCGGCACCGGTCTGGTCCCACGCCCGGTCGATGCTGTCGGCCGGGCGGCGTACGCACGATCGGCTCCGCCGCCTTCGAGGGCTCGCTGAGGCCCGACGCCGGAGCCCTCGCATCCCAACTGGCGACGTTGGTCGACACGGCCGGCGCTCAGCGTCTCCCGCTGAAGCACCGGCCCGGCCGACGGGGCCCGAACCGGGAACCTCACCATCGGTCGGACGCCGGAGCGTCAGGACCGGTGGCCGAAGAACTCGACCTCCGCGACCGCCACCCGGCGGCCCTTGCCGGAGCCGTACGCGGATTCGACCATGAGCCGGGCACCGACCGTGTCCGATCCCCGTACGTCGAAGGTCTGCTGGCCCGACTGATCCGCCAGCCGGATGGTCCGGCTGCTCTCCTTACCGTCCTTCGAGGTCAGGACCACGGTGATCCGCGCCGGCCTGGCCTGTGTGAGAAATTCGTCCTTCCGCGCCGAGGTCCCGGAGAACACCACCATCTTCAGCAGCCGGACCGGCTGCGTGAACGAGCATTCCAGGTACTCGCCCACGCCGTCACCGCTCTCCCGCGGAGCCCAGTACCGGTTGTTGAACCCGTCGAAGGCCGCAGCCGCCGGATGTCCCGACGCCGCGCTGGAACTCCGGGACGAGGACGGCGGAACCGCCTCCGGGGCCCCCGTCTCCTCCTTGGCGAAGCCGAGCAGGCCGGACAGGTGCGGCAGCGCGAACCAGATTCCGACCGCCAGCAGAAGCAGCACGACCGGCAGCGCGAACCTCGGTCTGCGCCGTCCGCGTCGTGGCCGCGTACCGGCGGCGTGGGTCCTCCCGGGCCGCCGGCGAAGGATCCGCCGCCACCACGGCGGGCGGAGGCCGGGGGGCGGCCCCGGGTCGAGGAGCAGGGCGCACCGGATACAGAGTGTGCGTTCCGGCGCGTTCTCCGCACGGCAGTTGGGGCACACCACGGGAACGCCAGCCACCGGTCCCGGCGAGGCGGGGGTGCTGGGTTCCGGGCCTGGCGGCCATGCCTCGGGCCCGGGGGCGGGCCCGTCCGGAGCATCCCCGGGGCGCCGGGGAGCCGCCGGCTGCGGAGGTGGAGCCGACGCCGGTCGCGGTGGGGAAGCCGGTGCGGTGGGCGGTGCGGAGGGCGGTGCAGAGGGCGGTCCGGAGGGCGGTCCGGACGGCGATGCGGTGGGCATGCGTACGGGGCCGGGCGCCGGAACCGCGGGCGGAGTGATGGGCAGAACAGGCTCCCGGCCGGGGGCCGCCGCCGTGGGCTCCGGCCGACCGGCCGCCCGCGGCTCCGCTTCGGCCGGGCCCGCCCCTTCCGGTTCCCATGCCAGGAACGCCTCGCAGGACGCGCAGAACTCCCGCCCCGGCGCATTCCGGTGACCACACGTCTCGCAGATCACTGCGCACCGCCCCCCACGTCCCCGGCCGGAGGCAGGATCTCCAGCGTGTACACCACATGAGCCGGGACCTCGGTCCCGATGAGCTCCTCCAGCCGCACCCGGTCGATCGTGCGCCCCACCCGTTCCCGGACCCGGATCGTCACCGAGGGGCGTGCCCGGCCCGGCAGCGCGGTCTGCGACACGGTCGACCAGGCCGTTCCGCCGCTCTCGGTGATCTCCGGCTCCGCGCCCGTCTCCAGCCGCACCGCGTCGGCCAGTCCGTACGCCGTGCCGCGCCGGGCATGCCCGGCGACCGCCCCCCGTACCGTCTCGCGGCGCCGCTCGACGGGACTGTCCTCGTGCGGCTCCACCGCGACCCACTGGGCCAGCCAGGCCAGGAAGTCCTCGGGGGCGCTGCGGGGGTCCAGGTGGGCGGGCAGGTTGTCGATGGCGAGCAGCACAGGGGCGAGCACGTCGTCGAGCGCGGCGAGGAAGCGCCGGAGGAAGTCCTGCTCCAGGTAGACGGCGGGCAGTTGGTCGATCAGGGGGTGCGGGGTCGGGAGTCCGGTGACGCCGGTGCGCATGGGTCCAGGGCCTTTCGTTCGGATCAGGCCGGATGAGGGAGCGGGGTCCGGTGCGTGCGGTTGCGAGGCGGAGGAGGGACTCGCTGCGGAGCGTTGTCGACCGACGACAACGCCGGAGGGGGTCCCCCTGGTCGAGCGAAGCCGGGACCTCGCGGGGGCGTGCCGGAGCCCGCGAGCGCGTGATCCGAATGAGAGGTCCTACGCTCCCCTCACCCGGAGCTGATGCTCGTAGCTGAAGACCAGCGCGTGCCGGTCCAGTGGGATCTTGGCGGTGGCGTCTGTGCGTTCGCCGGTGACCGGATCGGCGCGGTAGAGCCGAACGTCCTCCACGAGGTCCACCCCCGCCACCCGCTGGAGCACGGCGAACGCCTCGCCCGACTGGACCGGCCGCCCGAAGGGCCAGCCCTGCCCGCCCGGCCCGCCGGACAGCGCGTTGAAGTACCCGTACAGCGCGGCCAGCGCGGCCTCCCGTACGCGCTCCACGACCGCCCCGCGTTCGGCCTGCACCGAGGCGACGACGGTGACGCCCTGGTAGAACGGCGGCTCGACCACGAGCCGGGCCCCGATCGGGCGGCGGGCCTCCAGGTGCCCGGCGATGAGGCGCAGCGTGTGCGCGGGGGGGATGAGTTCGTCGAACTCGATCCTGCCCTGCTCGTCGCTGCGACCGGCCGGAACGACGAGCAGCCGCACCCCGTGGGCGGAACCGTCGTCGTCCGCGCTCCCGTCCCCGGCCTCACCTGCCCGGATGCAGTGCACACGTGCCGCGTCCGGGGCGATCTCGCGGGCGAGGAGTTCGTAGTCGTGCGGAACGACGGCACGGTGCAGGGTGCGCAGCGTCATCGGTCCGCGCACCCGGGCGTTGTCGACGCTTTCGCCGTCGACGCCGCCGAGGGCCGGCCGGCGGTTCTCCACCCGTGCCACATAAGGGAGCGCGCTGCGCAGGACCTTCAGTGTCGACCTGGCGACATTGCCGCGCAGCCCGCCGCCCGTTCGGTAGGAACGCACCCGGACGGTGGCGCCCTTATCGGGGACCGCGCCGTAGTGGCGTACGGAGCCGTCCCGTTCCCGCACGGCCGGACCGAACTCGACCCGGCCGGAGTTCGGGTCGAGGGTGATGTGGCGGTCCTCGGGCCCGGAGTGCGCGAAGTCGTCGACCCTGGTCCACCGGGTGTACTCCGGTTCCGGGCCGCTCGCGGGGTCGGCCACCTCGACCACGAAGTCGCCCGGCACCACGGGCGGGCGGGCCAGCGCGAACGCCTGGCCGGGCACTCCCTCCGCCGCGCCGAGCACCTCGTCGGCGACGGTCTCGGCATGCTCTGCGGCCACCGTCGCGCCGATGGTGAAGGCGGTGATCCGGCGGACGACGGGCGGCGCCAGGTAGGTCGGCCGGCCGGGCTCCGCCTCGATCAGCCGGCAGCGCAGCCAGCCCCCGGTGCGCCGCACGACGGCCGTCGGGGTGTGCGTCCCCGGCAGATGGAGGATCAGCTCGCCGGAGCGGTTGAAGCCTCCGGTGTCGTCCTTCTCCACCTCGCAGGCCGTCCAGGCGGTGCCGTCCCAGGCCTCCCAGACCAGCGGCGGACGCAGCGGATCGACGCCGACACCCTCGACCTTGCAGTCCAATCGCAGGACGACGACTCCGGCAGGCACCGCGGCCGACAGGCCGACGTAGAGGCAGTCGCCGGGCGCCGGGGTCGCCCCGAAGCACGTCACGTCCCGGCCGATCGCCAGCTCCTCCGTACGGTCCGCCGCCTCCCCCGACACCGGCCGGGTGGCGAGATGCGCGAAGGCACAGGGGGTGATCGTCAGTTGCCCGGCTGTGGTGAAGACGACGGCTTCCTCCGTCTCCGTACGCACGGTGGCGACCTCCGTCCCGGCCCGCACCACGACCGGGTCGGGCCGTGGTGCGGAGAGCCGGAACGTCACGTCCGTGCGGGCGGCTGTGGGCGGGTGCAGCCGGACGCCGATCAGGTCGAGGAAGGTGAGATAGCTCTTCTCCGGCACCCGGTTCACGCGGTAGACGAGCTGGTCGACCATGGTGGCGAACGCCTCGATGAGGGTGACGCCCGGGTCCGACACGTTGTGGTCGGTCCACTCAGGGCAGCGCTGCTGGACCCGGCGTTTGGCCTCGTCCACCAGGCCCTGGAAGCGGCGGTCGTCAAGATGGGGACTGGGCAGCGTCACGCGCCTGCCTCCTCGTCGTCGTGGCTCGTCTCCTGCGGGTGCTGCGGAATCACGTAGAACGGGAAGACGAGGTTGCGGGGGTCGTTGGAGCCGCGCACCGAGTAGCCGATGTCGATGTAGAGGACCCCGTTGTCCGCCTCGTCGAACCGCACGGTGACTTCGGCGACCTCGATCCGCGGCTCCCAGCGCTCCAGCGCGAGTCGCACCTCGTACGCGAGCTGTCCTGCCGTCCCCGCGTCGGCGGGGGCGAACACGTAGTCGTTGACGGCGCAGCCGAACTCGGGCCGCATCGGCCGCTCGCCGGGGGATGTCGCCAGGATCAGCCGGATCGACTCCTCCAGCTCCCGCTCTCCGCGCACCAGCGCGATGGACCCGGTGGCGTCGGTGCGGGGCGGGAACGCCCAGCCGGCTCCGATGAACTGCTGTCCCATCCCGGCTCAGCCTCCGATCAGTACGGTGGGGCACCCCGACACGACCGGCGACCCGCAGCCGCTCCGGTCGCCCACGCGGGCGGCGGGGCTGCCGCCGATCCGCACGGTGGTGCTGCCGGGCGGTGCGATCGTGGACGGCGGGTGGGCCGCGGGCGACGCGCACTGGTGGGAGGTGCCCACCGTGGCAGCGGGCTTCCCGCCGATCAGGACCGCCGGCACTCCCGGCGGACCGACCGTGCCGGGGTGTCCGGTGGGGTCGGTGACCCGTGCGGCTGCTGCTGGCGGCATGCGGTGTACTCCTGTTCCCCTGATTGCGGTACGTCAGTTGAGCGTGATCATCGGCGCGTTGACGGCCACCGACCCCCCGCTTCTGACGTCCGTGCGCTGGGTGCCGTCGACCGTGACCTGGGCGCCCTGGACCTCCACCGCGCCGCCGGTGGAGAGCGCTACCTTGCCGTTCCCGCCGTCGAGTGCGACCCCGTTGCGGGACGTCACGGTGACGCTGTCGCCGCTGAGTTCCAGCGCGCCGCCTCCGGAGTCCAGGACAACCCCCTTGTCCGCCTTGACGGAGACCCGTTCCCTGGCCTCGATGGTCACGCTGCCGTCGCTGTTGATGACGACGGCCGTGCCCCGGCGGTCCAGGTCGATCGTGAGCTTTCCGTCGCCGGTGCGGAGCCTGACTCCCTGCGGGCCGTTCGCCGCGTCCAGCAGTTCGAGCTGGTTTCCGCTCTTGGACGCGAAGGCGCGACGGTTCACCGCGCCGGTGGTGGGATCGACTAGGTCACCGCCGTCACCGGGAGTTCCTCCGGAGGCCGGGGCACCCCCGTCACCTCCCCCGCCGGGCCGGTCCTGCCCGTTGTACAGCCCGGCCAGCACGTAGGGCCGGTCCAGGTGCCCGTGCTCGAAGCCGACCAGCACCTCGTCCCCGACCTCCGGGATGAAGGCCTCGCCGCCGCCCGTCCCGCCTGACTGCGCCGTGCGCGCCCAGTCGCTCGCGTACTCGTCCGACAGCCAGGGGAAGCGCACCTTCACCCGGCCCGACCCCTCCGGATCCTGGGTGTCCGTCACCGTCCCGTTGACCAGTCCGGCACATCGTCCCCCTCCCCCGGCCGCGTCCTGTCCGCCCCCTCCGGTGAGCCCGAGCAGCGAGCGTTCCTGCTGCCCCGACACGGTGATCCAGGTCTCGTAGCCGCGTACGGCGTCGAAGACGTGCCGCGAGGACGTGACGGTGTACCGGCCCTCGAACGGTGCGCCCACCGCGTTCAGCGCCACCGCGCTGCCCGCCCTGACCTCCGGGTTGCCCCGGATCACCGCTTCCAGTTCCGCGAACGACCCGGCGATCCGCTCCGCCAGCGCCTTCGCCGCCCGGTCCACCTGAGCCTGCGCCCCGTACGCCGCGTCCGTGACCACGAACCGTGCCTCGCCGAAGGGGGCGGACACCTCGGCCGCCGTCACCCCGAGTTCCAGCGTCGACGACGTACCGGCCGGGGCCCTGCCCACCACCGGCTGCTTCGCCCCGACGTCCCAGCCGCGTACTTCGACCTCGGACACCTGCTCGGCGGCCGACACCCCGGCCCGGCAGCGCAACAGGTTGTCGCCCAGTTCGAGGACGAGGGGGTCGCGTTCGGCGCGCGCGGATCCGTCCGGCGCCCCGCTCGCCTCGGCGGGGCGGGTGATGTGCAGTTGCCCGTCGCGTACGTACGCCTGCGCACCGGCCTCCTCGGCGAGCCCGCGCACGAACTCCCAGTCGGTGACGTTGGGCTGGGCGATGTGCTCGATCACGGGTCCGGCCACGTCCACCGTTCCGGGCTTCAGTCCGGCGCGCTGGGCGACCTGGCCGCAGATGTCGGCGAGCGTCATGTTCTGGTAGCTGGCGACCCGCCGCCCCCGCAGCAGCCGGTGCGACTCGTCGAGACCGCGTACGACGGTGAACGTGCCGGTCTCGTCGAGTTCCACCTCAAGTGCCGTGACCACTCCTTCGAGCAGCGGCTTCGGAGCCGTGTCGCCGCCCGCACGGGCCAGCAGCCGGGCCTCGCTGCCGATCCTCAGACCGGTCTGTTCAAGCAGGACACGGTCGGCGTCCCGGAACCGCAGCAGGAACAGGTCGGGGAGCGTACGGCTGTCGTCGACGTATCCCTCGACCAGGGTGTTGACGAACTTCGCGGGGAGCGGTGTGCCGTTGAACTCCACCACGAGCGCGGTGGTGACGCCCTGTTGGGTCATCGGCCCTGCCCCCGGCCCGTGTCGTTGCCGCCGAGCCTGCTCAGCTCGTCGAGGGCGGGCAGCAGCAGCTGTGTCCCCGGCGCGAGCCGCAGCGGGTCGTCGATACGGTTCGCTTCGGCGATCACCCGCCAGGCACCGGCGTCCCCGTACTCCCGGTGGGCGAGCGAGGGCAGCGAGTCCCCGGAGGCCACCCGGTGCACGCGCCGGGCCGCCAGGGCGCCCGATGTCGGGTTCTGGCCGGGCGTCTCCCCGCTGATCTCCTCCATCGTGACCTGGCAGACGGCCCGGATCGGCACCCCTGAGGTCGTGAACAGGGTGTATTTCGCGGCGACTTGGCTCACGTATCCGGGAAACCCGGTGAGCCCGCCCCAGTGGAACACCACCCACGGCGGTGACGACCGCTGCTGCTGCCGGGTCTCGCTCGTCGGCACACAGCAGGCGAACAACTGCTCCACCGAGGTCACCACCCGGGTGTCCTGGGTGTCACTGGCGTCGAAGAACATCTCGACGGTGAGCTTGCTGGGCTGCGACCCCTGGTACTCCGGAGGCCCCGAGCTCTTCGCCCCCTTGGCCGGGGTCCGCTTCCAGGAGGCGGCCTTGGTCAGGCTCAGCTCCTTGGGATTGAACTGGAAGTCGATCCGTCCGCACGGTCCGCCGGGCGTGAGCCCGCCCCCGGTGGGCGGCGTCCGCAGCTCCAGGTAGGCGTGTTCCAGCTTGGGCCTGGCCGAGCCGCCCTTCGCCGCGGACGCCACTCCGGACGTACCGGCGGCACTGAAGGCGATGGGTCCCGCGCCGCTCACGCCGCTCAGCCCTCCATCACGTAGCCGTGGTGGGCGATCTCGATCGTCTCCATCGCGACCTTGGGCGACTCGGGAGTGAACGAGGGGCCGGTCCAGCGCACGGGCACCACCTCCAGCAGCCCCCACTGGGCCACCTTCCGCCCGTCCCCGGTCCGCGCCTCGATGTGCGCCGTCTTGCGGCTGAACCCGGTCGTCATGGTGGCGAACCAGCGCGCCACCTTCTCCGTCTCCCGGGTGAGCGGGCGGGACAGCTTGACATTGGAGTACTTCAGCCGGGTCGGGAGCTGCCAGAGATGCCCGTTGTTGCCGCCCTCCTCCCGGGTCTCCAGGACCACTTCGCAACCCAGCCCGTCACAGGTGTTGAACGACCCGAGTTCGATGTCGTCGATCGTCACGACGAAGCAGACGCTGACGGCGGGGTCGTCGTCCGGGGCGGTGGCCATGGCACATGCCTCTCGATCGGTGACTCGGTTGCGGGGTGGGGCGTCAGTGGCGGGTGTTGATGTGGAATCCGGCGCGTTCGCGTTCGAGCCGGAGATCCGCCTTGAGGAGCCGGCTGAGCGGCCCGTAGAGCGCCCGGACCAGCTCGTCCGTCACGGGCGGTGCGCCCTGTCCCGCGGGTGACCCGGCGCGGGCCGCCGCGTCGGCTCCGGGCGAGGCCTCCGGACCGGCACCCGCCTCGGTGCTGGATGGCGACTCCGGTTCCGTGACGGGCGGAGGCTCTGGTTCCGGCAGCGGTGGTGGTTCCTCGGCGATCTCCGCGTCCCGCTGGATGACCGGCCGTGACGTGCCGCGCAGGGGCACGGCCCCGAAGACGACGCTCCCGTCGGCCATGCGCTGGGCCACCCCTGCCGCGACTGCGACGGACCCGGCGGTCGGATAGGCGGCCCGGCCGCCGGCCCGGCCGGCCACCGATGTGGGTACGGGCGGCGCCCCGCCCGTCTGCCGCTGCACGCGCGGCACCTCCCGCTGCAGGAGTGCCGCCGGCGGACCGGAAGGTGCTCCCGGACCCGGGACGGTCCACCGCACGGGCACGGCGGAGGGCGGGCCGGAGGACGTTGCCGTCGGCTTCCCCCCGTCTCCCTCGGAGGAGCGCTGAACGACCGACGCCCCGGCCGCAGGGCCGGGGTCGCCTGGATCGGTGACGGCCCGGAGGGACAGCGGCCGCTCCCCGAGAAGGGGTGCGGTCGGGCCGACGGCGGGCGGAGGTACGGGCGCGGGCCCGCCCGAAGCGGTCGCGGAGCGCTGGACGGGCACAGCGGAGCTCTGGACGGGCACAGTGGAGGCCTGGGGCGCGGCGGCCACGCCCTCCCCGTCCGCCTCTCCCCCGGGCACCGCACCGGCCGCACCGGCCAAGGGGGAATCACCGAGCAGCGGGGCGACGGGCTCGGCCGCTCCGGTCCCGTCGGACGGTGCCTGCACCTCCGGAGCCGCGGGCGTTCCACCACCCGTCGCCGCGAACGGCTCGTCTGCCGACTCCGCCGAGGCGGACTCTCTCTGAACCACCGGAGGCCGGGGTGCGGATGGCTGAGCGTCCGGCGCCCGATCGGCCTGACGCTGAGCGGTCGGCGGCAGACCGGGCAGCGGCGCCCCGAGTCCGGGCGTGCGTCGAAGTGGCTGCGCCGAGGGGGAGGCAACGGTGCGCTGTACCGCCGCCGGCCCCGCACCCGGACGCCGACCCGGCAATGCCTCCGCACCCGAATCCGTGCTCGCGTCCGTGTTCTCCTCCGGCCACGCCTCGGCCTGCCCGGCCGTCTCCGTTCGCTGTACGAGCGGCTGCTCTCCGACCAACTGCCTTACGGGCAGCCCGGCTTCGTCCGACGCACCCGCGGCGGACGTCAGAGCCGGCGCCCTCTCCCCGTAAGCGCGCTGGACTGCCACCGGGGTGGGCTCGCCCCGCAGGCGCAGCGGCATCTCGACGGCCCGCTGAGCGGCGGGAGCAGGGCTCCCCGGAGCCGCGAGGGCAACACCGTGCACCAGCCCGGCCGGTGCGTCCGGGCTGACCAGATGCCCCAGGGGCGTACCGAGTGCCGTCTCCTGCCGCGTGGTCAGCGCCGCCTGGAAGCCACCGGGGTCGATCACGAGGTCCTGCCCGGTCACGGACCGCTGCACAGGCGTCAGGCGGCTCACGTCGACACGGCCCTCACGGTCCGGCCGCGAAGCGTGCGCAGCGACGGGGGCCGGGTCACCATCGGTGGAACGACCGCCGCGCAGCCAGGACATCAGCCCCATGAACTCTCCGCCCTCCCTGCGCTCCTCGCTACTGCCCGTTGAGGCGAGCGATCTGTGCGACGAACTTCAGTCGTTCCGGATGTTCCAGGTCCAGCAGGTCGTCCAGCGGCCAGTGGAAGTGGTAGGCGAGGTACGCGACTTCCTCGTAGAGCAGGTCGGCCGCGTACGTCACGATTCCCCCAGGCGACCGCCGGCGAGATCCACCGCGAACTCCTCCTTGCAGGACGGACACGAGACGGCGGCACGGGTGTGCCCCTCCGCGTTGATCCGTCGGTAGAAGTCCTGGAGGAACGCCAGGTCGGACGCGAAGAGATCCTCGATGACACCCGGGTGGATGTCCTCGACCGTCCCGATCCGGGTCACGACCCGGGAGATCAGGACGACCGACAGGTACGCGGAGTTCTCCCGCACCCGGTCGTCGCGCAGCGGCACGAGTTCGTCGCGGGCGGTCGCGAGCCGCATCACGCCGGAGCGGTGCACGGTGCCCGACTCGTCGACGTACCCGCGGGGCAGGTCGAAGGCGAACTCCGTACGCAGCGGCTCGCGCCGCCCGGCGCTCTCCCGCTCCGCCGGCTCCCCTGGAGGAGTCTGGAACTGGACCGTGCGCCGCATCAGTCGAGCTCCATGCTCTCGTACGTGATCGACAGTTTCTCCGTGAGTACCGAGGTGTCACCGGCCTTGAGGGTGCCGATCTCCAGGGACTTCGGCCAGGCGTTGATCAGCTTGTACCGCTTGATGGGCAGGCCCTCGTAGTCGTAGACGATGACCGCTCCGTTGCGCCGGGCGCTCATCATGCGGCCGAACCGGGAGTCCTTGATCCAGCGTTCGAAGCTGTTGTCCTCCGTGAGGCCGCGGGTGACGGTGACCTCACCGGCCTTGGGCCGGCCGGGCAGCTTCTTGATGGCGTACTTGCCGTCGGCGGTGTTCTGCTTCAGCTCGATGACGTCCTGCTCCATCTTCAGACCACTGACCTCGGTGATCTGCTTGATGATGACGCTGTCGAACTCCAGGCCGAAGGAATGCCCGACGGAACTGTCAAGATCGGGAAGCGGCACAACAGGCTCCTTACGCCAGGTGGGAGGACGGGCGGGTCACTGGTCGGAGTACGGGCACTGCCTGCGCCCCGCTCACTCGTCGACACCCCCGGTGCCGCCGGTCAGCTGGGAGAGCCGGAACACCACGAACTCCGCCGGCTTGACGGGTGCGACGCCGATCTCGCAGATGACCTGGCCCGCGTCGACGCTCTCGGGCGGGTTGGTCTCGCGGTCGCACTTCACGTAGAACGCCTCGTCAGGTGTGAGCCCGAACAGGGAGCCCTTGCGCCACTCGTTCACCAGGAACGCCGAGACCGTACGCCTGATACGCGCCCACAGCGCATCGTCGTTCGGCTCGAAGACGACCCACTGCGTGCCGGCGAGGATCGACTCCTCCAGGTAGTTGAAGAGCCGCCGGACGTTGAGGTAGCGCCAGGCCTGGTCGGAGGCCAGCGTCCGTGCACCCCAGACCCGGATGCCGCGCCCGGGAAAGGACCGGATGCAGTTCAGCCCGATCGGGTTCAGCAGATCGTGCTCACCCTTGGTGAGCTGCGTCTGCAGCGCCACGGCCCCGCGCACCACCTCGTTGGCCGGCGCCTTGTGCACCCCGCGCGTGTCGTCGTTGCGCGCCCAGATTCCCGCGATGTGTCCGCTCGGCGGTACAAGGGTGGCGCGGCCGGAGGCGGGGTCGGCGACGCTGATCCAGGGGTAGTAGAGCGTGGCGTACTTGGAGTCGAAGTTGGCCCGCTCCGTGCGCCAGCCCCGGACCTGCTGCGGCGAGAGTCCTGGCGGCGGGTCGAGAATGGCGATGCGGTCACCCATCAACTCGCAGTGGCTGATGAGTGCTTGCTGCACGGCGATGACGGACTCCAGGTCGAGCAGTCCTCGTTCGTACGCGCCCATCAGGTCGGGCACGGCGACCATCGTGACCTCGTCCACGGCTTCGAGCCCGCCGAGCCCCGTGCGGCGGTCGGCGTCACCGACGTACACATCGGGTGCGAGCGAACCGGCGCCGCCCGCCACGGGGGCGGCGGGAGCAAGCGCGACCGACTGGACATCGGGCCTGGCGGGGGCGGCGCCGCGCCCCGTCTCCCGTATCTCGATGAGCTCGGACTTCGCGTTGACGCGGGTGGCGACGTTCTCCTTGCTGCGCTTCGTGGTCACGGACGGGTAGGTCTCCGCGACCTGTCCGTCCCGCTTCACGATCAGCTGGAAGACGTCGGAGGGCGGGTCGTCACCCTCGGCCTCCGCGACCTCCACGCTGATCTCACCGGCCACGCCCGGCCGGGGCTTGACGGCGTACGGCCCGACCTGGACCTCGGACCCGGCGGCCAACTCCCCGGCACCGATGTCGGCTCCCTCGGCAATGCGCACGACGTAGCAGATGCCGCCCCCGTTGGCGAAGAAGCCGTAGACGGAGGAGGCGAGGTACGTACCGTCGACGAAGTCGCCGAAGGTGCTGACGAACTGGCTCCAGTTCGTGATGAGAGTGGGCTCGTCGAACGGCCCCCGCTGGGCGAAGCCGACGAAGGCGGCAACCGAGGTGCCCACCCCTTCGATCGGCCGGGACCCGGACTCGACCTCTTCGACGTAGACGCCCGGGGACAGGTACGACGGCATATGAGCCTCTCCTTGACGCGCTCCTCGACGTGTTCCTCGCCCCCGTTCCAGGACCGGGGAACGCGGGCAATTCTCGCCACTCGCGCGATCACCGGGAACGGATACTCGGCCGCCCCGCCGTGCACGGGCGGCTGCCCGAAGAGGCAATCCGGAAGCGCCTCACGCACCGCGCGGACGTGCCCCGGCCGCGGCCCGCACGCGCTCCACCCGCCCGGTGGGCGCGCGGCAACCTGACACACCACGTCCGGGCGAATCTGTGGCTGGCGGGAGGGCCGGATGAAGGCGGTTCCGGAGAAGACCCCCACCGCACCGACCCACCCCGACGCCGCCCCCCGCACGGACCAGGCCCCCTCGCCATCCGCCCCGGCCCCGGACCGCCGGGCCATCCAGCGCCTGCAACGGGCTGCCGGCAACGCGGCGGTGTCCCGCCTGGTGGCCCAGCGCTACACGGCCCCGGTCAAACCCGCTCCGGCCCAGGCCCCCGGCTTCCGCAGCATGAAGGCGGCCGTGGCGGCGAAGAAGACCCGGATCGCCGCCCACCCGCCTGCGGCTGCGGAGTCCAAGGCCTCCCAGGACGCGGCGGTCGCACCCCCCGACGACAAGGAAGCTCAGGGCAAGGCGGCCAACGCCGAGAAGATGAACGCGGCGAAGCCCGGCGAGTTCGACAAGAAGGCTTTCGTCGACGCGGTGAACAAGGCGATCGACGCGCAGGCGCCGAAGAACCTCGACGAGGCCGACAAGTTCTCCAAGTCCGGCAAGGCTGACAAGGTCAAGGAGGAGGTCGACGGCAAGGTCACGGACGGCAAGGAGTCGTCGGCCAAGGACATCGACACGGCGACGAAGGCCCCACCGGACACCTCGGCCGCCAAGGACAAGCCGGTCACCCCCCTCACCCCGGACCAGCCCCCGGGCAACCCGGGCGCCCCCTCGGCAGCGGACGCGATCCCGGACAAACAACCCGCCGCCGTCACGGACTTCTCCGAGGGCCCGGCCGCCAACGACAAGGAGATGGCGGACGCCGAGGTCACCGAGGACCAGCTGGCCAAGAGCAACGAACCGGAGTTCAACGAGGCCCTGTCGGCGAAGAAGACAGCCGAAACGGACTCCGAGAAGGCCCCCGCGAAGGGCAGGTCCGCCGAGAACCAGCAGCTCAACACCGCCAAGGCAGGCGCGGCGGCCTCCGGCGCCGCCGCCATGACCGCCCTCACAGCGACGCGCGGCAAGGCCGGCCAGCAGGTGGACGGCGGCAAGGGCGAAACAAAATCAAAAGATGAGAAGAAGCGCGCCGAGGTAACAGCCAAGCTCCAGAAGGTCTACGACGGCACGAAGAAGGACGTCGAGACCACGCTCTCCGACCTGGACAAGAAGGTTGACAAGGCCTTCACCGCAGGCGAGAAGTCGGCCCGGGACGCGTTCACGGCTGATCACAAGCGCCGGATGAAGAAGTACAAGGACAAGCGCTACTCGGGCTTCACGGGCAAGGCGCGCTGGGTGAAGGACAAGTTCGCCGGCCTCCCGAAGGCGGCGAACGACCTCTACCAGGAGGCCCGCAAGCTCTACGTCGCCCAGATGCAGACGGTGATCTCCTCGGTCGCCGACCTCATCGGCGCAGAACTGGGCAAGGCGAAGGCCCGCATCGCCAAAGGCCGCACCGAGCTCAAGGCCGAGGTCGACAAACTCCCCGCGGATCTACGCCAGTTCGGCGAGGAGGCGGCGAAGGACTTCGCAGGCAAGTTCGACGACCTTGAAGCCACTGTCAACGAGAAGTCGGAGCAACTGGTTCAGGACCTCGCATCCAAGTACACGGCAGCCCTGAACAAGGTCGACGAGGAGATCAAGAAGCTCCAGGAGGCCAACAAGGGCCTGATCGACAAGGCGAAGGACGCGATCGTCGGCGTCATCAAGACGATCAACGAACTGAAGAACCTCCTCCTCGGCATCCTTGCCAAGGCCGCCGGCGCGATCATGAAGATCATCAAGGACCCCATCGGCTTCCTGGGCAACCTGGTCAAGGCGGTAGGCGCGGGCCTCAACCTCTTCATCACGAACATCGCCGAACACCTCAAAACAGGCGTCGTCTCCTGGCTGCTCGGCACCGCGGTCAAGGCGGGCCTCGAACTCCCCCAGAAGTTCGACATGAAGGGCATCATCCAGCTCATCGGCTCACTACTGGGCCTGACCTGGGACAACATCAAGGCCCGCGTCACCCGCAAGGGCGTCCCGGACGAGGCGATGGCGGCCGTCGAGACATCGGTCCCGGTCGCGAAGAGCATCGCAAGCGAGGGCCCGGCGGGCGCGGTCAAGGAAATCCAGGAAGAGGCGGGCGACCTCAAGGCCACGATCCTGGAGAAGCTGACGAGCTACCTGATCCCGACGGTCATCATCGCGGGCGTCACGTGGATCCTCTCCCTGCTCAACCCGGCCTCCGCGTTCGTCCGCGCGGTCAAGGGAATCATCGACATCGTCACGTTCATCGTGAACCAGGGCGCCCAGATCGTGGAGTTCGTCAATTCGGTGCTGGACGCAGTGGTGGCGATAGCCAACGGCGGCTCGGCGGGCGTCCCGAAGATGGTCGAGGCAGCACTGGCGGCGAGCGTTCCGCTGCTGATCGGATTCCTGGCGTCGTTGCTGGGAATCGGTGGCCTGGCCAACAAGGTCAAGAGCGTGTTCCACGCGGTGGGCAAGCCCGTCGGCCGCGCGATCGACAAGATCGTCGACTTCATCGCCAAGAAGGGCAAAGCGCTGCGGAAAAGGCCCGGCAAGGGGACTGCGTCGCCAAATGGCAAGAACGACGGAGAATCACCCACCAGGACTCCCGGCCCGGCGGCGGCACGACATGGCGACATCATTCAGTCCGTCATTCGAAGAGTCGAGGAGCCATCCAAAAAACAAGGGCACACGGAAGTTATACGAGAAAAGACCGAATTGGCCGGAAGGCTCGAACAGCAGTATCGGCCCCAGTTGGCCGGCAACATTCGCCTAACTATCACATTCCAGAAGGCCGAGTCTGACCAGAATCAGAACAGCTTGAAGTTCCGAGCGAAAATCGCCCCGAATGACTCGGTGGGAGATGGCACTGTCCCTCTTGCACCGCCGGGCCCCGTCCCGCCGACACAGGAACTCCCAGAGAACGTCGACTTCTACCACGGTTCCAGTGAACGAGTTGCTGACAATTTTGCCGACGGTACCGCAGTCGAACCGCGCGGGCACGGTGAATTTGGCACGGGTTTCTATACCTTCCGGGCCGAGACCCCCGCAATCGAAGTGGCACAGACCTACAGCCGACCAGGGGAGGACCGTTGGGGAGTAACAGAGTTCGCCGTCCCCTTGGGCACTGTTGAGAACAATGGGCTTATCGAGCCGATCTTTAACCTAAAAACCACCTTTTACACCCTTATTTTTAAGGACAAAGAAACATCGATCCCGGTGCGATATCCGGCCGATAAGGGTGGAGAGGAAATATCCATGACATGGAAAGAGTTCCGATCCAAGGAGAAGGAGCTGGGCGGCGAAGTAAGCTGGCCCTATGATCTCATAATCGGCCCGCTGAGCGGAAAGTTGACATCTGCGAAGAACGCAAATCAGTTCATGTTCAATGATGTGGGAATTGACATGCTCAACGATCCCTCAGTGTTGCGTAGAGTAACCGCCAGGGGCGACCTATGAACTCCTATGCTGCCAGTGAACCCCGGCGATCCACCATGGACCTACTGCGCTCACTTGCGCGACACTCGGCTTCGCAGACACGAGAGGAGCTCACCGAGGTGTGCGCACGGAGCGATCTTTCAGATGCGGTACTGGCCACACTTCGCACGGGAGACCGCAGAGAGAAGCGCACAGCCCTCGCCATAGCGGCAGATTCCGCTGGCCTCGAAAGTGCGGCAGTGATCGAAATTTCGGTGGCAGCGATGAACGACACCGCAGATCCCAGCATTCGTCGCGCTGGTGCAGAAATGTTGGCCTCGGTCTCCTCACTCCATGATCTGCTGGAAACATTGCACACTGTCGATGATCCTGCCAGAGTCACACTTCTGGAGCTTTTTTTCCGGAAGGGGTTCACGGTACAGGAAGCACACATCGCTCCCTTCCTGGCGGATGCAAATCCCCGGGCCCGATTGTTGGCACTCAAGATTCTATCCAATTCACCAGGCATGAATAGCTGCCGCCTGGTGGCCGACCTGATTTCTGATCATGTTCCGTATGTGCGGCGCAACGCCATGCGTGCAGTATCTGATATGGATTGCATGAATTGCACGCCTGCTCTCACCCGAATCTCACGGGAGGGCGATCAGGAGGACGATCGCTACGAAGCGCACGCGGCACTGTTCACGTTGCTTCGGGGTGACACGGAACGCTTGTTGCTCCAAGCATTCAAAGATCCGAGCGCAAAAGTTCGCAATTGGGCGGCCGAAGCGTCCCGCACTCGAGGAACACCACATATGGTCAATCCTCTCTTGCACATCTTGCAATCCGACATCTCGGCAAGTGCACGAGCCGCTGCAGCTCACAGTCTGGCGAATTGGCACACAGAGTCACAAAATACCGTGGAACAACTCGGTAGATCCATTCGTGACGATTCCGACTCATCTGTTCGCATCGCATGCGCGCACGCCCTCTCTGCATGGGGGAGTGAGGGCCTACCTCATCTGCTCCAGGCCACCACGGACCTCGAAGCCTCCGTCCGCCGAGCAGCAGTCATTCAGATCAAGAAGCTTAGCCTGGGACAGTCTTCCCGCGCCCTGAAGCACCTGGGAGAGGTGGAGACATCTGACGATGTTCTGGCTGAGTTGGTGGGCTTCCTGCCTGGCCTTCCACTACCTCTGCATGGATCACGTATGCAGGACCTGTACGACCCCGGGAATAATTCCAAAGCATCCACAACCTGGCTTTCCGATCTTACCCGATACCCAGCATCCAGTAGTGTTACATTTTACGCAACAGGCAAACTATCGATTCTGAATGTTGAAGTAGGAGGTGATTCATCGAACGAGATTTCGACCTCCTATGAATTTTCAGTCAATGAGCAAGATGACATTTGCATCGCCATACCGAACATTCCCGACAAACGAACAAGGTTTTCCATTGCTGCGGCTACATGCACGGACATGTACGGGAACGTGCAGGAGTACTACAAGCTCACCCTCAGTCACTGGGGTCCTCCTTTTAGGAAGGCGCAAGGCTCAGCACATTTCTTCACTTCTCGAAATCATGCCGGCGAGGAATCGGTACCGTAGTCGCCACGTTCGCTACGGTTTCGCGGCCCAGGTGCTGCTGCACGCCGTCGGTCTGCTCTGCAACCCGCCCGCGCTCTACGACCCACCGGGTCTTCCCCAAGCCAGAGCCGTGTGGGGCACCACGGCGGGCGATCTTCGAAGTTATCCCGCGGGCCCGGAGGAGTCGCCGGTACTTGCCAAAGTCGTAGCTCGGTCGGCGAACAGGCGCCGTGGACGTTGGTGTGGGCGACCGCTCAGGCCACGCACGCGGGATGGCATCAACAAGCGGCACGAGCTGGGTGACGTCGTGCCGGTTGCCGCCGGTCAGTGACACCGCGAGTGGTGTGCCGTGCTGGTCGACGATGACGTGGTGCTTGCTGAGAGTGCGGATGTGCGAGCCGTCAACGGCGCAGTCGTCCATCTCCAGCGGCCCCCAGGTCGAGCTTGTGATGAAGAGGTGGGAGGCAAGCGGGGAAGCTTTGAGGGGTCGCTACTTCTGGGTATCAGACGGGCTCATCGTCCGCGATCCCGGCATCAGCAACATGACCCAAGTACTGATCGGGCTGGTCGAAAACGACGAGTTCACGCAGGTCCTTCAGCGACTCGACGGCAGACAGCGTCCGGTCACGAGAACCTGATTCTGAAACGATCAGTCATATGCACGAAGGGCACCACAGCTCGTCGCCAGGGGCGCGAACTACTCTCACCTTCACGACGCCAACTCCCTGTTCATGAAAGCTAGTTGATGACACTCTCATCTGATCCGCATCCAGCCCCCGAACGGGAGAACGCATCGTGCTCAGTTCAAGAAGGGTGTTACGCCGCCTGGCCGCCACCGCGAGCGCCGCGCTGATCGCAGTGGCGACGGGTCTGCTCGGGGCCGGCCCTGCCGCTGCTGTCGACTACTACTACGAACTCCCCTACCCGGCAGGTGAGGCCTACACGGTAACCCAGGGGCCGGAGGGGACGTACTCGCACACCGGCCCGTACAACGAATACGCCTGGGACTTGGGGCTTCCGGCGAACTACGAGGTGTCCGCCGCGCAGGGCGGGACCGTTCTCGTGTCGGACTGGTCCGTCTACTGGCAGAACGGCATCGAGGTCATCATCCGGCACTCCAACGGCCAGTGCACCCACTACGTGCACCTCAACAAGGCGATCTACAACACCGGTGACTGGGTTCCACAGGGCCGGATCATCGGCTGGTCAGGCAGCACCGGCGCCGCCAACGGGCCGCACCTGCACTTCCAAGTGATCGACTGCAACACCCGTGTCGGAATTCCGGCCACGCTCCAGGGCTGGACGCCCTCCACCGGAACCGCGCCGGTAAGCGTCAACACCCGGGCCTGACAAACCATCTGCCCTTGCGGCACGTGGTGAGGCAATGGTGCCGCGGACCAGCAGCCGGTCCTCGCGTCCGCCAGCACACACCACAGCCGTGAGGACAGTCGGCGTCACGCGTCAGCCACGCGCACAGGCAGCGACTTCAGACCGTTGATGAAGTTCGAAACCAGGCGGCGTGGCGGCCCCGCGGGCCCGAGTGGCCCGGCAGGGAGTACGCGGCACGCCTCCTCGTACAGCGAACGTAGTTGCAGGCGCGCGAAGTGCGCACCCAGGCAGACATGCGGGCCGTCGCCGAACGAGATGTGCGGGTTCGGGGAGCGGGCGAGGTCCAGGGCGAACGGGGCGGGGAAGACGCGTTCGTCGTGGTTGGCCGAGGCGTGGAAGACGACCACCTTGTCGCCCGTGCGGATGCGCGTGCCCGCCAGTTCCGTGTCCTGGGTCGCGGTGCGGCGGAAGGACAGGACCGGTGGGTGGCGGCGGAGGAGTTCGTCCACGGCCGTGGTCAGCTCCACCTCGCCCCTGCGCAGGCGCTCGTACGCCTCAGGGTTCTGAACCAGGAGGTGCAGGCCGCCCGGGGCCGCGCTGCGTACCGTGTCGTTGCCCGCCACCACCAGCAGGAAGAAGAACATCTCCAGTTCCGGCGCGGTCAGTTCAGGGTCGGTGGCGAGAGCCGTCATCACGTCGTCCGCGGGGTTTGCGCGCTTGTGGGCCGCCAGGGCGTGCGCGTACTCGAACATGTCGCGCAGTGCCGCCGGGGAACGTGGATTGACCGGCTTGCCGTCCGGGCCGAATGCCGGCGTCCCCGCCTCGTCCGGGTCCTGGTAGCCGATGACGCGTTGGGTCCAGTGGAGGAGGAGCGCGCGATCGGTGTCCGGAACGCCAAGCAGGTCGGCGAGGTTGAGCAGGGCGTAGTCGTCGGTGACCTGGGTGACCAGGTCACAGGTTCCGTCGCCGGCCCGCGCCTCGGCGACCGCGCGGGTGAGCAGGGAGCGGGCGCGTTCGCGTACGACCGTTTCGAAGCGGTCCACGCGCTTCGGGGTGAAGGCGCGGCTGACGAGCGTGCGCAGCCGCCGGTGGTGCGGTGGGTCCTGGTTGAGCATCATGCGCCGGATGAACGGCAGGTCGGCCGGGTCCGGGTCGCGGATCTGGGTGGCGCCCAGATACGAGGAGTACTTGGAGGAGTCCTTCAGGACCCGGGCCACGTCCTCGTGCCGGGTGACCGCCCAGAAGCCCGGGCCCGCCGGCCAGCCGAGCACCTCGGGCTCCTGCTGCCATGCCACGGGGTGGTGGTCACGCAGGCGGCGGTAGCGCTCGTGCGGGATGCCCAGCGCGTACTGGCGCGGGTCGAAGACGTCCGGTACGGGTGCCGGGGAGGCGGGTCCGCTCACGCCGTCGCCTCGCCGCCCTCGTCGTCGGCCCGCAGGAAGTCCTCCACCACCCGGATCAGGTCGAGCGGAGCCTCGTCCATCGCATAGTGGCCGCACGAGGGCAGCTCCACCAGTTCGGCGCGCGGAAACCAGCGCATCCAGGTGGCCCGTTGCACGTCGGCGGAAAGCGCCGGGTCCAGCGCCCCGACCACCGCCAGGGCCGGCACCGGCGAGCCCTCGATCCGTTCGTGGAAGCCCTCGCCCGCCCAGGAGTCCAACCAGGCGCGGAACGCCTTCGCATCGCTGCACTCGACCGAGCGACGCACCATGCGGTCCAGCCAGGCCGCCGGGCGTCGGCCTCCGGTGGTGATGTCGAGGATGGCCCGCCGGTTGTCCGGGTTCTGCGCTGCCCCGGCGAACAGCTCCCACTGCTCGGGCGGCAGAGGCAGACCGGAAGCGGGGACGGGCGACACCCCGACGATTCTGCGCACCCGCTGCGGCGCGGCGGACAGCGTCCGCTGGATGACGGAGCCGCCCATCGAGTGACCGATCAGCGAGAAGCGGTCCCAGCCGAGCCGGTCGGCCAGCGCGAGCACGTCATCGGCCCCCTCGGCCGTCGTGTACGCCCCGTCCACGTCCCTGGCCTCGCCGTATCCCCGCAGGTCCACCATCGCGTACTGGAACGAACCGAAGTCGAGGTCCGGCAGCACCGGGTCATACGCGGAACGGTCAGCGAGCCAGCCGTGTACCGCGAACACCTTGTGCGGGCCGTCGCCATGCAGAACATGAGGCGGAACAGAGAATGCGCTCACACCGGCTCCCGTCACAGTGCGGCGATGATCTGGCCATCAACGCCCGCCCGCCCACGGTGACGGCAACCATCGACCCGCGCAAGGGCGCACACGGGGGATTCCTCAGGCGGCCGAGGAACCGCTGTTCGGTCCTCGCCGCTCACCCCTGAACCAGCCCCAGATACGGCCCGAACTCCGAAGCCAGCGTCAGCCGGCCCAGCTTCTGGTACTCCCGCTGGATCGCGTGGATCAGAGTCGACATGGTCACCGCGCCACCGGAGTCCGCCGCCAGGTACGCCGCCGTCACCGCGATGGAGCGGATGTTGCCGCCCGCCAGCTCGAAGTTCTCGGCGCAGAACACGAGGTCGAGGTCCGTGCCGCGCGGAAGCACCGGGCCCAGGCAGCGCTCCCACAGCACCAGGCGTTGTTCAGGGTCCGGGACCGGGAAGTCGACGACCAGGTCCAGGCGGCGGGTGAAGGCGTCGTCGAGGTTGGCGCGGAGGTTGGTGGCGAGGATGGCCAGGCCGTCGAAGGACTCCATGCGCTGGAGCAGGTAGGCGCTCTCCACGTTCGCGTAGCGGTCGTGCGCGTCCTTCACGTCCGAGCGTTTGCCGAAGATCGCGTCCGCCTCGTCGAAGAGCAGGACTCCGTTGACCCCTGCCGCTTCCGTGAAGATGCGTTCCAGGTTCTTCTCGGTCTCGCCCACGTATTTGTCGATGACCGTGGCCAGGTCGACCGTGTAGAGGTCCAGGCCGAGGTCGGCCGCGATCACCTCCGCCGACATGGTCTTGCCTGTGCCGGAATCGCCGGCGAAGAGCGCTGATACGCCTCGGCCCCGGCCTCCTCCCGGGCGCATGCCCCACTCCCCCAGGACCCGGTCGCGGTGGCGCGCGCGGGCGGTGAGTTCGCGGAGCTGGGCGTGGGCGTCGGGTGGGAGGACCAGGTCGTGCCAGGTGACCGCTGGTTCGATGCGGCGGGCCAGGCGGTCGAGGCCGGCCGCGTTCTGGGCGCGGGCGCCCCGGCGTACGTGGTCGGGAGTGAGTGCTCCGCCGTCCAGCTGCGCCGTCTGGGCCGCGCTGCGGGCCGCACCGGTGACCTGTTCCGGGGTGAGGAGGAAGGGGGCGAGGAGGTGGTCCGGGTCGATGGTGGGCGGGTGGAGGGTCGATGTCGCGTGCTCGTACGCGTCGCTCCACAGCGCGGCGCGTGCCGACGGCTCCACCCTCGGGGCGTGCAGGAGCAGCGGCGGGATCGTCGACCAGGAGGCGTCCCACGGGGCCCTGCCCACCATGACCGTGGGTACGGGCGTGGCCGTGAGGAGCCGGAGCAGGTGCGGATGTTCGCGGGACAGTGCGTCCAGTGGGGCGCAGACCAGGCCGGCGTGCGTCAGGCGCGCCTCGCGCACCAGGGAACGTACCGCGTCGGCCGGCGCGGGGTCCTCCGCCAGGCGGGCCAGGTCCAGGCCCAGGACGCCCAGGCCCGCGAGGGTGAGCGCCGATGCGGCGAGGGCCGTGCCCGCCCCGCCCTGGTCCTCGCTCAAGTAGGCCAGCGGGAGTCCTTCGGCCAGGACCCGGGCCAGCGGGGCCGGATCGCCCACGCCCGCCACCGCGTGCCAGGGGGCCAGCAGGTCGGCGAGGCGGGGGTCCCTCGTGTCGTCGCCCAGGAGGTGGGCGGTGACCCGGTCCGGGACGCGCAGTGCGCGGCTCAGGAACGGGCGGTCGAGGTCCTCGGCCAGGAGCAGCCCCGCGTGACGGAGCGGGGCGCGCGCTGCCAGCCGGCCCCGCGCCACCGCGTCGGCAGGTGACAGCCCGCACAGGCCGAGCGCCAGGCCGATCGACGGGCGGCGGCGGGTCACGTCGTCGTTGAGGTAGCCGTAGAAGGCCTCGAAGCGGTCGTCCAGATCCGGCACGAGCGCGATGAGCAGGATCTCGATGTCGAGCCCGGTGAGCCCGAAGTCGGCCTGCAGAGAGGTGAGTCGGGTGGGAGTTTTTCCGTCCACGAGGGCGGCGTCCCCCCGCACCGGTTCCGGGAAGCACCGTGCCCCGTCCTCGTCCAGCAGCCGCGCGATGTTCTCGTCCGTGAGGTAGAGCCCCCGGAACGCGTCCTCCGGGTCCGGGTCCGTGCGCTGCCGGGCCTCGACCGCATGGCGGATGCGCTGCTCGACGTCCACCGCGCGGGCGAGCAGGTGGCGCAGGTCCGGATCCTCGGCGGGGTGGCCAGGAGGTGTCATGCGGTGCTGCCCTCCGTACGGCCGTCGTGGGTGCGTCGGTTCTCGGTGATCCGGAGGGAGAGGCCCCGGCGGGGCTCCGTGGAGGCGGGTGCGTCCTCGGATGCCGGTCGGCCGGGGCGGCTTCCGTACACCGGGAGGCTGCCGCGTCCTGGCATCGGGGCGCTCTGCGGTTCCGAGGGCGGCGGTACGTCCCCGAAGTGCGCCCGGAGCCCTTCCTCACCCACCGGCGGGCCCGCCGTGTACGTCGGCGAGGCGGTCACGGGGACGCTGACCACCAGGTCCAGCGAGGGCTTCAACTCGCCGCCCAGTGCACTCCACACGTCCGCGAAGGACCGGTCCTCCGGCGGCGGCAGCGCGATCGACATCGGTACGGCGGCCCCTATCTCGGCAAGGGTGCCCGTCAGGCGTTCCTGGGGCAGGGCCTCGTACGCCAGCAGGCAGGCGAGCAGGGAGGACAGCAGCCGGTGCTCGTCCTCCGGACGCTTCGTCCATGCCGTGATCAGGTACGACAGCTTGAAGTAGCGGGGCGGGCGGCGTCGCGCGACGACGGTGCCCCGCTCGTCGTACTCGTTGTGGAGTCCGCGCTCGCGGCGCCGCATGTCCTCGCGGATGTCGTAGAGGTAGAGGTTGACCATCGGGGCGTTCACCTTGGCCGCCCATTCCCGGGTCGGCGCGTCGAAGACCACCGCGATCTGGCCGCCTTCGAGCACCTCCGCCCTGATCAGGGAGCGCAGTACGTCATCCACCTCGTGGATCATCCGGAGTCCGTCCCTCTCACGCCTGCCCCTCCCACGTCCGCCGCTCTCACGTCCGCCCCTTGAAGTCCGGTGGCTGGAGGTTGCGTTGGACCACCAGGACCGGTTTCGGGAGGCGGGGAAGATCCGGGATGGTGGCCCGCAGGACACGCGGACCGAGGCTGTCCTTGCGCAGCACCAGCATCTGCACCTCGAACGTGCCGTCGCGGCCCACCCTGACCCCCGATCGGTCGCCCGTGATCCCTCTGTTCCAGGTGAGGTTCACGGTCTCGCCGGGCGGATAGTCCCTGCCGCGGGCCAGTACCGGCTGCCCCGGCTTGGCGACCTGCGGGGTGACGGTGAGGGAGGGCTTCAGTACGCGCAGCCGGTCCGTGTCCTTGTTGTTGGCCGTGCGGCGGTCCGGGACCGTGCCGCGCACGGTGGCCCGTACGTCCCCGGTGATGGCCGCACGGTACGTCGCCGTCTGGGTCACCTCGATCCGGCCGCCCGCCGGGATCGTGCACGGCTTGGCCGCCGTGCAGCGGGTGAGGGTCTGCAGGCTCCGGTCCTTGGGGGCGGACGGGGCCGGCCAGGTCGCGCCGATGACGACTCCCCTGGCGGTGTCCGGGCCGGCGTTGGTGACGGTGAAGCGGGCGCCGGCGGGGCGGGTGATGTACGTACGGTCAGGGCTGACGTCGACCCTGACCGCGACCTCCGACGAGGGCGGCGGCGGTGACGGGGGCTCCGGCGGTGGCGGTGGTTTCAGCACCTCGAAGCGAGCGGTGTCCGTGCCGGTGTTGCCCGCCGCGTCCGTGGCCGAGCAGGTGACCGTGGTCATTCCGATGTGGAAGACCGATCCGGACGCGGGCGTGCACGTGACGGGCAGCTCACCGTCCTGGGCGTCTGTCGCCGTCGCCGTATAGCTGATGCGTGCTCCTTCGTCGGTCTCCGACCTGGCTATGCGGTCGTCCACCGTGACGACGGGGGCGTCGGTGTCGTTCACGTCGATGCTGATCTGCTGCTGGAAGTCGGGGTCGGCCGCCGCGGCGGGCCCGATGGTGTCCGTCCCCGGTGCCTGGGTGCCGAGCAGGAACTGCACGGTGCAGGTGAGGGCGGTGCCCTGCGGCGCGTCCGCCGAGACGTCGATGGTCTCCGCGAAGTGTGCGGTCTCGCCGCTGGTCAGCTGCCGTGTGGGTGGGTCGAGGGCGACCGTGAGGTGGGGGTCGCAGTTGTCGAGCCGGTAGCCGACGGATGTGGGGAGGTTATCGAAACCGTCCATGATGGCCTGGGCGACCGCGTCAGGCTGGATTCCCTCCAGCAGACGCCCCTGGGTCGCCTCGATGATGCGCGTCGCCTGCCCCTCAATGGTCGGCGGATGCTCGACGTACTCCGGGTTGTCAGGATTGTGGGCGTCCCCGTTGCCGTTGAGGCCGTCGCCGATCTTGCTGTCCACATCGACGCCGATCACCCGGACGCCCTTGTCCTGAAGGTCGAAGATCGTGTCGTCGATGGTGTGGTGGTTGCTGGGTGCGTGGCTGGAGGCGTCACTCACCAGTACGACGACCGGGTTGGAACCCTCGCGGAAGACGGTCTTGCCCCCAGCCCCGTTGGCTATCTCCCACAGCCCGTTGATCCAGTCCTCGGAGGGGCCACGGCTGCTTCCTCCCAGCACCGTCTTCAGCCCGTTGACGCCTGTCTGCACCTTGCCGACGTCATCCGTCAGCTCCTGGAGCACCTCGAATCCGGCGTTGGGGTCGCCCTCCTGATCGCCGAACGTGGCGACGGCGAAGCGCGAGTCGGGCTGCTCGGCCAGGATCTTTCCGGTGATGGCGGGGAGGTACTTCTGCACGTCGTCGATGGGCTCGGCCATACTCTTCGTACCGTCCACCAGCAGAATGACCTCCGGCTTCGGCGGAATGGCCGGTGTACGCACCGACTTGTCCACCCCCGTCGACCCGCCCGGGTCGAGCACCTCGTGCAGGCTCGCCGGGGTGACCCACGGCTCGGGCGGAACCGGAACGGCCGTGGCCACGCCCGTCCCTGCCGAAGCGGGGGCGAGGCCTGCGGCCAGCAACAGCAGAACGAGCACCGCCGAACGGCGCACACCCGTGAGTCCGCGTGACTGTTTCGCCGGCTGAATCCACCGCACCGAATCTCTCCCCCGCACCCGGACCTCCCACCGAAGAACAGCGCCCACACGATCTCGCAGGCACTCGGCTTCCGCAGTGGGAGACGAGCCACTTCCCCGGGAAGCCGGAACTGCCCTTTGGGGCAGCCCCGGACTACAGCACCCGCGCAGCCCTGGACAACAGCACACCCGCGGTGCCGGCGAACAGCACACCCGCGGCCCCGATGAAGAACACACCCGGCCCCCACCGCGGTCCGGGCCGGGAAGGGGCGGCCGAGAACCGGGTGAGGACCGGGTGAGTCGTCAGATCAGGCCCTGGCGCATGACGTACGCCACCGCGTGGGACCGATTCCGCAGTTGGAGCCGGGTCATCACCGAATGCAGCACGTTCTTGATCGTGCGTTCGGAGTAGGCCAGTTTCGTGGCGATGTCCGCCGTGTCGTACCCCTCGGCCACCAGCCGCAGCACGTCCACCTCGCGTGCCGCGAGACCGGTGAAGTGCAGCCCACGCGGCCCGAGCACCTGCCCCTGGAGCCGCCCCACCTCTGCGAGGAGCCGCCCCAGCAGGTCGGAGGGCAGGTGGCCCTCGCCCCGCGCCACCGTCTCTATGACGTGCACCAGGTGTTCGGGCGTCGACTCCGCCCGCCTGATCACCCCGACGACCCCGCACTCCGCCGCACTCACCAGCTTCTGCTCATCGATGTCCGTGGTGACCAGGACGGTGCGTGAGTCGCTGGTGCGCTGGATGTGGCGCAGCATCCTGAGCACGTCCTCGTCGACCGTGTCCACGACCATGACGACGACCTGAGGTGCGGTCTCGTCCTCGGCCCACTCCATGACGTTGACCTCGGGGCGGGCCCTTAACTGGCTGGCCACACCTGCTTGCGAGATCGGATCCTGAGCCCGTAACGCCACCGTCGTACGTTCCATGCGTTCCATGCCGATGCTCCCCCTTGGGCAACAGCTGGAAGGCCACAACGTGCACACGCCCCGCAGCCGTTGTCGTCCGTCTCATTGGTTATGAGGCGGTCAAGAGATTCCCTTGTTTACTGACAAGGAAACTAAAAGGGTGTCAGGGGCACTGGATCTGCCCGAAAGTGTTCCTTCGAGGCCGGTGTCCGTCGTGTGGGACGACTCTACGGTCCGCCTATGAGTCTCACGGCAAGTCTCGACGCATCGTCCGTCAGCGCCGCACCGGGCGAGGAGACGGCTGTCCCCCTACAGGTCCGCAACTCCGGTGCGACGGTCGAGGAGTACCGCTTCGAGGTGGTCGGTGCGTGCGCCGCCTGGTCGGCGGTGGAGCCGGCGGTTCTGTCGCTGTACCCGGGTGACTCCCGGACCGTGTCGCTCATGCTGCGCCCGCCTCGGGATGCGACCGTGCCGGCGGGTGAGACACCGTTCGGGGTACGGGTGGTACCCACCGGTGAGCAGGGCGGGACAGTGGTGCCGGAGGGCCGGGTGACCGTGCTGCCGTTCACCGAGACGACGGCCGAGCTGGTCCCGCGCAGCTCGCACGGCTCTCGCCGTGGACGGCACCAGCTCGCCGTCGACAACCGGGGCAACACACCGGTCACGGTGCGGCTGGGCGCCCAGCCGGGGACCGAGCGCGCGCGCGTCGCCTTCGACGTCGCCGAGCTCCAGGTGGCGCCCGGCCATGCGGAGTTCGGCAGGCTGCGGGTGCGGCCCGCGAAGCGGATGTGGCGCGGTACGCCGGTGACGCATCCTTTCCAGGTCTTCGCCGCCACCCAGGTGGCCGAGGGCCAGGAGCCGGTGGCACCGGTCCTCGTCGACGGCTCCTACCAGCAGGAACCCCTCCTGCCGCGCTGGCTGCCCCGGGCGCTCATCACGGCGGCCGTGCTGCTGATCGCCCTGGCCGGGATCTGGTACGCGCTGCTGCGTCCGGCCGTGAAGTCCGCGGCGCGGGAAGCGGTCACGCCCGAGGCGGTACGTTCCGCGGCAGCGGCGGACAAGAGCAAGGCGCCGAGCCAGGGCGATACGGCGGGGACGGGCGCCGATGCCGGGGCCGGTGACGCCGCCGGGGCCGACGCGGGCGCCGGCGCGTCGAAGCCCACGCCGAGCCCCACCGCGGAGGCGGAGGCGAGTGCCGGGGCGGGCGACGGGGCGGCCACTCCGACGAGTGCGCAGGTCCGGGTCAGGGACTCGGTGGGCGGCGGTTCGAACTCCTCGACCGCTCTCCAGGTACCGAAGGGCCACACGTTCCAGCTGACCGACATCGTCGTGCAGAACCCGCAGGGTGACGCCGGAACCGTCGTCATCTCGGCCGGTGAGAACACGAGTGCGCTGAGTCTCGGGCTGGAGAACTTCCGTGACTCCGACTACCACTTCGTGACGCCGATCCTCGTACCGGCGGGCGGGAAGGTCACCATGACCATCGACTGCCGGAAGGTCGGCAAGCCGGTGGGCGCCCGCACACCCTCGCGATGCTCCGAGTCGCTGTTCCTCGGCGGCACGATGCGCCCCGACTCCGCGGGCTGACCAGAACCAGGGGTGCGTGCCGGGCCATCGGCCGGACCGGCACGCACGCGACGGAGGAAGCGTCTCAGGCCGGTGGAGCCTCTTCCTCCTCCTCGGGGCTCTTCTCCTGCGCCCGTTGGACGAACGATCCCTGCACATCGGCCGGCTGCTCGTCCTCGTCCTCCGTCGCCGCCCGCTGGACGGCGGCGGGGGCGGCGGTGGCGGCCGACGGCGAGGCCGAGGCGGCGGCCGGGGCGGGCGCCGGGTCCGAAAGCACCCGGTCCGCGTTCGTCACGGCTTCCCGTTCGAAGCGGTCCGAGGGGTCGCTGACCCGGATGCCTCCGGGGGCCTCCGTGCCCTCCACCGGTCCGCTGCGCTGCTGGATCACATGGGTCAGCTCATGGGCCAGTGTCGTGCGGCCCTGGGGTGACGACGGGTCGTACGCGTCACGCTGGAAGACCACGTTGTTCCCCACGGTGTACGCGTGTGCGCCGACGCCCTTGGCCGACTCGTGCGCGGAGGAGTCGTTGTGGATGCGCACGTCGGAGAAGTCCGCGCCCATCCGGCCCTCGAGATCCGTGCGGGTCTCGGTGTCCAGCGGGGTGCCTCCGCCGGAGGAGATGACGTCGTGGACCGGCGAGCGGGGCTCGTCCTCGGACTGTTCCGGCGTACCGGCCCTGGCGCGCTGGATCATCGGGCCGAGGGCTGCGTTGCCGATGCTCCGCTGGAGCACGCCCATTCCGGCCGTTCCGACCACGTCCGCCCGGCCCGTGGCCGCTGCCCGGAAGAGGTGGTGGGTGTCAGCTCCCCGATCGTCGCGGGCGTCCGGGGAACGCTGCGCCACGGAGACCTCACCGTGCAGGTGCTCCCCCTGCCTCCGCTCGTGGTCGTGCTCGCTCTCGCGCGGCGTGGGGTGGTGGTCCCTTTCGGGGTCGTGTTCGTGCTCGTGGCCGTGGTCCTGTGCGTTCATCACCGTCTCCCTGACCGCACCGTCGTGGGCGCGTACCGCGCACAACCGCAGCGCCCTGCCCTCCTACCGGTTCTCCACCTTCACGCCGGATTCCCTGCCTCGTCCAGCCCGCCCCCGGCGGGCCCGGGGCATCCGGAGCTGCCTTTTGGGGCAGCCGGACAGTACGAACGGCCGCCGTCCGCGTAGCCGAGGCACAGGGCAGGCGCCAGGATCATTCCCTCGGGGGAATGGACCTGAATCCTCCGGCACCGGTACAACGGGCCCGTGGACTTCCCCCGCGCGTTACGCGACCGCCGAACCCGCCTCCGTCTCAGCCAGCTCGACCTGGCGCTCCGGGCGGGAACCACCCAGCGCCACCTCAGCTTCATCGAATCCGGCAGGTCCGCCCCTGGCCGGCCCATGGTCGTACGGCTGGCGGAGTCACTGGAGCTGCCGCTGCGCGAGCGCAACGAGCTGCTGCTGGCGGCCGGGTACGCGCCCGCATACCCGGAGAGTTCGCTCGACGATCCGGAACTGGCCCCGGTGAGGGCGGCGATCGACCGCATTCTGCGCGGCCATCTGCCCTACCCCGCCCTCGTCGTGGACCGGGCCGGTGACCTGATCGCAGCGAACTCAGCCTTCGACCTGATCACCGAGGGCGCGGCTCCTGAACTGGTCGGCCCCGGCAGGAACGTCTACCGTCTCGCGCTCCACCCCGACGGGCTGGCCCCTCGCATCCGCAACCTCTCCGAATGGGCGCGCCACATCCTCGCCGGCCTCGGTCACCTGGAGGAACTGCGGGACGAACTCACCGGGTACGTGCCCGGCCTGGAGCCGTCCGCCGGGCAGCTCGGATTCGCGGTCCCACTCCAACTGTGTTCGTCGTTCGGGGATTTGCGCCTGATGACGACGGTGACGACCTTCGCCACCGCCGTCGACGTGACGCTCGCCGAGCTGAAACTGGAGGCGTTCCTGCCCGCCGACCAGGAGACGGCCGAGGCCCTCTCGGCGGCGGCCCGGCCGAAGGTCCCGGCCGGGCCGCCGCCGGGTCAGGCCCCCGGGAACATGTAGTCGGACTTGATCCGCCCGTCCTCGTCGAGCACCAGGATCTCCAGTCCGCCACCGACCACCTCGCCGGTGCCGGCGGACACCGTCTCCCAGGAGAACTTGACCATGTCGTGCAGACGTACGGCATCGGCGCGGGAGCGGAAGGTGAGCCCCGCTTCCTTGACGAACTCCTCGTGACTGCGCGCCACCCGGGCCTCGAAGGCGTCGAAACCCCGGGCCTGCAGGGTCGATCGGCCGAATCCGAGTCCTGTGGCGATCTCCCGTATCTCCAAGGGTGGTTGGAGGAAGTGGGTACCGTCCTCGGCCCACAGCTGCTCGATGGCCGCACGGCGTTGGGCGGCATCCGGCACCACCCACTGGGCGATGTAGCGGTTGGCCAGGTCCTGAGGGTCGGTCTCGGTCACGTGTGAACTCCTTGCCCGGTGGATCGCTTCGGACGAGATCCTGCGCCCGGCACGGCGTACCGGCAATTCCCTGCCGGGAATGGGCGGTGGTGGGGCAGCCGGGCGTACGGTGCGCCCCCGGGCGGGAGCAGGGGCCGCACCGTCCGACGTCACTCGTCGGCCGTGATCACGTCACCCGGTCAGGCCTTGCCCCTGGTGACGACCCACTTGCCGTTGACCCAGTTGCCTACGGTCTCGTAGCCGGAGCGGAAGGAACCGAGCCAGTTCAGCGTCAGGCCCGCCTCAGCGGCGGACCGGACGGGGGTGTAGCTGCCGGCCTCGTCGTCCGGGCCCCCGGTGGTGTTCTCGGCGACGTACGGGAAGGGGTAGACGGGGCGGGTGGCCGTGACCTTGCCGGCACCGTCCGTCGACGTGGTCGTCAGACTGTCGGGGGCGTCGCCCTTCGTGACCCAGTCGACGACGGCGGTCAGCGCGTCGAAGTCGCTCGGGCCCTGTCCGCCGCCGCAGTGCGCGACACCCGGGAGGAGGAACAGCCGGGCGAAGCTCGCCGTCGCCGCTGTGCCGCCCATGACCTTCTGCACGGCCTTGTAGTACGCCATGGTGCCGACGGCGGGGATGTGCTGGTCACCCAGCCCGTGCCAGAGGATCAGCTTGCCGCCGGCTGCCTTGAACGCCTTGAGGTCCGGGTCGGTGGCGTCGTACATGCCCTCGTTGGGCCGGACGATCTTCCTGTAGTAGGCCTCGGTGAACTCGATGTCCCGGTAGGTCAGAGTGGGTTGCGGGCTGTCGAAGACCTGGTAGCGCAGGGTCTCCCTGACGAAGTTGATGTCTCCGCTGGTGCCGGTGGCCTGGGCCGGCACGATGACCCCGGCCCAGTTGAGTTCGGAACCGCGGAGCTGGTAGCCGGGGTAGAGCAGCTTGCCGTGCTTGTCGGTGGGGCCGGAGTAGATCCGGTGGAGTGTGGTGACCTGGTCAGCGGTCAGGCAGAAGTCCGCGGCCCTGGAGGTCTGTCCGGACCGGCATGCGAGGGCGGCCGGATCCCAGGTGCAGCCCAGCGGGTCCGCGATGGTTCCGTCGGTGGCGGCGCAGCCCTTGAGGACCGCCTCGTGCAGCGGTGCCAGGTCTGCGATGGTGAGCGTGGCGGGGCCGCCGTCGAGGTACACGGACTGGGCCGTCCACGCGTGCGAGAAGGTGTTGAGGGCGGTGAAGTTGTTGGCGGGGGCTCCGGCGATGATCCCGTCGAAGTCGTCCGGGTAGCGCTGCGCCTCGGTCAGCGCCTGGTGGCCGCCCTGCGAGCAGCCGTCGAAGTAGGAGTGGGTGGCAGCCTGCCCGTAGTACTTCTTGATGATCGCCTTGGCCGCCTGCGCGAGCTGGTGGTCGGACTTGTATCCGAAGTCGGCGCGCAGGGTGGGGTCGGTGGAGAACAGGCCGCCGCCCTGGGAGTGCCCCTCGTCGCTGGAGGCGACGGCGAAGGCTCCGGTGGTCAGCGGAACACAGCCGCTGGAGGCAGGGGCGCTGCCCGTGCTCACGTTTCCGCAGAGGCCGCCGCAGCCGACCTGAAGGTAGTCGGACTGCCAGCCGCTCTCGGGCAGTCGGAGTTCGAAGTGGATCTGCGGGGCGATCACACCCTTGACGTAGCAGGCTGCCCAGTTCCCGAGCGTGCTGCTGCCTGCGGCCAGCTCCGTCGCCGAGCTGATCTCGAAGGGCACGCCGGGTACGTCGGCTGCCAGATCGAGTGCGGCGATGCCGGAACAGGGCAGGGCGGGTGCGGTGCCGGAGGATGCGGCGGTCGTCGCCAGGGCAGCGGCCGAGGCCGGGGCGGTGTCCGAACCGTTGTCGGTCGTGCTGTCGGCGAGCGCCATGCCCGTCCCGCCGGCAAGTGCGAGGACGGCGGCGAGGGTGGCCAGTACGGCAGCCGGTTTCCGTCGGAACCAGCGTGAGGGTATGGGCATACCCGGACTCCGTTCGATCGCGGCCCGGGACTCGTGCCCGTCAGCCGGTCTTGTGGGTGCGTACAGGAGGGGCGGAGGGAGGGGCGGACGCGCCTCGATGCGTGGGGCGCCGCCGCCGTACGGCTCCGAAGCGGCTCTACGGCGAGGAACGTAGCCCGGTGTGGATCTCGGCGCAAGGCTTGGCAACGAGATTGTTGACAATCCTGTTGGCGTAAGTTTACGTTCGACAGGCACTCACTCAGGGAGGGCATTGATGCCGAAGGAAGCGCGTCCCAGTTCCGGAGAGCAGGCCAAACAGCACGCACTCGGGGAGCTGCGACAGGCGATTCTGCAAGGGGAGATGGCGCCGGCCCAGCGGCTGGTGGAGGACGAACTCGCCGAGCAGTTCGGTGTCACCCGGGCCAGCATCCGGGCGGCACTTCTGGAGCTGGCATCCGAGGGGCTGGTCGAGCGGATCCGTAACCGCGGATCACGCGTCCGCGTGGTGACCAAGGAGGAAGCGGTCGCCATCACCGAGTGCCGGATGGTCCTCGAAGGACTCTGCGCCGCCAAGGTGGCCGCAGGGGCCACCGAGGAGCAGCTGGCCGAGCTGGCGGCGACGGGCGCGGCGATGGCCAAGGCGGTCGCCGACGGCGAGCCGATGACCTACTCCGAGCTCAACCACCGGCTGCACGCGCAGATCCGGGAGTTCTCAGGCCAGCAGACGGCCGTCGGGCTCCTGGAGCGGCTGAACGGCCAACTCGTGCGCCATCAGTTCCAGTTGGCGCTCAGGCCGGGCCGTCCGCAGAAGTCCCTGAGTGAGCATCTGGCCGTGATCGACGCGATCACGTCCAGGGACCCGCAGGCGGCGGAAGCAGCCGTCCGCGCCCACCTCGGCAGCGTGATCGACGCCTTGCGCGACGACTGACGCGACTCGGGGCGGGAGCACACCTGTCACCAAGGAGAGTTCGCAATGACGCACGGCAAGGTGCCCGCCACCCCACGATCGACGCTGGTGATCACCGCGCACGCCGGGGACTTCGTCTGGCGGGCGGGCGGCGCCATAGCCCTCGCCGCCTCCCGCGGGGAGCAGGTCACCATCGCGTGCCTGACCTTCGGTGAACGGGGCGAGTCGGCCAAGGCGTGGCGCGAGGGCAAGCAGCTGGCGGAGATCAAGGCGATCCGCCGCGAGGAGGCCGAACGGGCCGCGGCGGCTCTCGGTGCCGCAATCGTCTTCTTCGACGCCGGTGACTACCCGCTGCCGGTGACGCCCGAGCTCACCGACCGGCTGGTCGCCGTCTACCGCGAGGCGCAGCCCGACGTGGTCCTCACCCACCCCCTCATCGACCCGTACAACGGGGACCACCCGGCGGCCGCCCGCATGGCCCTGGACGCGCGCGTCCTGGCCCAGGCGATCGGCTACCCGGCCGGGGGCGAGATCATCGGGGCTCCCCCGGTGTTCTTCTTCGAACCGCACCAGCCGGAGATGTGCGGGTTCACGCCCGAGGTCCTGCTGGACATCACGGAAGTCTGGGAGACCAAGCGCAAGGCCATGGAGTGCCTGGCGGCCCAGCAGCACCTGTGGGAGTACTACACGGACCTCGGCAAACGGCGCGGTGTCCAGCTCAGGCGCAACGCGGGCCCCAACCTCGGCCTTCAGCACACCACTTGGGCCGAGGCGTACATGCGCCCCTACCCGCAGGTCACCGGGGAGCTGGCATGAGCGGCGTCATCGTCACCCGTCCCCCGAAGGCGTCGGCCGAGGACGTGACCGCGCTGTCCGGTTACGGCGTCGCGACCGTGCACGAGGCGCTCGGCCGCACCGGCCTCCTCGGCCCTCACCTGCGCCCGATCCAGCAGGACGTACGCGTGGCGGGCACCGCGGTCACGGTGCTCAGCTGGCCCGGCGACAACCTCATGATCCATGCGGCCGTCGAACAGTGCGGCGAGGGCGACCTTCTCGTCGTCACCACCACTTCGCCCTCCGCCGACGGAATGTTCGGCGAGCTGTTCGCCACCGCGCTGCGGTACCGGGGCGTCCGCGGCCTGGTCACCAACGCCGGGGTGCGCGACACCTCCGAGCTGCGCGAGATGGGCTTCCCCGTCTGGTCGGCCGCTGTCTCCGCCCAGGGCACGGTCAAGGCGACCGGCGGATCGGTCAATGTGCCGGTCGCCATCGGGGGCCACATCATCCGCCCCGGTGATGTGATCCTCGCCGACGACGACGGCGTGATGTGCGTTCCGCGCGAACGGGCCTCGGAGGCCGTTGTGTTGTCGCAGGCACGCACGGCGAAGGAGGAGGCGTCACGCGCCGCGTTCGCCGAGGGGCAACTGGGTCTCGACCGGTACGGGCTGCGCGAGACGCTCGTACGCCTCGGTGTTCGGTACCAGCAGTACGACGAGCACGCCGCGGACGCATCAGGATCCGGGCGGTGACCGCGCCCGCCGGGGTGCGCTGCATGCTCCTGCGCGGCGGCACCTCCAAGGGCGGCTACTTCCTGGCGGAGGACCTGCCCGCCGAACCGGCTCTGCGTGACGATCTGTTGCTGCGCATCATGGGCAGTCCCGACGCACGCCAGATCGACGGTCTGGGCGGGGCGCATCCCCTCACCAGCAAGGTGGCGGTGGTTCGCCCATCGGCCGGTCCCGACACCGACGTCGACTATCTCTTCCTTCAGGTCGGCGTCGGCACGGCGGATGTGTCGAGCCGTCAGAACTGCGGCAACCTCCTCGCGGGAGTCGGCCCCTTCGCCGTCGAACGCGGCCTCGTCACCCCAGGCCGGGCGGAGACCTCGGTGCGGATCCGCATGCTCAACACGGGGGATCTCGCCACCGCGACCTTCCCCACTCCGGAAGGGCGCGTCTCGTACGAGGGCGCCGCCGAGATCTCCGGGGTGCCGGGTGCCGCCGCACCGGTGGTGATCGACTTCCCGCCGGGCAGCAGTCCCCTGCTGCCCACGGGCAGCGTCCGCGACACTCTCGCCGGCGCGTCGGTGACCTGCGTGGACAACGGCATGCCGACCGTCCTGATCGCCGCCTCGGCGCTGCGGCTCACCGGCTACGAGGATCCGCGGGCGCTGGAGGCGGACCCGGCCCTGGCCCGGCGGATCCGCGAAATCCGCCTCGAGGCAGGGCCGTTGATGGGACTCGGAGATGTCACGAACGCCACCGTGCCCAAGGTGAGCCTGCTGGCGCCGCCGCGGCACGGCGGCGCGGTGTCGACGCGCACGTTCATTCCGGTGCGCTGTCACACATCCATCGGCGTACTGGGCGCCGCGAGCGTGGCCGCCGGGCTGCGTATCGCGGGCGGCGTCGGTGAGGACGTGGCGCGGCTGCCCGCCGACGGGGACCGGCTGCGCATAGAGCACCCCACGGGGTTCCTCGACATCGAGTCGGCCGTCGAGCGGGGCGCAGGTGGCTCCCTTCCGATGGCCGGCCGCACCGCTGTCGTACGTACCGCCCGAAAGATCTTCGACGGCACGGTCTTCCCGCGCCCCGCCTGACCCCCACCCGGATCAACTCCCCCGCACCCCCGCACTTCTAGGAGTCGCAGATGACCCCGCCTCTCGGAGACATCGCCCACCTCGGCCATGTCGAACTGCTCACCCCCGACCTGGACGCCAGCGTCCGCTTCTTCACCGACTTCCTCGGTCTGACCGAGAACGGCCGTTCCGGCGACTCCGTGTACTTGCGGACCTGGGACGACTACGAGCATCACAGCCTCACGCTCACCGCCCACTCCACCCCAGGAATCCGACGCACGGCCCTGCGCACCTCCAGCGAGGACGCGCTCCGCCGCCGGATCGAGGCCATTGAGGCGGCAGGCCGAACGGGCCGCTGGGTCGAGGACGAACCGGGCATCGGCCGGCTGTACGTCACCACCGACCCCGACGGCCACGAGCTGGCCCTGTACTGGGAGAGCGAGTGGTACGAGGCGCCGGAGGAACTACGGCCGGGCCTCAAGAACCAGCCGCAGGCCAAACCGGGCCGCGGCGTGGGGGTTCGCCGGCTGGACCATGTCAACTTCCTGGGCGCGGACGTCGCGGCCAACGGCGACTTCCACCGTGAGGTCCTCGGCGCCCGCCCCACCGAGCAGATCCGGCTCGACAGCGGAAAGATCGCGGCCCAGTGGCTGACGTTCACCAACAAGTCCTACGACATCGTCTACACCGAGGACTGGACGGGGTCGAGCGGCCGGCTCCACCACATCGCGTTCGCCGCGGACACCCGCGAGGACATCCTGCGCGCCGCCGATCTCGCCCTGGACACCGGCGTGTTCATCGAGACGGGCCCGCACAAGCACGCCATCCAGCAGACGTTCTTCCTGTACGTCTACGAACCGGGCGGCAACCGCATCGAACTGTGCAACCCGCTCACCCGCCTGGTGCTGGCCCCCGACTGGCCCCTGATCACCTGGACCGAGGCCGAGCGCGCCAAGGGCCAGGCCTGGGGTCTGCGCACCATCGAGTCGTTCCACACCCACGGAACGCCGCCCGTCGCCTGACGTTCGGCACCACCGTTCGGCCCCGGTCCGGCAGCACACCAGACCGGGGCCAAATTGTTTCTAAGATTGTCAACAAAAGCGTTGACACACTCTTCCGGTGTTTCTACCGTCAAGGCCATCACTGCGAGCGCGCATCTCGCCTCGCGTCGGGTCGGTGGCTCGAGCCGCGCCGACCGCCCCCTCTTCCCAACCTCCAGGGACTCTCCTCCCGGACGAGAGGAAACAATGATGTCCTCCTCGCTCGCCCCGGCCGCCCGCGGCAGCAGAATGGCCATGCTGGTCATCGCTCTGTGCTGGCTGGTCGTTCTCTTCGACGGCCTCGACATGTTCATCTACGGCTCGGTGCTGCCCCACATGCTGGAGCAGCACGCCCTGGGCCTCGAACCGTCCATGGCCGGCGACCTCGGCAGCTACGCCACGTTCGGGATGCTGGTCGGCGCCCTCTCCTCGGGGACGCTCACCGACCTCATCGGGCGCAAGAAGATGATCATGTCCTGCACCGCGCTGTTCTCGCTGGCCTCGGCCCTCTGCGCGGCAGCCCCCTCGGTCACCGTGTTCGGCCTCGGCCGGACGCTGGCGGGACTCGGACTCGGCGGCCTCTTGCCGACCGCGATCACGATGGTCTCGGACTACGCCCCGCGCGCCCGCGGCGCCTTCGTCATCGGCACGCTGATGACCGCCCACCACGTCGGCGGCATCCTCTCCGCGTACGTCGCCCTGTGGATCGTGGAGCCCCTCGGCTGGCGTGCGGCCTTCTGGGTCTGCGTGGTCCCGCTGGTCATCGCGGTACCGCTGGTCGCCCGGTACATGCCGGAGTCGCTGAGCTTCCTGGTCGCCAAGGGACGTACCACCGAGGCGCATGAACTCGCGGCGCGCTACGACGTCGAGATGCCGGCGGCGAAGGACCCCCGGGCCGTCGGCGACCGCTGGTACGCCCTCGCCCAGCTGTTCCGGGGCAAGGAGTGGATCCAGACCCTGATGTTCTGGCTGGCCTCCTTCGGCGGCCTGCTGCTCGTCTACGGCGTCGCCACCTGGCTGCCCACCATGATGCGGAGCGAGGGCTACGAGCTCGGTTCCTCACTGAACTTCGTCGTCGTCTTCAACCTCGGCGGCATAGTGGGGATGCTCGTCGCCGGCCGCTGCGCCGACCGCTTCGGCGCGGCGCGCATCTCCGCGATCTGGTTCGTGCTGACCGCCGTCGGCGTCTATCTGCTGAGCGTCCACATGCCGCTCGGGCTGACCTTCACGGTGGTCTTCGTCACCGGCCTGTTCCTCAACAGCGCCCAGACGATGATCTATGCGACGGTGGCCGGCTACTCCACCTCCGCCAACCGGGCCACGGCCGTGGGCTGGACCTCCGGAATGGGCCGCTTCGGCGCCGTGTTCGGCCCCTGGCTGGGCGGTCAGCTGCTCGCCAACGGAGCCGCGAACTGGGGCTTCACCGCCTTCGCCCTCTCCGCCGTGTTCTCCACGGTCTTCATCACCCTGGCCGGTCTGCGCATGTCCCGGCGGACCCCGGAGCAGCCCGCGGCACGTCAGGTGACGGCCACGGCCTGACCGGGGCGGCCGCCACGGGGCCCGGTGGGCCGATGAGGCATGGCGACACGCCTCATCGGCCCACCGCGTGCGCCGCATCCATGTCCTGTGGTCACGGAGCGCTTCCGGGAATCATGCCGAGCTGGCGCAGCTGCGCGTACACGTCGACCACCCCCCAGATCTCCGCGATGCGGCCGCCGTCGAAGCGGACGATGAAGATCTCGTCGTAGATGACGGACCTGCCGGTCGGCGGCAGGCCCCGGTATTCGCCGAGGTGGGTCCCGGTGACGGTCTGTCTGCTGACGATCCTGTCCCCCTCCGCGATCATGTCCTCGATCGTGACGCGGATGCCGGGAAAGGCGCGCAGAAGCACCGTCCACACGTGCTTGAGTGCCTCCACCCCCGTCTCGCCGCTCGGCACGGGTGCGTGGAACAGCAGATCCGGGGCGACCACCTCGTCGATCGTCCTGGAGACGACGTCCAGGTCACTGCTGTTCACCGCGTCGTGGAAGCGGCTGAACGTCGCTTTGTTGCGGGCTTCCTGCTCCGTCGGCACGGTGCTTCTCCTCGGATCACTTGTGGAGGACGGCCTGGATCACCAGGCTGATCGACACCTTGTTGCCGACCAGGACACCGCCTCCGTCCGTCCGGGCGGTGACGGCGAAGTCGCGCCGGTCGATCCGCGCGGTCGCGGAGAAGACGGCCTGCCGGCCGCCGGACGGACCCGGACCGAACCCCTGCACCTCCACGGTCAAGGGCACCTGCCGGGTGACACCGTGCAGGGTCAGCTCGCCGTCCACGGTCCAGGCGTCCCCGCTCCGGCGGATGCCGGTGGAGCGATAGCTCATCGTCGGGTGACGCTCCGCGTCGAGGTAGTCGGCGGAGCGCAGGTGGGTGTCCCGCTTCTCGTTGCCGGTGTCGATGGACGCCACATCGATCGTCGCGGTCAGCTCCGAGCCCCGCGGTTCCCCGCTCGTGACGATCGTGGCGTCGCAGCCGGTGAACCGGCCTCGCGCCGTGCCGACCGTGAGGAAGCGGACGGAGAAGCGGATCTGGCAGTGTGCCGGGCCGGCCTTCCAGATGCCGGCCAGATAGCCCGGGATCGCGGCTGTGGCGGGGGCGGAGCTCATGACGTCCTCCATCGTTCAGGGTTGTCCCTCATACCTGGAAGACGAACGGGGCCCCGCCCAGGGGACAGTCCGGGTCAGGTTTCTCCGAGCCGCCGGCCCAGAAACCCCCGCTCGGGCGCCGAGCCGGCCAGTTCGATCGCCCTGCGGTACGCGGTCCGGGCCTCGGCGGTCCGGCCGAGGCGCCGCAGCAGTTCGGCGCGGGTCGAGTGGTAGTAGAGGTAGCCGTCGAGGTCGAGACGGTCGACGGCGCGCAGTGCCGCGGCGGGTTCGCCGGCCTGGGCGAGCGCTGCGGCGTGGTTGAGCTCGACGACCGGGGAGCCGGTGAGTTCGACCAGCCGGCGGTACAGCGCGGCGATCTGCGGCCAGTCGACCGGCTGCCGTGTCTGCATCGACGCGATGACCGCCTGTACGACATAGGCGCCGCGCCCGCCGAGCGCGAACGCCCGGTCGAGCACGGCCCGCCCCTCCGCGATCTGCCGCAAGTCCCACAGCGACCGGTCCTGGTCGTCGAGCAGCACGAGGTCCTCGCCCGAGAACCGGGCGTGCCGCCGGGCGTGGTGGATCATCATCAGCGCCAGCAGCCCGTGCGCCTCCGGCTCGTCCGGCATGAGTCCGGCGAGCACGCGCCCGAGCCGGATGGCCTCGGCACCCAGGTCGACCCGGCCCCGGTAGCCCTCGTTGTAGATCAGATAGATCACGGCCAGGACCGCGTCGACGCGGTCGGGCAGCAGGTGCGCGCCGGGCACGGTGAACGGGATACCGGTCGCCCTGATCTTCGCCTTGGCGCGTGAAAGGCGCCGCTTCATGGTCTCCTCGGAGACGACGAACGCACGGGCGATCTCCGCGGTCTCCAGACCTCCCAGGGCCCGCAGAGTAAGCGCCACCTGCCCCTCCGGCGGCAGAGCCGGGTGGCAGCAGGTGAAGATCAGCTCCAGGCGTTCGTCCTTGATCAGGGTGTCGTCGAACTCGTCCATGACGGCCTCCGGTGCCGGCAGGAGGTGGATCTTCTCGGCCAGGGTGCGCTCCCGGCGGATCCGGTCGATCGCCCGGTTTCGGGCTGTCGTCACGAGCCACGCGCCCGGCCTGTCGGGTACGCCCGACGTGGGCCAGCGCTCGGCGGCGATCGTGAACGCCTCCTGTGTGGCGTCCTCGGCCCTGTCGAAGTCGCCGAGATACCCGACGAGCGCGGCCAGTACCCGGCCCCACTCGTCCCGGAAGACCTCCTCCAGCCCGGTCAGCGCGGCACCACCGGCCGGATCTCCACCGTGCCGCCGTAGCGGGCGGCCGGGACGTGCGAGGCGATCTCGATCGCCTCGTCCAGATCCGTCGCCTCGATCAGACAGATGCCGCCGAGTACCTCTTTGGTGTCGGCGAACGGGCCGTCCGTGATCAGTGTCCGGCCACCGGCCACGCGCACGCCCGTCGTCATCTCGACGGGCTGCAACTGCGCCGCCACGACGCACCGCGTGTCATCGGCCAGCGTCAGGTACTCGGCATACGCCGCCTCGCGTTCCGCGTCCGTCAGCGCTTCCTCCTGGTCGGGCGCAGCGTGGATCAGCAGGGCGTACTGCATCGCATCCTCCGAATTGAGCGGGCTCTCACCCACACGACGAACGAGCAGCAGCGTAGGGGACATGGCACCTGCATGCGCGCGGAACCATCCGACGTCGATCGAATGCTCGCTAATGCTCGAAACTCGGCGACGATGAACATCTCTTGACATGTCACCGTCGTTCCGGCGAGAGTCGTCCCCGCCAGTGATGCCGGTCTCGTAACGAGGAGCGTTGCCGCATGCCTGAAATCCCTGAAGTCTCACGCCGCTTGGTCCTGGGAGGAACGCTGGCCACGGGGGCGCTCGCCGTCGGGCTCGGATCGGCCGCACCTGCTTCGGCGGCTCCCGGGGCCGCCGCACCGTCCGCACTCGTCCACGCCGGCGCGCCCCGTCGGGCGGCGGGCCAGAAGTCCATGATCAACGTCCCCTTCGAGCCCCACGCGACGGTCCGCGTCGGTGTCATCGGGCTCGGCAACCGGGGATCCGGTATGACCACGGGCTGGTCGGTCATCCCCGGCTGTGTCGTGGCCGCGGTCTGCGACATCCGCGCCGACCGTGCCAAGCGCACCGCCGACGGGCTGGTGACGGCCGGAAAGCCGCGTCCTGCCGAGTTCGGCGGCTCCGCCGACAGTTACGCCGAGATGCTCAAGCGCGACGACATCGATCTCGTCTACATAGCGACGCCCTGGGAGTTCCACTACGAACAGGGCAAGGCCGCACTCCTGGCCGGCAAGCACGTGATCGTCGAGCTCCCCATCGCGACCGAGCTCGACGAGCTGTGGGACCTCGTGGACACCTCGGAGCGCACCCGCAAGAACCTGATGCTGTCCGAGAACTGCAGCTACGGCCGCAACGAACTGGCCATGCTCAAGATGGGCCACGAGGGCCTGTTCGGTGAGATCACCAACGGTCACGGCGGCTACCTCCACGACCTGCGCTCCCTGCTGTTCTCCGACACGTACTACACCGATTCCTGGCGCCGTCTGTGGCACACCCGCTCCACCGCGTCCTTCTACGCGATGCACGGTCTCGCTCCCATCGCCGCCGCCATGGACATCAACCGCGGTGACCGGATGACGACGCTGACGGCCACCGCGACGGCGCCGAAGGGACTCGCCGACTACCGCGAGCGCTTCATGCCGAAGTCCCACCCGTCGTGGAACGAGACGTACATCAACGGCGACCTGGTCACCTGCCAGATCCGGACGGCGAACGGCCGGACGATCCGGGCCGAGCACGCGGTGAGCGCGCCCCGCCCGTACAGCCGGATCAACTCGCTCGTCGGCAGTCGCGGCATCTTCGAGGACTACGCGGGCACGTCGACCACGGACGCACGTGTCTACTTCGAGCCGGACCACAGCGGCGACGCCTGGCGCGACTTCGACACGTACCGCAAGGAGTTCGACCACTGGCTGTGGAAGGAGCTCGGTGACGAGGCCGAGAACGGCGGTCACGGCGGCATGGACTACGTCCTGCAGTGGCGCACGGTCCAGCTGATGCGGGCCGGCCTCGTCCCCGACATCGACGTGTACGACTCCGCCTCGTGGTGCGCACCGGTTCCGCTGAGCGTCATGTCCCTCGCCGCCAAGGGGCGTCCGGTGGAGATCCCGGACTTCACCCGCGGCTCCTGGGTCAACCTGCGCATGGGACTCGACTCGCGCACCACCGAGATGCCCCCCGTCGTCCGATGACCTCCCCCTCCGAGGAGCACGCCATGAGAACGGCCCGACTGATCAATCCGCTCAGAGCCGCAGCGGTGGCTGCAGCGGTCCTGCTCGTTCCCGCACCGGCGGCCACGGCCGCGCCCGCGCCACCGGTGGCCGCCGCCGAGGCACAGACCGAGGTGACCGTCTCCCCCGTGGACCTCGACGGACCGGTCATCTCGACGGTGAAGGTCACCGTCAAGAACTCCGCACCGCAGCGCCTGCGTTCACTCAAGGTGTCCTTCGCCGGACCCGTCGGATGGGCGGTCCAGCCGTCCGTGCAGAGTGTGTCCGGGTCCTTCGCGACGGGTGCCTCGGCCTCCGCGACCTTCCGGATCCAGGTCCCGGAGAAGCGGTCCGGATTCGTGATCCGTACGTTCACGGCCACGGCGACCTACCAGGGTGGCGACGGCCTCGGAACGGCCACCGGCACCCGGACCGACCGCTCCGGATCACCGCAGGCGAACCTGGCGGCGACGTACAACGGAGTGGCGATCACCGACGAGTCGGCCACGACAGCCGGTAACTACGACGGCGAGGGCAACAGCTTCTCGGCGCAGAAGCTCGCCGCGGTCGGCCTGACGCCCGGAGCGAAGGTCGACGCGCTGGGCGCCACCCTGACGTGGCCGGACGTGCCCGCCGGTACGAAGGACAACGTGGCCAGTGCGGGGCAGGCCGTCACCCTGACCGGCCAGGGCTCCAAGCTGGTATTCCTCGGATCCGGCGTCGGCAGCGGTGCCACGGGCAAGGCCACCGTCTTCTACACAGACGGCACCACCGGCACGGGGACGTTCGGCTTCCCCAACTGGTCGTTCGACCCGGTCGACGCCCACGGCGCGACCCTGGTCAAGTCGACGGACGGCCGCAACCGGCCCGACGGCTACGGCAACGAGACGGTGAAGTACCGCGTGTTCGCCCATTCGATCGCGCTGGACCCGTCCAAGACGGTCGACTTCGTGGTTCTGCCCGCGAACGGGAACGTCCACCTCTTCGACATGGCGATCGCTTCCTGACCGTCCGCGACTGACCGGGCCCGGGCGGCGCGCAGTTCACGCCTCCCGGGCCCCGGTGGTCCGTCAGCCGTTGGCGAGGAGCTGGAGCGTGTCGATGACACGGTTGGAGAAGCCCCACTCGTTGTCGTACCAGGCGACGACCTTGACGTGCCTGCCCTCGACTCGGGTGAGCTCCGAGTCGAAGATCGACGAGGCAGGGTTGCCCGTGATGTCGGACGAGACGAGTGCGTCCTCGGAGTACTCCAGGACCCCGGCGAGCGGCCCGTCCGCAGCGGCGCGGTAGGCGGCCAGTACATCCTCGCGCGACACGTCGCGGGCCACGGTCGTGTTGAGTTCCACGATCGAGCCGACCGGCACGGGGACACGGATCGAGTCGCCCGACAGCTTGCCGGCAAGGTTCGGCAGCACCAGGCCGATGGCCTTGGCCGCACCGGTCGTGGTCGGCACGATGTTCACGGCGGCGGCGCGGGCGCGGCGTGCGTCGCGGTGCGGGCCGTCCTGCAGGTTCTGCTCCTGCGTGTAGGCGTGCACCGTCGTCATGAAACCGTGCTCGATACCGGCGAGCTCGTCGAGCACCGAGGCCAACGGCGCGAGGGCGTTGGTCGTGCACGAGGCGTTCGAGACGATCGTGTGCAGGGCCGGGTCGTACGCGTCGGTGTTGACCCCGTACGCGAGCGTGACATCGGCGCCGTCCGACGGCGCACTGACCAGAACCTTCTTCGCACCGGCGTCGATGTGGGCGCGGGCGGCCTTGGCCGACGTGAAACGGCCGGTGGCCTCCAGCACGATGTCGACGTCGAGCGCGGCCCACGGAAGCTGCGCCGGATCGCGCTCGGCGACCACCTTGATGCGCCGGCCGTCGACGACGAGGACGTCCCCGTCAAGTGTCACCGGACGCCCCAGCCTGCCGGACGTCGAGTCGTAGGCGAGCAGCCGCGCCAGAGCGGCGGGCTCGGTGAGGTCGTTGACGGCGACGACTTCGAGGTCACTGTCGCGCTCCAGCAGTGCGCGCAGCACATTGCGTCCGATGCGGCCGAATCCGTTGATGGCGATGCGAGTCATGGGGTGTCCCTTCGTCCCTGCGTTTCGTCACCAAGGTTCGCTCGCGGCACCCCTGTCACGGCAGCGGCGTGAGCGCCACGGTTCGAAAGGATCGCGCCACCCCGTATCGCGCCTACTCGCTGCTGGCGAAGGTGCGCCGGTACTCGCTCGGAGTGGTGCCGAGAATGCGCTGGAAGTGGAGCCGCAGATTGGTCCCGGTGCCGAGTCCGGTCTCGGCGGCGATCTGCTCGATGCTCCGCTCCGAGCGCTCCAGCAGCTCACGGGCCACATCGATGCGGGCCCGCATGACCCACTGCATCGGGGTGTATCCGGTGTCCTCGACGAAGCGCCGCGAGAGCGTGCGCGGCGAGACCGCCGCATGCCGGGCGAGCGCGTCGAGCGTGAGCGGCTCGCCCAGGCGGTGCAGCGCCCACTCGCGGGTGGCGGCGAAGCGTTCGCCGAGGGGTTCGGGCACGCTGCGCGGTACGTACTGCGCCTGGCCGCCGCTCCGGTAGGGCGCCGCCACCAGCCGCCGGGCCGCGTGGTTGGACGCGGCCACGCCGAGGTCGCCGCGCAGGATGTGCAGGCACAGGTCGATCCCGGAGGCGGCGCCGGCGGAGGTCAGGACGCTGCCCTCGTCGACGAACAGCACGTTCTCGTCGACGCGGACGAGGGGGTGCTTCGCCGCGAGCGCCCGCGCGTAGTGCCAGTGTGTCGTCGCCCGCCTGCCGTCGAGCAGGCCCGTCGCGGCGAGCGCGAAGGCCCCCGTCGAGATGGCGGCGAGCCGCGCGCCCCGGGCGTGGGCGGCCACGAGTGCGTCGACGACGGTCTGCGGCGGGTCGTCGCGGTCCGGGAAACGGTAGCCGGGGATGAAGACGATGTCGGCCCACTCCAGCGCGTCGAGACCGTCGGCGACGTGGTACGACAGCCCGTCACCACCGGTCACGAGCCCGGGCGCCGCGCCGCACACCCGTACCTCGTACGGCATGCTCGCGCGCGTGGTGAACACCTGCGCGGGGATCCCGACATCGAGCGGTTTCGCGCCCTCCAGTACGAGGACGGCGGTGCGGTGAAGACGGGAGGCTGACACGGGACACAGCGTACGAGGAGCCCGGCCGCGCCGGTGAGCGGGCCGGGGCCCTCGGCGCGGCCGGGTTCCTCGTACGTACTCAGCCCGCGAACCGGGCCATCCACGCCTCGACGTCGTCGGCCGAGCGCGGCAGGCCCGCCGACAGGTTCTCGTGGCCGTCCGCGGTCACGAGCAGGTCGTCCTCGATCCGGACGCCGATGCCCCGCCACTCCTCGGGAACGGTGAGGTCGTCGGGCTGGAAGTAAAGGCCGGGCTCGACCGTGAGCACCATGCCCGGCTCCAGGACGCCGCCGACATACTCCTCGTGCCGGGCCTGCGCGCAGTCATGAACGTCCAGACCGAGCATGTGCCCGGTGCCCGCCATGGTGAAGCGGCGCTGGAGGCCGAGCTCGTACGCACGCTCAGCCGGGCCCTCGATGAAGCCCCACTCGACCAGCCGGACCGCGAGGTGGCGCTGGGCCGCCTCGTGGAAGTCGCGGTACGCGGCGCCCGGCTTGACTGCTGCGTTCCCGGCTTCCTGAGCCTCGTACACCGCGTCGTAGACCTTGCGCTGCACGGGAGTGAACGTTCCGCTGATCGGCAGCGTGCGCGTGACGTCGGCGGTGTAGAGGGTGTGCGTCTCCACGCCGGCGTCGAACAGGAGCAGCTCGCCCGGGCGCACGGGGCCGTCGTTGTCCGTCCAGTGCATGATCGTGGCGTGATCGCCCGCGGCGCAGATGGTGCCGTACCCCACGGAGTTGCCCTCCAGGCGCGCGCGGCGCAGGAACGTGCCCTCGATCCACCGCTCGGAGGACGCGACCGCTCCGGAGAGCTCGCCGACCGCGTCGGTGAACCCGCGCACGGTGGAGTCCACCGCCTTGCGGAGCTCGCCGATCTCCCAGTCGTCCTTGACGAGGCGGAGGTCGCTGAGCGCCTCTTCGAGGTCGGCGTCGCGCTCCTCGTCGGTGCTGACGGCGGCCTCCAGGGACGGGTCGACACCGCGCACGATCCGGGTCGGCACACCGGAGGCCGCCGCCAGGTCACCGGCCGCGGTACGGACGTCGCGGCAGGGCAGACCGAGCACGCGTTCCGACTCGGCGAGGGAGCGGCGCCGGCCCATCCAGAGTTCCGCCGTGGGGCCGGTCCAGAACTCGTCGTTGTCCCTGCTGTCCCGGGGCAGCTGGAAGCAGTAGGCGTCGTGGCCGCCGTCCGCGCGGGGTTCCAGGACGAGCGCACCGTCCCGGGCGCGGTCTCCCGTCATGTGTACGTATGCCGAGTGCGGGCGAAAGGGGTAGGTGTCGTCGTTCGACCGGACCTTGAGGTTGCCGGAGGGGATCACGAGGCGTTCGCCGGGGAAGCGGGCGGAGAGCGCGGCGCGGCGGAGGGCCGCGTGCGGGGCCTGCTCGTCGGGCAGCAGGTCGTGCTGCTCGGTGTCGGCCCACCCGGTCCGCATCAGCGCGGACAGTTCCTCGGAGATCCCTGAGTAGAGACCGTTCTTTCGGCCTTTCGCCACGTCATTCTCCTTCTTCGGGACGTCCTCAACGGCGAGAGCCGCAGGAAGTCCTCAGGACCGCGCCCTCGCCGCCGCCGGTCGCCGGCGGCTCACGGACGGTATCCCGCGCCACAGGCCCATGGTGCCCAGTGCCGCCACTGGCACAGATCGGCCATCCGCCCGTCCTGAGCAGCGGATAATGCCTCGTATGACGAACGTGAAACTCGGGGAGGCCCTGCGGCTTCTGGGCATCGACCCGGAGGCGAGCCAGGTCTACCTGGCGCTGCTGGAGCTGGCCCCGGCCCCGTTGAGTGCCATCGGATCCGCGGCCGGTCTGGACCGTACGGAACTCACCGCGGCGTACACGGCGCTGGTCGACGCCGGTCTGGCCAGTGCCGCCGAGGAGGGCGAGGACGTGGTGGCACCGGTTCCGCCCACCGCGGGGCTGGAGATCCTGGCCCGGCACCGGGCGGCCGAGGTCGAGGAGTCTCGTATCGCCGTCGGGGGCGCGTTCGAGTCGTTCCGGCGGCAGCGGCTCGCCGCGTACAACGACCATCTCGTCGAGGTCGTGACCGGCGACGCCGTCGGCACCCGGATCCGTCAGGCCTGGGCGAGTGCCCGGGACCAGATCCGGCAGTTCGATTCTCCCCCGTACTTCCCGCTGCCCGGGGCCACGGACGACGCGCTGGCCACGCTCGCCCGCGGGGTGACGCAGCGTGTCGTGTACTCGCGGGAGTCGCTGGAGCATCCGGGCCATCTGAGGGACGTCATCGAGCCGTGCGTCAAGGCCGGCGAACAGGTCAGGGTCCTGCCCTCGGTGCCGGTCAAACTGGTGATCATCGACGATGCGTACGCGCTCGTGTCGTTGTCGATCAAGGAGGCCGACGTACACAACACGATGCTGGTCGTGCAGCCGTGCGGGCTGCTCTCGGCGCTCGTGGCACTGTTCGAGCAGTCCTGGCAGAACGCCCTGCCGTTCAACGGCCACGCCACCCGGCCGGGCGGACTGCCACCCGGCGACCGCCGCCTCCTGTGGCTCCTCGCGGGCGGCGCGAGCGACGACGTGATCGCCCGCGAGATGGGCATCAGCCGGCGGACGCTGTTTCGCCGTCTGTCGATCCTGATGGCCCGGCTCGGCGCCGCGAACCGCTTTCAGATGGCTTTGCAGGCGCAGCGTTCGGGCTGGCTGTGAGCGGCCGCGGCCGGAGCCCGTTGCGGACCCCGGCCGCGGCCCTTCCCGTTCAGATCAGGCCGGCCTGCGGCTGGGCCGGAGCGTCGAGGAAGCCGCCCGACTGGTGCTGCCACAGTTTCGCGTAGGCGCCGTCCGATGCGAGCAGTTCGTGGTGCGTGCCCTGCTCGATGATCCGGCCGCGGTCCAGGACCACGAGCCGGTCCATGGTGGCGACCGTGCTCAGCCGGTGTGCCACCACGAGCGCCGTCCGCCCGTCCATGAGCCGCCACAGCGCCTCCTGGACGAGGATCTCGCTCTCCGAGTCCAGGGCACTGGTCGCCTCGTCGAGCAGCAGGATCGGCGCGTCGCGCAGGATCGCCCGGGCGAGGGCGACCCGCTGGCGCTGTCCGCCGGACAGCTTCACGCCGCGCTCCCCCACCATGGTGTCGAAGCCCTCGGGCAGCGCGTCGGCGAACTCCGTGACGTGTGCGGCCTTGGCCGCGCGACGGATCTCGGCTTCGGTGGCGTCGGGCCGGGCAAAGGCGATGTTGTCCCTCAGGGTGCGATGGAACATCGCCGGGTCCTGCGGCACGTAGGCGATCATGCTGCGCACGTCGGCCTGGCGCAGTCTGCTGATGTCCTGACCTCCGATCAGGATCCGGCCGCCGTCGATGTCCGTCATCCGCAGCAGCAGTCGGCCGAGCGTGGTCTTGCCGCCGCCGGACCGACCGACCAGGCCGATCTTCGCGCCGCTGTGCACGGAGAGGTCGAGGGACTCGAAGAGTGGCTGCGCTCCCGCGTGGGCGAACGTCACCTGCTCGAAGCGGACGTCGGCGGCGCGGGACAGCAGCGGTTCCGGCGACGCCGGGTCGCGCAGGGCCGGCGGCGTCAGCAGCAGTTCGGTGAACTGGGCCGCCTCCGTCATCGAGCTTTCCAGCCGGCGGTAGATCTGGTTGAACTCGAACATGATCCGGGTCGCGTTGGTGTAGTACATGAAGGCGACGACAACCGCCTCCACGCCGTTCCCGCCCCCGCCGAGAGTGACGGCGAGGAGCAGGCCCAGGGCGTTGGTCAGCACGGACAGCGGCGCGACCAGCGTGTCGATGCGGAGGTTGCCGTAGTCCCAGGAACGCAGCGTGAGCCGCCGCGACTCCGCGACGCGGGAGCGGTGCTCGGCGGCCTCGCGCTTCTCTGCTGCGAACGCCCGGACCGTGTCCATGTTCATCAGGCTGTCGGCCACATGGCCGGACACCCGGGCGATCGCCTCCTCACGCTCTCCGACGAGGGCCTGACGGCGGCGGATGAGGGGGGCCACGCACAGCGCCGTCACCGCGATCATCACCAAGAGGCCGATGACGAGCAGGGGTTCGTAACGCCACAGCACCACCGACCCGAAGATGAGCGGCACGAAGCTGCCCACGACGGAGAACGTCAGCGTGTCGACGAACTCCTCGAAGCGGGAGGCGAAGCTCAGGACCCGCTTGGTGAGCGACCCGGCGAAGTTGTCGTGGAAGAACGAGGCGTCCTTCGCGTACAACTCGTCCATGCCCTGCACATAGAGGTGTTCGATGCCGAGGGCATCGAGGCGGTTCAGGAAGTGCAGACCGACCCGCCAGAACGTCTCCGCGAGGAGAAGCACGCCGGCGAAGCCGAGGACGTAGGGGAGCATCGATCCGACCGAGGTGTCGGCGTCGCCGGCGATGCGGCCGACGAGCTTCGCGACGACGAGCGGCGCGACGTAGTTGATGCCGATGTTGCCCAGTGCCGGCGACAGCATCGCGGGTAGCGTCACCCGTTTGCGGCGGGTCAACTCCCGTCCGTAGTAACGAAGTGCGAGGAGCACGGAGCCCCTGCCCGGCGCTTCGTGCGATTCAGGCGATCCCATATCAACCCTGTGTGGTCGTGCGGCAGCCCGCCACATGCTGTTGCGGAAGGAGGCGCTTGCCTCTCCGGCCGCGCGGAGCTTCGGTCTCGAGTGGAGTGCCCTCGCCGAGGCGGTCCTGCGGCACACGGCGCGCGGCGGTGTGCCGGGGTGAGTACGAGAAGGGGTCGGGCGAGGGGCTCCAGTGTCCCGCCCCGACGCCTGCCGAGTCCAAGCGTTTTTCCGGCCGCCTCCGGGCCCGGATCGACGCGGATCGGTCACCCTCCCGTCTGCGCCGCGGCGCGCCGCCGCCGTTGCTCGGCACGTCCGCCACCGGTGAGGCGAGCAGCAGGGTGCGGGTGCAGCTGTGGTTCGGACTTCGCCTGCACCGAAGTCCGATGGGTCGTCCAGCCATCACGCATGGTCCGGGCGGCGTCCCTGTACGCTGCCCGGGGCCACGTCCGGCCCGTCCCGGCCCCGACGATCGGATCGCTCCCATGCACGTCGAGTTCACCGGCCGCGTCATCGAATGGCGGGGGCCGGCACCGTTCTACTTCGCCGCCGTGCCCGAGGAACAGGCAGCCGACATCCGCGAGGTGGCCGCTCTGGCCACGTACGGCTGGGGCGCGGTTCCCGTCGAGGCCCGCATCGGTGAGACCGCTTTCACCACATCGCTCTTCCCCAGGGACAGCGGCTATCTTCTGCCGCTCAAGAACGCTGTGCGTCAGCCGCAGGGCCTCTCGGCGGGCGATGACGTGACCGTGAGCATGACCGTACGCCTCTGAGGGCGCTCCCACTCCTCACCCCACGGACCCACACCTGCCGTCCTGACGAGATCCCGGTGCGGGCCGTCGGTGCGATGGTGTGTGCCCGGGGGTACGGCGATGCGGACAAGTACCGGGACCCGAGGGCTCGTGTCCGGTACGGGACACGGACCGCGGCCGTAGGAAAAAGCGGTGGCGAGGCAGGCCCTCGGCGACGATCATGGCGCGCATGAGTGACCAACCCGCACGATGGACCCGGGCCACCGTCTACCCCGACATGTGGGCGGACCCGGACGACGACCCCCGCAACAGCAATGGGGAAGGGGCGGGTCCGGACGGCGAACTTGCGACGCTGCAGGACTTTCTGAGGGACTATCGGCTGACACTGCGCATGAAGTGCGAGGGCCTGGACGCGGAGCAGCTGGCCCGTCGCTCGGTTCCTCCCTCGACGATGTCCCTGCTCGGGCTGCTCCGCCACCTGGCCGAGGTGGAGCGGGACTGGCGCAACTGGATCAGCGACGATGAAGCGCTGCCGAAGCTGTACGGCGGGAGCGACGCGGACTTCGACGGAGCTGTTGCGGATCAGGCCGTTGTCGACGCCGCCTACGCCGATCTGGCGCGCGAACAGGGCGAGTTGGACGCCGCACTGGCCGGACACTCCGACCTGGGTAAGCGGCTGGGGCAGGACGGCATCGCGGTGCGGGAGTTGATGGTGCACCGGATCGACGAGTACGCCCGTCACTGCGGGCACGCCGACCTGTTGCGCGAGTGTGTCGACGGACGAGTGGGCCAGTGACCGCGCCCTGTCCGGCCGACCCGGGCCGGACAGGGCGCGGTCCGGTCAGTCCTTACTGGCCCCTTGCCATGTCAGCCCCCAGCCGTACTCGAGATCCGCGGCCTGCTGCTTGAAGATGCCGGGCGGCGGCAACAAGTACTTCGCCTCCCGCCGGACGATCAGTTCCCCGCCGATGTTCTCGATCAGTGCGATCGCGGCCACCTGCGAGGGAACGGTGCACTCGTCCAGGAGCACCTCGATCGGGGGACCGACGGGCGGATACAGCGTGGCGACGCCGTGCAGTCCCGCGAAGCTCGACGCCCCGGCGTAGATGACCACGAACACCAGAAGGCGCTTGATCTCGGTGGCGTGATCAAGGTTGATCATGAGGTTCTCGCCGGTGTCGCTCGTGCCGGTCCGGTCGTCCTGGTCCAGTTGGGCGTAGGGCGGCTGATCGAAAGAGCCGAACTGGTTGTTGAGGGGGTGGATGATCCCCGTCGCCCCGCTCTGCAGCTCCCACAGACAGGAGAGGTCCAGGTCGACGTCCTCCAGCCGGACGGCTTCCGCCCCCTTCCGCATCCAGCCGCGCGGCGGCCGGCGGGCGCTCCAGGAGAGGTTGACCCGCATCCCTCCCGATGTCGCGCCCTGCTTGGTCAGCGACACCGAAGGAGCTGTCTTCGTCAGGGTGATCTTCGAAAGACTCACCGGCTGCACGGAGGCGGGCGGCGCAGCCTGCGGAACCGGCGGAAGCGGGGCGGGCGCGGGAGGCTGCGGGGCGGGCGGCTGCGGGGCAGGCGCGGGAGGCTGCGGCAGGGACACCGGCGTGGGCGGTGCGGGCGCGTCGACGGTGATGCCGAAATCGGTGGCGAGCCCGGCCAGCCCGGAGGCGTATCCCTGACCGACCGCCCGGAACTTCCAGGCGCCGTTGCGCCGGTAGAGCTCTCCAAGCACGAAGGCGGTCTCCGTGGTCGCGTCCGTGGCATCGAACCGCGCCGTCTCGGCGCCGCTCACGGCGTCGAGCACCCGCACGAACAGTCCGGACACCTGGCCGAACGTGCCGTCCGTGGAGGCGGTCACCACCACGGTCCCGATCTCCTGCTCCAGCTCCGACAGGGTCACGTCGATCGTCTCGACCGCACCGCGGCCGTCCTGGCGTCTGCCTTCGTGGCGCACGGCACCGCTGGGATGAACGGGCTGGTTGTAGAACACGAAGTCGTCGTCCGAGCGCACCCGGCCGGCCGCCGTCAGCAGGAGAGCCGACGCATCCACATCAGGGGCTCCCGGGCCTTCGCGCCAGCCGAGTTCCACCCGCACGCGGGTGCTCGCCACTGGCGTGTTGGCGCCCTTTCGCAAGGACATGTGGGGCCCCCTCCGTGACTTTCCCTGACTCCCGCAGCGTACGGATATCCGGCCCGACTCCTTGCCCGAAGATGCGAATTCCCTGCAATTTCACGGAAGTTGTCGTCCGTCGCGGCCCGGACAGCGCTGCACCGCGGGCCTCGCTCAGAACCCGCTCCCGTCCGCGGGGCCGTCGGCCATGCGCCGGCCGACCCGGGCAGCCGTCTCACGGAGCCAGATGTGGGCGGCGTCGTGCGTGTGCACGGGATGCCACCACAGCGCTTCCCGCAGCGGGACTGCTTCGTACGGCGGCTCGATCACCCGTACAGCGGTGAGCGGGGCGAAGAGCCGGGCGAGGCGTGCCTGGACCAGGGCGATGCGCTGCGTGCCCTGCACCAGCAGCGGCAACAGGTGGAAGCTGTCGACGGAGACCTCCACCCGTGGTTCGATCCCCAGCATGCCGAGCTGGCGCACCGCCGGGGCGTCGTAGGTCCGTTGATAGGTGACCCACGGCAGCCGCCCGAGATCGTCCCGGGTGAGCCGGTCGACGATGCTCGGGTGGTCATCGGCGACGAGGAAGACCCAGCGGTCCTCGTAGAGGTCGGTAGCGGGAAAGTCGCTGATGACGCCGTGCGGCATGAGCAGTCCGTCGGTGCCGCTCAGCAGGGCGGCCGTGTCGTCGACCACCCCGGGCGGGTCTGGGTGAAGCGCAGCCGGATGCCCGGAGCCTCTTCGTGCACGACCCTGGCCAGTTCGGTGCCGAACACGGCAACGGCATAGTCGGATGCCACGCTCTTGAACGCGCGCGTCTCGCTGCCCGGATCGAACGTCGCCTGACTGGCGAAGAGTCGTTCCATCACTTCGTATGCGGTCGCGGTGCGGTCCAGCAGAACCTGGCCGAGTGCGGTGAGCTCGTAGTGGGCGCCCACGCGGGCATCCCCACGCGGTCTACGGCCCCGGCCAGGACGTGCCCATGCCGCCCGGCTCGGCCGTCCTGGACTTCGAACTCGAGGTCGGTGCCGTCATCGGCCGCGAGGGCCGCGACCTCACCCATGAGCAGGCCCGCGACCACATCGTGGGCTACACCGTCTTCAACGACTGGTCCGCACGCGATCTGCAGTCGGCGGAGATGAAGGTCGGCCTCGGCCCGTGCAAGGGCAAGGACACCGCCACCACCCTGGGGCCCTACCTGGTCACGGCCGACGAGCTCGAACCGTACCGGGACGCGGAGGGCTTTCTGCGTCTGGCGCTCACCGCCGAGATCAACGGTGAGACGGTCGGCACGGATCTGCTGTCCAACATGAGCTGGACCTTCGAGGAGATGACCGCCTACGCATCCCGCGGCACCCGTGTCGTGCCGGGCGACATCCTCGGGTCGGGAACCTGTGGCAACGGCGGCTGCCTCGCGGAGCTCTGGGGCCTGCGCGGCTGGCAGACGCCACCCCCCTTGCAACCGGGTGACACCGTCGGCCTGACCGTCGAGGGCATCGGCACGCTCACCAGCACCGTCGTCCCCGGCACCGCACCCCATTCCCTGCCGGCGGGCCGGCGCCGCGAACGGCAACGGCCGGGAGTGCCCCGAACCCGCTGAGACCACGACGAGCGGCGGCGGTGACCGGCGTCGCACCGCGGTGGATGCGGCTGCGGCGGCAGGTGCACTCGGCAACGACGAACAGGGGGGAGGTGGCGATCGCACCGCCCTCCCGGACGATCGCCACTGGTCCTCCGCTCAGCATCAGGCATCATCTACGCTGCCCGGATGGCTACTTGCGCGAGGACGAAGCATGGACACCGGTACTGAGCGCCACGGGCCTCGCGTGACAGCCGTGCTGCGGGGGCTGCGTGCGCCCAGCCTGACCCCGTGGACGTACCTGTACGAGCCGCCGGCACCCCCTCGGCCAGGAGCACCCCGCACCGTGTTCCTCGGTGTGTCCACGCTCCTGCTCGACGACGGTGACACCGCGATCCTCACCGACGGCTTCTTCAGCCGTCCCGGCCTCCTGCGCATGCGGTTCGGCCGTCTGCGACCGGACCGGTCCCGCATCAACGCCGGCCTGCACCAGGCCGGGATCGATCGACTCGACGCCGTGTTCGTCGTCCACTCCCACTACGACCATGCCCTGGACTCCCCCGCGGTGGCCGCCGTAACGGGCGCCCGGCTCATCGGCTCCGCCTCCACCCGCAACATCGCCCGCGGGCAGGGCTTTCCCGACGACCGCTTCCAAACGGCCGTCACCGGCCAACCGTTCACGATCGAGCGCTTCACACTCACCGCCCTGCCCGCCCGGCACAGCCCGGGCGACATCGCCCCCGGCCGGATCGACCGGCCGCTGCGTCCGCCGGCCCGCGCCACCGACTACAGGACCGGCGACTGCTACACCCTCCACGTCCGTCACGACGCGGGCCGGCTCCTGATCCATGCCAGTGCGCACAGCCTGCCCGGCGCCCTCGACGGCCACCACGCGGACACCGTGTACCTGGGGATCGGCGCGCTCGGCAGACAGGACGAGGCCTTCCGGGAGGAGTACTGGCACCGGCTGGTCACGGCCACGGGCGCCCGACGCGTCGTCCCCATCCACTGGGACGACTTCTTCCGCCCCCTCGACCGCCCCCTCAGGCCCTTCCGCGCCTTCCTCGACGACTTCCCGGCCACGATGGACTTCCTGACCCGAAGGGCCGAACGAGCGGGAGTCTCCCTGGCCTTGCCCGTGGTGGGCCGACGGGCCGATCCTTGGCCGACCTGACCTGCGTTGCCTTCTGGCCGTCACCGCGGCCGGCGCCGGCTGGCCGGCGCCCTCTCCTACGGCCCCGGCCACGGCGACAGCCACGTGACGGCGCGCGGCCGACGAACCGTCGAGCCGGGCGACAGAAGCGCTCGGTATGACCGTGCCGGCCGACCTCTCGCTCGTCGGGTACAACAGGACCGCGATCGCGGCCCTGACCGCCGTACAGCTGAGCAGCAAGACCGGTATGCAACTCCTGACGAGCGAGCGGCCTCCCACAGCCATCATGACCGGCGCCGACGTTGCCGCACTCGGCATCCACGAACCGCCGCCGGAGTCCCGGCTGTCCCGTATCCGCTGCGTGGCCCACGTGAGGCCACTCGCAACGTCCTGTCAGGGCTGAGCACTCCGTGACGGGCCGGTCTTCGCGTCCGGGTACGTGGTCGGCCGGGGTGCGGTCATGTCGAGCAGGAGCATGGCGTCGTGGTCAGGGGATCCGGGTTCAGCTGTGTAGGCGCCGAGGCGTTGGCCGGGTGTGCCGTCGAGGTGCATGCTCTGGCCGCTGAGAGTCAGCTCGCCGACCTGGGGGTGGTGGAAGGTCTTCTCGATCTTCTTCCTGCCGATGACTTCGTAGCGTTCCCACAGTCTGGCGAAGTCGGGGCTCTTGAGCAGTAGCTCGCCGACCAGGCTGGTGAGGTCGGGGGCGTCGGGATTGGTTCCGGCTTCGGCCCTCAGCCGGGCGACACAGCCCCGGACCTGGGTGTCCCAGTCGGGAAAGAGCTGCCGTGCGGTCGGGTGGAGGAACAGGTAGCGGGCCAGGTTGCGCTGCTTGGCGGGCCAGTCGGCCATCCCGGCGTACAGAGCCAGCCCACCGGGGTTCCAGGCGAGCAGGTCCATGCTGCGGCTGACGATGTAGGCGGGGTTTGGCCGCATTGCCTCCAGCAGAAGCTTCAGGTGCGGGCGAACAGCCCGGCTCGGCGGGGGCGGCGGTTCAGGAGCGTAGCGGGCAGCGCGTACGGCGAGCTCGCGCAGGTGGTGGTGTTCGTCGTCGTCGAGGTGCAGGGCCCGGGCGAGAGCGTCGATGACAGCGGGGCTGGGCCGGGTTTCTTTGCCGCGCTCGATGCGGGTGTAGTAGTCGATGCTGATCCCGGCAACCGTGGCGAGCTCCTCTCGACGCAGTCCCGGAGTGCGGCGCACGCCGGGGCCGGGGGTGAGGCCCACGCTTTCGGGACTGGTCTGATTGCGACGGGCGCGCAGGAATCGCCCCAGTTCGTCGCCACTGGTCTGCTCGGATGCCATGGTTCCAGTCTCACCCAGCAGCCACCGGAGTGGCAGGTCGCCAGGGGGGACCTGTCACACCCCCGCTGGCCGCTCCCCGGCAGAACCCGGCCTGCCTTTACGGCGCGCCAGGGGGCACGGTGGATGGCGTCACCCGCTCACCTCCGTCATGCAGGTGCGTCCTTATCTGTCCGCCTCCCGCCATGACGGTTCGCGGAACGGATCACACCAGTCTGTTCATTCGCCGCCGCGGTCCTCCTCACCAACGCGGCGAGTTCCCTGCTCCGGCCCGCCGCCCGCGTGTGGGCCGGGAGACGCGCCCTGTCACACAGCAGACTGAACAAGAAAGCGACAGAAAGGATAGATAATTATGAAACACATCAAATTGCGCGAATTGGAAGTCTCCCGGATCGGCCTGGGGGCCATGGGGATGTCGCACGGCTACACGGGCTCCGGGACGGATGAGGCGGAGGCGGTCCGCACCGTGCACCGCGCAATGGAGCTCGGTGTCACCCTGATCGACACCGCGGAGATCTACGGCCCGTACACCAACGAGGAACTTCTCGGCCGGGCGCTGAAGGGCCGCCGCGACAAGGTCGTGCTGGCGACGAAGTTCGGCCTCGTCTCACACGCCGGTGAGGGTCCGTGGAACCTTGACAGCAGTCCGGCCAACATCCGCACCGCCGTCGAAGGCTCACTGAAGCGCCTCGGCACCGAGTACATCGACCTCTACTACCAGCACCGGGTCGACCCGAACACTCCCATCGAGGAGACGGCCGGCGCGGTGGGCGAGCTGGTCGCCGAGGGCAAGGTCCGTGCGTTCGGCCTGTCCGAGGCCGGCCCGGACACCATCCGCCGTGCGCACGCCATCCATCCGGTCAGCGCCGTCCAGTCGGAGTACTCCCTGTGGACCCGGGGCCTGGAGGACCGGGTGCTGCCGGTGCTGCGCGAGCTGAACATCGGCCTGGTGCCTTTCTCGCCGCTCGGCCGCGGGTTCCTGACCGGCACGATCCGCTCCGCCGACCAGTTCGACGAATCCGACTTCCGCCGCGACAACCCGCGCTTCACCGGAGAGAACTTCCAGCGCAACCTGCGCCTGGCGGACGAGGTCAAGGCCATCGCGGCGGAGGCCGGCGTCACCCCGGCGCAGGTGGCCCTGGCCTGGCTGCTCGCGCAGGGCGACGACATCGCCCCGATCCCCGGCACCAAGCGCGTGACCCGGGTCGAGGAGAACACCGCCGCCGACGCCGTGAAGCTGACCGACGAGCAACTCGACAAGCTCAGCAGCCTGCCCCCGGCCGCGGGCGACACCCACACCGCGGCCCAGCAACAGATGCTCGAACGCTGACGTGAGCCTCCGTCGGCCGGCGCCGGACCGGAAATGGATTTCCGTTCGCCATGGCCGGTCTCAGAGCGAATCCCGTCCCTTCTTCCGCGATGGCGGAAGACTCCCCATAGGAGCACCACCCCCATGCGCGCAGCAGTGATGTACGGAGCCGGCGACGTACGGATCGAGGACCGACCCGATCCAAAGGTCCAGCAGCCCACCGATGCCGTCGTGCGGACCGTCCTGTCGTGCGTGTGCGGCAGCGACCTGTGGCCCTACAAGGCCATGCCGAAGACGGACACCGGCCGCCCCATGGGCCACGAGTTTCTCGGCGTCGTCGAGGAGACCGGCTCCGGTGTCACCGGCATCAAGAGGGGTGACCTGGTCGTCACCTCGTTCACCTACTGCGACAACACGTGCGACTACTGCGCCAAGGGGCTGCAGTCCTCCTGTCGCCGCGGCGGCCGGTACGGGATCGACGGCGTGGATGGGGGCCAGGGGCAGGCCGTCCGCGTACCGCAGGCCGACGGCACCCTGGTCAAGCTCCCGGTCGGCGAGGACTCGCCGCTGCTGCCCTCCCTGCTGGCGCTGTCCGACGTGATGGGCACCGGACACCACGGCGCCACCACGGCCGGAGTCTCCCGCGGCGACTCCGTCCTGGTGATCGGGGACGGCGCGGTCGGCCTGTGCACGGTGATCGCCGCCAAGCGTCTCGGCGCGGAGCGGATCATCCTCATGGGCCGCCACACCGACCGCACCGACCTGGGCCGCGACTTCGGAGCCACGGACGTGGTCCTCGAACGCGGAGAGGAAGGCGTCGCCCGCGTACGCGACCTGACCGCCGGGGTCGGCGTCGACAGGGTGATCGAGGCCGTCGGCGCCCGACAGGGCCTGGACACGGCCTTCGCCGCCGTCACCGACGGCGGCACCATCAGCCGTCTGGGCATGCCGCAGTACGAAGAGGGCCCCATCGGGACCTCCATGATCATGCGGAACATCACCCTCACCGGCGGCGTCTCCCCGGCCCGCGCCTACATCGAGCACCTGATGCCCGACGTCCTCGCCGGCACGATCCGGCCTGGACGCGTCTTCGACCGGACCGTCTCCCTGGACGAGGTCCCCGGCGCCTACAAGGACATGGCAGAGCGCCACGTCCTCAAAGCCCTCATCACCTTCTGACTCACCACACCCCCCACGACACGTAGGAGAAGCCCGTGCAGACCGTCACCCTGAACAACGGCGTCACGATGCCGATCCTCGGCTTCGGCGTCTTCCAGATCCCGCCGGAGGACACCGAACGGACCGTCAGCGACGCCCTCGCCGCGGGCTACCGGCTGCTCGACACCGCCGCTGCCTACGGAAACGAGGAAGCCGTCGGCCGCGCCATCAAGAAGGGCGGTGTCCCGCGCGAGGAACTTTTCGTCACCACCAAACTGTGGATCCAGGACGCACCCGCCGAGGAGAACGCCAAGCGCGCCTTCGAGACGTCGCTGAGCAAGCTCGGCCTCGACTACCTCGACCTGTACCTGATGCACCAGCCCTTCGGTGACGTGTACGGACAGTGGCGGGCCATGGAGTCGCTCCACCACGACGGCCGTATCAAGGCGATCGGCGTCGCCAACTTCTACCCCGACCGGCTCGTCGACCTCATCAGCAACAACGACGTGACGCCTGCGGTGAACCAGATCGAGACCCACCCCTTCTTCCAGCGCACCGCCGACCAGGAGGTCATGCGCGAGCACGGCGTCCAGATCCAGTCCTGGGGCGGATTCGCCGAGGGCAAGAACGACCTCTTCACGAACCCGGTCCTGAGCGGTATCGGCAAGGCACACGGCAAGTCCGTCGCCCAGGTGGTGCTGCGCTGGCTCGTCCAGCGCGGCATCGTCACCATCCCCAAGTCCGTCCGCGCCGACCGTATGGCGGAGAACTTCGACGTCTTCGACTTCGAACTCACCGACGGCCAGATGGCCTCCATCGCCGAACTGGACACCGGCGCCTCGCTGTTCTTCGACCACCGCGACCCGGCGGTCGCCGGACAGCTCGGCAAGCGGCGACTGACCGACTGACCACCACACCACAACCCGCGAGCCGCGGGTGCCGCCGGCCACCCCACCGGCACCACCCGCGGGCCCAAAACCTGCTAGTCAAGCGCCTGCCCAGGCCGCTGGGCGATCCTTTTCGGACGTTCACGCGGCCACCCCGCCAGGAGCCCACGGTGACGCATCCGCCACCCATATCCTTCTACGCGCCCGTAGAACGAGGGAAGCCGTCACTGATGTATGCGACGCCTGCAAACCCCTCATGACCTTCGTACGCACAAAGGGAGTGGACGCCTCGATGGTGTTCAAACGACTGCTCGGCTCACTCGGCGTCGGCGGCCCGACCGTCGACACCGTCCTCACCCCGGGGGTGGCCGTCCCCGGTGGTTCCCTGTCCGGCCAGGTCCATCTCCTGGGCGGAACAGACGACTTCGACATCGAGCACATCACGCTGGAGTTCGTCGCCAGGGTCGAGGCCGAGCACGAGGACGGTGAGAGCCATGGCGCCGTCGTCTTCGACCGGTTCCTGATCGGCGGTGGTTTCCGGCTGCCGGCGGGCGCGGAGCACAGCGTCCCGTTCACGGTGACGCTGCCCTGGGAGACCCCGGTCACCGAGCTGTACGGGCAAGGGCTCGGCATCGTCCTGGGCGTGCGCACCGAGCTGTCGGTGGCCGGTGCCAAGGACACGGGCGACCTCGACCCGCTCGTCGTCGGCCCGCTCCCGGTGCAGGAGGCGATCCTCGAAGCCTTCGGGCAGCTCGGCTTCGGCTTCCGATCCGCCGACCTGGAATACGGCCGAATCGCCGGCACCGGCCAACAGCTGCCCTTCTACCAGGAGATCGAGCTGGCGCCGTCCCCGCAGTACGCGCACACGGTCAATGAGATCGAGGTGACCTTCCTCGCCACGCCCGGTGACATGGAGGTGATCCTGGAGGCCGACAAGCGCGGCGGTCTGTTCTCCGAAGGACACGACGCCGTCACCCGCTTCACCGTCAGCCAGGACGGCGTCCACCACCAGGACTGGAACGCGCTGGTCGACGGCTGGATGCGGCAGCTCGTCGAGCACCGGGCGGCGTACGGCACGCATGCCGCACACGGGCAGGACTACGGCCACGGGCACGGCTACGGCGACCACGGCGATCACCATCAGCACGACAACGGCCATCGCTCCGGGCCGGGCATGGGCACGGCCGTCGCGGCGGGCGCGGCCGGGGTCGCGGTCGGCGTGGTCGGCGGCATGGTGGCTGCCGAAGTCGTCGACGAGATCGGAGACTTCTTCGAGGGGGACGACGAGGAGGAGGGCGGCGAGGACTGACCGTGTTCGGGATCGCGCTGCGTCGCAGGTCAGGCCGGTGAAATTCGGAGTGACTCCTCCTGGTGGCCGGCGCCTACCCACACCGGGTTGGGCGTGTCTCCAATGACGGCGAGCGAGAGCTGGTTGGAGGCTGAGGCATGACCGACCCGCCTCATTCTCGGCAACGCCACCCTGGCGCTGCTCCAGCACCCTGCCGAGCTGGATCGCCTTCGGAAGGATCCGAACGATGTCCCGGCCGCGTTGGACGAGTTGCTTCGGTTCGATCAGGTCGGGTCGGCCGAAAGCGCCTGGTCGGCAGGGTTCAAGAACTCCCGAGCACCGCGCAGTGTGGTGCGCAACTGCCTCTGGGTCGCCCGGCTGTCGAGGCGGACGTCAAGGGCTCCGGGAACAACGCTGTCGGCCCGCAGCGCCGTGGGCAGGCGGGAGGCGTCGAGACCGTCGCGCTCGGCGATGAGGACGCCGAGGTCGTGGCGGCTCAGGGCGTCGGACCCTGCGAGATGGCGCATGCCTGTTGCGTCGCTCGACGCCAGTTCCAGAAGGGCGGCCGCCAGGTCCGAGACGTGGACCGGGCAGCGGATGTCGTCGGTGAACAGGGCTCCGTCAACGGTGCCGGCGGCGAGCTGGTGCACCAGGCGCTCGTGCACGGAACGGCCGTGGCCGATGATCAGCGAAGTGCGGGCAACGACAGCCTTGGGATGCAGGGCGAGGACCCCGGTCTCAGCCGCGGCCTTGGCTGCGCCATACGGGGTGACGGGGTCCGGGAGACAGGACTCGTCGTAGTGAGCCCGGCCGACACCGGAAAACACGGCGTCGGTGGACGTGTGAACCAGGCGGGCTCCGCGCCTGGCCGCGACCTTCGCGAGCTGGAGCGGGCCTTCTGCCGTAACCGCCCAGTCAGCATGCCGGCTCGATGCGTTGATGATGACGCGCGGGTTCACCTCGGCCATCACCGCGTCCAGACTTCCGGTGTCCCGCAGATCGAGGGGGCACCACGCGCTCGGGGAGGCGGCGCCCGGCTCGGTCGCGTACGTCGCCACTGTCGTATGCCCCGCCACTCTCGCCTGCCGGACCAGCTCGGACCCCAGAAAGCCGGAACCGCCAACGACCAGAATTGTCATGCGCGTAACCGTAGCCCCGTGGACCCCACGACGAAGACGGTCACCCCGGTGTTCGGGCGACCGTCGTCATCGTCCGGCGGACTGGGCGGCTATGTCACCTTGGCCGGCTCGGCGGTCTGCGGTCTGCGGTCTGCGGTCTGCGGTCTGCGGTCTGCGGGGCATACTCCCCTCCGGTTCCGGGGTCAGCGCCCTCGAGATCTCCGCATGACGGGGGATCACCGTGTCGGCCGCGTCCTGCCTTTACGCGCAGCAGTGCATCGAGGACACAGGCGGCAGGCCGCTCGGGCAGCTCGCACGTCAGGCTTCGATCGCGGGCCGGCTCCTCACATGGGACAACGCAGTTGTTACTAGAGCTGGCTCCGCCGCCATGAGCGGGCGGCCTGTTGTCCCCCTCCGTCCGGACTGACGGTGCCAAAAGTTGCGGGGTGGTCCGTCCTCAGAAGGCGTACCTGACGCGCAGCCACGGTGCATGCGTGGCCAGCAGCTGCTGGAGCCGTGTCAATGACTGCCGCTTGATCTCCAGGGAGTAACGGACATTGAGTGCTCCGTTCTGCGAGCGCTTGGCCTCCTGGGCGGCCGGCTGCCACAGCACCTCCTCGGCGCGAGGATGCCAGCCCAGGTTGACCTCGTGGAGTGTCTCGTTGTGGGTCAGCATGATGATCTCGGCCGCCGCCTGCCGCTTCACGCGGGCGGGCAGGACGTCGTCGAGGTGAGTGAGCAGGCCGGCCCAGTCGCGCTGCCATGCCGGTCGCAGGACGACGGGCGAGAGGTTGAAGTGGACCTCGTAGCCTGCATCGAGGAAGTCCGCAGCCGCAGCGATGCGCTCGGCAACCGGGCTGGTGCGGATGTCCAGCAACCGGGCATCTTCGGGCGGCATGAGGGAGAAGCGCATCCTGGTGCGCCCCTGGGGATCGAGTGCCAGCAGGTCAGGATTGACGAACTTCGTCGCGAAGGAACCTTTCGCCGTCGGCAGGCCGCGAAACAAGGCAATGAGATCGGCCGTGTTGTCACTGACCAACGCGTCGACGGAGCAGTCGCCGTTCTCGCCGATGTCGTAGACCCACGCCTCGGGGTCGCACTGGTTGGGTTCCGTCTTCGGGCCCAAGGCACGTACGTGTCGGCGGACGTGGGCCACGATCGCCTCGATGTTGGTGAACAGCGTGATGGGGTTGGCGTAGCCCTTGCGCCGGGGGACGTAGCAGTAGGCGCACGCCATCGCGCACCCGTTGGAGGCGCCGGGGGCGATCCAGTCGGCCGACCTGCCGTTGGGGCGGGTCCGGAGCGTCTGCTTCACCCCGAGGACGAGCGTTTCTGTTTTGATGCGGACCCATCGGGAGATGTTGCCGTCGTTGCCGTGCAGGGAGGGGATACGCCAGTGACTCGCGACCTCGGTCACGCGCGCTCCTGGCACCCGGGACATGATCTGCCGGCCGCGCGGGGAGTGCAGCGCCGCGGGCTCGGCGTAGACCTCCCGCACGTCGAGCATCCTGCGTGCCTCCGGGGTGTCCCGGAACACCGGGGACGTGCCCGGATCCGGGTCCGGCTCCGGAGTCGGCCATCCGAACAGCGCCTGCTGCTCGGGCTCACCCGGGGCGGGGTCTGTCGGCGGCTGATCCACGTGATCCTTCCTTCCTGTGCCCTGCGGACCTGAGGCTGGTGCTCGTACGCGGGCGAGGGCAGGGCCGCGTTGTGCGCGTCGTACCGAGGGTGTCATTCGCGGCGGCCGCGTTCCTGCTCCAGCCAGGCGTCGAGATCACGGATCCTCCAGCCCTCGCACCGCCCGGGTCGTCCGCGCGTTGCGTTCGAACCGGTCACGGTGGCGATGCGGGGGTTCCAGTACCCGGCAGGAAAGGGGCGGGCGTCCTCTCCGACCCGTACGAACGGTTTGTACCGGCAGGGGCCGCAGAGGTCGCTCCGGAGCGGCGGCAGGCCCCCTACACCTCATTAAGGGATAATCCTCTCACTTCTACAGGTGCTACGACCGTGACTTCGACTCTCGTCAGTCGGGTACTGAGAGCACATGGACCAGCAGAAGGCGACGATGGAGCCCCTGGACGACCGCAGCGGCAACCCCTGGGGCGGCCGGGTCCCGCGCCGGCGGCATGGACGTTGGCCCGCCCGCGTGGACACGCCGAGATGGCGTCGACCGGATCCGCAGGCTCAGGAGCCCCGGACGCCACCCAGCTCCATGCAGCACCAACGGAAAGAGTGAAGAAGCGTGAACCAGGAGCGTGAGGCGGGCGGGCGTCGGATGCTCGCCGATCTGCTGGCTGCCAGCCATCTCATGCCCATCGACCGGCTCCCGGACATGGCAGCGGAGCACGCGCGGGCCTCCGGGTTCACCCAGATCTTGATCTACCTCGGTGACCTGCAACGGCGGGTGCTGCGTTTGCTTCCCGGGGAGGAAGCCGGTGACGCGCGCGAGACGCAATGGGAGATCGATGGCAGCGTCCCCGGGCGGGCCTACCAATACGGCCGCATCCTGTCCGCCGGCAGCCGACCGGAAAGCCCGTGTTCATCCTGGTGGGTGCCACTCCTCGACGGCACCGAGCGACTCGGGGTGCTGTTCGTGGAAGCGGAACAGGACGATGCCCGTACGCACGAGGACATGGACCGGCTCGCCGCTCTGCTGGCCCTCATCATCGTCAGCAAGCGCACCTCCAGCGACACTCTGGCGAAACTGGCCCGTACCGAACCCCTGAGCATCTCTGCGGAGATGCAGTGGAACCTGATGCCGCCCAGCGCCTACGCCGACGGGCGGGTGGTGATCGCCGCCTCGATGGAACCGGCCTACCGGATCAGCGGCGACGCGTACGAGTACGCGATCGACGGCCCGCTGGTGCACCTCTCCATCTTCGACGCCATGGGACACGACACCGCTGCCGGCCTCTGCGCGGCGCTCGCCCTGGGCGCTTGCCGCAGCGTCCGCCGGGCCGGGGGCGATCTGGCCGCCGCGAGCGAGGCCGTGGAACAAGCGCTGATCGAGCAGTACGACCACCAGCGCTACGCCACCGGCATCCTCGCTACCCTCGACGCCCGTACGGGCCTGCTGAGCTGGGTCAACCGTGGCCACCACCGGCCCGTCATCATCCGCGGCAACCGCTGGACCACCAACCTCGAATGCCCACCTGCCCACCCCATGGGCACCGGTCTGGGCCTGGAGAGCGTCACCTGTCATGAGCAACTGGAACCCGGCGACCGCATCGTGCTCTACACCGACGGCATCACCGAAGCGCGCAGCCGGGATGGCGACGAGTTCGGTCTGGAACAGTTCACCGACTTCATCATCCGCCATCACGCCGACGGCCTGCCCGTTCCAGAAACCCTGCGGCGGCTGATCCGCGCCGTCCTCGCCCACCACGACGGCAACCTTCAGGACGACGCCACCGTACTGTTGTGCGAATGGCTTGGCCCCGACGCGGATTCCACTGAACATGCAACTGCCCTGGCCGGTCTGCCCCCGGGCAGCGCCCCGATGCATCACCCCGAGCACAGGAGCACCAGCCCGCAGGTGCGGACGAGCAGCAGGTCGGCGTCGCGGAGTAACCCCACGGCCGGCGCGCCGTAGCCGTGGAGAGCGCTTGGCGCTTCCAGCGTGAACCGGTTGGCCGCGGCGGCGATTCCGCGCTGCCCGTTCGCGGACCTGAATCTGTCGGGCGTCACCTTCCGCGACTCGTCCGGCCTCAACGCCCTCCTCCGCCTGCGACGCCGCACTCAGGAGGCCGACACCCGATTCGCACCATCTACCCCCTGGCCTGCTGTTTCGGAGCCCGGTCAGTCGGCTCCCACATCGTGCACCGACACACGGATGGTGTTGGCGGTGCTGTCAGCGGCATCGGGGAGAAACATCCCCGCATCCACACCCGTGCGCAGATAATCCACCACGGCCTGGTCGAGCAACTCGCCGGGCAGGGCAGCAGGAATTCCTGGAGGGTAGGGCGTGAGCATTTCGGCGCAGATCCTGCCGACTGCCTGAGCGGCTGGAACCTGCTCCACATCGCCGAAGAAGGCATCGCGCGGAAGTGCCGTCTGCCGAGGACGCAGCTCGGTGGGGTCCGGGATGCGCATCGCCGGGGCCGGCGGCAGCTCGTCGGCGTGGGCGACCAGGTCGCGCAGGCCGTCGAGGAGCCGCGCGGTCGTCGTCTCGTCGTCGGCGTGGGTGAGCTGGGCGTTGATGCGACGGTGGTCGGAGGTGTGCAGGTTGATTCGATGGTGCCGACGCATCCAGTCGGCGGCGTCGTAGCCGCTGAACTTGAGCCCGCTCAGATCGATGAAGACCTGGAGGGGGTCCATGTCGAACGCGCGCCCGGGCGCACAGAAGTCGTCACGGTCGTTGACGTGCAGCCCTTCGATGTCCTCGATGGCCGCTCGTACACGGCGAGCCCTGGAAAGGGTGTCGTCCAGAAGTTCACGCCCTTGTTCCACCATCTGGCGTCGCCATCCGTCGAGGGCGGCATAGATGAGGACCGAGGGGCTCGTGGTGTCCAGCAGGTCGGCACGAGAAGCAAGGGTCTGTGCGGTGACCAGGTCGCCCTGCAGATGAAAGACCGAGCCCTGTTCGAGCCCGGAGCCCATTTTATGGACGGACGTGACGCATACGTCCGCACCGGCATCCATCGCCCAGGCGGGCAACTCGGGATGGAACGGCAGGTGGGCTCCCCACGCCTCGTCCACGATCAGCGCCACACCACGCTCGTGGCACAGCGTCGCAATGGCTCCGATGTCGGCGCAGGTGCCGTACGGAGTGGGGCTCGTGACCAGAGCCCCCCGCGCGTCCGGGTGTGCGTCGAACGCCGACCGGAAGGCTTCGGGAGCAGGTGGGTGCGCAAGGTGGAGATCGGGGTCCCACTGGGGGTCGACCCGCACCGGGCGGATACCCGCGAGAATCAAGCCGGAGATGACCGACTTGTGCGCGTCGCGTCCGACCAGCAGCTTCTGGTGCGGCCCGGCGACGGAGAGCATGGCTGCCTTCACCGACAACGAGCTCCCGCAGGTGGAGAAGAACGTGTGCTCGGCGCCCACGGCGTCGGCCATCAGGCACTGTGCCCGCTTCAGGACCCCCTGGGACGTGGTCCGGTCGTCCAGGCCGGACACCGCAAGCATGTCCGCGCCGAACAGAGCGTCCCCCAGCACAGCCCGGACCCTCGGGTCGGCTCCGCGGCCCTGCTTGTGACCAGGCGGCGTGAACGGTAGTTGCTCCTGCGCCTGGTAGGCAGTCAGAGCTTCGAGTACAGGAGCGGACGAGTGATCCATGGCGTGCGGCTTCCTGTCCGGGAGAGGTGAATCGTCTCAGGTGGCCTGTCGGACAGCAGGTAAGCGGTGCCGAGCACGCCGTCCGGTGAGCAGATGTCTCGTGAGCAGACCTTTCACGGTTCTATGACCGTGGACGCCGCGTCGCCGACCACCACGCCTGCCGACGCCGCGGGACGGCCGACCGCCTCCAGAGCGTTGCCCCCCTTCGGCGGACACCGGGTTCACTCTCTCGCTCACTGGGCTCCGATCGACAGACGGGCAACCCCGCAGGCAGAGCAATCAGCACTCGGGCAGGGGTAGACATCGACTGCGCACGAGTACCCCTCGATACGCCGGCTGACACCCGAACTGCGCCATCCGCGCACAGCCACATCGTGCCCGGGCCGCACGAAACCTGATATCGAAACCAATTGTCGCCCCCAGGTCACGGTCTCTTTCCTCCGCGCTCTCGGCCATTGCTTCGCAAATCTCCCCCACGAGCTCACTATGCGCGCTTCCGTACCGTGACATCATGAGATGATGGGGAAGAAGGCTCTCATCCTGATCGACATGATCAATTCCTACGAGCACCCTGACGCAGATATTCTCATTCCATCCGTACGCAAGGCGTTGCCGCATATTGTCCGACTTCTGGGTCGAGCACGCAACAAGGGTGTGCCTGTCATTTATGTCAATGACAATTTCGGCGAATGGCGCTCTCATCATGGCGAAATCGTCGCGTCCGCCATGGCCGGGCCGAGAGTCGAACTTGTCCGCCCGGTGCAGCCGGATGGGAACTCACTGTTCGTGGTCAAGGCAAGACACTCGATCTTCTACGAAACCCCTCTCGCCTATCTCTTGTCTCAGCTTGACGTGGACCATGTCATTCTCTGCGGCCAGGTCACCGAGCAATGCGTGCTGTACTCCGCCCTTGACGCACACATTCGTCACCTGCGGGTAACCATTCCCGAGAACGCGGTTGCCCATATCCACAAGGACCTCGCCGATGCAGCCCTGCTCATGATGGAGCGCAACATGCAAGCGACCATCACGACAGCCGAGACGGTCGACCTGTAGTGCTCGCGGACAGGGAAGGCTCTCACCATGCCCCGGAGGCGGCGACGTCGGTCGGCGATGCTCCAACGGTCGGCGTCGTTCGCCCTCTACCGAGCCGCCCGCTCGTCAGCCACTGTCCGCGCTCTGACCACCCACCCCCGCCGCCTATTCGCAGGAGTTCTCGTGACTGACCGGAAGCACATCCTGAGCGGCCGTACGGCCGTGGTGACGGGAGCCGCACGCGGCCTCGGAGCAGCTATCGCCCGGGAGCTGTCCGAGCGAGGCGTCCGCGTTGCCCTGCTCGGCCTGGAACAAGACGCACTCGCCGAGACGGCCGGCAAGCTCCCCACAGAGTCACTGCACTGGCACGTGGACGTCACCGACGACGAGGCGATGGCCCACGTCGCCGAAGAGGTGGGTCGTCGCCTGGGCGCCGTTTCGGTCGTCGTCGCCAACGCCGGGGTGGCGGAGGGAGGTCCCTTCGCCGACTCCGATCCGGATACCTGGCGGCGCGTGATCGAGGTCAACCTCGTGGGCAGCGCGGTCACCGCACGCACGTTCCTGCCTCAACTGCTCCGCACTCGCGGTCACTACCAGCAGATCGCCTCGCTCGCCTCCATCGGCGCCGCGCCGATGATGAGTGCCTACTGCGCGTCGAAGGCGGGCGTGGAGTCCTTCTCGCACTCCCTGCGCGCGGAACTGGCCCCCCGCGGGGTCAGCGTGGGAATCGCGTATCTGAACTGGATCGACACGGACATGATCCGGGATGCCGACCAGCATCGTGTGCTGCGCGAGCTTCGGGCCCATATGCCTCCACCGGCGCGCAAGACCTATGCCCCGGAGTACGTGGCCCGGCTCGTGGTCGACGCAGTCGAGCGGCGGGCACCTTCCGTATACGTGCCCGGGTGGCTCCGGAGTGTCCAGGCGGTGCGAGCCGGTCTGCCGGGGCTGGTCTCGCTGCTGACGCGCCGGGAGCTGGGGCGATCGCCATTCGAGGCGACGGGGCTGCTGGGGGCCGGCGGACGCGCAGCGGAGGCAACCGGACGGTCGCGTGCCTGACACCCGGGCTACCGCTTGTGACAGCTCGTCTGCACCCAACTACCGTGACGGCACGCCGCCTCGGCGTGGTGACGGACCACGCCCGGGACCATCGATCAGCCGTTGCTCCGCCGTGTGCGGCTCACCCGCGGCGCGTGCAGGCGCACACAGCGCCCGCCGCGCAGCGCGGCCCGCGCGGCGTTGGCACCGGGGGCCCCGTGGACACCTCCGCCGGGGTGCGCGGAGGCCGAGGCGAGGTAGAGGCCCCTCACCGGCGTTTCGGGCCGCCCGGTGCCCGGGGCCGGCCGGAACACCAACTGCTGGTGGGCGGCCGCGGTTCCGCCATTGATCGCGCCGCCGTGCAGATTGGCGTCCATGGACTCGAGGGTGGGCGGTGCGAGGATGCGACGGGAGGCAATGAGGGAACGGAATCCGGGGGCCCAACGTTCCGCCTCGGTCTCCATGCGGTCGGCCATGGCTTCCTGTTCACGCCGGTCCCACCGCCCCGTCAGGTTGTCCTCACCCGCGTCCCCCTTGATCAGGTGCGGGACATGGGTGTATGCCCACGCCGCTTCGGTGCCGGCCGGTGAGCGAGTGGCGTCGGCCGTGGTCATCTGCCCGAAGAGGAGGAAGGGGCGGTCGGGGACCCGGCCTGTCGCGATCTGCGCGGCAAAGCGGGTGAGCCCGTCGACCCCGTCGGCCAGGTGAACCGTGCCCGCCGATCCAGCCATACCGGCGGTCCAGGGCACCCGGCCGGTCAGTGCCCAGTCGACCTTGAACGTCGCGTAGTCCCACTGGAACCCGCGCAGATCCTTCAGCAGCCGGTCGGGGAGATACCGCGCGTCGACCAGTTCGCCGTACAGCGCCGGTGCGGACACATCGGCCAGGACAGCACGGGACGCCGATACGCACTCACCTCCCGCGGTGCGTACGCCGACGGCACGTCCGCCGCGTACGACGATCTCGTTGACACGCTTCCCGCAGCGGACCACACCTCCGTGCCGCTCCAGCCTCCGTACCAGAGCGGCCGTGAGCGCACCGGCACCCCCGACCGGCACCGGAAAGCCGTAGGTCTGTCCGAGCATGGACATCAACCACCCGAAGCCCCCGCTGCCGGCCGCTTCGGGGCCGAGGTCCGCGTGCAGCGCGTTGCCGGCGAGCAGAAGCCTGGCGGCCTCGCCGCGAAACTGCTCCTCCCCCAGACGACGGACAGGCAGCAACAGCATCCGCGCCAGACGGAGGCCGCCGACGGCCCGGAGCCTGGCCGCGAGACGGATACCGGGTCGCACCGGCGGGAAGGGGGTGAACAGGGCGCGCAGAAGGTCTGGGCCCAGGCGATTCCATGTGTCGTGCAGGTCGAGCCAGGCAGCACCGTCGCCCGCGGCGAACGCGTCCAGGCCCTCTGCTGTGTCGTCGGCTCCACGTTCGAGAAGCGCGCAGCGGCCGTCCGGCAACGGGTGTGCCAGGACGCGTGGGGCACGGCTCCAGCCGAGCCCTTCAGCGTGCAGGTCCAGCCCTGCGAGGACCGGAGAGGCGGCTGCCAGCGGGTAGAAGGAACTGAACAGGTCGCTCACGTAGTCGGGATGGACGCCACGGTCGCTACGGACTGCTCCTCCGGGCTCCGGCTGCGCTTCAAGTACCTCTACGGTCCATCCCGCGTCGGCGAGAAGATTCGCCGCAACGAGGCCATTGGGTCCCGCACCGACAACCACCGCGTCCGGCATCGATACCTCCATGTGCTCGCCGTTCCGGGGCGGCGAGCCGCCCTGTCCTACTCCTCGGGCAGTGGTCGGGGCGGACTTCAGCCCGCCTCGCGCATGCCCTGCGGGGCCTTCTCGACCGTGGCCGCCAGTCGGGCGAGCATGCTGCGGTGGCGCAGTTGGATCAGTGCGTCCACGGCTGTGTTGTGAAGCTTTCCGGCCGGTCCGCGCAGCGGGTGTTCGTCGATGGTCACCAGGGCGTTCTCACCCCAGGGCCGGACTTCCAGAGCGATCCGGGCGGTGCCGAGCCACCCGCTGTCGACCTCCAGTTCCAGCACCCCGGGAGCCTCGCAACGCCGAACGACGGTGCTTCCGGCCACCGACCACGGACCGACCTGAATCGTGTACGTGATGCTGGAGCCGATCTGCGGCCACTCTCCGTCCTCGGGACGCGACTCCGATGTCCCCACCACCCAGTCGCCGTACCGCGTACCGTCGGCCAGAACCGCCCAGACATCCTCTACAGGGCTTTCGATCAATCGATGTCGTACAGCCATCGGTCCTCCACGTCTCGTCGGATGCACCGGGCCCTCCCGTGCCGGCCCGTTCGGGCGTACTCATTCACTCTCGCAAGCGTCCGACGGATCCGCCGCCCGGAGGACGCCCCACAGGGTGTACGGCAGCACGTGGCGACTCCCGCGGGCCCCTCCCCCGACCTCGGACTCTCCGGCGGCGCCGCTACGTCTTCCGCACTTCACCGCAGGCGAGTTGCCTCACCACCGAGGTCCACGACGCCACGGGCGCCGCTCCCCTCCCCTGGCCTCGTGAGCCGTCCCGGCCGTGAGCCGGTCGGACACCGCGCTCAGGGAACCAGCAGCGTTTTGATCATCCCGTCCCGCTTGTTCTGGAAGGTCTCGTACGCCTGCGGCCCCTCTTCGAGCGGCAGTCGGTGCGTCGCGAAGTCGTCGACGCCCAACGGGTCCTCGTCCGTGAGCAGCGGGAGGATGTCGTCGACCCAGCGTTTGACGTTGGCCTGCCCCATCCTGAGCTGGATCTGCTTGTCGAACATGGTCAGCATCGGCAGGGGGTCGGCCGCGCCGCCGTACACGCCGGACACCGAGATCGTGCCGCCCCTGCGCACCACGTCGATCGCTGCTCGGAAGGCGGCCAGACGGTCCAGTCCCACTCTTTCCATGAGCCGTTCCGCCAGACCATCGGGCAACATTCCAACGGCCCCGTGCGCCACTTTCGCCACGGGTGCGCCGTGTGCCTCCATGCCGACCGCGTCGATCACCGCGTCGGTGCCTCGTCCGTCAGTGAGGTCGCGGATGGCGTCGCCGAGTTCCTTGCCGTGCCGGCGCAGGTCGAGGCACTGCACCCCGTCCGCGGCGGCGCGGGACAGACGGGCGGGTACGAGGTCGACGCCCACCACCTGACGCACTCCCCGGTACCTGGCGATACGCGCCGCCATCGCACCGATCGGCCCGAGCCCCAGAACGGTCACCGACCCGCCGGGCGGGATCGCCGCGTACTCCACGGCCTGCCAGGCAGTGGGCAGTACGTCGGAGAGGTAGACGAACCGGTCGTCCGCCGGTCCGTGCGGAACCTTGATCGGCAGACTGTCCCCGAAAGGAACCCGCAACAGCTCCGCCTGGCCACCAGGCACCTGGCCGTAGAGCTTGGTGTAGCCGAAGAGGGCGGCTCCCATCCCCCGCTCGCGGACCTGCGTGGTCTCACACTGGGAGTGCAGCCCCTGATCGCACATGTAACAGTGCCCGCACGAGATGTTGAAGGGGATGACGACACGGTCCCCGGGGGCGAGCGAAGTCACCTGGGGGCCGACCTCCTCCACGATGCCCATGGGTTCGTGGCCGAGAATGTCTCCGGGGTCGAGGTAGGGCCCCAGAACTTCGTAAAGGTGCAGGTCCGAGCCACAGATGCCCGTGGACGTGATCCTGACGACGATGTCCGTCGGGTCCTCGATCCGCGGATCCGGAACGGTCTCCACCCGGACGTCCCTTTTACCTTGCCAGGTCAGTGCACGCATCATCGAATCCTCTCAAGAGGAACTGCGCAAATGCCCCCGCGCGAATTTATATGCAATCATATTGCAGCCGGACAGGGAACCTCGCCGTCCGTAATCGGCACCCCCATTCACCCGGCCTCCTTCTTACGCAAGGCCTGAGGCTTATGGACAGCCCGGCGGCCAGATTTATCGCTTTCTACCTCGTACTGAGGTTGGCCCTCTGAAGCGTCGACAGTACGTCCCGCCACCTCGGCGCGTTTCGTGATCTCCCCCTTCACTTTCCCAGGGACGGTCTGACCGTGACTACTCCAGGAGACCCGGTCCCCCTTGTCGAGCTTGTCGCCTTTTTCCATGATCCGCACACTCCCAGAACTCGACCGTCGGCTACGGAACTCCCCAATTCACTGTCGCGCCCTTCATCGCTCGGCGCACTCCGGCACGCGGCTATGGCGCATACCGCACGCAATATCGGAGCGAGGGCACATATATTGTGCGTGCTGAGAACAACGGCGTCCGGCCCGTTGCAGGCCATCTCGCCCTCTATGGAGGTGTAACCGGCGGGTAGGTGCGCGCACACTCAGGGCATAAGTATGGGCGTGAGCGATGAACAGAACAGCCATCCGGACACTGCACACCACCGCCCCGAAGGCGTCAGTGACAAGACCATCGAAGCGCTGGGCGCCTTGTCGAGGGCGCTGGAGACGACCGAACGCGCCCGCGGCGCGCTGTACGAGTTCCATCAACTGACCGGCGGCGCCGACTTCGCCGTCGGCGACGCGGTCCGGCTCCTGCGCGAGGCCGGCCACGACCAGGACGCCGACCTCGTCGAACGTGAGATCCTCGGCCGCAACGTCATCCCCGGCCACTGGACCTTCCAGCTCATCGAGGCCTACAACCGGACCTACTACCGGCCCTTCACCGACATCGAGCAGCAACTGGTCCACAAGCTCGCCCAGGGCCGCGACCACCTGTACGAAGCCGAACTGAAGGGGGCGCGCCGTCCCCTGGGCGGCACTCCCGGCGCCTCCGTGCACCCGGATTAGAAGGTCCGCCGATGGTGTCTCCCGGTCGGTGACCCGCGAGAACGCCCGCTGCTCGTCGCCGTACCGTTCTTCCGGCCGCCGCTGAGCACTCCGCGAGCCCCACCCGGCGATCGGTCAGAGCGCCTCCCCGCGTTCTCACCCCCCTCAGGGCTGTCCCGTAATCCCTGGCGTGCGCGCCATCCTCACGGCGATCTCTCATCCCTCCCTTCTCGAGACTGAGGTCGGTCTTGTAGCAGGGAAGCGCTCCCGCCGAAGCCGTGTGGGTTCCGGGACATAGGCCACAGCGGTCATTCCTGCCGTTTCGGTGGGCAGGAGAGTCCCGAACCCGGGGAGGGTGCAGTGACGCGTGATCGGCTTGGTCTGGCTGAGGTGCCGGCAGCGGCGCAGGGTGCCGTGCCGGGCGGCTCCCTGTTGACCCATTTGGGCGTATCGGCCGAGGACACAGCACTGGGCCGGCGAACCCTGCTGACCCTGGCCCAGGCCAACGCCCGGCTCTGCCCGCACATCTGCGCCTCGCCGCGACCACGCGCGCGCGTTCCCCTCCGCCAGACCATCCACGTGGACGGCCCTGCTGCTCCGGATCCTGCGGTACAAGGCGCGCCGGACACAGTGCGTGACCGCCGGAATGGCGCCCTCCCTGCGCGCGGCCCATCCTGGACAAGCGGCGATCAGTCGCCGCCACTACGAGGGCGAGAGGCGGCTATGGCCGTATCACCTCGGAGCACGCCACGGCGCATACTGACGGTGCCGGGCGTCTACACTCCGCAACACGACACGCACCTCCTCATGCGGGCTGTCGTTCGGGAGAACATCAGCCCCGGAACGCATGTCCTGGAACTGGGGACCGGCAGCGGGGCCCTGGCGGTTCACGCCGCCCAGTTGGGCGCACGCGTCACTGCCATCGACATCTCCCACAGGGCGGTGCTGTGCGCCAGGGTGAACGCCGCCCTCCACCGCAGTCGGGTCACCGTCCGGTATCGCGATCTGTCCGCTCTCGACGCGGAACAGTACGACATGGTGATCAGTAACCCCCCGTACGTTCCCGCGCCCGCGGCAAGGCCGCCGTTGCGGGGCAGAGCCCGCGCGTGGGACGGCGGTCCGGATGGCCGCGCCGTCGTCGACCGGGTCTGCGCGACCGCCGCAACCGTTCTGCGCCCCGGCGGAACACTGCTCATGGTCCATTCGAAAATGTGCGGCGCCCAGACCACGATCGATGTCCTGGCACGGGCCCACCTCGACGCGGAGGTCATCGACCGCGAACTCGTCCCCCTCGGCCCTGTCCTGCGCTCCCGTCTGCCTTGGCTGCGCGATCAGGGACTGATGGACGAAACAGGACAGGACAAAGAGGAACTGGTGGTCATCCGTGCGCGACAAATCTGATTCCCGCCGTGTCCGCCTCCAACCCGGTGGACCGCTCCTGGTGGAGGGACCCGTAACCGCGACGGGGCATGACGGTGTGGCTGTCACCTCCGAGCGCTTCATGGTGGCGTTGTGTACCTGCCGTCGCAGCCGCCGCTATCCCTGGTGCGACACCAGCCACCGCGGGCGCGCAGCCCCACCTGCCGGGTCTGAGGCCGACGCGGCCACCGACCCGGAATCAGGTGCGCCAGAATGACCACCACGCTCTACCTCGAATCGCGTGGCATCAACCCGGTGCTGCCCACCTCGCGCGGCGTGCTCTCCCGCGCCGTCCTGTCGGCCTTGCGCGACGGACACGTACCTCTGGCGGATCCGCAGGCCGTGTCCGAGGCCGATCCCTACGGGGACGACCTCCAGCTTGCGCTCTACGTTCTCTACGAGCTGCACTATCAGGGATTCGACGGAGTCGGTGACGACCGTGAGTGGGATCCCGACCTGCTGCGGCTGCGCGGTGCGCTGGAACGCCGCTTCCTGGCCGCCTTGCGCACAGACGTGCCGGGGAAAGCCGACGCTCGCGACGCCCTTGCCACGATTCTCACCGAACCGGCCGTTGACGACGGCACCGGCGTGAGCAACTTCCTGCAGAACGAGGGGCTGCTCTGGCAGGTCCGGGAATACTCGGCGCTCCGCTCCCTCTACCACCTCAAGGAAGCCGACCCGCACGCCTGGGTCATCCCGCGGCTGCACGGCCGCGCGAAGGCCGCGATGGTGGCAGTGGAGTACGACGAGTTCGGCGCCGGACGCGCCGAAGACATCCACGCCCGGCTCTTCGCGGACCTGATGGACGACCTCGGCCTGGACCACGCCTACGGTCACTACCTCGACGCGGCCCCCGCGCAGGGGCTGTGCACGGTCAACGTGATGTCGCTGTTCGGTCTGCACCGGGCTTTGCGCGGCGCTCTCGTGGGGCACTTCGCCGCGGTGGAGGTGACGTCCTCTCCCGGCTCCCGGCGGCTCGCAAAGGCGATGCGGCGCGTGGGCGCCGGGCCGGCCGCCGCACGTTTCTACGATGAGCACGTCGAGGCCGACGCGGTGCATGAGCAAGTCGTCCGCCTGGAGGTAATCGACCCTCTCCTGACTGCCGAGCCCGGTCTGGACGCCGATGTGGCCTTCGGTATCCAGGCCACCGGTCTGCTCGAAGACAGACTGGGTGCGCTGTTGCTGGGGGCCTGGCGGGGCGGTCGCCCGGCCCTGCGCGTCCCGTTGACAGCAACCGCACAGCATTCCGGCAGCCCGTAAACCCTGTGGCGTGCCGTGCCGTCCCGTTGCGGCGCCATGGGCCCCCAGAAGCCGCTTCGCTACGGACTCGACACGACTCCACCTCGTGACGGTCAACGCCGGTCCGCCCACCCTCTCAAGCGCACACCGCCCCTACGCGTTGGGCGGGTACGGTGCGTCCGCGAGCACCTCGGCGAGGTGTGCCGCATTGACTGCCAGAGTGCGGGTCGTGGCAGCCACTGCCTTGGGGGTCCGGTCCAGGTCCTGGTAGTCGGTGCCCTGCTGCGCTTCGCCGACCCAGTACGTCACGGCCCCCGGCGCCAGGGTGAAGCCCAGGTCGTTGAGGCCCTGGAAGAGGTCCGCGCTGACCTTGTGCGCGCCGTCTTCGTTGCCGACCACGGCCACGATCCCTACCTTGCCGTAGGTCAGCTGACGGCCCTCGTCATCCGTTGCGGAGATATCGGCGTTCAGACGCTCCAGCACCCGCTGGCACACGCTCGACGGGTGCCCCAGCCAGATGGGGGTGGCCACGAGCAGGATGTCCGCGGCCATCACCTTCTCCCGCAGCCCCGGCCACGCGTCCGACTCCCCCATGTCCTGCGCGACCCCCGGCCGCACGTCGTGGTCGACCACGCGTACGGTCTCTCCCTCCACGCCCAGGCCGGACAGCTCGGACATGATCTGATCCGCCAGCAGCTGGCTGCTGGAACGCTCCGGGGACGGTGACAGGGTGCAGACGAGAGCGAGAGCGCGGCTCATGTCGGCCAACTCCTTTTGGTTGACCGGACGGGGTGCATGCCCAGTCCGTGCATAGGTGCGTGAAGACGCATGTGGATTGGCTGCGCCGTCTCAGGGAAAGCCGGCCCGAAAAGGGACGTTCCGGATAATTCATTTTAAAGAGGAAGACTCTGCCACTGTGCCGTACTGCAGGCATCAGCTGCCTGAGCGCCACCCCTCTTCTGCCGCCGGCGCACCCCGGCCCTCGCAACGGCCGCCGCCGCTCCGAGGGCGGGAAACAAGCGGCCGCACCGCTTGGCTGAGGAAGCCGTGGTCCATGACCACAGAAACGCACTGCCCGGCGCGCCCGAGCCCAAGCCCGCTGATCGACCGCGACCGCTATGGCCAGAGGTCGTTGCCAGGGCTGCCAGGTGTACCTCGCACACAGTGCAGCCCGGCGCCGTAGGCTGGTAATAGCGTCAAGCAAAGATGGAGGGCACCATGATTGTCCTCGGCGTCATTCTCCTGGTCATCGGCTTCGTGGCGGGAATCTCGATCCTGTGGACCATCGGGATCATTCTGCTCGTCCTCGGGGCCGTTCTCTGGATTCTGGGAGCAGCGGGGCACGCTGTCGGCGGTCGTCGGCACTACTGGTAGTCGCGTCGGAGCAGCGTCGCCCGCAGCCGGATTGCCACTGCAGCCCTCTCCGCGTCACCAAAAGGCAGAGCCGTGCCGGCGATCCGGCCGCCCGTGGTCACCCGAGCGCACGGCCCGGTGGGCACACCCGGGGCAGCGGTGCCATGTTTCGGACGGGGACGAGTGGCAACCCGGTTGTACGCAGTGGCCGCATCGCTCTTGCTGGTGCGCGCCGCGCCCCCGAAGAAGAGACCCGGTAACCAGAAGGAGAACACCATGCCGGCCGGATCAAGCCGCAAGCGCGAGCGTCAGTACGAGCATGTGAAGGAGAGCGCCGAGAAGCGCGGCGAGCCGGAGAAGCGCGCAAAGGAGATCGCCGCTCGTACCGTCAACAAGGAACGGGCCCGCTCGGGTGAGTCGAAGACGGCGAGCAGGACGTCCACACAGGACCCGAAGTCGGCCTCCCAGCGAGGCGGCGAACGCTCACACAAGGGCGCACAGGGCCGCACCAGGGACCAGCTGTACGAAGAGGCCAAGAAGAAGAACATCGAAGGCCGCTCCACGATGGACAAGGAGCAGCTCCGCAAGGCGGTCAGCCGCTGATCCGCTGGGACCACCGCCTGCCGCACAAGTCGCGGCCTCGCGGCCGCATACACCGCCCACCCGCCGACCGGCCAGCGGAATAGGTCACGGAACCCGAGGTACGAACCGCAGACGGAAGATCGAGGAACCACATGGCTGTCGCCACGTACTGCCTGGTCGCGCTCGACTGCCCCGACCCCGATGCGCTCGCCGCGTTCTATCAGAGGATTCTGGGCGGAGAGGTGAATAGGGGGAGCGACGACTGGTTCGACCTCTACGTCCCGGGCGGGGCCCGCATCGCCTTCCAGCGTGCCCCCGACCACCGACCACCCGAGTGGCCCCGCGGTGACCGGAACTGTTACGAGGGACGTCGTCGAGACCCTCGTCGGTGACAAGGTACCGGGCAGAACCCTGGACCCCGACCTGACACTGGACGACTCAGCAGGAGCATCTCGACTTCCATGTGACGGACATGGAATTGGCCCACCGGGAGGTGCTGGCGCTGGGGGCCAAACCTCTGGACGTCGACGACCGCCAGGGGGAGCGTGGCTTCCGGGTCTTCGCGGATCCGGCCGGGCATCCGTTGTCGATCCAGCCGGCTACGACCTTCTGCTCGTACCGGGTGGGACGTTGAACGCCGACACCCTCCGCATGCAGAGCTCCGCCTGCCGGATCGTGCGCGCGTTCTCCGCAGCCGGCAACCCCGTCGCAGCCATCTGCCACGGGCCCTGGGTACTGGTGGAAGCAGGCGTCGTCGCCGGGAAGCGGCTCACGTCCTACGCCTCTCTGCAGACCGATATCCGCAACGCAGGTGGCGATTGGACGGATCAGCCGGTCGTCACGGACGAGTCCGGCGGCTGGAAGCTCATCACCTCACGGAACCCGGACGATCTGGAACCCTTCGTGCGGGAGATCGACGGCGCCCTCGACGTCTCCGGCCTCTGACCCTCATCCGCACAACAGCCCTGCGGCGGTCCGCCTGACAGCCGGACGCGCCCCGGCGCACCGCACGGGACCGCACGGGACCGCACGGGACCGCACGGCGCCGACTTCGCCGTCGGCGCCGAGCGGTCCGGCGCCTGCCCCTGAACCAGCCACTATCAGGACGTCAGCCTCACTGAACGCGGCGCGACCGCTCAGGAGCACCCTTTTCCTCGTCGTCGTCCGCGCTGTCGTCGTCCCCCGGCACGTAGACATCAAGAACCTTGATGTTGATCTCGACGACTTCCAACCCAGTCATCGTCTCCACCGCATCGGTGACATGGACGCGGATCTTCTTCGCGGTTTCCAGAATGAGAGTTCCGTACTCGACCACGATGTCGACGTCTACGGCGGCCTGCCTCTGGCCCACCTCGACCTTCACTCCGCGGCCTGGCGCGTTGGAGCGGGACACCTTGTCCTTCATCGCTCCCACGGCCCGGGAAGCGCCCCCGCCGAGGGCGTGGACCCCATCGGTCTCACGTACCGCTATCCCCGCGATCGTCGAGACGACGGTATCCGCGATGACCGTCGTCCCCTTGGTTCCGCCCGCCGACTCGTTCGATCCGAGTGCCGTTCCGTTTTCACTGCCGTTCGTCGCCATGAATACCTCGCAGCGAGAGTTCGGTGAGGGGCCCAACCGGAAACGGCGGACGTTTTCCGCCGCCCGTGCCCCCTTCCACGGTGCTCCAGGATCCGCACATACGCCATTCGAGTGCCCAGGAAGCGCAGCATATTCGTGTCCGCTCCCTTTGCCGCGTCCTCAGTTCCGGGGCAGCAGGGAGCCCAGGGGCCCGAGGTCGAGATTGAGGTCTTCCATCCGTACTCCGTGCTGCTCGCAGAGCTCTCCCATGCGCTGATCGAGCATCATCAGGGTCGTGCCGATCTCATCGGTCTGATCGTCGGTCAGATCGCCTTCGTCGATGCGCCGCAGGGCCTGCCGTTCCATCAACTGCCGGAGCAGTTCGACCACCGTGAGAACCAGGGTGACCAGATCTCGCCCCATCTGCTCGGAGTCCAGGTCCACTCGTGCGGTCGTCACAGCGGTCCACTGTCAGCCCAGGGAGCGGGAACACGCTCGTTGACCGACGACAGCAGAGCATGGAGTGAGACACGTACGAGTGGTACGTCGGCGATCGCGATGACCAGGTCACCGCTCACGACCACCCCGGTCGCCAGGACACGGTCCAGCAGATCGACCAGCGGCACGCCGATCGGGCCGCTCAAGCCGCCGGCGCCGCCCCACGGAACCGCTTCATGCGTCACCGACTACACCTCGCCCACGAATGAGTAGGGCACCCAGGGCCCAGAGACCTCGATATGCGCACCGGTGCGCTTTCGCAATCCGGCAATCAGCAGGTCCAGCTCGGCGACCCGATGTCCCGCTACCAGATAGGTCGCGTTGAGGACCTGAACGCGACGGTCATCAACGGCTCCATTGCCGTGCGGCCGGAGCCGGCGGGACTCCGTGGCGAGGCGGCTCACGTCCGCATCCACGGCATCTGCCACCCGCAAGGAATCCGTCTGCCGCTGCTCACGCTGCGACTGCAGGTTGCGCTTACGTTCCAGATAGGCCCTGCCCGCTCCAGGGGCCGGGGGCATCCGGTCTTCCGCCGCAGCCAGCCGCTCCTCCGAGGTCCCATCGCCCGCATTCCGCGCGTCGGGTGCGTAGACCTTGATTCCCCATTCAGCATGATGCGCAATACGCGTCAGCGCTGTGCGAAACCGCGTCGACTCACTGGCGAGTGCGAGCGCAGCCCTCTCATCCCCGTTGTACAACGTGGCGAGCGGCAAGGGGACCGTGGGAAAGTGGCCGGCGACTGCCGAGACGACCTCGTGGTGGGCACGCGCGTATCGTTCGAGTTCAGCCTCGTCGGTCAGACGTTTCTGCCAGACTTCGTCCGTGAAGTCAGCCCCTCGAACGGTCTGCACGATCGCTGTGAGCGAGCCGATGCGGAGGGAGCGCACCGGTTCGTCCCGCGTGACCCCGGTGAGACCGTCCACGTCGGGGTCCCCCTCCGTGTGGCAGACCGCGAACACGTAGGTGGCGTTCGTCTCCGCTGTCCCTGTACTGCACTCCGTCATGAGCCCCTGTTCTTCCTCTCCCCGGCTCATCGCACGTCCGACGATGTCTCTTCGGAGTGCGATTCAAGTGCCTCAAGCCGCGCTCGCAGCTCGCGGTTCTCGTCCTTCAGGGCGTTCCTCGCCGCGTGAGAGCTGAGCGCCGGATCGGTCTCCCACCAGTCGATCCCGGCCTTCTTCGCCGTGTCCACGGAGGCTACGAATAGCCGCAGGCGAATGGTGAGCAGCTCGATGTCGAGAAGGTCGATCTTGATGTCCCCAGCGATCACGATGCCCTTGTCGAGTACGCGCTCAAGGATGTCCGCCAGGTTGGTGTTCTGCGGCCCGGCTACGGGATAGGAAGCATCCTGCCGGAAGTCGAGATCAGTCACTTCGTGCTCTCCGTGATCGCTGCTTCGCGGACGTGGCCCGCCTTCTGCGCGGCGCCTCTTCCTCTTCCTCGTCCGGCTCCTCCTCTTCCTCTTCCTCCTCTTCCTCGTCCTCCTCCGGCTCTTCCTCTTCTTCCTCGTCCGTCAGTGGGTCCTCGTCCTCACCGTCGTCCTCCTCATCCCACTCCTCCTCGTCCTCGTCCTCGTCCTCGTACTCCTCCCCCTCCGGGTTTTCCTCGTTGTCGTCCTCTTCCTCGCTCTCCGCTTCCTCCTTTTCCACGGCATCTTCGTGCGATACGACTACTTCTCCGTCGCGGATCTCGCCACGCCAGCCTTCCGGCTCCTCGTCCGTGAGCGTGACGTACCGCTGGAAGTGCTTGAAGTCGAGCCGGACCCGGCGTCCTTGCGCACGCCAGAGGTTGCCCGTCTTCTCGAAGAAGCCGGACGGGTAGTACTCAATGACCAGGACGATGCGTGTGAGGGACGGTGCCAGTTCGTGGAAGCTCACTACGCCTCGCGTCGTCCCCTTGGCGCCCTCGGATGTCCAGACGATGCGGTCGTCAGGGACCTGCTCCTGGACCGTTGCCTTGAAGCTGCGGGAGGAGGGCCCTACCTTGACCTTCCAGTCGCTCGACATCTCTTCGTCCATCGAGACATCGCGCACGCCCTTGGCGAAACTGCTGAACTGGTCGTACCGGGTCCAGTGGTCGTAAGCGGTGCGGAGCGGCACTCCCACATCGAGTACCTCGATGATGTTCATGACCTTTCCGCCGCTCGCCTTGCTCTTGCCCTTGCCGCCGCCGAAGGCCTCCTTGGCCTTCTCCACGACGTTGTCCTTGACGCCTTTGGCCTTCTCCGAGACGAACGCCTTCACCGGCGAGTCGCCCTGGAGGATACGAGAACCGATGGCCGGCAGTGAGCCGCCGTTCTCCGCAACATCGTTCAACTGGCCAGTGACATCGGTCAGTTTGTCCCCCGCCTTCTCCGCAAGCTTCTCCACTTGCGTGCTGAGGAAGTTGGACAGCTCACCGCGGAGTTTGTCCATTCCGGACTCTTCGTTCTCGTCAGCCTCTTCCGACTCAGGCTCTGCATTTTCCGTCCTGGCCATGACTCGCTACCTCCGACCGCTGGTGCGCTTGGATGCGGCCCGCTTCGACGATGACTTGCCTGCTGCCGTCTTCTTGGCAGCCGCCTTCTTGGCCGGGGCAGTCTTCTTGGCTGCCGCCTTCTTCGCCGAGCCGCCGGACTTCTTCGCAGCCGCCTTCTTGGCCGGGGCGGACTTCTTGGCTGCCGCCTTCTTCGCCGAGCCGCCGGACTTCTTGGCAGCCGCCTTCTTGGCCGGGGCGGACTTCTTGGCAGCTGCCTTCTTCGCAGGGGCCGCCTTCTTGGAGGCAGTCGCCTTCTTGGCCGGGGCGGTCCGCTTCGCCGTGGCCTTGTCGGCCCGGGACGTTCCGCCGCCCCCACCGTTCTTGGCCGTGCCCGACGAGGTCCGGCGGGACGCGCGCCTTCTCGGCTGCTTCTCCTCCGGCTCCTCCTCGGGCTCTTCCTCTTCCTCTTCTTCCTCTTCCTCTACCGGCTGCTCATCCTCTTCGTCGCCTTCCTCCGGTTCCTCCTCGTACTCCTCGTCCTCGTCCTCGTCCTCGTCCTCCGCGTCCTCTTCTGCGGGTTCCTCTCCGTCCTCGTACTCGTCCTCGTACTCGTCGCCCTCGTCGCCCTCGTCCTCGTCCTCGTACTCGTCGCTCGGCGGTTCGAGGAGACGAGCCGTACGCTCGCTGATCGAGCCGGCCAACGTGCTCATGCTGCGGTTGGCGGCGGCGGTCATGGCCTTGCGGCCCGCTTCAAGGACCTCGCCCCTGAGCTGCTCCTGAAGTTCAGCGACCTGGGGGACCTCGCCGAGTCGGCGCATACCCTCTGCGGCGAGTTGGCGGGGCTCCAGACCGAAGCGTCGGCCTGCGAGATAAGTGGCGACGCTGAGAGCCAGTCGCCCCTTTCTGGTCCGGCCCAGCACGTAGCCGCCGACTACTGCGACCGCGAGGGTCAACTTCGTCTGGTCTTCCATGCGTACGTCACCTTCGATCGTTCTGTGCCGGGCCGACCCGTGCGGCATGCAGCCGGTCAAGCAGGCGTTCCTCTTCGCGTTCGAACTCCTCCAGGTTGATGTCTCCGGATTCGAGTTCCTGATTGAGTACTGCCAATTGCGCGCGCAACACGGCGGGGTCGTGCAGCTCGCGCTCGGCAGCGTCATTGAGCTTCTCCGCCACCCAGACCACGCCACGTACCGGCGCGATCGGGAGCGTGAGCAAACCGGTGATCAGCCCCATGTCATTTCCCGCCCACGAGCGCTGGTTGGGCCTCCGACGAAACGAAGCTGTAGCAGGGAAGCGGGCCGGCACACCGGATCTCCGCTTGCTCCCGAAAGGCCGCCCCGAGGTTCTCGGCCCGCGAGAGGAAGGCTTCGCTCTCGGCACGTTCGACGAGGAAAGACTCGTTCAGCACGCACCCCGGGACCTCCGGTCCCGGGACGGCCGCCCGGGCAGCAGGTGCGAGCTCGCGAAGGATCCGCTCCCCTGCGGCAGCTGCCCGCCGGGTGAGAGCCCCGGCGATGGCTTCGCCCAGCCGGAGGCTGGCCTCGTAGCCAGGATTTCTCCGAGCTGCCGCACGAAGCTGCCGCACGCTCTTGTCCTCGGCAACGAGTGCTTCCAGCGCGTTCTGCGCGGGAAGGACCTTGACGTTGATCTCGATGCGGCCCGCGAGTCGGTCCAGGGTGGCGGCGTACTCGGATTCGTCGGCTGCCAGTTGCGCGAGGATCGACCGCTCGTCCGCCGCGACCATTCCGAACCGCATGGGGAGCACCGGCCCGTCGTCAGCCAGGCGCATCAGAAGGTTCTGGTGTGCCAACAGATCGCGTCGTCGGGCGCGGAGCTGCGGCGGCGCGTCGCTGACGACCGCCTCGAGCTTGCCCTGGCTGATGACCCTGAGGACCGCGGGTGGCGATCCGACGCCGACCGCATCCTTCGGCAGCGCCGTCGCAGCCCGCAGGATCGCGTAGACGTAAACGCCGTCGGTCGGCGCGCTCACGCTCATGCCTCCACACGCCGTCGTCGGCTCTCACTGCTGCGGGCAGGCGCGCGTCGCTTCTTCGGCCGCTCCTGCGGCTCGTCCTCTTCCTCGGACGAGTCGCCACCACCTACTGCTTTGCGTACGGTGTGGCCCACGCTCTCGGCCGCGCTTCGCACCTTGCGCTTGCCCACGGACTTCGCCACACCACCACCGAGAAGCTCGGGAATGGTGGTGCTGCCGGAATCACGCTCAAGGTCCAGCCGGTTGCACGCCTCCGCGAAGCGGAGGTAGGTGTCCACACTCGCGACAACGATGCGCGCGTCGATCTTCAGGATCTCGATGCCGACCAGCGAAACCCGGATGAATACGTCGATGACCATGCCACGGTCAAGAATGAGCTCCAGCACGTCGTACAACGTTCCGGCGCGGGGCGGGCAGGCCACTACCTCGTCCGAGTAGGTGGTCGCGGGCATGAAGAGTCCTTCCAACAGGGAGCAAAGCGCGAGTCACTCGTCGGCGGCACCACGTCGGTAGCGCCGGACCCTGCGGTATTGCAGGAGTTCGCCGTCCTGGTCGAGCTGTACCTCGTAAGAGGCGAGGAGGCTTGTCGTGTCGGGGATCCTCGGCACTTCGAGAACGTCCACCACCACGCACCAGCCGTCGTCCTCGCGCCGCACGGCGGAAACACCCTCCGCGGGGTGGCCGATCAACCCTTCCAGGCTCTTGCTGGCAGCACGGGCCGCATGCTCCGGTCCCCGCGCCGGTCGTCGGGCGCGGGAGGCGGTCGCCGTCTTCGAGCTCCCGGCGTGTGTGCGACGTTGTTCTGCCATAAGGCCAGTCTCGCCACTCCCGTCGACCGCGCATCTTGAGCAGATCCATCGGAGTGCGTGGTACGAGGACCGGAGCGTCTGTCGAGATCACAAGCGGCACACGGAGGCGGGGCCGCAAGGTGATTTCTGAGTATCACGCGGGCGGCGACTGTCGCACGGAAGCCGGGGACGGTATCGCCTGTTCGACAGAGAACCTCGGTGCGGTCGTTAAGGTATATCGCTTGCCCCGTCGAAAGCATTCACTATCGTCAGGGCCATCGCTACCGACGATTCTCGTGACACGGATAGCTAACGTTGTTCTTCCGCATATGTGAGTGCCTCCCGATGCTCGTGAAGGCCCTCCCACCCGTCCCGCGCCCTCAAGGACAGGTCCGAGCACAGTCTCCGCGCCATCTCCCGTGCATCGTCCCGCGGCGCCGCCCCCTCGACGTACTCCAGAAATCCCAGCAACGCCTGTAGCTCGCCGCTACGCAACGCCACCTCGACGACCTCTTGCTTCTCGGCGGTCAGCGCGCTCACAACACGCTTCTGACATGCATCGATCTGTACACAGGCGAATCGGCTTTCGTAATACGACGATTCCGCACTTCTGCTGTCGGCGTTGAATACGGCTAGCCGCTGAAGAAGTGATATCGGCTCCGCATGCGGAGCGCGATAGAAGGGTCGCTCGTCGCTTCCCGAATATGCAGCATCCAACTGGACATTGGAGAGGAACGCAGCCACTCGGCCGGGGTCAGGCGTCAGCCCGCCTCCCATCCATCGAGCAGACTCCATAAGCGTCCGGCCGGACCCCTCAGGTATACAGAAGAAGCACCACCCCGAAACGCCGCACCAAAGAAGCCCTGCGTCCCTGCCCTCACCGAACACCGCTCGCCGGAAGGAACGGGTGAACTCCACGCTTCCTTCCACGTCCGCCCCGAACGTGTCCTGACTGGGGTCGTCATAGGCTCCGTACGAGGAAACGGAGGAGACTGGGAGGCCTTCATCGAGAAGCCTGCCGGCGACAGCCACCATGTAGTGGCCTATGGCAGCTTCGAGGTCGTCCCTCATTTGCTGCGCACGGTCTTCCTTGTACACCACCAGGGTTCTCCTGATTCGGCTCCGGTTGCGCGTCCTGTCTTCAAGCCGTTTCCCAGAAAACTGCAGTTCACACGGGGTGCAGCACGCATGTCTCCGCGTCAGCCTCCCGCACACGGTCTTGGCTCCCGCACATGGTCTTCGATCGGCAGTACGCCCTTCTGCCGGCCACCTCAGCCTCGCATCGCGTCGCCGGCCGCTGCCGGATCGCGGCAGAGTCCTCTCGGATCAGGCGGACGGCACCCTGGAGAAGGGGCTGTCGTCGAGGCCCGTGAGAAGGCCGGCGGGATCCGGATACACGGCGTCTGCTCCGGCCTCTTCCAGGTCCTCGCGAGGAATTCCCCCGCACAGCAGGCCGATGACGGCCACGCCCGCCCCCACTGCGGCTCTCATGTCCCAAACGGAGTCTCCGACGAACACCGCCCGCTCTGGGGCCACCTCCGCCAGATCCAGCGCCCGACGGACGGGGTCAGGTGCGGGCTTGCCCTTCTCGACGTCGTCTGCCGTGGCGGTGGCGGTGATGGCATCGTCAGCTCCGACGGCCCTGCGCAGAGCAGCAAGTTCGCTGTCCTTGGCCGAGGTGACGAGCACTACCTTCCACCCGGCCGACGACAGAGCGCGCAACAGATCCGCGGCCGAGCGGAAGGCCGGAAGGCGGTCGGAATACGTGGCGTAGAGCGTGTCGTGCGCGGCGCTCAACTGCTCGTCGTCGGAGCGGTCGCGATCCTTGCCCAGGAGGTGATCGAGGAGGTCGGGGCCGGGCAGGCCGATGGCCCGGTGGATGGCGTGCATGGGCACGTGGTGGCCGGACTGCCGGAGGGCTTCCCACCATGAGGTGACGTGAAGGTGATTGGTGTCCGCGAGAGTGCCATCGACGTCGAAGAGAGCCGCACGGTTCATAGTGATGCCGTCCTCACAGATTGTGGCGGAGCGAGGGCAGCAGCTCGGCCTCGGCCCATTCCAGGAATGACTGCTGGTGGCTGCCGCCGATCTGGATCAGGGCGATCTCTGTGAAACCCGCCTCGGCGTAGGGGCGTACCGCTTCCACGAAGGCATCGACATCGTTGCCGCACGGGATGGCATCGACGACGTCCTCGGGCCGCGTGTGCGCAGTTGCCTGGTCGAATGCTGCGGGGCCGGGGAGTTCGGCATTGACTCGCCAGCCACCGAGGGACCAGCGGAACTGTTCGTGTGCGCGAGCGATGGCGGCGCCGCGATCGGTGTCATAGCAGACCGGAAGCTGGCCCACGCGCGGCTTTCCCGCGCCGCCGTGCTCGTCGAACCCTTGCAGGAGCTCGGGTTTCGGTTCCGTGGCGATCATCAGGTCGCCGAGTCGGCCGGCGAGTTCGCAGGAGCGCGGCCCGGATACCGCGATTCCGATGGAGGGCGGCTCCTCGGGAAGATCCCATAGCCGGGCGTTCTCCACGTCGAAGTGCGATCCGTGATGGTTCACGACCTGTCCCGCAAACATGCGCTCGATAATGCCGACAGCCTCCTCCAACATCTCCAGGCGCACATGGGCGGCAGGCCACCCGCCTCCAACGATGTGCTCGTTCAGGTTCTCCCCCGAACCCAGCCCCAGGCGAAAGCGACCCTGCGAGAGGATCTGCATCGTCGCCGCCTTCTGCGCGATGACAGCCGGGTGGTATCGGAAGGTCGGGCACGTCACGTACGTCATGAGCGGGATCGTGCTGGTGGCTTGCGCGGCCGCTCCCAGGACGCTCCACGCGTACGGCGCGTGGCCCTGGGCCTCGAGCCACGGGGACGAGTGGTCCGAGATGACGGAGAAGTCGAAGCCCGCCCGCTCCGCCGCCACCACGTGTGACACCAGTTCGCGTGGGCCGGCCTGCTCGGTCATCATCGTGTATCCGATTCGCACCATAGGGGGCGCCTAGCCGTGATCACGACGCCCGAAACCCTGTCCCGGACGGGAACCTCCGTATGGCTCAGAGGGTGCTCACGGAAGGAAAGGAACTGGCGTGCGATCACCATCTCCCCGTCTGAGTGCCCATCTCTGTCGCTCTGATCGACGCCGCAATCCGGCTGGGAAGGGCTGTCCCGTAGGCGGGGTCTCATAGGCGCCCGGAAAATGGCTGGTCACGGGTGCGGTCTGTGCAGGACCCTGAGCGTATGCCTCGACGTCTCATGTTCGTGCAGTTGAAGACTGGTTACAACACCGACCGCGGACCCTCGTGGATCGGGTGGGTGGACTTCTCGAAGACCTGGAGCACTGGGTACTTTCACGGAAGGACACTGCGCCGGGCAGGGGGGATGTTCGATGCGAACTTCTACGACGTGCAGACCAACGAGGAGTTCTGGGTCTCCGGGCCGAAGCGGGACCGCACCGACCCCCGCTACGGGCCCTCCAACCCTGAAATCGACCCGGAAGCCGTCGAGAGTTATCACGCCTTCCTGGAGGGTGCGCCCCTGCCGGGCCGGGAGAACGGCTAACCTCGCACCCTTACGAGCGGGCTCGTGCGGGTCTTGATCAGACAGCGTGCCGGTGCACGCCCAGGACCGCACACTGACCTGCACGGATTGCGACCCTCGATGTCCATACGGCCGCAGCAAGTCCGGTCGGCCGCACCTGGCGTGGCTCGACCTCACCTTGGCCGAACCACTCCCGTCGCTGAGGTAGGAACTGGGGCAGAGCCCCACCTCCGGACAGGGCCGGGCACAGTTGTCGCGGCGACTGCGCGGGAACCCAACGGCCGCCTGGCATCTCGTCAGCCAAGTCAGCAAGAGGTCGGCATCCGTCTTGGCAGACGTAGTCAAACAACGTCACAAACAGCCGCACTACTGTCCCGGGAATCCCGGACCTGTCGCGCTCCTCCCCCGCCGCAGCGGAGGCCGCCGCCCATCCCGGAATCGCCTGGATGAGGACGGCCCGATCCAGGTGAAAGCACAGGTCAGCGAATTCGTCCCCGGGGCTTCAAGGGCACCGGAGGCAGAGCAGGGGCAGGGAGCGGCGCACCGTCATAGCCGCGTACCGAGCCGAACCGATCGCCGTTCATCCAGCCCTCCCGCGCCTGGGTGATGTCGTCCTGGGTTCTGCCCACGAAGTTCCACCACATATCACGGAATTGCCGTTTCTCCCCAGGTCAGGGAGTTCAGGCACCATCGCTGGTCAGCAAGAGGTCAGCATCGGACACAAGGGAGCTTTCACGAGATGGCAGCACGCACACTCGCTCACGGCATGGGGTCCTTCTTCAAGGAGTGCGAGCACCCACGGCATCGCTGGTCGAAGTGCCTCCACCCATACAAGATTCGCTATCGCAGCTCGGCAGGAAAGCAAGCCGAGGAGGGAGGCTTCGCCACTCAAGACCAAGCGATCTCGCGGTTGACAGAAATCTACAAGGAGAAGAAGGCTCGACCCTCGTCACAGGCAAGGGCTGACCGCATCCAGAAGTACGGATCCATGCGCTTCCAGGAGTACGCCTCCGAATGGATGGCAGGGCAGCGGCACCTCGCAGCAGCGTCCGTTCGCCACCTCGAGTCACTCCTGGAGCACCACATCCTGCCGGCGCTCGGCAGCCGACGGATGAACAGCTTCGACCACAAGGTGGTCGATGGCTTCATCCGGACCATGGAGAAAGCGCACGCGGGTCTGGCCACTCAGGCCAACGCCTTCGACAAGCTGCGGGCGATACTCCTGGATGCGCATCAACTCGGCCTCTACGCAGAGAGCCCACTCACTGGCGTCAAGCCTCCGCAGTACGATCCGTCCCGCGCAGTCATCCCTTCCCTGCCCCAACTCCGATCCCTGCGTGAAGCCGGAGACGACGCGTTCAAGTTGATCGTCGACCTGATGAGCGGCTGCGGACTCCGCAATGGTGAAGCCGCAGCCATCAACCTCAACAACCTCGTCGCGGACGACGTCTACCGCGTCAAGGAGCAGGTCGTCATGTCGACAGGGAAGTACGGGCCTTTGAAGCACCGAAAGGCGTGGCAGTATCGCGACGTACCGCTGCCCTCCAGCGTCAGGGTAACGATCGAGGAATACGCAGAGAAGCATGGCTCGATCGACGGCTATCTGCTTCGCCGACCGACGGACCCCACGCAGCCGTACCCTCATTGGGGTGTGTCGAACCAGTGGAGTCGGCTGAAGACCGCAGGCGCGGCGGACATACCGGAGGGGATGGTGCTGTACGGACTGCGCCATTTCTTCGCTTCGAACTGCCTCAGCCACGGGATTCCAATCACAGACGTCGCCGACTGGATGGGCCACAGGAACCTCGATGTCACCTTCAAGATCTACCGCCATCTAATGCCCGGCTCCATCGGACAGGCGGCCAAGATACTGGACATGGCCCTAGTTGCATAACACTCGATCAGGGGCGGGGCATCTGACACGATGCCCCGCCCCTGATGACGCTCAGCCGACGTACTGCTGACTGACCCACTTCTGGATGTCACTGATCTTGAACTGCAGCTTGGCGTTACGACCACTGCCGAACTTGTACGCCACCAACCCATGACGAGGTGCGTCACGGTAGAGCCAAGTCAATGACACGTTGAGATATTCGGCGGTCTGTTTGGCATTCAGGAACTGCGCAGCCATGGTGACCACTCCTCGGATAGACATGGCAGTGATCCTCCCGACGGTTCCCGTTTTGGCCATGCCCCCAGTCAATGATATGAACAACTCGCGATCAGTGAGCTGTTTGCAACCTGCAGACGTTGAGCGCAAGTTGGGCAGCCCTGCGCGGAAGCGGACCGAAACTACAGATCCTCAAATGGCTGGCGCAACAGAGGGTCCGTTGCACCTCATTCAAACTCGATGTCCAAGCCGCCCCATAGCCAACGAAGACGAAGGTCACAGAGGTATCCGCGGCGCCGATGAGTTGTACGCGGAGTACAAGGAGCCCCTGTACGCCGCTCCCCGCTGCTCCAGCGGATGGTGGACGCGGGCCGGCTGGGCCACAGGACGGGGTCGGGCTTCTACCCGTACGGCTGACCGTCCTACGGGCGGGCCCGGCGTTCACGCCGGGCCCGCCGGGCACGTTGCTCGAGGTCAGGACCGTGTGTGGCCCCCAAGAGCCTCGTCTTCTACTGCCGACCCGACGCCGTGCCGGAGCGCTATGGAGCGACGGCGCGGATGCGCGGGCCCGATGCCCTGGGCCTTTCAGCGCTGTCACAGCCTTCCGTGCTTGTACTGCGAAAACTCCCTCGGATGTCCCTCCGACAGAGCTGAAAGTCCCTGAAAAGTCCCTGGCGACTCGGCCCCCGGACTACGCATTACGAGACCGAAAGCGACTAGGTTGCGGGGTGCCGTCTCCCGCTGCGTACTGACCTTCTTCCTGATCAGAGCACGTGCGGTTGGGCGGCCTGTGCTGCACCGCCCAAAGGCGTCTGTTCACCGGTTGTCCACCGGTGGAGCTGCCAGCGACCCACCGGGGCGACTCAGTTGAGCTGGCTGCGCCGCGTCACCCCATTCCAGGCGACGAGCACCGGTGGCTATCGGACCTCTACAAAGTGTTCCACCGTCATTGTTGAGTACCCTGCCCACCTCTAGCCTCGACATTCACCGTGAACAGGGTGATCGCAGGTTAATCCGGGCGGAGCTGCGCGGTTAGAGCATTAATCGTGAACCGTAGCGCCGCTGAACCATTCGCGTGCCACTGCTTCACTTCGAGGGCTAAGCGGAGTCACGAAGACGACGGCGAGACGACTGATAGCTCGGGAACAGCAGACGTAGAAGAGATTGCGGGAGCGGGTGGCCCGTTCTTTGCGGTGGTCGTCTCCCGTGAGCATGCGGTCGACGTTGAACTGGTTCCACGCGCTGTCGTCGATCATGACCACGACGTTCTCGTACTCGTCACCCTTAACCCCATGCTGGGTGGAGAAGGGAGTGAGCTCGTTGCGGTATTGGGTGAGCCGGACGACCTCCTGGTAATTGACGGCGCGCAGGCTGGCCGCGAAGTCGGCGTCTCTCTGAGCACGTTCATCGAGGCCCTCCGCGCCGATGGTGCGTTCGATGGACTTCACCCTGCCCGGCGGAGCGATCAGCTTGGCGCGGGTAACAACGTCGAGGACGTCGCCTACGGTTCCGGTGGCCCGGACTGCGGTGATCTTCTGGAGTATGCCGTTGATCTTCGCTTTGTCCGAGTGCTTGCGGATGGTGAGGGGCCCTGTGCCGAGGAGGGTGGTGAGGTGGGCGTACTCCTTAGCTTCATAGGCGGCGCAGAGAGCCTCGATGGCCTTCATGAACTGGGCGTAGGGCTCAGTTCCCTCCAGAAGGTCGTCCCTCCCATGACTTCCACGTTTGCTGTAAAGCTGGAGAAGGTTGGAATAGCCATGGGCCGCTGCGATGCTGCGGTGCGTCAGGCTCAGGTACTTGACGCCCTTCGCGGGCCAGCCGCAGGTTTCGAGCACTGCCCGAGCCTGCTGGACCGGGTTCTTGTCCTCAGCGCCGGGCAGCTTAAGGATGAGGCGGACCTCGCCTGCGGTCTTGTCCATGTCCGGCTGCTGGATCAAGTCAGGTCGGATTCTATTCAGGACCTCAACGATCGGCTTCGCACAGCGATGGTTGCTATGCATGGTGAACGTAACCAGGTCGTCCCGCTCCAGGGCGCCGACGCCGGTGTTGTAGATCTTCTGCATGGAGTCGCCGAAGAAACCGACGGTGCAGGCGGGTCCGGCCGCCGTGGCGATGTGGTCCAAGAGCAGGCTGACGGTGGCGGGGAAGGTGTCCTGATACTCGTCGACGAAAACCACCGGGTAGCGGTGGGCGATGATCCGCGCGAGTTTGGACTGCGAGCCAATCAGTGTGGTGGCGAGCGCGAGGACCTCGTCGTGGGAAATTTTCCCGTCTGCAAAGCGCCGACCTCGGTCTTGGTATTGAATCTGGAGGCCGGAAGCGATTTCTGCCATGTCCTGGGGGCGCGGCAATCCTTGGTTGTACTCGATGAGGGCGTCCAGCAGCTCGCGCTGATGGTCTTGGATGAGACTCCACAGGAACTCGTGAATTGTGCCGACGTACACCAGGGGATCCTCAGCGATGCGCTGCTTGATCTGATGCTTGGCCACATTGGTGTAGGTGATGCAGGCGATCTGCTTACCGGCCTGTTCCAGGGCGGATCGCCGGGTATCGAGGAGGTAGAGAAGGGCTTCCACCAGGGCCGTGGTCTTGCCGGCGCCGGCCCCTGCTTCCACGAGGAAGTTGCTCCGGGCGTCGAGGGCGGCGCGGATACCTTCGCGTACTTCTACCTCATCAGCCACTGCAGGCCCTCCTGGATATAGCGAGGGACCGTCCAGCCCTCCGTGAGAACCATGTCGAACGCGAAGTCGGTCTTCTTGCGACTCAGTCGCTCGGCGATGGGGAAGGCGGCGGCAGCGATGGCCTCTGGCCTCGGCATGATGCCGACCTCGCTGGTGAAGGCATTCTTGAGGGCCAGCATGCCCAAGTTTCGGGCGAACATGTCGGCGTTGGCAATGATCATGGCATCCTCGAAGCTACGCCCGCACGGCCCCCCGTCCGCTTCCGGCACCTCGTAGGCGACGCGTACGTTCCCGCAGACCTTCGCCTCTGCCGGCGCCTGCAGGAGCGTCTTGACCTCACTGAGCTTCGGCACCCACTCCTTGAGGGTGGCATTGGAGGTGAGGGCGCCGCCGGTGTCGGGTGCGCAGCGTTTTTTAGTGGCGGGGTCTACCGAGTCGAGGTCGGTGATCACCAGCGCAGGGACACCGAGGAACTCCAGGAGAGTCTTGAACCGGCCGGCGTACGCGTCGCCGACCTCGATAATCGAGATGTACTGGTTTGCCAGTTCAGGCGCACACTTGCTGATCATGGCGCGGAGAAGGAGCCGTTCAGCGGTTCCCTCGATCAAGATGATGCGGTCGGCGAAGAACATGTCACAACGGTGCGTGTGCATGTACTGGGCGAGGAACTGAAGGGTCGTCTTCCCATTGTTCTGCTGCTTGATGGTGTGCTCGAAGTCGGAGAGGTCCTTGACCTTGAGGGTGAGGCCGTTGCTGTCGAAATAGCGCACGGCACCAAACCCGCTACTCGCGACGATGTGCGAGGAATGGGTGGTCAGGACCGCCTGGACGGCCCACTCTTCTTTCTCCAAGAGGCGGTTGATGTTGCTAATGAAAACTTCCTGCATCTGGGGGTGCAGGTGCGCTTCGGGCTCCTCGATGAAAAGCAGTTGCAGGGCCGGTCGGGGCTTCAAGCGTAGGTAGGCGTGATAGAAGCCGATGACCTGAACCACGGTGCTGATGAGCTTGCTGTAGCCAAGGCCATTGTGCCCCTCAGGCAGCGGATGGTCGCTCCCAGACGAGGCGTACTGAATGCGGGTACTGCCGCGGAGAATATCTCCGGACTCGATCAAAGAGATGATCTCCGGCGTTTGCAGCGGAGTGATAGTGCCCACGCCGAAGGTCCGCAGTTCATCGAGGATGGGTCGGAACAATAGGCCGTAGTTGATGTCGATGCTCTTCGAAGCGACGGCCAGCGCCTGCTCAATGCCCTCGATGTTCCGATTGCGTTCCTCGTCGGCACTGTTCGCCTTATAGAAGGTCTCGAAGGTCTTGGACAGTGTGCGGGCCCGGTCCGCGGGAACATCGTCGATACGAGGCTGGGCGTGGATGGACTTTACCGACAGCGCCCTGCGCGCCGTAGCCGGCGTGATCTCTCGACGGACGTTTGGATCCAGGGCCGAGACCGCCCAGTAGGAGGTGACGTAGAAGGTAGAAAAGTTCTTGCGGAGGAACTTGCCCCAGTCGAAGTCCGGGCCTTGTCGGGTCAGGGCAGCGTCCACTTGCTCCAGAAAATCGCGCGGCCGCTTCACACTCAGGACCGCTTCGAGCCGAGCCTCCAGGCAATCCTCGTCCAGGTCCAGGATGATCCCGGACAGCAAGGCGAGGTCGTCCTCCACGGTGTAGGCGATGACGACCTGCACACTGATGACAGGGAGGAGCTCTTCCGCTGCCTTCAACTGCCCTTCGCGGCTCTCGCTGCTGTCCTCCGGCACGGCCTGGGCCGTACGGTAGGCCTCCACGGCCGACTTGATCCCCTTGATCCTGCTGACGGACAGGTCCTCCAGGATGAACTTGCTGTCGTCGCTGCCGAAGAACTTGTCGAAGAGGTTAGCAAAGGACGTCTTGCCGCTGTTATTCCGGCCCACTACGAGCGTGGCCTTGTTGTCGATCTTCACCTCTACATCCTGCAACGCGCGAAAGTTCGTCACTTTGGCACAGGTCAGCTGCACTGGTTCTCCCGAGCTGCTCCCACCTCCAGGCCCTGCCGTACCGGCCCAGTAGGCGCATTAATTTGATGCAGTATCAGGCACACCGAGGGCCTAGATCCGCGCTTCGCCAAAAGTGGATCATTCGTTCGACTACTCGGCTACTTCGTCCGGGCTGAAGCCGCCGGGCCGGGGCCAGTGCAACTGCGGTGGCGTGGCAATGCCTGAGTGCCCAGACGCTGGGCTGGCTGCCGTGATAGATGAGGGAGGGCCAGACTTTCTCAGACTCCCCGCACCCGTGCAGCGCGCTCTCTGTTCTCTGCCACCCGCAGTGACGCCTCCTGCTGAGCCAGTCCCGCTGCTGCGACGGCGGCGAGCGCGGGCACTTGAGTTGAGAGGGTAGTGAAGTAGTCGATGAGGTGCTGATGTCTGGCGGAGTCATCTCCCCACCAGGAGTCGACCCAAGCGACGTTGGCCGCGATATGAGCGGGGGGTATGCCTTGGTCGAGGAGCAGTGGGCCGAGGCTCTCCAGGCTCTCGTTTCGCTGTCCCACGAGGGCTTCGAGGAGGTCGTCGGGAGTAACGGCGCTGTCTCGGAGCAGACGCTCCGCCAAGTCGCGGTCCGAACCGACAAGCTGGACGAGTGGGCTATGGCCGATGCGCGGAAGGCCGGCGCAGCGGACGGAAAGCCGGTAACGATGTGCCTGTGGAAGGCGGTCCAGGTGGAGATTGCAGCCGTGGGGTTCAGGGGCAGCGAAATAGCCGCGGTCGGCCATTTCGCCGAGCCGTTCGGTATACCACGCTTCGAGCAGGTCGGGATCACGGTCGGCTAGATGACCGAGCAACTGGCTTGCACGCCAGTCGTCGTGCTGGGACAGGTCCTCGGGGCGGAGGTGTCGCACAGCGTCGCGCCAAGCAGAGCGCCAGGTTTCCGGCAGTGAGGGTCCGTGGGGTTGGCCAATGGCAAAGGTGACCGCCGCGCTGCTGGCGATTGCGGGAATCGAATGGAGCAGTAGACGGTGCAGCACCTCGTTCGGCTCGTCCTGGATGAACAGAGAGTCGAGCAGCCAGGCGTCCTCCGTGCGCATTGCCTCGATCACGAACTCGGAAGCCTCGTCATCTTCACCTCGTCCGAGGACGGTCGAGATGACGCCTGTCCTGAAACGGGGATCATCCAGTGCAACGGTGAGGACATCTTCCGACAACGTGCCGGGCGAGGTGGTGAGCCATCGGGTCAGTGCGGCGCGAAGTATGAGTGGGCTACCAGCTGCGGTTGCGGCTGCGTGCCAAGAAGCGGGATCGGCGAGGTGAGGCACCATTCGGTCGGCTACCCAGACGCCGCCCCCGTGGTCGCCAGCAAGCTTGGATTGCTCAACCAGTGCGTCGAATCTCACGACTCCGTCGAGCGGTCCGAGCGCGGCGATCTTCTGTGCTAGGGCTTCCACTGCGTGGGCCCGGCCTTGCGCGGAGTCATCGCGGGTATCCATGTCGCCCCAACGACTCCAGCCGGTGAAAGACTCCAATTCAGGGTCGACGTTGAGCTCCGGGAGCCTACGGCCCCTGTCGCCACCGCGGGCGTCTGCAGCGTTGAGCATGCGTCGGGCACGGAGGGCCAGCCCAGGAAAGGCCTGGAGCAGGGGATGCAGTGCGGCCAGGATGCTAGCTCCGCCCTCCGCTCCCTGGCCCTTCTGGGCCTCGCTCGGTTCACCATTGTGCGGCACGAACCCTTCTCCGAGCCGCACCCATGAGCCCGCCAGGTCCAGCAGTGGAACCACCGCAGCCGGGGCGTTGCTCAGGTCATCCTGTCCTTCGGTATCTGCGAGAACGGGCACAACCTCGTCCCACAAGGAGATGAGTCGCGCCAGGTTTTCGGCACTTTCGACACCCTGGGCAAGGGTGACCGTGTTCAGATCACCCGGGTCAGTCCAGTTCCCCGATGTTTCAACGGCGAAGACACTCGCCAGCACTTCGGTGGCCACGGCCCAGTCCGACGGGGCGCGGTGAGTACGCAGCCACTCCAGCACTGGTCGCAGCAACAGCCCTCGAATTTCGAACGCCGTTCCGAAGTCCGGGTCTATGGCATTGGCCACATCGCTGAGCACGCGCAGCGGGTGCTGAGGGGTGGAATGACGTGGACGGTTGTCTTCCACTGCGAGGTCGAGCAGGCCCGTAACCGCCTCGGGCAGCAGATACTGAGCGGCCGACTGAGCAAGTTGACGGGCGGCGGCATCACCCTGCGGATCGACGGTGATCCCGTACGTCTGCTCGGTCTCGCGCGGGCTGGCGAGGACCGTACGGGCCTGGGCGACAGCGAACTGAGCGGCTCCCCGGTCCAGCCGGGCGTATTCGGACACTGCAGCGAAGGTTCCGGTGCCCCACTCGGTTGGCGTGGGCAGCGTTCGGACCCAGGCATCGGCGGTCATCCGAGCGTCAGAGGAGGCGGCCGAGACTCGGGCGGCGGACATCACGGCGGAGGCGAGGTCACGATCCCGGTCCGGGAAGGCGTCGCAGAGGGTGGACCACGGCCTGCCTGCCGGCCGCGTGAAGAACCACCGGGCAATCAGCGGTGCGCGCAGTGCAGGTTGCAGGTGCCAGACACCGTTGACAGTTTCAACGAGGCCATTGCGCGCGAGGCGCTCCATAAGGCCGGACATGCTGGCCGGCGGCTCGCCGACAAGAGGCGCGAGCGCGTACAGCGTCTCGCTGGAAGCCCCTCCCAGTGCCGCTACACAGGCCAGAGCATCGACGGCCGTCTCGGACTCGGTGATACGGCGGAGGTGTCGTTCTACGTTCGCCAGGTGCGCTGCGCCGCTGGCCACCAGTCTGCCCTCGCCCTTGGCGAACATCTCACACAAGGTGAGGGCCCAGCCCGGCCGTCCGGCTGCCTGGTCGAGGACCACCATCCGGGCCCGGTGACCGGTGACGCCCAGTGAGGTGACCAGCGTGTTCATGTCGGATCGCTCCAACAGGTCAACGTCGACGCGGAGAGCTCTGGGAAGGGCCGCTGTTACCTCGTCTGCCTTGTCAGGCCAGGTGGTCGCGACGATGGCGAAGGCATGCTCCGCCCTGTGACGCGCCCGCCGCAGCATACGCATCTCATCGAGGCGAATGTGGGCGTCGTCCACGACAACGGCAGCGGGCCGGGTTTCTTGCAGCTCATCCAGAATGCGGTCCGCTTGCGCCTGTTCAAGGTAAGCGACCTGGCCGTCCAATTCGGTGGTGAGCCGCGTCTTACCTACACCAGGTACGCCCACCAGCACGACATCCTGGCCATGGGCGACCGTGTCGGCAAGCGTGGCGAGAGTGGCTTCCCGTCCGAGGAGGTCGGTTCGGTCAGCCAGGTCCTCCGACAGGTCCAACGGCCGATCAAGCAGAGCGTTCAGCTCTCCCCTGATGCCGAGGAGGCTGAACCGCCACACCGGCTCGGTGACGAGGCGGGTGACAAACCAGTCCTGGGCGTAGATGTGTGGTGCTGGGAGGTCGCGTTCGGCACACAGTCGATCCATGGTCGCGCGCTTCGTTGCGTCAACCGGTTGTGAACAGGCCATCACGATCAGATCGGCCTGCACATCCTCTTCATGCATTCTGCGAAGGCCCGTGCGCAGGTTCGCCACCGGATCACCGGTGGTGACCAGCAGACGCCCACGAGCGTCCACGTTCTCGGAGCCCCACGGAAAATAGATATCGGCATCGCGGCCGAAGTCATGCCCGCCCTCAACCGCGGACAGACCCGGGTACTGCGATTGCAGGAGCGCACAGGCGCAGCGTTCGAACTCCGTTGGGTGGATAGCCTGTTCGCCCAAAGCCCGGCGTACGCGTGCCACGAGATCCATGACCATTAATGCTACGCGCACCTTGTGCCGTACTGATGCCGTTTACCGCTCGTCGCCCGGTTCGATGACGGGCCGCGCACCCGGGGACCCAGGGACGACGAGAGCACCAAACCATAGAGCTCGTAACACGATCTTGTTGAGATGCCCTGGTAGGCCGTGACCGGTGTGATGATTCGGCCGTTCGTGAGGTGTGGGTACTCGACCGTGGATCGTGGACGATGAGTTGTGGGCGTTGATCGAGCCGTTGCTGCCGCCGTGGCCGGAACGGTCGCCGGGACCGAGGCCGGTGTCGGACCGGCTCTGCCTGCGGGGCATCCTGTTCGTCCTCCACAACGACATAGCCTGGCAACTCCTACCGATGGAGCTGGGGTTCGGCTCGGGGCAGACGTGCTGGCGCCGCCTGGACCGATGGCAGAAAGCAGGCGTCTTCGACCGGCTGCACCGGGTCCTGCTCGCGAAGCTGAACGCGGCCGCCGAGCTCGACTGGTCGCGGGCATGCGTGGATGGTTCTCACATCCGCGCGAAAAGGGGTGCGCCGACACCGGTCCGTCGCCGGTCGACCGGCGGAAGACGGGCAGCAAACACCACCTGATCTGCGACGGACGTGGCACTCCGCTGAAGGTGATCACGACCGCGGCCAACGTCAACGACGTCACCCAGACCCTCGCCCTGGTCGACGGCATCCCACCCGTCGCAGGACGCCCCGGCCGGCCCCGCAGACGGCCCGAGGCTCTGCTCGGCGACAAGGGATACGACTCAAACCCCAACCGTGACGAGCTCCGTCGCCGGCGAATCCTGCCCGTCATCTCCCGCAAGGGATCACCGAACATCAAAGGCATCGGCAAGCTCCGCTACGTCGCCGAGCAGACCTTCGCCCTGCTCCACCACTTCAAGCGCCTCGCCATCCGCTGGGAACTCCGCACCGAACTCCACGACGCCTTCGTCTCCCTCGCCTGCAGCCTCATCTGCTGCAGACGCCTCAAGAAGACCCACTCATGATCGTGTTACGAGCTGCAACCGGCCACGCGGATTGACGCGGACGACTTCACCGCCGTTTGCCAGGCGCCTTCCGCTACTCCTCAGCGTGCACCTGCCCCACCCGATGCCCAGATAGTCCGGCGAGCTGTAGGTGGAATATCCAGAGCGTTCGTTCGATTGGCTTCCTTGCAGAGATCGCGGGAGGGGGCGCTGGTGGCCAAGCTGATGATGTTCCGGCAGGACGCGGACGGACGGGACGTCGAGCTGGCCGGTTCGACGGTGGCGCTGGAGGTGGAGCTGCAGCGGCGGGTCGAGGCCGGCCTGGAGCAGATGCTGGGCGTCCGTTTCCTGGCATCGGAGTATCCGACTGGCCCCTGGCACCGGGGGCGGATCGACACCCTGGGGCTCGATGAGAACGGCAGCCCGGTGGTGATCGAGTTCAAGAAGGGCTCGGACAGCGGGGTGATGTCCCAGGCAGTCTCCTACCTGTCCTGGCTGGAGTCGGCGCACCACGAGTTCGAGGCGCTCGTGCGGAAGGTGCTGGGGGCGGACGCCGCCGAGTCCGTCGACTGGCGTCGTCCGCGGATGATCTGCATCGCGGCGGGCTTCTCGCACCACGACCGGGTGGCGGTGCAGAGGTTGCCCGAACGGATCGACCTGGTGCGCTACCGGATCTTCGACGGTGGCCTGCTGGGGCTGCTGCTCGTGGACTCCGCGACCGGCTTCCCGAGCGCTGCCTCGTCTCGCCGGGGCCGAGAGCGGGCACCCGTGGCGGACAGCGTGCCGACGGCTTCGGCGGTCTCTCCACCTGCGGGTGGAGGAGCGGTGCCGGAGTGCCTGCGGGACCTGTACGCGGAACTGGACGAGGCGCTCACGGCATGGGGCGAGGTGGAGGTGGCGTCCCTGCGGCACTACATCGCCTACCGGCGGTTGGTGAACGTGGCGTCGGTGATCTTCCGTCCGAAGCACGAGGCGATCCTGGTGTACCTCAGACTCGACCCCGACACGGTCGAGTTGGAGGAGGGCTTCACCCGGGACATGCGCGGTATCGGACACCTCGGGACCGGCGACCTGGAGGTCCGCGTCGTCTCGGCAACCGACTTGGAGAAGGCGGCGCCGCTGATCCGGCGGGCGTTCGAGGCGGCCTGACGTAACAGGAGGGGCGGCTGGTGCATCGGTTAGTCGATGCTCCAGCCGCCCCTCTGGCGTCTGTGGGCCGCCGGCCCTGGCCTCTCTTCGCTCTCACGCTCATGCCTCCGGTCCGGCCAGCTCGAAGTCGTCCTTCGTCAGTTCGGCCCGCAGCCGCTCCTCGGCGACGTCCGCGTAGTGCGCGGACAGCTCGACGCCCACGAAGCGGCGTCCCTCGCGCAGGGCAGCGACCCCCGTGGAGCCGCTGCCGGTGAACGGGTCAAGGACGGTGCCACCCTCGGAGCAGACCTGGACGAGCTGCTGCATGACCTCGACCGGCTTCTGGGTGATGTGAACCCGGCCCTTGCGGGGCTGGGAGGCGATGTAGTGCCCCGGCAGGTAGAGATCGCGGGTGTTGTCGAGGGAGCCCTTGACGCCCCAGATGATGAACTCCGAGTCCTGCTTCGGCCCGCCCTTGCGGGGCCGGCTGGACGGCTTGATCCACGGAATCGTGCCGCTCCAGGTCCATCCCGCCATCTGCAGGGCGTCGGAGGTGGTCGGCTCCTGTCGCCAGTCGGTGAAGACCATCGCGACCGCGTGCTCGGTCGAGGCCCGGTACGCCTCGGTGAGCAGTTCGGTGAGCCAGGAGCGGTAGGAGCGCTGGTCGCGGTTCTCTCCCGGGAAGTTGGCGAGGTCGTGCGCCGAGTTGCTCGTGACGTACTTGGCACGGGCGGTACGGCCGGTTCGGTCCGAGCTGGTGCGGCCCCCAGAGTTGTACGGCGGATCGGTGATCACCGCCTGGACACTCTCGTCCGGGAGGGACTTCAGGACGGTCAGGGCGTCGCCTCGGTGCAGCGTGTAGCTCATGGGGAGGGCCTCTTTTCGGGCGCGGCGGAGTCTTGACCTGCTCCGGGCAGCGCTCAACGGCGTGCATCCGGTGCGAGGTTGCAGCGGAGGTTAACGGCGAGTTCCGGCCGCGCCTAACGAGATGGTTTCCTGCTTCGGGCCCCTGGATGGCAGTCGTTTGGCGCGGCCGGAATCCCGGTTTACTGTCTCGCCGTGCCACCGGGAAGGAGCGCTGCTCCGCCCCCGTTGAGCTGTGCTTATCCGTGCTGTCTCGTCCAATCGAGCAGCGTCGGAGGCATGTTGCCCATCTGCCCGCGAGCGCCGTGAGGAGACCCCTGTGCACTGCCTGAGATTACGAGCGCGGCTGACTGCCGCGCGTGACCTGAAACCGGCGTCCTGGAGCTACCAACTCCCCTGACCTGGGCCCGCCGAGAGGCGGATGCACATCGGCGCGGTGCCGACGGCTTTGCACGAGAAGTCGGGCACCGCGTCTCCTTCGAACACCGAGGAGCCGCTGCGATGCAGCATGCCACGACACACCCGCGCCCCGACCCACCTCCCTCGACCTGTCCGCACTACCGTCGCGCTGAACGGCGGCGGCCGTGAAGAAGACGACGGGAGCCCTCGTCGGTCTGTGCGCCACCGGACCACTCCTGCTGGCACTGCCGATCCTCGGCATCGGTGCCGGGACCGCCTCGGCCTCGTGCTCGACCGACGGTGCACAGGGTGTGAACGCCTCCGCCGTCGCCAAGCAGGTGAAGGCCACCCTGAACGGCGGCGACAAGGGCTCGGTCTCCGTGCCGGGTCTGGACGCGCCTGCCGACCAAGTGCCCAACGCCAAGACGATCCAGGCCACGGGCGTCGCGATGAACATCCCCGCCCGAGGGCAGGTCGTCGCCCTGGCGACCGCTCTGCAGGAGAGCGGCCTGCGGAACCTGACCTACGGCGACCGCGATTCGCTGGGTCTCTTCCAACAGCGGCCGTCGATGGGCTGGGGCACGGCCAGCCAGATCCTTGACCCGGTGCACGCCTCGACGAAGTTCTACGAGGGGCTCAAGAAGGTCTCCGGCTGGCAGTCCCTCTCTGTCACCCAGGCCGCGCAGGCGGTGCAGAAGTCGGGCTTCCCCGAGGCGTACGCCAAATGGGAGCCGCTGGCCACCGCCCTGCAGAAGTCCATCGAGCCCCTGCTGCAGAAGACCGGCGGTGCATCGCCGAGCCCGTCGCCGTCAGGCTCTGCCGACACCGGCAGCCCCTCTCCCGATTCCGCGGGGGGTTGTTCGGCGGACGGCGACGGGACGGACTTCGGGACCATCCCGGCGGGCGCGCTGCCGGACGAGTACAAGATTCCCGCCTCCGCGCCGCGAGAGGTGCAGACGGCGATCCGGTGGGCGCTGGGCCAGCTCGGCACCCCGTATCAGTGGGGCGGCACGTGCACCGACTCCCACGGCAAGAACCCGATGGGCCGCTGCGACTGCTCCTCCCTGATGCAGGGCGCGTACAAGGCCGCTGGGGTCAGCCTGACGCGGACCACGTACACGCAGGTCAAGGACGGCAAGGCCGTCTCGGTCGATGCCCTCAAGCCGGGCGACCTCCTCTTCACCGAGGGGACGGCCTCCGTACCGGAACACGTCGGGATGGCGATCGGGCAGGGCCTGATCGTCCACGCACCGCACACCGGTGACGTCGTACGGATCACCACCGTCGCGTCCTGGAAATCGCGGATTCTCGCGGCCCGCCGAGTCGTCTGACAGGCGCTCCTCCCCCCTCCCTCGCACCGCTGGTTCGCCCCACCGGGCCTTGGCGTGCGCTCATTCGAACTGGAGTTCCCATGTATCTCGCTGACCAGGTCATACAGCTCGCCTACGACCCCGGAATCAAGCCGAACGAGGGCGGGCTCCCGGGCCTCAACGTCCTCAAGCAGGTAATGGGCTCGATCAACCTCTTCGGGCTCATCGCCGTGGTCGGAGCCCTCGCCGTCAGTGCGGGCGTGTGGGCCTGGGGTCACCACTCGGGTGGTCACCAGGCCGAGGCGAACGGGAAGAAGGGCGTGCTGGTGAGCGCGGGCGCGGCCCTTCTTCTCGGTGCGGCCAACGGTGTGGTGGCGTTCTTCTCGACGCTCGGGACGCAGGTCCACTGATGGCTCAGCACTCCACCCACCCCGGCGGCGCATCTCGCGTGCGCCGCCGGGCGCTGCTCGGCACTGCCGTCCTGGCGGTGCTCGTCGCCCTCGCCGGCCTGGCCTCCTACCTCACCCGCGAGGGCCGAAGCCCCTCCGGTACTGCTTCCCCACCGCCGAGTTCGCCCACGGCGTCCTCGTCGTCCGCGGCACCGTCCGGGCCGCACACCCGGCCCCGCGCTCTGCCCGTTCCGCCGAAAACCCACGACCCGATCACGTACGGGAAGGCCGCCGCAGCAGCGCTGTGGTCGTACGACACCCGCGCCTACTCGCAGCCCGAGCTGCGCAAGGCGCTGCGCGGCTGGCTGACCACGGAGTCGAAGTACGCGGATCCGGCCTCCGTCGACCAGGTGGTCCCCTCGGCCGTGCTGTGGAAGGAGGTGGCGGCCAACAAGCAGGTCGCCACCGCCAAGGTCAACGAGGGGCACTTCCCGCACGCCTTTACCCAGGCCCTCCAGGACGACCCCGGGGCGATCACCCAGGCGTACGTCTACGCCGTCACGGTCTCCGGCAAGCAGTCGATTCGCTGGAAGGGCTCGGCCGCCGGCGGCGCGGAGAGCCGGTCCACCACCCTCGCGGTTCAGTGCCGGCCCAACCACCCCTGCGCCCTGGTCGGCGTCATGCCGTCCGTCGCGCCCTGAACCCCGCCCCAGAACGGAGGTACGACCCATGGGAGTCTGCGACTTCCCGCTGATGGACAAGGTGTGCGGCGCCGTCGACTTCGCCACCAACCCCGCCGGCACCGTCACCGACGGTCTCGGCGCGTGGATCGCAAAGTCGGCGGGCGAGCTGGCGTCCAGCGCGGCCGACCTGGCCGCCAAGGCCGTCAACAAGACGACGGCCATCGACCTCAACGCCGGGTGGTTCCGGGACAACTACGAGTTGCTGCTGCCCATCGGCCTCACCCTGACCGTCGGCATCTTCTGCATCCAGCTCATGACCGCGGCCTGGCGCCGAGACGAACGTGCCCTCGCCAAGGCGGCGTTCGGCACCATGACCGGAGTTCTGTTCAGCTTCTCCGCCATCGCCTTCACGACCGTCGCCATCACCGTCGTGGACGCGCTGTCCGACGGCCTCTTCAAAGCCGCCAACACCTCGATCGACGACGCGATCCGCCGCGTGATCAAGGTTGACCAGATGGGGGCCATGTACGGCCTCGGCTGGGGTGTGCCCGCGCTAGTGGCCTTCGGGTGCGCGATCGGTGCCTTCCTCTACTGGGGCGTGATGGTGGCCCGCAAGGTCGGCGTCCTGATCATGGTCGCGCTCGCGGTGTTCGCGGGTGCCGGCGGCGGCTGGGAGGTCGCGAAGCGGTGGCGGCGCGGCTGGATCGAGGCCACCGGCACCCTCATCGTTTCAAAGCTGTTGATGACCGTCGTCTTCCTGATCGGCGTCTCCGCCATGGGCAAGACCGACGCCAGCGACGGAATGGCGGCCCTGTCCGACGCGATGGCCGGCATCGTCGTAATGGTCTTGGTGTTGCTCTGCCCCTACGCGACGTACAAGTTCGTCCACTGGGCCAGCGACGGCGGCGGCCACGACGACATGCACCGCACCGGTGTCGCCGGCATGGCGGTCGCCGCAGGAGCCGCAAAGACCGCAGGCAGCCTCGCGCTGCGGGCCGGTACCGGCGCCCCCGCTCCGCAGGGTCCGAACCAGGTCCCGGGCGCGGGCACGGATGGCGTCGCCTCCGGCATCAACCCCTCCGGCGGCAACCTCAGCAAGGAGGGCATCGACGCCGGGCCGCCCAAGCAGCAGACCCGCTTCCGGTACGGCGAAGACCCGGACGCGAGCGGCGACAAGGGCCGGGCTCTGATCCAGCGCCCCGGGATCCCGCCGCTGATCACCCGGCCCGGCGAGGACGAACCGGAAAGGTCCGAATCGACTGCCCAAGGCGTTGTGGGCGGCTCCGGTCACCTCACAGGCGCATCGGCTCCGGGCGGCGACATGACCTCCATGCCGCCAGCCGACCCCGGACCTTCGGCCTCGGGCACTCCGGCGTCCGCGTCCGGACCGTCGGCCACCGGCTCCGCGACGCCGACGAACTGGGTGTATCCCACCCAGCCGCCGTCGGGTTCCTGACCCACATCCCCGGGGGCGGGCCGCACTCCACGGCCCGCCCCCGCCCCCCACCAGCAGGAAGGTTCCGCCATGACGTCCAGAAGAGCGCCGCGCGCCCCGTCCTCCGCCCGCTCCCACCGTCTGGAACCACCATGTCCGGCAAGCACCAGTCCTCCACTCCCACCGTGAAGTTCCCGCACCGCAGCAGGCGCGGCGTCCTGCTCGGCCTGACCGTCCCGCAGTTGGCCGTCGCCGGACTCACCGGCCTTCTCCTGCTCGCCGTGATCCTCGCCCGCGGTGTGGTCGGCGCCCTCCAGCTCATCCCGCTGTGGGCCGTGATCGCCCTGCTCGTCTTCGTCCGCCACCGAGGCCGTGCTCTGGCGGACTGGGCCCCGATCGTCGTCCGATACGCGCTGCGCCGGATGCGAGGCCAGCTCGTCTGGCTCACCCGGCCCTCCCGCCGGCCGACCCGCGAGGGCCTGCTCCACCTTCCCGGCACAGCTGTCAGCCTGCGCGTGACCACTGCTCCCGACGGCAAATACGGCGCCGTCCACAACCCGCACACCGGGACGCTGACCGCGGTGGTCAAGGTCTCCTCCCGCGCCTACGCCCTGCTCGACCCCGGCACGCAGCAGGCCAACGTCGGCGGCTGGGGCCGCGCTCTGGCGGCCCTCGCCCGTACCGGGCAGATCGCCCGCATCCAGGTGATCGAGCGCACCATCCCCGACTCCGGTGACGCGCTGCGCCGCTACTGGGAAGAGCACGGCCGCCCCGACACCCCGATGGCCGGCGCGATCTACAACGAGCTGATCCAGAGCGCCGGCCCCGCAGCCGCCCCGCACGAGGCGTACGTCGCGGTGTCCCTGGACACCAAGGCGGCCCGCCGGCTGATCAACCGGGCCGGCGGCGGTCTCACCGGTGCCTTCAGTGTCCTCGCCCAGCTCACCTCCACGCTCGACCAAGCGGCGCGGACCGCCGGTCTCACCCCGACGGGCTGGCTCACCGCCCGCGAGATCGCCGCCGTGGTGCGCACCTCCTACGACCCGAAGGCGCTGGCGACACTCGACCGCTGGTCCACGGCCGGTCGCCCCGAGGCCGAGGCCGCCGCCGCCGGCCCCGTCGTGGTCGTCGAAAAGGCGGACCACATCGCCACCGACTCCGCCGTGCACGCCACCTACTGGGTGGAGAACTGGCCGCGCACCGAGACCAACGCCGGCTTCCTGCACCAGCTCCTGTTCACCGGCGGCGTCCGGCGCACGCTGTCGCTCTCCTACGAGCCGAAGAACCTCGACGCCGCCCTGCGCGACGTGCAGCGCAAGAAGTCCAGCGTGATCGCCGATGCCGCCGAACGGGCCCGGCGCGGCCAGGTCGACTCCGAGGCCGACTCGATCGAATACCAGGACATCAAGTCCCGCGAACGCCAGCTCATCGCCGGGCACGCCGACGTCGCCCTGACCGGTCTGCTGACCGTCTCGGCCGACACCGAGGACGAGCTGCGCACCGCCTGCGCCGTCGTGGAGACCGCCGCCGTCGGCGCCCAGCTCGATCTCCGGCCCCTGACCTGGCAGCAGGCCGAGGCGTTCACCGCCGCCGCCCTGCCGCTCGCGCTCGCCGCCTGACCCTTCCCTTCGAAAGAGCACCCTCATGTCCCGCACCGCCAGCCCGACCGCGCAGGACTTCGTGCCCTTCGCCACCGCCGCGCTCGACTTCCACCGGGCACTCAACATCCCGGGCGGCCCGCTGGTCACCACCCGGGCCGAGCTGGACACCCTGCACGCCCACCTCGTCTCGCTGTACGGGCTGCTCGACGCCCACGCCGGTCGCACCGGGCAGCTCGTCGCAGTCGAGGGCGACCAGCTCAGTACCGCCCGCACCCGCATCTGGCAGGCCGCCGAGCACCTCCACGCCGCCTACCACGCGGCGCCCCGGCCCGAGTCCGGCGAGATCCCCGAACCGGAGGCGTGCCAGGCCGGCCTTCCAGAGGGAGCACCGGAACTGACCATCTGCCAGCGCCACCAGCGCACCGCGCGCCTCGTGCGGCGGCGCACCACCCCGGCCGACCTGCACGCCCCGTTCACCGGCCTCGTCCGCCGCTGACCCACCCCTCACCTGGAGAAACGTCATGCCCCGTACCCGCGCCAGTGCCTCCCCTCTGTTCGTGCCCGGTAAGACGACACGCGCCGAGCAGCGGGCCGCCCGATCCGGGTTCGCCGAAGCCCGCCGCCAGGCACGCCTCGCCGGGAACCCGCCCAAGCACCGCGCCGAGCAGACCCTCGACCCGGATCTGCGGCCCACCTACCCGCTCGCCGGTCGCCCCGGTCCGGCCTCCGCCCGCGGCGGCAAGCTCGCCCTGCCCGCCCACCGGATGACCACCGCCATAGCCAGCGGCGCATACCCGTTCGTGGCCGAGGGTGGCCTGGGCGCCGAAGGGGTGTTCATCGGCCGCGATGTGCACGCGGAAGCGGCCTTCTGCTTCGACCCGTTCTCGCTCTACAACAGCGGCAGGGTGGAGGGCTTCACGAACCCCAACGCGGTCCTGGCCGGGATCATCGGCATGGGGAAGTCGGCGCTGGCGAAGTCGATCGCCACCCGGTCGATCGCCCACGGCTACCGGATCTACATCCCCTGCGATCCCAAGGGGGAGTGGACCGGTGTCTCGCAGGCCCTCGGCGGCTACAGCATCGCCCTGGGCCCGGGGCTCCCCGGCCGGTTGAATCCGCTGGACGCCCCGGCCCGGCCCGCCTCCGTGAGCGAGGAGGACTGGTTTACGGAGGTTCGCAAGCGCCGTCTGCTGCTGCTGGCCAGCCTCGCCCGCACCGTGCTGAAGCGCGACCTGCTGCCGATGGAGCACACCGCCCTCGACCTGGCCTTGGATCTGGTCGTCGCTGACGCCGACGCCCGGGGCACGGTGCCGCTGCTCGGCGAGATCGCGCACGTACTCGGCTCCCCCGAACGCCTCGACCAGGCCCTCGGCCACCAGGCGGGGCACCTCGGTTCAGCCGCCCAGGACCTCGCCCACGCCCTGCGACGTCTCGTGCACGGCGACTTGAGCGGCATGTTCGACGCGCCGAGCACCTTTTCGTTCGACCCGACCACACCGATGCTGTCCATCGACCTCTCCCGTCTCGGCGGCTCCGGTGACGACACGGCATTGGTGCTCGCGATGACGTGCGCGAGCGCGTGGATGGAGTCAGCCCTCAGTGATCCCGATGGCGGTCGGCGCTGGGTGATCTACGACGAGGCGTGGCGGCTGATGCGGCACGTCGGGCTGCTGGAGCGGATGCAGAGCCAGTGGAAGCTCTCCCGAGGACTGGGCATCGCGAACCTGATGGTGATCCACCGGCTCAGCGACTTGCTCTCGGCGGGCGACGCTGGCTCGCGCGGCCGAGTCCTGGCCGAGGGGCTCCTCGCGGACTGCAGCACGCGCATCATCTACCGCCAAGAGCCCGACCAGCTCACCGCCGCTGCATCTCTGCTCGGCCTGACCGGGGTCGAGACCCAGGCGGTGTCCGCCCTGACCAAGGGCCGAGGTCTGTGGAAGGTCGCCGGCCGCTCGTTCATCACCCAGCACATCCTCCACCCGGCTGAGCGCGAGCTGTTCGACACAGACGCCCGCATGGCCGCATAGCCCAACGACCGGCACATCAACGGGAATCGATCATGTCTGCTTCTTCCACTCCTTCCTCCGGTGACAACCAGCCGTCGCAGGCCACCGACCCTTTGGCGTGGCGACGGCACCTCCCGGCACTGGCCTCGGCCGCCGCCGGGATCAACGAGGCGTGCGACGCCTGGGACGCGGTTTCGGACTCGCTCTGCGACGCGGACGGCTGGCCGCTGGACGACAAGGTCTACGGGGACGGGAAGGTCAAGCGGGACGCCGAAGCGTGGAAGCACGCCGAGGTGTTCCTCGACCACGGACCCGAGGTGCTGGCCGGGGTCCGCGCCGCCGCCGACGGCCCCGACTACGTCGAGGGGCCGATCAGTGACGACCTCCGTCGGATACGCGGGATCGACATCATCCTGTTCCGGGCGGAGGAGCTGCGGCACGAATGGGACGGCGTCATGGCGCTTATGGACGGTTCGCAGCCGAGCGTGCTCCACCTCTACCAGGAGCGTGCCGAGGAGCACCGCAACACCGAAGGCTGGCACTACTCACACGAACTGGGTGCCAAGGGCCCGGCGTTGGTGCGCGTCAGCGAATACCTCGCTCACCGGGCGGACACCGAACGGCCGGCGCAGACCGAGCGCGCTCGCGTCGCCCTGACCCGCTCGACGCACCACACCCCTGCCGTGTCACCTGCTTCGCCCCAGGTCCCGCCGGCACCGCATCCGCCGGCTCCCGGTCGCTCGCGGTGATCCCTAGCACGCAGTCACGGCAACGCCAAACTGCCCGATCACCGGATCCTCATGGACCACCGCACTCCTTCAAGATCCACGCCCTGGCGGCTCCCGCCGTACGGCGGGTCGTTCGCAACGGAGACGTCCATGCATCACGAAACGCCGCCCCCGGCCGCCGCGTCCGATCCGCGTCGCCTTCAGGCCGCCCTCTGTTCCGTGCTCGGGCAGCGCGGCCTGGAGTGCACCGTCGAGTACGGCCTCAGCGACTACATCGTCCACGCCGAGCTTCCCGACGGCAGTTCGCTGATCATCTCGCCCCCGCAGGAGCCGCCCTCCGAGCACCCCGAGTCCCCGGAAAGCTGGATGGTCACCCGCCACCGGTCCGTCGAGCCTGCCGTCTACGAGGTGATCTACGACTCCGAGCCGGGCGGTCCGCATGCGCGCCACGGCGGCAGCGTGCCGTATCTCCTCTCCGCTGTCGACGCCCGCCTGGACCAGCTTGGCGTACCGCCACGCCAAGAGCAGGAACGTTCCGGCAAGACGCGCGCCGCCCCCGTGTTCCCGCCCGACTCCGCTCCATCCCGGGCGAGTGTCGCTCTCGCCTCTTCGCCGTCGGTCGGCCAGCGCGTGCTCCCGACCGGTCCGCCGCCGGAGTCGTCCGCGCGGGCCGCGCCGCCGTCGGCCAGTTCCTCATCCGCTCCCCGGCTCTGACCGACCGCGATCCAGGAGTCCTCCGTGCACCGCACCCTCAGAACTAATCCGCCCGTCGCCCGCACTGTAACCGCACCCGCCTCGGATGGATCTGCCATGCCCAGCCACTACGACGTGCTGCCCGACCTGGCCTTCGGCCACCACCCCGTCCACGGCATCGTCGCCGCGAACCCGAAGAACCTCGCGGCCAGCTCCTGGATGCTCAAGGGATTCGACTTCCATCCCGTCCCCGACCAGCCGACGTTGTACGCGCTGGCCGACCAGAACCGTGACGGACACGGCCGTACGAGCCGGGCCATCGAGCTGCTGCGCAAGGCCGGCTACCAGGTCGATGTGGACGCCGCACTTGACCCGGCACTGGCGCCCGACACGGCACAGGTACGCGACCGCGGTCCGCTCGGTGAACCGGACGTCGCCTTCGCCGATCACCCGCAGCTCGGCATCGTCGCAGCCCTCGACGACCGTGTCTCCGGCCTCAGCGGGCTAGCGCTGGTGGAGGACGGCTGGCAGCACAACTCGAGCCTGGACATCTACACGCTCCCCGCGACCACCGATCGCGTCGAGGCGCTGGGGAAAGTCGCCGACGCCACGGTGGCCCTGCACCGTTCGGGGCTCCAGGTCGCAGTGCAGCCCCGCCTCGCTCAAGAGGTGGCGGCTCGGCCCCGCCCTGCTGCCCCACCGGCCGCCGGCCGTGAGCGCGGCCATGGTCCCGCTCGCGCGTCTCCGTTGAGCGCCGCCGCGCTCGCCGCCAGCCCGGCCCGTGCCGGTATCCCGGGCAGGGCGCCGGTCCCCGCCGCCGTCACCACACCGGCGGTCCGGCCGGTTGACCCCCGCATCGCGTACTCCCGCGACCGCTGATCCAACTCCTCAAGGAGGCGCTTCCATGGCCGTGAAGACGATCTGGCCTATCGACCACACCTGCGGTCACCAGGCTGACCGCGACTTGTCCGACCGACCGGCCGACCGCCGCGCCGGCTTCGCCGAGTGGCTCGCCAGGCAGGAGTGCACGGACTGCTGGCGCGCCTCGAACGAGGGCGACGAGCAAGACAAGGCCGCCTGGTTCAAGGCGAAGCGCGCCGAGGAGCAGACGGCGTCCGAAGCCTGGTCCGAGCAGTACCGGATGCCTCCCCTGGAGGGGACGGAGCGGGCCGTTCCCTGGGGCGTGCGCTGTCGTCACCAGATCCTGACCAACGCCTACACCGCACTGGTCACCGAAGGCACGACCAGCGAAGCGGAGTGGGCGGAGATCGAGGAGAACGCTCGTACGGTGACCCGTGGCGGGTGGTGGATAGACCAGAGGTCGTCCGAGCCCGAAGACCTCACCGAACTGCTCCGAGCCGCCACCGGGGCCGACCGGCCGACGGAGAATCCCTTCTTCTGACTGACCGGGTGCCCTGCTGCGGCGGGGCACCCGGCTGACCGCCACCGTGCGGCCTCTACCAGCGATTCTCGGCCGGACCAAACCCCGGATTTGCCGGACGCTCTGCCCACTGGCCCACCTCCAACGGGTCCTTCGCTCCCTCTGCCCCGGAGACTTCCGTGCCTACCTCGATCACCATCACGTCCGAGTTCAGCGGCAGCGTCGTTGCCAAGGGCGCTACTGATGACCTCTCCGCGCAGCTCCTCCGTCACGCCGGTTTCAGGCAGATCGACGACTGGCACGGCCGACGCCATCGCCTGCCCACCACCACTCCGCTCGCCGACCAGGTCGCCATCGCCACCCATGCGGCCGAGATGCTTCGAGCCGCTCGCTATGACGTCACCCTTCCGCCCTCTCTCGACACGGCCCGGAAAAGCCCTCCGGTGCATGCCCTCGGGCCCTACGCCGCCGGAGCCGGACTTCTCAGCATCACGGACCAGATCCGTGCAGCCGAAGACGGAGCCAGCCTTCAGCACGCAGTCGACCACCTCCTTCACCCCGAGCACGGTGCTCTGGAGCGTGTCCGGGAGGCTCTGGAAGCAGCGGGAGAACAGGTCAACGACCTGGACGACGACGCGTATGCGCTCGCCGACCGGTTCGGCTTCGCCTCGAGTTCGTCAGCTCGGCCCAGTCTGAACTCGTCGACTCCGAGGCCGAACTACGCCGCGTCGGCACCGCTTCGACGAGTTACTCCGCAGCACGAACCGTCCGTGATCACCGAGGTGCCGCTCTGGCCACTTCTCCCGCAGCGACCCAGGCCAAAGTCTCCTCGGCGTCCAGTTCCCAGACGGCGCCGCTCACTACGACGGGTCACCCGCCGCGCGCCGCAACGCCCCGACGGTGACCCCGGCGGCTCTCTTCGCCGTCGGCCACCAGTACGTCGCGCGTCCCAGCTCGACCCACCTGTCAAAGACCACTCACCCGAAGAGGCAAACGTGCCCGAGTACTACTCCAGCATCGGCGAGGCCGTCGGTGCGGCCATGCAGCACAACATCCGGCTCGCCCACCGCAGCGCGGCACCGGGCTCCGACAAGCCGCTGCAGGTCAGGCGCCTGCCCAGCGCTTCCGCCGATCCGTACTCGGTCCGCGGAATGATCTCTCGCCTCCACGAGGACGCCTCGCCCGATGAGGTGGCGGGCATCATCGAGGAGGTCAACGGCGCACTGGTCGGGGCTCTGCCCGAGCTGACCGAACTCGTCGCCTCTGCCGCCGACTGGACTCGCGCCCGTCTCGACTTCGACGACCCGCAGCACCATCCGACTTTCGAGACGTGGACACGATTGGCAGCCGCGTACGGGATGCTCCAGGACGTCCGTGAGCAGTTGGAAGTCGCCGAGGACGGTCTCGCTGCCTGTCCCGCAGAGCGCACGGACCCCCGGCACCACCAGATGGTCAACGTCTTGCGCAGCCGGGAGTCGCTCGACGATGTCCTCGGTGCCGAGGCTGCTCCTGTGCCGTCCGCTGCCCGGAACGTCGATTCAGACCGGCAGCGGGCGGCCCGCGCCTCCTCACCGCGCGCCGGAACATCGCCGTCGACCGGCAGTCCGCCGGCCACCGCAGCGCCTCCGCCCGCGCCTCGTTCTGCCGGCCGACCCCGCTGAAGCGTTCCGCCTCAGACGTCCAGGAGTACCCCCATGAGCTGCATGAGAGCCGAGCGCGCCCCGCCCCCGCCCGCTCGCACACCCAAGGAACCGCCGTGCCTTCCCCGCGCACCAGCGCGCCCTCGACCACCACCGGGTCGGACGCGCTCCTCTACCTCCTGTTCGGCATCCTCGGCGCCGCCATGGCCTTCGGCTCCCTGGCCTGGCTGACCGGAAATCTCACCAGTAACTTCGTCGGGAGCGGGACATGGGCCCCCTTCCGCGTCACGGACGCGCTGCTGCACCCGGAGGTGCTGTGGCCGACTTTGAGCACCAGCATGCTGATGGTCGGTGCCCGCGTCGTCCCCGGCTTGCTCACCGTTGCCCTGGTCGTCACCGCTGCGGTGATGTGGATGCGCTGGCGTGCCGGGTCCAAGTCCGGCCTCGCCCGCAAGGCGGACCTGGCGCCACTGCTGGACAAGGAGATCGTCGCCAAGGCGAGGAGCCTCCGCCCGAGCCTGGGCGGCCGGGAGAGTAAAAGAGGTCCTGCCCGCTGACCGCGGCATCCTGCTCGGCACCCTCGATCCCGGTCGTGCGGAGGTCCGCGCGTCCTGGGAGGACGTGATCGTCGCGATCATGGCTCCGCGTTCCGGCAAGACGTCCGGGCTGGCGATCCCCGCGATCCTCTCGGCACCGGGTCCGGTCCTACTCACCAGTAACAAAGCTGCGAACGACGCCTTCACCGCCACGGTGGACGCCCGCGCCGAGGTCGGCACGATCTGGACCCTCGATCCGCAGCAGATCGCCCACCACTCGCGCGAGATGTGGTGGGACATCCTCGCTGACGCCCGAGATCTCGCCGGGGCGAAGAGGCTGGCGGGGCACTTCGTGACGGCAAGCGTGGACGAGTCCAGCGGCTCCGACTTCTGGTCAACCGCCGCGAGCAACACCCTCGGCGCCCTCTTCCTCGCCGCCGCGTCCCACCGGCGACCGATCACCGACGTCCTGGCCTGGCTCGCCATGCCGGCCGACCGCACCCCGGTGGACCTGCTCACCGACGCCGGCCACCACGCGGTCGCCGCCCAACTCCAGGGCACCGTCTCCGGCGCCACCGAAACGCGTGACGGCATCTATGAGACCGCGAGGCAGTACGCGAGCTGCCTACTCGACCCGGACGTCGCCGCCTGGGTCACCCCGAACGACGACCTTCCCGAATTCCAGCCGTTCGCCTTCGCCACATCCCGCGACACCCTGTACCTGCTGAGCAAGGACGGCGGCGGCAGTGCGTCCGCCATCATCGCGGCGGCGGCCGACGCCGTCATGCGCGCGGCCGTGATCGTCGCCGAGCGCTCCGGCGGGCGACTCGACCCGCCCGCCCTGTGCGTCCTCGACGAGGCGGCGAATGTCTGCCGCATCTCGGACCTCCCCGATCTCTACAGCCACTTGGGAAGCCGAGGCGTCATCCCGATGACGATCCTGCAGTCCTACCGTCAGGGTCAGCGGTGCTGGGGCGAGGCCGGTATGGACGCCCTGTACTCCGCCGCCACCATCAAGATCATCGGGTCTGGCATCGATGACGCGGACTTCGCCGACCGGCTCAGCCGTCAGATCGGCGATCACGACGTCCAGACCACCTCGGTGTCGACCAGCGAGGGCGGCAAGTCAACCTCGGTGAGCATGCGCACGGAGCGGATCCTTCCGCCGGACGCCATCCGCGCCCTGCCCAAGGGCAAGGTGCTGCTGCTGGCCACCGGCATCCGGGTCGCCATGCTCAACCTCAAGCCCTGGTACAAGGAGCCCTCCGCCACGGTGGTCGGCCCGGCTTCCGCTCGCGCCACGAAGGCCATCACCGAGCGTGCCCTCGCGAAGAGCATCGGCCAGGACGATCTTGGACTGTCGGCATGAGCGCGTCCACACCACAGCAGGGGCGGTTGGCCCACGCCCCGGTCGTCCTGCGCGGTGGCCAGTGGTGGCTTGACGGCGGAGCCGGCTCGGTCCCCGCCTCTGATCCCGCCTTCACCGCTGCCCTGGCCGATTTCGCCCTGTCGATGGCCGCTGCCGACCAAGCGGTCGCCAACCTCCTTATCCGGCAGGACGAGGCGTCCGCCGTTGATCCCGGCGGCTGGCGATGAACCCGCTGATGAGTGCCGAGCAGGCGGTTCTCGGCGCCGTGCTCCTCGACCCCGAGGAGCTCACGCACCTGGAGTGGCTCGCTCCGGACCACTTCTATCGGCCCGTCCACCAGGCGCTGTTCGGCGCGCTCTGCAAGCTCCGCAGCGAAGGGCACCCCGCGCTCTCGGCCGAAGGACCGTTGCCGCTGTCGTGGGTGACCGACGCGGTCGGGGAGGCCGGACAGCACGTGCGCGGGCTGACCGCGGTGTACGCCCGCACCCTGATCCAGGCGTGTCCCCGCACCGAACACGCCCCGGTGTACGGCCGCATGGTGCTGGAGGGGGCGATCCACCGCACCGTCGCCCAGCACGCGATCCGTCTCCACCAAGCGGCTCGGGCCGACGCCGTCCAGGGCGAGGTCGAGGGAGCGCTGCGTACGGCGGACGTCCTGACCGGCGTACTCACCGACCTTGCGCGACGCTGGGGAACCGATCCTCGTCCGGTCCCACCCGCAGCTGTGCCTTCTGCCGCCGCAGACATTCCGCCGCCGGCGCAGTCCGGCCAGGTCACCGAGGACGAGCAATTCCTCCTGGCCGTCCTCACCGAGCAGCCAGGAGCCATGGACGAGGTGATGGCCTGGCTGCGGCCGGGAGACTTCGCCGACCCAACCCACGGGCAGCTCTACCGGTGCCTCGGCGCGCTGCACCACCGGGGCGAACCCATCGATCGGATCACCCTGCTCTGGGAGGCCAAGCGACGCGGCCTGATGGCCGACGGCACGCTGTCGAGCGAGCAGCTGACCGCCGTCTGCGAAGGCATGGTCCCCGGCAGCGCCGACTGGTTCGGGCACCGAGTGATGCGCTCCTCCCTCACCCGCACCGCCGCCGCCTCCGCGCGAGCCATCCGGACCCTGGCTCAGGACGAGGCTCTGGGGCCCGGTCGCCTGATCAACCACGCCCTGCACGCGCTCGGTCCACTCGACGAGGTGCGTGCCCGCTGGGCCACCGCGAACAGCAGTCTGGCTCCGAAGCCCACGGCACCCACGCCGTCGGCGGGCGAGCCGCTGCCCGCCCGCGTAAAGGCCGCCCGCGCCCGCAGCACACCCCACCCAGGGGCGTCACCCCCAGCCCCAGCCAGCCGTCTCCCCACGCCGTCAGCAGCCCGACCACCTCTCGCGCGGCCACCCGTGAGACCCCCTCCTCGCCAGCCCTCTTCTGCCCCTGGAACTCGTCTTGAACTCCCCCCTCTCCTCAGCCGCGCCGGACCTACACGCAACGGCCCCGGGCCTCGCCGCCCCGTTGCGCTCTCCGTTGATCGGATCGCTCTGCTCGGGGTACGGCGGCCTCGACCTGGGCGTACAGGCCGCCCTCGGCGGCACGCTGGCCTGGCACGCCGAGGTCGACCCGAACGCCTCACGCATCCTGGCCCGCCACTGGCCCGGCGCCCCCAACCTGGGCGATATCACCACCGTCGACTGGTCCACCGTCCCCCGGGTGTGCGTCCTGACGGCCGGCTTCCCCTGTCAAAGACGTCTCCGTCGCCGGCCGTCGGGCCGGACTCAACGCCCAGACCCGCTCCGGGCTCTGGCTGCACGTCGCCCGTGCGGTCGCAGCCCTCCGACCCTGCCTGGTTGTGATCGAGAATGTGCGCGGCCTCCTCACCTCCCCCGCCGGCTCCCCTGGCGACGTGGAACCCTGCCCGTGGTGTCTGGGAGACACCCCAGGCCAGCCTCCTCTGCGGGCACTCGGTGCCGTACTCGGATCCCTGGCCGACCTCAGGTACGACGCGAAGTGGCTCGTGCTTCGCGCCTCCGACGTCGGGGCCCCGCACCGCCGCGAGCGGACCTTCCTCACCGCATGGGCCGCCGGGCACCCTGCTGAAGACGCCGACCAGCAACATCGGGAAGAACGGCGGCAGCCAGCATCCATCGAAGCGGAAGAGCGGGGGGCACGGTCCGAACCTGGCCGACGAGGTCGAGTGGCTGCTACCGACCCCGAAGGCGTCGGACGGAATCAAGGGCTCGCCGAACCAGCGGCACGGCAATGGCGGCATGACCCTGCCCAGTGCCGCTGCGTCTCTGTTGCCGACCCCGAGGGCCAGCTACACGGGCACCCCGGGCAGCCGACCCGGGAAGGGATGGCGGCCTCCCTTGTCAGCGGTGGTCCTGCCCCTCTGGGCGGAGGAGACGCCGGAGGCGGGGGCGCGGACCGGCGATGGGGAGCGTACGGATCCGCCATCGCCCGATGGGAGAGCCTCACCCGTCCTGCCCCGGCCCCCACGGACGCGGCCGGTCGGCTCCGCGCGGACTTCGTGGAGTGGATGCAGGGCCTCGACGCCGGCTGGGTCACCGCGACTCCGGGGCTCGGACGTCCAGCGCAGCTCACCGCGCTCGGGAACGGCGTCGTCCCACAACAGGCTGCGCGTGCCTTGCAGTTGCTGGCACCCCCCTTTCCCCGCTGTCCCCGCTGTCCCCGCTGCGCCAACCGATAGCGCTCCACTACCGCGTTCTTCCGGCCGGACCAAACCGCTGATTCTCCGGATCCTCTCGGGCATGTCGCCGTCTCACAGATGGAGCACACCCCCATGGCCGACACCAGCCCGACCTCCCCCGGCCCCGAGCCGTACCGCGTCCCCGACGCAGACCTCGACGACCTCGCCAGCACCCTCGCCAAGACCATGGCCGAGGTCAGGCAGCACGGCGTCATCCTCGACCGCCTCGGCTCCGAGCCCGAATCCGTCGGCAGCCAGCCGCCGGACGGCGCTCCGGAAGCCGAGGCGGCTGAAGCCAAGAAGACCGACGGCCCCGCCTCGGTGTTCATCCTCGCCCTGGGCGGCAAGGAATACGCCGTCGAACTCGCTGCCCTCAGCGACTGGGTGAACTACCTCTTCCTGCCGGTGTACGGCCGGGAGATCAGCACGAGCCGTCCCTGGTGCGCGCACTGGCACGAACACCCCGAGGCCGTCGCCCGGCTCCACGCACTCTGGCTCGCCTGGCAGCAGTTCACCGACACGGAGGCCGGCCTGTCCGGCTCCTCGACCTGGCACCGCGACCACCTGGACCAGGCCCTGGCGCACCTGCGTGCACCCGACGGACCCTTCGCGGCCTGCACGACCAGCGCAACTCGCCCCAACCACCGGGTGCTGGCCACCCCGGCGCCCGAGCAGGCGGGGGTGGCGGAGTGAACGACATCCTCGACTTCGACCTCGACGATCTATCGCCGGTCGACGACGACTCCGAGGAAGCGATGGAGGCTCTCTGGGCTGGCGACTTGACGGTGCTGGTCCAACACCACACCACGCCCAACGGTTCGCAAAGCTTCGTCCTCGCCCACGACCGATCGGTCACCTGGGGGATACCCGGCGAGCCACAGCTCGTTGCGATCGCGGTCGCTCGGGATCTGCGGCAGTCCACGTTCACGTTCGAAACGAGTCACCACGCCACGGCGTCCTTCGCACAGAACTGGCTGGCAGAACGCGGCTGCCCGCTCGAACCGATCTCACTGCGCGGTGGCAACTACATCGAGCCCGCCGACGACCTCACCGTCCAGGTGGAACAGCAGATTCAAGAGTCGGGCACCCGCTACGAGGTCCTCGACACCTACACCTCTGACGACAATCCCAGCGAGGCGTGGACACTCGTCAACGACTCCCAGGCCACCCAGGCACCGGTTCGCCTCTTCTACGAGGAGTGGAACCACGGTGCCGGCACGTACACGATGCGCGAGGGCGCCTTCCCCGACGTCGGCGTCGCCCAGACCTGGCTGGACGAGCGCAGCGAACCGCTGCCCGAGCCTTCGGAGTACAGCGACCACAACGGTGCTGTCGTCCGGGCCCGCATCGCCCGCATCGCCCTTTCCCGGTCCGCCGGCACCTCTCCGACACCGCAGACCGGGCTCGACGAGCCCCGCGCGTCAGCGGCGGTACCGGTTCAGCGCGCGGTCCAGGGGAGGCTGCTGTGAGCCGCGCCCGCTTCGCCTTCGCCGCGCACCCTGACGCCATCACCGACCTGCGGGAACTCCCGTCTGAGATGCGCGATTTGGCCTTGCTGGAGCTGCAGAACCTGGTCCACGGAAGCGACGACTGCTTGCCGTTGAAGGGCCGTCTCGCCGGCTTCCACAAGGTGTACGTCGACCCGGAGGTCTCTTACCGGCTGGTCATCCAGTTCCGCCAAGCGCCACCGACCTCGACCCGCAAGCGCGAGATCTACCTCGTGGCGGCTGGCAGCCGGAAGGACTACGCGGTCTACCGCGCGGCCCACCTACGGACCGAGCCCCAGCAAGGGGTCGGCCCGGACTCCGCCGCGGAGGCCCGCGTGCAGGCCGCCCGGTCTCGCTCGACGCTCACCACCGAACGGCGGACAACGGGCCGCGCGGCTGCCCCGTCACCAGCGCCGCCCTCGGCCACTGCTTCTCGAAAGGTCGCCCAGCGATGACCAACGACCGTACTGCGCTGACCCGTATAGAGCTGGCGGATCTCCTCACCGAGGCCGCTCAGAACGTCGGCGGCATCCCTGCCGCCGAGTACCCGACGGCTGCCGCCCGCTCCTACCTGCATCCCGTCTTGGGTCCGCTGGCCGCTGGGCCCCGCGTGATCACCGAGCTTAACGACCGGTTCGAGGGCTTCGTGGCCACCGAGCCACGTTCGGCGGGCCTGTTCGCTCTGGCCTCCTACGCCTCCGCGCTGGGGTGGCTCACCGAGTCGTTCGCCGAGCTGACCTCCTCGGTCGACGAGATCTGTACCCGCGTGGGCATCCCTACGGAGCCTTGCGCTCCGATCCCCGCCACGTCCGGCGGAACCGAGCGGGACGACAAATTCGACTTCGCCTTCAACGCAATTGAGTTGGAGGCAGTCCGCAACGCAGCCGAGGCCGCCGGCCTCGCGCCGGACGACTACGTCGAGGTTCTCTCCCAGTCGCTGCTCGCCGCCGCCCGGATCACCGGCGCCTGCATAGAGATCTTCAGCGGCCTGCTCGATGACGCCGATCTCCTCAGCGAAGTGAGCGACCGCCCTCGGCTCGACAACGATCCCGGGAGCCTGCCCGCTCTGGTCCGCTCCCTGCTCGCCCGGATGGAGACGACGGAGTGAACCCGTACGACGCAGACACACACCCTGGGCCTTATCTCGTCGTCGAAGTGCTCGGTGTCGGGGATGTCAGCGTGCACGCCCTCGCACATGGTCCGGAGGAGCCACTGCACCAGGCCGCTACACGCGTCATCGAAGCCGCAGCGGCGCTGGACGAGCGACACGAGAGCGTGCTCAACGCGGTCCTGCGCGCTCAGCGGCTGCTCGAAGGCACTGGTCGCGGTGAAGTCGGCCGAGCCCAGGTGTCGTACGCGCTGCTGCGCACAGCTCTCCCGGACCTCGGAGACGGCCTGGCCCAGCAGGACCGGGCATACAGCCAGCTCGTCGAGTCCCTGTCCGCCTACCGCCGGCTTCTTTCCTCGCCCAAGCCCGATCAACACGCGAGCAACAAGAGCCACGGGCCGGGCCAGAAGACGAGGCCCCACCGGGACGACGACTGGGCCGTCGCCGGGGAGCGCGGGCTAGTAGCCCTCGAAGCGGTTGCGGCCGGAGGTGTTCGCTTTCGCCGCAACGCGATCGGCGAGGACCCGTACATCTCGCGGGAGAAGGCCCAGTGGCAGGACCCGGCGGTCTTCCCGCAGACCGTGCAGCGGCTGGTCGCCGCCGGGCTACTGCATCAGGACATCACCGAGAACGTGTACCGGCCCGGCCAGCTCCTCTCGCTCACTGCGCAGGGGGAAGCCACCCTGCGTGATGGTCGCGCGACGACCTCCCGGGTGTCCGCCGCCCTCGGCCGCACTACCACGCGGACCACGTCAGGCGCGCTCTCCGACTCGGCCGCCGCGCCCGTCGCCAGAACCTCCCTCGCGACCCCCCGCTCACGCTGACCTCATCCCGATAAGGACCCCACCATGGCTGCCCCCGGCCTGCCTCCCACCTTCTCCATCGCTTCCATCGACGCCCAGCGCGTCGAGGAGGCTCTCGCCCGGATCGGGCCCAAGTGGACCACCTGGACCGCGATGACCCTGGCCCGGGTGAACGGCCCGGTGCGCGTCCGCGACGTTGCTGCGCAGCTCCCCTTCGTCAGTGAGCAGTTCGTCGGCAAACGGCTGGCCACGATGCACGCTGACGGACTGGTGATCCGCGATGACGACCGGCGGGGCGCGCCGTACCGGCTCAGCGCGCTCGGCACGTCTCTGGCCCCCGTCCTCCGCACGGTGTCGGACTGGTCCCGCACCCACCTGACACAGGAACCGATGGCCGAAGCCGAGCGTGTCGAGGATGCGCTGCGCCGCTTGCATCTTCGGCATTCGACTGCCGTGATTCAGGTACTCGACTCGGCTGACGGCCAGATGCGGTTCGTTCACATCGCCGAGGCGGCCGGTCTGGACTACGGCCTCGCACGGCAGCGACTTGTCCGGCTTCAGGCCGATGGCCTGGTCACGCGGACGGGCTCCCGGCACGGAGACCCTTACGTGCTCACCGATGCCGGCCAGGCGTTGGGGGCCGTATACGCGAGTGTCGAGCACTGGAGCCAGCCCTTCGCGCTGCGAGGTGGAACAGCGGCACCGCGTCCGGCAGCGGCAGCCACGCGCACCCACGTCGGCATTCCGCTGGGGGCGGGAGCCGACAGCGCCCGGACCGCGGCGGCCCTACGGCGGAGCGCCGCCGCGTCGAACGTCATGTTCAGCCACGCGCCTCAGCCGGAACCGCGGGTGCCGGCGGCCGTGACCGCTCAGTCGGCACCGGGCCGGGGCCGGTGACGGGGGTGAGAACTAGAGGCCACGCGCCGCCACTACGGCATCCGCGTGCGCTCCGGCGGCTCCCGCCGCTGCATACGCGGATCCGTTCTCCTCCTTCGCTTCCGGAGACTCGACCATGTACGCCCCTGATGACCCGACCCGGTACCAAGAGGTACTGGTTAGCCCCATGTATCTGGCGGGTTCCAACGGGACCGGCGAGGCTGGCTTCGCGCCCGTCGCCCACTGGCCCCATCAGTACCTCGATGAGGGCCCCTGCCAGCTCCTCGTGACCTCTCCCGACCAACAGATTCGGATCGGCTGGTTCGGCGACGACTTCGAACTGTGGAAGATCAGCGCAGCCGAGGACGCCTTCTCGGCGCCTCGCTGGACGGCGACGTTCAACCACGTCACCCCGGCCGAGATGGTCGCCGGCCTCACCGCCGCGTTGGTCCAGGACTACGACGAAGCCATCGCCTCCGACACCCTCGGCCGCTTTTTGGCAGGGCCAACCGTCCCCTGGAGGGACACCGTCCGGCCGCTGACCGATGCCGGCTGGAACCTTGACGGAGCTGCTGAACTCGGCACCGTCGAGATCATCGCTCCTGACGACCAAGCGGGCATCCTTATCGATCGGCGCGGCTACGGCTCCGACCGCACGACCGTTGAGCTGTGGGCTGGCCCGCCGGGCTGGGGCACTCGTGCCGAAGCGACGTTCACGGCCCGCACCCCGTCCCACTTGATCGCCGCAACCGCCGCTGTGATGGCGAAGTCGACCCCGGTGGTCCGCGAGCGCCACCAAGTCGACCGGCGGATGCAGCACTTGGTCACCATGACCCCTGTCGCTTCGGCCACGCCGATCGCCGAGGCTCAGGTCCCGCGCGCTCCGACTCCGCTGGACGTACGCCGCACCTCGGTCACCCAGGCCGTACACCGTGCCGCGCGGGCACCACGCACAGCAGCCGACCTCCGGGTGATGGCCGCGCAGAGCCGCTCCACGGGGGCGGCGCAGAAACGGACGGGACACCCCGCGCCCGCGACCTCTGCCCGGCTGCCGGCTAGCTCGCCGACGCCCCGGCGCGGACGCTGACTCCCACCCCAGGCCGCACTCCACTCGCGACCGTCCCCGCCCAACAGGAGTTCCACCATGCCCACCACCACCATGCTCGACCAGGCCACGGCCATGATCGAGAACGCCTGGGGCCAGCCGATCGAAGCTCTTGAGGTCCTAGGGGTCCGCCGCCCCAGCGAGGACCCGCTCCTGCGCTGCGCCATGCACACTCGCGCGGCCCTGGCCATCACGGACAGCGCGGTAACCGTTCACCAGGACCGTCTTCACGCCCTGTCCCGGCATGGGTACGTGCCTGAATTCTACGAACTCGACCGGATCACCGAAACGGCGGTCAAGCTCCGCGTCGCCCACGCGGAGAGCCGTGCGTACCTCCAGGCGATCCGGCGCGTGGTGGAGGCTCGGGAGGCCGCCGCACCCGAGGTTGAGGCACCGGCGGTTCGGCTGCCTCAGGCCGCTGTCGCCCGCTCCGGGCAGACGCGGCACGCCCCGGGGGCCGTGCCCGAACCGTCCTCGCCGGCGGCGGTCGTAGGGCCGTCAGCGCCCACAACGGGGCCCCGACGTTGAACGCTTAGCTCCGATTCTCGTCGCGGGGGCCCTCTTCGGCCCGGGGGCCCACCGCGCGGGCCAGCTCCTCCACCGTCAGCTCCACGCGCCGGCCTTCGGCGACCCGGCGCTCCACCGTCTCCTCGTCCGGCCACCGGTCGGGCTGTGCGCCGACTCCCCACTGGCCGTCGGCGACCATCGCGATGTCGCCCACGGTCCAGGGCCGTCCGGCGGCGCGGATCTTGCGTTCCAATCCGGCGCCATCCCAGTGTCTGCTCGCCTCAGCCATCGCTGTCCCCCTTCTCTCGCCTGCGGCCCGTCACCGCAACCCAAGTAGGACAACCGCAGTGGCCTGTCCATTCCCCGGGTCTCCCGTGACCTGCCGACGGCCCCAAGTTCGCCCACGGCAGACGTCCCTGCCTGGAAACGACTACGCACTTCGGCATGATGCATGCCAACGTACGGGTGTCGGGAAAACCGCAGGTCAACGAAGGGATCCACCAAGCCGTGAGCACCTCTGCCACCCTCCTTCCGGCCGTTGTCCGCCCCACGGCGGATGCCCTCCACTGGCTCTCCGCCGACCACAGTGCGGGCCCGGTGCTCGATCTCCTGGACGCACTCGGGTGGGCGATCGTCGACACCCCCGAGGCCAACGTCCACGCGACCAGCCCCGACGGCTGTGTCTACGTCGGCTGGCTCCCCGAGGACCCGTCGGCCTGGCAGCGCAACATCGTCCGGCACGTCCGGGTGCAGCCCGCCGATGGCGACGCCTGGGTCCAGGAGTTCGGTCTCCACACCCCCTCCGAGGCCGTTGCCGGATTCCTCGCCGCCCTGGACACCAACTCCTCGTGCTGACTGCCGACCAGCCCCCTCAATGTCCACCGTTCACGGAGACTCCCTTGCCCCAGTACCTGACCGTCGGCCACCTGCTCCGCCAGCTCCAAGAACTCGACCCCAACCTGCCGGTCCGTCTCGCCATCAACCCCGACTTCCCCTTCGCCCACTTCGTGGGAGCCACGGTCGTCGTCCGCGACGGCAAGGCGTACATCGCCGACGACGGCCAGGAGGACTACCTCCCGGTGGGAGCGCGCGACGCCCTCACCTGGGCCTGATCGCTTCCCTACCATCACGGAGGCTTCCCATCTCGTCACTCTCGCGCCCCGCACCCCGCCTCGCGCTGCACACTGTCGCGGCGCACCCCATGCCGCACGGCGTGCACAGCGCGCTTCTCCAGCGCATCTCCACCCGCCCCGACGGCCCCCTCGACATCACCTGGCTCGCCGCCGAAACTTCCGGACGCATCCGACTGCGCTGGGAGCCCGCCTCGCCCAGCGGCTGGGACGTCACGGTGCATCTGGGTGTGACCACTGCCGAGGTACTCCTTGGTTCCTGGCCCGCCGCCCCGGACGACTGGCCGCGCCTGGTCCATCCGACCCTGTACGAGGTGACCGGCCTATGCGCCGCCCTCTCTTTCGCGACCGACGCCCTCGACCTCTCAAACCGGCTCGCCGGGGTCTGGTAAGCCACCGAACGCGTAGGCCGCTGACCTGTACCGCGGCTGAGGCTCGTCAGTGACGCCCTACGGCGTGCTGACTGTGATAGACGCTGATGAGCTGGCCACTGGCTCTCAGCCGCTCCCACGCCTCTGTGGCATCGAGATCGTTGTACATGTCCGGCGACGCTATCGGCTGAGGGGCAGGGCTGCTCCTGGAATGACAAGACCGCATGCTGTAGGGAACTCCAGGCCTGGATCCCGGAGGGACCTTCCTCACTACGAGGCAGCACTCTCCGGCGGCTCAGGCACCCACCCGCTCAAGGCTCAACGAGGCGGGAGCGATGCAAGATGAGACCGCACGCGCCGGCTGAAGTGTGCTGCGCAACGCGTGTCTCTCACGAGTGCAGCCAGGTTGTGCCATACGGTCTGGCGAATATCCCTGGGCGTTGTCCGATGATGGCGTGCCAGGGTCTGCTCCACGGCAGCGACGTTGCCGGGCAGTGGCTGAGCGAAGCTGCGGTCGCCGAAGGGGTGGTCGGTCTCGGTCAGCACACGATCGAGCGGGATGGTCTGCAGCAGAGCCGTCTTGCGCGCGGCGGAGACGTTGACGGAGAAGTAACAGCCCAGGCGGACGGCACGGGCGGTCTGTTCCGGGTCGCCGAGCCACCAGTGGAGGACCATGCCGGGGGCCGGGGCGCGTTCGAGTTCGTCGAGCACCTGCTCGCAGGCGCCGTAGCTGTGGATGCTGGCGATGCGCGGGGTGCGCTCCAGGACGCCGAGGACACTGCGGAGAGTGGTCTGCTGGCGCTCGAGCGGGACGCGGCTCTTGCCGTCGAGTCCGATCTCGCTGACCAGGGGTGTGTGGGCGATCAGCTGGGTGAAGGTGTCGGGGTCGAATGCGGTGTGGCTGCGCGCGAGTCCGGGATGAGCGCCGACTCCCCAAATGATCCGGTCGTCGTGCCGCTGGACAGCCTCAGTGGCCTCGGTCAGGGAGCGGGTAGCGGCGAAGATGACGGCGCCTAGGCCTGCGAGGTCGTCGGCCGGGACGCTGGTGTCGATGTGTGCGTGCAGGTCCAGCGGCGGCAGTGCGCTCGTCCTCATGGGTACAGCAACTCCAGTTCTGCGACCCCCCGCCTGCACAGGTCGTAGGCCTGGCGGGTGGAGTAGTCGGAGGGCAGGTTCAGGGTGGTGATGTCGGCCGGGCGCAGCCCGCGAGCGAGGAAGGTGCGCAGGGAGGGTTCGACCGACTTGCCGGTCAGGTAGGCGCTGAGGTTCTCGGCGTGGCGGGTGTGAAGGTAGTCGGTCGTGTCCTCGATCTGGGCGGCGCGGAAGGAGGCGCGGCGCAGCAGGCAGCCGAAGCACACGCCGCAGTGGGTGCGTACGGGGATGCGGTGGGTGCGGTGTCCGGTGTGGGCGCAGGAATGGGTGTTGCTGAGCAGCCGGGTGGCTGCGGCGGGGCCGACCAGTTCGGCGGCCCGGGTGAACATTTCGCCTTTGGTGTGGGCGGCGAAGGGGTTGTGGACGTGCGCGTGGGCTCCGGCGTCGTGGGCGATGGCGGCCAGGGTCTGCAGGAAGAGGGGGTGGGTGGTGCGGGTGGATACGGCGCCACGCTGGTCGGCGGTGAGCGGCACGTTGAGGGAGGCGAAGCCGTTCTCCGGGATCCATAGCAAAACCTTTTCCACTGCTGCGGCGGCCAGGCCGAGGGCGAGGAAGAGCAGAGAGCGGGTGCGGGTGGAGTACTCGTTCGGCAGTTTCGTGCCGGTGGGCTGATGACTTTTGCGGGAGAAGCGCAGGGCCTGGTGGGGTTGTGGGGGGCCGTCGATGAGGTGGGCGATGGTGTCGGCGACGGTTCGTTGGATGGGGGCGAGGGTGGTGGCGCCGACATGGGAGAGCAGCAGATGCTGCTCGGGGGCGAGGTCGTGGCGGGAGTGCAGGGCGCCGACGGCGGAGTCGGCGCCGCCGCTGAGCAGGACCACGCGCCGGATCCCGGGGTGTGGTGTGTCGCAGATGGTTTCGTGCGGGGCGCCGGCTGTGTGGAAGCGGATTGACCATTGGTCTCCGGACAGGAATGCCAGGAGGGCTTCGAGGCGTTCGCGCACCGCGGTCCAGCGGGCCACGTCGTAGACGGGGACGTCCAATTCGAAGGCGCGCTGGGTCCAGTTGGAGCGGGCGGCGCGGCGGGGGGCGGTTCGGTCGGCGGCGTAGACCAGGGTGGCCAGGCGGACCAGTTCGATGTTGGGTTCGGGAACGGGGCCCAACGCGCCCAGGGACGGTCCGAGGGTGGAGACGAAGGAGCCGCCGGCACCGGCGGGCCACCAGAACGCGGTGGTGTCGTCGGGCACGGGCCGGGTCGTGTCCGCGTCCAGGCGCAGGGTGTAAGCGGGCATCAGGGCTCCATCCAGATGGACCGCATCGCGGTGATTCCCTCTTCTACGGCCTGGGTGATCTCGGTGGTGCTGGGGCCGGTGATCGCGAGGGAGGCGCGGTCGGCCAGGGCGCGTGCGGTCTCGCGCAGTTGGCGTTCGCCGCCGGCGGTGGCCCAGGCGGGGCGGGAGCCGTCGTTCATCGTCGCGGCGGTCTCGCTGATGACCGCCTCGAAGATGATCAGTGCCAGGGTTTCCCGGACGACTTCGTCGGGGCTTGGGGGTGTGCTGTCGGTGCCGGCTTCCAGGACCCATTGGGCCACTTCGCTGGCGACGAAGCGGCGTTCCTGGTCTTCGATGGTGCCGTCGGCGAGCGGCCCGCAGGCTGCGTCCACGATCCGGCGGGTCCAGTCGATCGGGTCGTCGGCGGCAGCCTGCAGTTGTGCGTAGTCGAGGCCGAGTTCCTGCAGAGCCTGCGCGTTGCCGGTGCGGTAGGCGTAGGCCGCGGCCGCGGCACGGCCTGCGGTGCGTGAGGACCGGGCGACGCTGCGCTGTGCCCCTCCCCCACTGCGGCCTCCCCCGTCCCCGCCAGCTCCCCCGCCTCCGCCGCCGGGGCCGTCGGCGTGACCGCTAGAGGGACGGAACAGGCCGAGGGCAGGGATCAGCTGATCGGTGTTGAGCTGGGGTGGGGGCCCGCCGGGGCCGGAGCCGGTTAGAGCGTCGAGCCACTGGGTGACGTTGTGCTGCAGTTGTTTGCTGGCCGGTGTGCCGTTTCCGGTGTAGGAGCCTTTGGTGCCCATCAGCGGCTGCTTCCTGCACCCAGGGCGATGACCAGGGTGCGCCCGATCTGGTCCTGGCCGGCCGGGACATGGCTCTTCCAGTGCTCCAGCACGCCGCGGAAGACGGGGACGGCGGACGGGAGGACCAGGATGGTGGCCGGTTGCAATTCTCGGGCAGGGATGGACTGCAGGAGGCGGGTGGCCCGCTCGGTGGTGGCCGGGTACGCAGTGGTGATGCGGACCAGGCTGCGCACGGCTGCGGTCTGTTCGGTGGGCCGGTCCCGGCCGGCCCGGCCGAGGTATTCGACCAGGCTCAGGGCGTCGTCCTCGCCGAGCGCGGTGACGTCGGCTTCGCTGACCCGACGCTGGTCGAAGCGCACGCTGGACAGCAGGTTGGCCGCGATGTCGCGCAGCCGGCCGGGCAGTCCGGCATCGAGGAGCTGCTCGCCGGTGAACGCGGCTGCCAGGTAGAGGTAGGGGGCCAGATCCACGGGGCCGAGGTCGGGGGGAAGTTTGGCCCATCGGATCAGGTCGTCGTCGAAGGTGACCGGCTCGCTCTCGCCTTCGTCCGGCGTCGGTTGCTGTTCCGGGGAAGCGGCGTCGTCGGGAGCGGAGTCGGCGGCGATGGGGGGTTCGGGGGCGGGCCGGCCGGCGGTTGTTTCCAGTTTGGCCATGCGGGAGCGCAGTTCGCCGCGGGCCAGCCATCCCAGGACGGTGGCGAAGGCGTTGGGCAGCAGCTTCTCCAAAACCATGAGCTTGGCCACGATGTCCGGCTCGAGTTCGATGCCGCGATGGCCGGCGACGGACTGGCGCACCCGCAGGTCGTTGAGGAAGCGCTTGATGCGGCGGGGGCTGCCTTGGAGCTTCTCGTAGAGGATGGGTGTCATCCGTGAGGCAAAGGCCATTTCGGCGAAGATGTCGTTGCCGTTCACGGCCTCGGCCAGGTCGTCCAGCAGGCCCTTCTCCAGCCGCAGGTGTACGCAGGCCTCGATGTAGGGGGTGAGTTCCTCGACGGTCAGGCGCTGAGAGAGCTGCAGCAGGACGAGGAATGCCTCGGTGTCGAAGCGGCTCAGGGTGGGCAGCGGCACCGTGGTCTGCACGATCTTGTGCAGGTAGAGGCTGGCCGGTTCCTCGAAGTATCTCTCCTGTGCTGCCTGTTGTCCGCTGCCGGGGTCGGGGAAGCGGGCTCGCAGGGCGTCGGCAACCCGGTGCTCGTCGGCGGCGACGACGAAGGCCATCTTCGGCACCGCCAGGAACAGCCGGATGGTCTCCAGCGTGTCCACGACTGTGTCAGGCAGGCAGCGGTCGAGATCGTCGACCAGCACGACCACGCGCCTGAGGTGGCTGAGTTCGGCGGACTCCATCAGTGTGCGGAATTCACTCCGGAATTCGCCGAGTCCGCGTGAGGGCGGGTCGCCTCCGTCGGCATCATCGTTGCCGGGCTCGGTGTTGATCAGGCTGGTGAGGTCGTCGACGGAGGGCAGCTGTAGGGTCAGGGACGTCTTGGCCGCCACTTGCAGGGCCTTGGCCCAGTCGACTCGCTGGCGCAGCTTGGTCAGCATCGTCCGGGCGCGGCTGATGCGGCCCTCTGGCTGTTCCTTCTTGGCGAGCTCGGCGGCGACGGCGCTGAGCACCTCTCCGATCAGGGTTTCTTTGGCGCCCACACCGGGGTCGTAGCGCCACGGGTCTGTGCTGATCACGAGAATGGTCGTGTCCGTCGCGGGCGGCTTGGGGGCGAGTTCGTCCTCGATGAGGCGGAGCACGGTGGTCTTGCCGCTCCCCCAGGCGCCCGAGACTCCGATGGTCGCGGGGTCAAGGTCGTCGTCGAGGACGGCCTGGACCACGGTTTTGGCCACCGCGTCAAAAGACAGAAGATCCAGGCGGGTCGGCTCGTCCGACCACAGCTGTGCAGACATATTACTCTTGCCCATCCCCAGGGCCTGTGACTATCTCGTCTCAGGCGGTACCCGCACCAGCACTGCGTATACGGGCGCTTTCGAGTGTGCAGCAAGCCCACACAATAGTGCTCGTTTCATCCTCAACAACAGAAACAGGCGCATCCGTTGCGGCCGCCGAAGTGGCCGACGCCGACCCGGGGCGTGGCGGCGGATGACTGCATCCTCGGTCTGCCCGTGCCAACGCGATTCGGCCATTGCGGGCGCGAAGCCGGGCGCGCGCCACAGCCGAGAGAGTAGCCGCCAGCCCGCACCCAGTACGCCAATGCGTCGATCAACTCACGCCGCAGATGCTTGCGTGGGCGCTCACCCGGCATCACGGGCGGCATCAGCGGTTCGAACCCCGCCCACTCGACATCGAAAAGATCCGTAGGATACCCCCGCCGTTCGGCCACACGCGCCTCTCCATAGTGCAGGGACTGCTAGCTCGCCTGCCCTCACCGGGACTTAGCAGATATCTCCTAACTCCATTGCTGTTACGGTCCGTTACGCTGCAACGTTCGAGGTGCAGCGCCAGTCTGTCGGCAAAGCGGCACGGTGGTTTAGGCGCCTCTGTCACCCCGGTGGCGCCTCCAGCCCCTTACCTGCCTACTCCAGGTAAATTCCGGCGAACGCACCGTCGAACCCGAGCGCGGCCAAGCCCGCCTCGATACTCGGGTAGGTCGTCCCGTGCGGTCCGCCGACCTGGGCGTCGAAGTCGGCGCGGCTGATCTCGGGCTCGAGCCACTGGTTGCCGCACCGGCAGCGGACCCAGACGTTGCGCCCATGGTTGATGAGCAGCCAGTCGCGTCGGGCACGGCAGGCGGAGCACATCACGGGGATGCCCCCGAGAGCGAGTTCGCGTGAGTGGCCGACGCAGCGAATCGCCCCGGGTCCGTCGGCTGGCCGCGTCTCGGCCTGGAGCTGCAGCAGGGCGTCGGTACCAGTGGGGAGGACGGGCAGCGCGAGTGCCGGCTCCGTGGTGCGGGTGGTGGTTCTGAGCACGAGCGTCATCTCCCGGTTGTCGGTCCTGTCTTCATCCGTAACAGCCGGTGGAACCGGCTGTCCATACATTTCGCGGCGTCCGCTCGGTCGGTGGTCGACTACCGGTTCGACCTGTTCAGCGACGTGGTGAGCGGCGGTTGGGGTCTTGAACAGTCCCGAGCGGTGCGGCTGCCGTCGCCTTTCGTTCACTGGTGCGGCTGCTCGGCGTGGTGGCCTGGCGGGTGGCGGCCTGCGGTCGACGGGCACCGTCACCCGGGTGTGCCGGGAGCTGGGCGATGCGCCGCAGGCGCCAGACGAGGACGTCGTTCACGTCATCGGCACTGTCGAGTTCGCGCATGTCGATGGCCTGGCGCAGGAGGGCCTCGGAGTCATGGCCTGCCCGCTCGGCCTGGGCGAGGGTGGCGACCAAGGCGTCGGTCCTCGCTTCCGTGCCTCCTGCCCGTACGACCTTCTCCGGCAGGACGGCGCGAAGGGTGGCTTCGTGCATGCGGCGCTGGGCTTCTGGAAGGGCCCGACCTTGGTCGTGCAGCACTCGCATCGGGGTGGCGGCGGCCTGCCGGTAGGCGGTGCGCAGGTGCGCGGCGGCTTGTCGGGAGGCGTGGGCCTGCTGGGCGTGTCCACGCGCGGAGTGCCAGCGGGCGGCGGCGAGGGTGACCAGGACGAGGGTGGAGACGAGCATGGCGGTGGTGCCGCCGTCCTCGCCTCGGCCGAGCGCCCCGCCGGCCTGGACAATGCCCCGGGCGGCTGAGCGGAGAGCCCGGGTGTCGGCGCGTTCGGCGCGGACATGACTGCGGGTCGCCCGCTCGAAGGCGCGGGCTGCGGCGGCCAGCTCGGCGCGGGTGGTGGCCGGTGAGGTCTGGGCCACCGCGTCGAGTAGTTCTCCGACGCCGACAAGCTGGGGGGCGGCCTCGCCTTCCTCGTCGCGTTCCAGGAGCGTGGCCGAGCGCTCTGCGATGACGACTGCGTTGCGTCGTTGACGGGCGGGCGGTGACCAGTTCGTCCGGTCAGCGCCGACCGCGGGCGCGCTCGGCTCGGCGGCCCGGTCGATGAGGCGTAGGCGGATCTTCGGAAGGGAGAGGTCGGGGGCCAGTTTGGAGCCGGGGTACCAGACCGGGTCTCCGTCGCGGTTGCGGTCGCCGGGCAGGGCCACGTTGTAGCCGAGCGCGTCACCGGACGGAGCGTGCCGCAGCTTCACCCGCACCCCCGCCTCTCGGAGCCGCGTGAAGAACTCCTCTTCCGAATCCGCTCCCGCCACGGCTCGACGAACGGCCTCGCGGAGCGTCTCGCGCGAGGTCTCCGGGCGGCCGGTGCGCTCGGCCTTGAACTTCTCGGCGCTGCTGGGATTCTTCGCTGCGGTTCCGTCGCCCGCGTTCAGGCGCCGCAGGCCCATCTCCTTCTCGATGCGGCGGCATTCGGCCTGGGAATTGTTGAAGTCGTAGTTCAGGCGCGGGTTGCGCAGGTCGCCGCGTACGAGGGTGGCGACGATGTGGATGTGGTCTTCCGCGTGGCGGACGGCGATCCACCGGCAGCCGTCGGGGTCTCCCGCCGGGGCGATGCCGGTGGCGTGGACGATGCGCTGGGCGACGGCGTTCCACTCCTCGTCGTCCAGCCGCCGGTCCCCGGGGGCGGTGCGGACCGAGCAGTGCCAGACGTGCTTGGCGGGCGCGCGGTCGCCGGCCTGCTTGACCCGCAGGTCCAGGGCGGCGGTGAGCCGGGCGAGGGTGACCTTCGGGTCGGGGTCGAGGCCGGTGTCGCGGCCGGGGTCGGGGGCGAAGCCGTCCCAGGAGCCGACGAGGTGCGCGTCGGTGTGCTCCTCGCGCCGTCCGGGGCCGTACAGGTAGACGAGGAGGCCGTGGGTGCGGGAGCCGCGTCCGATGTCGGGAACCATCACAGCCGCCGGGTCACGAGGTCGTTCGCCGCGTCATCGACGCGGGCGAGAAGTCCGGTCAGCGCGCCCAGCGCGTGTTCGAGTTCACCGGCGCGCGGGTGGCCACCGCTGTTAAGGACGAAGGCGATCTGGTTGATGTTGTTGCCGATCCGGGCCAGCGCGGTGCGCAGTGCGGCGAGTTCGTCGATGGCGGCGTCGAGCTGGTCGTTGCTGTGCACGGCGGCGCATCCGCGGGCGGCGTTCAGGCCGGAGACAGCGAGGAAGCGGGCGACGGTGACGCCGCGCTTGGTGGCGGCCTCGGCGATCTCGGTCTTCTCGGTGTCGGAGAGGCGGGTGGTCGTCTTGCGGGTGCGCTCGCTGGGGTTGCGGGTGCGGCGGCGCGGTTTGCGGTCGGGGTAGGCGGGCGTGCTCGGGCTCGGCTGCTCGCGGTGGTCGTCGCGGCCGGCTTCTCCCCCGGTGACCGGCGCCCCCTGGTGCCGGTTGCCCGGCTGGTCCCCGTGCGCCCTCGCTCGGGGACCAGCCGGGCTTCCCCCGCCCTCCCGGGCGGGGGCAAGTGCGTACGACGGGCCGTAGGACCGTCGTACGCGATAGCTTGCTCCGCCAGGAGCCGTGGTGGGGTCACGCTGCTGTCCAGCGGGGGTGGCCACCGGGTCGTTGGTGTTCACCGGCTTGTCTCCGGGTCCTGCTGCTGGATTTCGCGGACGAGTTCCTCGATCCAGTCCATGGCCAGGACGGGGTGGTGCAGGGTCCAGGGCCGGTCGTGCTGTTCGCGTTGCACGATCCAGGTGGTGTCGGGGCCGGACTGGGCGCGGTGGAGGTGTCCGTGCTGGTGCAGGACGGTCAGCCAGGAGTCGACTTCGGCGGGCGTGGCCGGGTGAGTGCGCATCGGGTGCTCTCCGCTTCTGCTGTGGCGGGGTGTCTCGGAGACATGCGGAGCGGGTGACCGGCCGGGGTGACCGGCTTGGTCACCCACTCCGTGGATGTTCGGTCAGGGCCGGGAGGAGGTGACCGGCTGGCGGTGCTGCTCGCGCAGCTGGGCCATCAGCGCGGTCAGGGTGTCGCTGGACAGCGGGATCTGCTGACCTCGGATCGCCTGGGCGACCACCTTGCGGGTCAGTTTGTCCTCGGCCCTGACCGCCGACCGGGCGATCTTCAGCAGCTCCTCGGTGTCTGGGTCAGGACGCCGGTCATCAGTCGGCCGAGCGGCCCGGTCAGTGACCGGCGGCGAGGTGACCGGCGGGGCAATGACCGCCGCCGGGCTGCCCTGGCCATCACCGACCGGGGCCGCACTGTCGGGGCGGTCAGCGACCGTCCGCCCCTTGTCCGCCTGTCCCGGCAGGTCAGGGGCACGGTGGCTCCAGTTGCGGTGGTCGGTGACCGACTGGCCGCTGGTGGCCGGGGTCGAGTCTCCGGTCGCTGACCGGGTGGCGGTGTCCTCGTCGGTCGGGGACAGCGGCAGCCGGTCGGTCAGAGCGGTGACCGGCTGACCGGACTTGACCTGACCGGCCGCTGACCGCTGCTGACCGGCTCGGCCGGTCCGGGTGACCTCGATGTCACCCCGGTCGGTCTGACCGAGGTGACCGCGCTGACCGACGTTCTGCCGGTCAGTGTCCTTGACCGGGCCCCGGGCAATGAGGATGTAGAGGTGGACTGCTCCGGCCAGTGCGAGCGGGGCGATGGTGGAGAGCACCGCGACCACCGCGTCACCGAGCCGGAGGCCGGTGCCGGCGACCGTGTCCTGGTTGATGCGCACCGCGTGGAGTGCGTTGGCCCAGATGCTGGCGGCGGTGGCCGTGCCGAAGAGCGTCCAGACGTAGAGCCGGGCGCGCAGGGGTGCGTTGCGCAGGACCAGGAGGGCTCGGATGCCGTAGGCGATGAACCCGTCGATCACCAGGGGGAACAGGTAGGTAAGGAAGCCTCGGATATGGATGGCGACGGCCGTCTGCTGCAGGGCGTCGTACGAGAGCGCGCATCCCGCGCCCCCGAGGGCCACGACAGCCGCGCGGTCCCACCCGGATATGTGCACCGTCTTCGGCGCGCTTGCGGTGTTCATGCCGCCGTCCCGAAGTCGTCGCGGATCAGGCGCTCGCCGCTGGTCTCGGGGGATGGGGTGTTCGTGGTGGGCTGGTTCAGGGTTCGGTTGCGCTCGGCCCGGCGGATCTCGCGGTATCGCTTTTTGGCGTGCTCCTCGGTGACCTTCAGAAGCCAGGCCAGGCGCTGCTCGCTCACCCCGTGGCGGTAGGCCGCGTACTCGACCGCGCGGCGCTCCGCATGGGTGAGGTGCACGTCGCGCCCGGCGATGGTGGCATTGACGCGGCTGTAGTCGAGGCGGCTGGCGAGCTTGTCGTGCAGCGGCCCGCGCTCCTCCTCCGTCAGGCCGCCACGGATCCCGTCGGTGTCACCCCCTTCGAGAGCGGCGTCCAGGCAGGTTCGGCGGACCGCGCACTGGCCGCACAGGGCCTTGGCGGTGGCGATCTTGGTGGTCTCGTCAGGTTCGGGGAAGAAGACTTCGGGGTCCACCGGGTTGTACTCGGTGCTCTGGCAGACGGCGTCGGCCTGCCAGGTCTGGTCGCCGAGCTGACGGTGGTGGGCGGGGCCGTTCATCGTGCTGGTCATGCGGGGTGCTCCGATCGCTCTCCGCGCGCAGGGGCGTCGGCGGAGAGGTGCGCTGGCGGTAGGTGCCCGGGGGACGGCGCTGCGAGGACGCGGTCCGGCGGGGTGGCCTGCGGTGGGTCAGGCGGCGGCGCTGTGGCGTCTGCGGTCGACGGCCTCGAACTCGACTCGGGTGGTCATCTGCGCGAGCCTGCTGGCGACGCGATCCCCGAGGTAGGAGCGCAGGTCCTTGATCGCCAGGTTGGTCGTGATCAGCGTGGGGAGTTCGTAGTTGTACCGCCGGTTGATCAGCCGGTACGTCACTTCCTCGACCCACTCGCTCGCCTTGGCCGCGCCGAGGTCGTCGATGATCAGCAGCGGGCAGCGGCTGACGGCTGCCAGCTGCCGCTCGCTGTCGACCCCGGGCCGGGGGCGGAGATCGGCGTAGAGGTCGGCAGCGGTGGTCGCGCGCCAGCGAACACCGACCCCACTCTTGACCAGCGCTCGGACTGCGCCGTACGCCTGGTGTGTCTTGCCCGCGCCGACGACCCCGGCCATCAGCAGGCTAGGTCCGGTGGTGACCTGTCGTCGGCCTCCTCGGCTGGGGGCGACGGCCGCGTCGGTGACCTTCCGGACCCACTCCAGGACCGTGGGGTGGTCGGCGACAGCCGCTTGATAGCGCGGAGGCATCCCGGCGAGCAGGGCGTCCAGCGGCGAGAAGGGCTCGGCGTCGTCCGGCAGCGCGGCATCGGCCGGGTCGATGTTGCGGGCGGCCAGGATCCTGGCCATGCGCTCCAGTGTGGCTTCGTTGCCGAGGAGCTGCGGTTCACGGTGACGGGTGTGCATCACAGCTCCTCGGCGTAGGCGGCAGACGCGTTGGCCGGGTTGGTCCACGCCTGGTGGGCGGGCACGTTAGGCCGGATTCCCGGCCGCGCCAGACCGCCGGGGCGAGCGTTCATCACCTCGTTGACCATGCTGGTCAGTACGCTCGGGTGCTTGGGGTTGGCCGTGAAATTCGCCAGCCCGGCTCGGATGTGCGTCGGTGCGATGCCCTCGTCCAGGAGCTTCTTGATGATCCGTCCGAGGTGCCCGATCACGTCGTTCGGGGGGCGCTGGTCGCACCCGGCGACGTACTCCCCGACGAGGTCCTTGGCGGAGATGCCGGCTGCGGGCGCGGTGCGCCCCGTAGGGAGAGAAGATCCAGGATCCAAGATCCTAGATCCAGGCGCCGAGCCTTCGGGCAGGCTTCGGGGAAGGTTCGGGGAGTCCTTGGGGAATGCCTCCTGACCTGGGGTTTCCGATCGGGAGCTGCCAGCGACGTCGACCAAGTGATCGGTGGCTGCCTGCCGGTCGGCCGGGGACACAATCGCGTGCCCGGAAGACGTCGAGGTGGCCTGGGCGGGCAGATCGAGGGGTCGGGGAGCGTTCGGCGAGGTCTCGGCGAGTCCTCCGGGAGTGGTGGGCGATCCCTCGGTCTGCTTGGTGCAGTTGCCCTTGCAGGGGCCGCACCGGCCGGCAGCCTGGTGCTGCGGGCACGAGGGCAGGCGGGACTGGCTCGGTTTGTCGATCTTCTGGTGCTCGGACCAGGTCACGATGTGGAGGTAGCGGCGGCCGTCGCAGCCGGTGTACCGGCAGATCAGGCCGGCGCTCGCGAGCTGGTGGAGATCGTCCTCGACGTGGACCGAGGTGTGCTCGGCGCGCAGGGGCCACAGGAGCCCAGCGATGATCGCGGCGTTGTCGCGGTGCCGTCCGTGGTCGTCAGCCTGCGTGAGGAGACCGAAGAAGGTCCGCTCGGCCTCGACGCTCACTTCGGCGAGCGACTCGGAGAAGAACGCCTCCGGCTTGATGGTGCGTATCCGGGCCATGTCAGCGGCTCCGACCGGTGGCGACCAGGTCGCTGCATGTGAGGGCGGCGCGCTGGATGTCGAAGGTGTGCGGCCGGGTCCAGTCCGCCTCCGGCCAGACCCGCAGGATCCAGCGGGCGGCGACCGTCGCCGTCGTCCGGCTCACCTCCAGGGCCTTTCCGCCCTCGTCCCGGATAGCGGCACGCGGGTGGGGCCACGCCCGGCTCGGGTCGGTGAGGCTGACTCGGATCGTGGCCGCGCCCGGGATCATCTCTGCGAGCTGAGCAGCGAGGCGGTGCTGTCGTTGGGTATCCGGGCAGGCTGGGTTGACGCTCGGCGTGGCGAGCATGTGATACTCCGTTGTTCGTAGGAACGCGGTGCGGCGGTTCTCGTGCAAAAGCCCCGCCGCCCGCGAGATGTGGATCGGTACCCCTCGGGGTGTCGGCCCGGTGCTCGGGAGTTGGTAGCTCCCGGGCGCCGGTCTCATCCACCCCTGTGCACTCTGCGGTCTTCATGACCCGCGCGGGCTCGTCTCCTTCCCCTCCCGGCTGTTCCGTCGGCCAGTGATCTCCGCCTGTGGGCACCAGGACCATATGGCGACCCTCGGCCCAAGTCCAGCTTCTATAGACCAGCCCTCACCAGCAGCGGAACACTGCAATGGATGCTGACAACGCACAACGTACATTGCAGTTACGCCCTTCCGTCAACTGCAATGGCGAGGTACTGAACCTGACCGGCCATGATCACCACTGAGGTGGATATGATGGCCGCCATGACGGAGATCTGGAGATGACCGAATCGCGCGAGCGCACCTTCTCGGAGTTGCTCGACTACCTGTTCCGAGAGGTGCACCCGAAGGGACGCGGCCCTTACACCTACGCGGAGGTCTCGCAGGGCATCCGTGACACCTCCGGCGTCACCATCTCCGCGAGCGCCATCCAGCAGCTTCGCACCGGCACCAACTCGAACCCGAAGATGCAGACCATCCGTGCCTTGGCCGGCTTCTTCGGCGTGAACCCGGGCTATTTCTTCGACGAGGAGGAGGCGGAGCGCCAGCGTGCCGAGATCCAGTTGGTCGCCGCCATGCGCGACCAGGGGGTGCGTCGGGTCGCTCTGCGCGCGAACGGTCTCAGCGCTTCGAGCCTGAACATGGTGAACACCGTGATCGACCAGGCCCGAAGACTGGAAGGAATGCCCGACGAGTCGGAAGCGTCGGGACTGCTCGACGACAAGTAAGGGCTTGGCCGCACACCGAGCAGAGCGCACCGCTCCCGTCGATCACGCCTCGGCAGGTTCAGAGTCGGTTTCCATCAGCACGATCACCCGGAGGAGGTCGCTGCGCATGGGCCGCAGAGCCATGATCCGCACACCGACTTCTCGACCCCGATGGTGGGGAAGTCGAAGCTTGCGCAGGTCTCCGTCGGCGTGTTCAACCACCTCGCGGCGGTCCCACATCTGCCGTGCGGCCGGGGAACTCGTGAGGATGTCGCGCTCCAGCTGTTGCAGCGCTTCGTGGTCCGGATGGCGGGCGCGCTCGTAGCGGATCTGCCCTAGGTAGGAGCGGGCCCAGTCCTGCTCCCAGTTCACGAGCTGCTCGCGGGCCTCCGGACTCAGGAACGCCCACCGCATCTGATTCGCCTGGTGAGCCGCCCACGGAAACCAGTCCAGCAGCGGTTCGTTGTAGCCGATCACGTTCCAGGCGAGGTCCGTCACGAAGGCGGGATCGGGGGCCTGGCCGTCCAGAAACCGCTGCAGCACCTCGTCCATTTCCGCCGCCGCACCGGCCTCCGGAACCGCGGCGACCACCGGCGGATGGCCCACCGCCATCAGGTACAGGGCATCGCGCTCAGCGCGACTCAGCCCCAGCGCCGACGAGAGTCGATCGAGAAAGTCAGCGGAGTACTTGGCCTCCATGCCCCGCTCCAGCGCCCCGTACCAGCGTTCACTCACCCCGGTCAGTCGAGCCACGTCACGCTGCGTCAGGCCCTTTGCCCTACGGCCCGGAGAGGTCAGCCCGGGGATCTCATCAGGATTCACCCGCCGCCGCCACGATTGCAGCAGCTCAGGCAGCGACTCACCGCCACCTTCGCCACCCGCGACCCGCCCGCCCCGCACGTCCATAAGGGCGAGCCTAGGATGCGCTCACTGGGTGACATGCGCCATAGGGCGCCCAAACTCCCATCCGGTCGATCATGGTTCAGTCATTCAGCGTAGTCAGACATAACGGATAATCAAGTAATCAACTACTCAGAGTGCGAGCCGCCTCGCGCCCGAATCACCGGCCTCCTACGTTTCCGACCAACGGCGAGGAGTTGGCGACCGGGAAGGTTCGCCCCCTGCGTCAGTGACCATCCGTAATCGGAACTGCCACTTCCAGGAAGCGTGAGTTCCTGCCTTCTCTTGGCATCCTCGGGGCTTCCGTTGACCCACAAGTTGACGCACCGCCGAGGCCGAAGGGGAGCACCGTGTCCTTGCCAGAAGTCGACACGCGTCGACTGCGCGCATCGTGCGAAGAGCAGATCAACCTCCTACGTCTGCCGCACCGATTCACCACCCGCCAATTGAGCGAGGCCATAGCCGAGCTTCGCGGGAAGCCCATCGTCCTGCAGCCGCTGAGCACGCTCGGCGCGGTCGATGCGCCGTGCGGAATGAGAATCGAGACCCCGGACGCCGATCTCCTCTTCTACGAGGAGGGCACGTCCGCCCACCACCAGCGGCACATCCTCACGCACGAGCTGTGCCATGTGTACTGCGACCATCCGGGAAGCGTGGAGGTCAACGCGGACACGGCCCGCTCCCTGGGGGTCAACCCGACGCTGGTGATGCGTATGTCCGGGCGGACGAGTTACTCGACTGCTGACGAACGCGAGGCGGAGATGATGGCGACGGTCATCCGCCAACGCATCTACCGCGAACGCGAGGCCCCTTCGCACCGCCCCGAGCTGGGCCCGGACAGCTGGGAAGCTCTCTTCGCCCAACCCATCAGGAGAGGCCGCTTCCGCGCATGACGAATGCTGTCTTCCTCGGGATGGCGTTGTTGCTCGCGTCGATAGCTGGCTACTGGGTGCTCGGACGCGGAACGCCCCGTCCGACCGGTACCTGGGCCATGGGCGCGCTTCTCGGCTCCTTCGCCATGGCCTTCGCCTCCTATGCGCCGCTGTTCAGAAACGTCGCGGAGTCGATCGTGCCGCACGTCGGCCGGCTGCTGAGTAACTGCGCTTCTCTGGGTGCCGCCACAGCGGTTCTGGCCGTTTCCTTCCAGCTCAACCTCGAACCCTCCGAGGCGCGGCGGCGCATCAAGGTCCGTCTCGCCCTGCTCACCGCGTCGGTCGTCACCATGACCGGGCTGTTCGCCTACGAGCAGCTGACAGCTCGTTCTCCGCAGGTCTACGCGCTCTATCTACTCCCCTACATTTCGTTCCTCGGGTTCTCCGTGGTCGACTTCCTGATGCAGGCCGTACGCCAGTCGAAGGCGACTCGGCGCGACAGCATCCGGGGCGGGTTGCGGGTAGCCGCAGCAGGCTGCGTGTTCGCTCTCGTCTACGTCGTCTACAAGCTGACACGCATCGTCGGCCTCGGTCTGGGACTGGGCGACGAAACGCACGCGCAGTGCTCATCGCTCGTGACCTCGACGTGCGCCTTCAGCGTCACCTCCCCAGCACTCGCCGTCCTGCTGATCTGCCTCGGCCTCACGTGGCCCGCTGTCCTCTACCCGATCAACCAAGCCCGCCGTCGCCGCTGGGAAACCCGGTCCTTCGAGTCGCTCCGCCCCCTCTGGCAAGACCTGTCAGCCGCGATGCCGCAGATCGTCCTATCGTCGGCCGAGGACGTCGAAGGCATTTCCGACGACTCCGACTTCCGTCTGCAGCGGCGCGTCATCGAGATCAGCGACGGCATCCTCGCCCTCCGGCCGTACCGGTCGCGCAGGGTGCAGGAGAGCGCGGCGTCGAACTTCCACACCGCTACCGAGCAGGGCGCCGCCGCTGTGGAGGCGGCTGTGGTTCGAGCTGCACTGGCAGACTCAAAGGCTGGCCGGTACGCGGACGAAGTCGCACCTCCGTCGGTAGACGCCGCCCGCGAGGATCTTCGGGCCGACACACAGTGGCTTCTCCTGGTGGCCGACGCCTACGCCCACGTCGGGCGTGTCGGCGTCGACGGCCGGCCACGAACGATTGGAACCTGAAGACATGACCGACCCGACTCAGGACCCCCGCTTTCTCCAAGACCCCTACCCCACTTACGCGGCCATGCGCTCGGCATGCCCCGTACAGGCCGTCCCCAGCGGGTCCGGCGGGCGCCTCAGCTACCTGGTCACCGGATACGCCGAAGCCAGGGAAGCGCTCGCCGACGCCCGGCTCTCGAAGGACACCTCCGCGTTCTTCGCGGGCAAGGAATCAAAGCGGCGCCTCCACCCCGCAGTGGCGCACAACATGCTGTCGAGCGACCCGCCCGAGCACACCCGGCTGCGCAAGCTGGTCACCAAGGCGTTCACGACCGGGGCGGTCGCGGAACTGCGCCCGTTCATCGCCAGGGTCACCGACGACCTGCTGGACCAGTGGCCTGTCGGTGAGCCCTTCGACTTCGTGACAGGCTTGGCCGTCCCGCTACCCGTCATCGTGATCTGCGAACTGCTCGGAGTACCGGACGAAGACCGGCCCGACATCCAGCGCTGGTCCGGCGAACTGTTCGCGGCCGGACAGCCAGAGGTCATCGACGCGGCATCGCACTCCCTGGCCGACTACATGACAGACCTCATCGCCGCCAAGCGCCGACGCCCCGGCAAATCGCTCCTCGACCGCCTGATCTCGGCCCGCGACGGCCACGACCGGCTCAGTGAGGAGGAACTGGTCTCCCTCGCGGTGCTCCTACTCGTGGCCGGCCACGAGACCACCACCAACTTCCTCGGCAACGCGACCCTCTCCCTGCTCCAGCACCCGGCCGAACTCGACCGCCTCCGCCAAAACCCGAACGACATCCCTACGGTGCTGGACGAGTTGCTTCGATTCGACTCCCCCGTCAGCACGGCCACCTTCCGGTACACCACGGAGGCCATCACGCTCGGCGGCACCGACATCCCGACAGGCGCACCGGTCCTGGTCGCCCTCGGAGCCGCCAACCGCGACCCAGAACGGTTCCCCTCACCGGACCAACTCGATGCGAACCGGGACGCTGCCGGCCACCTTGCCTTCGGGCACGGCATCCACCGCTGCGTCGGCGCTCCCCTGGCCAAGGCCGAGGCCGAAATCGCGCTGCGCGCGGTACTGACACGGTTCCCGGGCCTCCGGCTCGCCGTACCGCCCGACCAGCTTCAGTGGCGGCACGCCCGTCTTGTACGCGGTCTGGCCTCGCTTCCCGTCCTGAGCTAGTTAGGACGTTTCTTCTGGATCACTCCCGCAGGGGCTGGGTGTCAGTGCGGCATGTGAGAGTGCTGGGCATGACGATGCCGGAGGGCCCTGCGCGAGTGCTGCCTGAGATTGGACGCGACTTGTTCGACGTTCTCGTCATCAGGACCGACTTCAGCGACGACGAGGCGTGGAATGCGGTGGTTGGGGAGTTGCGCCGCCCGTGGGGGCCAGGCGGTGAGACTGCCGCAACAGTGCAGTTGGTCGAAGCGCCCGCTTGGTCAGGAGCAACGCCCGACGAGGTTCTTGCCGCCGTGGTGGATGGGGGCCTGATTGTCGTCTTCCTCGCTGACCGCGACACGATGAAGTCGCCGGAGCAGGCGTTGCTGGCTCTGTCGACACTCTGGGAGGACGTGAGTGGCCTCGACCCCGTCTATTACCAGGAACTCATCGAGTCGCCGGAGCCCCGTGAGTTTCGAGCCGTGCCCGCCGCGGTACACGGCGTCCAGGTTGACCTGGCGCTCGGCAACGTGGACTTCGCAGAGTACGCTGCGGCTGCTTCCGCAGAGCCTGATCAGGTACTGCGGCCCATCTGACGGCAACAGCGGTGGCCGTTTCCTCGGCAGAGGACGGGTTGGGCTCGTTCATCCCGCACCCCCTGACCGGGGCGCGAGCCGGTCAGGACTGCTCGGCGGCCACCTTCCGCAGCCAGCGGAGCGTCTGGCGCCGGTTGGCCAGCAGCACCACGTCGGCGCCGGCGCCGAACTCCTCGATCTTCGCCATCACGCGGGGTCGCATCTTGCGCCGATACGTGGCGACGTACTTGATCACGCCCCAGTGGATGCGGTTGTGCACTCCGTTGCCCTTGTGCCCGGCCCCGTGCCGGAGCTGCCGGGAGAAGATCCCGTACAGGGCCGCCACGGTCGACACGTCCATCAGGACCACCGTGTCGCAGGCTTCGAGCCGTACCTGCAGCGTCGAGTTGTAGTTGCCGTCGATCACCCACCGCGGCTGCGAGACCAGCTCGCGCTGCACGTCGGTGAACGTGTCCGTGGGCAACGCGTTCCACTCATCGTCGTAGAACGCGGCGTCCAGGTGCGTCACCGGGGCGTCGAGGATCCTGCCCAGCTCGCGGGCCACGTGGGACTTGCCACTGCCTCCGCAGCCGACGATGGCGACCTTCCTCATGGTGCTCCAGGGTAGAGAGGTTGAGGTGATCGGAGAGCCAACTCGCGGGCCGTGCTGTGTCTGGCCTCTCTCCTGCCTGTTCAGTTCGTCGCTCAGAGAGCCCCTACCGACGATGAGTGTCGCCACGCGCCCTGGCTCCCCTGGTGCTCGACGCGCGGTGCAGGGTGGGCTGCCCTGGTTGCCCAAGCGTTACACCTCAACCCTGTGCGCCAGTCCCTTCCTGCTGAGGGTGGGAGTGTTCGACGTTGGCGCGGATCACCTCGTCGCTGCCCCGCAATGCCTCTGTCATCCTTGCGAGCCAGGGCTCGGGGAGGCTGCCGCTGCCCAGCGCGCATGCACGGACGAGCCGTTGGGCCGCCTCGAGCTGGCGCGGCTCGGCGAGGCTGGTGAACCGGTGGTCAGCCAAACACTCACGGGCGGCGTAGCCGTCGGTCGCCGCGGCGGCCCGGCGGTGGAGCTCTGCAACCATCCGGTGCGCTGCGTCTTCCTGGTGCGGCTCCAGCAGGCCCAGGATCGTCAGGCCGAGGCGCGTATCGAAGACGGTCATGCCCTGGTCGGGTTGGTGCTCGACGTAGTCCTCGACCAGCGTGTCGAGGAGGGGTACGGCCGGGCCGCGAAGGGCCTTTCTGCACATCACGTCGAGGCAGCCGGTGACGGCGTTCTCCCAGCGTTCTCCGGGTGTGGTCATGGTGATGAGCGCTGCGGCGTCGGTGGGGGTGTGGCTGAGTGCGGCCAGGACGGCGACCTGGCGGCCGTCCAGCATGCGCTGCCCGATGCCCCGGTGTTCCTCGATGTGGGCCAGCGCCTCCGCCCAGCGGCTGGCCGTGGTCAGGGTGCGGGTGCCGTCGGCCAGGACTACCTTCCACAGCCAGGTGCGCACCTCGTGGCGGTCGCTGTCGGTGAGGGTGAGGTCGGCCGGGACGTGGACCCCCTCGAACTGAGCGCTGGTGCCTTTGGTGACGGCGTCGAAGAGGTGCAGCAGACGGTGGCGCCCGTCGTCGGCGGCGCCCGCGCGGATCTGGAGGCGGGCGAGGTTCACCACGGGTTCGAGGGCGCGGATCGCGGTCATGCCGGGCAGGGGGGTGGCGTGGAGGTAGGCGGCGGCGTGCTGGTGGCACATCTTCCGCGCGAGGTCGGGCAGCCCTAGGTCGGAGGCGATGAGGGCGGCCTGGTTGTAGACGGCCGAGGCGAGGCCCTGGTCAGCCTTTGCGGCTGCGGCGTCGGCGAGTTCGGCCAAGCCGTGCACGCGCCGGGGCAAGGGCAGGCACGCGGGTCGAAATCGGTAGATGAGCGGAAAGCGCTGGGCTATGGGTCCGTTCAGGTCCATGAGGTCCCCCGGGGATGAAGACGACGAGGAGCGGGGAAGGGCCGCGTGGTGCCCGCCGGCCGGTCGGCGGGCACCACGCAGGCGGATCAGCTACTGCCAGGTGACGCGGACGCGGTTCAGCGGGGTGTCGAGAACGAAGACACCGGGCTGCCCGACGGCGGGCGCGTCGAGCGGCAGGATCTCGAACGTGGCGTCCCGGCCGCGGTACTCGCGATCCCAGGCGCGGACGGCATCGGCGACCCGGGCGGCCAGCTCGTCGCCCCCGGGGCCGTGGCCGATGACACCGAACTCCCAGAGCTTGCCGCCCTCGGGGGTCTTCTCCGTGGAGGGCCGACGGGCGAGGTAGGTGACTGCGCCCTTCTCGACAGCGGCCGTGGCCGAGGGGTAGGGGTCCTCGGTGAGCACCGTGCCCTTGGCGGTCTGGGGGAAGAGCATCCGGATCAGCCCGGACGGCATGACGCAGGAGACGAACAGCTCCATCCACTCCGGGGACTCCCCGGCGCGGACCGTCATCCCCGTCCACACCTCGACGCGCGGCTGGTCAAGAACACCGGCGAGGGCATCGGCGTCGAGCGCCAGTCCGGCCGGGGCCTGGAGGCGCACGGCGCCGTCCGTGCTGAGCGGCACGGCGCGGCGGTCGTCGTCGGCGATGCCCCGGCGCAGCGGCATGAAGGTGTTCATCTCCGAGCCGACCGAATGCCACCGGCCTTCGCGCGCCACGTAGATGATGGAGCGCGAGACGCTGCCCGTGAGTCGCTGCGGGGTGACGAGTCGGCCGCCCTCGGCGAGCTGGTCGAGCCAGGCGTGGGGGATGCCGTGCGCGCCGACGGTGGCGATGATCCGGTCGTACGGGGCACCTTCGGCGTGGCCGAGGGCGCCGTCGCGCGTCAGGGCCTCGACGTTGGTGGCTCCAGCGGCGGCGAGGTGGGCTCGGGCGCCTTCGACCAGGTCGTCATCGACGTCGATGGTGGTGACGTGTCCGCTCGGGCCGACGAGGTGGCCGATCAGGGCGGCGTTGTAGCCGGTGCCGGCGCCGAGTTCGAGGATGTGCTCGCCCGGCTGGGCTTCGAGCTGGTCCAGCATGAGGGCGACGACGGCTGGCTGGGAGGCGCAGGAGATCGAGGTGCCCTCGGGGTCGTACTTCACGTTGACCGGGCTGTTGTCGTAGGCGTCGGCCAGCGAGGTGTCAGGGACGAACAGGTGCCGGGGCACGGTGCGCAGGGCGGCTTCGACCGCGGGGGTGCGGGCGTGGCCGTCGGCCTTGATCTGGTCGACCAGGGCGTTGCGGAGCTGTTCGGCGTTGGCCCCGGGGGCGGTGAGTGTGTCGGTGTTCACCGTGCTGACGCTATGGGCCGCAAAGCCTGATTCTGTTGCTGACGCGGTGTTTTCACTCGAACCCATGATTGCCTCTCGTGCGATGTTGAACAGGGTGTCCTGGTCGGCGGACGGCAGACCGGCACGGTTGGCGTGGAAGATGGCGTGGTGCGCGATGACGGCGCGCAGTCCGCGGGTCAGGTCGCCCTGGGCGGCAAGGTAGGCGAGCGTGGTGCCGACACGCTCGAAGGCGGCGACCCAGTCGCCGTGGCCGTCCAGCGGCCCGCGCTCGCGGCACAGGCTGCGGGCTTCGGTGGTCATCAGGGTCCGCATTGCCGAGGTAAGGCGCGGGGACCCGGGCGTGCCGGTACCGGGGCGCAGTGCGGAGACCTTCGCCCACACGTCGCCCTGCTCGAACCAGTCGAGACCCGAGGCACGCATCAGGCTGCTCATCAGCAGGATGGCGGTCTCGCGCCGCCCCAGGTGCCCGTCCTTGACGGGATAGGTGAGCAGGTGGCGGCTGTCCTCGTGGAAGAGGGCGTGCGCGGCTGCCATGGCGTCCGCACCGCCGAACGCCTCGGTCTCCGGCTCGTAGTTCCCGGCCGTGCAGGACTGCGCGGTGCCGTCGGCCCCCCACTCGTCCAGCAGAGTCAGCACGGTCGGTGACGGCTGGTCGGCAACGTACCGAAGGCGCCAGGGCTGCTTGTTCATGAACCACCAGCCGCTGAGCTGCCCGTCGGCCTCGGCGGCGAGCAGAACGGGGGCGAGGCGTTCCGTGACAGCCCGTCGCCCGGTGTCCCGGTCGGGGAAGGTGATGTTGTGCTGCTGCCAGCGATCGGGACACATCGAGAAGTCCTTCGGTCGGGTTCAGGCGGTGAGCAGGCAGGCGTCCCAGGCGGTGCGGGGCGGCTCCGCGCTGTCTGCGGTGGTCAGTCCCAGCGCGATTCCGGCGGCACCGTCGAGGAGCCCGGCGCCCGCCGCGTCCTTCAGCAACAGGGCAGCGGCGTCGTCCGGGGCGGTGCCGGGCGGGACCAGCATGGTGAGAAGGGCGGGGATGATGGCGCGGAGCTGGCCGACGGTGGCCCGGTCGGCGTCGGCGGCGGCACGCGCCGCGATGTGGATCAGACCGGCGAAGCCGTGGCACAGGCCGCTGTCCGTGGTGACGCGAAGCTGCACGCGGTCGCTCAGCGCGTCCAGCAGGGCGGCCTCGACCTCGACCTGGAGGTCGCTGTCGCCGAGTGCGAGCGCGGCGAGCTGCTGGGCACGGGCCAAGCCCGCGGTGCCATAGCACCAGCTCGGCCGCCGCGGTGCCGAGGCCGCGGGCCGCCCGCTGCGCAGTTCCTCGCGGGTGATCCAGTACGGCCAGGCCGTGCCGCGCCCGGTGGGCACCTTCCACCGCTCCAGCCAGGCCAGGATGGTGCGCATCGCCTGATGGTGGCCGGTGACGGTGGTGCCGCGGCGGGCGGCAAGCGCCAGCAGCGCGAGGACCGCGCCGACGCCGTGCGCCATGCCGTGGTTGGCGTGCCCACCGGGGAAGCGGTCGTCCGGCCTGCCGGACGGCCCGGTCGGTACCCACCAGCCCGGCAGGCTTTCGCCGCTGTCGGTGACCGGGTCGGTCAGACGCACGCAGTAGTCGAGAACGGCCCGGGTCACCGGGCCCGCAGGGTCGCGGCGCAGCAGGTGGGCGCCGTACCCGGTCAGGCCCCGGATGGCGTCGAACTCGGCGAGTGCCGGAAGCTGCCCGGCTTCGATCCGGCGGTGCGCGGCGTCAAGGCGCCGCCGGGCGTCTGCCGTCACCTGCCGGTCCAGCACATCGAGGCCGCGCCGGTAGGAGTCCGGAAGCTGGTCGGCGGCGCACGCCACGGCATGGGCGAGCGCCGGGGCGCCGTAGAAGGGGTGGCTGTCCGGGCCGCTGGTGAAGGGCTCGCGGGTCGAGGCGGCCAGCCAGTCGTGGGCGCGCTGCCAGGGGGCAAGCCCGGCCGCGGCGCGTTCGATGTGCAACAGGGCGATGCCTGTCGGGCCGTAGGCGAGGTGCTGCCGGTTGGCGTCGTCAGTGGCCGTCGTCGGCGCCTGGTCGGGGTGGGCGAGCCGGTCGGCGATGGCGGCGGCCACCGCGGCTGCTGTGTGGGTCACGGTCGCCTCCCGGCGCGGGCGGTGAAGGCCAGGGCGGCGGCGCGGGCCAGGTACAGGCAGACCTCTTCCTCAGGGAAGTCCACCGCGACATGCCGCACGAAGTGGACGTGCAGCAGGGAGGTCAGCACGCCGTCCACGGCGATGCCGTCGGCGTGCGGGCCGGACAGGTGCGGCCCGTACGCGGCGAGCGCAGCGGTGCGCTCGGCCCAGGCGTCCACGATCGCGGCGCCGCCGGGCGCTGACCGAAGGGCCGCCCAGTCACCGCGCGGGTCTGCCAGCCGCACGGCGTCGGTGAACTGCGAGCGGGGTACCGGGTTCGGCGCGGTCGGCTCGATGTGGTCGATCAGCCAGCGCGCGCCGGCGTCCGGGCCGCCGAGAAGGGCGGAGGCGATGGCGAAGAAGTGCGCGGCCACGAGCGTGCGCTGCGCCGGCCGGACAGGCTGGGCGAGCTGCACCAGCGTGGCCAGTGAGTCCGCGCGGAAAACGGCCTCGGCCGCGTCCCACGCCGGTCCGGAGCCCCACCGGCCCGTCTCGCGGTAGGAGGTGGGGTAGCGCAGGTCCGCCAGCAACCCAGCGGTCCGCAGCTCGTCGGCCCAGGCGCTGACCGTGGGGGTGGTGTCGGCGAAGTCCTCCGGGTCCGGCAGTGCGATCCGCAGGCGAAGGTGCTGCTGGGGATCGCGGAATCGGACGTACCACCAGCGAGGAGAGCCGAGGCGCCGCATCAGGTCGGGCACGTGCCGAGTCAGCAGGGCGTCTTGACGCCGCGGGTCGCCGTACAGGGCTACGAGGAGCACCGGGGAGGTGGCCGGGGTCTGGATCTGGGCTGGGGAGAGCGTGCGGGCGGCGGTCGGCGTGGGCAGCGCAGGCCAGGCCGGAGGACGGACCGCTTTGAGGGGTACCGCGATCTCGTGGGCCCGGCCCCCGCTCCAGCCGTCCGCCCCGGGCGGAGCGGCTTCCGTCAGCAGTGCCGTACCGGTGCGGTCGAGGTGTTGGCGCAGCAGGCTCCGGTGGCCGGGCTCATCGAGGTCGAGCGGCAGGCGCCGGTCGTCCTGGACGAGGTGCACGTGTTGCGGCAGGCGTCGGCGCTCCCGCCAGCCGGACAGCGCCGTGTCCCAGTCCGCGCCGGGGCGGTGGCGGTCGGGGAGGTCGCCGGCCTCCAGCCTCCAGCGGGCCGCGACCAGCACGATGCGGCCGTACCGCAGGCGGGGGAGGAACGGCATTGCTGCGGCGGCGCCCCAGTCGAACCGGGTGACCTGGGCGTTCTGCGCCCGGGACACCTCGGTGATCAACCGCGCCAGGGGCGGGGTGTGCTCGGCAAGGTTCAGCGCATGCATGCCGACGGCCTCGACGCGCAGCCCGCGGTTCGGAGCCGCCAGGTACATCCGGCGCCCGTCGCACGCCACCGCCAGATCCGCCGGCGTGAGCACCGCGGCGTCGGGGGCTCGGTGCTCTTGCAGGCTGATCACCAGGGGGAGCACGCGCGGGGTTCGGGTGACGTGGGCGGTGTCGGGCAGCAGCGCGGGGAAGGAAAGCTGCGCCGCCACCGTGCCCTCGTCAGCCGTGGGTAGGCCAGCCAACTCCGCGCGCAGGCACTCGCGTTGTGTGGCCGGGAGGACGCTGAGGAAGCGTCCGGCGGTAACCCCGGCTCCGCGTGACACGCTGGTCAACTCCACGGTGAACCGCCCGCGGCGGACTTCGGCGAGGGTGGCCGCGTGCAGCCGCACGCCCACCTCCAGGTGGCACGGTATCCGCAGCTCCTGCGGGCCTCGGTCCAGGGCGGCCACGATCTCGTCGGTCAGCACGACCTCGTCGCGGCCGTCGAGCGCCGCGGACTGGGCGAGGCGGAGCAGCACGTCGTCCCGCGGCGACAGGCGCCGGCGGCCTTCGCCGGTCGGCCTGCCCGGGTACCCGTCCGGGTAGCCGACGCCGCTGTCTGCGACAACTTCCATAAGCGGCACCATGGTGCCGACGCCGAACCGCTCGTAAAACCGCTGGTGGTACTCGTTCCACGGCTCGGTACCGTACGGGCGGGCGCAGAGACGGGTGAGGATCGTGGCGGCGCGCTCGACCTCGCGGGCGACCAGGTCGGGGAGCACCACGGTGGCGTCCAGGCACAGGTCCAGGGCGAGCGGGTGACGGCGGAGGCCCGGCACCAGATCGCGCATCCGGGTCGCTACGGCGTCCCGGCCCTCTGTGGTGCCGCACTGCTCCAGCCCGGCGTGGACGGCGCGCAGCTCTTGGACGACGGGTGCCAGGAGACGAATGTCCTCGGCACGGACCGCGTCGAGCTGGGTGACGAGGTGTCCGAGCGCGTCGGTCTCGGTCGCCGGCGCGTGGAGGTTGGTGATCAGCACGCGCCGCCGCACCAGGCCGGCGAGAAGCCGCTTGACGCGCTCCGGGGCCACGGCCGGGAACTCGGCCATCAGCTTCTCGGCGAGTTCCCCGATCCGGATCGGCGCGTCAGCCGCGCGGAGGATAAGCCGGACCGGCGCCGACAGCTCGACGGACGCCTCGACCGCTCGCCGCTGACCAGTCGGCCCGTCGTCCTGGTAGGGGACGACGAGACTGCCGTCGCGCTCGAAGGTGGTGTTATTGACGACGACCGAAAGGAGCGGCAGCAGCTCTCCGCTCCTTTCTAACTGCTCGATCAGCCTCCCCACCCACTCCGCACCGGCGCGGGCCACGACCACGTGGTTCTGGCCCCAGCGGGAGTGGGGCTCGGCGTCGAAGGTGGCCGTGGTGACTCCGGCGAACAGTCCAAACGGTGTGGGCCGGTGCAGCGCGCGCAGGAGGTAGCGCGCCACCGACACTCCAACGCGGCGGACTTCGCGGGTAGAAGGGGAGTTAGCACTGTCCAGGACCTCGACTTCGGCGGCGAGAACCGGGCTGGCATGGCGGAGGGCCTGTGCGATGCCCGGGTCGTGCCAGATGCTGCGAATCCAGGCGAAGCGTCCAGTGGTGACCTCCTCCAACTCCTCGGCTCTGAAGGACCGGTCGTCGAAGTCCGGTAGGGGAAGCTGGGTCACCGACGGTCGAGCGGCTGCGCGCACCAGGGCGGTCGTGCCCGCCTTGAACGCTGGGGGTATAGCCACGTGACATGTCCCTTCGTGCGTCTGGAGGGGCGGTCGGAGCCGACGCGAGTAGCGCGACAGCACCGACCGCGGTTCATGACCTGATGGCCGGATTCAGACGGTCAGGGTCAGTCAGTGAAGGTGACGCAGGCACCGCAGGAGCTGCCGCACCCGTCGTCGGTCAGAACGGTCAACCCGGCCGCGTCGGACACCTCCAGGAGGGAGACGTTCAGGTCGAACCCGTCCGACTGGCCGCCGGCCGCCGGCTCCTGGACCTGGGTGGTGCTCTTGGTGACGATTCGCGTCATGACAACTCCAGGTGATTCGTTGGTGTGTAGGACAGGTGGTGCTTGCCAGCGCACTGAGGACCGTGGCGTAGCGACGGGGTACGCCATGGGTTCAGGTTCTGGCCATCCCGGTCCGATGGTCGGGCCGGGAAGCTCTGGGGTGCCGCTCGACGGTCCGGTCCTTTGCCCAGGACCGTCGAGCAGCCGTCTATGCGGCGGGCACAAGATCGTCCAGGCTGACGACCTCGTATTCCCGCAGTTCGCGTACGAGCTGAGAGGCGAGGAACCAGCCGATCTGCGGGTGGTTGTAGGGCAGGGGAGCGTCCGAGGCGGCGAGGGGCTGGATGCCGTCGGCCGTGTACTGGTACGGGGTGCCGATGACGCCGTAGAGCGGAAACCGCGTGGCCAGCAGGGCGACGTGTCCCTTGCTCCTGAGCCGGGGGCACCGCCGGGCCGCCATCCGGGCGTGCTCGAGACACACCGGCGGCTGCGCGGTCTTCACCGGCCCGGTGTAGTCGTCGCCGTCGTCGGCCGTCTCTACGAAGAGGATGCCGTCGCTACGCTTCAGCGGGACCGTGCACACCTGGCAGCGCAGGAGCGCCATCGTGATGCGCTGGCGGAGCGGGTGCACCAGCCGCCACCTCGGGTTCCCGGTGGGCTGTCCCGCGAAGCCGAGCGACATGGAGTACCGGGCCCACAGCACGCCGCGGAGATCTCGGTCGGGCCCTGCCTCGTCCTTGTACCCGAGCCGCGGGCGCCGGTCAGGACCGATGCGCACGTTCAGGTTGAGGAGGGAGTCCGCCTCTTCGCCTTCACGGGCGGTGATGTACGGAACGACCAGGTCGGCTGCGGTGATCGTCATGCCGCGCTTCCGACCGTGAGCGCGAGCGGCCGGTGGGGGGCGACGATACGGCCGTCGGGGAGGAGTTCTCCGGTGTCCTCGAAGACAAGCACTCCGTTGCACAGCAGGCTCCAGCCCTGCTCAGGGCGGTGCGCGACGGGTCTCGCGGCCTCCCTGTCGGGAGCCATGGCAGTGGGGCACTGCGGGTTGTGCGCACACATGGCGCTCGTCCTCTCGGGTGGGAAGTTGGGCCCCGTTCGGCCAGCTACGGTGCCGTGTGGGAACACAGTTCGGGCACAGCCGAAGAGGGGGACTTGTGGCACCGCCCCATGAAGGCCGCTATGGCTGCTGCGCTGTAGCCGTAGAAGCGCCCCAGGGTGGTGGCAGTGCGGTCGCCCTCGAGCGTGAGTGGTCTCTCTCCCCTCACTCGACAACGAAGCAGGGATCCGGGTGAGATGACCACTGCACGCGCGGGTCTCTTTGATCGCGGTCATGCCGCGTCCTGCGGGTCACCTGCAGGCACGATGCAAAGGTCGAGTCCCACCTCACGGAGCGGCAAGAAATGTGTTGCCTGGTTGGTGTATCCCTCGAACGTCAAAACGGCCCTCCGATCAGGCGGATTGGTAGACGGCGACGAGCACTGCGAACACGGTGACGACGAGGAGAACCTGAGCGCCGGCCTGTCTCCAGCCCCAGCCCTTCGCATCCATCCACCGCAACGGGCGCCTTCAAGTCGGACCGGACAGCTCCTCGGGGATCACGAGGTGAATGAATGCCTGGTACCGCTCACCCAGCTCCTTGATCACAGCGCGATACTCGTCGTCATCGGAGCTGATGTTGTGCCGGTCGAGGACGATCACGCCGTCCGCGAAGCCGCCTCGGATCAGTCGCTCGACCTCCCCCCAGCCAGGGCGCTTCCAGGGCGGCGTGTAGACGCCACAGCCGGCACCCGAGCCGGGGAGGCACGTCGTGGTCACGGGAACGGCTACGTCGTGAAACCTCGCTCCCATTGCGTAGCCACGCTGCTCAGCCTCGGTCTGGAGGGTGTTCCAGTCCTCATCCGGCCTGGCACTCCTGCTAAGCACCAAGCTGTACGCCAACACCCGGAGACGGCGATCACCGGAGCGGCGGTCGCACCTTTCGGTCGCCTCACGACGGAACTGCTGACGGAGCCGGACGAGCTCGCCGCTGCGCGCCGGACGCTCCAGCGGGGCGGGTTTGCGGTGCCACTCCTGGGTTCGAGCAGTGTCGGTGTCCGTTCGGTCCCGGGATCCCATCAGGCTGATCCGTGGGCTGGAGACGGCGATCATGTCGCCCAGGCTTCTACGTGTCTTCATGGTTGCCTTCCCCTAGATCGAGCTCAGCCCGCGCAGGGCTCATCCGACGGTTGCGCAATGCGTTCGGTCCGACCGACCACTACGTTCGCTACTGACGTGAATCAGGTCCGTGCCAGGCGCCGTTCGGATACCGTGTGATCAGCTCGTACCGACGATGAAAGCGGTACGGAACCTCGGTGGGCAGGCCCTAGATGGAGCCTCACACGCTGGCTCCGCAGGCCCCATGGAGAGCCGCCCCTGTCGCTGACATCGACCGCGGGTGAACGGAAGTCCACGGTGGAGGAGGAAGCGTGGGACAGCAGCCGAACGAGCTGACTCCGGACGCCGGCCCATGGCACCGCTGGGGTTACGAGCTACGCCAGTTCCGCGAGGCCCGTCTGCTGTCGCAGCAGGCTCTGGCTCGCCGGGCGTTGATCGACCGTTCACATCTCGGGCGCTTCGAGCGCGCTGAACGTCCCGTCCCGAAACATGCGGCCATCGCTCTCGACGACGTCCTCGATGCCGCCGGTGCATTGGTTCGTGGCTGGGACAGCGCGGAGCGCGAGGCCCCCCAGGACTGCTCTGTCCCGGTGTCCAGAGCCGGGACAGCGACTCATGGGGCCAGGACACGGGGTCATGGGGCCAGCGCCCCGGAGACCCTGGCCATGAACGCGGTCGTGCGGGCAGGCTCGCCTGGAGACGACACGGACACGGTCGTCGTCCCCGCCCGCATCCACGGAAGGATCCTCTTCGTGCCCGTGCCCCGCCGCGTTGTTCTCGCATCAGGGATCGCCAGCCTGGCTGCGACAGCCATGCCGGCCGCGACGCCGGCGGCTGCCACCGAACTCGCCGACATGGGGTCTCCCTTCGAGCACTTCGCGCAACTCCGCCGGGTCATGATCCAGACCGACAACCTCATCGGCCCCCGGCACGTGTTGCCCGCCCTGCAACAACACCTCGTCTCCCTTGCCACAAGACGTCGATCCGCTCGTGGCACCGACGCCATCGAGCTTCTCGCCTTGGAGACGCGATACGAAGAGCTGGCAGGCTGGTTCGCCCAGGACATCGGCGACGAGCGCACCGCCCACGGCCACACCGCGAAAGCACTGGACGCTTCCCACATCACCGGCGACACCGATCTCACCGCGTACATCCTCGGCCGTAAGGCACAGCTCGCGGTCGACACCGGTCATCCTGCCGACGCTCTCGGCCTCGCCGCAGCCGCCCGACGCACCGCCCGACCCGGGAGCCGCCTCGAAGTCATCGCCGTTCTGCACGAGGCCCACGCGCGTGCCGTACTCGGTGAAGGCAGCGAAGCCCACAGGGCTTACGACACCGCGCTTGCTCTCCTCGGGCGCGCGGGCTCCGACGGTGTCTGGGGTTCCTGGCTCGATGCGGCGTACATCAGCACCGCCCGAGCTCGCTCCCTCGCCGTGCTCGGCGAGTATGAGCAGGCCGCGGCAGGCTTCGACAGCGCCCTCGCAATGCTCCCGTCTGCATATCGCCGGGACCGCGGTGTCTACCTGGCTCGCGCTGCACGTGCCCATGCGGGCACAGGCAACGTGACCCTCGCTGCCCGAATCGGTGGGCAGGCCGTCGGGATCGCCGCCGAGACCGGATCTGCCCGCATCTTCGGACAGCTCGACCGGCTCGACCAGGCACTGGCCCCCGCAACCGGCGAGGACGGCGTCGCCGAGTTCCGCGCCTCACTCGACCGTATCGTTCTGCATCCCGCCTGACTCACCCGCGTACACCGCCTGGAGATACCGTGCCCCGCCCGTACGTCCTGTTGTCCGCAGCTGTATCGATCGACGGTCACCTCGACACCCGCCCGGGCGAGGACCGGCTCCTGCTCTCCAACAAGGAGGACTTCGAACGCGTCGACTCCGTACGAGCCAGTGTCGACGCGATCCTTGTCGGCGCCGGCACACTCCGCGCCGACAACCCCCGCCTCCTCGTCAACTCGGCGGAACGCAGGGCGTCCCGGGTCGCCGCCGGTGAGCCGGAGTACCCGCTGAAGGTCACCATCACAGGAACGGGCAACCTTGATCCCGGCTGGAAGTTCTGGCACCACGGCGGAGACAAGCTCGTCCTGGCCGTGGGCCACGAGGCCACCGCGAAAGCTCGCGCCAACCTCGGTGACCTGGCTACCGTTCAGAGCGTGCCCGCCGAGGCCGTATGGTCGGCCGCGCTCGACATCCTCGGCGACGAATACGCCGTAAAGCGGCTCATGGTCGAAGGCGGTGGCACCGTTCACACACAGCTCCTCGAAGCAGCTCTTGCCGACGAACTCCAACTCGTCATCGCCCCGCTCTTGGTCGGCCAGTTCGATGCGGTAAGGATGCTCGGCCCCGCGAGCTACCCTGGCGGCCCCGCCGCCCGCCTCCGGCTCCTGGAGGCCCGCCAGATCGGTGACGTGGTACTCCTGAGGTACGCCCCCAAGGACACTTCGACGGAGCCCCGATGAGCACCACCCCTTCAGCCGGCGCCCCCGGCACCGGCCGCGAGCCCAACAGCGCAGACCGGAACTGGCTCGCCCTCGCCTGTAAGCTGGCCGCCCTCTGCCCACCTTCGGAGACCGCCTTCAGCGTGGGGGCGGTCATCGTCGCGGCCGACGGGACCGAACTCGCCCGCGGCTACTCCCGCGAGAACGGCCCCCACGACCACGCCGAGGAAGGCGCCCTCGCCAAGCTCCCCGCCGAGGACGCCCGGCTCGCCACCGCCACGATCTACAGCTCCCTGGAGCCCTGCGCCAGGCGCGCGTCCCGACCTCGTCCCTGCGCCCAGCTCATCCGCGACGTGGGCCTTCGCCGCGTCGTCACCGCTTGGAACGAGCCCGACACCTTCGTCGCCGACGCCGAAGGCACCGAGACCCTCGAGGACGCCGGGGTGGCTGTCGTCGCACTGCCCGAATACTCGAACGCCGCGCAGGCACCCAACCTGCACCTACTCTGACAACCCGGGGCGGGAAGGCCCGCCGTAGGGAACTAATGGTGCAAGCGACGGGCTCGAGCAGCATTCCGGCGGGAACCTCTATGTTCGAAGAAAAGTCTGGCCGTGTCGCCTTCCCTCACTATCCGTTACGCACGGTAGAGAGATGCAAGGGCTTCACCTCCACCGCATAGCCCGTTCAGGTCATCAAGAAAACAGTTCATCGCGGCCGTGGTTGCCCGTCGTCCGTTTGGCCAGATCGGCAACCTCTACAGGACACGTATCCCGCAGGGATCCTGGGCCCACCGCACAATCTTCAAACCATCCTGCGCCATACCTTCGCAAGCGTGCAGTTGGAGGCAGGCGAGTCCATCGGGAGCGTGGCGACCTGGCTGGGGTGCTCCTCCCCGAAGGTCACCCTCGACTACTACGCACACTTCATGCCTGGCGCAGGCAAGCGCGGGCTGGCCGCGATGGATACGTGGCTCGTGTGATGCAGGATCGAAAGTCCCCGAGAAGTCCCTGGCGCTGGCAAAGCCGCCGCACAGCCAACGAAAGCGCAGCTCACAGGGCTACACGCAGCGCCGACCAGTTGTACGCGCACTGTACGCCGCTCCCCCGCTGCTCCCCCGGATGGTGGACGCGGGCCGGCTCGGCCGCAAGACCGGCTTGGGGTTCTACCTGTACGACTGAACACCCGTCCGCGGGCCCGGCGCTCACGCAAATGCTCGTCTGCTACTGCCAGTCCGACACCTGCCGGAGCGCTGTCGAGCGACTGCGCGGATGGGCCCGCCCGAAGCCCTGGGCCTTTCAGTGCCGTCGCAGCCGTCCCTGTTTGCACTGCGAACTCGCTCAGATTTCCCTCCGGCAGAGCTGAGAAGGCATGAATAGTCCCTGACGACTTAGGCCCGAGAGGTACGCATATGCCCAGGTCTGATTGCCAGGCCGATAATGCTGGTCTCTGCAGGACCCGCTCAGCGGACCATTCTGTTTTCACTGCGGTCGGATCGGGTACTCAATGCCGGGGCGTGGAGCCCCGTTACGAAGTCATGAATCCTCTTTTGAGGGATGTTCACGGCACAAGGGAGAGGATCAGTGTGTGCGCACACGAACCGGCCCGGTACTGGTGGCTGACGCGGGGTCATCGAGCTTGCGTCTGACGGTCTTCGGGGACGGTGGTCAAGTCCTTAACGAACACCACAGTGACTCTCCGCCTGGCGAGGGGGTAACCAAATCGCTGCGGCAATTGCTGAAGGAAGGACCGGCTCCTACAGCTGTGGGCCACCGCATCGTCCACGGCGGATCGGAGCTGCGCAGCCACACTCTGCTGGACGACGCTGTGCGTGTCCGGTTGAACCGGGTGGCAGACCTCGCGCCATTTCACGTCCCCCAAGCACTGACCGTTCTGGACGCGGCTCGGGATCTACTGCCGGGAGTTCCGCACGTCGCGTGCTTCGACACCGTCTTCCACGCCGGCTTACCCGTTGCGGCACGTGAGTACGCGGTACCTTCCAGCTGGCGCGATAAGTACGGACTGCGCCGCTACGGCTTCCACGGCCTGTCCTACGCCTGGGCGCTGGCCCGCACCGCTGAACTCCTCGGCCGCCGTCCCGAGCAGCTGCACCTGGTGATCGTGCACCTTGGCGGTGGCTGCTCCGCCTGCGCGGTGCGTGATGGGCGTAGCGTCGACACGACTATGGGCTTTACGCCCTTGGAGGGTCTGGTGATGAGTCGCCGCAGCGGCAGCGTCGACCCTGGCGCCCTGACCTGGCTGATCACACGGAAGAATGTGTCTGCGAACGAGATCGAGGACGCTCTGAACCACAGGTCCGGTCTGCTCGCCCTCTCCGGCACTTCGGACGATACGCGCGACCTGGTCCGCAGCCGGGCGGCCGGCGACGAGCGCGCCGCACTCGCCCTTGACGTCTTCACCCACCAGTGCCGCCGCGGCATCGCCGGCATGGCCGCATCCTTGAGCCGCCTGGACGCTCTCGTTTTCACCGGCGAGATCGGCGAGGACCAGCCTGAGGTGCGTGAAGAGGTGTGCGCCGGACTGTCTGTGTTCGGCCTCACGGGCGGCCTGCGACCACTCGTCGCCGAACGTCCCGAAATCATCAGCGAGCCCGGCGCGCGAGTTCCCGTCGTGGTCGTCCCCACCGGAGAGGCTCAGCAGATCAACATTGAGACCCGGGCTCTCTTGGCTCACCGCTGAGGCGGGCCGACGCCACCGCCACGTCGGCGTCCGGAGTTCACACAGGGCCGGACGCTTGCGGGGATATCCGATGCTTCGAAGAAGCCGAGGGATCAGGCATGACGAGAGTGCCGGTCAAACGGCGGCCACGATGTGCCAGCTCTTTTGGACGTGTTCTATGAACTTTGCTCAGCCTGGGGTCGTGCGCTGCTGCCGCTCTCGCAACCAGCAGACAGCGCAGGCGTCGTGGGCAGCGGGCGAACACGCTGCTGCGCAGTCACGAGACCGGCGGGGGCGGAAGCGGGCGGCCCGCCTGCATCCGACGCCCGGTCGCACGCATCGGGGTCGAGGGAGCGGACCTCCGGTCTCCAGGGCGGGTGCTGCGCTTGCCCAGCTCTTACACAAGCCCTCAGCCGGATCCGCCCAGCACGATCTTCCACACTCGGGTCGCCACCTGGAGGTTGAGCCGGTCCTCGACGTTCGCGAGGTCGTTGCCGCTGATCTCGCGGATGCGCTGAAGTCTGTAGCGCAGCGTGCTGCGGTGGATGGCGAGGGATGCGGCCGTCTCGTCGTAGTTGCCCCCACAGTCGAAGTACCGTGCCAAGGTCTCCGCCATGGTCGAGTTGTTTCGGGCGTCGTAGTCGAGGAGTTGCCCGAGCCACTCGTGGACGAACGCCTCCAGTTCCCGGAAGTCGTTGCCAGGCCCCAGGATGCGATAGAGGCCGAGTTGGTCGAAGAACGTCGTGCCGTATCGCTTGCGGGAGTGGCGGCGCACTTCCAGGGCGCGCTGCGCCTCCTGATAGTGCTGGGGGATGTCGTCGGGGGAATCACACCGGGCGCTCACGCCGATGCTCCCGGACGGCGCCCCCGTTTCCAGGATGAGCGCCTCGTACAGCGCTCGAGCGTGCGGCCTGTCATCAGCGAGCAGGATCACGTGATCGGCACGCCGGGTCAGCAGCGAGCGCATGCCCACGGCAGAGGCCGCTCGGCCCACGGTTTGGGCGAAGGAATCGTCCGCAGTCCGGTCCGACCACCGCACCACCACGATGTAGTGGCTGCGATGCAGGTCGTGTCCGACGGCCTCGGACCTGGCGTAGGCGCTGGTCTCGTCCGTTCCTGCCAGTAGGTCGTCGGCCAGCTCGCGGTGCAGCCTCAGTTCCACTTCGGCCAGGTTGCGCAGGTGCGCCAGCTCCGGGGCGAGCGACGTGGCGGCCTGTTCCAACGCGAGCACGGTGTGCTCGTCTGCCTGGCCCTGGGGATCGACCAAGGCCAACATGCCCAGAACCTCGCCATGCGGGCGGACCAGAGCGATCAGTCGGCCCTTGATCCGCGCCGGCCCGGCCTCCCGGGCGGCGGCGTTCAGCAGTGCGTTCTGGCGCGCGGGGTCCGGTTCCGGATAGGGGTCGGGCCGGCTGGGTCCTGCCCAGGACCTCAGCCGGCCGAAGCGGTCCTCGACCAGGGCGGGGAGTCCGGTCAGGTCGTGCAGTGCGCGAGTGACGGCCTCCTCGTCACCGCCCAAGGCGGCGACCTCGGCCATGAGTGCGTGTACAGCACGCCGGTACGCCAGCTCAGCCGCGACGGCGATCAGCTGCCGCTGGAGGGCTGCGCGTTCCTCCCTGAGCCGGTGCAGCTCCAGCGCCTCCTCGCGGCGGCGGCGGTATGCGAAGGCGACCGACAGCGCAGCAGCCGTGTGCCGGATGAGTGTGGCGAGCAGGGACCGCTCGGCTTCGGTGGGCCGGGTGCGGGACGTCACTACGAGGTAACCGTGCAGTCCCTCAAATCCGCGCAGACCAAGGGCTTGGCCCCAAGGACTGCCGGGGACGGCCACGGGACCGTCCTGCCCAGCGAGGTTTCGCACTCTCCGGGCCACGGTCAGGGAGTGATCCTTGCGGTTCCCCGGACTGGGGACCATGTCACCGTCCGCTTGGATGAGGTAACCGGCCTCGGCGCTGTAAGGCCCGGCGGCGGCTATGTGGTCCATGGCCAGGCGCAGGATCTCGCTTTCGTCCGGGGTGTCGAACAGGGTGCGGGACAGCACCGTCATTTCCTGGAGGGCACGGTCGGCGGAGGCTGGTGGATGGGGTTCTCTGAGAGCGGCTGCGGGAGGCCGCCGGATGCCGTCCCCCGACAAGCTGCCCTCCCTGTCGGAGTGGCGGTTCAGATTGTCCGGCCGACTCTTGCCCATGGCACCACTTCCGGGCTGTCGGGGGGCCAGGCGAGCACTGTTGCGGCTACTGCCCGCAAGCCACCCCACGCATTATGTCCGTATTTCACTCTAGTACTCGTAGGGTGATCGGGCTCGTGCATTTCTGTCCGGCCAGGCGCAGGCGAAGAGCCACTCGGCTCGACATGCTGGGTTGCGTTCGAAGGCCTCCGCGAGTGGACGGGCAGGAGAAGCGGGAGCTATGACTGAGCAGCAATGCAGGTCGGTTGCCTTGTACGAGGCGCACTGTCCGGGCTTGTGATTGTGAACCGCCCAGGCTCGGCCCCCTCGGTCTTGCCTCTCGCGCTTGCGAGCTGATCGTGAGGGTGTTGGTCACATAGCTGTTCTGCATGCACCTGTCGTTGTGCGCTGTGCAGGTGCGGCTGCCAGGGCTGTTCATGGCCCTGCCTGACGCAGCCGACCCAGTACGACATGCAGTGACGTGCACATGGCACGATGCGGGCCATTCGCGGAGGTCCTATCCGTAACTGAACGAAAGTGAACCGGGAATCGGCGCAGGCCGCAGCACCGGGAGGAGTTCCTCATGGCCAGGGCAGTGGGTATAGACCTGGGTACCACCAACTCGGTGATCGCCGTGTGGGAGGGCGGCGAGCCGTCCGTTGTGCCCAACACCGAGGGCAACCGGACGACGCCGTCCGTGGTGGGCTTCACCGACACCGGGGAGCGACTGGTGGGCCAGATGGCCCGGCGCCAGGCGATCCTCAACCCCAAGGGCACCATCTACTCGGCCAAGCGATTCATAGGCCGGCACTTCGACGAGATCTCCGACGAGGCGAAAGCGGTGGCGTACGACGTCGTCGAGGGCGACGGCGGGGCGGCCCGCTTCAAGGTGCGCGACAAGCTGTACGCGCCTGAGGAAATCAGCGCACAGGTGCTGCGCAAACTCGCCGACGACGCCTCCAAGCAGATGGGTGAGCGCGTGACGGAGGCGGTCATCACGGTGCCCGCCTACTTCAACGACGCCCAGCGCACCGCCACCAAGGATGCCGGTCGGATCGCGGGTCTGGAGGTGCTGCGGATCATCAACGAGCCGACTGCGGCCGCCCTCGCATACGGCATGGACAAGAAGCAGCACGAGACCGTCCTCGTCTTCGACCTGGGCGGCGGCACCTTCGACGTGAGCATTCTCGATGTCGGCGACGGCGTGGTAGAGGTGCGCTCCACCGCGGGGGACAGCCACCTGGGCGGCGACGACTTCGACCGGCGCCTGGTGGACCATCTCGCAGACGACTTCCAGAAGGAGAACGGCATCGACCTGCGGAATGACCCGCAGGCGCTGCAACGACTGTTCGAGGCGGCGGAGAAGGCCAAGACCGAGCTCAGCTCTGTGACGCAGACGCAGGTCAGCCTGCCGTTCATCACCGCCGACGCCTCGGGCCCCAAACACCTCACCGACTCCGTCATGCGGTCCACATTCGAGCAGATCACCGGCGACCTCGTGGAGCGGTGCCTGGAGCCGGTCCAGCAGGCTATGGCCGACGCCAAGGTCGGTGAGAGCGACATCGACGAGGTCATCCTCGTGGGCGGCTCCACACGCATACCCGCAGTCCAGGCACTGGTGCGCCGGCTGACCGGCGGCAAGGACCCCAATATGAGCGTCAACCCCGACGAGGTCGTGGCCCTGGGCGCCGCGATCCAGGCCGGGGTGCTCAAGGGTGAGGTCAAGGACGTCCTGCTGCTCGATGTCACGCCCCTGTCGCTTGGCCTCGAGACGCGCGGCGGAGTCATGACGAAGATCATCGAGCGGAACACCACCATCCCGGTGCGGCGAACCGAGACGTTCTCCACCGCCGAGGACAACCAGCCGGCCGTCGACGTGGTCGTCCTCCAGGGTGAGCGGGAGCGTGCTGCCGACAACCGGGTGCTCGGCCGATTCCAGCTCACCGACATCCGGCCGGCGCCGCGAGGCGAACCGCAGATCGAGGTCACCTTCGACATCGACGCCAACGGCATCCTCAACGTCAAGGCGCGCGACGGCGACACCGGCAAGGAACAGGGCATCACCATCAGCGAAAGCTCCAACCTGGACCGCGGTGAGGTCGAGCGAATGGTCCAGGAGGCCGAGCGCAACCAGGGCCAGGACCGAGAGCTCCGCGAGGCCGTCGACGCCCGCAACGAGCTCGACGCCGTCGCGTACCAGGTCGAGAAGCGCCTCGCCGAACTGGGCGACGGAGCCCCCGCGCACGAAAAGGCACGCGCCGAGATGCTCGTCTCCGATGCCCGGGCGGCGGTCAAGGAAGAGGCGGGCGTGGAGCGCGTGCGGCCACTGGCCTCCGAACTCCAACAGGTCCTCGCCGGACTGGCTGCCCAGCAGGGGCCCACCGCCACGGGAGACCCGGGTCAGGACTCCTCCACCGGCGCTCCCCCGAGTGATGGCAACGGCGACGACGACGTCATCGACGCAGAATTCGACAAGGGTTGAGGCCGCCATGCCCCGCCACCCCCAAGAACCGGACCGGGCCTCGCCGGCCGAACCGCCCCCGGAAGGTGCCGCACGCCGTCAGAGCGAAGACTCGCAGCAACCCGGCCCGCCACCCCGGCCGCAAGCGACGAACGACGGCCCGCGAACCGACGACACCGGTGCTGCGTCCGCGGTGGACCAGCACACAGCCGCGATGCAAGAACTGGAGGACCGCTGGCGGCGCGCGCTCGCCGACCTCGACAACCTGCGCAAGCGCCACGCGAGGGAACTGGAGCGGGAGCGGACGATCGAGCGTTCGCGTACGGCCGCCGCCTTCCTGCCCGTCCTGGACAACCTCGAACTCGCCCTGTCCCACGCCGACGCCGACTCAGGTGCGGTCGTGGAAGGCGTCCGGGCGGTCCGCGACCAAGCGGTGGGCGTCCTCGAACAGCTCGGCTACCCGCGGCATGCGGAGACCGGAGTGGCCTTCGACCCGGCCCACCACGAGGTGGTGAGCGTGGTCGATGACCCCGACATCGAGCCAGGCACCGTCGTGCAGGTGCTGCGCCCAGGCTACGGCGACGGCGATCGGCAGCTCAGACCAGCCGCCGTGACTGTCGCGAAGCGGGAGTGACCTGTCATGGCACGGGACTTCTACGAAGCGCTGGGAGTGTCGCGGACCGCGAGCCAGGACGAGATCCAGCAGGCATATCGCAAGCTCGCCCGCAAACACCATCCCGACGTCAACAAGGACCCGGCGGCGGAGGAACGCTTCAAGGACCTCAACGAGGCATACAGCGTCCTGTCCGACCCGAAGACCCGGGCACGCTACGACCGCTTCGGCGAGGACTTCCGCAAGATCCCCGAAGACTTCGACGACCGGGTCGCGGCCGGAGCGGGCAGCGGATTCCGTACCCAGCGGACCGCAGGCGCCGGCGGCCCCCGAGTCCGGTACACCACCGGCTTCGGGGATGACTTCTCGGCCGAGGATGTGAACATCGAGGACCTGCTCGGGTCGCTCTTCGGTGCAGGCGCCGGCTCCGCCGGCGTACCGGGAGCCGACCAGGAGGCCGAACTGCCGCTCACCGTCGAGGAGGCGTACAAGGGCGGCCGCCGTACCGTCACACTGGCCGGGCCCACCGGGCAGCCGCGGCGCTACGAGGTCGACGTCCCGCCGGGCGTCACAGACGGGCAGCGCATCCGGCTGGCGGGAGAGGGCGGGCGGGGCAGTGGTGCCGCACCCGCGGGCGACTTGCACCTGCGGGTGCGGATCCAGTCCCATCCTCAGTTCCGGCTGGACGGCCGCGATGTCCACGTGCAGGTCCCGGTCACCCCGTGGGAGGCGGCCCTGGGTGCGACCGTGCCGGTACCCACCCCGGGCGGTGGCACAGCCAAGGTCACCGTGCCTGCCGGCTCGTCCAGCGGCCGTCGGCTGCGGCTGCGCGGAGAGGGCATGCCGAACCCGCGCGGTGCCAGCGGCGACCTGTACGCCGAACTCCGCGTCATGGTGCCACCCACACTTGGCGACCGGGAGCGTGAACTGTTCGAGGAGCTCGCCGCGACCTCCTCGTTCGACCCAAGGAGGACGCGATGAACGACCGACCCACGGGAGCGGCAGGCATCGGCCGGTCCGGTGCAGGCGCCCGCCCGGTTCAGCCGGTCACCTATGTCGCCACCGCTTCGCCGGCTGCCCGTTATGCGCTCGTTCCCGCCCCAAGACTTTCGTTGGAGGCCGTGGCCCGTCGATCGGGTCTCCATCCTGATCTGGTCCGCAGGTTCGTCGCCCTCGGGCTGGTCGACGCCGAACGCGATGCCGTCGGCCACCTGGTCTTCGACCGCGACGCCCCAGCGGTACTCGCCCGCATCCAGCGGCTGCGATCCGGGCTCTGCCTCAATTACGCATCCATCGGCCTGGTGCTCGACCTGCTCGACCGCATCAGCCTGCTCGAAACCGCCCTGCGTGGCCGCGGAACGAGGAGTGATACACCCCCATGGACATGAACCGTCTCACACAGAAATCCCAGGAAGCCCTCCAAGAGGCCCAGTCAGCGGCCGGCCGGATGGGGCAGACCGAAGTGGACGGCGAACACCTGCTGCTCGCACTCCTCGATCAGGAGAACGGTCTGATCCCACGGCTGCTACCGCAGACCGGAACCGATCCGGAGGCACTGCGCGCGGCCGTGCGCGGGGAACTCTCCCGCCGCCCGAAGGTCACCGGCCCCGGTGCGGCACCCGGCCAGGTCTTCGTCACTCAGCGCCTCGCCGGCCTGCTCGACGCCGCGGAACGCGAGGCCAAACGCCTCAAGGACGAGTACGTGTCCGTGGAGCACCTCCTGCTCGCCCTGGCTGAAGAGGGGACATCAACAGCCGCCGGACGCCTGCTCAACCAGGCAGGGATCACGAGAGACACGTTCCTGGGCGCACTCACCCAGGTCCGCGGCAATCAGCGTGTCACGTCCGCCAATCCCGAGGTGGCCTACGAAGCTCTGGAGAAGTACGGCCGCGATCTCGTCGCCGAGGCCAAGGAAGGCAGGCTCGACCCGGTCATCGGCCGGGACGCCGAGATTCGCCGCGTCACCCAGATCCTGAGCCGCAAGTCCAAGAACAACCCGGTCCTCATCGGAGACCCCGGCGTCGGCAAGACCGCCATCATCGAGGGCCTCGCCCAGCGCATCGTCCGCGGCGACGTGCCTGAGGGCCTTCGCGACAAGATCGTGTTCGCCCTCGACATGGGTTCTCTGGTCGCCGGTGCCAAATACCGAGGCGAGTTCGAGGAACGCCTCAAGGCCGTGCTCAGCGAGGTCAAGGCTGCGCAAGGCGGCATCTTGCTCTTCGTCGACGAACTGCACACCGTTGTCGGTGCGGGCGCCGCCGAAGGGGCCATGGACGCGGGGAACATGCTCAAGCCGATGCTTGCCCGCGGCGAACTCCACATGATCGGCGCCACCACCCTCGACGAGTACCGCAAACACATCGAAAAGGACGCAGCGCTCGAACGACGATTCCAGCAGGTCCTGGTCGACGAGCCCAGCCTTGAGGACGCCATCTCCATCCTGCGTGGACTGCGTGAGCGCTTGGAAGTCTTCCACGGCGTCAAGATCCAGGACACCGCGCTGGTCTCCGCCGCCACCCTCAGCCACCGCTACATCACCGATCGATTCCTGCCCGACAAGGCCATCGACCTCGTCGACGAGGCATGCGCCCGGCTGCGTACCGAGATCGACTCCATGCCTGCCGAACTCGACGAGATCACCCGCCGCGTCACCCGTCTGGAGATCGAGGAAGCAGCCCTCTCCAAGGAGACCGACCCCGCCAGCAGAACCCGCCTGGAGGAGCTGCGCAAGGAACTGGCCGACCTGCGCGGTGAGGCCGACGCCAAACACGCTCAGTGGGAGGCCGAACGGCAGGCGATCCGGCGTGTGCAGGAACTGCGCCAGGAACAGGAGCAGGTCCGCCAGGAGGCGGAGGAAGCCGAACGCGCCTACGACCTCAACCGCGCCGCCGAACTCCGATACGGCCGCCTCAGGGATTTGGAGCGCCGACTCGCAGCGGAGGAGGAGCAGCTGGCCACCAGGCAGGGGCAGAACCGGTTGCTGCGCGAGGTGGTCACAGAGGAGGAGATCGCAGACATCGTCGCTGCCTGGACCGGCATCCCGGTCGCCCGCCTGCAGGAAGGTGAACGCGACAAGCTGCTGCGCCTCGACGAGATTCTTCGCGAGCGCGTCGTCGGCCAGGACGAGGCCGTCCAGCTCGTCGCCGACGCAATCATCCGAGCCCGCTCCGGCATCCGCGACCCTCGCCGCCCCATCGGTTCCTTCATCTTCCTCGGCCCCACCGGCGTCGGAAAGACCGAGCTGACGAAGACCCTCGCCCGGGCGCTGTTCGACTCCGAGGACAACATGGTGCGCCTCGACATGAGTGAGTACCAGGAGCGGCACACCGTCAGCAGGCTCATGGGCGCACCACCCGGATACGTCGGCTACGAAGAAGGCGGCCAACTCACTGAGGCCGTGCGCCGCAAGCCGTACTCGGTTGTGCTGTTCGACGAGATCGAGAAGGCGCACAGTGACGTCTTCAACACTCTGCTGCAAATCCTCGATGACGGCCGCATCACCGATGCTCAGGGCCGCACAGTCAACTTCCGCAACACCGTGATCATCATGACGTCCAACATCGGCTCCGAGCACCTCCTCGACGGCGCCACCGCCGAGGGTGAGATCAAGCCTGACGCCCGCGCCCTGGTGATGGGCGAGCTACGCGGGCACTTCCGGCCGGAGTTCCTCAACCGCGTCGATGACATCGTGCTGTTCAAGCCGCTGGGTGAGCGGCAGATTGAACGAATCGTGGAGCTGCAGTTCGACGAACTGCGGCAGCGGCTGGCGGAGCGCCGAATTAACGTAGAACTCACCGATGCGGCCCGAGAGGTGATTTCACACCAGGGCTACGACCCGGTGTACGGGGCCCGGCCTCTGCGGCGATATATCTCCCACGAGGTCGAGACGCTGGTCGGGCGTGCCCTTCTGCGCGGCGACGTCCAAGACGGCGCGACGGTCCGCGTCGACGCCGAACACGGTGAGCTGGTGGTCACCTACGACCAGTTGGAAGAGGCCCGGGAAGCGAGGGCAGCGTGAACACCACACGGACAACGACGGTGACCTGCCCGCACTGCGGACGCGACAACCGTATTCCTGTTGCCGCCGAGGGGCGCCCAAAATGCGGAAACTGCAAGCAGCCGCTGCCCTGGGTCGTCGACGCGGGTGACGACGACTACGCCGAAGTCGCCGACAGCGCCGTCCAACCTGTCGTCGTCGACCTCTGGGCCACGTGGTGCGGTCCCTGCCGCATGGTCAGCCCCGCCCTCGAACAGGTAGCCCGCGACCTCGCCGGACGGATCAAGCTCGTCAAGGTCGACATCGACAAGAACCCGGGACTCAGTCGGCGCTTCGAGGTCCAGGCAGTGCCAACGCTACTCGTCCAGGACCAGGGTGAGACGGTCGCCCGACAGGCAGGTGCGGCACCGGCGCACGTCCTGCGTCAGTGGGTCGAACAGGCCCTGGAAGGCCGGCAGACCACTGCGGGGCGGTGAGTCACCTGGCCCGGCCACCACAGGGGCTCCAGGAAACCGCACGGTGCCGAGTTGCACGTCCGACCCCTACGCGGGCCTCATGGGGTGCGCCGAATCCCGGCCCGTCACCGTCCAGCCTCTGGTAACGAAAGGAGCCATGACATGAGTGAAACGACATTTTCCTCCTTCGATACCATGGTGGACAAAGCCAATCGGCTCCTCAGGGACATCGAGGAAGCCAACGGCTGGCCCAAGGAACGCCGGAAACAGTCGTACGCCGCTTTGCGCGCCGTCCTGCACCGGCTACGGGACCGTCTCTCCGTCGACGGGGCGGCGCACCTGGGGGCGCAGCTTCCGACTTTGATCCGCGGCGTCTACTACGACGGATGGAAGCCGTCAGAGACACCAGTGAAACTCAGTGGCGAGCAATTCTTCCAGCGCGTAAGGGACGACTTTCCCTACTCGGTCGACGGCGGCATCGAAACGGTCGTGCGCACCGTGCTGGAGGCTCTGAAGCGCTACGTCAGCGAAGGAGAGTGGGATCACCTCAGGTCCGGCCTGCCTAACTCGCTGGCCGCCGTTCTGCCGTAACCCCTGCGCTGACCGTCATGGTCTGGGCCTTCTGCGTGAGTGACTGCGACCGGACTGGAGAGCATCGCGAGGTTACTGCGAGCAACCATCCGTGAGAGGAGAACGTCATGGCCACGATTCCGGATCCGCACCTGGCCATGGTGCGGCCAGTCACACCGCGTACCCCGCAGGGCTGCGAGGAGTGCCTCAGGGAACATTCCCCATGGGTCCACCTGCGGCTCTGCCTCACCTGCGGGCACGTCGGGTGCTGCGACTCCTCACCCCTCAAACACGCCCGACGACACGCGGGCAGCGCCGAGCACCCCATCGTGCAGTCCTTCCAACCGGGAGAGGACTGGCGCTGGTGCTACGTCCACGAGGCTCTGGTCTGATGAATACTGCCCAGCACAAGAATGTTGCGGTCCGCGAGACGCCGGACCGATACGGGGCATTTCCGCGCCTTACATCAGAACAGCTTCAGGACCTGACCGCGCACGGCGAGCGCCGCAGGACCACGGAAGGCGAGGTGCTGTACCGGGAGGGTGAGCCGTTCCGGGAGTTCCTCGCCATTCTCAGCGGGACCGTCGAGATCCTTCAGGATCACGGCGGGCCGCAAGAGCGCACCGTGGCGGCACACGGACCCGGCAGGTTCCTGGGTGAACTGGGGATGCTGGAGGGGCAGGCAGCGTTCGACACCGCCGTAGTGCGTCAGGCAGGCGAAATTCTGGCCATACCGGTGGAACGCCAACGCACCTTGATCAGCCGTGACCCCGTACTGGGCGACCTGATCCTCCGCGCTTATCTGGGCCGACGATATCTGCTCATCGGCCTCGGCGCAGGCTTCCGCATCCTGGGATCGTGCTACTCGCGGGACACGCTGCGCCTACGTGAGTTCGCTGCCCGCAACCGGCTGCCCCACCGCTGGCTGGATCTGGAGAGGGACAAGGAGGCTGAGGCGCTACTGCGTCGGTTCTCCATCCGCCCCGAGGAAACTCCGGTCGTCCTCTGGAAGGGCGAGCGGGTGCTGCGTAATCCGAGCAACGTCGAACTCGCCAGGCTCATCGGTCTGCCCGCGCCCACGGCGCAGTCCGCCCAGTGCGACGTACTAGTGGTCGGCGCGGGCCCGGCGGGACTCGCCGCAGCTGTGTACGGCGCCTCCGACGGGCTCACCACGATCTCCGTCGACGCCGTGGCCACCGGAGGCCAGGCAGGCACCTCGTCCCGCATCGAGAACTATCTCGGCTTCCCGTCGGGCATCTCCGGAGGAGAGCTCATCGAACGCGCGGTGCTCCAGGCCCACAAATTCGGTGCCCGTCTCATGGTGCCGGCCCAGGTCAACGGACTCGTCCCGCAGGACGACGACTACGTAGTCACCTTCACAGACGGATCCCAGGTCCGGGCGGGCGCCGTGGTGCTCGCCTCAGGTGTCCGGTACCGCAGGCTTGAGGTACCCGGCATCGACGGCCTGGAGGGCATCAGCGTCTACTACGCGGCGACCGTACACGAGGCCAGTCTCTGCGAGGCGGACCCCGTCGCGGTTGTCGGCGGGGGCAATTCCGCCGGACAGGCGGCGCTGTTCCTGGCCCACCACGCGTCCAGAGTCCACCTCCTCGTCCGGGGCAGCGACCTCAACGCGGACATGTCGCGTTACCTGGTGGACCAGGTGGAACGTCACCCGAAGATCGAGGTACTGCTCCATACGGAAGTGCGGGGCGCCTCCGGGAAGGACAAACTGGAGTCGCTGAGCGTCGAGGACAACGCGAATGGTGAGCGCCGTTTGCTGCGGGCCGCAGCGCTGTTCGTGTTCATCGGGGCTCGCCCGCGCACGGAGTGGCTGAGGGGCTTGCTCGCCCTGGACGAGAAGGGATTCGTCTTGACGGGGGCTGACGCCCAGGCTGTTGCCGACGCCACCCAGTGGGACTCGCTCGGCCGTGGTCCATTGCTGCTGGAGACCAGCCTTCCCGGGGTCTTCGCATCCGGCGACGTCAGGAGCGGCTCGGTCAAACGAGTTGCCTCGGCCACCGGTGAAGGTGCCATGGCGATCCGCCTCGTGCACGAGCACCGGGACAATGTCGGCAACCTGGTCCGCACCGCAGGCCCGGAGGAGCCTCGACCGGGGACGGGCCAGTCCGTGGCCTAGCACTGATTTCACACCGCGGGTTGAAGTCGCTGAATGAACCCGCAGGTACGCCGCTTGGACCCCGGCGTGGGGCCACATCTCGGCCCCATCAACGTCCCTGGCGGCAGGACGCGACGATGCGGTCACTTCCCCAGCTCACCCGTCGCGGCCACTCGTCGGCGCCGGACCGCGCGAGGCTCATCCAGGCTTTGTGGCACCGGCCGGACGGTGTGGCGAACGCGCGACGAACCACCAGACAGCGTGCTGTACGGAGTCATAGTGAATCCCGGGCCGCCCGTCTGCCGTCGCGCGACCCAGTGCCAGTGACAGTGGCCCGGACCTCTGCCCCGCGCCACCCGTACCCCCTGGACGCTCGCGTCCCCTCCGTATTCGTCACCCGGGCAGGACTCATGTTGCCTACCGTCACTGCACGAACACCTTATCGAAAATGGATCCGGGACACTCCGGACGCTCGTGTGCGAGGCTCGGTGACGGCGCCTGTCGCGCGGTTTCCGGCGCGATCAGGTATTCAGGAATGGTGAACAAGGACGCGACCGACCCGTTTGTGCACGTCCGGGGCGCCAGCGAGAACAACCTCCGGAACATCAACGTCGACGTTCCGCGGGACGCGATGGTCGCCTTCACCGGTGTCTCCGGTTCCGGCAAGTCCTCGCTCGCGTTCGGCACGCTCTACGCCGAGGCGCAGCGGCGCTACTTCGAGTCCGTAGCACCGTACGCCCGGAGGCTGTTGCAACAGGTCGGTGCGCCGCACGTGGAAGAAATCACCGGACTTCCACCGGCCGTGGCCCTGCAGCAGCGACGCGGGGCGCCCAGTTCGCGCTCGACGGTCGGCACCATCACCACGCTGTCCAATCTGCTGCGCATTCTGTACTCCCGCGCCGGAACCTATCCGCCCCGGGCCGCACGACTGGAAGCCGAGTCGTTCTCACCCAACACCGCGGCCGGCGCCTGCCCGGAGTGCCACGGACTGGGCGTCGTCCACGACGTCGCCGAGGACCTCCTCGTCCCGGACCCCTCGCTGAGCATCCGCGAGGGAGCGATCGCCGCCTGGCCGGGCGCCTGGCAGGGCGCCAACCTGCGCAGCGTCGTGAGCGGCCTGGGGATCGACATCGACCGACCGTGGCGCAGGCTCAGGAAGAAGGACCGGGACTGGCTGCTGTACACGGACGAGCAGCCCTCCGTGTACGTCGAGCCGGAGGAGGACCGCGTCGACTACGGCTACCAGGGCAAGTTCTGGAGCGCCCGCAAGCACGTCATGCACGTCCTTGCCGACTCCAAGAGCGAGAGGATGCGCGAACGGGCGCTCCGGTTCGTCAGGAGTGTGCCTTGCCCGGTTTGTCACGGCAGCGGGCTGCGGCCCGAGGCGCTCGCCGTGACCTTCGCCGGATGTTCCATCGCCGAGATCAACGCTATGCCGCTCACCGAGGTCGTGGCGCTGCTGCGGCCCGTCGCGGGGCGGTCCGGGGCAGACGCCACCACGTCGACGGCCCGGTCCGGGGAGACGACCGAGGTCGCGGTCCGGATCTGCGGCGATGTGGTCGCGCGGGTCGACGTACTGCTCGACCTGGGCCTCGGATATCTCAGCCTCGGGCGCCGTTCGACGACCCTGTCGCCGGGCGAGGCGCAGCGCCTGCGGATCGCCACCCAGCTGCGCTCGGGGCTGTTCGGCGTCGTCTACGTCCTCGACGAACCCTCCGCGGGCCTGCACCCGGCTGACGCGGAACCGCTGCTGGACGTGCTGGACCGCCTCAAGGCGGCGGGCAACTCGCTGTTCGTCGTGGAGCACGACATGGACGTCGTACGGCGGGCGGACTGGGTGGTCGACATCGGCCCCGGCGCGGGTGAGGGCGGCGGGCGCGTGCTGTACAGCGGCCCGGTCGCCGGTCTTGAGCGGGTGGGGAAGTCGGCAACGAGCCAGTACCTTTTCGGGCGGGCCAAGCCGCTCGAACACCGGCCGCGCACGCCGCACGGCTGGCTGCACCTGAGCGGCGTCTCCCGCCACAATCTGCACGACGTGTCCGTCGACGTACCGCTCTGTGTGCTGACGGCGGTGACGGGCGTGTCCGGTTCCGGAAAGTCCACGCTGGTGACGCAGGTGCTCGCCGAGGTCGTCCGCGCCCATCTCGGACTCGTACCCGAGGAGCCCGAGGAGGCGCAGCTGGAGGTCGATGTCCAGGACGCGTCCGGTGTCGAGTCGTTCGACCGGCTGGTCCGGGTCGACCAGCGGCCCATCGGCCGAACTCCCCGGTCCAACCTGGCCACGTACACGGGGATGTTCGACGCGGTGCGCAAGCTGTACGCGGCGACGGACGAGGCCAGGGCGCGCGGCTACTCGGCCGGGCGGTTCTCCTTCAACGTGCCCGAAGGGCGGTGCGAGACCTGCCAAGGCGAAGGATTCGTGGCGGTGGAACTGCTCTTCCTGCCTGGTACCTACGCGCCGTGCCCGACCTGCCAGGGAGCCCGGTACAACGCCGAAACGCTGGAAGTCACCTACCGTGGCAAGAACATCGCGGAAGTGCTGGGGCTGACCGTCGACGCCGCCGCCACGTTTCTGTCCGCCGTCCCGGCCGCCTCCCGCAGTCTGGAGACGTTGCGCGAGGTGGGACTGGGGTACCTGCGGCTGGGGCAGCCCGCGACGGAGCTCAGCGGTGGTGAGGCGCAACGCATCAAACTGGCCACCGAACTGCAGCGAGCCCGCCGCGGCCACGCGCTCTACCTGCTCGACGAGCCGACGGCGGGGCTGCACCCCTCGGACATCGCACTGCTGCTGCGACAGCTGCACCGGCTCGTCGACGCCGGCAACACGGTCGTCCTCGTCGAACACGACCTGGACACGGTCGTCACCGCCGACTGGGTCATCGACCTCGGACCGGGCGGCGGCGATGCCGGCGGGCGAGTCGTCGCGGCCGGCCCGCCGGCCAAGGTGGCGCGGGCCCGCCGCAGCGCCACCGCGCCCTATCTCACGGCCCGGCTCGCGGGCCCCTGACGACAGCGCGAAGGGCTGAGCACCAGTCACAGGGAGCAGGGCCCCGCACTGGGAGAACGAGGAAATCTGGCTGCGCCACCTGCACCGGCAGACGGGAGCCAGCGTGTCATCGCAGCGCCGACGCCACCCCGGGGGGCATTCTGTGGGCACTTGCGGTCGCGGGGGCGGAATGAGAGGGATCCAGTCATGCAAGCGTCGTGGCAGGGCGTTACGGTCGTGGCTCTCCTGGCGGACCCGGACGCACCGACCGAGATTGCGAAGCGCATGAGCCGGACTCTTCCTGCTCGGCTCGCCGACAAGGCCGGCCATGGGCGACGGTTCGACATCGAAGTGATCAGTGAGCCCTTCACTTCAGGGACCGAGGACCCACCCACCTTGATGCGCCGGATCATAGACCGTGGCAGTGAGGAGAATTGGGACATTGTCGTTGCCCTCACCGACCTCCCGCTGCATTCGCATGGCCGCAGGCTCGTCGCGAATATGAACCACGAGCACGGTTTGGCTTTGTTGTCGCTACCTTCGTTGGGGGGCTTCCGGCTGCAGACAAGGGCCCGCCTTGCCGTGGAAGAAGCCGTGCTTGGCTTGGCGGGCCCTCAGCCCACCGCCCCTGAGTCGCCTCCACGAAGGCAGATGCTTCCGGAGTCCGTCGACGGCCGTCTCACACCCGTTCATCTGGGCCCGGTCGATGAGGAGGAGAGCGCTGATCTCCGCTACGCCGTCAGCGGGCCGCGCGGCTATCTACGGGTTCTCTTCGGTATGGTCCGCGCCAACCGACCGTGGCGGTTGGTGCCGGGCCTTTCGAAAGCCCTGGCGGCCGCACTCGCTACGGGAGCCGTCGCCACCGTGAACTCCACCATCTGGACCCTGGCCGACTCTCTGAGCGCGCCGCGCCTCGTCATCGCCACGGTCGGGTCCGTGGCGCTCATGATCGGCTGGCTGATCGTAGACGCGAACCTGTGGCATCACTCGGCACAGGGCTCGCTGGAGGCGAGGCAAAGGGCGCGACTCTACAACGTCTCGACAGTCCTGACCGTGGGTATCGGGGTGCTCGTCTGCTATGTGAGCCTGGTGGCCATCAACTTTGTGTGGGCGCTCTTCATCCTCAACGACCAAGTGTTCGCTTCCATGACACGAGACCCGTTGAACGCGACGGACTACTGGACGTTGTCGTGGTTCGTGGCTTCGACTGCCACAGTGGGCGGCGCGCTGGGGTCAGGCCTGGAGAGCGACGAGGCGATCCGAGCAGCCGCCTACTCCAAGCGCGAACAAGAACGTCGCCACATGCTCCAGGAGGAGCACGATGGCTAGTTGCATGAAGATGCACAGGAGTCGATGGCGGACGGTGCATCACGCCCGTCTCCTTGGCGGCGGTGACGATGACGTGATGGTGCGGTCGGTGACCGGGCCGACGCAGCGCAGATCAACTGTTCGGCAGCCCATCGGCTCCTCGGCACTTGCCGGGCCTTCGGCCAGGGGCGTCCGCAGCGACAACCCCCGGTCCCAGGAACCGCGGCCGTCACCCTGCTTCTGGAGCGTGTGGGAGGCCCTCCCGCACGACGGTCGAACCAGAACCAGGCCGACGCGAGCCGGCATGGCCTCCCGGCCGGGCTCACGCCCGTGACGTGGCCGCGGGCCTTCAGAGAAGTCCTTTGGTCCGGGCTCAAAATCGAGGAGACGCGGCTGGAGCCCCTGCTCGCACTGCGCACGGCCGTCGGTGTGGCACTCGTCATCGCGGCGGCGCTATGGCTCGGCTCCCCTGCGTACGCCGCATCCGCCGCCCTCGGCGCTTTCTCCGCGGGTGGGGCCACCTTCCAGCGCACCTGGCGCCCACGCAAGGTAATCGCGCTCGGCGCCGGCGTGGGGCTGGCGCTCAGTACCCTGGTGGGCTACCTGGCGGCGGGACAACTCGCGACGTTCCTTCCGCTGCTCGCCCTGTGGACCTTTGTCGCGGGGCTGGCGTGGGCCGTCGGATCGACAGCTGGGATCGTCGCAGCAACGACGGTCGGCAGCATGCTGGTGACCATCACCCTGCCCACGAGCGTCGGACGAGCCTTGGAGCACGCCGGGATCATCGCGCTGGGCGGAGTGGTGCAGGCCGTGCTGATCTTGCTGTTTCCGATCCGTCGATGGGGGGCACATCGTGACGCGCTCGCCGACGCCCTGGCCGCCGTGGCGGACTACGCCCGCCAGCTCCGGCACGACCCAACCGCCCGGTTCGACCCGGAGCCCTTGATGACAGCCCGGGACGCGGCCGCCGTCACGCCATCACAGGCTCGCACCCGCCCCGCCGCCCTCCACGGCCCGCGAGGACTTGCCGAGCGCATTTTGCCGGCCATCGCCGCGCTCGCCGACCCGGACGTCGGCGCCCCGGCGGAGGGTCCTGGGAGGGACCGCGCGCGGGAGCTGCTCGACGGGGCCGCCGACGTGTTGGATGCAGCCGCCCGATCGATCCGGCGCGGCACCCCCGTCGAGGTACCGCATAAGACTGTGGATCTCCTGCGTGGAAACGAGGTGCTCGAGGGTCCCGCCCGGCAGGCCGCCGAGAGGCTCGCGGGACTGCTCGGTGAGGCGCTGGAGCTCGCTGAGTGCGGCAACGCGCACAGAAGGATGCCCGCGCAACATGGCCCCGCGGGTACTCAGTTCCTGGTGCGACCGACCCTATTCCGGCTGATCCCGGTCACCGTGCGGGCGGTCCGTCGTGAGCTCCGCCACGACTCGCCCGTCTTCCGGCATGCCGTTCGGCTGGCGGCGGTAGCGACGCTCGGCTATCTCATCGCCGCCCGGCTACCCCTGGGCCACGGCTACTGGGCGCCCATCGCCTCAGTGATGGTGATGCGTCCGGACTTCCACCGGACGTACGCGCGTGCCGTCGCCCGTCTCGCCGGGACTCTGGTGGGGGTCGTGCTCGCCACCGGGGTGGTGCGGGGCCTGGGGCCGGACGCCCATGTGTTCGGTGCGCTGGCGGTAGTCTCGGCGGGCCTGTCGTACACCCTGGTCCGTACCGGCTACGCCTACTCCCAGTGCTTCACTGCCGCGTACGTCGTATTCCTGCTCGGCATGGGCGGCCAGGCATGGGAACAGACAGTCCCGGAGCGGATGGTACTCACACTGCTGGGCGGAGCCCTGGCAATACTGGCCTACGCGGTGTTCCCTGCGTGGGAGACGCCCCGGCTGCCGGAACGGCTTGCGGACTGGCTCGCCGCCAACGGCCGCTACGCGGCCGCAGTGCTCCGCAACTACGCCGAACCGACCAGGGAGCGCCGTGCCGACATGCGCAGTGCCCAACTGGCGAGCAGAAAAGCGCGCGCCGCCTGGCAGGAGGCATACGACCGGGCAAAGCAGGAACCGGTCCGCCCCAGGGGCCTGACTTCGCGTGAGGCGGAGGAGGCACAGGAGGCACTCGAAGGATTCGACAGGGCAGCAACGCTCATGGAGAACCGCGTCCCGCAGGACGACAACCCTTTCGCTCTCCAGGCAAAGGGGCTCGCCAAGGCCCTGGAAACGGACACGGCACAGGCGGCAGCCGACATGCTCGAGCACAGGGATCCGGACTGGGGACGCGTGGAGAACGCTCTCCAGGCGTGGAAGGGCGCCGATGCCCGGAGCCCCGGGCTACGCCGCGAGGCGGACCTGCAGAAGCGCGCCCTGGAGGACCTTGCGACAGCCGTTAGCCGCACCCCCCTGGAGCGCGACGTCGGCTCCGTGCGCGAGGAGCAGCGGGTGCGGGAGGCCGTGGAAGCTGAAGGCGGTGGCTCAGGACCCGCGCACCGGGGTGGGTGACGTTCCGACGACGGCAAGCGTCGCGCCCTCCTGGAGAGACGACAGTCTTTGAGCCGCGAGCCAGTCACACGTGCACCGCTGTCACGACTGCGAGGCCAACTCCGTCAGGACAGGGGCTTCGATGGAGCAATCCGGCGCCAGCAGAATGGGATCACCGGACCGGCTCCCGCTTGACGCTTCGCGCTCCGCCAGGTCACACACGTGGGACTGATCGACTGGGTGTCGTTGCTTGACGTCCGCAGCTGCGTTCGGTCACGTCCTTTCGGGCGGGACATGCACTCCAGCAGGGCTCGAGCCCGCACCACACACCACCACAGGTAGGCCCGATCGCGACTGGGTGGTGAATGCAGGTTCTGTGATGAGGAGGAATTCCGTGCCTGTCTGCCTGCCGGTGTGGCCAGCCCGTCAAGGAGCGCCGACGTTGACTCGGGGGCATCCTGGGCTCACCGGCTCATCGCCGGGCAATCAACAGGAGAGGCCCAGTCGTGAGAGTGCCGCCCCAGGGCGTTACGGTCGTGGCTCTCTTGGCGGATCCGGACGCTCCGACGGAGATCGCCCACCGCGTGGCCCGGGCCCTCCCTGATCGACTCGCCGAGAAGGCGGCTCAGGGGCGACGGTTCGATGTGCAGGTGGTCAGCGAGCCTTTCACCGCGGAGACCGAGGACCTGCCCACTTTGATGCGGCGGATCGCCGACCGCAGAAGTTCCGAGAGTTGGGACATCGTCGTGGCCCTCACCGACCTTCCGCTGCATGCGCAAGGGCGCAAGCTCGCGGCGAATCTGAGTCACGAAGACGGGTCAGCGTTGTTGTCACTCCCTTCCCTGGGCGGCTTGCGGCTGCAGAGGAGGGCCCGGCGAGCCGTGGAAGAAGCCGTGCTCAGTTTGCTGGCGGATCCACAAGCTACGGGCGGCGAGGAGGCTGAGGGGCGTCCGCGAAGTAAGCCCCTGCAAGGGCCCTTTGCCAGCCGTCTCACCTCCATTCACCCGGGCCAGGTCGGTGAGCAGGAGACCGCTGATCGTCGGTACGTCGTCAGCGGACCACGCGGTTACCTGCGCCTACTGGTCGGTATGGTTCGCGCCAACCGGCCGTGGCGACTGGTACCGGGCCTGTCGAAGGCACTGGCGGCAGCACTCGCCACCGGAGCCATCGCCACCGTGAACTCCACCGTTTGGAGCCTGGCCGCGTCCCTGAGCACGCCGCGCCTCGTGATCGCCATGATCGGGTCCGTCGCCCTCATGATCGGCTGGCTGATCGTGGACGCGAACCTGTGGCATCGGCCAGCAGACGCCTCACCGGAGGAGAGAAAGAGGACGGCGCTCTACAACGCCTCAACCGTCGTGACCTTGGGTATCGGGGTGCTCGTCTGCTACGTGGGTTTGCTGGTCATCAACTTGGTGTGGGCGCTGTTCATCCTCAACGGCCAAGTGTTCTCCTCCCTGACACGAACTCCGCTGCATGCCACGGAGTACTGGACGTTGTCCTGGTTCGTCGCGTCGGTCGCCACCGTGGCCGGTGCGCTGGGATCAGGGTTGGAGAGCGATGAGGCGATCCGGGCAGCCGCCTACTCAAAGCGCGAGCAGGAACGCCGCAGTATGCTGAAGGACGACCACGATGCCTAGCCGGTGACCTGAGCCGGTGCCGGATTCCACTGCACTGCTCGGCCTGCGCACAGTCGTCTGGCGGGGTTACGGGTGTGGGTATGGGTATGGGTATGGGTATTTTGTCCCTCGCCTGGGTCTCTTCTAACGGTCCGGCCGTGGCGTCACCGTGTGGTGGGTGAGCATGGCGATCTGCAGCACAATGTGCCCCGCAGCCGGGAAATCGCGAAAACTCTTTCCTACGCTGGCCGTCAGGCCGAGCCGAGGGGCGCGGTGATCGCGGCGCCATTCGGACAGATCCCGATCACATCAGTGCGGCAGCGGCGGCGACACGATGCAGACGACTTTCGCAGGACGAGCCATGGGCCCCGGCGGGGAATCTTGGCGCGTGCCACACAAGAATCCCATTCCGGTCTGAAAGGATTCCATTCCGATCTGAGATCGTGGTGCAGTTGGTGGTTGGCAGTCTTGGCCACCGTTACATCCAGGAGGAAGCCATGACGGATCCGCGGACGGTCATCCTTCCTTGCGGGGTTGCGGTCCATGCGCTCGGTCAGGGCACCTGGGGGATCGGGGAGGATCCCCGGCGCCGCGCGGCCGAGGTGTCGGCCCTGCGCGCCGGGCTGGACCTGGGAATGACACTCGTCGACACCGCGGAGATGTACGGGGATGGCGCGGCGGAGGAAGTGGTGGCCGAGGCGGTGGCCGGACGACGGGACGAGGTCTTCTTGGTCAGCAAGGTGCTCCCCTCCCACGCGGACGCCCGTGGAGTGGCCGAGGCATGCCGGGGGAGCCTGCGCCGGCTGCGCACGGACCGGATCGACCTGTACCTGCTGCACTGGCGTGGAGCCGTGCCGCTGGAGGAGACGGTCGAGGCGTTCGAGTCCCTGGTGCGGGAAGGTGCCATCCGCTCCTGGGGTGTGAGCAACCTGGACGTGGATGATCTCGCGGACCTGCCGCCCGGACCCAGGCCGCAGACCGACCAGGTGCTGTACAACCTCAGCCGTCGAGGGCCTGAGTACAGTCTGCTGCCCAGGTGTCGTGAACTGTCGATCCCCGTCATGGCGTACTCGCCGGTCGAGCAGGGCCGACTGCTAGACCACTGGGCACTGCGGGACGTGGCAGCCGCCCACGGGGCGACGCCCGCGCAGATCGCCCTGGCCTGGGTCCTGCGGCACGAGGACGTCATCGCGATCCCGAAGGCGTCCTCCCGCGCGCACGTCGAGGAGAACAGAACAGCTCTGGACGTGCACCTGACCGCCGAGGACCTCGCGATGCTGGACCGGGCGTTCCCACCGCCGGAGAGTAAACGGCCGCTGGAGATGCTGTGACACCCCTTCAGCGCGCCCGACCGGGCACCGCCCGAAGCCTGGGGTGGCCCGACCTCACCGGTGGCGGCAGAGGGCGTCGTACTGTTCCCGCAAAGCGCGGTTATTTTCCACAACGCCCCGGGCATCGTCGAGATCGTCCGCCAGCTGCTGGAAAGGCTGGACGATCGAGCCGGAGGACCTGGCGCGCATCTCGCCGTAACTGACCGGGCTCATCAAACGGTTCGGCGAGCACTCCACACATGAGCTGGGTATCCAGCCCGAGGCGTCCGACCCGAAGCCCGACGTGGACTTCACCCCGATGCGAGAGCAGGACCCGACGGCGGCCGGCTTCGGCCAGGCCGCGCCGAATCCGAATTTGGTCAAGCCCGGTTCGGATTCGGCGCGGCCTTGAGCGGCCTATCCAAGAAAGTCGCCGCCTGGTCCACGAATCGGAAGCCGGTCGCCCGCAGACTGCGTTTGCGCGTGAGGCGACTCCAGGTGACGGTAGACAGATCAAACGGTTCCACGGCGGCTATCAAGGCCTTCACAGCGCGTGTCTTCGAAGTCCGGTGAGGAGCTTCTACGGCGTCCAGGTCTCAAACCAGGGCTTGATGATGATCTTGGTTAGCGGCATCCCTATCGGCCCCGTCGGCCAAAGCCTCAAGCGCTAGGAGTGATGCGGGGAGCGGCGAGCAGTGTCAGACGTTCGCCGAGGCGACCGTAGCGGCGTTCTGATCATCGACAGCGCGAACCGAGCAAAGGAAGAGGGGACCCAAGATGGCAACGCAGGTCAAGAAAGCGCTTCTGGTACGCCTCGAAGCACTGCCCGGCAGGGAGGACGACGTCCGCGACTTCTTGAACCAGGGGCTGTCGATCGTCGAGGGGGAACCCAAGACCGTCAGGTGGTTCGGAATCCAGTTCGGGCCCTCATCGTTCGGGATCTTCGATGCCTTTCCCGACGACGACGGGCGCCAAGCGCATCTGGCGGGTGAGGTCGCGAAAGCACTCGGTGAGAACACGGGTGAGCTCTTCGAGGAGCCCACGATCGAGCAGCTCGATGTCGTCGTGGAGAAGCGGCCCGCGTAGAGCACGTGCTAGCCGCGGGGCGGCGTAGAGCAGCCCAGTGGCCATAAGCCAGACCGCAGACGATCGTCATCGGTACTCCGCCGAAGTGAGCAGACGCCCGGCGGCGACAGTAGAAGAAGGCCCGCAGATCCTGGCTGGTGGCAAAGGGGCGCTGGGTGCACGACAGCGTCATGTGTTCCACCGTGGGCTGCTGCGGCCCAGCGGCCACGACCGGGCGTGGTCCCTTGGTGTCCGCCAAGGGGCCGCCTCGACCTCGCCCGGAGCACCGTGCGCACTCGCCTGCGTGCGGTCTTCAAGGACGTCGAGCGCATCATCCGAGCCCATCCACCGGAGCTGTTCGCCTCCACTGCGGGCACGGCGCCGGTCAGGCGCAAGCGCAACGTCGTCGTCTGGGAGTGACCCCACCGGCCCTCTCGCTCCGTGCGGGTCCCGCCGGCCGTCGGCGTTGCGCACAAAGCTCTGAACGGGATGCAGGCGACGTTGAGGCAGACGCTGCCCCGATACCTGACCTCGACAGCGGCGGTGCGCAGGCCCAGCTGGGAGGCACGTCCGGCGGCTGTGTACCCGTCGGGCACGCCCCGGTAGGACGACTTCGAAGCACGCGCCCGTGGGCATCGCCTTCCGATGCGCGACGACGGTCCGACGGCCAAGTGACCGGTTGTGGTTTGGCGTGGGCCGGGCATACCTCAGCGCCTGCCAAGTTTCCGGCGCGTCACCGGCCACGCCTAGAAATTTGACCCTTTTGACATGTCTTGCGGGAGTGGGACAGTGTGAGTGGTGATGTCGTTATGTGCGGCACCCCGTCCACGGTGATGCGCCCACCCGACCATGGGACGGACCAGGCCAACGTCGGCAGCTGTGCGGGTTGATCGAGCAGGACGAGGTCAAGCCGTCCTGGATCGTCTCCTAGGAGCTGTCGCTGGACCAGGCGGCCTACCAGCACTTCGGCCAGCGCGAGGACGGATGGACCAAGGCCCTCCTCCACCTCGACGACAGCTGAGCGGCGGCAGCACGGACCCGAACCGATCCCCCGCCGACCACCGGAAGGAACCACGCACCATGACCAACGAACTGCACGGCAGGAAGGTCGCAATCCTGGCCACGGACGGCGTTGAGCGCGTCGAACTCGAAGAGCCTCTCGGCGCACTGCTGGGCGCTGGAGCGCAAGCCGAACTCCTCTCCCTCCACACCGGCGAGATCAACGCGCGCCAGATGGACATCGACCCGGCCGGAACCTTTACCGTGGACAAGAAGGTCGCTGATGCCCGCGTGGGCGACTACGAGGCACTCTTGCTGCCCGGCGGCACCATGAACCCCGACCAGCTGCGCACCGACCCCGACGCCGTCGCCTTCGTGAGGGAGTTCGTGGAGACGGGGAAGCCCGTTGCCACCATCTGCCACGGACCTTGGATTCTGGCGGAGGCTGGCGTGCTGCGCGGTCGCCGCCTCACTTCTTGGCCCAGCATCCGTACTGACCTGCGCAATGCCGGCGCCGAGGTCGTCGACGAGGAGGTCGTGATCGACCGCCAGCTGATTTCCAGCCGGAGCCCGCAGGACCTCCCTGCCTTCTGCAAGGCGATCATCGAACGCTTCGCCGCCGCACTTCAACCCGCCTGATCGGGAGGAGTCACAAGCCACCGAAATGACATCCGGCACTCCCACGGCCGAGTCCCCCGTGGATCAGCAGAGGAGATCGTCATGGCGAGCAGCAACCGCGCCGTCACCTTCCAGAACCCGAAGGACATGCGCGTCGAGTCCCTGGACTTCCCGAAGCTTCAGATGCCGAACGGGAAGAAGGCCCCGCACGGAGTCATCCTCAGGATCGTCGCCACCAACATCTGCGGGAGCGACCTGCACATCTACCGCGGGTCCTTCCCGGTGCCCCAGGGCATGGCAATGGGGCACGAGATGACCGGGGAGGTCATCGAGGTCGGCCCCGACGTCGAGTTCCTCAGTGAGGGCGACCTCGTCTCCGTCCCGTTCAACGTCGCCTGCGGCCGATGCCGCAACTGCAGGGCACGCCGGACCGACGTCTGCGAGACCACAAACCCCAAGGTGGCCTGCGCGGCGTACGGCTTCAACCTGGGCGACTGGACCGGCGGCCAGGCCGAGTACCTGTTCGTCCCGTACGCCGACTTCCAACTCCTGCGTTTCCCGGACAGGGACCAGGCCATGGCGAAGATCCGTGACCTGGCGCTGCTCTCGGACATCCTGCCCACCGCCTTCCACGGTCTCATGGAGGCCGGTGCCAAGCCGGGCTCGACCGTGTACCTCGCCGGTGCCGGCCCGGTCGGCCGCTGCGGCGCAGCAGCGGCGCGCCTCCTCGGGGCGTCCTGCATCATCGTCGGCGACTACCACCAGGACCGCCTGGAGCTGATGAAGAAGAACGGCTGCGAGACGATCGATCTGAGCCAGGACGCAGCGCTCACCGACCAGATCGAGGCCATCCTGGGCGAACCCATGGTCGACTGCGCAGTCGACTACGTCGGCACCGAGGCACACGGCATTGGCCGCGAGGCCGAGGACATGGACCCGGCCCACGCCCTCAACCAGGTAATCGACGCCACCCGCGCGGGCGGAGCCACCGGAGTCATCGGCGTCTACGGCCCCGACCCGCTCGCGAAGTCGAAGGCCGAGCAAGAGGGAACGTATCCGATCGACTTCGGCAAGGCTTGGATCAAATCGCCGCGGATAGCCGCCGGGCAGGCACCGATCATGCACTACAACCGCGAGCTGATGATGGCGATCCTGTGGGACCGCATGCCCTACTTGAGCGCCATGCTCAACACGAAGGTGATCAGCCTCGACGACGCCCCCGACGCCTACGCGACCTTCGACACGGGAGTGTCCGAAAAGTTCGTCATCGACCCCCACGGCCTCATTCCCGCCTGAGGCCCTCCCTCATCCGCCCCTGCGAACTCAAGCTTCACCGTCTCCCAGGAACTCGGCCTGGACGAAGCCCTCACCGCCTACGAGCACTTCGACGCCCGCGATGAGGGCTGGACCAGGTAGTCCTGCGCCCCTACGGACACGGCGACGGCCATACGCGGTAAGGTCCCCTGGGCCACCATCCCACCTTGCCCCCGGGCCAAACCGGCGGAGGTGCGACCGCCTGGTCAGCTCGATTCGAACCAGCGGCACCCCTCGGTCTCCACGCCGGCGGGACAAACGGTAGACGCCTCCTCCGCCAGCTTCAGGCCGTGTATTCGACAGACGGGGTCGGGCTTTGTTCATGAGTGTGGATTCTGGCTCAACTCGCGCGGTTCGAAGAGCGAGTGCCTGCTTCGGGAGTCTGATCCACCGGCCTGACCTACGAAACGCCGCAAACGGCTCCACCCAGAAGCCGACGCGCCGCCCAGATCACAGAAGTTGAGCCAGAGCCCCAGATGTGACAGCAGTTGCTGACGAAGTAGGGAGGCAACCGCCCCCAGGACGGCGGTTGGACGGTGCGAACGAGCGCGCGGTTCTCGCGCCGACGTCCCCTCCGCCACAGCCACGTCAATTGTGGGATCCCTTCAAACGAAACATCGCTCTAGACCTGGTTCCGGCCTGACTCCCTGGCAGAGCGCAGGGAGCCGGGCGGCCACAACTCATTGCCCCAGCAAGTCTGCCGCTCCAGGACTGGTCGGTGTGGGGTCGGGAGCACGCCTGGACGAATCGTGGTCAGCTGACCACGCGTCAGTAGGGTCAGCATTGGGTCAGCATTGGTCCGACTAGACCTGCGCACACACGGCGACACTTGCGCCTGACAGCCAGCCCCGGACCGTATCGCAGAGCAAACTTGCAGCAGCAAGTCACACTTAACAGTCGGGTGCGGTCCGCGCCCCCACTTCCGCAGACCTCTGGATCACTACAAAGCCCTGCTCAGCGAGTACGACCCCGCGGCTTCAAGGGCCCCGGCGGTAGCTCCGGGGCGGAGAGCCGCGCCCCCGCATACCCGTTCACATCACCAAACCTCACCCCCTTCACCCAGTCCTCGCGTGCCCTGCTGATATCGTCGTGGGATCTGGCGATGAAGTTCCACCACATGACGATCTCCTCCTCGAAGGGCTCACCACCCAGGAGCATCAGCCCCGCCTCGGACTCCGCGCGCAGGGGGAGCTCCGTGCGGCCGCAGCCGAGGTAGAGCATCGAGCCGGGCAGGACGGGGACGCCATCGACCTCTGCCTCGCCGGACATCGACAGCACGGCGTACTCGAAGTCGGGATCCAGCGGGAGGCGCGCTTCGGCTCCGCGGCTCAGGGCGAGGTCGGCGCCGACGATCGGGGTGTACGCGGTACCGGGCGAGGTGGTGTCGTCGAGGGTGCCGAGGATGACCGTGGCCGTGAGGCCGGGGGCGATGACGGTCGGCAGGTCCGTGTGGTGCTGGAAGTGGGGTTCGACGTGACGGTGGGCATCGGGGAGGGCGACCCAGAGCTGCGCGCCGTGCAGCATTGCGGCGTGCGGCCTGGGGCTCTCCTCGGAGTGACTGATTGCGCGGCCGGAGGTCATCAGGCCGAGCTCGCGCGGGCGGATCGTCTCCAGGCTGCCCAGGCTGTCGCGGTGCAGGACCTCACCCTCGTGCAGCCAGCTGACCGTCTGCAGTCCCATATGAGGGTGCGGCGGCACCTGCATCCCGGGTTCGTCGGCGATGTCGTCGGGGCCGTAGTGGTCGACGAAGGCCCAGGCCCCCACCATGCGGCGGCCCAGATTGGGCAGCAGTCTGCGGACCTCGGTGGACTCGCCGAGCTGGACGTGGCGCGGGGTGAGGAGTTCACGTACGGGTTCGGCGACGACGAAGCCCCGCCCTCCACAGACGGAGAGTGCGGCCTGGCGATCGAGATTGCTCATGGCGCTCAACCTATTCCCGTGCGGCTCCGCGCGGGCAGCGCCCACGCCGAATATTTAGTGGAATGTTAAACCACCTATGGGTGTTGTGGCGTGTGGATGCGTACGGGAACGGCCCGGCGGCACCCAGGACCGAGGAGGTCACATGAGCGACACCTACTACGAGTTCGGTACCGCCGCCGAGCGCTGGGACCGTGCGCAGTTCTTCTTCGGGTCGAAGGAGTACACGATCGCGGCCCGGATTCTGGGCGGACTCGTCGAGGAGGTGCCGGAGCAGGTCGCGCCCCGGTTGCTGCTGGCCCGGGCCTACTACCACTCTGCGCGGCTCGTCCGGGCCGAGACGGAGCTGCGCGAGGTGCTGGAGCGCGACCCCGTCGAGCAGTACGCACGGCTGATGCTCGGCCGCACGCTGGAGCGTCAGGGCCGACAGGCCGAGGCGGACACGCAGCTGCGGCTGGCGGCCGCGCTGTCCGGGGACTTCACTCCGGCCGGTGGCGCCTGACCGCCGTACGCACCGGGCCGCACCCGGAAATCCGGGTGCGGCCCGGCGGCACCGCGTGATACTCCACAGGGCATGACCGACCTCGTCACCCCACGCCTGCGCCTCCACCCGATGACCGTTGCCGATGCCGAGCAGGTGGCGGCGGGCCGGCCGGCGGACGGTGCGCGCTGGGCTCCCGGCTACCCCTGGCCCGGGGAGATGGCGGCGGCCACACGCTTCCTCGAGACCTGCGCGGCCACCGGCGACCCCAGTCCGTTCGCGAATTACGGGATACAGCGCCGCGAAGACGGGCTGGTCATCGGCGGAGTCGGCTTTCACGGGGCGCCCGACGAGAAGAGGCACGTCACCATCGGGTACGGACTCGTGGAATCGGCGCGCGGCATGGGGTACGCCTCCGAGGCGCTTCGCGTACTGCTGCGGTTCACCCGCGACCGGGGCGTCGCATGCGTGCACGGGGACACCGATCTCGACAACATCGCCTCCCAGCGCGTCATGACCGCAGTGGGCATGCGCCTCGTGAAGGAGGACGCGTCGCTGAAGCACTACCTCATCGACTGGGACGAACCCGCCGGGCCGGAGTGAGACTCCTCGGTACGCGGCGGAGCCCGCCGGGATCTCCCGGCGGGCTCCGCGCGTGCCGTCGACGCGCTGTACACGTCCTGCCGCACACGTCACGCCGCTCGGGCCCCGGAGTGCGGCCCGGTGGCCGCCCCCGGACTCAGCCTGCGACGGGGGCCGGGCGGTTCGCCTTGCCGTCCTCGGCCGTGACCGCGCGAGGCCCCGGCACCAGCAGCCGTTCGGTGAGGTAGCCGAAGACCAGCCCGAAGGTGGTCCAGAGCGTGACCTGTACCGCGAGTGTGGCCAGCCTGAACTCCCAGAGGAGGGAGGCCGGGAAGTCCTTTCCGACCTCGTTGAACGAGGGCAGGAAGGCGTAGGCGAGCCCGATCACCAGCACATAGCCGGCTGCCGCCGCGATGGTGGCGTTCCAGTTGCCCAGACGCGGAGCGAGCCGCCTGCCGAGGATGACGGCGGCCACGGCCAACAGGATGCTGAGCGCGACCATCAGGAAGAACAACGCGGTGCGCCGGCCGATGGTGTCGGGGTTGCCGACGGCCGGCGGGTTCGCCGGGTACTTCAGGAACGGCACGATGTACACGGTCAGCAGGGCAGCTCCCGCGATCAGCGCAGCCGTCGCCCGGGGGCCGAACCGTCCCAGCCGGCCGAGGGCGTAACAGAAGACGAGCGCGGCGATGCCGCCGACGGCGATACCGAACACGAGCACACCGGTGGCGAGGCCGCCGGTGGCCTGCATGCCCCGGCTGACGAGTTCCTCGCCGCCGCCGTGGTCGTGACTGTGGCTGTGCGCCTCTTCGAGGGCGATGGCCGCGTCAACGCGTGACTCGCCGAGGAAGTACGCCACCGCGAGCGCGAACGCACCCGCGACGAGGCCGGCCAGCATGCCGCGGACCAGCAGAGCTCTGACAGATATGGAGTTCATGAGGGATTCCCCTGGATCAGCCGGATGGATCAGTGGCAGGGGAAACCGAGGAGGTGACGGCCGTCGTGGACCCACTCGTGCACGCCTTCGCCCGAGATGAGCGCGGTGGCGCCCTGCTCGGCCCCGACGAAGTACAGCAGGATCAGCATGACGATGCCGAGGAAGACCGCCCAAGGAGCAATGGCCTTGAGCGAGATGGGGGTGATGGCGGGTGCGACTGTGGCGGGGGCAGCAGTCTGTGCCATGGCAGAACCTCCTGAGGGAACACGCGTCCCGATCGTGGTACCTGAGACGAAGGTGCTGGGTCTGACTTCCCGTACAGGTACGGGTTCACAGTGGCGCGACCGTGCCGGATTCTCACCGGACTTCCGTCACACCCTCGTCGTGTCGTCGCGACCATACCGCCTGGGCGTGACCGCCGCCATGGTGCCCGTGGGTCTGCCTGAAGTCCCCGGATGCCATGGTGTGCTTGGCCACGTGGCCCCAGTTCAGGGAGTTGAGAGCGGGAATGACGGTACGGGTGATGTTGATCTCACCGGGGATGAACGCCGCACTGCGCGAGGCCCGGTTCGCCGGTGACGCACCCCTCGACGACGCCGGACTCGCGCAGGCACGAGCCGCCGCCGCCTCGGTGCCGGCCGCGGACCGGTGGCTGCGGGGGCCGTCCCGGCGCTGCACCGGAACCGCGGAGGCGCTCGGCCTGCGGTCGGCCGCCGAACACGCCTTGCGGGACTGGGAGATGGGCCGCTGGGCCGGTGCACGACTGTCGGAGGTGAGTGCGGGCGAGCCGGATGGGGTGGCGGCCTGGCTGGCGGATCCGTCGGCTGCTCCGCACGGGGGCGAGTCGCTGCTGGAGCTCTGCGCCCGAGTGGGCACATGGCTCGACTCCCTGCACGAAGGTACTGCCGGCCGGGTGCGGGAGATGCCCGAGCCCGGCGCGCACAAGGACGGCCTCGGCCGGGTCCTGGGAGTGGCCGAGCCCGGCGTGGTCCGGGCCGCGGTCGTCCATGCACTGGCCCTCCCGCCGCAGGCGTTCTGGCGGCTGGACGTGGCCCCCCTGACGGTGACGGAGCTCAGCGGCAGGTCGGGGCGGTGGAACCTGCGCTGCGGCCGGCCGCTCGTACCGTAGGCGAGGATCTGACGTCCGCGTCCGGGAGCGGCAGGCACCGCGCGCCAGGCGGCACCCGCCCCGCGGGAGTCCTACCCCGCTCCTCCGTCCCCGCGCGCCGCATTGAGCCTCGCATCCAGGGTGATGGCGGCGTCGATCAGGGCCAGGTGCGTGAACGCCTGCGGGAAGTTGCCCAGTTGACGCCCCGTGAGGGCGATCTCCTCCGAGTACAGGCCCAGATGGTTGGCGTAGGTGAGCATCTTCTCCAGGACCAGCCGGGCCTGGTCGGTGCGTCCGGCCCGGGCCAGGGCGTCGACGTACATGAACGTGCACAGGGAGAAGGTTCCCTCCGAGCCGCGCAGGCCGTCGGGTGAGGCCTCGGGGTTGTAGCGGTAGACAAGGCTGTCGCTCACCAGCTCGTGTTCCATCGCGTCCAGCGTGGTCTTCCACATCGGATCGTCCGGAGTGATGAAGCCGACCGTCGGCATGCGCAGCAGGGACGAGTCGAGCACGTCGTTGCCGTAGTGCTGGACGAAGGCCTGCTTCTTCGGGTCCCAGCCCCGGTTGAGCACCTGCTGGTAGATCGTGTCACGCGCGTCCACCCAGCGGCCGCGGGCCGCGGGGCGGCCGTCGTCGTAGGCGATGCGGACGGCGCGGTCGAAAGCGACCCAGGACATCACGCGGCCGTAGGTGAAGTCCTTCCTGCCGCCACGGGTCTCCCACAGCCCTTCACCGGGCTGGTCCCAGTGATCGACCAGCCAGTCGAGAAGGGTGTGCAGTGCGGTCCAGCCGCGCGTGTCCAGGTGCATTCCGTGCTGGTGCGCGAAGTAGATGCTGTCGAGAGCCTCACCGTAGATGTCCAGCTGCAGCTGGCTCGCCGCTCCGTTGCCGATACGGACCGGGGCGGAGCCCCCATAGCCCTCCCAGTGACCCAAGGTCTCCTCGACGAGGTCGGAGGAGCCGTCGACGCGGTACATGATGTTCAGTGGCCCGGTGCCGCCTTCGTGGCCGGCCTCTTCCTTCACGCGGTCGTGCAGCCAGCTGATGAACGCCCTTGCCTCCTCCCGGAAACCCAGGCCCAGCAATGCGTACACGGAGAACGACGCATCACGGATCCAGGTGAACCGGTAGTCCCAGTTGCGCTCTCCGCCCAGCTGCTCGGGCAGTCCCGCCGTGGGAGCGGCCACCAGGGCGCCGGTGGGCGCGTACGTCATGAGCTTCAGTGTCACGGCCGAACGTTCCACCGCTTCCCGCCACCGCCCCGCATAGGTGGACTGGCCGAGCCAGGAGCGCCAGAACTGGACGGTCTCGTCGAAGAGTTGCTCGAACTCCGCCACGGACACCTCGTGCGGCGGCCCGTCGGGGGACGACTCCAGGACCAGGCCGCGCTGCTGGCCCGCTTGCAGGGTCAGGGTGAAGCGCAGGTCGTTGTCGCCCGAGAGGATGTTCAGCAGCCGCTCGTCCTGCGGCTCGCGGACGGCATGGACCGCGAGGTTCATGTCCTGTGAGGTGAACAGGGCCCCGCGCTCCGTGATGTGCAGCTCGTGCGGTTTACGGCCGTAGTCGAAGCGCGGAGCGATCTCCCCCTCGAACGTCACGGTGCCCCGGACGCAGCGCAGCATGCGGACCAGACGGTGCCTGGCCGTCGCCGCCGTCCCGGTCACCGGCATGAAGTCGACCACCTCACCGGTGCCCGCCTCCGTCATGAAGCGCGTCACCAGGACGGCCGTGTCGGGATGGTAGAGCTGCTTGCTCGTGTAGGCGTCGGCGACCGGCCGGACAGTGAAGTGACCGCCCTTGCCGCGGTCGAGCAGAGCACCGAAGACACTGGGGGAATCGAAGCGCGGACAGCAGAACCAGTCGATCGTCGCGTCAGTGGTCACGAGAGCCGCGGTCTGCAGATCACCGATCAGACCGTGGTTCTCGATCAGGGGATATTCGTCCATTTTGCACCCCTTTCGGCGCCGACTGTCCATCGTATGCCGACGACGACACCCCGTCCTGCCGAGGCAATGAGGCGAGGTGGCGGCGGGTTGCGGGCACCGCACCGGCCGGGCCCGCCGGGACCGTAGGCTCTGCACATGAGGGAAACGCAGGCTGGCGGGGCCGTACGAGGACCGGGGCGGCCGCGCGAGGAACGGGTCACCGGGGCCGTCCTCGACGCGGTCGTCGGACTGGTCACCGAGCAGGGGATCGGGGCGGTCACGATGGACGTCGTCGCGGCCCGCGCCGGGGTGAGCAAGCCGGCCATCTACCGGCGGTGGCCCACTAAGCAGGATCTGATCATCGCCGCGGCGGAAACACGCATCGGCGTCCTTTCGGTGCCCGATCTGGGCGACTTCCGCGCCGAGCTCCGCTTCGTGCTGACCGCACGCCTGGAGGCGTACCGGCTACCTGGTTCGGACCGGCTGCTCGCGGGCCTCATCGGGGCCTCGGCCGATGCGGGAGCGGTGCGGAGTCAGTACGCGGAGTACACCGAGCGGATCACGAGCGAGACGAGGCGCATCCTCGAAAGGGGGATCGCCCGCGGGGACGTCGCCCCCGACACCGACGTCCGGGCCGCCGCCACCCTGGTGGCCGCACCCCTGGTCTTCCGGCTGATCGGCGAGCTGGAACTGCCCGACGCGCACTTCGTGGAATCGCTGGTCACCCTCGTCTCCCAGGCGGTCGGCGCGGGCGCCTGACGGCGTCCGGCCTCGGCTTCTCCGGCTCCGGCTCCGGCTCCGAATATTCATGCCCCACGCGCCTTGCCTCCCCATGCCCCAATAACGATACTTCCAGTAACGATTTTCTGGACCCTCGTTGTGGAGGACTCATGGACAGCGCCGTCACCACCCCCGCCCCCGCCCTCGACAAGCCGCTGATGCACTACGGGAAGCGCACGCTCGACCGCATGGCACCGGGCGCGGAGCAGCCCGGCTACCGGCTTCTGGATGTCCGCCCGCTCACACCGCACATCGGCGCCGAGATCGGCGGTGTCGACCTTGCCCGTGCGATCGGCGAGGAGCTCGCGAAGGAGATCCGGCTGGCTCTGCTGGAGTGGAAGGTGCTCTTCTTCCGTGATCAGCACGCCTTCGACCCGCAGGCGCAACTGACGTTCTCCGCCCTGTGGGGCGCACCGGAGCCCAACCCGTTCTTCCCCAAGGGCGACTCGGTCGGCGTCTCCCGCCTGGCCAAGGACGCCATGACCACCGGAAGCGAGAACATCTGGCACAGCGACCACTCGTTCATGGCCGCGCCCGCACTGGGCTCCGTCCTGCGCGCCGTCGAGGTTCCCGGCTCCGGCGGCGACACCATGTGGGCCGACATGTCGGCCGCCTACGACAACCTCTCCGCGTCCATGAAGGACCGGGTCGAAGGCCTCACCGCCGTGCACGACTGGGTGCCGAGCTGGGGCTCCCTGATGACGGCAGGTCAGCTCGCCGCCCATCGTGAGAACCTGCCCGCGGTGGAGCACCCCGTGGTCGTCCGCCACCCGCACACCGGCCGCAGGCTCCTCTACGTCAACGAGCCCTTCACGACCCGGATCGTCGGTCTGCCCGACCCGGAAAGCCGTGACCTGCTCGACGAACTCGTCCTCCAGGCGCGTATCCCCGAGTACCAGGTCCGCTTCCGCTGGCAGCCCGGCTCGGTCGCGGTCTGGGACAACATCGCCACCCAGCACTACGCGATCAGCGACTACTTCCCGCAGCGCCGCGTCATGGAGCGCATCGCGATCGCCGGCGCCCCGCTCTCCTGAAGGGGCTCCCCCGCTTCCCCTCTCTGTCTCCCTCCCCACCCAATTTCGCGGAGCCCCTGTGACCGACACCGATGTCGCACCCGCTGTGCCCGCCGGCCTCCCGAAAGCGCCGGGCAGAACGAGCCCCCGAGCGTGGACCGTCACGGCGCTGCTCGTCGTCTTCATGATGATCAATTTCGCGGACAAGTCCGTGCTCGGTCTGGCCGCGGACGAGATCCGACACGACCTCGGCCTGTCCGCTTCGGCCTTCGGGCTCGCCAGCAGCGCGTTCTTCCTGCTGTTCTCGGTGTCCGGCGCAGCCGTGGGGCTGCTGGCGGACCGCATTCGGCCCAAGTGGCTGATCCTGGCGATGGCCGTGCTCTGGTCCGTCTCCCAGGCGCCGATGGTCGTGGGCGGAGGGCTGGCGGTCCTCATCACCTCGCGCGTACTCCTCGGCGCCGCGGAGGGACCTGCCTTCCCCGTCGCCCAACAGGCAACCCTGTCCTGGTTCCCCGACCACCGGCGCAATCTGCCCGGGGCCCTGATCGCCCTCGGCATCACCCTGGGGGTCCTGGTGGCCGCTCCCGTGCTGACCTGGGTGATCCGGCATCACGGCTGGCGCTCCGCCGTCGCCGCCGTGGCGCTCGCCGGCGTCGTATGGGCGCTGCTGTGGCTCCTCATGGGCGGGGAGGGGCCGTACGCGGCGCCACCGGCCGGCTCCGACGGCAGAAGCGGTGCGCCGGCGGGAGCACAGCCGTCCGCGGGCACGGTGCCGTACCGGCGGATCCTCGCGACCCGCACCTGGATCGGCGCCACTGCCGGCTATTTCGGAACCTACTGGGTCATCGCCGTGGCCCTGGTCTGGCTCCCCTCCTATCTCCAGGACGCCCTGGGCTACACCTCGGCCGGGTCCACCCGGCTGGTCATGCTGGTCTGGGGTCTGGGAGGTGTCGTGGTGCTCGGTCAGGCCGGGCTGACGGGCCGGCTGCTGCAGCGTGGGGCGTCGAGCCGGTGGGCCCGTGGCGGGGTCGGCGGCGTTCTGCTGCTCATCGGCGCCGCGGCCTGCCTCGCCCTGCCGGCGGCCCCGGCCGGTGCCATGACCGCAATGCTCCTGGTCGCGGGTTTCGGCTTCGCCGGAGCGATGAGCAGCGTCGCCGTCACCACCGTCACGGAGCTCGTTCCGGCCGATCGTCGCGGCGGTTCCCTGGGCATCATGAACGCCGTGGTGACCACCGCCGGCCTGATGGCCCCGACGTTGACCGGGCATCTCGTGGACACCCACGGTGCGGAGGGCTACCGGTACGCGGTCCTGATCACCGGCGTCGTGCTCCTGCTGAGCGGGGCGGCCGCCCTCACGCTGATCGACCCCGCTCGCGACGCCCGCCGGCTGTCCTCATGACCGGCCCGTACCTGCCCGCCCCTCACGCGGCGCTCGCGACCGGCCCCGCCCTTCCCGCCCGCCGCCTTCCGCAAGGACCACCTTTGAACACCGCTGCCCTCGATGCCCCCTTCCTCGACCGCGCCGTGGCCCACGTACGCGGTAACGCCGAGTCCTGGGCCGCCACCCCCCTCAGCGAACGCATCGGTCTGCTGGAGCGGCTGCTGCCGCGCATCGTCGCGCATGCGGCCGACATGGCCGGCGCGGGCTCCCGGGCAAAGGGGTACGGGCCGGACTCCCCGTGGGCGGCCGAGGACTGGACGGGCGGTCCCTGGGCCCTGGCCCAGAACGCCACGGCGTACCTCCACGTACTTCGGCGGATCGCCGCGGGCAGGGACCCCCTTCCCGACGGGGCGGTGCGCGAGGAGAACGGCCGCACGCACGTGGACGTCTTCCCCGCCACCGGCTGGGACGCCCTGCTGTTCAACGGGTTCACGGCCCAGGTCCGGATGCGCCCCGGCGTCACCCCGGAACAGACGCGCGCCTGCGCCGCGGGCGCGTACCGCGGCAGGCAGGGCGCACCGGCTCTGGCGGTGGTGCTCGGTGCCGGCAACGTCGCCGCCATCACCGCTCTGGACATCCTGCACAAGCTGTATGCCGAGGGCCAGGTCGTCATCGCCAAGATGAACCCGGTCAACGCCTATCTCCGCCCTCACTTCGCCTACGTGTTCGCCGAGTTCATAGAGCGGGGCTGGCTGTCCTTCGTCGACGGCGGCGCGGCCGAGGGCGCGTATCTCGCCCGCCACGAAGGCGTCGACTCCCTTCATGTCACCGGCAGCGACCGCACGCACGACGCCATCGTCTGGGGCACCGGCGAGGATGCCGAGGTACGCCGCCGCGACGACCTCCCGCTGATCACGGCGACATTCAGCAGTGAGCTGGGCGGGGTCAGTCCCTGCATCGTGGCGCCGGGCCCGTGGAGCCGTGCCGACTTCCGCTTCCAGGCGGAACACATCGTCACCAGCAAGATGAACAACTCCGGCCACAACTGCATCGCCAGCCAGGTCCTGGTCCTGCCACGGGACTGGGACGGCACCGAGCGGCTGCTCGACGAGATCCGCAGAGTGCTGCGCGAGCTGCCCGCCCGTGCCGACTACTACCCCGGCGCCGCCGGCCGGCTCGCCGCCGTACTCGCGGCCCACCCGACGGCGGAGGTCCTCGGCGACGGCTGCCGGCTGCTGGTCCCGGACATCACCGACCTGGACGATCTCCTCGTCACCGACGAGGTCTTCGGCAGCGCCCTGGGCGTCGTACGCCTGCCGGGCGCGACCCCGGCCGCATTCCTGTCCCACGCCGTCGAGTTCGCCAACGACACCCTGCCCGGCACACTCGGCGCGACCTTGATCGTGCACCCGAGAACCGAGAAGGCCGACCGGGAGGCCGTACGCACCGCCGTCGCAGATCTGCGCTATGGCACCCTGGGCGTCAACTGCTGGTCGGGCGTCGGCTTTCTGCTCGGTTACACCCCCTGGGGCGCCTTCCCCGGCCATACCCGTCAGGACATCGGCAGCGGAATCGGCTTCGTGCACAACGCGTTCATGCTCGAAGACATCGAGAAGACGGTACTGCGCGCCCCGTTCGCACCGGCTCCACGTGGGCTGGTGACGGGCTCCCCGTCGCTGTCCCCCCGGCCCCCGTATTTCGTTACCCATCGCGCGGCGACAGCCACGGTGGAGCGCCTCACCCGCTTCACGGCGGCGCCGAGCCTGGGGAAGCTGCCCGCGCTCTTCGCCGCCGCACTGCGGGGCTGACCCCCTCGGCGCGCTCGGCGCCCTCCTCCACCGCCACGTCTCCGCCGCGCTGCGGGGCTGACTCCCCGGCCGGCGCGTTCGGTGCCCCTCCTCCTCCGCCACGCGCACACCCGTGCGCACATCCTCACGGAGACTCCATGCTCAATCTCGCCACCCTGCTGGAGAACAGCGCCCGTTCCGTACCGGACCGCACGGCGGTCGTGCTGGGCGTCCAACGAACGACTTACGCGGAGCTGGACGCGGCTGCCCGCCGCGTGGCCGGCCTGCTGCGCTCGCGCGGTATCGGCCCGGGCGACAAGGTCGCCCTGTCCTGCCCGAACGTGCCGTGGTTCCCGATCGTCTACTACGGAATCCTCAAGGCCGGTGCGGCGGTCGTCCCGCTCAACGTGCTGCTCAAGAGCCGCGAGATCGCCTACCACCTCGCCGACTCCGAGGCCAGGGCGTTCTTCTGCTTCGAGGGCGGTGCGGATCTCCCGATGGGCCAGGAGGGCTGGTCCGGCTTCGGTGAGGCTCCCGGCTGCGAAGACTTCTTCCTGATGACCGCCTCCCCCACCGGGCACTCCCCGATCGCGGGCGCCGAAACCCTGACCTCGGCGCTCGCAGGCAGGAGCTCGGATTTCGAGACGGTGGCCACGGAGCCCAGTGACACGGCGGTCATCCTGTACACCTCCGGCACCACCGGACGGCCCAAGGGCGCTGAGCTCAGCCACTCCAACCTGATGCTCAACGTCACGACCTGCCACAAGCTGTTCGGCGAGATCGAGCACGACGTGCACCTGGTCGCTCTGCCGCTCTTCCACTCCTTCGGCCAGGTCGTGCAGATGAACTCCGGCCTCGCCTCGCAGGCGACGCTCGTCCTGCTGCCACGCTTTGATGCCTCCTCAGCCTTGGCCCTGATGGTTCGTCATGCGGTGACCTTCTTCGCGGGCGTGCCCACCATGTACTGGAGTCTCCTGGAAGCGGAGCGGCCCGAGGTGGACCTGTCACGGATCGCCCGAACACTGCGGATGGCCGGGTCAGGAGGCTCCGCACTGCCGGTCGAGATCCACCGCCGGTTCGGCGAGCGCTTCGGCGTCACCGTCATGGAGGGGTACGGCCTCTCGGAGACCAGCCCGGTGGCCACTTTCGCCCCACGCGGTGAACAGGTGCGCCCCGGCTCCATCGGGCGCCCCGTCTGGGGTGTGGAGGTGGACCTGGTGGACAAGGACTGGGCACCGGTCCGGGACGCCTCCGCGATCGGCGAGATCGCCGTCCGCGGCCACAACGTCATGAAGGGGTACTACAACCGGCCCGAGGCGACGGCCGAGGTGATGCGCAACGGCTGGTTCCGCACCGGTGACCTCGCCCGCCGCGACTCCGACGGATGGTTCTACATCGTGGACCGCGCCAAGGACATGATCCTTCGAGGCGGCTTCAACGTGTATCCGCGGGAGATCGAGGAAGTGCTGCTCACCCACCCGTCCGTGAGCACGGCCGCCGTCATCGGCGTGCCGCACGACCGCCATGGCGAGGAGGTCAAGGCCTGCGTGGTCCGAACCCCGGGCGCGATCCTCACCGAGGAGGAGCTGATCGCCTGGTGCAGGGAGGAGATGGCCGGCTACAAGTACCCCCGCATCGTGGAGTTTCTCGATGCGCTGCCGACCAATGCCACGGGAAAGATCCTCAAGCGCGAACTGAGGGACGCGGACGGTGCCAGGACCGAGACTCCTCGGTGAGAGCGCCGGCCGGGCGGCGTCGAACCATGGCAGCGACATCCCGCCTCCGTCTCTGACGCGTCCTCCCGTCGCCGTAGGTGACGCCCGCCCGCTTCGCCGCAGGTGACGTCCTCACGTCACCGTGACGGGCGAGTTGCCCGCATTCCGTCCGAGTGCCGCTGACAAGTCACTGCCATGGCGAGGACTTGCCGCCATCAGCCCTTCACGTCGCGCATTCCTCACAGATAGACCGATGCCATGTTCTTCCCATTCCAGTCTTCCGCCTTCCGGCGCAGACGCCGGCAGCTCATCTCGACCGCCACCGCGGTCCCGCTTCTGGTGTCGGGTCTCGCAGTTCTGCAAGCACCCGCCCAGGCCGCTCCGAGCAGGCCCACCGCTCCCGCCAAGCCCTCGGCGACCCACAAGGTCACCCTGGTCACCGGCGACGTCGTCACCGTCACCACGATGGCCGACGGCAAACAGACCGCCGACGTCGACCGGCCGGACAGCGCCGTCGGCGGCGTGAAGATCCAGGAGGTCAAGGGCGACGTGTTCGTCGTCCCGGACGAAGCGGCACCGCTGCTGGGCTCCGGCAAGCTCGACCGCCGGCTGTTCAACGTGACCGACCTGATCGAGATGGGTTACGACGACGCGAAGTCGGCCACATTGCCTCTGATCGCGACGTACGCCCGGTCGAAGTCCCGCTCGGCCGTCGAGCCGGCAGCCCCCCGCGGCAGCAAGCTGACCCGCAGGCTCAACGGTATCCACGGTGCCGCACTCAGCGCCGGGAAGCAGCAGGCCCACACCTTCTGGACCGCCGTCGCACCGCAGGGCGGCGCGACGCTGGGAGCCGGCGTGGAGAAGCTGTGGCTCGACGGCAGGGTGAAGGCCAGCCTCAAGGACAGCGTGCCCCTGATCGGCGCGCCCGAGGCCTGGGCGGCCGGGTACACCGGCAAGGGGGCCAAGGTCGCGGTCCTCGACACCGGCATCGACGTCAACCATCCCGACTTCTCCGGCCTGATAGACGGCACGGTCAGCTTCGTACCGGGTGAGTCCGTCACCGACGTCAATGGTCACGGCACCCACGTGGCGGGCACGATCGTCGGCTCGGGGGCCGCCTCCGGAGGCGCCAACAAGGGCGTGGCACCCGGCGCCGACCTGTTCGTCGGCAAGGTGCTCGGCGGCCCGGAGGGCTACGGCCAGGATTCCTGGGTCATGGCGGGCATGCAGTGGGCCGCCGAGTCCGGTGCCGACGTCGTCAACATGAGCCTCGGCGACTCCTACCCGACGGACGGCAGCGACCCGATGTCGCAGACGGTCGATGCGCTGTCCGCGCAGTACGGCACGCTGTTCGTCATCGCCGCAGGCAACGCGGGCCCGGAGACCGTCTCGGCCCCCGGCGCCGCCGCCTCCGCACTGACAGTGGCCGCCACGGACAAGGAGGACCGGCTCGCGTCCTTCTCCAGCACCGGCCCACTGGCCTACTCCGGCGGTATGAAGCCGGACATCGCGGCGCCCGGCGTGGACATCACCGCGCCCCGCTCACAGGAGATGACGGACGGGGGCGAGGGCCTTTACCGCACTCTCAGTGGTACGTCGATGGCCACCCCGCACGTCGTCGGAGCGGCGGCGATCCTGTCCCAGCAGCACCCTGACTGGAACGGGACGCAGCTCAAGGAACATCTGATGAGCACGGCGAAGGGTCTGGACGACGGGTACTCGCCGTACGAGGTGGGCACCGGCCGCGTCGACGTGGCCGCCGCCGTGCACACGACGGTCCGCGGCACCGGATCGCTGTTCTTCGGCAACTACACCTGGCCGCACGAGCCGGGCGACGTCGCCGTCACGAAGGACCTGACCTTCACCAACACCGGTTCTGCCGATGTCACGCTGAACCTGGCGCTGACCGACGCGGGCGGCCCGTTCACCCTGGGAGCCACCGCGGTGACCGTCCCGGCGGGCGGCACCGCCGCAATTCCGGTGACGGGTGACCCGCAGGCCGCCTCGGCAGGCCGCCACGTCGGCTACGTCACGGGAACCGACGCGGCCACCGGCAAGCAGGTGACGCGGACATCGGTGGCGCTGCTCAAGGAGGAGGAGCGCCATGACCTGAACATCAGGCTGGCCGGCCGGGACGGCAAGCCGGCCGCGGGCTGGGTCACGGTCAATCTGGCCGGCGACTCCTGGCCGTGGAACGTGTACGTCGAGGGCTCGACCACGATGCGCATGGCACCCGGCACGTACACCGTCGCGGCGTACGTCGACGTGGCCGGCGAGAAGGCGGACCGCTCGGGTCTGGCCGTGCTGGTCGACCCGGAGACCGTCCTCAAGGACGGCGCTGCCGACGTGGTGCTCGACGCGAGCAAGGCACGTCTGCTGAGGACCGAGGCGCCGCAGCTCACCGAGGACCGCCAGCGCAAGGTCGACTTCAACGTCCATTACGCGGGTCTCGACCCGTACACGGACTACCGCGGCGCGTACGTGCTGCCGTCGTCCTACGACGACGTCTACGTCGCTCCGACCGAGCCGATGAAGCACGGCGAGTTCACGCTGATCACCCGCTGGCGCAAGGGCGAACCGTTGCTCGGGCTGAGCACCGCGGGCGGTCGGCTCCGCTTCGAGGCGATGGTGCAGGCGGGCAGCGCCCTGGGCACCAGGACGGACGGACTGGACGCGGTCTACGCCGGCAACGGCTCTGCCGCCGCCTACGAGAAGGCCGGCGCCAAGGGCAGGATCGCCGTCATCGTGCGCAGCGACGAGGTGTCGCCGCAGGAACGTGCCGACGCCGCGGCCGCGGCCGGCGCGAAGGCGCTGATCGTGGTCAACGACAGGGTCGGCGCCCTGATGGAGTACGTGGGCGAGTCGGCCATCCCGGTCGCCACCGTGCATCGCGACGCGGGCAAGGCCCTTGTCGCGATGGCCAAGGCCGGCATCCTGAAACTGACCGTGAAGCAGACGGAGTTCACCCCGTTCGTCTACGACCTGACCCGGGACTACCCGGGCCATGTGCCGGACCGGGCTCTGGTCTACAAGCCGGCCAAGAAGGATCTCGCCCGGATCGATGCCCGCTACTACTCGGCCACGGGCGGCCAAAGGGCGGAAGGCTACCGGTCCGACTTCACCCTCAGCCCGTCGTTCAACCTCCCCGAGCTCGAGCGGCACCCCGGCACGCGCACCGAGTGGGTGACGCCGGGCCAGGTCTGGAGGGAGTTCCACACGCAGGGCGTCGACACGGCTCTGCCGTGGTCGATGGTGTCGGGCGACAACACGTACGCCAAGGGCAGCACCAGCCGGCTGGACTGGTTCGCTCCCGCGACCCGGCCCGGCCAGAGCGAGTCGTTCGGTGTGTACAACTCCCGTTGGCAGAACTACATGACCTGGAACGTGCAGGCCTGGGCATCCGCGAGCGACAACATGCGGCTGGGCGGCTACCTGCCGTGGGGTGAGACGCCGTCCCACCTCCAGGTGTTCCAGGGCGACGAGCTGATCCACGACAATCCGAACAGCGGCGACATGCAGTGGGTGGAGGTGCCTGCGGGCAACCTGCCCTACCGCACCGTCCTCGATGTGGAGCGGCCCGGTGACGCCTTCCGGCTGTCGACGCGCACCCATACCGAGTGGACCTTCAAGTCCGACACCGTCGAGTCCGAGTTCTTCGAGCGGTTTTCGGTGCTGAACCTGAACTACGCGCTGGAGTCGGACCTGCACGGCGACGTCAGGGCCGGTGCCACCCAGCGGATCACGCTCAAGCCGGTACCGATGGACTCCGGCACCGTGCCGGGCACCGTCACCACGGTGAAGCTGGACGTCTCGTACGACGACGGCGCCACCTGGCAGAAGGTGACCCTGGCCAAGCGTGGCGGCGGTTCCTGGACCGGGTCGTTCCGGACGGCGAAGAAGCCCGGCGGCTTCGTGTCGGTCCGTGCGAGCGCCGCGACGGACAGCGGCTACAGCGTCAAGAACGAGATCATCCGGGCGTACGGTCTGCGATGAGCCACAGTGTCGGGCCCCGGGGAGGAGACTCCTCGGGGCCCTTCCCGTCATACCTGCTCCCACCAGCGACTATTCAGGGTCTGCCGCCATGGCGCATACTCTCACCGCTGCGACAAGCGGAAGGGAGTCGGCCGCCGATGCTGGATGCCCTGGGCCTGGGGCCCGATGACGAGCGCGTCTACCGGGCGCTGCTCGGACGGCCGGACTGCACCGCGACACTGTTGTCGGATCTCCTGGGCGTTCCGCGGGCCCACATCGGCACGGCCCTGTGCCGTCTCGTCGAGTGGGGGCTGGTGATCAGGTCGGCGGACGAGCGGTTCACCGCCGCACCACCCGCCATGGCGCTCGGCTCTCTCATCAGCCAGCGCCGGGACGGGCTGCGCATGGCCGAACAGGCGTTGGTCACATTCGCTGAGGAGCACCGGGCGGCGATGACCGGGAACAGCATCAGTGATCTGATCGAGGTCGTCACGGGCGTCGACGCGATCCGCCATCGCTTCCTGCAGGTGCAGCAGGCCGCCCGGACACAGGTCCGCTCGTTCATCACGGCGCCCTTCGTCGCTGTGCCGCCCGGCGAGAACTCCGCGGAGCCCATGGCCCTGAACCGCGGCGTGCACTTCCGGGCCGTACTGGACCGGGCCGTGCTGGCCGAGCCGGGCATCGTCGCCGATGCGGTCGAATCGATGCGCAACGGCGTGCAGCTGAGGGTCGCCGACGAGTTGCCGATGAAGCTCGTGCTGGCCGACGCCGATCTCGGCCTGGTCCCACTCGCGGTCACACCGGCGGGCGATCCCGGCGCCGTACTGCTGCACCGCAGCGGCCTGCTGGACGCACTGGACGCACTGTTCGAGACGGTATGGCGCGCAGCCCGCCCGCTCGAACTGGCGGGCATCGGCAAAGACACCGGGCCCACGGTCACGGTCGGTGCCGAGGGCCCGACCGACCTGGACCGCAAGATCCTGGCCCTGCTGCTGGCCGGGCTGACCGACCCGACGGCCGCGGCCCAGCTCGGTCTGTCGCCGCGCACGCTGCACCGACGTCTGCGCCACCTCATGGACCTCGCCGGGGTCCGGACCCGGATGCAGCTCGGCGGTCATGCCGTCCGGCACGGGTGGGTGGAGCCGCACTCGGCGCGCCCCAGCCCGGCATGAAACCGTGTTCCCGGTGGCCGGCGCCACCCGCTCCCGGCCGGTCCGGGAGCGGCTGCCCGCCCCCGGTCCAGGTGGCCGAACCCCGCGCCGCCCGCTACCGGCCGGTCCGGGAGCGGCCGCCCACCCCCTGACTGTCGGCTGTCCGTGCGACGGAACGGCGGGCCGGATCAGGGAAGGCCCGTTCCACCGCCGCGTCCAGGAGGTCCATCTCCGCCCGTACTACCGGATGGTGGTCGGGCGGAAGGCTGTCGAGCAGCCCGTCGAGCAAGGCGCGCAGTCGCCGGCAGATCTGCAGGGACGTCGCCCCGTAGTCACGGATCTCCGAGACGGCGAGCTGGAGGTAGGCCTCCCATTCCCTGCCCCTCAGCACGAGCCTCGGCCTGCCGTCCTTGTCCGCCAGCACATACCGGCCGGGCAGCGGCGACCGGCCGATCACGGTGAGGAACGAGTCGATGTGGTTGAGGATCTGTACGCCGGTGGTGGGGTCGTTGACAGCGGGCGAGAGGGCGCGGATGGCAATGTCGACGAGCACCCGGAGGGCGAACGCCGGATCCTGTTCGATCGTCCGCTCGGGACCGAGCGCGATCAGACCGGTCAGTTGCCGGTGGTCGGGGACGGACGTGCCGCCCCGGATCTCGACAAGGACGGCGCCTCGGGGAACGTAGTCACCGATCACATGGGGCACGGTGAACACGCAGTCGTGGCGCGCGGCGACGGCCGAGAGACCGGCGGTGTGAAGGGCCTGGACCGCCCCGCCCCTCGTCGCCCGGACGAGCGTGGTCCCTCCGTGCGGCTCGGCCGGCTCGCCGGGGCGCGGCGCCAACGACCTGACCTTTCCGGCCGCGTGCTCGAACACGTCCTCCCCCATGCGGCCTACGAGGTCGGCGATGGCGACGGGCCTCAGGTTGTGTGTGAAGCGGTTGAGGTAGACGAGCAACAGCAGCAGGCTGACGGCCACGGCGCCACCGGCGAGGGTGACCCCGAGGTCCGGGACCGAGTTCGTCTCGATGCTGCGCAGCAAGGAGAAGGCGAACGCGAACGTGCCGGTGAAAGTGGCCAGTACGGTCTTCTGGAGCCGGTCCCGGTACCAGAGCCGCATATAGCGGGGCGAAAGTGTTCCCGTGGCCTGCTGGATGACGAGAACACCGATGGTCACGACGAATCCCAGAAGCGCGATCATCGCCCCGACGATGGCGCTCAGAACTCCGCTCGCCGTGGTCGCCGAATAGCGCCAGCCACTCGGTGGCCAGTCGGAACTGTCGGCAGTGACAGCCCATTCGGCCAGCACGCCTCCCAGGACGAGACCGGCCAACGGCATGATCCACAGACTTGCCTTCACATACTGCCGCAGCCTGAACACGGCGGCCCATGACATCTTGATCCGCACAGGGCATCCCTCTCTCGTGCCCCGGTCGCCCGGCGGCGCGACAGTTCACATTCCGTTGAGGCCGGGAATGAGCCGGCCCGGAGAACCGCGTCAGGCTCAGGACGTCGTCAGCAGCACCACGCTGTCGCCCTCCCCCGGCGTCACCCGGCGCCTTTCGGTGACGGGTTCCAGCCGCATGTCCGCATGGACCACGAAGAGGATCTCGCTCCCGGGCGGCAACGGCGTGGAAGCCGGCTGGACCAGGAACCGCGCGCCCGCCCCGTACCGCGCGGCAAGCGTGTGGCGTACGAGCGACCGGCCGAAGAGAATGTCCCCGCCCGTGTAGGGCGCCACGACTCCGTGACTGTCCTCGGGAGGGCCGACACGGTAGACGGGGCCATCGACGCTGTCCTGCATCATGACCGAGGCGAGGGCGTTGAAGTCGTCGTCGTCCGTGGCCAGGAACACCGCCGTCACCCCTTCCAGGCGGGCGCCCGGGTTGGTGGCCGTGGCCAGCAGGTCGCCCGTGGCGAGTGCGATGCCGGCGTCCGTGATCCGTTGGCGTTCCTGAGCGAGGCCTGCCCACATCAGGAGGTCGAGGCCGGCCGATCGCAGGTTCCTTCCCAGATCCACCACCCACGGCTCGCCCCCCACCAGCAGGATCCGCGTCCCGGCCGGTCTGACGATGCCCAGCATCCTGGCGACCGGGGCCGCGCTCAGGGAGTAGAGCAGGACCGTGCCGACGATCACGAGGAACGTGACGGGAAGGATTCTGGCGGCCCCGTCGACTCCTCTCTCGACGAGGTTCGCCGAGAACGCAGTGGCCGTGGCCGCCGCGACGATGCCGCGTGGTGCCATCCATCCGACGAACGCCCGCTCGCCCCCGCTCAGTCCGGCACCCATCGTCGACAGGTACGCGACGAGCGGACGGACCACGAGCACGAGGACGGCGAGGAGGACCAGAGAGGGAAGGAGGACGGGCACGAGGGAGGCTGGAGTGATCGTGGAGGAGATGCAGACGAACAACAGCCCGATGATCAGCTGCGCCATCGTCTCGAAGAACGGGCGACGCGCGGGCATGTCGAACGTGCTGATGTTGGTGACGGCGAGCCCGGTGACGATGGCGGCGATGAGGCCGGTGTCCTCCCGGACGATGTCGCAGACCGCGGACACGGCGATCACGGTGGCCAGCTGGGCCAGGGTGCCGAGCGTCTCGCCGAGGCGCAGCGTGCGCAGCGCCAGCCACAGCAGTGCCGTGCCGACCGCGCCGCCGATCAGCCCCACCGCCATGCTGAGGGCGAACTGGCCGAGCTGGTAGCCCCTGCCGATGTCCACCCTGTGCGTGGTGGCGATCGCGTGGAAGACCAGCGCTCCCAGGATGGCGCCGACCGGGTCGGTGAGGGTCCCTTCCCAGATGAGGATCCGGCGCACCTTGTCGGTGGGGCGTACGAAGTCGAGAATCGGGCCCACCACGGTGGGCCCGGAGACGACGAGGATCACCCCGAGCATGGACGCCACCCTGAGTGGCATGTCGAACATCGCGGGTGCCACGGCGGCAGTGATCAGAAACGTGATGAGCACGCCGAACAGGAGCAGTCTCCCCACGGTCCACCGTGTGCGGCCGGTGAGTTTCCGCAGGTTGAGTCCGAGTCCCGCGTCGTAGAGGATCACCGCGACGGACATCGACACCAGGGCGGAGAAATTCTGCCCCATCAACCGGTCGGGGTGGATGACATCCGTCAGGGCACCGGCGGTGAATCCCGCCGGCAGCAGGATGATCAGGGCGGGCACGCGCAGCCTGCTCGCCAGGATCTGTGAGCCGGTGGCGAGGACGACGGTGAGTGCGAGCCCGAGCAGGATCTCTTCGTCCGTCACGGCAACTCCCTTCGGTGGAGTGCTGGCGTAGGGGGAACCCGGCCGTACCGATCGTCAGGTGGTTCCCGGTCGGTCGCCGTTCCGGGGGTCGCCGCCCTGCCGCAGGTCGGCCTCGGTGAGTTCTTCGAGGTCGCCCCTGCTGTCGAGCCAGTACAGGAAGACGACAGCCGGCACCACGATCACCAGCGCGACAAGGGTGACGAATGCCAGCCAGGTCAGCGTGGAAGACGCGCCGGCGCCCTCGGCGACCGTCATCGATGTCGGGAGGAGGTACGGACGCTGGGCCAGTCCCCAGGCGATTACCGCGCAGGCGACGGCTGCGACGGCCGGGACACGTGCGTGGCGTCCCTCCTTCCGCACGAGCAGTACCGCCAGGAGGAGGGAAGCCGCTCCGGCGGCGATACCGACCGCCAGTCCCGCGCCGTGGGTGAGTCCGTGCCATACGTGCGGTGCGTCCTCGCTCGTGACGAACAGAGTGATCACCATCAGGACCACGAGCACGGCAAGGCTCAGCAGCCCGCGCCGCCGGAAGTAGGTGATCAGGTCGGGAGCGTCGAAGCGGCGGGCATCGCCTGTCAGGAACACGGCGCCCAGGAGGGCCGCTGCGGCAACGGCGAGCAGGCCGAACATGATCGAGGTGGGGTTGGCCCAGGCGTCCGCCGACGCCTCCGTACCCGGCTTCACACGGCCGGAGGCAACACCTCCTGCGGCGGCGCCCAGGAAGAACGGCGTCAGGAGCGAGGCCAGGGCGAACACCGCGCCGTACAGGCGCCGGTTCGCCAGCCGGTGGACGACCTTGCGGAAGGCGAAGCCGGCGCCGCGCAGGACCAGGCCCACGGCAGCCAGCGCGAGAGGCAGCCACATAGCGGAGAACACAGTCTGGAAGAGGGTCGGGAAGCCGGTCCACATGATGACGAAGACAAAGATCAGCCAGACGTTGTTGACCTCCCACACGGGCGCCATCGCGTGATCGATGAGCCATCGGGGCCGCCTGCCGCGTGTCGCGCCTCCCGCAACCAGGTCCCAGAATCCGGCCCCGTAGTCGGTACCGCCCGCGCAGGTGTACGCGGCGATGGCCAGCAGCAGGACCACGGCGATCAGATCGGCTGTCACGGCCGGTCACCCCGGGAGGGGGTGACGCCGTCTCCGGAGGGAACAGCCGCCCGGGGACCGTAAGGACCGTCTGCCTCCGGCTCGTCCGCCGGACGCCCCGCGGACCGGGCGTCGGCGAGCCTCCATCGCGTACGCAGCTTGAGCAGGACGGCGAGGAGTGAGCCGAAGACGAACACATAGACGACGATCACCAGGCCGAACATGATCCACAGGGTGGACGAGCGGGTGGCGGTGACCGCCTCGGCCACGCGCATGTTCTGGTAGACGATCCAGGGCTGGCGCCCCACCTCGGTCGCGATCCAGCCGCATTCGACAGCCACCACAGAGGCCGGCCCCGCGCAGGCCGCGCCGAGGTAGAACCACTTGGACGCGGGGAGCCTGCGGTGCCGCAGCCGGACCAGGCCGTACCAGAGCGCGAGGAGTACCAGGGCGGAACCGATGAGAACCATGATGTCGAAGGCCCAGTGCGCGATGGTCGCCTGAACGGCTGTCGGCCGCTGGTCCGGCGGCACGGAGGTCAGGCCGACGACCGCGGTGTCCGGGCTGAAGCCGGCGAGGAAGGAGTCGAGCAGCGGGATCTTGATGCCGCCGGAGACGGAGCCGTCGGAGTGCAGACGGCCGAAGAGGTACTCCGGTACGCGGGTGTCGGTCTTCCATACGACCTCCATGGCCGCGAACTTGACCGGCTGCTTGTGGAAGACCGACCGGGCGATCGAGTCGCCCAGGACGAACTGCACCGGGGTCGCCACCGCGGCGATGGTGAAGGGGACGGTGAAGCCGAGCCGGTGGTACCGGTCGCGGCGTCCCCTCAGTCGGCCGACCGCGTAGACGCCGGCCACCATGTAGCCCGCGGTCAGCAGCATCGCCACGACGAAGTGCCAGTACTGCGGCCCGAACATCGGCGTGAAGATCGCCTTCCAGATGTTCACGTCCACGGGGTTGCCCCGGGCGTCGAGGGAGAAGCCCCTCGGTGTGTTCATCCAGGAGTTGGCCGCCAGGATGCCGAACGCCCCGAGCAGCGCCGCGGCCGGGAGCGGCAGCCCGAGCAGGAAGTGTGTCCGGGGCTTCAGCCGCCGCCATCCGTAGAGGTAGATCGCGATGAGGACGGCTTCGAGGAAGAACGCCCATGCCTCCACCCCGAACCCGATTCCGAAGACATCGCCCCACCTGCCCATCATCCCGGGCCAGAGCAGGCCGAATTCGAACGAGAGCACGGTGCCGGTCACGACACCGACGGCGAACTGCACCGCCATCACCGCCGACCAGCGGCGCGCCAGCAGCAGGGCGGTCGCATCGTTGTGGCGAAGCCCGCGGTAGTGCATGACCAAGGTGATCAGTGGCAGGGCCACACCCAGTGGGACCAGGATGATGTGGGAGGCCAGGGTGAAGGCCATGAGTTCCCGGGCCGGCAGGAGTTGATCAGGTGCGCTCGCCAGGAGATGGGCCGAGGGGTGCATGTCCGCCTTCGCTGTTCGGGACCTGCGAAGATCAGCCGCCGGTCGCGAAACCGGGGAAGAGGGTCATTCCGCCGTCGACGTAGAGCGTCGTCCCCACGACGTAGTCCATGAGGTCGGACGCGAGCAGGACGACGGCGTGGGCGATGTCCTCGGGGTCCCCGATCCGGTCATAGGGGATCAGCCGCAGGAGATCCTCCCGGGCTTGTGGCGTCTCCCAGGCACTGCGGTTGATGGGGGTCCTGATCGCCCCCGGAGCGACCGCGTTCACCCGGATCTTCTCCGGTGCGAGCTCCTGGGCCAGGGTCTGCATCATCATCTGCACGCCTCCCTTGGAAGAGGCGTAGTTCACGTGCCCCGCCCAGGGGATGACCTGGTGCACCGAACTCATGCAGATGATCTTCCCGGCCGCCCGGGAGACCTCGGGGACCACGCCGCGCCGGCGGAACTCCTTCGTGGCCTCACGTGCGCACAGGAACTGGCCCGTGAGGTTGACGTCGAGCACCTTCTGCCACTGGGCGAACGTCATTTCGGTGACCTTGGCATCACGCTGCATACCGGCATTGGCGACGAGGATGTCGAGGGTCCCGAAATCCTGGACCGTGCGGTCCACCATCGCGGTCACCTGAGTCTCCTGCGACACATCGGCCTCGTGGGCCACCGCGCGCACGCCGAACGAGGAGATTTCCCGGACCACTGCCTCGGCAGCATCACGGTCGCTCACGTAGTTGACCACCACGTCGGCGCCGGCCCGGCCGAGTCCGATGGCGGTGGCCTTGCCGATGCCTGAATTGGCGCCCGTCACCAGTGCTGTCTGGCCCTTCAGCAGGCCGGCCGGCAGAGCGCCCACCCGCGCTGCTTCCACGTGGGAATCCATGACGTCCCTGTCTCCTCGCTTGCCCGCTCCGGTACGGCCGGCCTCTGGCCGGCAGGCGGGGGCTCAGGCAACCACCGGATGAACGTGTCGGCGGCCCCGCCGGGCCGCTGTTGGGCCATCGGGCGGATCGGCCTCCCCCGGTCGGCTCAACCGCAGCGAGACACGAACGGCTTACGCGTTCACGTGGTCCGCCATGCCGTGAGACCCCACCGGAGGACATGAGTGTGCCCCTTCTCCAGTACGTGGACACCGAGGCCGCTGCGAAAGGAGTCCGGCGGGCACGACATGGGCTCCACCGCGACGCCCCGGCGGCGTTCGGTCTCCGGCAGCGTGTCGCCCGTGTAGATCTGTACGTACCGGGTGCCTTCGCCCAGCCGGACATCGACGCCGTGAGTCCCCGAGGGATGCGCCAGCCGCACGACCGCGACGTCGTCGTCGCCACGGTCGAGAGCGAAGGCGGTGTCCAGTCGCCGGGAGCCGATGGGGCGGGCCGTACGGAAGTCGAAGTCCGTTCCCCCGACAGGGTCCTGACCGGCCGGCAGACCCCGTTCGTCGGTGAGGAAGCGCTCCCGCGCGGGCACGGTCAGCAAGGCCGTGTCGACCGGACCGGCACCGAGCGTGAGATACGGGTGCTGCCCGACGCCGTAGGGAGCGGGTCCGTCCCCCACGTTGGTCGCGCAGACCGTGACATCCAGACCTTCGGGCCCCAGCCGGTACTCGGCGGTCACGTCCAGCAGGAAGGGATAGCCCGGCTGCGGGCGGATGGCACCGGCCAGCCGCAGCGATTCCTCGCTCCGTGCCTGCAGGCGCCACGGAACCCACCGGAGCAGCCCGTGGATCGCGTTGCCCTTCTCCGGTTCGGTGAGCGGGAGTTGCAGGCCGGTCCCGTCGAACGTGTAGCGGCCGTCGCCGATGCGGTTGGGCCAGGGGACGAGAATCTGGCCCCGTCCTCCGGTGATGGGCGCGTCGGAGGCGAATCCGTCCAGCACCGGCCGGCCGTCCACCTCGTAGTGGCGCAGGGCGGCGCCCAGTTGCACCACGACGGCCTGCTGCCCCTGCCACGTCAGGGTCCACTGTTCACCTGTCGGGCTCGCGGGAACCACCTCGGAGGGCGTGAGTTCCTCGGAACGCACACCTGTCGGCCGGTCACGGACGGTGGACGGGCGCAGCAGCGAGGCGAGCGCGGCGACGATCGCCTCGGGCGGCTGGTCGATCTCGGCCACCAGCGGATGCTCGTCCGGCTCCGGCTCCTCGAGGTCGGCGACCTGGCTTTCCAGCAGGCCGGCCGGGAAGAAGTGATCCCGTCTGCCGGACAGTCGCGAGGCGATCAGCTCGGGGGTGCCGTGCAAATACACCAGCCGCATCTCCGGTCTTCCGCGCAGCAGCCGGTCGCGATAGGCACGCTTGAGAGCGGAACAGGTCACGACCGCCTGTTGGCCCGCGGCGGTCGCGTGGTCGAGCCAGGCGGCGATGGCGTCCAGCCAGGGCTCGCGGTCGGTGTCGGTGAGTGCCTGGCCGGCCGCCATCCCGGCGCGGGCGGTCGCGGAGTGGAATTCGTCCGCATCCCGGTAGGACCAGCCGAGCCGCTGGGCGAGCAGCCGGCCCACCGTCGTCTTGCCGGAGCCCGACACGCCGACGACCAGCACCAGGTTCACCGGCGGTCCGAGGACCTCGGTGGGGGCGGCGTCCGTCGGCGCGCCGGACATCAGAGCCTCGCGGACCGGTGGACGGGTGCGTCAATCTCGACGGGCACCTGGTCGCGGACCGGCGTCCGCGGCGGCCGCACGCGGTTCACGATCCGCTCTCCCGGTACGTCTCCAACAGCCGGAGCCAGATCTCGCTGATCGTCGGATACGCGGGGACCGCGTGCCAGAGGCGGGCGACGGGGACCTCTCCCGCGACCGCGATCGTCGCCGAGTGCAGCAGCTCGCCAATGCCCGGACCCACGAAGGTGACGCCCAGCAGGATCTCCCGGTCCAGGTCGACGATCATGCGGGCGCGGCCCCGGTAGCCGTCCGCGTACAGGCCGGAGCCGGCCACCGCGGCGAGGTCGTGGTCGACGGCGCGGACACGGTGGCCGGCCTGCTCCGCCTCGGCGAGGGTGAGGCCGACCGAGGCGGCCTCCGGGTCGGTGAAGACGACCTGCGGGACGGCCGCGTGATCGGCGGTGGCCGCGTGCGCACCCCAGCGGTCCGTCTCCAGGAGCGGGTCGCCCTGGGCACGGGCGGCGATCGCCGCGCCCGCGATGCGGGCCTGGTACTTGCCCTGGTGGGTGAGGAGCGCCCGGTGGTTCACGTCGCCGACGGCGTAGAGCCAGGGGATGCCCTCGACCCGGCAGCTGTCGTCGACGGTGAGCCAGTCCCCCGGCTTCAGGTCGACCGTCTCCAGGCCCAGGTCGTCGGTGCGCGGAGCGCGGCCGGTCGCGAAGAGGATCTCGTCGGCCTCGATCTCTTCGCCGCTGTCGAGTACGACGGTGACCGGCCCGTCCGGTGCGGAGCGCTGCACGGAGGTGACCGAGACGCCCGTGCGGATGTCGGCTTCCGCGTCGGTCAGCGCTTCGGCGACGAGCTCACCGGCGAACGGCTCCATGCGGGGCAGCAGCCCCTTGCCGCGGACCAGCATGGTGATGTCGGCTCCCAGGGCGCCCCAGACGGTGGCCATCTCCACGCCGACCACTCCCCCGCCCACGACGACGAGACGACGGGGTACCTCCTTGGCGCTCGTCGCCTCCCGGCTGGTCCAGGGGCGGGCCCCGTCGATGCCCGGCAGGTCGGGGACCACGGCCCGGCTGCCCGTGCACACGGCCACCGCGTGCCGGGCCGTGAGCCGGCGCTCCGTACCGTCGGGCGCCGTGACGGTGACCGCCTTCGGGCCCGTCAGCCGGCCGTGGCCCCGGCAGATGTCGACTCCGATCCCCTCCAGCCAGGCGGCCTGGCCGTCGTCCTTCCAGTGCGAGGCGTACGTGTCGCGGTGCGCGAGCACGGCGGCGGTGTCGAGCGGTCCCTGGACAGCGCCTGCGAGGCCAGGGACGCGGCGGGCGTCGGCACGGGCGACGACGGGGCGCAGAAGGGCCTTGCTCGGCATGCAGGCCCAGTACGAGCACTCGCCGCCGATGAGCTCGGACTCGACGATCACGGTGCTCAGCCCGGCGGCCCGGGCACGGTCGGCCACGTTCTCACCCACCGGACCAGCACCGATGACCACGACGTCGTACGCGACAGGCTCCACAGCATGTGTCATGGGGCCATTCTTGTCATGGGTGTGCGCGGCGGCCACATGGGCAGGCGGAATAGCGCAAGCACGGTCACCGTTGTCCCGGGACACGTCGATACGGTCACAGGAAGAGGTAGCAGAGCATGAGCACCGTAGAGCTCACCAAAGAAAACTTCGATCAGGTCGTCAGTGAGAACGAGTTCGTCCTGATCGACTTCTGGGCTTCCTGGTGCGGCCCGTGTCGGCAGTTCGCGCCGGTCTACGACTCGGCGTCCGACCGTCACGAGGACCTGGTCTTCGCCAAGGTCGACACGGAGGCCCAGCAGGAGCTGGCGGCGGCCTTCGAGATCCGGTCCATCCCGACGCTGATGATCGTCCGGGACAACGTGGCTGTCTTCTCGCAGCCGGGCGCGCTGCCCGAGGCGGCCCTGGAAGACGTGATCGGCCAGGCCAGGAAGCTGGACATGGACGAGGTCCGCAAGTCCATCGAGGACCAGCAGAAGGAACAGAAGTAGGCGGGACCGACGCCGCACTCGCAGCAGGGCCCGGCCATGACGGCCGGGCCCTGACTGTTGCGGTGCCGGGAGCAGGGCGGCTTCAGCCGTCCGCCTTCCGCTCCGAGACGCGGACCGAGAGTCCGTAGTCGAGCTCCGATCCGTCGATCAGCAGTGCCTCGACGGTGTGCGTCTCGGGGTCGATGTCCGCCACCATGCCGTCGCCGGCGTAGCGGGGGTACCCGGACTCGCCCGTCTCACCGGTGGCGGCCACGACCGCCGAGCGGATGGCCGCGCCGGGACGGACGGTCCCGACAGCCCGGCTGCCGGAGTCCTCGGCGTCCGAGTCCTGCGTGGCCGGTTCCTCGGCCCCGGCTTCCTCTACACCGGCATCACCGGCATCACCGGAACCGGAAGCGGCATCACTGGACCCGGATTCCCCGGCACCGGAATCCTTCGTGCCTGCTCCCTTGTCCGCCGTGCCCTTGCTGTCGGTGAACGCGGGGACCAGCAGGATCTCGTAACTCTGCGGATGGCTCATGGTCATGACGCTAAGCAAGGGGCGTCCGCCCCGCATGTTGCCGCGCTGGCGGCTGCCTCAGCTGGACTCGCGGTGGACCGTCCGCGCCCTCAGCAGGTGATGCCGTTCCGGTTCCGTCCCGGGGTGCTGAACCAGCCGGTCGACGAGGTCGGCCAGCGGCTGCAACGTGGCCAGTTCCATCCGTACGCTGCTGAGCCTGGGCCGCAACAGCCTTCCCAGCATGGAATCGTCCGCGCCGACCACAGCGGTCTCCGCGGGCATCTCGACGCCGGCGTCCTGGAGGGCCCGCATCAGCAGCATCGCGTAGCTGTCGTCGTACGCGAAGACGGCGTCCAGACCGAGCGTGCGCCAGCGGGCGGCCAGACCGGCAGCCGATTCCTCCGTGTACCGCAGCGGGAGCTCCTCGATCCGGGCCCCGCCGGCCGCGGCGGCCTGCCGGGCACCGGCCAGTCGGGGGCCGGCGAACAGGTCGAGACCTGGTTCCGCGGGCATCACCACGCCGATCCGGCGCCGGCCGCGCTCCAGCAGGTGCCGGACGGCGCTGCCGCCCACCTCCCGCTGATCGGTGATCAGCGCGTGGGCACCGGGCACCGGCTGCGGCCCGAGGGTGATGACCGCCTTCGCGCCGGAGCGCCGGAGCACGGCGATGCTCTGCGGGGCAAGGGGGACCGACGCCGGCGCAATGACGGCGACCGGCCGCAGTTCGGCCCAGGCACGGGCGGCGTCTCCCGGGTCCAGGCCGATCGAGCCGTACTGGACGACGGTGTAGTCGAGGCGCCGCAGGCCGGATTCCAGCCCGTGCAGGAAGCGGTGGTGCAGCGGCGCGGTGGGGAGGTTCGCGGTCGGCAGGAGCACCATGCGTGAGTGTCCGGCGCGCAGGCTACGGGCTGCCGCATGCGGGACGTAGCCGAGTTCGTTGGCGGCCTCCCGCACCCGGCGGCGGGTCGGATCGCTGATCCGCACGGCCGAGTTGTTGTTGAGTACGTACGACACGGTGGCCCGGGAGACGCCGGCGAGCCGCGCCACGTCGGCGCTGGTCGGAACGGGGCCTTCGGTGGGCTGCTTGGGTAACTGACTCATGGCGTCGGGCAGTCTTCCAGACCCGTTCGGCACGGGGACGCGCCGGGGCCCGGACCGGGTGTGAACCTCAGGCCGAGGTCCGGACCCGCCGGATGCCGGGGTGTCACGGTCGCGGTCCGCGGGCCTTACGGCGGACCCGCTCCCCACGAGGGGCCGTGCAGGTTCTACGGTGTTCCGATGACCATCCAGCACCGCAGCGACAGCAATGACGGCACGGTCGCCTTCCCCGGCCAGGCCGGTCCCGCCGCCACCTCCCAGGCCGACCCGCGCGACGTGGGCCCCGTCCGTACCTCCTACGCCCCCGACCGGGACGGCGACCCCGATCCGGGCGAGATCGTCTGGACCTTTGTGCCGTTCGAGGAGAACGACGGACGCGGCAAGGACCGTCCGGTTCTCGTGGTCGCCCGCGAAGCGGCGGGCACCCTGCTCGCCGTGCAGCTGTCCAGCAAGCAGCATGACCAGGACCGGGAATGGGTGGCGCTGGGAGCGGGGCCCTGGGACAGTTCGGGCCGTCCGTCCTGGGTCGATCTGGACCGGGTGCTGCGGGTGCACGAGGACGGCATGCGGCGTGAGGCGTGCGCGCTGGACCGGGACAGGTTCGACCTGGTCGTCGGGCGGCTGCGGGAGCTCTACGACTGGCGGTGACAGCAGTCGGCGGCCCGTGACCGAAACCTCGCCCGGTCACGGACGCCGCCGGCCCGCACGCCGTGGCGGGTCCGCCGCACCCGAACGGTCCAGGGCCGGCGCTCCGACCGACGGCGAACCCTATGGCTCAACGTCAGCCTGAGACTCAGCTCCACGGTCAAACACACGATCGAATGCAGCTCGGGTGGGTGAATCTTCGTTCCGGTCGAGAATCCCGAAGACGATCTGCTCGAAGTGGCCCGCGAAACGGCCGCCGTCGGTGAGCAGGGCTCGGAAGGCACCCGCCACCTCGGCCGGGTCGTTGCGGAACACGCCGCATCCCCACGCTCCCAGCACCAGCCTGCGGTAGCCGCGCACCGCCGCGACCTCCAGCACCCGTTCGGCGCGCGCAGCAAGGGCGGCGGGGATGTGGTGCGCCAGCTCCGGGGTCCGGCTGCGGATCACCCCGGCGTTGGGTGCGGGCGAGGTGAGGAATCCCGCCTCGTACGGAGTGTCGAGAAGCCGGCCGCGGTCGTCGCGGAAGACGGGAACGCCCGGTGAGTGGATGACCCGGTCGGTGTAGAAGGCGCTGCGTTCGGCCCGGTGGTGGGCGTAGTAGTCGGGGGCCCGCAACAGCGTCGCGTACAGGGCCGACCCGCGGCACAGGGCCTCCTCCTGCGCCTGCGCCCCGTTGAGATACCCTCCGCCGGGGTTGCGGGCGGAGGCGTAGCTCAGGACGGCGACCTTGCCGGGTCCCTCGCCGGTCATCCGGGCGGCCGCCCGGAGGCTGCTCTCGCCGGTGACCTCGATACGCGGTGTGCGGTTCCCGTCAAGCGCTGCGACATGCACCGGCTCGGGGCCGTACAGCCTGGTGCCCGAAAGGGCGGCGGCCAGCGCACGCTCGATGCCGACCTCCCGGCCCTGCGGTGTGCGGTAGCGACCCGCCTCGACGATGGCCTCGGTCTCTCGCGCGATGCCGCGCAGCCGGGCGCTCACCGGCCCTCCCCCTTATGGTGCATACGGGGCATCGTGAACGCCTCCACGGCAGGGACGCAAGTGAATTTCCGACGCACAGGGCACTCTTGTGCGATCTCCCGACAGGGGTTTGGGTAGGACGGACGCACCGGAACAGGAGGCCCGGCCATGTCATCCGACACACCCGGCAATCACCGTCCGCCCGAACAGGCCACGCCCATCGGCGAAGGCGAGGCGGAGGATTTACTGCGATGTATCTGCTTCAAGACAGGACCGCCTCGCATCGTGGGGGTCGAGCTCGAATGGCTCCTGCACGATCGCGAACAGCCCCACCTTCCTGTCCCGCACCACCGTCTCGAAGCGGCCGCGACGGCCGTCCGGGCGCTGCCGCTGAACGCGGCGCTCACCTTCGAACCCGGCGGCCAGCTGGAACTCAGCTCGCGCCCTGCCGAATCGCTCATGGCGTGCATCAACGACACGGCCGCCGATCTCGTCGCCGTACGTGACACCCTCGGCCGGCTGGACCTGGCTCCGGCCGGGTTCGGCGTCGATCCCTGGAATCCGCCGCGCCGGCTGCTGCGCCGGCCCCGCTACGACGCCATGGAGCTCGTACTCGACCGGTCGGGCCCGGCGGGCCGGGCCATGATGTGCACGACCGCGTCCGTCCAGGTCTGCCTGGACGCCGGAGAGGAGGAGCCGGGCCCGCTCGGATACGGGCGGCGCTGGCAGCTGGCCCACCTGCTGGGTGCGGTGCTGGTGGCGGCGTTCGCCAACTCGCCGTTCCGGCTGGGGAGGCCGACGGAGTGGCGCTCGACGCGTCAGTCGCTGTGGGCCGACCTCGATCCGCTGCGCACGCTGGCCCCGCCCGCGCAGCTGCCGCCCCGGGACGCCTGGGCCGCCTACGTCCTCGACACGCCCGTCATGTGTATCCGGGGCGACGAGGAGCCCTGGGCCGTGCCCGAGGGGCTCACCTTCCGCGACTGGATCCGCCGCGGTGAACCGCGGCGCCCGGTCCGGGACGATCTCGAATTCCACATCACCACGCTCTTCCCGCCGGTGCGCCCGCGCGGGCATCTGGAGCTGCGCATGATCGACGCGCAGCCGGGTGACGACGGCTGGCTCGTGCCGCTGGCCGTCACCACTGCCCTGTTCGACGACCCGGAGGCAGCCGAGACCGTGTACCGCACCGTCAAACCTCTGGCCGAGACGGCGGGCCCACTGGCCGCGCCGCGCAATCCGCTCTGGGCCGCGGCCGCCCGCGACGGGCTGACCGATCCGGAGCTGCGGGCGGCGGCGGTCACCTGCTTCGAGCTGGCCCTGGAGGCACTCCCGCGGATGGGCGCCACGGAGGCCGTGCGGGACGCGGTGGCCGGCTTCCGCGACCGCTATGTCGCGCGGGGCCGCTGTCCGGCCGACGACCTGCGGGAACTGCTCACAACGGACCGGCGCCACGGTTCGGCCCACCCGAAGGGGACCCTCTCATGACCGACTCCCCCGCACCTTCGCCGTACGGGCCGCAGAGCCCGGACACCCAGGATCCCGAGGTGCTCAGGGAGCGCGCGCTCGCCGCGCTGCTCACCGCCCGTGAGCGCACCGCACTCCTCACCGACAGTGTGGACGATCACGAACTCACGGCCCAGCACTCGCCGTTGATGTCGCCCCTGGTCTGGGACCTCGCGCACATCGGCAACCAGGAAGAACTGTGGCTGCTGCGCGGCGTCGCCGGCCGGGAGGCCATGCGCCCGGAGATCGACGGCCTCTACGACGCCTTCGAGCATCCCCGGGCGTCCCGCCCCTCCCTTCCGTTGCTGGCGCCCGCCGAGGCCCGTTCCTACGCCTCGGAGGTACGCGGCCGGGCCCTGGACGTACTGGAGTCCACGCCGCTGGGCGGCCGTCCGCTGCTGCGGTCCGGGTTCGCCTTCGGAATGATCGCGCAGCACGAACAGCAGCACGACGAGACCATGCTGATCACCCATCAACTGCGTTCGGGCCCCGCCGCACTGAGCGCGCCCGAGCCGCCCCGGGCCACCGACGCGACCTCCCTTCCGGCGGAAGTCCTGGTCCCGGGCGGCCCGTTCACCATGGGCACGTCGACCGAGCCGTGGGCGCTCGACAACGAGCGCCCCGCGCACCGGCGCGAGGTCCCCGGCTTCTTCATCGACACCGCGCCGGTGACCTGCGGCGCCTACCGGGCGTTCATCGAGGACGGCGGCTACACGGAGCAGCGCTGGTGGGCGTCCGAGGGATGGGCGATGGTGCGTGAGCACGAGCTGACGGCGCCTCTCTTCTGGCACCGGGACGCCGGGCAGTGGTTGCGCCGCCGCTTCGGGGTGACCGAGCCCGTCCCGGCGGACGAGCCGGTGCTGCACGTGAGCTGGTACGAGGCGGACGCGTACGCCCGCTGGGCCGGTCGCAGGCTGCCCACCGAGGCGGAGTGGGAGAAGGCGGCTCGCCACGACCCCGCCTCCGGGCGCTCCCGGCGCTATCCGTGGGGCGACGCGGACCCGACTCCGGAGCGCGCCAACCTCGGACAGCGCCATCTGCGGCCCGCCCCTGCGGGAGCGTACGCCGCCGGGCGCTCGCCGTCCGGTGCCGGGCAGCTGATCGGCGACGTGTGGGAGTGGACGTCGAGTGACTTCCTGCCCTATCCGGGCTTCGCGCCGTTCCCGTACCGCGAGTACTCGGAGGTGTTCTTCGGCCCGGACCACAAGGTGCTGCGCGGCGGATCGTTCGCGGTGGACGCGGTGGCCTGCCGGGGGACGTTCCGCAACTGGGACCTGCCGGTGCGGCGCCAGATCTTCTCCGGATTCCGCACGGCCAGGGACCTCTGATGTGCCGTCATATCGCTTATGTGGGCCCGCCGGTGCCCCTGGGCATGGTGCTGACGCAGCCGGTGCACTCGCTGGTCCGGCAGTCCTGGGAGCCGCGCCGGCAGCGGCACGGGACCGTCAACGCGGACGGTTTCGGTGTCGGCTGGTACGCGGACGGGGACCCGGTGCCGGGTCGGTACCGCCGGCAGGGCCCGATCTGGGGCGACCAGACCTTCGCCGATCTGGCCAGAGTGGTGCGCAGCCAGGCACTGCTCGCCGCGGTCCGGGACGCCACCGAGGCGGACCCGGACGGCGAGGCGGCGGCGGCACCCTTCAGCGGCGGTGGTGTGCTGTTCAGCCACAACGGCGCGGTGAAGGGCTGGCCGGGATCGGTGGCACCGCTGGCGGCGACGCTTCCCCCGGCCGAGCTGCTCCGGCTCACCGCCCGCTGCGACTCCGCGCTGGTGTGGGCACTCGTGCAGCACCGGCTGGCCGCGGGCGACGCGCTCCCGCAGGCCGTCGCCGACACGGTGTGCGAGGTTGCCGAGGCTGCGCCCGACTCCCGGCTCAACCTGCTGCTGACCGACGGCCGCACCATCGTGGCGACGGCCTGGGGAGACACCTTGTGGTATCTGGCCGAGCCCGGCCGGCACACGGTCGTCGCCTCGGAGCCGTACGACGACGATCCGCGCTGGCGAGAGGTCCCCGACCGCACGCTGCTGACCGCGACCCGTGCCGATGTTCTGCTGACCCCGCTCAAGGAGCCCACCGAGTGAGTCCCTTTCTGCTGACCCGTACCCTGCCGGTGGACGCGACGGACGCGGCGCTGCGCGCCGATGTGCTGCACGGTCTGACCCGGCACCCCAAGACGCTGCCGCCCAAGTGGTTCTACGACGCCCGCGGCAGTGAGCTGTTCGAGGAGATCACCCGGCTGCCCGAGTACTACCCGACGCGAGCGGAGCGGGAGATCCTGATCGACCGGGCGGCCGAGATCGCCGCCGCCTCCGGTGCCCGGACGCTCGTGGAGCTGGGATCGGGTTCCTCGGAGAAGACCCGGCACCTGCTGGACGCGCTGCCGGAGCTGCACAGTTACGTGCCGGTCGACGTGAGCGAGAGCGCGCTGCGCGGCGCGGCGAAGGCGCTGCTGGAGGAGCGGCCGGAGCTGTCCGTGCACGCGCTGATCGCCGACTTCACCGCGGAGATGTCATTGCCCGCCACTCCGGGCCCCCGGCTGGTGGCGTTCCTCGGCGGCACCATCGGCAATCTGCTGCCGAGCGAGCGAGCCGCGTTCCTCTCCTCGGTACGGTCGCTGCTCTCCCCCGGTGACACGCTGCTGCTCGGTACGGACCTGGTGAAGGACGAGGCAGTACTGGTCGCGGCGTACGACGACTCGGCCGGGGTGACGGCCGCGTTCAACCGGAACGTCCTCTCGGTCGTCGACCGGGAGCTGGGCGCGGACTTCGATCCGGACGACTTCGAGCATGTGGCCCGGTGGAACCCGCAGCAGGAATGGATCGAAATGCGGCTGCGGGCCCGCCGGGCGCTCACGGTGAAGATTCCGGAACTGGATCTGCTGGTGTCGTTCGAGGCCGGCGAGGAGGTGCGGACGGAGGTGTCGGCGAAGTTCCGTCAGGACGGTGTACGGGATGAACTCGCCACAGCTGGGCTTCGGTTGAGTCAGTGGTGGACCGACTCGGCAGGCAGGTTCGCACTGTCGCTGGCCACAGTGGACTGAGCCAGTCCGGCCAGTGCGCGGCGGCCGTGGACACTGCCCGCCGGGATCGGCGGCATGACGTGGATCTCGGCGGTCAGTTCGGCCGCCCGCACCACCCGCCACAGGGAGGCGGTCAGCGGATCGTCGCCGACGAACGCGGCGGCTCCCGCGGGGGCCCGGCGCCCCGCGGCAGCGTCGAGGTAGCGGATGCGGACGGGCTGGACCGCGGCTTCGGCGTCGATCGCGGCCTGGAAGGCGGCGGGCCGGAACCGGCCGCCGGGCCCGCGGCCGCACCATGTGCTGCCTTCCGGGAAGACCACGACCCTGGCCCCGCCCCGCAGCGCCGAGGCCAGCGCGTGCACGGTCGAGGGCAGCGCGCGCAGCCGTTCGCGCTCGACGAAGAGGGTGCCGCCGAGCGCGGCCAGCGGTCCGACCAGCGGCCAGTTCCTGATGTCGCTCTTGGCCAGCATCCGGCCGGGGCACACGGCCGCGACCAGGGGGATGTCCAGCCAGGAGACGTGGTTGGCGACGACGAGGACCCCCGGCCCGTCCCGGTGCCCCTCCGGCCGGCCGACGACGCGCATCCGTACCCCGAACGCGCGAAGCACCCCGTGCGCCCACGCCCGGGTCAGCCGCTCCCGGTGAGCCCGGCCCAGGAGCAGGGCCGGCGGGGCGCACAGGGCGCCGGTGAGGGCGAGCGCGCAGCCGGCGAGGAGCAGGGCCGCTGCCGGGACCGGGTGCCGGGCGGGGCCGTCGTGAGTGGCGCAGCCGGGCGGGGTGCAGGGCGAGACGGGCAGCCAGGTGCTCATTGCTGCGGGGCGAGCGAGAGGAAGTGGCGCAGGTAGCGGGGATCGGTGGCGCGCAGCGAGAGCAGGACGTACAGATCGGCGACGTTGAACTCGGGGTCGTGGGCGGGTGCGCCGCATACCCGCGCGCCGAGCCGCAGATAGCCGCGCAGCAGGGGCGGGAGCGAGGACAGCCCTCCGGGGCCGTCCGGGAGCGCGGCCGGGGGCTGCCAGAGGCGGTGCGGCGAGACCCAGTACTCCTCTGGCGCCAGGTGCTTCGTCCGTACGGTCTCCCAGGCCCGGCCGGCCGCCGCCCCGCCGTCGGACAAGGAGATCGAGCAGCAGCCGGCCAGCCAGTTGTGTCCGCTGCGCTCCATGTAGCGGGCCAGACCGGCCCAGATGAGTGCGATGACGGCGCCGTCGCGGTGGGCCGGGTGGACGCAGGAGCGGCCGACCTCGACCAGGTCGTCCCGGACGGACGCGAGCCGGGTGAGGTCGAACTCGCTCTCGGCGTAGAGGCGTCCGGCGATCCGTGCGCGCTCGGGCGGCAGCAGCCGGTAGGTGGCGACGATCTCGCCGGTGGCCGTCTCCCGGACCAGGAGGTGGTCGCAGTACGTGTCGAAGGCGTCACTGTCCAGGCCGGGTTCGGGGCCGTCCAGCCGGGCGCCGAACTCGGCCGCGAAGACCTGGTGGCGCAGCCGCTGGGCGGCGCGTATCTCCGCCTGGTCCACGGCGAGGGAGACCCGGTAGCGCGACGGCCCGTTGGGTACGGTCCGGCCGGACTGCTGCACCGGTACGGACGGGGAGGCGGCGGGGGTGGCAGGGGAAGCGGTGGGCAGCACATGCATGACGGACTCCGGGGACGGGTCGGCAAGGGCGGCTGCCGGGTCCCGCGCAGTTGCGGGGCCCGGCCCCTCCTACTTCTTCCGTGACCGGCTGGATTCGACGTGACCACCATGGAGAGCCGGGATGTGCGACGGCTGAATCCCGCGGTGCGCTGCGGTCACCGCCCCACCCCGCGGAGCCGTGCGACGGTCCCACCGCACCCCGCACGCGGTGCCGTGCGACGGCTGCCGGGTCAGCTGCCCGCGAGCAGCGCGGTGATCTTCTCGGATGCGGTCTTCGCCTCGGTCGCCGGATCCCCGCCCTGGAGGACCGCCGTCATGAAGGGCTTGATCGGGTTGGCGGCCTCGACGGCCGCCCACTGCGGCGAGTTCGGGGTCGCGTGGCCCCGTGCGGCACCTTCGGCCATCGCGGCGGTGCTCTCCTCACCCTCGATGACATGAGCCAGGGAGGGCTTGTTGGGCACGTAGCTCATGGTCTTGGCGAGTTCCTCCTGCCACTTCGCCCCGGCCAGCGCCTTGATGACCTCGAACCCCGCGCTGCGCTGGTCCGCCTTCTGCGGGACGATCAGGTCGGAGCCGCCGGTGAATACGGAACCGGGCGCCTTCGCGGTCTTGCCCGGTATCGGGAAGTAGCCGAGCTTTCCCTTGAGTTCGGGGTTCGCCTTCTCGATCAGTGTCGCGCTGCTGGGAGTGGAGATGATCTGCGCGACATTCCCCTTGGCGAACACATCGCTCTGCGGGGGCTTTTCCTCGTCCGCATCCTTGGGCCCGTCGCCCAGCGCCTGGAGTTCGGAGTAGAAGTCCATGCCCTTGAGCGCGGCGGAGGTGCCCAGAGCGCCCATCCAGTCGCCGCCCTTGTCGCTGGCGAGTTCACCGCCTTCGTCCCAGATGAATCCGGCAAGGACGTACCAGTTCTGGCCCGGCAGATACATGCCCTGGTTGCCATCGCGGTTCAGTTTGTCGCTGTCCTCGATCCACTGTGCGCGCGTCTTCGGCGGGCTCTTGATTCCCGCCTGCTCGAACAGGTCCTTGTTGTAGATCACCACCCGGTTGGCCGCGTACCACGGGATTCCGTACTGGACACCACCGATGCTTCCCGGCTCGGCGAGGCCGGGCAGCCAGTCCTCGCTGCCCAGGTCACGCATCGACTCCAGGGTGAGATCCCGCAGATTGCCGCTCTCGGCGTACTGGGCGACCTGAGTGTTTCCGACCTCGATGACGTCCGGGGTGTCCTTGCCGTTGAGGGCTTCGAGAACCTTCGGTCCGATTCCGCTCCAGCTCTGAATCTTGAACTCCAGTTCGACCGAGGAGTGCTCGTCCTCGTACGACTTCTTGAAGCGGTCCAGGAAGTCGGCGGTGACACTGTCCTTCATCAGCCAGATCGTGACCTTCTTGCTGCCCGAACCGTCCGACCCGGGGATCATTCCGCACCCGCCCAGCGCAACGGTGGAAATCAGGGCAATGGCTCCGACAAGCATGCGGTTCTTCAAGAGGGTCACCTTCTGCGAAACGGCAGGACAAAATTGCGGACCCGGTGTGGGGGACTGCGGGCTGCGCTCGCACGGGCGTGGCTGGATTTTGGTATGGACCAATACTTTGGTCAAGGGCCGTTCCGGACGGACCGCCACTCCGCGACCTCTCGCGAACCGCGCCAAGGTGGGGCACCTTGGTAGGGACGAGAGGGGACACATCATGTCGAATCACACGTATCGCGTCACCGAGATCGTAGGAACCTCCCATGAAGGCGTCGATGCGGCAATCCGCAACGGCGTCGCAAGAGCTTCTGAAACGTTGCACAATCTCGACTGGTTCGAGATCACCCAGGTCCGCGGACAGATCAAAGATGGCCAAATCGAGCACTACCAGGTCGGCCTGAAAGTGGGCTTCAGGCTCGACGACAAGGAGTGACGGCTCCCTCCGCGACTCAGGTGCGCCCCTCGCGTTCCTGAGCGTCCTTCAACGCGGGCGAGGTCTGCGCCCAGCGGGCCCGCACCACCGTGAATCCCGCCAGTTCGGCGGCGTCGCAGACCAGCTCGTCGTCGTCCACCAGCATCCGCACCTCGCGTTCCCGCCCCATCCGCTTCAGGATCTCCAGCTTGGTGCTGCGGGCCGGCCGCCGGTCGTCGTTGCGCCGCATATGGAGCCGCCCATCGGGCAGCCCCTGCCGGGCCAGCCAGGCCACGGTGTCCTTGCGGCAGCGTTCCGGGCGTCCGGTGAGGTAGACGACCTCGCACTCCTCGGAGCTGCTCAGAGCGAGCCGTACGCCTTCGGGCAGAGGCGGATCGTCGGGCGCGGCGTAGAAGAAGCCGGCCCAGTCGCGCCGGGACCCTTCCAGGAAGTGCTGACGGTGGGCGGTGTCCGCGAGCGTGCCGTCCAGATCGAATACGGCCAACGGCCGGGCGTCGTCTCTCATGCGCCCAGCAAACCAAGGTGCGACAGCGTTCGACGACCCGGCACGGCGCAAGCCGCGGCACCGGTCGCCCTCCACGCTCCCCGGCCGCGCGCCGAAGCCTAGAATCAAACCGTTTGTCCCGGTCAGCCCGCCCCGAACCGTACGGAGCCCCACCCCCATGGCCACCCCCCACGATCCGTACGTCCGGGTCCGCGGCGCACGCGAGCACAATCTGCAGGACGTCAGGGTCGACATCCCGCGCGACACCCTCACCGTCTTCACCGGCGTCTCCGGGTCCGGCAAGTCCTCCCTGGCCTTCGGGACGATCTACGCGGAGGCCCAGCGCCGCTACTTCGAGTCCGTCGCGCCCTACGCCAGGCGGCTCATCCACCAAGTGGGCGCACCGAAGGTCGGCGAAATCACCGGACTGCCGCCCGCCGTCTCGCTGGAGCAGCGCCGCTCCGCGCCGGGCGCCCGGTCGTCCGTCGGCACGGTGACCACCCTGTCCAACTCCCTGCGGATGCTGTTCTCGCGGGCCGGGGAGTATCCGCAGGGGGCCGAGCGGCTGGACTCGGACGCGTTCTCGCCGAACACCGCCGCCGGGGCCTGCCCCCAGTGCCACGGTCTCGGCCGGATCCACCGCACCACCGAGGAGCTCCTGGTCCCCGACCCGGGGCTGTCGATCAGGGCCGGGGCCATCGCCGCCTGGCCGGGGGCATGGCAGGGCAAGAACCTGCGCGATGTGCTGGACGCCCTCGGTTACGACGTCGACCGGCCGTGGCGCGAGCTCGACCCGGCCGACCGCGAATGGATCCTGTTCACCGACGAGCAGCCGGTGGTGACGGTCCATCCGGTGCGCGACGCGGGGCGGATCCAACGCCCGTACCAGGGTACGTACATGAGTGCGCGGCGCTATGTGATGCACACCTTCGCCGACTCCCGGAGCCGCACACTGCGGGCGAAGGCCGAGCGCTTCCTCACGAGTGCGCCCTGCCCGGTCTGCGGCGGCAGCCGGCTGCGGCCGGAGGCCCTCGCGGTGACCTTCGCGGGCCGTACGATCGCGGAGCTGGCGGGCCTTCCGCTCACGGGGCTCGCGGAGGTGCTGTCGGCGGCGGGCGGGGGCGACACCGCCCGGGTTCTGACGGGGGATCTGCTGGCCCGGATCGGAACGGTCACCGAGCTGGGGCTCGGCTATCTCAGTCTGGACCGTACGGCTCCGACGCTCTCCTCGGGGGAGCTCCAACGACTGCGGCTGGCGACCCAGTTGCGGTCGGGGCTCTTCGGCGTCGTCTATGTCCTGGACGAGCCGTCGGCCGGACTGCACCCGGCGGACACGGAGTCGCTGCTCGCGGTGCTCGGCCGGCTCAAGGAGGCCGGGAACACGGTCTTCGTCGTGGAGCACCAGATGGATGTCGTGCGGCAGGCGGACTGGCTCGTCGATGTGGGGCCGCTGGCCGGTGAGCACGGCGGCCGGGTGCTGCACAGCGGGCCCCCGGCCGGGCTGGCCGATGTCGCGGAGTCGGCGACGCGGCGCTTCCTCTTCGACGACGCACCCGCCCCCGTACGCGAGGTGCGCACGCCCTCGGGGTGGCTGCGGCTGCACGGGGTGGACCGGCACAACGTGCGCGGTGTGGACGCCTCCTTCCCGCTCGGTGTGTTCACGGCCGTGACGGGTGTCTCCGGCTCCGGCAAGTCGACGCTGGTGGGGCAGGTGCTGGCGGGCGTGCTGGCCGACCGGCGGACCGCGGATGCCTCCGAGCCGCGGGCTGAGCTGGTGGCGCCCGGCTGCGCCTCGGCCGAGGGGCTGGATGCGGTGGACCGCCTGGTCCAGGTCGACCAGCGGCCGATCGGCCGTACCCCGCGTTCCAACCTGGCCACTTACACCGGGCTCTTCGACGTCGTGCGCAAGCTGTTCGCCGCCACCGACGTGGCGCGCGAGCGGGGCTACCGGGCCGGCCGGTTCTCCTTCAACGTGACGGGCGGGCGGTGCGAGACCTGCCAGGGCGAGGGGTTCGTCTCGGTGGAGCTGCTCTTTCTGCCCAGCACGTACGCGCCCTGCCCGGACTGCCACGGCGCGCGGTACAACCCGGAGACGCTCGACGTCACCCTGCGGGGGCTGAACATCGCTCAGGTGCTGGATCTGACGGTGGAGTCGGCGGCCGGCTTCTTCGCGGACGCGCCAGCCGCCGGGCGCAGTCTGCGCACGCTGCTCGACGTGGGGCTGGGCTATCTGCGGCTGGGGCAACCGGCGACGGAACTGTCCGGCGGCGAGGCACAGCGGATCAAGCTGGCGGCAGAGCTGCAGCGCGCCCGCCGGGGCCACACCCTGTATCTGCTCGACGAGCCGACGACGGGGCTGCATCCGGCCGATGTCGAGGTGCTGATGCGGCAGTTGCACGGGCTGGTCGACGCGGGAAGCACCGTGGTGGTCGTGGAGCACGACATGGCCGTGGTGGCGGGCGCCGACTGGGTGATCGACCTCGGGCCCGGCGGCGGCGACCGCGGCGGCCGGATCGTGGCCTCCGGGCCGCCGGTGGACGTGGCCCGCGCGCGGGAGAGCCGGACGGCCGCGTACCTTCGGGCGGCACTCCACCTCGAATAGCCACAACTCCTCAGTAAGTCCCATGAGTTGTGCGCCCCGGCAAGCAAAGGGGAATGAAACAGTAAAGAACGTTGACAGTTAGCTGGTCCAGACCAATCATGGGCATGCCTCACGGTCGTTCCTCGCCGTGCGGCACGTGACCCCGGCCGGGAATCACAGGAACGGGCCGCGCCCCTAACCGGGCGCGGCAGACCCGTGCGACACCCCGTTGTCCCACCCCGCTGGGAGCTGCCCCATGAGACGTCCAAGAACAGCCGGCGCCGTCCTGAGCGCCTTGGCCACCGTCGTCGCGACCGCAGGCCTGGTCCTCGGATCAGGCGCCGGCGCACAGGCCGCCGCAACCGCCGCCACTCCCCTGCCAGCGCACGTCTTCGCCCCGTACTTCGAGGCGTGGAACGGCGACAGCCCGGCCGCGCTCTCGCAGGCGTCCGGCGCCAAGTACCTGACCATGGCCTTCATCCAGACGGAGGCCCGCGGTTCCTGCACCCCCTACTGGAACGGCGACTCGGGCACCCCCATCGCCCAGTCCGAGTTCGGCGCCGACTTCACCACCATCCGCTCGCGCGGCGGCGATGTGATCCCGTCGTTCGGCGGCTACTCGGCCGACAACGGCGGCACCGAGATCGCGGACAGCTGTACGAGCGTCGACTCCATCGCGGCGGCGTACGAGAAGGTCATCACGACCTACGACGTGTCCCGCCTCGACATGGACATCGAGGACAACTCCCTGGAGAACAGCGCCGGGATCGACCGCCGCAACAAGGCGATCAAGAAGGTCCAGGACTGGGCGGCCGCCAACGGGCGCTCGGTGCAGATCTCGTACACCCTGCCCACCACCACGAGCGGTCTCGCCGAGAGCGGTCTCGCGGTGCTGGAGAACGCGGTGTCCAACGGCGCCAAGGTCGATGTCGTGAACCTCATGACGTTCGACTACTACGACGGCGCCGCGCACAACATGGCGCAGGACACCCAGACATCGATCACCGGCCTCAAGGGCCAACTCGCCGATCTGTACCCGTCGAAGACCGAAGCCCAGCTGTGGGGCATGACCGGCATCATCGAGATGCCGGGCATCGACGACTACGGCCCGGCCGAGACGTTCACCACGGCCGACGCCACCTCGGTCTACAACTGGGCCGTCTCCAAGGGCGTCAGCACCCTGTCGTTCTGGGCACTCCAGCGCGACAACGGCGGCTGCCCCGGCACCGGCGGGAGCGACACCTGCTCCGGGATCGCGCAGGACACCTGGTACTTCAGCCACACCTTCGCCCCGTTCACGAGCGGTGGCACCGGTCCGGTGACGGACGACTACTCGGTGGCCGTCACCCCCGCCTCGGCGACGGTCGCACCGGGCGGCTCGACCACGGCCACCGTGAAGACCGCGATCACCTCGGGGAGCGCCAGGACCGTCGCGCTGACGACGAGCGGGGCGCCGACCGGTGTGACGGCGACGCTCAGCCCGACGTCGGTCACGGCCGGGGGCACGTCGACCCTCACGGTGAACGCGTCGGCGTCGGCCACGCCCGGCACGTACACGATCTCCGTCACCGGTGCGTCGGGCACGCTCAGCCACGCGGCGAGCCTCACCCTGACGGTGTCCGGTCCGGGCGGCGGCACGGGTTCGCTGGTGAACGGCGGCTTCGAGACCGGCTCGCTCGGCCCTTGGACCTGTGAGTCCGGCGGCGCCGTCGTCTCCACCCCGGTGCACGGCGGTACGCACGCGCTCGCCGCGGCGGCCACCTCCACGCAGACCGGCGAGTGCACCCAGACGCTCACCCTGTCCCCCAACACGAAGTACACGCTTCAAGGATGGGTGCAGGGGAACTACGGCTACCTCGGTGTCCGGGGCGGCGCGTCGGCGAGCACCTGGGGCTCGTCGAGCGGTTACGCCAAGCAGTCGGTGGCCTTCACCACCGGGTCGAGCGGCACCGTGACCGTCTATCTGCACGGCTGGTACGGGCAGGGCACGGTCTACGGGGACGATCTCTCCGTGACCTCCTGACCCTGCGGCACACACAGGACCTCCCGGTCCCGGAGGCGGGCGGCCTCCGGGACCGGGAACCGGTACCTGCGCTCAGCGGTGGACCTTGCGGGTGGCCCGCAGCCACTCCTTGTTCATCGCGGAGATGGACGGCAGCGGGATGCCCTTCGGGCACGCCGTGGCGCACTCCCCGGTGAGCGTGCAGCCGCCGAAGCCCTCACTGTCCATCTGCCCCACCATGTCCAGGACCCGGGTCTCACGCTCCGGGGCACCCTGCGGCAGGACGTTCAGGTGGTTGACCTTCGCCGAGGTGAACAGCATCGCCGAACCGTTGGGGCAGGCGGCGACGCAGGCTCCGCAGCCGATGCACTCGGCGTGCTCGAAGGCGTAGTCGGCGTCCGGCTTGGGCACGGGCACGGCGTGCGCGTCGGGTGCCGTGCCGGTGGGAGCGGAGATGTAGCCGCCGGCCTGGATGATCCGGTCGAACGCCGAACGGTCCACGACCAGGTCCTTGACGACCGGGAAGGCCGAGGCCCGCCACGGCTCGATGTCGATCGTGTCGCCGTCCTCGAAGGACCGCATGTGGAGCTGGCAGGTGGTGGTGCGCTCCGGGCCGTGGGCGTCGCCGTTGATGACGAGGCTGCACGCGCCGCAGATGCCTTCACGGCAGTCGTGGTCGAAGGCGACGGGGTCGTCGCCGGCGAGGATGAGCTCCTCGTTGAGGGTGTCGAGCATCTCCAGGAACGACATGTCCTGCGAGATGCCGTCCACCTGGTAGGTGGACATGGCGCCGGGGGCGTCGGCGTTCTTCTGGCGCCAGACGCGCAGGTTGAGCTTCATGCGTAGCTCCGCTGAGTGGGGTGGACGTACTCGAAGACCAGGTCTTCCTTGTGCAGCACGGGGGCGTCACCGGTGGCCGTGAACTCCCAGGCCGCTCCGTAGGAGAACTCCTCGTCGCGCCGGGCGGCTTCGCCGTCCGGGGTCTGCGACTCCTCACGGAAGTGGCCTCCGCAGGACTCCGCCCGGTGCAGCGCGTCGAGACACATGAGCTCGGCGAGCTCCAGGTAGTCGACGATGCGGTTGGCCTTCTCCAGCGACTGGTTGAACTCCTCCCCCGTGCCCGGCACCTTGATGCGGCGCCAGAACTCCTCGCGGATCTGCGGGATCCGGTCGAGGGCCTTGCGCAGCCCCTCCTCGGTGCGGGCCATTCCGCAGTACTCCCACATGAGTTCGCCGATCTCCCGGTGGAAGGAGTCGGGGGTACGGTCGCCGTCGACGGCCAGCAGCAGGTTGAGCCGGTCCTCGGTCTCGGCGACGGCATCCTCCACGGCCGGGTGGGAGGCGTCGACCACGTCGTGGTGGGGGTTGCGGGCCAGGTAGTCGTTGATGGTCGACGGCAGGACGAAGTAGCCGTCGGCGAGGCCCTGCATCAGCGCCGAGGCGCCGAGCCGGTTGGCCCCGTGGTCGGAGAAGTTGGCCTCGCCGATCGCGAACAGCCCCGGGACCGTGGTCTGGAGGTCGTAGTCGACCCAGAGTCCGCCCATCGTGTAGTGCACGGCGGGGTAGATCCGCATCGGGGTCTCGTACGGGTTCTCCGCGGTGATCTGCGCGTACATGTCGAAGAGGTTGCCGTACTTCTCCTCGACCTCGGCGCGGCCCATCCGGGCGATGGCCTCGGCGAAGTCCAGGTAGACGCCCTGGCCGCCCGGTCCGACGCCCCGGCCCTCGTCGCAGACGTTCTTGGCGGCGCGGGAGGCGATGTCACGGGGCACGAGGTTACCGAAGGCGGGGTAGATGCGCTCCAGGTAGTAGTCGCGCTCCTCTTCGGGGATCTCGTTGGCGGGACGGTCGTCGCCCTTGGCCTTCGGCACCCAGATGCGGCCGTCGTTGCGGAGCGATTCACTCATCAGAGTCAGCTTGGACTGGTGGTCGCCGGTGCGCGGGATGCACGTGGGGTGGATCTGGGTGAAGCAGGGGTTGGCGAAGTACGCGCCCCGCCGGTGCGCGCGCCAGATGGCGGTGGCGTTGGAGTTCATGGCGTTGGTCGAGAGATAGAAGACGTTTCCGTAGCCGCCGCTCGCCAGCACGACGGCGTCGGCGAAGTACGTCTCGATCTTTCCGGTGACCAGGTCGCGGGCGACGATGCCGCGGGCCTTGCCGTCGACGACGACCAGGTCGAGCATTTCGGTGCGGGGGTGCAGTTCGACGTTGCCGGCGGCGATCTGCCGGGAAAGTGCCTGGTAGGCGCCGAGGAGCAGCTGCTGCCCGGTCTGGCCGCGGGCGTAGAAGGTACGGGAGACCTGGACGCCGCCGAAGGAGCGGTTGTCGAGGAGGCCGCCGTACTCGCGGGCGAAGGGGACGCCCTGCGCCACGCACTGGTCGATGATCTCGACGGAGATCTGGGCGAGCCGGTGGACGTTGGACTCGCGGGCCCGGAAGTCACCGCCCTTGACGGTGTCGTAGAAGAGCCGGTGGACGGAGTCGCCGTCGTTGCGGTAGTTCTTCGCCGCGTTGATGCCGCCCTGGGCGGCGACCGAGTGGGCCCGGCGGGGCGAGTCCTGGAAGCAGAACTGGACGACGTGGTAGCCCTGTTCGGCCAGCGTCGCCCCGGCCGAACCTCCGGCCAGGCCGGTGCCGACGACGATGACGGTGTGCTTGCGGCGGTTGGCCGGGTTGACCAGCTTGGCCTCGAAGCGGCGCGTGTCCCAGCGCTCGGCGACGGGGCCGTCGGGGGCCTTGGTGTCGATGACCGGTGCGCCGGTCGCGTATTCGGTGTAGTCGTTCATGTCAGCTCACCACTCCGGTCATGACGGCGACGGGTACGGAGATGAAGCCCACTGTCAGCACCAGTGCGAGGACGTTGGCGAGGGCCTTCAGGACGCGGTCGCGGGTTGCACGGCCGGCACCGAGGGTCTGCGCCGCGCTCCAGAACCCGTGCTGGACGTGCAGCCCCATGGCGAGCATGGCGACGATGTAGATGACGTTGCCGTACCAGGTGGAGAAGGTGTCGACGACGTTCTGGTACGGGTGCCCGGACTGGAAGCCACCGGAGTGCACGGTGCCGGTCGTCAGGTCGAGGATGTGCCAGACGATGAACAGCGCCATGATGATGCCGCCGTAGCGCATGGTGTTGGTGGCATAGCTCGCGCGCGGCTTCCTGTGTACGTACTTTTCGGGGCGCGCCCTGAGGTCGCGCCGGCTGAGCTGGTACGCGGAGACGGCGTGCAGGACCACGGCGGCGACGAGGACGACGCGGACGATCCACAGCGCCCACTCGTGGTGCAGGAACGGCTCGCCCATCACGCGCAGCCAGTGCGCGTAACCGTTGAACTCGTCGGCCCCGAAGAAGATCTTCAGGTTGCCGACCATGTGGACGACCAAGTAGAGGAGCATGATCAGACCGCTCACGGCCATGATCGTCTTCTTGCCGACGGACGAGTCCCAGAGCGTGCGCGTCATGGACGGCCGTCGGTCCGTCCGTGTTGCCAATGCCATGGACACGACGCTAGGGCCGAAGGACCCGATCAGTCCAAGACATGGAATGGCTCATCTCCATAGGCGTCGACTATCAACGGCGGTAGGGTGCGTGTATGCAGTTCCAGCAGCTCATGTATTTCGTGGCGGTCGCCGAAGCCCGGCACTTCACCCGCGCCGCGGAGGAGGTGCACGTCTCGCAGCCCTCGCTCTCCCAGCAGATCAGGGCCCTGGAGAACGAGCTGGGTGCCGAGCTGTTCAGCCGGGCCCGGGGGAACATCGCACTGACGGACGCGGGCGAGGCCCTGCTGCCGCTCGCCCGGCGCATCCTGGCCGACGCCGACACGGCACGGCACGAGGTCCAGGAGCTGGCCCAGCTGCGGCGGGGCCGGGTCAGGCTGGGCGCGACGCCCAGCGTCTGCACGGGGCTGCTGCCCGACGTACTGCGCGCCTTCCATGATCTGCACCCCGGGATCCAGCTGCTGCTGGAGGAGGGCGGTTCGCACGATCTGGTACGGGAGCTGGCGCGCGGCTCGCTCGATCTGGCCCTGGTGGTACTGCCGCTGCCCGCGGCCTCACCGGCGCTGACCACGGTCGAGCTGCTCCAGGAGGATCTGGTGGTGGTCTCCTCGACGGACGGCCCGCGCCCCGGCCGGGGCGGCAGTGTCCGGATCGCGGATCTTCAGGGCGAGCCCCTGGTGATGTTCCGGCACGGCTACGACCTGAGGGAGCTCACGGTCGCCGCCTGCCGCGCCGAGGGCTTCGAACCGTCGTTCACGGTGGAGGGCGGCGAGATGGACGCCGTGCTCGGCTTCGTCCGCGCCGGCCTGGGTGTCGCGGTCGTCCCGAGCATGGTCGCCGACCGGGCCGGCCACGATCTGCGGACGACACCGCTGGCGCGGCCGGGGCTGCGCCGCACCATCGCACTGGCGCACCGCAGCGACGTGGCTCCGCCACGGGCGGCGCGGGAGCTGCAGCGGGTACTCCTGGCCAGCCGGGCACAGACTCCGCCCCCGGCCGCCGGACGGGCTTGATCCCGCGGCCGGGCGTGCGTGTGGACCGGGCGCCTCACACCGCGTCGGCCAGCAGCAGGGAGTGGATCCGGTCCGGTGCGCCGGGGCGCGCGTAGTACCAGCCCTGCGCGGTGTCGCAGCCCAGTTGCCGCAGCTGATCCGCCTGAGCCCTCGTCTCCACGCCCTCCACCGTCACAGCCAGATCCAGGCTGTGGGCGAGCGAGACGATCCCCTCGACGATCTTCAGGTCCACCGGGTCGGCCGGATGGTGCTGCATCCCCTGGGTGAAGGAACGGTCCAGCTTCAGCACGCTCACCGGCAGCCGCCGCAGGTTCGCCAGGTTGGAGTACCCCGTACCGAAGTCGTCGAGCGCTATGTCGACGCCCATCTCGGCCAGTTGCCGCAGCGGCTTCAGCAGGTCCTCGTCCGCACCGATGAGCGCCGACTCGGTGACCTCCAGGCACAGTGCCCCCGCTTCGAGACCCGAGCGCTCCAGGATGTTGACGGTCTCCGCGACCAGCCGTGGGTGGTGCAGCTGGGCCGGCGAGAGGTTGACGTTGATCCGCAGCGGACCGCCGTCGGTGTGCCGCTCCTGCCAGAAGTTGGCCTGCCGTACCGACTCCTCCAGCACCCAGCGGCCCAACGGCACGATCAGCCCGGTGTGTTCGGCGAGCGCGATGAACCGGTCGGGCCCCAGCACCCCGTGCTGCGGGTGGCACCAGCGCACCAGCGCCTCCGCACCGTGCACCGAACCGTCGTCGAGGTGCACGAGCGGCTGGTACTCGATGAAGAACTCGCCGCGCTCCAGCGCGGCCGGCAGCGCCGTGGTCAGACCGTGCCGGGTGATCGCGCGGGCGTCCGCCTCCGCGTCGGCGAGCTCGAAGCGGTTGCCTCCCGCGGACTTGGCCCGGTACATCGTGATGTCGGCACTGCGCAGCACCTCCGCGGCGCTGCGTTCGCCGGCCGGCCCCTCGACGACTCCGATGGACCCCCGAACGGTCAACTCGCGCCCTTCGAGCCGGATCGGCGTGGCGAGCACACCGAGGATCCGGCACGCCAGCTCGTCGACCTCCTCTTCGGTGTCGGTGCCCGTGGTGAGCGCGACGAACTCGTCGCCGCCCAGGCGCGCCACCATCTCGCCGGGTGCGGTCGCGCAGCTCTGCAGCCGGTCCGCGACCTCGACCAGCAGCCGGTCGCCCGATGCGTGGCCCAGGCTGTCGTTGATCGCCTTGAAACCGTCCAGGTCCAGATAGCAGAGGCCGAAACGGCTTCCGCCACCCGCCGAGAGCGCCTTCTCCAGTCGCTCCAGGAAGAGCGTCCGGTTCGGCAGGCCGGTGAGCGCGTCGTGCGTGGCCTCGTACCGCAGCCGCAGGTTGAGGAGCCGGCGCTCGGTGGTGTCCTCCATCAGGGCCAGCTGGTACTCGGGCCGGCCCTCGGAGTCACGGAGCAGCGACACCGTCAGATTGGTCCACAGGACGGTGCCGTCGTTGCGGTAGTACGGCTTCTCGACCCGGTAGTGCTCGCGTTCGCCGCGGACCAGCTCGTTGTAGTACTTCCAGACCTGCGGGGTGTCCTCCGGATGGACCCACTCGTTGAGGCGGTGGCTCAGGACGTGGTTCTCGAGACCGCCGAACATCCGGGTGAGGGTGTCGTTGATCTCCAGCAGATTACCGTCCAGGTCGGCGATACCGATGCCGATGGCCGCGTCCTTGAAGACGGCCCTGAAGCGCGCCTCCGTCGCGTGCAGCGCCTGTTCGGCATGGGAGCGTGCGGAGAGCGCCGAGCGGGCGATGGCCTCCTGCTCGGCGAGGGTCCGCTCGCGCAGTGCCTGGGAGAAGCCGCCGGCGACCGCGTGCTGGATCCGCGCGCTGCGGGACCGACTGTCCTCGGTCGAGAGCGCGACCGGTCCGTTGCTGCCGCAGTAGAGCACCAGATACGAGTCGACGACGCCGAGCGTGGAACTGAGCGCGTCCGGGTCCGTGCAGTGCGCAGCGACGAGGGCCGCGCCCACCGCGCCTGCGGCCGCCGGGTCGAACGGGCGGGCGTGCAGTGTGTCGCTGAGCGCGCGGGCCAGTGGGAGCAGATGCTGCTCGAACTCCGGCCGGGTCATGGAGGTGGCCGTCGACGGAAAGATCGCCCGGCTCCAGATCGTGGCGAATCTCCGGAGCCGGTCCTCGGGACCGTCCGGCTCCGCGTCCGGAACTCCGGACGCCTGGGCGGGAATACTCACGCCTTGCGTCCCACTCCAGCGAAGCCCGAGAAGGCGTATGGGTCCTCGTTCTCCTGCGCTGCGGGGTTCTCCGGGCGCCAGCTCGGCATCGACACCAGTCCGGGCTCGACCATCTCGTAGCCGTCGAAGAACCGGCCGACCTCGTCACGGGAGCGCATGACCAGCGGGCTGCGGATCTTCTTGTACACCCCCACCGTGCCGCCGGCCTCCTCCCTCGTCAACGGGATCCCCTCGAACGAGGCGTGGGTGACGACGAGCAGGCTTCCGGGGGCCAGGATGTCGCGCAGGGCGGCGACGGCCGCGTGCGGGTCGTCGGCGTCCTCGACGAAGTGGAGTACGGCGACGAGCAGCAGCGCCACCGGACGGTCCAGGTCGAGGAGTTTGGAGACCTCAGGGTGGTCGCGGATCTCCTCGGGCCTGCGCAGGTCGGCGGTGGCGATGACCGCGCGGTCATTGCCTGCGAGCACGGCCTGGCTGTGGGCGACGGCCACCGGATCGTGATCGACGTAAGCCACCCTGGCCTGCGGATCGATCGTCTGGGCGACCTCGTGAACGTTTCCGAAGGTCGGTATCCCGGAACCGATGTCCAGGAACTGTGTGACGCCCTCGTCCAGCGCGAACCGCACGGCGCGGCGCATAAAGGCGCGGTTCGCCTGCATGATCTTGGGAAGTCCCGGCATGAACTTCATGGCCTTGCGGGCCGCTTCCCGGTCCACCTCGAAATTGTGCGAGCCGCCCAGATAGAAGTCGTACATTCGAGACACGCTCGGCACTGAAATGTCAATGCCGTGCGGTGCCCAGGCGGGACGCTCCATCGATGTCTCCAACAAGTCGCCTCGGTGATCCGGCCATGTTCATGGTCAGTATTGACCAGAGGCTACTGACCCACCGCCAGGAGAGCGAGCGGAAACGGAAATTAGCGGTCCGTTATTGGTCACACACGCGTGGCATGTGCAACCGTCCCGTCGCTGCCCGTGACATTCAGCGACGGGACCATGTAAGAAGTTTATTTCCGAACTACTTCGCCGCCCCAACCAACTTGGCCTGCGGGGAAACCGCGTACCATGTCCCCCCGACGCCCTGGCCGTTGGTGTCACCGGGTTTGACGTCTCCGGAGAAGGTGTAGATGGGCCAGCAGTCGACGGCCTGCTGCTTGAGTCCGTCGGGCCGGTCGAAGGTGACAAAACCCTTCGTCGTGACACCCTTCACATCATTCTTCTCGACAGGTGCGACAACCGGCCACTTCGAGAGACAGGCTCCGGTACAGGCCGACTTCATCGGCCACGCGACATCCTTCTTGAACCGGTAGACCGTCATCCCGCGCTTGTCCACGACGATATCGCCGAGTTCCGGATCCTTGCGCACCGAGAGTCCCGCGAGGCCGGCCGGCTGCGCGCCGGAAGGGCCGTCGGCGTTCACCGCCGCCTTCTTGCCGTCGGGCGCCGAGGCGAACCAGGTTCCCCCCACTCCCTGCCCCTCGGCGTCGCCCGGCGCGGCGTCCTTGGAGTACCGGTACATCGGCCAGCCGGCCAGAGTGAGTTGCTGCACACCGTCGGCCCGGGTGACCTTCCCGATCAGAGCGGCATCGGTCCCGGCCGCGGCGGTGACATTGCCCGCGGGCACCGGCGGCCAGACTTTCGCACAGTCACCTTCGCAATTCGACTTGGGCGGGCTCGCGGTGTCCTTGTCGAATCGGTAGAGCGTGAATCCCTCGCTGTCCGTCACGACCTTGCCCAGCTCCTTGCTGTCCCGGACGGCGAGCTGACCGGCCTGCTTCGCCGAGGCGGGCTCCGCCGCCGCACCGGAGCCGTATCCGGCGTCCGATCCGTAGCTGTCCGCGGCCTGACCGGCCGGACTCACGTTGCCCACGTTCTGCCCGTTGGGCGACTCGGCGCCTTTGTCCTGACCGCACGCCGTCGTCAGCGCCAACAGGGTCACCGCGGTCACCGCGAGCGAGGCGTTTCGCCAGGTGTTCATGTCAACTCCCGTGATACTTGCGCCAGTTGCGACGCGGGTGCGCGCCGTTCATGGCCCTAGATACGGGCGCCGGGCCGTTCTTTGTTCAATGCGTACGCAGATTCTTCCGGAGCCGCAAACCCCGAGTGCCCCAGGTCCCCTCCATCAGGGGAATCCGGCGGATCTCCGGCGTGCCCGGCCACGGCCCGGAACATGCTCCCCGTCGTGTACGGATCACTCATCGGGCGGCTCACCGCAGCCCTCACCCTCACCTGGCTGTTGACCGCCCCGGCGCCGGCGGTGGCCGACAGCTGCGCGTATGCCTCGATCGGTGACGGGGACGGCAGTTCGGCGGTGGCGGACAGCGGCGACGGCACCTGCCACGCAGGTCCGGAACCCGAGCCCGCTCCCCCGCCGACTCCGAAGCCGAAGCCCCCGCCTCCACCTCCACCGCCAACACCCCCTCCACCACCTCCACCACCTCCACCGCCCCCGCCCCCGCCGCCACCACCGCCACCACCGCCACCACCCGTGGTCGCGCCCGCGCCGCCCCCTCCCCCACCCCCTCCAACGCCCACCCCGTCTCCGTCACCCACGCCTTCCCCGTCCGCACGCCCGGCGCCCCCCGCGCCCGTGGCGCTCCCGTCGTACCGCAGACCTGTACGGAAGGCACCGGAACGCCATACCTCCCTGGTCACGCTCACCTTGATGATCACAGCCCCCGCAGTGTTCGCCGTCGCCGTGCTGCGGCCCCGTTCTCGATGACCTCCGGAGGCACTCATGTCGGAATGGCTGGTTCTCACCCTCGCCATGGCCGCGGCCAGCACCGTCGTACTGACCATCGCCGTACTCAACAACCGCCGGCTGCCCGAGGACGACGACCCGTCCGAAACCCCTGACGTCATCGAGTACATGACGATGATGATCGGGGTGGTCTACGCGATCGTGCTGGGCCTCGCCATCGCGGGTGTGTGGGAGGGCCGCGGCGCCGCCCAGGAGTACGTACGCCAGGAGGCCCAGGCACTGCACGAGGTCAGCGTGCGCTCGTCCGTCTACCCGGCCGACGTCCGCACCCGGATCCGCGCAGACGTCGACGCCTATGTCAGCCACGTCGTGCACGACGAGTGGCGGACCATGAGCGAGCACGGCACGCTCAGCGACCGGGGCGCCGAGCTTCTCGCACAGGTGCGCGCCGACGTCACGGAGTACCGGCCGAAGACGGACCACGAGGGGCAGGCCTATCAACCGCTCGTCGACCAGGTCGCCGCAGCCGACGACGCCCGCAACGCCCGGGGGCAGAGCGCCGGTGCCACGATGCCGGGCGTCGTCTGGTTCGGGCTGATCACGGGGGCGCTGGTGACGGTGGGGCTGATCTTCACCCTGCAGATCCGGCGTACGTTCCGCGAACTCCTGCTGGCCGGCCTCTTCAGCGTGCTGATCGCCTTCCTCCTCTTTCTGATCTGGGACTTCGATTCCCCCTTCGGCCGGGGCATCTCCGCCACCGCCGCACCATTCCTCGATCTGTTCCCCGGCGCGGCCGACGGATAGGAGCCCCCGTCCCCCGGCGGTGCGCCGCCCGGGGGACACCGGTGCCCCATTCGCCGGACCCCGATCGCGGGCGAAATGCACCACTTCTAGCGTTGTCCGCATCGAGGTGCATTTCTGACACTTTGTGGAAACCCGTTCCGCAGCTGCTCCTCGGGACCCGGAGGATTCACCATGCGCGCAATACGTGTCACACCCGTCGCTCTGCTCGGCGCCGCAGCACTCGCCCTGACCGCCCCGGCCGTGACCGCGTATGCCGCTACCACGGGCGGTCCGTCCAACAGCGGGACCGGATACACCGTCACGCCTTCCGTGATCGCACCCGGCGGCCAGGTCACCCTGGCGGCCAAGGGGTGCTCCACCACGGCCACGGCGTCCTCGGGGGTGTTCGACACCGTCACCATCCCCAAGGACGGCACCGGCAGGGCAACGGTCGACTGGGACGCCAAGCCAGGCGCCGTCTATGAGGTGACGTTCACCTGCAACACCTCGCCGAGCTCCATGGCCAGGGTGAACCTCACGATCAGCGCCGCCACGAGCACGCCCACCACGAGCTCGACGAGCTCCGCGGTGTCCTCGGCCTCCCCTGCCGGTGTGCAGGGCGGTCTCGGCGGCAGCATCGACAGCATGAACTCCGGCCAGATCGTGGCCGGCACCGCGCTGGCCGTGGCCGCTGCCGCCGGCACTGTCTTCGTGGTGCGGCGGCGCAAGGAGAACCGTTCGCACTGACGGCAACGCCGACGGAACGAAAGTCGCCCCGGGTCCTCTTGGAGGACTCGGGGCGACTTCGGTTATCGGGCCGGTGGGAGCGTCTCTACGATCAGATCGCCCCATGGCTCATCCTCCGGCGGCGCATGATGTACATGCCTCCGCCGAGGGCCGCCGAAGCGACCAGGCCCGCGCCGATACCCATCTCCGTCGGGCTCGCGGCCATCGAACCGCCGAACCCGCCCTGGGCACCCCGGCTGTTGAGCACGGTGAAGCGGTGTCCTGCCGTACGGTCGGTGCCGTCGCAGCGCACCGTCAGGTTGTAGGAGCCGGGCGTCGCGTCGTTGAGGATCCGGACCCTGGCGTGGCCGACCCGGCCCGCCGAAAGCCGCGTGGTCCGGAACGCGTTGGACGAGACGCTGCCGCCCCGGCCGCAGCCCTCGGCGCTGACCTGCATGGCCGCACCCTGGTGCACGCGCTCGGGGTCGACGGTCACATTGTTCGGACCGTTGTTGCGGCCGTTCCCGTTGCCGTTTCCGTTTCCGTTCCCGTTGCCGTTCCCGTTGCCGTTCCCGTTGCCGTTCCCGTTCCCGTTCCCGTTCCCGTTGCCGTTCCCGTTGCCGTTCCCGTTCCCGTTGCCGTTCCCGTTCCCGTTGCCGTTCCCGTTGCCGTTGCCGTCTCCGTTGTCCCAGTCGCCCGGGTCGTTCCAGTCGTTCTGGCTGTTGCCGTTGTTCTGTCCGTTCCCGACGTCTCCACCGGCTGCGGCCATCGGGGCACCGAGCCCGAGAGCGGCGACGGCGGTCGCGGCGACAACGAGAGCGCGTGTAGCACGCATCGTTCGAACCTCCAGCGGGAAGCGCCCCGGAGCCCTGTGCACCGGGATGGATCGACGAGTACGCCTCCCATGACGAACCCTCACCAAATCCTTGATCCACCGCATTTCGGCATGCTCCACCCCGGTGATCCGACACACCGTGCGGACACCTGTGAATCTGATGGACTCGCAGGTCACAGAGCGTCAGAACTTCTATCCGGCCACTACTCCGATGAGAAGCCCGCCCCGCGGCCGCCACCCGTTCGCACTTCCCTGAATGCCGCGCGGCCGCCCCCCGCCTAGCGTTCCCCTCGTCGCGACGAAGGGAGAACCATGGGCCGGGACAACTGGCACCCCGAACGGATCAGACACTCGCCGTGGGGCGCACTCGCGCTGGCGATGCTCACCGGTCTCGCGCTGATGCAGAACGGCGCGGACCTCTCACCCGGCCCGCCGCAGCCGGTCGCCGCCACCTCGGTGGGCCAACAGAAGGTCGTCCCGGGGGCCCCGGTCGCCGGACCGGCAGTGAAGCCACTCGCCTACGCGCCCGTCGCACGCGTGGCCATCCCGTCGATCGGGGTCGACGCACCGGTCATCGACGTGAACCTCGACGAGAACGGCTGGATCGAGACACCGCCCCCGCAGGATCCCAACCTCGCCGGCTGGTACCAGAACGGCATCGCGCCGGGACAGCTCGGAACCTCCGTCATGGTCGGCCACGTCGACAACCAGGCGGGACCCGCCGTCTTCTACGGGCTGGGCTCGCTGAAGAAGGGCAATCGCGTCGAGGTCACCCGCAGTGACGACAAGGTCGCGGTGTTCGAGGTCTACGGCGTCGAGGTCTTCGCCAAGAACGACTTCCCCGGCGCCCGCGTGTACGGCGACACGGGACAGGCGGAGCTGCGGGTCATCACCTGCGGCGGCGGGTACACGAAGGCCAACGGCTACGACGGCAACGTGGTGGCCTTCGCCCGCCTGGTCGAAACCCGCTGACGGCTGCCGCCGGGGACCTGCGCCCGGTCCCCGGCAGCAGCCGCCGCATACCTCAGCGGCGCTGCGGCACCGTGATCCGGTACCCGTCGTCCAGCAGCTCCGGCAGATAGCGGCGCAGCGCGGCGACGCTCTGCGAACGGTTGCCGCCCGCGTCGTGCGAGAGCACCACCACCCCGGGGGCGGCACCGTCCCTCACCCGGCGCACGATGCTGTCCGTGCCCGGTACGGTCCAGTCCAGGGTGTCCACCGTCCAGGCCATCGGCTCCATGCCCAGCGCGGCCCCGATCTCGAACGAGTTCCGGTTCCAGGCCCCGTAGGGTGCCCGGTACCAGAGCGGCGGAGCGCCGGTGATCTTCTCGATCACGTCGCTGGTGCGGCCCAGCTCGTCGGTGATGCCGGTCCTGGAGAGCTTGGTGACCAGCGGATGGGTCCACGAGTGGTTGCCGACGGTGTGCCCCTCGTCGGCAATCCTGCGTACGAGGTCTTCGTTGTCGTGGGCCATCTCCCCGCAGAGGAAGAACATGGCCCGTACGTCGTGCTTCCGCAGCGTGTCCAGGATGTGCGGGGTGTAGAGCGGATCCGGTCCGTCGTCGAAGCTCAGCACCATGGCCCGGCCGATATCGGGCAGCTCCTCGAAGGGCCGGGTGCGGACCGGTGGCGCCGCCGGACGGTAGTGGGGCGGGTTGTTCGCGGTCATGGGGCTCAGCCGGTAGGCGAGCGGCCGGGTCCGCAGGGCCGCTGCCTGCGGACCGGCGGCGGCCGACGGCGGCGCGGGACGCCGGAACGGGGTGCCGGCGGAGTCCGCAGCGACCAGGCGCACGACAGCGGCGGCGCCCAGCCCGGCAGCCAGCCTCAGCAGCGTTCTGCGCATCGGCGGCATCTGATCATTCTTCATGACCAACTGCTCGCACGTCCGCTCTGTCACCTTCCTCAACGACACCACTCACGGGAGGTTTTGCACCCGTTGGAGGGAGCGCGCCCGCGCATCCGGCAGCAGCGCGCCGGGGCACTCGGGATCCCGGACCGGGACCTTCCGGGGGAGCCGATAGCCTCACTGCCGTGACAGATCAGCAGCCCCACCAGTTCGAACGTGGCACAGACGGCCCGAAAGTGATCGTCGCGGGCCTCGACGGTTCCGAGTCCTCCATGCGCGCCGCGGCGTATGCCGCAGGCCTCGCCCGTAGACAGCGGGCCATGCTCGCTCTCGTCTACGTCCAGCCCGTGCTGACGGCGGGTGCCGCACTCGGTGCGCCGGTCGGCGACGCGACCGGAGACGTCGCGGAGGGCCTGGTGAACGAGATCCGGGAGTCGACGGAGCGGATGAAGGACATATGGGATGTGCGATGGGAGTTCCACACCTTCCGCGGTGATCCGTACAACGGGCTGGTGACGGCGGCGGACGAACTCAAGGCGGACGCCGTCGTGGTGGGCGCGTCCGAATCAGCGGGGCACCGGTTCATCGGCTCGGTGGCCGTACGCCTGGTGAAGGCCGGGCGCTGGCCCGTCACCGTGGTCCCGTAGCTCCGGCACCGCCCTCCCCCGCGCCTCTCCACCGACGCAGCCCTCCCCTTTCCCCGCCCCGCTCCCCCGCCGCCCGACCGTTCAACGCACCATTCGCCGCTCTGTGCGACCGCTCGTCGCACAGGGCCGCGTTTGTCCTGTCCCCCGGGGCGTGAATGCGTTCGTATACGCCAGTCAGCAGCGAGGCGGCAGGGGCCTCCGCGGGGAAGGGCGTTCACCATGGCCACGACGACGACCGATGAGCGGGCCCTCGCGGATCTGCAGCGTGAGCACGGCCCCGCCCTGTTCCACTTCCTGCTCGGCCTGACGTTCGGCGACCGGCAGCGGGCCGAGGATCTCGTCCAGGAGACGCTGGTGCGGGCCTGGCAGCACCCGGAGGCCTTCGACGGCCCGTACGAATCGATGCGGCCCTGGCTGTTCACGGTCGGGCGGCGGCTGGCGATCGACGCCCGCAGGTCGCGACTGGCCCGGCCGGCCGAGGTCAGCGACGCGGTGCTGGAGAGCGCTCCGGGCCGGGAGGACACCGCGGAGTCCGCGGTCGCCGCGCTCGACGTGCGGAAGGCGGTGCGCACCCTCAGCCCGGAGCACCGGGCCGTGCTCGTCCAGATCTACTTCCGGGGGCTGAGCGTGGGCGAGACCGCCGCGGTGCTCGGGATACCCGCCGGCACGGTGAAGTCCCGCTCCTATTACGCGCTGCGCCTGCTCTCCCGTAACCTGCCCGGCTACTCCAGCAGGTCCTCCTCGCTGAGCAGCGGCAGCAGCGCCGCCGCCTCCACGACCGCCACGTAGTCGGCGGCGCAGCGGTCGCAGCTCTGGAGATGCCTGGCGACGGTGCGCGCCTCGGCGGCCGGAAGCGCGTCCAGGACGTAGGCGCCGAGCAACTGCCGCATATGCGGTCCCTCCCCTGGGTCGGCGGTCATCGCAACCTCATGTCTGTGACGGATCGGGCCCGACGGATCCTCCCCTTCTGGCCACGCGGGGCGCGCTCTCCCGGTTCAATGCTGCGTGTGGGGCCGGTCGGTCCCCGGTCCGCCGGGCAGCCCCCGGCCCGGCCCCGAGTACGGAAAGAGGCGAGACGGGATGTGTCCGGAACGTCATGACGGAGCCGACGGGAGCGGGCTGCTGGTCCCGATGGCCTGGATGTACGCGGAGTACATCGCCGACGAACTCCTGCGGACCGGCGATCTGATGGAGCCGGCGAGCCTGGAGTACCGCGCCGGGCGCGATGCGCTGGCCCTGACCGTGTTCCTCTCCGACGGTGCGGTGGCCGAGGCGCTGCCCGCCACCCGGATGGACGAGCTGCGGCTGCTGACGGCGTACGGGACGCCTTGGCGCCGTTGGGTGTGCGACCGGCTCGACGCCCTGCGGGCGGCGCCCGGCGGTACGGGCCCCGATCTGACGCTGGCGCGGGCCGCCTGGCGGTGGCTGGAGGAGACCGAGCTGCTGGCGGCCGACCTCGACGCGATCGGCCCGCTGCCGTGGGAGGCCCCGGCCGGCCAGGAGGAACCGGACGGTCAGGACGCCGTCCAGGTGTGGACTCCGGCCTGGCAGCTGGGGCTGCCGCTGGGACATCTGGCGATCCACCTGTACTGAGTCCGCGCCCGGCCCGCACGGCGTCCCCGGGAGTCGCTACGGGAGCCGTTCAGGAACCGTGCACCCCGGCACGGTACTTCGGCAGCCGCACGGTGATGCGCATGCCGGCGCCGATGCCGGTCTCGATGACGAGCCCGTAGTCGTCGCCGTACACCTGGCGCAGCCGTTCGTCGACGTTGAGCAGTCCGATGCCGGTGGACCTGCCGCCCTCGCCGCGCAGGATGTGGCGCAGCCGTTCCGGGTCCATGCCCGTGCCGTCGTCCTCGATGACGACCTCGGCCTCGGAGCCGGCGTCCAGGGCGCTGATGGTGATGCGGCTGGAGGTGACGGCCCCTTCGAGTCCGTGTTTGACGGCGTTCTCGACCAGGGGCTGGAGGCAGAGGAAGGGCAGGGCCACGGGCAGCACCTCGGGGGCGACCTGAAGGGTGACCGAGAGCCGTTCGCCGAAGCGGGCCCGGACGAGGGCCAGGTACTGGTCGATGGAGTGCAGTTCGTCGGCGAGCGTGGTGAAGTCGCCGTGACTGCGGAACGAGTAGCGGGTGAAGTCGGCGAACTCCAGGAGGAGCTCGCGGGCCTGCTCGGGGTCGGTGCGGACGAACGAGGCGATGGCTGCCAGCGAGTTGAAGATGAAGTGCGGGGAGATCTGCGCGCGCAGGGCCCTGATCTCCGCCTCGATGAGCTGGGTGCGCGAGCGGTCGAGTTCGGCGAGTTCCAGCTGTACGCAGACCCAGCGGGCGACCTCGCCCGCCGCCCTCGCCAGGACCGCGGACTCGCGCGGGGCGTAGGCGATCAGGGTGCCGAGGACCCGGTGGTCGACGGTGAGCGGCACGGCGACGGCCCAGCGCAGCGGGCAGTCCAGGTCTTCGCACTCGCTGCGGAAGGCGGTCCCGCGTCCACTGGCGAGGAGGTCCCCCACCTCCTCCATGACGTGGCGGCCGTGGTGGTCGCCCTCGCCGTCCCAGACCAGGACCCGGTCGCGGTCGGTGAGGCACAGGGCGTCGGTGCCGAGCAGCGAGCGGAGCCGGCGGGCCGACCTGCGGGCGCTCTCCTCGGTCAGTCCGGCGCGCAGCGGGGGCGCGGCGAGCGAGGCGGTGTGCAAGGTCTCGAACGTGGCATGTTCGACGGGTGTGCCGACGTCGCTGGTACGGACCGGACGCGCGGTGCGCCGGCCGGTCAGCAGGCCGCCGCCGAACAGCAGCAGGGCAAGGAGCACGATGGCGGCGTATCCGGCCCCGGTCACCGGTGCCTCCCGGCGGTCAGTGCCTCGGGCAGGTGGAAACGGCTCATCGCGGCGTTGGTGCCGGCGGGTATCCGCCCCGGGGTGGCGAGCGAGACCAGGATCATGGCGAGGAAGCCGACGGGCACGGACCAGACGGCGGGCCAGGCGAGCAGGGCGTGCGGCCAGCCGGGCGGGCGCACCGCCCCGCTGACGGTGATGGCGACGGAGAGCAGGGCGGATCCGCCGCCCAGCACGAGTCCCGCCACCGCACCGGGCGGGGTGAGCCGGCGCCACCAGATCCCGAGGACCAGGAGCGGGCAGAAGGAGGATGCCGACACGGCGAACGCCATCCCCACCGAGTCGGCGACCGGTACCCGGCTGACGATCAGCGAACCGGCCAGCGGGACGGAGATGGCGAGGACGGTGGCCAGCCGGAAGTGCCGTACCCCGCGCGACGGGAGGACGTCCTGGGTGATGACACCGGCGACGGCCATCGTCAGGCCGGAGGCGGTCGACAGGAACGCGGCGAAGGCACCGCCGGCGATGAGCGCACCGAGCAGGTCGCCGCCGAGGCCGCCGATGACCCGGCCGGGGAGCAGCAGCACGGCGGCGTCCGCGTCACCTCCCTGGATGAGCTCGGGTGCGTACAGCCGGCCGAGGGCTCCGTAGACGGGCGGCAGCAGGTAGAAGACGCCGATCAGGGCGAGGACGGCGACGGTGGTGCGGCGGGCGTCACGGCCGTTGGGGCTGGTGTAGAAGCGGACGACGACGTGCGGCAGGCCCATGGTGCCGAGGAAGGTGGCGACGATGAGCCCGTAGGTGGCGTACAGCGGATGGTCGGCGCGGAAGACGGAGAGCTGCTCGTCGAACGTGACGCGGGGCCGCCCGTCGCCCTGCCAGGCGAGCACCAGGAAGATGGCGGGGACGAGGAGCGCGGTCAGCTTCAGCCAGTACTGGAAGACCTGGACGAAGGTGATCGAGCGCATCCCGCCGGCGGCGACGGCGAGGACGACCACGGAGGCGACGAGGACGTCGCCCAGCCAGCCGGGCGCCCCGGTAAGGATCTTGAGGGTGAGTCCGGCGCCCTGGAGTTGCGGGACCAGGTAGAGCCAGCCGGCGCCGACGACGAGCACGCTGACGAGTCTGCGCACCTGCCGGGATTCGAGTCGGCCCTCGGCGAAGTCGGGCAGGGTGTACGCCCCCGAGCGGCGCAGCGGCGCGGCGACGAAGACGAGCAGCACCAGGTAGCCGGCGGTGTAGCCGACCGGGTACCAGAGCATGTCGGGTCCGTGGACCAGCACCAGACCGGCGATGCCGAGGAAGGAGGCGGCGGAGAGGTACTCGCCGCTTATGGCGGCCGCGTTGAGCCGGGGCCGTACCGTGCGTGAGGCGACGTAGAAGTCGGAGGTGGTGCGGGAGATGCGCAGCCCGAACCCGCCGACGAGGACGGTGGCGAGAACGACGGCGGCGACGGCCGCCACCGCGTACGTGCGGCTCACTGTGCGGGGCGGCCTTCCACGAGCCGGGCGAAGTCGCGTTCGTTGCGCTCGGCCCGGCGCACGTACCACCAGGCGAGCAGCGTCAGCGGCGGGTAGGCGGCGAAGCCGAGGACGGCCCAGACGACGGCGGAGCTGTGCAGGGCCTCGAAGACCAGGGGCAGGGTGCCGACGACGACGGCGAGGGCGGTGAAGGCGGTGAGTCCGGCGCGCAGCTGGCTGCGCATCAGCGAGCGTACGTATGCGCCGCCCAGTGCGGTCTGCTCGTCGATCTCCGACTGGGTGCGGTAGCGCGGCAGCGGACGCACCCGGCGGGGCTCCCCCGTCACCACTTCACGCCGGGGCGTTGGCTCTGCGGACATGGGGCCGGAGTGTACGCAGCACCCGACCCCGCTGGGAAGGGGTCCGGGCGCGGGTAGACGCTGGTCAGCGGCCGGTCTGCCGCATCAGCAGATCGCGCAGCGCGCGGGTGTGCCGGCGGCTGACGGCGAGCGAAGCGGTGCCGATGCGCACGCTCATGCTGCCCGCGTCCAGGCGCAGTTCGTCGATCCGGCCGAGCGCCACGAGGTGGCGGCGGTGGATACGGACGAATCCGCGGGTACGCCAGCGCTCCTCCAGGGTGGTCAGGGGGACGCGGACGAGGTGGCTGCCGGTGGCGGTGTGCAGCCGGGCGTAGTCGCCCTGGGCCTCGGCGTACGCGATGTCGTCGATCGGGATGAAGCGGATGACACCGCCCAGTTCGACGGGGATCTGGTCGTGTGCCGTGTCGTGGGCGGGTGCGGAGCGCTCGCCGACCTGTTCGGCGACACGGCGCACCGCTTCGGCGAGGCGTTCGCGGCGTACGGGTTTGAGGACGTAGTCGACGGCCTTGAGGTCGAAGGCGTGCACGGCGAAGCCCTCGTGGGCGGTGACGAAGACGATGAGCGGGGGCGCGGCGAACCCAGCCAGCAACTGGGCGACGTCGAGTCCGGTGAGGCCCGCCATGTGGATGTCGAGGAAGACGACGTCGATGGCGGCGGGGTCGTCGGGACCGGCCTCGACGGCGCTGCCGATGCGCCGCAGCGCCTCGGTGGCGCCGGTGGCTCCCTCGGCGCTGCGGATCCGGGGATCGGCGCGCAGGAGGTACAGCAGTTCCTCCAGGGCGGGTTCTTCGTCGTCGACGGCGAGTACGCGGAGCATGGCCGGAGTTTAGGGGGTGTGCGGCGGAGTACGGGGGTGCTGGGCTGAGTGATTCACGGGCTGTTTCCGTACGGGACGGCATGTGCACCCCGCCCCACCGTCGCGATGTCGGCGCCTATGTCCTGGGCGTGCTCGGCGCCGCCGACGCCTTCCGTTTCGAGGAGCATCTGGAGGGCTGTCCCCTGTGCGCGGGCGGGGTGGTGGAGTTCGGCGGGGTGACGGCCGTCCTGCGGCGGTACGCCCGGCTGACGCCGCCGGGCGTCGATCCGGTGGTGCGGGCCGGTCCCGGGCTGGTGCTGCGGGCCACCCGGGCGGTGGCGGCCGGGCGGCGCAGGACGCGGCGCCGGCGGCTGGCGGTGGCGGCGACGGTGGCGGCTGTGGTGCTGACTGCCGGGGTGCCGTTCGCGGTGCCCGGCGGGGAGCCGGAAGCCGGGCGGTGGACGGGCGCGGACGGGGGCTCCGGGATGACGGCTGTCGTGACGGCAGGGGCGCGGGAGTGGGGTGCCGATGTCGGCCTGGAGGTGGCGGGGGTGCCGGATCCCGGTGTGTGCTCCCTGGTCGCCGTGGGGCGGGACGGGGACGAGGAGACCGTCGCCACCTGGTCGTCGGCCGGCGCCGGGGAGGGGCCGCTCCAGGTGAGCGGCGGCGCGGCCCTGCGGCCCGGGGCCATCGCCCGGTTCGAGGTGCGTACGGCGGCGGGGCGGCGGCTGTTGCGGCTCACACGCTGAGGATCACGTCGCCGACGGGGCGGCTGCGGCTCACGAGCCGAGAATCACGCCGCGTCCCCGCCGCGATCCGCCGGAGGGGACCCTGCTACTTGAGCAGCTTGGAGAGCCGGCGGTCCGCCAGGGGCTTGCCGCCCGTCTGGCAGGTCGGGCAGTACTGGAGCGAGGAGTCGCTGAAGGACACCTCACGGATGGTGTCCCCGCAGACCGGGCAGGCCTCGCCGGTACGTCCGTGGACCCGCATGCCGCTCTTCTTCTCGGCCTTGAGCCGCCCCGCCGCCAGTCCGCTGGAGCGGGCGACGGCGTCGTCCAGCGTGGTGCGCAGGGCTGTGTGGAGCCGGGTGATCTCGTCGTCGGAGAGGTGTGCGGTGAGTTTGAACGGCGACATCTTCGCGACGTGCAGGATCTCGTCACTGTAGGCGTTGCCGATGCCGGCGATGAGCGACTGGTCGCGCAGGGCGCCCTTGATCTGGCGCCGTTCCCCGTCGAGCAGCGCGGCGAACATGTCCCGGTCGAAGGACGGGTCCAGCGGGTCGGGCCCCAGGCGCGCCACCCCGGGGATCTCGGCCGGGTCGTGGACCAGGTGCACGGCGAGGCGTTTGGTGGTCCCGGCCTCGGTCAGGTCGAAGCCGTCGCCGCCGGTGAGGACGGTACGCAGCGCCAGGGGGCCCTTGCCGGGGCGCGGCGGGGTGGCGGGAAAGCTGTCCTTCCAGTGGAGCCAGCCGGCCCGGGCGAGGTGGGTGACCAGGTGCAGCGGGCCGACGGCGATGTCGAGGAACTTGCCGTGCCGCCGGACGCCGGTGACCGTACCGCCGTACAGGGCCGTGAGCGGCGGGTCGTACGTCTTCAGGACGCTGATGGCGAGCGGCAGGACGCGGTCGATCTCCCTGCCGACCAGGTGGTCGTCGAGGAAGACCCGCAGGGCTTCGACTTCCGGCAGTTCGGGCATGGTTCCCAGCCTGCCGCAGCCGTCGCCCCGGCGCCTACCGGAGGCCGTACACGCGCTCGGCCGTGGTGGCGAGGACGGCGTCCCGCTCGTCCTCGGCGAGGGTGTCGAGGAGCACGAGTGCGGCATCGACGACCTCGGTGTACGACGCCGCGAGCCGGCACACCGGCCAGTCCGAGCCGAACATCAGCCGGCCGGGCCCGAAGGCGTCGAGGACGGTGCCGGCGTACGGGCGCAGGTCTTTGACGGTCCAGTTGTGCGGGTCCGCCTCGGTGACCAGGCCGGAGAGTTTGCACACGGCGTTGGGGAGGGCGGCGAGCGCCCGCACGTCGTCGGCCCAGGGGTGCAGTTCTCCGGTGGCGACCGGCGGTTTACCCGCGTGGTCGAGTACGAAGGTGAGCCCGGGCAGCAGTTCGGCGGCGCGGACGGCGGCGGTCAGCTGGTGGGGCTGGACCACCAGGTCGTAGACGAGTCCGGCGTCGGCCACGGCGGCCAGTCCCCGCAGGACGTCCGCGCGCAGCAGCCATCGCGGGTCCGGTTCGCCCTGCACCTGGTGACGCAGCCCGACGAGCCGGTCGCCGCCGGGCAGCTCGCGCAGGGCGGCCAGGGTGTCGGCGATGTCAGGAGCGGTGAGATCGGCCCAGCCCACGACGCCGCCGACCAGCTCGCTGCTGTCGGCGAGCGCGAGAAACTCGGGGGTCTCCTCCGGGACGGTGACGGTCTGGACGAGCACGGTCGCGCACACGCCGTTGGCCCGGGCCTCCGGCTCCAGGTCGGAGAGGGTGAAGTCGCGCCGCAGAGGCGCCAGTTCCTCGCCGGTGATCCAGTCCTGATCGCGTACCGAGAGGTCCCACACATGGTGGTGGGCGTCGACGATGCGGTGCCGGCCGGTCATCTCACAGCTCCCAGGCGACGGGGAGACCCGCTTCCGCGCCGTCCGAGGAGTAGTCGTGTGCGACGTCGAGGAGTTCGTCCATCCTGGCCTGCCAGGAGACGTTGACGGGGAGCTGTTCAAGTTCGGCGAGGAGCCGGCTGTAGTCGTCGCACTCGATGACGTGGAACAGGTCGGTGCCGCTGCGCCAGATCGTCCAGGAGGTGGCTCCGGCGGCCCGGATCGCGCGGGTCAGTTCGGCCGGGACCTCGCGGTGCGCGGCCTCGTACTCGGCTATGCGGTCCGCACGGACCTTGGTGTGCAGGGCGATACGCATGTCAGTGTCCGTTCTCGGTCAGCAGGCCCTCGGCGCGCAGGTCGTCCCAGAGGGCGTCGGGGATCTCCCGGCGGAGCAGTGCGGCGGCGTCGCGCATCTCGTCCGGGGAACGCGTGCCGACGAGTACACCGGCGACGGCCGGGTGGGCGAGCGGGTAGTGCAGGGCGGCTGCGCGCAGGGGCACGCCGTGGCCCTCGGTGACGGCCTTCAGGCGCAGCGCCCGGTCGAGGAGGTTCAGTGGCGCGGCAGCGTAGTCGTACGTGGCGCCGGGGCGCGGGTCGGCGAGGAGGCCGGAGTTGAAGACGCCGCCGACGACGACGCTGCGGCCGCGGGCGGCGGCAGCGGGCAGCAGATCGGTCAGGGCCGACTGGTCGAGGAGGGTGTAGCGGCCGGCGCAGAGCACCACGTCGACGTCGGTCTCGACGACGAAGCGGGTGAGCATCCCGGTCTGGTTCATCCCGGCGCCGATGGCGCCGATGACCCCTTCGGCCCGCAGCTTCTCCAGTTCCGGGTAGGCCTCGTCGAAGGCGGCTTCCGCGTGGTCGTCGGGGTCGTGGAGGTAGGCGATGTCGATGCGGTCGAGCCCGAGGCGTTCCAGGCTGTCCTCGATGCTGCGGCGGACACCGGCGGCGCTGAAGTCCCAGCGCCTGCGGTGCGTGGCGCGGACGGCGAAGCCCTCGGAGAGCGATTCGGACGCGGCGGCCCCGCCGTCGGGCAGCGGGTCGAGCACGCGGCCCACCTTGGTGGACAGGACGTATGCGTCGCGGGGCCGGGCGCGCAGGGCCTCGCCGAGCCGTCGCTCGGAGAGACCGAGCCCGTAGTGCGGCGCGGTGTCGAAGTAGCGGACGCCCTCGTCCCAGGCCGCGTCGACGGCGGCCGCGGCCTGTGCCGGTTCCACCGCGCTGAAGAGATTGCCGATGGCAGCCGCCCCGAAGGACACCTCGGTGACCTCGACCGCGCTGTTTCCCAGCCTGTTGCGCCGCATGTATCCGCCGCCCTCCCCGAAGATCACTTCCTGCATACAGTGAATATTCATCGGATCACTTGGGTGCGTCAACACCTCGGGGGACATCAACCGCGGCGATTGCTCCGCGATCAGTCCGATCTATGAGGTCGCGTGCGCAGGCAGCAGGGCCAGCAGTTCGGCCACCTCGTCCTCGGCGCAGCGCCCCAGCCGTTCCAGATCGGGCAGCGCTTTGCCGTCCGCCACCAGCCCGATCTGCACCGTGGAGCCGTATGTGGTCAGCGCGACGGCCAGGGACTGACCGCGGGCCAGCGGCGCCATCGGGTAGAGCGCGCGCAGCGGGCAGCCGCCGAGCGAGAGGGCCGAGCGCGGCAGCGGCACGCTGGTGACCAGCACGTCGAAGAGCATCCGGGCGGCGTTCCCGGCGAGTGGCGCACCGAAGCGGTGGGCCAACGACGGCAGCTGGTCGGCGAGCACGGCGACCGCCCCGGCTCCGCGCAGCGGCCCGGCGGACTTGTTGCGGTCCATGGCGCCACGGACCGCCCGCAGCCGCTGCCAGGGGTCGGGTTCGGACACGGGGAGGCCCAGCAGATAGGCGGAGAGCCGGTTGCCGGTGGCCGCTCCGCCGGGGCGGCGCCGGGAGACGGGAACCAGGGCGCGCGGATCGGCGCCGGGCAGCGGTTCGCCGCGCTCCAGCATCCAGCGGCGCAGCGCGCCCGCCACGACCGCGAGCAGTACGTCGTTGCTCGTGCCGCCTGCCGCCCGGCGGATCCGCTGCACGGATTCGAGGTCGAGATCGGCCGTGGCGAGGCGCCGGGTGCCGGAGGAGCTGGCGCTGAGGGCCGGGGCGCCGCGCAGATCGAGGCGGCTGGCGCGTACCAGCGAGGCTCCGACGCCGAAGGCCCGGCCGAGGTCCTCGATCCGCCCGAGGGCGAGACCGGCGACCTGGCGGGGTCCGGGCATCCAGGAGCGGGGCGGCACGGGGCGGACCCGGACGGCCGGCGGGCCCGGCCGGGCCCGGCCCGCGACCGAGGCGATCTCGTCGAAGATCCCGGCACCGATGGCAACCGCACGCATCCCGTCGGCGAGCGCGTGGTGGAGCTTGACGAGTACGGCGAAGGGGCCGTCCGGGGCGCCGCCGATGACGTACATCTGCCAGGGCGGCAGTCCTCTGCGCAGCGGCTGCTCCATCAGCTCACCCGCGAGCCGGGTGGCGGCCGCCATGAATCCGGCCTCGCCCGCGCCGGCGGTCTCCGCCTCGGGCAGGCGCACCCGCTTGACGTGCCGGTGGACGTCGAAGTCCTTGTCCACCGACCAGGCCGCACCCCCGACGGGGAGCAGCACGTCACGCACCCGCATCCGCAGCCGGGGGATGGCGGCGGCCCGGGTGCCGAGCAGTTCGAGAAGGTCGTCGGGGGCGGGGGTCCGGCGGTCCCCCGGCGAGAAGACGGCGAGCGCACCGAGGTGCATGGGATGCGCATCGGACTCGAGGTGCCAGAAGGCCAGATCGAGAGGTGCCAGTAGCTCAATGCCCAACGGGTCCTCATGTCATGGAAGGCGAAATGTCATGGAAGACGAAGACTGACGAAGTCGCAGTCAATCCCTCGCGATCGGTTACGGTCAAGTACAGACATGTTACTTTCAGTTACTTTTCAGTAATGTTTCAGTCCCCCTGAACGGCAGCACCCGTCAACGGATCAGTCGCGTGGCGGGATGACGAATTCGCACCAGACGCACTTGCCGGTGCCCCGCGATTCGACGCCCCAGGCGTCCGCCAGCCGGTCGACGAGCATCAGCCCGCGGCCCGAGACGCCCGACTCGCCCGCGTCCCTGCGGCGCGGCAGCGCGCTGGACCGGTCCTCGACGTCGACGCGCAGGCGGCGCTCGGGCCCGGTGAGCACCCGGATGGTGACGATCGCGCCGCCGTCGGTGTGCATCAGGGCGTTGGTCGTCAGCTCGTCCGCGGCCAGCTCCACCTCGTCGGCCCGCTCCTTGGCACCCCAGGCCCGCACCGCCGCACGGATCATGTGCCGCGCCGAGCTGAGCGCCTCCGGGTCGTTCTGCCCCACGTGCTGCTGGAGCCGGCCGCCGGGCTGCGGGGCGTGGGCGGCCTTGCGGCGCAGCAGCAGCACCGCCACATCGTCCTCGCCGCCGCGTTCGTCGACCGATTCGCAGAGCCGGTCCGCGAGCCGCTGGAGGTCCTGAGGGCCGTTCCTGATCATGGCGGTGAGCAGTTGCATACCCTCGTCGAGGTCGGCTCCGGGCAGCTCCACCAGGCCGTCGGTGAACAGGACCATGGTCTGCCCGGGGTCCAGCTCGACCGTACTGACCGGATACTCCAGCCGCCCGAACTCCGCGGAGAGCCCCAGCGGCAGCCCGCCCTCGACGAGCACCTTGTGGCAGCTCCCGTCGGCATCCCGCACGAGCGGGTCCACATGACCGGCCCGGACCACCTGCACCACACCCGTGGTCAGGTCGGCCTCGGCGTAGGTGCAGGTGGCGAAGCGGTCGGTGTCCAGCTCGTGCAGGAAGACCGAGGCCCGCGCCATGACAGTCGCGGGGCTGTGCCCCTCGGCCGCATAGGCGCGCAGCACGATACGCAGCTGCCCCATGACAGCGGCGGCGTGCGTGTCGTGGCCCTGTACGTCCCCGATGACGGTGCCGACCCTGCCACCGGGCAGCGGGATGACGTCGTACCAGTCGCCGCCGATGTCCCGGCCGAGCCTCGCCGAGCGGTAGCGCACGGCGATCTGCGCCCCGGGCACCTCGGGAACGCGGCGCGGCAGCATCGCCTGCTGGAGCCCCTCGGCGAGGTCGTGCTCCTGTTCGTACAGCATGGCGCGCTGGAGACTCTGGGCGATGGAGCTGCCCAGGGCGACCAGCAGATTGCGTTCGTCGCCGGTGAATCCGTTCTTGTCGCTGTAGAGCAGCCCCAGTGCGCCGATCGGGCGAGCCTGGGCGATCAGCGGCAGATAGGCGGCGGAGGTGATGCCGAGATGGCTGATGTGGGGCCACAGGACCGGGTAGGAATCGGCGAAGTCCTCGGCGGACTCGATGAAACGAGGGCCGAGCGTGCGGACCACCTCGCTCATCGGGTACTGCTCGTCCGTCCGCGTGTACCGGGTACCCGGCACGAAGGCGCCCTCGGGCCCGTCGGCCACCAGATGGATGCGCCCGGCCTCGATCAGCCCCATGACCAGACTGGTCGCTCCCAGGTGGGCCAGCCCCTGGGAGTTCTTGAGCACGTCGATGACGTCCTTGACGGTACGGGCGTGGGCCAGCGCGGCCGTGGTGGCCTCCACCAGGCTGGTGCGCCGCCGCCGCTCCGCGTCCAGGTCGCGACGGGCGGTGGAGTCGGCCAGCTCCTGGGTGGCGTCCCGGACGATGCCGATGATGCGATGCGGCCGGCCGTTGGCGTCGCGGCGGACGAAGCCCTGGGTGTGCGTCCACTGCAGGGTGCCGTCGCGCCGCATCGTGCGGAAGTAGGCCCCGTAGTTGGTCAGGCCGGATTTGAGCGCCTCGGTGACCATGGCGTCGAGCCGCACGCCCTCGTCCGGCGGCACCCTGATCCCGAGCGTCGCCGGCTTGTTGTCGTACTCGTCGGCCCTCAGGTCGAACACGTCGAGGGCCGCCTGGTCCATGTGCATGAGGCCACTGTCGAGATCCCAGTCGAAGCTGCCCATACGGTTCAGGGCGAGACTGAGGTCCGGGTGGGCGGGCCAGTCGTCCGGGAGTGACAGGGCACCCGCTACCCGATCATCCATGTGTGCAACTCTGCCATCATTTGTCCGATTCTTCGAGCGAGCCGTCCACCAGGTGAACGTGCGATGAAACACATTTTCGAGTCACTCGACGGAAGCGTTTTCCCAGAGATTCCGCGGGATTTCGAGGGCCGGCAAAGGTGCGGGGTGCCGGATATCGCCGCAGAACACCGCCCCCCTCCGAAACCGGGCAGGACCAGCGGCTAACGTGTGCGTCGGGGCGGAGTAAGCCAAGCCTTACCACGGCCCGCCCTGCCCCTGCTCACCCGTCCTAAGGAACAGCCCTCCATGACACGCCCCGTCCGCGTCGCCATCGTCGGAGCCGGCCCCGCCGGCATCTACGCAGCGGACGCGCTGCTTAAATCCGACGCCGCCGCCGACCCGGGTGTCTCCATCGACCTGTTCGAGAGGATGCCCGCCCCCTTCGGCCTGATCCGCTACGGCGTGGCTCCGGACCACCCGCGGATCAAGGGCATCGTGCAGGCACTGCACCAGGTCCTGGACAAGCCGCAGCTGAGGCTCTTCGGGAACGTCGACTACCCCAACGACATCGGCCTGGACGAGCTCCGCACGTTCTACGACGCCGTGATCTTCTCCACCGGCGCCGACGCCGACCGCGCCCTCGACATACCCGGCGGCGACCTGGACGGCTCGCACGGTGCCGCCGACTTCGTCTCCTGGTACGACGGTCACCCGGACGTGGCGCGCACCTGGCCGCTGGAAGCCGAGAAGGTCGCCGTGCTGGGCGTCGGCAACGTGGCCCTGGACGTCGCCCGCATCCTCGCCAAGACCGCCGACGAGCTGCTGCCGACGGAGATCCCCGCCAACGTCCACGACGGCCTCAAGGCCAACAAGGCGCTGGAGGTGCACGTTTTCGGACGGCGTGGCCCCGCCCAGGCCAAGTTCAGCCCGATGGAGCTGCGGGAGCTGGACCACTCGCCGAACATCGAGGTCATCGTCAACCCCGAGGACATCGACTACGACGCGGGCTCGATCGAGACCCGGCGCGGGAACAAGCAGGCCAACATGGTCGCCTCCACCCTGGAGAACTGGGCGATCCGCGACGTCGGCGACCGGCCGCACAAGCTCTTCCTGCACTTCTTCGAGTCCCCCGTGGAGATCCTCGGCGAGGACGGCAAGGTCGTCGGGCTGCGGACCGAGCGCACCGAGCTGGACGGCACCGGCAACGTGAAGGGCACCGGCCGGTTCAACGACTGGGACGTGCAGAGCGTCTACCGCGCGGTCGGCTACTACTCGCAGGAGCTGCCCAAGCTCCCCTTCGACGTCGCGTCCGGCACGGTTCCGCACGCCGCCGGACGTGTCCTGGCCGGCGGTGAGCCGATGGAGTCGGTGTACGTCACCGGCTGGATCAAGCGGGGCCCGATCGGCCTGATCGGCCACACCAAGGGCGACGCCAACGAGACGGTCGCCTGCCTGCTGGAGGACCACACCACCGGCCGGCTGCCCGCCCCGGCACAGCCCGAGCCGGCGGCCGTGACCGAGTTCCTGGAGTCCCGCGGCGTCCGCTACACCACCCGTGAGGGCTGGTACCGCCTGGACGCGCACGAGCGCGCCCTGGGCGAGGCGCAGGGCCGCGAGCGGGTGAAGGTCGTGGAGCGCGGCGCGATGCTGGACGCCTCGGAGCCCGGCAACTGACATGACGGCGAAGGCCCCGGAAGACCCCGCTCAGGGGTGTTCCGGGGCCTTCGCCGTCGCGGGATGTCAGCGGCCCTGCAGCGCCTTCACGTTGTCGCCGAAGGTCCAGCCCTTGGAGCCGTCCCAGTTCAGGGACCAGGTCATCAGGCCCTTGAGGCTGCCGCCGTAGTGGTTCCAGGCCTGCGAGACGAGGCTGGGCGCCATGTGGCCTCCGCCCGCACCCGGCTGGGCGGGCAGACCCGGCACCTGCTTGTCGTAGGGCACCTTGATGGTGGTGCCCTGGATGACGAGCCCCTTGTCGAGACAGTCCGTCTGCGCCGTGAAGCCCTCGACGGTGCCGGCGGAGTACGAGTCGCCCGCGCAGCCGTACATGCTGCCGTTGTAGTACTGCATGTTCAGCCACCAGAGCCGGCCGTTGTCCGCGTACTTCTTCACGATGGGCAGGTACGCGCCCCAGATCGATCCGTACGTGATGCTGCCGCCCGTGACGTAGGCGGTTTCCGGCGCCATGGTCAGCCCGAAGTTGGACGGCATCTGCGCGAGCACGCCGTCGATGATGCGGATCAGGTTGGCCTGCGAGGCGGACAGCTGATTGATGTTGCCGCTGCCCGTCAGGCCGGTCTCGATGTCGATGTCGATACCGTCGAAGTTGTACTCCTTCAGGATCGGCACCACCGTCTCGACGAAACGGTCGGCGACGGCGCTGGAGCTGAGGTCGATGCCGGCGGCCGCACCGCCGATGGACATCAGGGTGGTGAGCCCGGACGCCTTCGCCTGGCACATCTCGGCCGGGGTCGGGACCTTCACGGTCGAGTCCATCCCGTCCTCCCACAGGACGGTGCCGTCCGAGAGGATCACCGGGAAGGCCGCGTTGATCACGTTGTAGCCGTGCTGCGGGATACGGCTGTCGGTGACCGGGATCCACCCCAGGGGCGGGTGCACGCCGTTGGACGCGCCGTCCCAGTTCTCCCAGTACCCCTGGAGCACCTTGCCCGACGGCTTCGACTTGACCGCGCAGGTGTCCTCCTGCGCGGAACTCGGCGTGGCGGCGACCAGCATCGGCACGATGCATGCCGCCGCGAGGCCGGCCCCCAGCAGACGTGATGTGCGACCGAACACGGCGACACCTCTCCCGATTGGCATGTCCCTGACAATCGAGGCCAGGGCCACGGACGCGCCCAACGTAAAGTGGTCCAGACCTTCCGTCAATAGGTCTGGACCAAAAGCAGCGGCTTCGGCACGCTCGCGAGGCAACACTCACGGGGCGCCGCGCGCCCTCAGGGACCGTTCGCGCACCTGGTCCGGGTAGCGCTCCGTGAAGCGGACCGCCAGGACCAGCAGGACCACGGGGATGACCCAGCTGTACCAGTCGGAGCCGGACGAGGTGTGAACCGCGAGCAGGCCCAGCAGCGCGATGGCGACGAAGACCCCTCCCCAGACCAGCGTCAGCACCCGGTTGACGTGACGGAAGACGGGCGTACCCCAGACCTCGCGGGGTGTGGTCTCCCGCGCGTACTGCTCCGTGAACGGGACGAAGGCCAGTGATCCGAGGGCCACCAACGCGATCACCCCGCTGGAGAGGACCTGGGCGTACCGCTCCAGCCAGTCCAGATCCTGCCGGTCCAGGAAGAGCGCCAGGACGCTGAGGACCGCGAAGAACGCGATACCGGCGATCTCCAGCACCTTGTAGGAACCCCTGCGCAGATCGGGCAGGTTGAGCACCACGGCGGCGACGAGGCCGGCCAGCGCGGCGTACTCCCAGGTACTGGGACCCGCGATGACGTCGAAGATGATCCACGGGGCGAACGCGAAGAACAGATTCCCGGTCCGCCGTCCGGACTTGGCTTGGGTCACGGACACCTCCGGGTGTGGCCCGGCACGGCACCCTGCCGCACGTTCCATGGTGGCGCCGGGACCCGCCCGCCGCATCCCCGCCCGGCCCGGACCGCGTTGCAGCGGGTCCGGGCCGGGGATTGAATGAAAAGTCAGCACGGCACGCACCCTGGTGCGCGCACGCCCCGGCAAGGGAGGCCGCCATGGCCGCGAACGCCTCGCAGAGCTTCGACCCGACCCGCGTCGTCCACCTGTCCGGCCGGTTCGCCCCGGTGACCGAGGAGGTCGACGAGACCGGACTCCAGGTGCTGGGCGAACTGCCGGACGAACTGGACGGGCTGTTCCTGCGCAACGGCCCCAACCCCCGTTTCAGCCCGATCGGTTCGTTCCTCTACCCGATCGACGGGGACGGCATGCTGCACGGGGTGTGGCTGTCCGGCGGCCGGGCCCGGTACCGCAACCGCTTCGTACGGACACCGGCCGTGGTCGCCGAGGAACGCGCGGGCCGGGCCCTGTGGGGCGGTATCGAATCCATGATCATGCCTCAGGTCCCCGATGTGGAACCGGAGCTGGCCGGCACCTTCCGGGATCTGCCGGACATCAACGTGGTGCGCCACGCGGGACGCCTGCTGGCCCTCGCCGAATCCGACTGCCCGTTCCTGATGACGCCGGAGCTGGAGACGGCCGGCAAGGAGACGTTCGGCGGGGCGCTGCCGGCCGGCAGCACCGCGCACCCGAAGATCGATCCGGTCACCGGCGAGATGATGGTCTTCTGCTACGGCCTGGAACCGCCCTACCTCACCTGGTCGGCCATCGGTCCCACCGGCGAGGTGACCCGCGGCCCCACCACCGTCGACGGGCTCGACGAACCGATGATGATCCACGACATGGGGCTGACCGCACGTTTCCTGGTGATCGTGCTGGCACCGGTGTTCTTCGACATCGCCGCGGCGATGAACGGTGGATCCATGATCGACTGGCGGCCCGAGCGCGGCACCCGGGTGGCCCTGGTCCCCCGTGACGGCGGCCCGGTGCGGTGGGCGTCCGACGAGGCCTTCTGGCTGTGGCACACGGTCAACGCGTACGACACCGAGGCCGGCGGCGGCGATGTCGTACTGGACTACGTGCAGTGGACCCGCCTCTCCTTGGGCGCGCCTGACGGTTCACAGAAGCCCAACACCGCCGGTCTGGTCCGCGCGGTCATCGACCCCGTGGCCGGCACGATGCACCGGACCGTGCTGGACGACGCCAGGATGGAACTCCCCCGCACGGACGACCGCCTGATCGGCCGACCTCACCACCAGTTGGCCGTGGCAGCGGACTCCGGGAACCCGGATCTGCTCCCGGGCGAGTTCGACGCGCTGCGCTGGTACGACGGCAGGGACTCGTCGGGGACGAGCGTGGTGTGGCAGGCCGGGGATCTGTCCGTCGGCGAACCGGTCTTCGCGCCCTCGCCGGGCACCGAGCCCGGCGGGGGCGGCGGGGGCGGCCACTGGATGACGTACGCCACCGACCGCACCGACAACACCAGCTGGCTGCTCGTGATCCCCGCCGATGACCCCGGCTCCGGCCCGGTCGCCCGCGTGCGGATCCCGGTACGGGTTCCGTTGGGACTGCACGGCAACTGGCTGCCCACCGAGGAGTGAGGGGACGGACCGCGGGGCCCCTGCCTGGTGCAGAGGCGGGGCTCGGCCGGTGCAGAGGGGCGGCTCAGTCCCGCTCTTCCGTGGCACAGAGAACCTGTCGCCCGGGGGAGGCGCGGCCGCTCAGCCGTCGACGGACGCGTCCGTGTCGTCCTGCCACGGCAGCCGGATGGAGGTCTGCGGCTCCTCGGTCATGAGCGGCACCAGGTCCTGCGGCGGATCGTCCGGGTCGACGGGGGTACCGGTCGGCTCGTCCGTCGGGAGCTCCGGGTACTCCTCGGTGGAGCCGTCGGACGGGACGGCGGTCGGCGGGCAGTTCGTCGGCACCGGCCCGGCCGGCCCCTCCGTCGCCGCGACCGCCTCGCCGGGCGGCGACGGGGCGACGGGCGTCGGGCAGTCCCCGGGCGCGCGGGTGGAGCGTGACGGGGTCGGCGTCGCGGACTTCTCCGGCTTCTCCGGCACCTTCGGCTTCGCCGGAGGCGCGTCGGGCAGCGGCCCGGTGATGTCGGTGCCGGGAGCATAGGGCGGCGGCACCTCGGGGGCGTGGTCCCGGGCGCCCTCGTCACCGACCGGCCGCTCCATCCAGCTGTTGTGGTCCGCATCGACGACGACCAGGTCCGTGACCGTCTTCGCGGCGGGTGCGACGGTGACGATCCGCGCCGGGTCGTAGCCCGCCCACTCCTCGCCGCGCCCACCCTCCGCGCTCCCCGCACCGGCGGGCCGGCTCAGCGGATTGCCGCAGGCACAGCGCACGCGCGGGAGCCCCCGGCCGTCCACCATCACGGCGGTGCCGGCCTGGAGCACGGACTGGAAGGTGGTGGCGGAGCCCGCACGGAAGCCGTGGTTGCCCACCCGGGTGTCGGCGCGCAGGACCACGGGCGTCAGGCCGCGCAGGAAGTCCGGGACACCGGCCCGGGGCACGCCCGCAGCCTGCGCGAAAGCCTCTTCCCTGGACGGGTCGGCCGCGAGGAGGCGGATCTGCTGCCCGACGTCGCAGGAGGCGACGGAGCGGGTGCCCCCGTAGAGGCCGGGGGTCGATCCGGGAAGGTTGTGCGGGGCCGCGTCGCCGGGCGCGGACGTCCGCGGCGGGCCCGTGGGAGGTGCGGCCGGCGCGGCGCCGGCCGGTTCCACCGTGGACCTGGTGAAGGGGTCGGGGCCCTGCGCGGCAGCCGGCTGGAGGAGGACCTCCTCGGCGTCGGCCGTTCCTTCGGTGCCGTGTCCGCCGTCCCCTGCCTCCCGGGCGCAGCCCGCCGTGACAAGGATGCCGGCGGACAGCGCGGCGAGCACGGCGCGGCGCATGCGTATCGGTGCGTGCACGAAGGGGTCTCCTGCCTGGTCACCGGTCCCGGGTGGTTCCCTCATGTCTGCCGTAGTTCCCCCTCCCCCGCAAGCCGGAGTCACATGGCGTGCACACGGGCTCGGGGAGACGTGCGACCACCACCTTGAACGCGTTCAAGAAAAGCCCTAGAGTCAGCACCGTGAGCAGTTGAACACGTTCAAGTGCGGGGGAAGGCGGAGCCATGTCGGTCCTGGTGGGGCTGATCGTGATGCTGGGCATGTTGGTGATCGTGCCCGCGGGACTACGGCTGGCGGACGTACCGGAGCTGGAACGGATGCGGCGGCTGTGGCCGGTCTTCGCCGTGCCGGGGGCCGTCGCCCTCTGGCTGCCGCGCGGACCGGCCGCCACCGTCCTGGCCCTCGGCTACGGACTCGGCGCCGCCCTCCTCGCCCTGCACGCCGCGGCCCGTATCGTCCGGTGCCCGCGGCCGCTGCTGTCATGGCGAACGGCACCCGCCGAGGTTGCACTGTGCACCGCGCTGGTGACCCCGGCAATCGCCGCAACCGCGCTGGTCGCCGAGCGCTCGGGGCGTCCGCTGTTCGGCTTCGGCCTCGGAATTCTGGCGCTCACCGTGCCGCACTTCCACTTCGCCGGATTCGCGGCCGCTCTGGTCTCGGGGCTGGTCAGCCGCGTCGCCGACAGCGCGGCGGGCCGGTTCGCCGCGCTGAGCGTTCCGCTGGGCACCCTGCTCGTCCTGACCGGCTACTTCATCGGCGACTGGGCCGAACTGGCGGGGGCGGTCGTCCTGACAGCGGGAATGTGGACCGTCGCCTTCCTGACCTGGCGCACCGTACGCCCCTCGGCCCGCGACCGGGCCACCCGGCTACTGCTCGCCGCCTCGGCCGCCGTACTCGCCGCGACCATGGTGCTCGCACTGAGCTGGGCGCTGGGCGAGGCCACCGGTCTCCCGCACCCCACCCTCACCTGGATGGCCGCCACGCACGGCGTGGGCAACGCGCTGGGCTTCGCCCTCTGCTCGGTGCTCGCCTGGCAGCGCCTGAGCCACCCCACCACCCCTGGAGGAAGGACCGCATGAGCACCCTCACGTATCCGGAGGCGGGCGCCACCCGTCTCGGCCCGCTGCCCGACGGCTACCACCACCTGCACCACCGCACCCGGATCGGACACGGTCGTGCCGACTTCGAGGCAGCGGGCGCCGCGATCACCGAGTTCCGCATGCACCGCGTCTCCGGGGCCCGGGTCACGGCCTCGGCTCCGCGCGCCGAGGCCGGTGCGTCCGTTCGGGTGGCGCTGGGGGCCGGCCCGTTCAGGTTCACCGCGCCCTGCCGGGTCGTCTGGGCCGAGTACGGCCCCGCGCGCATCGGATTCGCGTACGGAACGCTCGCCCGCCACCCCGAACGCGGCGAGGAGTGCTTCGTGGCCGAGCTCGCGGACGACGGTACGGTCTCGTTCACCGTGATGGCGTTCAGCCGGCCCGCCCGTTGGTACGCCCGGCTCGCCGGCCCCCTGGTGCCGGTGGCCCAGCGCTGGTACGCGCGCCGGCTCGGCCGCACGTTGCGCCGGATCGTCGCGGACGGACGCGCCCACCGGAACTGAGGCGCCGGGGAGCGGCGGCGGGCCGATACTGGAAGCGATGGACTGGTTCACCGCAGACGGGTACCGGCTCGGCCGGCTTCTCTTCCAGAAGGCCCTGGCCGTCATCTATCTGACCGCCTTCCTCACCGCCGCGCTCCAGTTCCGGGCGCTGATCGGCGAGCGCGGCATGCTGCCCGCCCCCGAACTGTTGCGGCGCACGGACTGGCGTGCCGCACCGGGGCTCTTCCGCCTCCACTACTCCGACCGGTTCTTCGCCCTGGTCGCCTGGACCGGCTGTGTGCTCGCCGTCGCTCTGCTCGCGGGTGCGGACCGTTTCGTACCACTGTGGGGTTCCATGCTCCTGTGGGCCCTGCCCTGGGCGCTGTACCTGTCGATCGTGCAGATCGGCGGCGTCTGGTACGGCTTCGGCTGGGAGTCGCTGCTCCTGGAGACGGGGTTCCTCGCCGTCTTCCTCGGCAACGCGGACACGGCGGCACCGGTGCTCGTGCTGTGGCTGCTGCGCTGGGTGCTGTTCCGGGTGGAGTTCGGCGCCGGGCTGATCAAGATCCGGGGGGACGCGTGCTGGCGCAAGCTGACGTGTCTGTACTTCCACCACGAGACCCAGCCGATGCCGGGCCCGCTGAGCTGGTTCTTCCACCGCCTTCCCCGGCCCCTGCACCGTGCCGAGGTGGCGGCCAACCACGTGACCCAACTCCTCGTGCCGGTGCTGCTCTTCACCCCGCAGCCGGTGGCGAGCGCAGCGGCGGGGCTGATGGTCCTCACTCAGCTGTGGCTGGTGCTGTCGGGCAACTTCGCGTGGCTCAACTGGCTGACGATCGCCCTCGCACTGTCGGCCGTCGACTGGTCCCCGGTCGCCGAGCCGCCTTCGCAGGCCGGTGCGCCCCTCTGGTACGAGGTGGTGGTCATCGCCGTCACCGCCCTGGTCGTGGTCCTCAGCTACCGCCCGGCCCGCAACCTGCTCTCGCGCCGGCAGGTGATGAACCGGTCCTTCGACCCGCTGCACCTGGTCAACACCTACGGCGCGTTCGGCAGCATCAGCCGGGTCCGGATGGAGGTGGTCGTCGAGGGGACCGGCGAGCAGGTGATCCACCCGGGCACGGTGTGGCAGGAGTACGGCTTCCGCGGCAAGCCGGGCGATCCGCGGCGGCTGCCGCGCCAGTTCGCCCCGTACCATCTGCGACTCGACTGGATGATGTGGTTCGCGGCGCTCTCGCCCGCGTACGCCCGGCCCTGGTTCGGGCCGTTCGTGGAGCGGCTGCTGGAGAACGACCGGGACACCCTGCGGCTGCTGCGGCACAACCCGTTCCCCGGTGACCCTCCGGCACACGTGCGCGCCAGGGTGTACCGCTACCGGTACACGACCTGGCGCGAACTGCGGGCCACCGGCAACTGGTGGCACCGCACCTACGTGCGGGAGTTCATGCGGCCGGAGCCGCCGGGCCCCTCTCCGCTCAGCGCGTCCAGGCGATCTTGAACACCCAGGCGTGCTCTCCGGTCCTGCGGGCCGCCGCCGGCACGTCGATCACGAGCGAGCCGCCCGCTGTGCGCCAGGTGAGCGGCCGGTCGTGCCCGAGCAGCGTGATCCGGTCGCCGCTGCGCACCGGCACCGGAGCCTCGACAGTCAGCGTCGCCCCGGGCCTGACCAGCGAGTGGATGTAGAACGCCTGGTCGGGGCGGACGGTGAACCGCAGATCCTCCCCGAGCTGCGGCATCCGCGACCAGTAGGTGGTGTCGTAGATCGCCTCCCCGTTGGTCTTCAGCCACGCCCCCGTCTCGCGCAGCCTGCGCTGCATGATGTCGGGGATGGTCCCGTCGGCCTTGGGCCCGATGTCGAGCAGGAAGTTGCCGTTCTTGGAGACGATGTCGACGAGCGAGTGCACGATCTCCTCGGCCGTCATGTACTTCTCGTCCGGGGTCTGCGCGTTGTACCCGTAGCTGAACGGATCGAGTCCGCGGCTGGACTCCCACTTGGCGGTGACGATCTGGTCGTACGTGGTGTACTCGGGCGTCGTGAAGTCGTGGGACCCGATCCCGGAGCGGTCGTTGACCGTGACGTCGACCGGACGGGCCCGGTTCTTGGCCTGGTTGAAGTACTCGGCCAGCACCCGGTGACTGTCGTTGTCGCCGCCGATGTCGCACCAGATGATCTCGGGGTCGTACCCCTCGATCAGTTCCAGCATCTGCGGGCCCTGGAACTCGGTGACGTAGTCCTTGCCCGCCGTGTGGCCGGTGTACGGCACGGGCTCCTGGGTGTACGGGTTGCGCGGGGCGTGCCCCATCCACGGGTGGTCGGGGTTGAACCACTCGGGCATGGAGAAGTACAGGCCCCGGTGGAGTTCGGGGGTGTAGCGCCGCGAGGCGTCGAAGAGTTCCCTGATCACATCGCGCCCGGGCCCCATCTTCACCGAGTTGCGGTCGGAGAGCTTGGTGTCCCAGAGCGCGAAGCCCTCGTGGTGCTTGGAGGTGAGGACGTGGTACTGCGCGCCCGCGTCCCGGAACAGCTCCACCCAGGAGCGGGGGTCGAAGCGCTCGGCGCGGAACTGCGGGATGAAGTCGTCGTAGGCGAAGGCCTCACCGTAGGTGTCGCGGTGGTGCGCGTAGGTGGGGTTGCCGGGGTCCTGCATCTGGTTCCAGTACCACTCGGCGTACTGCGTGCCGACCGGCGCCCAGGCCGGCACGGAGTAGATGCCCCAGTGGATGAAGATGCCGAACTTCGCGTCCTGGAACCAGTAGGGCGCCTGGTGGGTGGAGAGGGACGTGTCCGTCGGCGTGTAGTCGGGCACGCCGAGGGTCAGCGAGCGCCGGACCGTTGCCGCCTGCTTACCGCGGCCGCGTGCGACCACGCTGCCGTCCTGGGCGGTGCCGGGAGAGGTGCCCGGTCTGTTGCGGATGCCGATGCGGACGCGGGCCTGGTCGCCGGGGGCGAGCCGGGTGATGCGGGCGGGTGCGACTGTACGCGCGCCGGGGACGTCCACCGAGAGCGTGAGGCCGTCGGCGGCGAGGATGCCCACCGTGCCCGCGTTGACGACGGTCGCCTCGACGCTCTGGGCCCCGTGGTCCAGCAGCGAGGTAGTGGAGTGTGCGTCGCGCACCGCCAGCGCCCTTCCTTCCGCTGCGGGCTGGAGGGAGAGGGCGAAGATGTGCAGGCTGGACTTGTTCTCCTCGGCGGGCAGGGTGGTGGGAAGCGTCAGCGCGACGACTTCCCTCGTCGGGTCGAGCGCGATCTCCGACACGGCGAGGGAGACCGGGTGCGGGTCCTTCGTACCGTCGGCGGTGTACCGGTAGGCGGCGGTCAGCTCCCCGCTACCTGAGTACCAGTCAGGCCCGGCGAGGCCCGGGGACGCCGTGCTGCCGTCGGCATAGTGCACGGTGGCCTTGCCGGATGCGGCACCGTAACTGCACGAGGTGAGGAAGAGACCGGAGAGGTAACGCCCCGGCGGTACTTCGATGCGCTGCCCGAGCGCGACGATGTTGTTCTTGGCCCCGGCGGCGGCTGCCGGGAAGCGGAACGTGGTGCCCGCTATCTCCCGGTCCCCTGCCGGGAGTTCCTCACCAGGGAAGGTGTAGCCGGAGCCGTCGAAGTTGCCGCCGCGGGCCTCGGCGGTGTCGATGCCGTCGTTGTCGAACCAGTCGTCGAGGGGAACGGGAACGGCCGGGGGTACGGCGCCCCAGTCATCCCGGTGAAGGGGCTCGGGGGCGGCTCCGGTGCGCGGGGCCGCTTCGGCGGTGGCGGGGGTGAGCAGGGCGGCGCCGACTGCCGCCCCTGCCGTCATTCCGAGTACATGGCGCCTGGGAAGTTCGGTCATGACATCCGATGATTGGAGCGCGACGCGAACCTGTCAATGCAATCTTCCAGACAGAACGAAACTCCCCACCCATAGCCATCGGATGACTGAGGGGAGGGACCGGGACGAGCCGGGCGTTCGACGCCCGGCCGGACCGGGCCGGCTACCGGTCGCCCTCGCGGGCCCGCAGCAACGTACTGATCTGCCTGACGAGTTCGTCGTCCTCGGACGCCGGCTTGCCGGAGACCAGTGCGCCGAGGCGCTCGGCGGTCTGGAAGTCGTACGCGCGCTCCTCCTCCTCGCCGGGAACGTTCGCGTACTCCTCCTTGGCGCGGAATCCGACGGTCATGTCCACGGCCTTGGCGATGAGCCAGGTGAGGATGAAGGAGAAGGCGATCACGGAGACGATGGCGACGAGCTGCTTGCCCAGCAGCCCCCAGCCGCCGCCGTAGAAGAGCCCTTCCTTGCCGCTGATGCGTGCGGTGGCGAAGAGCCCGACCATGATCAGGCCGATCAGCCCTCCGACACCGTGCACGCCCACCACGTCGAGTGTGTCGTCCACGTTGAAGCGGAACTTGAGCGTGATCGCGAAGGCGCACACCGCGCCGACGACGAGGCCGGTGATGACCGCGCCGAGTGTGTCGATCTCACCGCAGGCCGGGGTGATGGCGACCATGCCCGCGACGGCGGAGGAGACGACGCCCATGGTGGTGACCTTGCCGGTGCGCCACTTCTCCACCAGCGGCCAGGTGACCATGGCACCCGCCGCCCCGAGCTGGGTGTTGATGAAGGCCGCGGCGGCGGTGCCCTGGTCGGTCAGCGCGGAACCGGAGTTGAAGCCGAACCAGCCGAACCAGAGCAGGCCCACGCCGATGACCACAAGCGGAATGTTGTTGGGGCGCTCCTCGCGGCGGGCGAAGTCGCGCGGCGCGCGCAGGACGAGGGCGACGGCGAGACCGGCGACGCCCGAGTTGAGCTCCACCGGCAGACCGCCGGCGAAGTCGAGTGCTCCGAGGTGCTTCACGATCCAGCCGTCCGTGTCGAACACCCAGTGCGCGATGGGGATGTAGACGATGAGCAGCCACAGCACGACGAAGACGAGCCACCCCTTCATCGTGGCGCGGTCCGCGATCGATCCGCTGACCAGCGCCACCGTGATGATGGCGAAGCCCATCTGGAAGGTGCTGTAGACGTAGGTGGGGATCGCCCCGGTCAGCGTGTTCAGCTCGATGTCGTGCATGAACACGTGGTCGAGGTTCCCGATGATTCCGGCACCGCCGACATCGGGGCCGAACGCCAGGGTGTATCCGATGACCCACCAGACGAGGGTGCCGAAGGCAAGCGCGGCAAAGCTCATCTTGATCATCATGAGCACTTGTCGGGTGCGCACCATGCCGCCGTAGAAGAAGGCGAGACCTGGCGTCATCAACAGCACCATGGCGGTGGCGGCGAGGAGCCAGGCGGTGTCCCCGGAGTCGTACGCGGCCGGCATCGGCGCGGGAGCGGTGTTCATCGGCGGATCCTCGTGTCGGTGGGGGGTCTCAGGGCTTGCGCAGGTCGGGGGCCCGGTGGCCGGTGAGCAGGCGGCGTACGGCCTGGCGGGCGGCCTCGTGCGCGGCGGCGACCCGGATCGGGCTGTCGTCCAGCAGGCGCACCCAGGCGCCGCAGTCCCGGGGCAGGACACTCACCCCGTACAGGACACCGAGCCCGGCGAGCGCGTCGTGCAGGGCGTCGGCGAGTTCGGTGGCGGGGACCCGGTCGGTCACGGCGAAGAGTGAGGCGACATGGTCGTGGCCGGCGAACACACCGGGGCCCAGGGCTCCTTCGCCGCGCCGGCCGGGGGCCAGGCGCAGGGTGTCCACGGCGAGCAGGGTGCCGTCGGGCCGGCTGACGTGCAGATCGGTGGCGAGCACGCGGTAGGCGTGCCGTTCGCCGCGGGCGAGCCGTCCGGCGGTGACCGTCTCGCCGAGAACGACGGTGGCACCGGGCGCGACGGTCACCTCGGTGCGCTGGTAGAAGCGGGCGTCCTTGAACGGGATCAGCGGATCCGGCAGGTACTCGACGTAACTCCCGGCCTCCGCCGTCAGGTGCACCCGCTGGCTCGCGTAGTCGTGCTCCATCCGGAAGATCTTCGTGGCCGCCTGGGTGGTCAGATGGACCTCGGTGTCCGGTCCGCAGCGGAAGTCCATCCGGTAGCGGTCCGCCTGGGCGACGCCGCCGCCGGTCGCCATCACGTAGACGTAACTCATGCCGGGCATCTCGGGGTCGATCCACAGCGGCCGCATGATCTGCAGCGGTGTCTTCTGGTAGCGCTCGACGAGTTCGGTGCGCCCGCCCTGTACCGCGAAGGCCAGGTCCAGGATGCCCACCTTGGCCGGGGAGCCGGGGGCGAGCGTGTCCGGCAGGGAGGCCAGCGCCGCCACGTCCGGGGGGACGCGGACCGCGGTGTAGTACTCCTCGGCAAGCCGGTCGGCACGGGGCCGGTACGGGGCGAGCTGCATGTCAGATCAGCACCTTGCGGCGCGATTCGAGGTACACCGCGATGTCGTCGATGCCGACGCCGGTGAGGCAGTCGGTGAGGACGACGGGGCGGTTGTCCCGCACCCGGTGGGCATCGGACTCCATGATGCCGATGTCCGTGCGCACGTACTTCGCGATGTCGATCTTGTTGATGACGAGGAGGTCCGAGTCGGTGATGCCGGGGCCGCGCTTGCGGGGCATCTTCTCGCCCTCGGCCGTGTCCAGGACGAAGATGAAGAGGTCCACGAGGGCGGGGCTGAATGTCAGGGTGAGGTTGTCGCCGCCGGACTCGTAGAACAGCGTGTCGGTGTCCGGGAAGCGCTCCAGCATCTCCGCGCCGGCAGCCAGGTTCATCGTGGGGTCGTCGCGCACGGCGGTGTGCGGGCAGGCGCCCGTCTCGACACCGACGACCCGCTCGGGTTCGAGGACCCCGGCCAGCGTGCGGCGGACGTGCTGGGCGTCCTCCTGTGTGTAGATGTCGTTGGTGATGACGGCGGGCCGGTGGCCACGCTCGATCAGCATCGGAACCAGCGCCTCGATGAGCGCGGTCTTGCCCGATCCGACCGGTCCGCCGATGCCGACCCGCAGTACGTTGTCGTCCATGGTGCTCCCTGTGTGATTCGGGGTGGATTTCAGCTGGCGAAGAGCCGTGCCTCTGCGCGCTCATGACGGCCCGACATGATGTCCGAGGCGAAGACGGTGGCGCCGACGTCGTCGAGCTCGCGCCGCAGAGCGGCCTCGACGGTCTTCTCGATGACCGGGGCGGCTCCCCGGATCAGCGTCTGCGTCGTACGGTGGTCGGTCAGCCGCAGCCGCAGGGCCGCGCCGGCGAAGCTGACGCAGAACGCGAACAGGTCTGCTGCGACGGCCTGCCGGGCCGGGACGCCGGTCGCCGCGTAGATGACCCCTGCGGCCACGGCCTGGGTCCCCGGTGCCTCACGCCGCACGACCCGGTCGAAGTAGTCGCCGATCTCCGGGCGGCCGAAGACCTCCTGGCCCAGATCCAGGAGCTGGCGGCCGGTCCGGGTGGCGGCCTGACGCATCTCCCGGCCCAGCTTGGTGGCCAGGAGGTGCTCGTCGACCCGGACGACGGCCGCCACGTCGCCGGCCGCGGTCGCGCGGTGGGCAAGGGCGAGCGCGGTGGCGTCGGCGGGCCCGACGCCGTGCAGGAGCAGGTCCTCCAGCAGCGACGGCAGGCTGCCGGAGTCGACGGCCCCGGCCTGCGCGAAGCCCTCCAGGCTGTGCGACAGCGTGTAGAAGCCGCTCGGGAACGCGGAGTCGGTCAGCTGGAGGCTGACCAGCAGCGGTCCCAGACCCGTACCGGTCCCGTTCACCGCGCCCACGCTGTCCCCGGCAGTGCCGCCCTCATCACGGAACATCGGCCCTACACCAGGAAGTAGAGGTGGTTGAGGGGCAGCTTCTCGGCCGGGTCGATGGTGGCGACCTTGCCGTTGAGCGTGACCTTGAACGTCTCCGGGTCGACCTGGATGTCGGGCAGGGCGTCGTTGCGGACCATGTTGTGCTTGCCGATGGTGCGGGTGCGGCGCACCGGCAGGACCTTGCGTTCCAGGCCGAGTTCGGCCGGCACCCCGGCGGCGATGCCCGCCTGGGACATGAAGGTGGCGTGCGTCGCCTGCATCGCCTTGCCGTACTGGCCGAACATCGGCCGGTAGATGACGGGCTGCGGGGTCGGCAGGGAGGCGTTGGGGTCACCCATCTGCGCCCAGGAGATGATGCCGCCCTTGATCACCATCTTCGGCTTGGCGCCGAAGGAGTGGATGGGCCAGAGCACGATGTCGGCGAGCTTGCCCTTCTCGATCGACCCCACGTGGTCGGAGATGCCGGAGGCGATCGCCGGGTTGATGGTGACCTTGGCGAGGTAGCGCAGCACCCGCTGGTTGTCGTTGCGGGCGGAGTCGCCCTCCAGCGTGCCGAGCTTGTCCTTGCAGTGGTGCGCGGTCTGGAAGGCGCGGGTGACGGACTCGCCGATGCGGCCCATGGCCTGGGAGTCGGAGGAGAAGATGCTGATCACGCCGAGGTCGTGCAGCACCGACTCGGCGGCGATCGTCTCGGCGCGGACCCGGCTGTCGGCGAAGGACACGTCCTCGGGGATGTCATGGCTGAGGTGGTGGCAGACCATGACCATGTCCAGGAGCTCGTCCACCGAGTTGACGGTGTACGGCAGCGTCGGGTTGGTGGAGGACGGCAGGACGTTCGGTTCGCCGGCGATGCGCAGGATGTCGGGTGCGTGACCGCCGCCCGCGCCCTCGCTGTGGAAGGTGTGGATGGCCCGGCCGTCGATCGCGGAGCGGGTGTCCTCGAAGAATCCGCCCTCGTTCAGACTGTCGGTGTGGATGGAGACCTGGACGTCGTACCGGTCGGCGACATTCAGCGCGTTGTCGATGACGGCCGGGGTCGCGCCCCAGTCCTCGTGCACCTTGAGCCCACAGGCACCGGCGACGACCTGCTCGTTGAGCGCCTCCGGCAGGCTGCCGTTGCCCTTGCCCATGATGCCGAGGTTGACCGGCATGGTCTCGGCGGCCTGGAGGAGCTTGCCGATGTTGTACGGGCCGGGGGTACAGGTGGTGCCGTTGGAACCGTCCGAAGGACCGGTGCCACCGCCGATCAGAGTGGTGATGCCGTTGGTCAGCGCCTGCTCGGCCTGCTGCGGGGCGATCAGGTGGACGTGGGTGTCGATGGCGCCCGCGGTGGCGATGAGGTGCTCGCCCGCGATGGCCTCCGTGCCCGGCCCGATGACCAGGTCCGGGTCGACGCTGTTCTGTGTCTGCGGGTTGCCGGACTTTCCGATGCCGACGATGAAGCCGTCCTTGATGCCGATGTCGCACTTGACGACGCCGATCATCGGGTCGATGACGACCACATTGGTGATGACGGTGTCGAGTGCGCCCTGGGCGGCGGTGGCCTGCGGGTCGGAGGCCATGCCGTCGCGCATGGTCTTGCCGCCGCCGTAGAGGACCTCGTCGCCGTACTGGCCCTCGCTGTAGTCCTTCTCGACCTCGACGATGAGGTTGGTGTCGGCGAGGTGGAACCGGTCGCCGACCGTCGGGCCGAACATGTCGGTGTACTGCTTGCGGGGCAGGATGGGCATCAGCGCGAACCCTTCTTCTTTTCGTTGGTGGCCTTGGAGCCCTTGGATTCCTTGGTGGCGCGCTTGGCGTCGGGGGTGCCCTGCGCTCCCTCGAACCCCTGCTCGATGGCCCTGCGGACGGCCTCGACGCGGGCGGGGTGGGAGGAGAGGCTGCCGTTGAGCAGTCCACTGAAGCCGACGAGACGCCCGGTGCCGCCGTACGCGCACAGCTCCACCTCGCGCGAGCCGCCGGGCTCGATCCGCACGGAGGTGCCGGCGGCGATGTTGAGGTGCATCCCGAGCGCCTTCTGGCGGTCGAACGACAAGGCCGAGTTGACCTCGAAGAAGTGGTAGTGGGAACCGACCTGAACGGCGCGGTCACCGGTGTTGCTCACGGTGAGCTTCACCGTGCGACGGCCCGCGTTGAGCTCGATGGGGCCCTTGCCGTACAGATACTTCTGACGGAACGTCATGCGATGCTCCTGATGACTCGGTCCGCGCCAGGGGCGGACGGGCGGTGGTGCGTGTGCAGGAGTCCGGGACCGTGCTCGTGGCCCGGGTCGTGGTGGTGGCCGTGCTCGTGCTGGTGGCCCGGATCGTGGTGGTGGTCGTGTCCCTCACCGGGCGGGTGCGTGTGGGAGTGGCCGTGGTTCTCCGCCGCGGTCAGGCCGGCCGCGACGCCGTCGTCCCCGTGCTCACGCAGGCGCCGTCGGGCGTCGGCGATCCGCTCGCCGAGGACGCGTCGCAGTGCCGACGCCGGGATCAGCGGGCCCATCCGGTCGACGGGCACCGTTGCCTCAGCGGCCGCCGCGGGCACATCCGGCAGCGCGAACGCGGCCGGGAACAGCGCCACCCGCTGCGCGCCGAGCAGCCGGCACCGCCGGATGCCCTCGGCCGGGTCCGGGTCTCCCCCGGTGAACGCCACCTCGACGAGGCCGTCGCGGCCGTAGCGGCGGACGAGCGCGGCGATCCGGTACAGCTCGGCGTCCTCGAACGGGTCGCCGGACGGGGCGGTGACCAGCAGCGCGGAGGTCTCGGGAACCTTGCCCGCCGCCGCCCGCAGCCACGCGACCAGGTGCTGGGCGGTGCCGAACGGCTCGGCGAGCACGGTGGTGCCGCGCTCGCCGGCGGGCACGGCGCGCAGCGTCCGGGCGGCGTCCGCGACGAGTTCCGGATCGCGCCCGAGCGTCATGGGGACGACCACGGTCTCCACGCCCCGGCGCCCGTGCTCGGCGATGCTCCGGAACAGTTCGCGCCCGCTCGACACGACGCTGACCCCGGCGTCCAGGACGCCGTCCAGCGCACGCCCGTAGGCGGCTTCGTGACCGCACACGGCGATGACGGCAACGGGCTCGGCCACGGGTCAGCCGCCGATGGGGTCGTGGCAGGACACGAGCTTGGTCCCGTCCACGAAGGACGCCTCGACCTGCAACAGCCCGAGCATCTCCCGTACGCCGTCCATGGTGTCGGCCTCGCCCACGACATGGCGGCCCAGTTCCATGCAGTCGGCGACGCTCTTGCCGTCGCGGGCCGCTTCGAGGATCGCCTCGGTGATCAGCGCGACCGACTCGCTGTAGTTGAGCTTGAGACCGCGGCCCTGGCGCTTGCGGGCCAGGTCGGCCACGACGTAGACGAGCAGTTTGTCGATCTCGCGAGGTGCGAGGTTCATCGTCAGTACCTTCCTCGGTGATGTACGGGCTGAGGGCAGGAGGTCCGGTGCCGGCCGGAAGCGGTCACTCGCTCCGGCGCAGGCGTGGCAGCAGGGGTACGGCCGCCATCAACACCCAGGTGGTGAGGATGAACGGCCAGGTGAAGGTGTGGCCGCCGAACGACTTGAAGAACGACGTCAGCGACGCGGTGAGGCCGGTGGTCGCCGCCGCGCCGAACAGCGCGTAGACCCCCGTCCAGACCGTGTTGGCCATGAAGACGGCACCGACGGCGATGCCGACGAGCACCGCGTTGTATCCGTAGATGCCGTTGGAGATCAGAGCCGTGGGGGCGCCCAGCAGCCACGCGGCGACGATCCCGACCACGCTGCCGGCCGCCGCGTAGAGGACGACGCGCAGGCCGGCCAGGGCGAGTCCGACGAGCATGATCAGGCCGACGTACCAGCTCTCGACCAGGAAGATCTGCGAGACGTTGTTGAAGAACGCGTGCCACAGGACGTCCCACGACATCGCGGTGTCACCGCTGGTGGTGCTGGAAACGGCGGCCGGGGCGCCGTGCCAGACCCGCTCGAACGACGGGGCTCCCACCACCATCACTCCGGAGACCAGGCAGAAGGGCGCGGTCAGGGGGGTGAGCCCGTAAGGGGTGAGGAAGGTGCCCAGAGCCGCCATCAGAAGGGTGCACATGATGGCGCCGACGACGGTCAGTACATAGGTGGCCGGATGGTTGCCCAGCGAGGAGTAGAGGGCGATGCCCGTGAGGCAGCCCGCATACCCCTGGAGGCCGAGCGCGATACCCGCGCGGTCGACACCGAGCGCGTAGGCCGTCGCCGTGGCGATCAGCGTGCCGAGGGTGGCGAAGAGCCCGTTCTCCCAGCCCGACACCCAGAGCGCGACGAGGATCGCCACGCCGGTCAGCAGGGCGGGCTGGAGGTCTACCTGTCCGACACCCCGCAGGGAGGCAAGGAGGTATGCGGACGGCTGACGCTTCTCCAGGCGCCGGACGATTTCCGGCTCGGCGAGAGGCAAGGCTGGCTCCAACGACTCGGCAGCGGGGCCTGCTCCCGGACCGCGGGTCAGGAGGAGGCGGATCCTTACAACCCACATCAAGACACAGGGTTACCGAGCTGTCGCGTTGTGTGGTGGCCTGATTGGCCCAGTCAGGTGGGGGGCCGCGGCTGCCAGCGTGCTCCGCCCGGGCCGTCCCGGTCGGCTCCGTAGATTCGCGGCATGTCCCTCAAGATGCAGTTGCACCGCCGCAGCCACCCCGATCACCATCCCGGGGTGCAGTTGTCGGTCGTGGGCGCCGTCGCGATCGGCGGCGCCGCCGGAGCCGTGGCCCGCTACGGGGCCGAGCGTCTGTGGCCGACCGGCACATCGGCCTTCCCGTGGACGATCCTGCTGGTCAACACGGTGGGATGTTTCCTGATGGGCATCCTGATGGTCACCCTGAAGCTGCGCTTCCCCGACGCGCCCCGGCTGATCAGTCCGCTGCTGGGCACGGGTGTGCTGGGCGGGTTCACCTCGTTCTCGCACTACACGGACAACGTGCGGGAGCTGTTCGAGAACGATCAGCCGGGATACGCGGTCGGCTGCCTCCTGCTGACCGTGGTGGCCGCGCTGGCCGCCGTGACCGCGGGCGCGTTCGCCACCCATTTCGCCTTCCGGCGCTCCTACGGCACGGGAGGCGACGCCTCGTGACCGACTGGCTGCTCGTACTCGCCGGCGGACTGGTGGGGGCGCCGCTGCGCTACTACCTCGGGGTCGACGCGAAGTTCCGCCTCCACACCGCCTTTCCGTGGGGCACCTTCGCCGCCAACGCGGGCGCGGCCCTGCTCCTCGGCTTCATCGCGGAGGCGGCGTCCGACGGCGATCTGGGAACCCGGCTGAATCTGCTCCTCGCCACGGGCTTCTGCGGGGCCCTGTCGACCTGGTCGACGTTCTCCTACGAACTGCTCACCCTGACGTCCGCCCGCCGGCTGGGCCTGGCGGGGGGATATCTGCTGCTTACGGTCTGCGCGGGGGTGGGTCTCTCGTTCGCCGGGGCCGCCGTCGCGAACGCGGTCTTCTGACAACCTCGAACACCGCGGCACCACCGAGCTCCGGCCCCGCCCCTCGGGGCGCGGACCGGAGCTCGGGTGGGAAGCACTCAGTCGATGCCGGGCAGGATGTGCGGCTCGGCGAGGTCGTCCTCGTAGCCGGCCAGCCGGATCGGTGCGGACCTGGCCCAGACCTCGATGTTCCGGAGCTTCTCGGGCTTGCGGGCCCGGTCTCCGTGCCGTTCGGCCGTCCCCTGTTCGCGCTTCGTCAGTTCTGGTGTCGTCACCGCGCACTCCTTTGTGTCACGTAGCCCCGGGCGCATCCGACGTTCCGGCGTCGTATCCGGTGGTCGACCGCCCATGGTGCGGGGCAGGGAAGAATCTGTTCGGTCGCGGTGGCGCCGGGTAAGAGACGGGACTGCGGCCCGGTTGACGAGCCTGTCCCAGGACGGTCGAGGAACCTTCGTGGATCCCTTGATGACGTCCGTTGGCCTCAGCGTAACCAAATGAGCGCGCCCATGCTCGATGGAACGTGTGCCTTGGGTCACTTTCAGCCACCGGTCATGGAAAAGACCCGGCCCGGGAGGGTTCCCGGACCGGGTCTGTGACCACAGGACGTGTTACCAGTTGGCGGGGGCGTAGTCCTTGAGGAAGCAGCCGTACATCGCCTCGCCCGCTTCGCCGCGGACGATCGGGTCGTAGACGCGGGCAGCTCCGTCGACCAGGTCGAGCGGGGCGTGGAAGCCTTCCTCGGCGAGCCGCATCTTGTCCGGGTGCGGGCGCTCGTCGGTGATCCAGCCGGTGTCGACGGCGGTCATCAGGATGCCGTCCTTCTCGAACATCTCCTGGGCGCTGGTGCGGGTCAGCATGTTCAGCGCGGCCTTCGCCATGTTGGTGTGCGGGTGGCCCGCGCCCTTGTAGCCACGGCCGAACACGCCTTCCATCGCGGATACGTTGACCACGTAGGAGTGCTTCGCGGCAGTCGCGGCCATCGCCTGGCGGAGCCGGCTGATCAGGATGAACGGTGCGGTGGAGTTGCAGAGCTGGACTTCCAGCAGCTCTATCGGTTCGACCTCTTCGACCGTCTGGATCCAGCTGTTGGTGTGGTGCAGATCCGGGACGAGTCCGCCCGCGTCGATCGCGGTGCCTGCGGCGATGCGCTCCAGCGAGGCCGATCCGGTCACCAGGGCAAGCTCGGTGACGTCCTGCGCGCTCAGCCCCTCCTTGCGGGCAGCGGGCAGCGCGGCCACGCGGTCGACGGTGCCACTGCCGAAGGTACCGATGACCTCGGCGGCCGGCAGCTCGCCCGCGGGCAGCGGGGCGGACTCGGCAGCGAGCAGTTCGCTGTACGCCTGAGGGGAACGACGGACCGTCTGCGCGGCGTTGTTGATCAGGATGTCCAGCGGTCCCTCGGCGGCCACCGAGTCGGCGAGGGCGACGACCTGGGCCGGGTCGCGCAGATCGATGCCGACGATCTTCAGGCGGTGGATCCACTCGTCGCTGTCCGGCATGGCCTTGAAGCGACGGATCGCGTCGTTGGGGAAGCGGGTGGTGATCGTGGTGTGCGCGCCGTCGCGCAGCAGCCGCAGTGCGATGTACATGCCGATCTTGGCGCGCCCGCCGGTGAGCAGCGCGCGGCGGCCGGTGAGGTCGGTGCGCGCGTCGCGCCGGGCGCGGTTCTCGCGGGCGCAGTCCTGGCAGAGCTGGTGGTAGAAGGCGTCGACCTCGACGTACCGCGTCTTGCAGATGTAGCAGGACCTGGGCCGCTGGAGGACCCCCGCGATCTCGGAGGCGGCGGAGGAAGACGGAAGAACGCCCTCGGTCTCGTCGTCGATGCGCTCGGCCGAGCCCGTCGCGGTCGCCTCGGTCACGGCCTTGTCGTGCGCCGTCTTCGCGGCGCGGCGCTCCTGGCGGCGCCGCTGCTTCACGGTGCGGTAGACACCGGCGGTGGCGCGGCGTACCGCGATGGCGTCCGGGTGGTCGACGTCGATGGAGTCGAGCTCGTCGAGCACACTCAGGCAGACGGCCAGCCGCTGCGGGTCGATACCGGGACCGAACTCCTCGATACCGGGCGCGAGCTCCGGGCTGTCCTCTGTCACCGTCATTGCCGTTCCTCTGTTGCTTGTGCCGCCGGAGTCTCCCGGCGGACCGTGGCGCGCCGCCGAGCCGGGCTCACGAGGACTGACGTCCACGGGACTGAGGCCCGGCCGCGGGCTTCTGCGCAAAGCCGCCGCACTGCGGGCCGAACGCCCCCGACAAGTCTGCCATGCCCCGGATGCTGCTCCATTCGGGTGCGGGAGCGGCTTCACCCGCCGCCGGGCCCTCCGTCACGGCGGCCGTCGAAAAATAAGGGAATCGCGTCCGTTCGGCATGACTTCGCCTTTACCGGGCACACGAGCTCCAACGCACTTGGCAAAACGGAGGGGCGACATCATGACGTGCACGACGGAGCAGACCGGCACCATCCTCGGCGGCACGCGCAAGCTGCCCGGCGAGGACGGCGCGGGAGCTTCGGAGCTGCCGTGGATCGAGGACACCGGCAAGGTGGCCCCGAAGGACGCGCGTGCCCTGTCGAAGGTGTTCCTGGACCGTCTGCAGGTCCTCGAAGAGGGCACGCACGAGTACCAGTACGCGCGCAACACCCTCATCGAGATGAACCTCACGCTGGTCCGGTTCGCCGCCGCGCGGTTCCGCAACCGTGGTGGCGACGACACCGAGGACATCATCCAGGTGGGCACCATCGGGCTGATCAAGGCCATCGACCGGTTCGACCTCTCGCGCGAGGTCGAGTTCGCCACCTTCGCCGTCCCCTACATCGTCGGGGAGATCAAGCGCTTCTTCCGGGACACCACCTGGGCGGTGCATGTGCCGCGACGGCTCCAGGAGCTGCGGGTGGAGCTCGCCAAGGCGAAGGAGCAGCTCGCCGCGGACCTGGACCGTGACCCGACGGTCAAGGAGCTCGCCGACCACCTCGGCCTTCCCGAGGAAGAGATCATCGAGGGGCTCGTCGCGGCCAACGGCTATTCAGCGGGGTCCCTGGACACGCCCTCGGCCGAGACCGACTCCGGCAACGACCAGCGGTCCTTCGCCGACGTGATCGGCGAGGCCGATCCGGGGATGGACACCGTCGAGAACCTCCACACCTTGGCGCCGCTGCTGGAACAGCTCGACGACCGCGAGCGCAGGATCGTTCAGATGCGCTTCGGCCAGGAGATGACGCAGTCCCAGATCGGTGCCGAGCTCGGGGTGTCGCAGATGCACGTCTCCCGGCTGATCGCGCGCATCGTCAAGCAGCTGCGGGCAGGGATGTCCGTCGAGGCGTGAGCCCGGCGCGTGAGAGCATCCCGTCCCTCTCCCCACTGGAACTGGCCGTGTACCGGCTTCGGGACGCCGAGGCGGCAGCCGACGCCGCCCGCGCCGACGTCGAACTGGAAGCGGTGCTCGCGGTCCGCACGGGCGCTGACATCGACACGGTGTCCGGGCTCGCCGGCATCACCCCGCACGATCTGCTCAGGCTGGAGAAACTCACCGGCGACATCCCCCCGAGCTGAACCACCGGCCCCCCGGCAGCCGGACGACGCCCGACCGCGGAGCGGCGGACGTTGTTCACATATGCTGCGGGGCGAGGAATGGCGGCCCGCTCGGGCGCGACGAGAGGGTGAACCGTGGCTGAGATGCGTACCCGCTCCCACACCCGGCAGCCGGTCCCGGCGGCGTTTCCGGTGCAGGCCGCTTCCGTGCCGGCCGAACGGCCTTCCGTCTGGGACGTCGACGCCGCCATCCTCCTGGTCGAGGACGACGCCGGCGACGCTCTGCTCGTCGAGGAGATGCTCGCCGACGGTGAACTGGGTTCCGCGCTCACCTGGTGCAAGACCCTGACCGAGGCGCTGACCTTCCTGAGCAGTCACCGGACACCTATCTGCGTGCTGCTGGACCTGCACCTTCCCGATGTGCACGGGCTGAGTGCCGTGAAACGGATCCTGGAGACCACCCCGGACGCCGCCATCGTGGTGCTGACCGGCCTGGCGGAGGCCGAGGCGGGGCTCGACGCGGTGGCCACCGGTGCGCAGGACTATCTCGTCAAGGGGCGGATCGACCCGCAGGCGCTGTCGCGCGCGGTCCGTTACGCACTCCAGCGCAAGCACGTCGAACGGGCCGCGGCCGCCCTTCGCTCCACTCAGCTGATGGCCCAGGAGAACGCGCGCCTCGAACGAGGGCTGCTGCCCGTCCCGCTGCTGAACGACGACTCCTTCGAGGCCGTCGCCCGCTACGAGCCGGGCCGTGCCCACGGACTGCTCAGCGGCGACTTCTACGACGTGGTCCAGAGATCCGACGGCACGGTCCACGCCGTGATCGGCGATGTGTCCGGGCACGGTGCGGCGGAGGCCGCGCTCGGTGTCTGCCTGAGGGTGGCCTGGCGCACCGCGGTCCTGTGCGGCACCGACCAGCTCGAACAGCTCGCGCTGCTCGAAGAGATGCTCGTCGCCGAGCGTTCCGACCCCCATGTCTTCGCAACCGTCACCTCGCTCGTCTTTCCGCCCGGCAGGGACCACGTCCGCATCGTCAGGGCGGGACACCCGGGGCTTCTGCTGCGCCACGGCACGGACATCGACTGGGTGGAGCCCGAGGGCGGTATCGCCCTCGGGCTGCTGCCTGGCCACGGCCAGTGGGTCTCGACCGAGCACGCGCTGGCGTCGGGCGCCGGACTCGTACTCTTCACCGACGGGCTGTTCGAAGGCCGTACCGGGCTCGACACCCGGCTGGGCGAGGAAGGCCTGCTCGCCATGGCCCGCGACCGGGCGGCGCTGCCGGCCCGGCCGTTCGTCGACGCGCTGGTCGCCGGCGCCACCGAGGGGGCCGCTCCCTACGGCGGCCTCGCCGACGATGTGGCCGTGCTGCATCTCGCCTGGAAAAAGGACACCTCATGAGCAGTGACTCACCGGACGACTCCCCGCAGCGGCCGGGACGGCTGGCGCGGCTGTCGGTCCAGAACTGGGTCCATCTGATCCTGGGCTGCTTCGTCCTGGTCGTGTGCGGCTGTCTGGTGGCCGGCGGACTCGTCCTGGCCCGAATATCCGACCGGACCACCGAACTGGTCGACCGCATCCAGCCGGCCCGCTCGGCCTCCTTCCAGCTGCAGAACGCGCTGCTCGACCAGGAGACCGGGGTCCGTGGCTACGCCCTCACCGGTGACCCCTCCTTCCTCCAGCCGTACGCGACCGGGAAGCGCGACGAGGAGCAGCGCCTGGCGCGGGTCCGCGCCGCCATGGGTGACGGCGAGCCGTACACCCACGATCTGGACCGGATCGCCGCCGCCTCCGCGCAGTGGCGCAAGGAGCATGCCGAACCGCTGATCGCCGCCGTCCGGCGCGACGGCCCGGAGGGCCGGTCGTCCGCCAGGACCGCCGGGAGCAAGGCCGCCTTCGACAGACTCCGGCAGCTCTACACCGTGCAGCAGTCCCATCTCGACGCCGCCAGGGACCACGCGCGTGCCCAGCTCAACGACGCACGTGCCACACGCGACAAGACGCTGGTCGCGCTGGTGGCCTGTTTCGTCGTGTGCGTGATCGCCCTCAGCCTGCTGCTGCACCGGGTGGTGGGACGGCCGCTCAACGCCCTGGCCGAGGCCTCCCGCCAGGTGCGGTCCGGCACCTTCCGCCGGCGGATCCAGGTACGTGGGCCGTCCGACGTACGGGCCGTGGCCGCCGCCGTCGAGGACATGCGGTGCCGGCTGGTCGAGGAGCTCGACGCCTCCCAGGAGCGCGAGGAGCTGCTGGCGCAGCAGACGGAGGAGCTCCGCCGCTCCAACTCCGAGCTGGAGCAGTTCGCCTACGTCGCCTCGCACGACCTCCAGGAGCCGCTGCGGAAGGTCGCGTCGTTCTGCCAGCTGCTGGACAAGCGGTACGGGACCGAGCTGGACGCGCGCGGCAAGCAGTACATCGACTTCGCGGTCGACGGCGCCAAGCGCATGCAGGTGCTCATCAACGACCTGCTCACCTTCTCCCGGGTCGGCCGGGTCCACGACAGCTGGAGCTCCGTCGATCTCGACCACGCTCTGGACCGGGGCCTGGCCAATCTGGCACTGGTCATCGAGGAGGCGGGAGCCACGGTCGTGCGTGCGGACCCGCTCCCCGAGGTGAACGGTGACTCGACGACGCTCGCGATGATCTGGCAGAACCTGATCGGGAACGCCGTGAAGTTCCGCCGCCCCGACGAGCCGTGCGTCATCACGGTCGGCTGTGTGCGGGAGGAGGACGCCTGGCACTTCACCGTGACGGACAACGGCATCGGCATCGCCCCCGAGTTCGCCGACAAGGTCTTCGTCATCTTCCAGCGTCTGCACGCCCGCGACGAGTACGACGGCACGGGCATCGGACTTGCCCTCTGCCGCAAGATCATCGAGTTCCACGGCGGCCGGATCTGGCTCGACCCCGAACCCCGCCAGGGCGCCCGCATCCATTTCTGCCTGCCCGCCGACGCCGACACCTCCCCATCAGCGGCCGGGGAAACGGCCGACCCCGACGAGACCTCCGGAGACACCGCGTGACCAACCCCGTACAGCCCATCGAGGTCCTTCTCGTCGAGGACGACCCCGGCGACGAGCTCATGACGCGTGAGGCGTTCGAGGACAACAAGATCCGCAATACCCTCCATGTGGTCCGCGATGGGCAGGAAGCGCTCGACTTCCTCTACCGACGCGGCACCTACGGCGACGCCCCGCGTCCCGACCTGATCCTGCTCGACCTGAACCTGCCCAAGTACGACGGGCGCCAGGTGCTGGAGCAGATCAAGCAGGACCCCGAGCTCTCGCTCATTCCCGTGGTCGTGCTGACCACGTCCTCCGCCGAGGAGGACATCCTGCGCAGCTACAAACTGCATGCCAACGCCTACGTCACGAAGCCTGTCGACCTCGACCAGTTCATCGCGGCGGTCCGCCAGATCGACGAGTTCTTCGTGACCGTGGTACGGCTTCCCGGACGTGCGTAATATCTGCTGACATCACTCGGGAGTGGGATCTCCCGGCGCGGGTACACGACCAGCGAGAAGAGAGGTCCACGGCCTCCCCCGCTGCGCCCTGGCTGGAGCACATGAACGAACAGGCCATCTCCCGGCCGGACGACTCCCCGAAGAGTTCTCCGCCCACGGAGGCACTGCACAGTGCCGAGGTGTTCGACGGCGAACCGGGGTGCATCTCGCAGGCACGCGCGCTGGCCGACCGCTTTCTCGCGCGGCTCGTGGCTGAATGGACGGCCGTGCTCGGCACTCACACCCGCAACGATCTGATGCTCGCCGTGAGCGAGCTGGTCACCAACGCCGACCGCTACAGCCACGGTCCCTACCTGCTGGAGCTCGAAGGCACCGCCGAGCGCATCAGCGTCACGGTGTACGACAGCAGCAGCGCGCTCCCGGTCTTCTACTCCCCCGACCCGAGCCGGCTCGGCGGCCACGGCATGGAGATCGTCGTGGCCCTGTGCGACCGCCTGACGGCGGAGCGGGTGCCGGTCGGCAAGCGCATCCGTGCCGAGTTCATGCTCAGCAGCTGATCGGCTCCGGCGGCACGGGCCATGGGATCAGCCGTCACTCCCCTGCCTGCCGAACCAGTCGATGCAGACGACCAGTGCGTCGTCGAGCGTGTCCGCGTCGCGGTAGTCCGCGAGTTCACGCAGGACGGCGCCCGGGACCGAAGCCGCGGGCAGCAGCCGCGTCGCGAGGATCGCCCTGGCCAGGCCACGTTCCACGTACGCCTCGCCGAGAGGTGACACGGCGTCGTACACCCCGTCGCTGACGAGCAGCAGCCGGTCGCCGGGGAGTGCCTGGAGGTTCTGGACCACGTACTGCGACTCCTCGAACATGCCGAGCGGCAGTTGCGCGTCCAGTTCCACCCGGCCGACCGTCCGGCCACGCAGCCGCCACAGCTGCGGGGAGCCCGCGTCCACTGCGCCGACCGTTCCGGTGGCGAGGTCGAAGCGGAGCAGCAGGGTCGATACATGTGCGCTGCCGCGGTGCTGCTCGTACAGCGCCTGGTCGGCGAGGGCTGCTTGGTCCGCGATGCCGATGCCGGCCCTTCTGGCGTTGCGCAGAGCGTTCACCGCGAGGTTGGTGAGCAGGGATGCCTGGATGCCCTCGCCCAGGCCGTTGGTCACGGCGACGGTCAGCTGGTCACCGTCTGCGGCCCAGTCGAAATTGTCCCCGTGGACGGCGTAGGCGGGTTCCAGCTGCGCGCCGATGGCGTACTCGGCCGCGGTGAAGGACCTGGCAGGGAGCAGTTGCCACTGCATCTCGGCGGCGAGCGTGAGCCGGGTGATGCGGCGGGCCCGCTGGTAGTGGTCGGTGCCCCGTTCCGCCACTACGATCTCGTGGCCCAGGAGGTCGGCCACGTGGGCCAGCTCGTCCATGGTCTGCGGGGTGGCGCCGGCCGGGAGGCGGACGCTGAGGACTCCGAGGCGCTCACCGCGTACCGTCACGGGAAAGTGATGGTCGACCTGGTCGCCGTGGCCGGCCGGCTCCTCGTGCGGACGCTGGCTGCCGAAGACACGGCCCTGCGGGCTGTTGTGCATCGACAGAGTACGTTCGTGCCCCGGTGCGGTACCGACCGGCTTGAGCACGGTCATCCCGTAGTCAGCCAGCAGCAGCTCGACGGACCGGGCGTCGTACGCGGTGGCGAGTGCTTCGCGCACCGTCTCCACCAGGGCGTGCGGCGCGGCGGCGCGCACGGCTCGTTCGATTTCGGTACGGGCGTTCACGGTCTTCCGCTCATTCTTCGCCGGGTGACAGGGGCGGGGCCGGGCTGACAGGAGGACGCTCCGGATGACAGAGTGGATGGATGCCCCACCGCACCGGCCTTCCTCACCGTCTCGAGCGGGTTTCCGAGGATGTCTGCGCCGCCTCCGAACTGCTGGAGGTGCTGTGGGGACGCGGCCAGGAGGCCGCACCTCCCGGCACGGTCTCGCCCTCGCAGCTGCGGGCCCTGCTCGTGATCGAAAGGCAGGAGGGCAGCAACCTCCGCTCGCTCGGTGAGGCGCTCGGTTCGCGCGCCCCGTCGGTGAGCAGGCTCTGCGACCGGATGGAGGCCATGGGCCTCGTCCAGCGGGACCCCAGCCCGATCAGCCGCCGCGAGGTCGAGCTCCGGCTGACCGTGCGGGGCCGCGCCCTTCTGGAGGAATGCCGGGCTATCCGCACGCGCGAACTCTCCGCCGTGCTGGAACAGATGAAGCCCGCCGAGGTGGCGGCGCTCGCCGAAGGGCTGGCCGCCTTCCACTCGGCCGCGTCGCAGCGTCTCGCTGCCGGCCGGAGCCCGGCCGACCGGCTCCGCGACGACATCGCGGACAGCGCCTAGCTTCATCCAGCCCCTGCTTCCGCGTGCTGAGGCACTCCTCGACGGGGTGCGTACGTTGATCATTGGGGTACAGATTGTTACCCAACGAAGAATGTTGTCAAATGGCAACTGTTACTTCTATCGTTGGCCGACACCCGCCGCGAGCAGGGACGGAATTGCACCGGACCGTCCACACCAACCGGCTTTCTCCCCCGCCGTCCAGTGCATCACGAGGTGACCGTGCTTCCATCCCCCAGCGCCGGCAGAGCCATGAGAATCGTCCCACGCCAGGACCCCGGAGCGCTGGTCCTCGCCGTGACAGGCGACCTCGACATCGACAACGTCGCCCCGCTCGGCGCCGCGCTGAAGAGCGCGGCATCGAACGGCGACGAGCCCGTCGTCGTCGACCTCTCCGACGTGAGTTTCGCGGACTCGACGACGGTGAACGTGCTTCTTCAGGGCCAGACCCTGCTGGGCCCCCGACTGCGGCTCGCCGCGCCGTCCCCGTTCATGGAACGGCTCATCGGGGTGCTTGGCCTCGACAGCGCCCTTCCGGTCTTCCCTACCGTCGCCGAGGCGATCGCCCCGCCGCCCGCCTGAGGCCAAGGCACGTGAGCGCCCTTCCCCCCGTCCGAAGGGGGGAAGGGCGCTCAACATGCCGTGCGGTGTCGGGTCAGCCCAGCGCGGGCGGAGCGTCCTCGGGCGAGGTGCCCCAGGCAGACGGCTCGCTGCCCACCGTGAAGGAGAGCGAACGGGCCGAGCGGATGTCGTCCGTGGTGAGGTAGGTGCGCGACTGCTGCGCACCGTCGAGCCGCGCCGACTGGATGTACCGGTCGGTGTCCGAGGCGCCGGGCGCGCTCACCGTGAGCGAGCCGCGCGGGTAGTACCGGCGGTCGAGCTTGATGTCGACGCGCTCGAAGGCCGGTGTGGACAGGCCCCACGTGTCGGTGCCCGGCTGGACCGGGAAGACACCGATCGAGGAGAGGACCATCCAGGCGGACATGGTGCCCAGGTCGTCATTGCCCGTCATGCCGGTCGGCCCGTTGGTGAAGAGCGTCAGGGCGGCGTGGACCACGTCGGTCGTCTTCCACGGCTGGCCGGTGGAGAGATAGGTGTACGGGGCGATGAGGTCGGGCTCGTTCTGCGGGTTGTACTTGTCGGCGTTGTAGTACGCGTACGGGCCGTTGACCCACACCTCGCGCGCGGTCTTCGCCGGGTCGGCGAGGAGCTTGTCGTACGCGAAGAAGGAGTCGAGCCGCTGGTTGGCGGCGTCCTTGCCGCCGATCAGGCCGACCATGCCGGGGATGTCCTGCGGCACCATCCACTGGTACTGCCAGGACGTGCCCTCGTGGAAGCCCTCGCTCTGCGCCGGGTCGGCGGGGCCGGTGAAGGCGCCGGAGGCGTCGCGGGCGCGGAAGAAGCCGGTGGAGGCGTCGAAGATCTTCCGGTAGTTCTGGGCGCGCGCGTCGTAGCGGGCGGCGTCGGCGTCGTGGCCGAGGTCGCGGGCCATCTCGGCGAGCATGCCGTCCGACAGGGCGTACTCCAGGGTGGCGGAGGCGCCGTGGTCGTAGTCGGAGTCGCCGGGCTTGGCGTGCGGACGGTCCTTGATGTACGGGGCGTAGCCGTCCTTCAGGTACTCGACGTTGGCCTCGCGGCCCACCGGTGCGGAGTCCGTGGCCGGCACCCCGTCGGCGTTCTTCTTCAGGGCGCGGTACGCCTCCTCCTCGTACCCCTTCAGCAGACCCTGCTGGTAGGCGTTGGTGAGGAAGGGGGTGACCGGGTCGCCGGTCATGATGTTCGTCTCGACGGTGCCGTAGCCCCACTTGGGCAGCCAGCCACTCTCGGCGTCGATCCGCAGGACGGATATCGCCATGTCGCGGGACTCGCGCGGGGCGAGCAGCGAGAGGAGCTGGGCCTGGGTGCGGTAGGTGTCCCAGAGGGACCAGTTCTGGTAGTACGTGAATCCGTTTGCGCGGTGCTTCTTCTGGTCCCAGCCGGTGTAGCGGCCGTCCACGTCACTGCCGACGTTGGGCGCGAGGAAGGACCGGTAGAGGGAGGAGTAGAAGGTGCGGCGGAGTTCGTCGCTGCCGCCCTGGGCCTTCACGCCTTCGAGGCGTTCCTCCCAGGTGCGCTGCGCGGCGCGCTCGGCGTGGTCGAAGGTGTGGCCGCCTTCGGCACGGAGGTTGAGCGCGGCGCCCTTGGCGTCGACGTAGCTCAGTGCGGTGGTGGCCTCGACCGTGCGGTCCTTGGTGGTGTCGAAGCGCAGCCAGGCACCGTTGCGGGCATCGGTGGCCGAGGACTGCTTCGAACCCTCGGTGACGGTGTCGCCGTTCCAGGTGCCGGACGTGGTGAACGGCCGGTCGAAGTGGGTGACGGTGTAGACCGTGTACGGCTTGGTGTCCTGGCAGAAGCCGCTGCCGGTGATCGCGGTCCGGACGGTGTGGTTGTCCAGGATCTCGACCTTGGACGAGAGCGTCCTGTGCAGCGACTGGCCCGCGTTGAGCAGGACGTTGGCCTTGTCGGTGGCCGGGAAGGTGTAGCGCTGGACGCCGGTGCGCTGCGTCGCGGTCAGCTCCGCCTCGATGCCGGTCTTGAGCCCGACCCGGTAGTAGCCGGGGCTCGCCTTCTCGTCGTCGTGGCTGAACTCGGCCGCGTACTTCGCGTAGTCGGTCTCGGTGACGTCACCGGTGGTGGGCAGGGTCGGCAGGTCGCCGCCCAGGCCGCAGCCCACGCCGGAGAGGTGGACCGAGGAGAAGCCGCGGATGTGGTTCTCGCCGTAGTCGTAGCCGGTGTTGTGGCCGGTGTCCGGGGAGAGTTGCACCATGCCGAAGGGCACGGAGGCGCCGGGGTAGGTGTTGCCCTCGTTCTGGGTGCCGATGAACGGGTTGACCAGGTCGGTCAGCCGGCCGTCGGTCCGGGGCGCGGCCTGGGCCGTGGCCCCGGTGGTGAGGACACCGCCCAGGAGCGCGACGGCGGCGAGTGCGGCCGCCGGGCCGCGAAGGCGCGGCCGTGGGGTCCGGTGCATGGGGATACTCCTTCGGACAACGTTGTCAGAGCGCGATCATTCTTGGTTCCCCGTTGATCCGCGTCAAGGGGTCGGACGGTGCCGCTCCGGTCCGCCCGATGCGGGGCGGACCGGAGCGGCACCACAGGTCACGCGGCGGGGCAGCCCGCCACGACCGGCTTCGACGCGTCGCGGATCAGCGCCCGCTGGGCGTCGTGGACCCGCTTCACATCGGGCTTGACGACCCTGCGGTCGTAGGTGAGCAGACCGTTCAGCTCACCTTCCACGTCGGAGATCTGCGTGTACACCGCGCCGTTGCCGCCCTTGCAGGCCAGCGCGTGGACCTCGTCGAGCTTGGTGAGGTAGTCGTCGGTGTAGGTGGCCGGGTCGACCGCGATGTACGACTGCTGCACGGCCCACGCGTGGCCCGGCACCGCGAGGCCGAGTCCGCCGTACTCACCGCTGATCAGGGCCCGTTGACCGTCCGGCTTCGGAAGCGCGGGGCTCGGGTAGCCGTGCTCGTCGATGATGTCCCCTGTCCCGCCGTCGACGCCGAGGTTGATGCCGGACATGCTGTTCACCAGCCGTGTCGGGTCCCAGGCCTTGGCCTGGTCGGCGATCCGGGCCTCGTCGTACTGGCCCCAGCCCTCGTTGAAGGTGACCCACATGACGACGGACGGGTGGCTGGAGTGTTCGTCGATCATCTCCTTCATCTCGTGCTCGTACTCGGCACGCGCGGCGGCCGACGGATTGACGGTGTTCATCGCCGGCATGTCCTGCCAGACCATCAGACCCAGCTTGTCCGCCCAGTAGAACCAGCGGTCGGGCTCGACCTTGATGTGCTTGCGGACCGAGTTGAAGCCCAGCGCCTTGTGCATCTTCAGGTCGTACGCGAGCGCCTCGTCGGTGGGTGCGGTGTGCAGCCCGTCCGGCCAGAAACCCTGGTCGAGGGTGGCCATCAGGAAGACCGGCTTGCCGTTGAGGACGGTGCGCGGGGTGCCGTTCACCTTCTCGACGGCGATGGACCGCATCCCGAAGTAACTGCCGACCCGGTCGGATCCGACGGTGACCTTCAGCTGGTAGAGGTGCGGATCGTCGGCGGACCACAGGTGCGGATCGGGGACGGGCACCGTCAGCGCCGAACCGGTCCGGCCGGTGGCGGTGCCGACCTTGCGCTTGCCGTCGTACGCGGTCGCCGTGACCGGGACCCCGTCCCGTGCCCCGCGCACCTCGACGGCGACGCTCTCGCCCGGGACGTCCGGGGTGAGCTTCAGGGAGTCCGCGTGGTCGGCCGCGACCGGCTCCATCCAGACGGTCTGCCAGATACCGGAGGACGGGGTGTACCAGATGCCGCTCGGGTCCAGGCGCTGCTTGCCCATGGGCGGGTTCTCGCCGTCCGCGGCGTCCGTCGGGTCGTAGACGCCGACGATCAGCTCCTGGGTGCGGCCGGGCTTCAGCGCGTCGGTGACGTCGGCGCCGAACTTGTCGTAGCCGCCCTTGTGTTCGGCGACCTTGTGGCCGTTGACGTACACCTCGGACTGCCAGTCCACGGCCCCGAAGTTCAGCTGGAGACGCTTGCCCGAGCCGACCTTCCAGTCCTTCGGGACGGTGAAGGTCCGGCGGTACCACATGCGGTCCTCGTGCCGTTCGATCCCGGAGAGCTGCGACTCGACCGGGTACGGGACGAGGATCTTCTCGCCGAGCTTCTTGCCCACCGGCGGCTGCTCCCCTGTCTTCGCCGCGGCGAACTCCCAGGACCCGTTGAGGTTCTGCCAGTTGTCGCGGGTGAGCTGGGGACGCGGATACTCGGGCAGGGCATTCTTCGGCCCGACCTCGTCGGCCCACTTCGTGCGCAGCTGGTACGTGGAGTGGTTGGGCCCGCTGGACCAGAAGGCACCGACGGCCTTGCCGTCCTCGCCGGACAGAGCGCCGTCCCCGTCGTAACGGATGTCGGCCAGGCCCGTGGCGTCACCGGCCTTGTTCCCGACGACCGGTTCCTTGAGTGCGACGGTCAGACTGCGCGGGTCGGCCGGGTCGGCCTCGACCGCCCCGAGCGGCCACTCGGCCCCGCCGATGACGGCGTCCAGGTGGTTCACCAGACCGGCCGGCAGGGTGCCGAGCTTCTGCGCGAAGTCGAGCTTGAGTGTGCGGCCGTCGGCGAGCACGGTGGCGCCTATGGCCCCGTCGTACGCGAAGTCGTCCGGCAGCCGGAAGGCCGACTGCGGCACCGGCACCTTCGTGCCGCCCGGTTCGGTCCACTTGAGATGGAGGTTGGAGCCTCCCTGGTGCTCGAAGAACTCCACCTTGAAGTCGTAGGCGGTACCGGCGGTCAACTCGACCGGCTGGGAGGTCTGTTCCCGTTCCCAGTCGTCGACCCAGTGATCGATGACCGGCTTCCCGTCGATCCAGAGGCGGAAGCCGTTGTCCCCGATCATGGAGAACGTATGAGCGCCGGACTTCTCCGGCACGATCTTCCCGGTCCACCGGATGCTGGCGTCGTCGGCCTGTCCGGTGGCCGAGAGCAGCCGCGACTCCAGGGTCGGGAAGTCGATGGAGGTATCGAATCCGGTGGCCTTGAGCTCCCCGAAGTCGAAGGCGCCCGGGGCCGTCTGGGTGTAGTACTCCCCCTTCAGCCCCTGCACTTCGGCGGAGCCTCCGGGCTGCTGCCCGACCGCCGAAGCAGCGGGTACGGCAGACAGTCCGGCGGCCCCAACAGCGCCTGCCAGGAACAGAATCAGTCTCTTGTCGATGCGCACGGATCCTCCTTGGTGAGGAAGGGTGGCGGCTCGTTGCAACACGATGTACAACGTTGGAAGGAATGGCAGTTGGCATGACAGCACGCCGCATGTGGCGCTGTCCAGGTCCATGACAAGCCCGGATGCGGAGCGGAGGAACACCGGAGGAGGCCACGTCAGAGCCCCTGGCACCACGGCGCGGACCGGAACGCCACGCCGTCTTTTGGCATGCCCGGCGAGGGGTTGCGCTTGTCGCGGACCAGGCGCGCACGACGGGAGACGGGGCACGGACCATGCGCGCACGACGGGAGACGGGGCACGGACCATGCGCGCACGACGGGAGACGGGGTTGCGGATCAGGCGCGTACGACGGAAGGCCAGATCACGGATCAGACCAGCTCGGCTGGACGCAGGGAGCCATGGATCAGACGAGCTGGTAGATGCTCTTGGCGACCAGCCACACTCCGACCAGCAGCGACAACGTGACGATCACCTGGTCCTGATGGCTCTCGGTCCAGTCGCGCAGCGCACCGAGCTTCGCGCGGGACTTCGCGGGCCGGAACGTCGCGTACAACTCCATCGTGATCAGGCCGGAGGTGGCGAGCAGGCAGAAGGCCACGAGCGACACGTACGAGCCGAGCGAGGACAGATGCGCCTGGACGACCGTGGCGGCACCCGCGGCGACCAGACCCCAGGGCTGCAGAATGACGCCCAGCCCCGCAGCGGTCCACCCGGAGGCACTGTCCAGTCTCCCCAGCCACTTGGGGGTCCGGTGCTGCCGCCCGCCACCGCTCCGGCGCCGTTTCGACTCCGCGTAGACCACCATTCCGATACCCAGCGCCAGCTTGAGCGCCAGGGCGACCGTGGAGGGCGCGCTTCGGGGAACCGGCGGCTTGCCACCGGTCAGCAGAATCACCACGGCAAGTACCAGGACCAGACAGCCGAGCCACGCCAGGACGAACGCCAGTCCCTTCCGGACACCACGGGGCGCGGAGAGCAACAGGATGAACGCGCTGTTGTGCAGGGGCCCCACATTGATGGCGAGGCCGATGATGACGAGGTCAAGAACCATGCGTGGCGCCGATCGCCCCACGGGTGCGGGCACGCGGCCCGGCACCGAGCGCCCTCACGGTGGACTGCTGCATGCTCGAGCTCCTCGTCGCAGAGATGACACATTCTCCGTCGACTTCACAACCCGCGCCTTTCCGCCCGGTGCAGTACGTGCCGCACGGCCGGCGGGAGACACCCGAAAGGCTCTGTCCGGCGCCGGACCGGCACGCGGCGCGCGCTGTCCGCTCAGCCCGGTCCTGGCCGCCCCGGCGGTGTGCGGGGAGCATCGTCGAAGACGCAGTCACCGCACAGCCCACCGCCCGGGACTCGGTAGTAGAGACAACAGGTGCGCCTGCGGAAGCCCGGACCGTGCGGTGCGCCCGTATCGCGCAGATCCGCGTGGTCGAAGAGTTCGGCTGCCAGGGCGCGGGTGCGCGCGGCGACATCCGGCCTGCTGTGCGTACGCGCCCACCCGACCAGCTGGCGCACGGCTCCCGCCAGCGCGGAACCGGCGTTGCCCCACAGCAGGCGGACCGGCACGGGGGTGTCCCGGCGGATCGCGGCGCAGAGCGGTTCGAGATGGCCGTAGTGGACGGCGTCCCTGATCCGGGACGCCGAACCAGGAAGCATGGCGCCTCCATCGAGCCGCAGGTCGTCCGGGGCGGACAGCCGGGGGTCCCAATGAAGGTCCTCGGCCCGCAGAGCGGGGAATCCCCCGGTGAGGGCGGCCGGGCCCAGAGCGGTCGACCACAGCCGCGCGGCGAGCCCCAGATGCGCGACGGAGGCGGCGACCCGTCGTTCCGACGTGCCGAGGCGCTCCGCCACGGTGTCGATCCGGGCTGTGAGCGGTGCGTCCTCCCCCGCGTACAGCCGTGCCAGCGCAAGGTGCCCACCGTCCGGCACCGGGGCCGTCCGCAACGCGAAGAACCCGCCCGGGCCGGCCGCTTCGTTCTCGTCCATCGCGCTGCCGCCTCCTGCTCCGCCCGGCCACCTGATGTGACCCCGCGGGCACCGGCAGTGCCGCGGCTCGCGGTTCACCGTAACTGTGCGGGATGATCGTTCTGACGTCGGCCACAGGGAGGACTACCGTCGGGAGGAGGACACCGGGACCGCTCCCGTACTACCAAAGCAGTACGCCGAATCGCCGTCTCAGGGACGACGACGCGGGCGCTTTGAAGGGAGATCGTGGTGTACATGAGTTCCCTCGCGCTGTCCGTGCTCCTGTCACTGGTCTCCGCGGTCGCCTACGCGGCCGGGGCGATCGTCCAGGAGCGCGTGGCCACGGCCTCCGACGGCCGCTCACTCGCACCGCTGCGCAACCGGGTCTGGTGGGCCGCGGTGGCGCTGAACGGTGTGGGCGCCGTCCTGCACGTGGTGGCGCTGGCGTACGGTCCGCTCAGCCTCGTGCAGCCGCTGGGCGCCCTGACCATCGTCTTCGCCCTGCCGATGGCCGCCCTCTTCGTACGCCGCAGGGCCGGGGCGACCGCCTGGCGCGGCGCGGTCATGACGACGGCGGGGCTTGCGGGACTGCTGGCCCTGACCGGAAGTTCCGATGCGCACTCTCTGGGCGGGCCGCAGCAACTGATGCTCGCCGTCGTGACGTTCGGTGCGGTGGCCGCGCTCATCCTGGTCGCGAAGGCCATGCGCCGGCCGGTGATGCGCAGCGTGGTCCTGGCCGGGGCCGCAGGTGTCGCCTTCGGTATCGCGTCGGTGTTCACGAAGACCGTTGCCATGCAGTGGACCTCGGGCTCGGTGGGCGCGGGCCTTCCGACACTGCTGGTGATCGCTGCGCTCGCAGGGGCCGGGCTGCTGCTGTCCCAGGCCGCCTACCGCGGCGCGGGTCTGACGGCCCCGCTCGCCACGGTGACCGTGGTGAACCCGGTGGTGGCCGCCGCGGTCGGCATCACGCTGTTCGGTGAGCAGTTCCGTTACGGCACCGCGGGCACGATGCTCGCCCTCGCCTGCGGGGCCGTCGCGGCAGGCGGACTGATCATGCTCACCACGGAACGGATGAGCGCGGAGCGCCGGGAGGGCCGGCAGACCCCCGGCGAGCACTCGCAGGCCACTGCCCGCGCGGACGGGGCGTCCGACGGCGACGGCGCCACCGCCCCCTCATCTCCGCCGGGGCCCCTGTCCCCCGCCGCGTCCAGCGCCTCCGGCGAGGACCCGGCGGATTTCGCCGGGCCCGCCGGCTCGCCGGAACCGGCGGAGGCAGCGACCGATCCGGCGGGCGCTCCGCCCCGCCCGGTCCGGTCGGCGACGCCGACCGTGGTGGCCTTTCCCGAACCCACGGGGCCGATGCCGCCAGTGGCGGCCGCGGAAACGTTTCCCGCCCCGCTGCTGCCGCTGCCCGTGCGGATGCCGCTGGAGCGCCGGGTGGGTCAGGCGGAGTTCGGACCGGACCCGCGGCCGCGCGGAGGCGCCGTGCGAAAGGGCGCGTCATCCGCGGAGTCCACCGCCTCCGCCACCGCGGCCGGTGAGCGCCCCGGCGTTCAGACCCTGACGCCGCCCGCCCTGAGGTAGGCCAGCGGGTCGACATCGGAACCGTAGTCGGGTCCTGTCCGGACCTCGAAGTGCAGGTGCGGCCCTGTGACATTGCCGGTGGAGCCGGAGCGGGCGATGCGCTGTCCCCCGCCGACGTGCTGCCCGGAGCGCACGAGCAGCGACGACAGGTGCGCGTACTGGCTGTACTTGCCGTCGCCGTGCCGGATGACGATCTGGTAGCCGTACGCCCCGCCCCAGCCCGCCGAGACGACCGTGCCGGGAGCGACCGCCTTCACCGACGTGCCGGTGGGCACGGGGAAGTCGACGCCCGTGTGATAGCCGCTGGACCAGGAACCTGCCTGGTGATACGGGGTGCCTGTGCGAGCCGCCACCGGTGCGGTGAGCCCGGAGTGCTTCTCCGCCCGCTCGGGTTTGCGGGTCTCGGGTTTGCGGGTCTGGGCCTTGTGGCTCTCGGTCTTGTGGGTCTCGGTCTTGTGGGTCTCGGTCTTGTGGGTCTCCGTCTTCTTGGGTGTCGGCTTCGCCTGCTGTGTCTGCTTCGGCTGCGCCGCCGGCTTCGGCTTCGCCTGCTGCGCGGGCTGCGCCGTCTGCTTTCGCTCGGGCTGCGCCGTCCCCTTCGGTGCGGGTGCCGCCTTCTTCGGTGCGGGTGCCGCCTTCTCCTTGGCCCGCGGCTCCGACTTGGCATCCTGCTTCGGAGCAGCGCCGGTGGCGGTCCTGGCGGTCCCTGCCAGGTCGAGGCTCAGACGCTGGCCCGGGAAGATCAGGTCCGGGTCGTCACCGACAACCGTGCGGTTCGCCGAGTACAGCCGCTGCCAGCCGCCCTCCAGACGCCGGTCTGCCACGATCCCGGAGAGCGAGTCCCCGCGGGCCACGGTGTACGAGTCCCGCTTGCCCGGCACCGTCGTCGGGGTGGCGGGTAACGAGGCCTTCTTCGTCTCGGCCCTGGTCGGCACGGATGTCCGGGAATCGGCCCTCTTCGGCGTCGCGACCTCGGCCGTCCGCTCGGACTGCGCGTTGATGTCGGGTCCGTCACCGCCCCGCGTCAGGCCCGCCTTCCCGGAGCAGACCGGCCACGCACCCGGGCCCTGACCCTGAAGGACCTTCTCCGCGATGGCGATCTGCTGGTCCCTGGTGGCCAGGTCCGCGCGCGGCGCATAGACCGTGCCACCGTAGGCCGCCCAGGTCGACCGGGTGAACTGAAGCCCGCCGAAGTAGCCGTTGCCGGTGTTGATGTGCCAGTTACTGGTGGATTCGCACGCGGCGACCTTCTCCCAGACATCTCCTGACGCAGCACCGGCCGATGCGGCGGTGATGAGCGGGAGTGCAATGCCCGCGCCGCCCACCGTGACCGTGAGCGAAGCACGGTTGATGCGGCTGGGCTGGTATCTGCGGTGCCGTCCGTTCGCGGCCATGATGTGGCTCCCCCACAGGCAGTAGGACACGTCGCAAGCGGTCAACTTATGTGCAGACAACGGGTGATGACAAGGGCACAGCGAGTTCCGGCCACCGTCGGCGGCGGGCAGCCCCTGGCCCGTCCGGAACCGTTCCCCATTGACACGGTCGGCGTCGGCCAGCGACGCTGGGCGCGGCAGTTTGGGAGAGCGCTCTCCAATCCATCTGGGGTGCGGGGGTTGAAAGGGCATGACCGTCATGACGGACGAAGAGATCGATCCGCTGCTGGAGAAGCTCGGCCTGGCACAGAAGGTGCGTCTGCTGACCGGCGCGAGTACGTGGCGGACGTACGGCGAGCCGGCCGTCGCACTACGACCCCTCGTCCTCTCCGACGGACCCGCCGGGGTGCGCGGCGAGACCTGGGACGAGCGCGAGACGTCGCTCGTCCTGCCCTCCCCGACCGCGCTGGCAGCCTCGTGGGACGAACGGCTCCTCACGGATCTCGGTGCGCTGCTCGCCACGGAGGCCCGACGCAAAGGAGTGGACGTCCTCCTCGCGCCCACGCTGAATCTGCACCGGTCCCCGCTGGGCGGGCGGCATTTCGAGTGCTTCTCCGAGGATCCCCTCCTGACCGGGCGGACCGGCGCCGCGCTCGTCAAGGGCATCCAGTCCGGCGGGGTCGCCGCCACCGCCAAGCACTTCGTCGCCAACGACGCCGAGACGGAACGGCTGAACGTCGACGTGCGCATGGACGAACAGACGCTCCACGAGCTCTACCTCGCCCCGTTCGAGGCAGTGGTGGCGGCCGGCGTCTGGGCGGTCATGTCCGCGTACAACAAGGTCGACGGCGTCACCATGTCCGCCTCTCCGCTGCTGGAGCACCCGCTGAAGGAGGACTGGGGGTTCGAAGGGCCCGTGGTCTCGGACTGGGGCGGCGTGCGCACACTTCTGGACACCGCGCGCTCCGCGCAGGACCTGGCGATGCCGGGTCCCGCCGGCCCGTGGGCGGCCGGCCTGCTCACCGCCCTGGAACAGGGACTGGTCTCCCCCGAGGCGATCGACGACAAGGTGCGGCGCCTGCTCCGGCTCGCCGGGCGCGTGGGTGCGCTGGGATCACCCGGGCCGGTATGGCGGCCGGTGGTGGCGCCCGGTGCCCAGCGGACGTTGCTGCGTCGGGCCGTCGCCGCCGGTTCGGTGCTGCTCCGCAACGACGGGAATCTGCTGCCACTCGATCCGGCGGAGCTGCGCTCGGTCGCGGTCATCGGCCCGCACGCCACCGCGGTGCGCATTCAGGGCGGGGGCAGCGCGGAGGTGTTCCCCGACTCGGTGGTGACGCCACTGGCCGGAATCGAGGAGGCACTCGACGGCTCGGCGACAGTGACCCACCACCCCGGGCTGCCGCCGTCCGCCCGCCCCCTCCCGCTCACCCGGGAAGGGGCGCGGGATCCGCGCACCGGAGAACCGGGCGTGCTCGTCAGGCTGCTGGACGGGAACGGGGACGAACTCCGCACCGAGCACCGGCTGTCCGGGCGGATCGTGGAGCCCTCCGTCGTGACCGAAGGCTCCGCGGCCGTGGAGATCCGGTCCCTGGTCCGGCCTGACGTGGGCGGTGTGTGGACCTGGGCGGTGGGCGGCTGGGGCGACCTCTCGCTGTCCGTGGGCGGCCGGGAAGTCCTCTCCGGGTCGTTCCCGCTGGACAGCGATGACCCGACCCGGGTGCATGTCGCGCCTCCCCTGCGCTCCGTGCAGACCGAAATGGTCGCGGGCCGGGAGGTGGAGGTGGTGGCACGGCGCTCACTGGATCCAGGGACCGGAGTGGCGACCGTTCTCGCCGCCGCCCCGCCGCCCGGGGACGCCGGGTACGAGCTCGCCCGGGCCGTGGCCGCCGCGCGGGCGGCGGATGTCGCGGTGGTGGTCGTGGGCACGACCGAGGAGAGCGAGTCGGAGGGCCATGACCGCGAGAACCTCAGCCTGCCGGAGGACCAGGACGCGCTCGTACGGGCGGTGGCGCGGGCCAATCCGCGCACGGTGGTCGTGGTGAACGCGGGCGGCCCGGTCGCCCTTCCCTGGCACACCCGGGTGCCCGCGCTGATGCTCCAGTGGTTCCCGGGCCAGGAGGCCGGAAGCGGGCTGGCGGACGTCCTGTTCGGCCGGTCCGAGCCGGGCGGCCGGTTGCCGACCACGTGGGGCGCCGACCAGGACCACGTACCGGTGCTCGACACCGCCCCCGGAGCCGACGGGCGGCTTCGTTACGAGGAGGGCCTGCACATCGGCTATGCGGCCTGGCTCCGGTCCGGGGCCGTGCCGGCCTACTGGTTCGGCCACGGCCTGGGTTACACGAGCTGGGAGTACGAGGGGCTGACGGCCCCGGCGACGGTACGGGCCGGGGAGGCCTTCGACGTACACGTACGGGTACGCAATTCGGGACGGCGGCGCGGGCGCGAGGTGGTCCAGGTCTATGTGGCCAGGAGCGGATCGGCGGTCGAGCGGCCGGCCCTGCGCCTGATCGAGTACGCGGCGGTCGAGGCGGATCCCGGCGAGAGCGTGGTCGCGGTGGTCCGGGTGTCCGGGCGGGCCCTGGCGCACTGGTCGGTCCCGCTGCACGGGTGGGACACGGAGGCGGGCGACTTCGCGCTGCTGAGCGGCCGTTCGGCGGGCGATCTGCCGCTCGGCGCGACAGTGACGGCGACCGCAACGACCACTCCGGCCGGTACGGGCTGCGGTAACGGTTCGGATCGCCACGGAGAGCGCTCTCCGCTGATGCTATAAATGCGCTCATGACGGATGATCTGCGCTCGGCCGGTACACCCACCCTTGAGGACGTGGCGAGGGCGGCCGGTGTCTCCCGCGCCACCGTCTCCCGGGTGATCAACGGCGTACGGAATGTCGACCCCGTGATCCAGGAGGCCGTGCGCCAGGCGGTGGCTCTCACCGGCTACGCGCCCAACCGCGCCGCACGCTCCCTGGTGACCCGGCGCACGGACGCCATCGCCCTGGTGGTGTCGGGCGCGGGCGTCGAGCCCGAACCCTCCGACGGGGGGCCGACGGCGGACGCGGCCGATCCGGAGAGCGGATCGTCCTTCACCGCGCAGGTCTTCGCCGACCCGTTCTTCGGCCGGGTCGTCACCGGGGTGGTCAACTACCTCCGGCCGCGCGGGATGCACCCGGTCCTGATGTTCGCCGAGACGTCACGCGCCCGCGAGGACGTGGTCTCGTTCCTGCGCCAGGGCAGCGCCGACGGCGCACTGGTCGTCTCGACCCACGCGGAGGACCCGCTGCCCGGTCTGCTCACGGACGCCGGACTGCCCGCGGTGCTGTACGCCCGGCCCGCCCGGCCGGTCCGGATCAGCTATGTCGACCTCGCCCACCAGGACGGTGCGCGGCTGGCCGCCGAGCATCTGCTGACCCGCGGATGCCGGCGCATCGCGACCATCACCGGGCCGCTCAATGTGCCGGCCGGGCAGGAGCGGCTGGCCGGTTTCCGCGACACGATGACACAGCACGGGCATCCGTACATCCCTATCGCCGAGGGGCAGTTCACCCAGGAGAGCGGCGAGGCGGCGATGGAACGGCTGCTGGTCGAGCACCCGGATCTGGACGCGGTGTTCGCCGCCAACGACCTGATGGCGATGGGCGCCTGTCACGTCCTGCGGGAGCACGGCAAGCGGGTGCCCGAGGACGTCGCGGTGATCGGGTTCGACGACAGCAGCGCGGCGTCCGCCTGCCGGCCGCCGCTGACCACGGTCCGCCAGCCGGTCGAGGCGATGGCAGCCGAGATGGCCCGGCTGCTGATCGACCGGCTGTCGAAGCCGGACGGGGCGACGACGTCGGTGATCTTCGAACCCGCGCTGGTGGTCCGCGACTCGGCGTAGTCCGGCGCCGGTCCGGGTGCGGGCGCCGGCCCGGATGCGGGCGCCGGCCCGGATGCGGGTGCGGACGCGGGCGCCGGTGCTGGTGCTGGTGCTGGTGCTGGTGCGGTCATCGTCCGCCGCCCCGGGGGGTGTTGTGCTGCCCGGCCGCAACGGAAAGGAGCCGCTACGTGGAACGCGCCCGGCGAGCCTCGGCGTGCCGGGGGCCGTCGCTCGGGAGGTGACCTGGCCGGCCGCGTGGCGCCCCACGCCCCGGTCGTCGCCCTCGCCATGAGCCGGGGAGGGCCGGCCCTGCGGTCGCTCCCCGGCCCGGATGCCGAGCCTGCCCCGATGCCGCCCCTACCCGAATACCGGCCCTGCCCAGGTGCCGACGTCGCCGATGCACGTCGCCGATGCCCGCTGCCGCCATGCACGCCCGTCAGCGCCCGCCTCCTCGCGTCTCACCTCACCCCGTCGCGTCCGACGTCGTCCGTGACCGTTCCCGGTTCCGTACGGCATCCGCGGCGGTCCGGAAACCCGGTGCCGGGCCGCCGGGCTGCGGCTCGGGCGACGGGCGGCTGCCGCCCCTCGCCAGGAAGTCGGCGAGCGGCAGGGTCGCGGCGCCGACCGTGACCGCGTCGGGGCCGAGCCGGCCCAGCTCGATCGTGGTCCGGGCCGCGGCATGGCGGAGCGCGTACTCCCGTGCGTAACGGCGGATGTCGGGCAGCAGGTGCGGGCCGATCAGCAGGCCCGCCCACCCTCCGAGCAGAATGCGCTCGGGCAGGAAGAGGTTGATCAGGTCGCCCAGAGCAGCGCCCAGGCATGCGGCTGTCTCGTCGAGGACCGAGACCGCCAGCGGGTCGGGTTCGCCGCCGGGGCCGGGGTAGGCGGCGGCGAGCAGCGCGGCGAGCGCGGTCTCGTCGTCGGCGTCGGCGGGCAGCGGGCCGCCCGCCTCGTGCCAGCGCTCGCGCATCGCCTCGGCGCCTGCGTACGCCTCCAGGCACCCTGTCGAGCCGCACCGGCAGCGTCGGCCGCGCAGTTGCACGGTGGTGTGGCCCCATTCGAGGGCCATGCTGCTGCGGTCCTCGTCGAGCAGGTCGCCGTGGTTGACGCAGGCGCCGACGCCGGAGCCGATGAGAGCGACGGCCGAGGCCCCCGCACCGCGTCCGCCGCCGAACCACATCTCGGCCTGGCCGAGCGTCTTGGCACCGTTGTCGATGAAGAACGGCACCTCCTTCGGGACCCGGACGGCGTCACGGAGCAGCCGCTCGAAGGGGACGGCGCTCCAGTTGATGGTCTGGCCGTGAACGACGGAGCCCACGTCCCCGACCGAGCCGTCCGGTGCGTCGCGTTCGATGATGCCGGGGACGCCGATCCCGATGCCGAGGAGCCGGCGCGGATCGGCGCCGGCGTCCCGCAGGACGTCGGCGACCCCGCTGCGGACGTGGCCGACGATGCGGTTGACGTCGTAGCCGTGCTGGGCCAGCAGCCTTTCCGTGCGGGCGAGTTCGGTGAGGGCGAGATCGAAGAGCTCGACCCTGATCCGGGTCTCGCCGATGTCGATGCCGATGAGGAGGCCACCCCCGGGGGCCACACGCAGCAGAGTGCGGGGACGGCCGCCGTCGGAGTCGACGACACCGGCCTCCTCCAGGAGACCTTCCGCGGCAAGTTCCGCGACGACGTTACTGATGGAACCTGAACTCAGCCCGGTGACGGGACCGAGCTCCTGGCGGCTCAGCGGGCCGTCGAAATACAACCGTTGCAATACCCTCGCCCGGTTGCCCCGTCGCAGGTCACGCACGGTCCGTCTGTTGCGCTCAGCCATGTGGCTCCTTCCCTTCCCGCAACATACCGTGACCGCGGGACTTGACGCGACCTTCTCTCACCTCTTAAATCACGTCATAAATTAAGCCCTGAAGGTCGTTCGTTTCTTGAACGCGGCCTTCCTCCCCGGAAAGGGGCCATCCCGCATGCGCACCATCAGAGCCGCAGCAGCCGCCACCCTCGCGATCTCCATCGCCGCCGGAGTCACCGGCTGCGGAGGCGGTACGTCCTCGGGCGGCGGCAGCAACGATTCACCCAAGACCCTCACGTACTGGGCGTCCAACCAGGGCCCCAGCATCGAGGCCGACAAGAAGATCCTGACCCCCGAGCTGAAGAAGTTCGAGGAACAGACCGGCATCAAGGTCAAGCTGGAGGTCGTCCCCTGGGCCGACCTGCTCAACCGGATCCTCGCCGCCACCACGTCCGGTCAGGGCCCGGACGTGCTGAACATCGGCAACACCTGGTCGGCCTCCCTCCAGGCGACGGGCGCGCTGCTCCCCTGGGACAAGGCGAACTTCGACGCGATCGGCGGCCGGGACCGCTTCGTCGACTCGGCGGTCGCCTCGGCCGGGGCGGAGGGCAAGGACCCCTCCGCGGTGCCGCTCTACTCGCTCGCGTACGCCCTCTACTACAACAAGAAGAGCTTCGCCGAGGCGGGCATCACCAAGCCCCCGGCCACCTGGGACGAGCTGGTCGCGGACGGCAAGAAGCTGTCCAAGGACGGCAAGTGGGGGCTGGGCGCCGAGGGCGCCAACCTGTCCAACAACATCCACCAGACATTCGTCCTGGGCCAGCAGCACGGTGCGGACTTCTTCGACGCCGCCGGAAAGCCGACCTTCACCTCCGACGGTGCCGTCACGGCCGTGAAGCAGTACATCGACCTCATGGCCAAGGACAAGATCATCGCGCCGGGCAACGCCGAGTACGCCCAGAACCAGTCCCTGACGGACTTCGCCAAGGGCAAGACCGCGATGGTGCTGTGGCAGGCCGCCGCCTCGACGTTCGCCTCCCAGGGCATGAAGCCCGAGGACTGGGGAGCGGCCCCCGTGCCCGTCGCGTCCGGCACCCCCGGCCAGGGCAAGAACATCAACTCCATGGTCGCCGGCATCAACATGGCGGTGTTCAAGAACACCAAGAACATCGACGGCGCGAAGAAGTTCGTGAAGTTCATGACGAGCGACGCCGAGCAGAAGCTGCTCAACAAGACCTACGGGTCCATCCCCCCGGTCAAGACCGCCCAGGCCGACGCCGCGTTCTCGGCGCCCGACCTCGCGGTCCTGCGCGACACGCTGGCCAAGAGCGCGGCCCCGCTGCCGCAGGTGCCCAACGAGTCGCAGTTCGAGACGGCCGTCGGCACCGCGGTCAAGGAACTGTGGGCCGACGCCGCAGCCGGACGCCCCGTGACCACCGAATCCGTCAAGGCGCGCCTCGAAAAGGCCCAGCAGACGATGCAGCAGTAAGGCACTCCTGATGACCGCCACCGTGACCACCGACAGCCGGGCGGAGAATTCCGACAGGGTGACGAGCCGGGGCACCGGGGGTGCGCGCAGGAGACTGCCGCGCATCCCCGACCGGATCCGCCAGGGCGGACTGCCCTATCTCCTGCTCCTGCCGGCCGTCCTGCTCGAACTTCTCATCCATGTGATCCCGATGATCATCGGGATCGTGATGAGCTTCCGCCGGCTCACACAGTTCTTCATCGGCAACTGGGGCGCAGCGCCCTGGACCGGCCTCGACAACTACAGGATCGCCGTCGATTTCAACGCCCCGATCGGCGAGGCGCTGCTCCACTCGTTCTTCGTCACCTGCGTCTTCACGTTCTTCGCCGTCGGCCTGGCGTGGCTGTTCGGTGTCACGGCGGCGATCATGCTCCAGGAGAACTTCCGCGGCCGCGGATTCCTGCGGGCGATCTTCCTCGTCCCGTACGCCCTGCCGGTCTACGCGGCCGTCATCACCTGGGCGTTCATGTTCCAGCGGGACAACGGGCTGGTCAACCACGTGCTCCACGACCAGCTCGGGCTGACCGACCAGCCGTCCTTCTGGCTGATCGGTGACAACAGCATCTACGCGCTGATCGTCGTCTCGGTCTGGAAGGGCTGGCCGTTCGCCTTCCTCATCGTGATGGCGGGGCTGCAGAACATCCCGCGCGAGCTGTACGAAGCCTCCGCGATCGACGGCGCCGGCATCTGGCAGCAGATCCGCAAGATCACGCTGCCGTCGCTGCGCCCGGTCAACCAGGTCCTGGTGCTCGTCCTGTTCCTCTGGACGTTCAACGACTTCAACACCCCGTACGTGCTGTTCGGCAAGGCGGCACCTTCGAGCGCGGACCTCATCTCGATCCATATCTACCAGTCGTCGTTCGTCACCTGGAACTTCGGCACCGGATCCGCGATGTCCGTGCTCCTGCTGCTGTTCCTGCTGGTCGTGACGGCCGTCTACCTGCTCATCACCTCGCGCGGAAGGAAGGGTGCAGATGCCTAGCCATGCCCAGCCGGCCGCGCTGTCGAGAGCGGCCAAATCAAGATCACGGTCGCGGTCGCCGATGGCCGCGCCGCAGTCCTTCCTCTGGACCCGCCGCATCATCCTGGCCTTCCTGACGGCCTTCGTCCTGCTCCCCGTGTACGTGATGATCAGCAGCTCCCTCAAGCCGCTCCAGGACGTCTCGGGGAAGTTCCACTGGATCCCGTCCGGGCTGACCGTCAAGCCGTACCTCGACATCTGGGACACCGTCCCGCTCGCCCGGTACTTCGTCAACTCGCTGGTGGTGGCGGGCTCGGCGACGGTGCTCTCGGTGATCATCGCGGTGTTCTCCGCGTACGCCGTCAGCCGCTACACGTTCCGCGGCAAGCGGGTCTTCACCGTCACGGTGCTCTCCACCCAGATGTTCCCCGGCATCCTCTTCCTGCTCCCGCTGTTCCTCATCTTCGTCAACATCGGGAACAGCACCGGAATCGCGCTGTACGGCTCGCGCGGCGGACTGATCCTCACGTATCTGACGTTCTCGCTGCCGTTCTCCATCTGGATGCTGATCGGTTACTTCGACTCGATCCCCAGGGACCTGGACGAGGCCGCCCTCGTCGACGGCTGCGGACCGCTCGGCGCCCTGTTCCGGGTCGTCGTGCCGGCCGCGGTGCCCGGCATCGTCGCCGTCGCCGTGTACGCGTTCATGACGGCCTGGGGCGAGGTCCTCTTCGCCTCCGTCATGACCAACGACACCACCCGCACGCTCGCCGTCGGCCTCCAGGGCTACGCGACACAGAACGACGTCTACTGGAACCAGGTCATGGCCGCCTCGCTCGTCGTCAGCGTGCCGATCGTCGGCGGGTTCCTGCTCCTCCAGCGCTACCTCGTCGCCGGCCTCACCGCGGGAGCCGTCAAGTGACCACTTCGGAAAGGAAGTCCGTGAACGACCTCAGCGCCCTCCCGGCCGACTTCACCTGGGGCGTCGCCACCGCCGCGTACCAGATCGAAGGAGCCGCGGCCGAGGACGGCCGCGCGCCCTCCATCTGGGACACCTTCTCCCACACCCCGGGGAAGGTGGACGGCGGCGACACCGGGGACGTCGCCTGCGACCACTACCACCGGGTCCCGGAGGACATCGCCCTGATCAAGGAGGTGGGGGCGGGCGCGTACCGCTTCTCGCTCGCCTGGCCGCGGATCGTCCCGGGCGGTGACGGCCCGGTCAACGCGGCCGGTCTCGACTTCTACGACCGGCTGGTCGACGGCCTCCTCGACGCCGGGATCACCCCGTTCGCCACGCTCTACCACTGGGACCTCCCGCAGGCGCTCCAGGACCGCGGCGGCTGGACCGTCCGCGAGACCGCCGAGCACTTCGCCGCGTACACGTCCGTCGTCGTGGACCGCCTCGGCGACCGCGTGAAGGACTGGGCGACCCTCAACGAACCGCTCTGCTCGGCCTGGATCGGGCATCTGGAGGGCACGATGGCGCCGGGTCTCACGGACCTGACCGCCGCCGTCCGCGCCTCGTACCACCTGCACCTCGGACACGGTCTCGCCGTCAAGGCGATACGGGCCGCGTGCCCGGACGCCCGGGTCGGCATCGTGAACAACCTCAGCCCGGTGGAGGCCGCCACCGACCGCGAGGCGGACCGGGCCGCCGCCGTGCGCGGTGACGGGCACACCAACCGCTGGTGGCTCGACCCGATCCTCGGGCGCGGCTATCCGCAGGACATGGTCGACCTGTACGGAGTCGAACTCCCCGTGCAGGAAGGCGACATGGAACTCATCGCGGCGCCGCTCGACTGGATGGGCGTGAACTACTACTTCCGCCAGGTCGTCACCGCCGACGCGCATGGCCCCGTGCCGCACGCCAAGCAGGTCTATCTGCCCGGCTCCCGCCACACCCACATGGACTGGGAGGTCCACGCGCAAGGCCTGGAACAGCTGCTCCTGCGCCTGACCGGGGACTACGGCGTCCAGCGCATCTACGTCACCGAGAACGGCGCGGCCTACCAGGATGTCGTCCTCGCCGACGGATCGGTGCACGACCCGGAACGGACCCAGTACCTGGAGGAGCATCTCGCCGCCTGCGCCCGCGCCGTCCGCAAGGGCGCCCCGCTCGCCGGCTACTTCGCCTGGTCCCTGCTGGACAACTTCGAGTGGGCGTACGGCTACGACAAGCGGTTCGGCCTGGTTCACGTCGATTACGGGACGCAGCGCCGCACCGTCAAGAGCAGCGGCCGGCGCTACGCCGAGCTGGCCCGCGAAGTGGCGGCGGGCCGCTCACGCAAGGCCGCCTGACCTCTCAGTGAGGGCGTAGGGGCCACCCCGGCAGCCTCCGGCCGCGACAGACGACCGTCGCCGCCGGAGGTTTCGCGTCTCGCGCCTATCGGTTCGTGCCTCTCGGTTCGCGCCTCTCGGTTCGCGCCTCGTTCGGCCAAGAATTCGACAAGTCCGATTACGGGTTGTCCGATCCTCGGCGCGGAACCTCCTCCACGTGATTGGTTTCTTTCCCTGTACAGCTACTGCGGCAACGCCGAGTTGAGGGGGCGCATCGTGAGGACGAAGAGCGTGAACGGCCGTGCGGCAGGGTGGCGGACTCGCGCAGTCGCGGCGGCGTGCTGCCTGACCCTGTCGGGTGCGGGGGCTTGTTCGTCGGGGCCCGAACACAGCACCCGGGCGCGCATCCAGGTGGACCGGCCCGAATCTCTGGCGGATGCCCCTGTCCAGGTCCGGGTCACGGGCCTGCATCCGCACGAGGAGGTCACCCTGACCGCAGGCTCCGTGGATCGTGAGGGCGTTCGATGGGCCAGTCAGGCTGTCGTCACCGCGAACGATTCGGGAACGGTGGACCTGGACCGTGCACGATCCCGGTCAGGCACCTACCGCGGCGTGGACGGCATGGGGCTGTTCTGGTCCATGAAGCCGCGTGACATGGACGCGGGCAAGGCGGCGTTCTTCCCGAAGCTGCCGGAACAGCAGGCGTCGTACAAGGTGAATCTCGCTGTGGAGGCGGGCGGCAAGCCGATCGCGACGCGCTCGCTGACGCGAACGTGGATGAGCGAGGGCACGACCCACCAGGCGTTGAGCGGGGGCAGGATCGGCGTGTTCGGGGCCCTTTACCTGCCGCCGCCCCACGCGCCTCGACGCGCACCGGTCCTGAGCATCGGCGGCTCGGAAGGCGGAGTCAGCAACTCGTTCGCCGCCGCCTTGCTCGCCTCCCACGGGCACCCCGTTCTCGCTCTCTGCTACTTCGGCTGCCCGGGACGTCCGGAGACCCTGGAGAACATCAAGCTGGAGTACTTCGCCACGGCCGCCCGTTTTCTGGACCGGCGGTACGGCGCGGGTAGCCGCAAACCTGTCGTGATCGGGATCTCCCGCGGCACGGAGGCAGCCCAGCTCCTCGCCCACACCTACCCCGGCCTCGTCAGCGACCTCGTGCTCTACGCACCGTCCCGGAGCACCACCCCGGGGTACCCGCACGGCGTGGCATGGACCCGGGACAACGACCCGGTCGATTTCACACCCATCCCACTGGACGACGTCAACGGCGACATCCTGGCCGTCGCGGGGAACGACGACCGGCTCTGGCAGTCGGCCGACGCCGCCCGCAGCATAGGGGACGAGCGAACGCGCCCGGGCCGGCAGCGCGAGGCACTGGTCTACAAGAACGCGGGGCACCACATCGGCTGGTATCCCTACAGCGCCACGGCCCGGTACGCCAAGAACCCGATCTCGGGCAGCTACATGGATCTCGGCGGGACCGTGTCCGGGAACGCCCACGCACAGGCCGATGCCTGGCCCCGCGTGCTCAGCCTCCTCGGTGGGTGAGACGGCATCATGGAGAACTCGGCCGCCTTACGCCGGCCGGGGGCCACGTCCACGGGATTCACTCGCCGCGTCCTGCCCCACCGATCGCCGACGGCCAGTTGGCCAGCAGGAAGTGCAGTGCCTCGACGGCACGCTCCCACGACGTCTGCACCGCTCGCGGCGCACCGAATCCGCCGTCCGCCTCAAGGGCGGTGAACCCGTGGAAGGTGCTGCGCAGCAGCCGTACCGCGTCCGTGAGATCGGGTTCGGTCAGGCCGTAGGCGCGCAGCATCGACGAGGTGGTCTCGATGGTCCGGTGGTACGCGGGCGCCGCGGCGACGACGGCAGGATCGACGCGCATCCGCGTCGCCTCGTACCGGCCCGGGCACTCCAGCGCGAAGGACCGGTAGGCGTCGGCGAAGGCGATCAGGGCGTCCCTGCCGGCCCGGCCGGCCACGGCGGCCTCGATCCGGTCGATGAACTCCCCCGCGGCCAGCAGCGCGACCCTGGTACGCAGATCCTGGAGGTTCTTGACGTGGGAGTACAGGCTGGCGTCCTTGACGCCGAAGCCGCGGGCCAGCGCGGAAATGGTGACCTTGCCGAAGCCGATCGAATCGGCCAGGTCGGCCGCCGCCGCCACGACCCGGTCGGTCGTGAGCCCCGCGCGAACCATCCCCACCCCCGTCGACGTACTGCCTAGACCCCTTAGCTTTCTCCGGAATATACACAGGCGGGGGCCGGGCCGGGAAAGCCGGCGGCCCGCGGTGGCCACGGATTGCCGTGAGCACCGCGGGCTATTGCGCCGCGCCGACAGCGGGGAGTGGGACGACGCGGGCAATTTATGGGGAGAGCGCTCTCCTCGCAGGCAGGGCGCGGCTGCCGAGAAGAGCGAGCGCTCCGGGCACTTGACGGCTACCGGCCGTTCCGGCCGCACAGGGAGCGGCGCCGGCCGGTCCCGCGTGCGTGATCCCGGGAAATTCCGCGGCAACGAGGCCAGTAAGGCTGCGAAAGCAGGCGGGGACCCAACCTCCTCTTATGGAGCACCGCCGGACGGGATCCTGGCGGACACGGCCCTGTCGCCATGCGAACCTCCACGCCACTCCGCGTCCGCGCACACGGGGCGTGCGGCAAGAAGAGGGAGGCAGCTGGATCGCACATCGCGGAGAGGCCCTTGGTGACGGTGACCGGAAGGAGCGGGAGAGCGCTCTCCCGTTGACTTTCAGTGTTGCGCCGCAGCGCGAGAACTGTCAAGGGATGCCTGAACAACAGCAGCAGAGCCGCCTGTTGGTGGTACACGCGGGTACCCGACGGGCGGCCGACGAACCTGCGGATTTCACAGCTGACGAGCAGATCGGCGAAGCAGACAGAACAGGTGCCGTACCCCGACGCCGATGTCCGACGTGCCCCGGGAACGGTGCCTGACGGGCGAGGCGGGTGTCCGCGCAGGCACCGACCCGCCAAGCGCTTCGTCAAGCGCCAGGAACTCTTCCACGGCTCCCGCACGCACGCACGGACCGGGCCCGGAGCGGGAGGGGCCGGGTGTCGTCCGTCCTTGAACAGGCCGTCCTCCCGTCCCGTATCCATACTGGACAGCGCGGCCTCCCCGTGCCCCGCCCCGGTCTAAGTACCGGTCCTCGCCCTCCCCGACAGATTGCAGGAGCAGACAGATGAGCGGCACTGCGCAGATCGGCGTCACCGGACTCGCGGTGATGGGCCGCAACCTGGCCCGAAACTTCGCCCGCAACGGCTACACCGTCGCGGTACACAACCGCACGACGGCGAAGACGGATGCCCTGGTCGACGAGTTCGGCGACGAGGGGACCTTCGTGGCCGCGCGCACGCCCGAGGAGTTCGTCGCCGCGCTGGAACGGCCGCGCCGCCTGGTCGTCATGGTGAAGGCGGGCGAGCCGACGGACGCGGTCATCCAGGAGTTCGCCCCGTTGCTGGACGAGGGCGATGTCATCATCGACGGCGGCAACGCCCACTTCGAGGACACCCGGCGCCGGGAGAAGGAGCTGCGCGAGCGCGGCGTCCACTTCGTGGGCGCGGGCATCTCGGGCGGCGAGGAAGGGGCGCTGAACGGGCCCAGCGTCATGCCGGGCGGTTCGGCCGAATCGTACGAGTCGCTGGGGCCGATGCTGGAGAAGATCGCGGCGAAGGCGAAGGACGGCACCCCCTGCACCACGCACATCGGTCCGGACGGCGCCGGTCACTTCGTCAAGATGGTGCACAACGGCATCGAGTACGCAGACATGCAGCTGATCGCGGAGGCGTACGACCTGTTGCGCACGGTGGCCGGGTACTCCCCCGCGAAGATCGCCGAGACCTTCCGCAGCTGGAACACGGGCCGCCTCGACTCGTATCTGATCGAGATCACGGCCGAGGTCCTGGCCCACACCGACGCCTCGACCGGAAAGCCCTTCGTCGACATCGTGCAGGACCGGGCGGAGCAGAAAGGCACCGGGCGCTGGACGGTGCAGATCGCACTGGATCTGGGCGTACCCGTCTCCGGGATCGCGGAGGCCGTCTTCGCCCGGTCGCTGTCGGGCCACGCCGACCTTCGGGAGGCGGCGAAGGAGCTCGCGGGGCCCACTCCCGCGCCGCTCGGCAAGCAGGAGGCCGCCGCCTTCGCCGACCGGGTGGAACAGGCCCTGTACGCGTCCAAGATCGTCTCGTACACCCAGGGGTTCCATCAGATCCGGGCGGGCAGCGAGGCCTACGACTGGAACATCGACCTCGGCGCCGTGGCATCGATCTGGCGGGCCGGCTGCATCATCCGGGCGGCCTTCCTGGACCGCATTCGCGCGGCGTACGACGCCCGGCCCGAGCTGCTGAGCCTGCTCTCCGACAAGCAGTTCGCCGAGGAGATCGGTGCGGCGCAGGACGACTGGCGTGCGGTGGTGGCCGAGGCGGTGCGCCAGGGGGTGCCGACCCCCGGGTTCGCCGCAGCGCTGTCGTATTACGACGGTCTGCGCGCCGAGCGGCTGCCGGCGGCGCTCACCCAGGGGCAGCGGGACTTCTTCGGCGCGCACACCTACCGCCGCGTCGACGTCGAGGGTTCCTTCCACACGCTCTGGGGCGGGGACCGGTCGGAGGTGGGGGCGGGCTGATCCGGCGGTCGACAGCAGGCGTGGCCGGCCCGCTTCAGCCGATCCTCTTGAGCAGTTCGTCGGCGAGCGGAGCGGCCGATGCCGGGTTCTGACCAGTGACCAGGTTGCGGTCGACGACCACGTGCGGGGTCCACGGGCCGCCCTCCTGGAAGTCGGTGCCGACCTCCACGAGACGGTCCTGAAGCAGCCACTTGGCCCGGTCGGCGAAGCCCGCCTGGCTCTCCTCGGTGTTGGTGAAACCGGTGAGCCGGTACCCGGCGAACGCGTTGGTGCCGTCGTCCTTCGTGGCGGCGAGCATGGCCGCCGGGGCGTGGCAGACGACACCGAGCGGCATCCCCGACTCCAGAGCCCGGGTCAGCAGCCTGCCGGAGTCGGCGTTCACCGCCAGATCCTCCATCGGGCCGTGCCCGCCCGGGTAGAACACCGCCGCGTAGTCCGCCGGGTCCACGTCCTCCAGCTTCAGCGGGTGCCGGAGCTCGGCCATGCCGGCGACGGACGCCGCCACCTTGTCGGCGTTCTCCTGGCCGTCGTTGAACTCGGGGGCCAGGCTCCCCCGGTCCACCGTCGGAACCACTCCGCCGGGGGTGGCGACGACGATTTCGTGTCCCGCGGCCCGGAAGCGCTCGTACGGGGCGACGACCTCCTCCGCCCAGAAGCCGGTCGGGTGCGCGGTTCCGTCGGCCAGAGTCCAGTGGTCGGATCCGGTCACAACGAAAAGGATCTTTGCCATGTCACGTCTTTCGGCGGGCCGGGGCACTCTGCGCCCAGCAGGGTTACGCGCTCCGGCGGCCCGGATCCGGATCGCCGTCACGCCGACGGATTCGACGGTACGGCTGCACACCCGCAGGCCCCGCACAGGATCGCGAGCACAGCGACAGAAGATCCCATGGGATGACGGGAATGAGGCAGACGGCTGCCACCACCCGGCGGATCTCAGCCGCCCCGCGAACCCATGTGTCGACCTGGTCCGTGGCCGTCTCCTGCGGGCCGGCCGCAACCCGGTAGTCCCGGACCGGCCGGACCGGGAGGATCAGCCGGATCAGCCGGGGATCCGAGCTCGCAGCGCCGCGCTGAACCAGTCCAGTTCGGGCGACAGCTGGTCCGGGGCGGGCCATCGGTTGACCACGGCGAGCAGGTGGAGGTACCGCTCTCTGCGCGGATCGTTGACGGTGTCGAGGCGGGCCAGCAGCCGCTGCCGGAGAGCGTCGTCGTCCGGCCGGCCGCAGAGTAGCGCGTACGCGGCCGTCACCGCGTCGACGACGGGACCGGCCTGCGCGGAGCCCGGGGCGACACCAGCCGCGCGCGCCGGGGCTGCGTGGTCGCGGATCACCGCTTCCGGACCGCGCCCGGGGAGGCCGCCGGTACGATCGGCCCGGTCCGCCACATGGTGTTCGGCCGTGCGTCGCATGACCGTCCGGAAACCGGGGTCCAGGGACAGTTCGGCCAGTTCGATCCACGCTTCCGTCTCTTCCTCGGCGGGGTTGTCCGACAGCTGCGGCGTCATCGACATCCTGACGCCCGGCATGCCCGTCTCCGCACCCGGTCCGTTGAAGACCTCGTCGTGGAACTCGCGGGTCAGTGCCTGTCGTTCTTCCTCGGACAGCGTGGCCAGTCGGTGCATGAGATCCATCTCCTCAGGGGTCGATTCGCGTCTGGCGGCGGCCATGAGCACCGCGCGTCGCACGCTCAGCACCCGGATCTGCACCGCGAGCGCCTCCGCGTGCGCTGCGGCGAGCTCGGCCGGCGGGGTGTCCCGTGCCACTGCCTCGCGGATCGTGGACAGGTCGAGTCCGAGCGCACGCAGCGTCCGTACCAGCTGGAGACGCGCCACGGCGTCGGGCCCGTAGCGGCGGTAGCCGGCCGGGGTGCGGCCGGCGGGCGGCACGATCCCGCGGTCCGAATACGAGCGGACGGTCTTGACCGTGAGCCCGGTCCGCCGGGCCAGCTCGCCGATCGAGAGGTGCGTGTCGCCGTTCATGCGCCCACCCTGCTGTCTCCCCCGGGGGGAGACACAAGCCCGTCCGCCTGCTGGTGCGTCGCCGGCCCGGTTCCGGCCGTTGAGCCCCGGCGTCGCCTGGCCCTCTGCCGGTCGCCCGGTCGGGTGACCCGGGGTGCGGCGGGGCCCGGGGTGTGGGTAAGTGGCAGCGGGCCCGCTCGCCGTACCTGCGACGGGGCAGTGTTCCACCGCGTCGTACCGCCGAGCCAGCTCATGGAGCCGCCGCATGCCCGAGACCAACGAGGAACGGGCCGCGGCGCAGCCCGTCGTAGCCCCGCTGACCAGTGCGGCGCTGATCCTGGTCGCCACGATCGAGCCCGGTGGTGAGCCGGTCGTCCATGAGGCGCTGCCGGATCTGGCGGCGTTCGCCCGCTCCATCGGGTTCCGCTACCCGGATGCCGGGCTGGTCTGTGTGACCGGGTTCGGCTCCGATGCCTGGGACCGGTTGTTCTCCGGTCCGCGACCGGCCCTGCTGCACCCCTTCCAGGAGCTGCACGGCGCCCGCCATCACGCCCCCGCCACCCCGGGCGACCTGTTGTTCCACATCCGGGCCGAGCGCATGGACGTGTGCTGGGAGTGGGCGTCGCAGCTGCTGGACCGGCTGGGCGGGGCGGTGAAGGTCGTCGACGAGACGCACGGATTCCGCTACCTCGACCACCGGGATCTGCTCGGGTTCGTCGACGGCACGGAGAACCCGGTGGGCGACGATGCCCGGTCCGCGGCCCTCGTGGGGGACGAGGACCCCGAATTCGCGGGCGGCAGTTACGTCGTCGTACAGAAGTACCTGCACGACCTGACGACGTGGAACGCGCTGACGACCGAGGAGCAGGAGCGGGTGATCGGGCGGACCAAGTTCACCGACGTCGAGCTGGCCGACGACGTCAAGCCCGCCGACTCGCATGTCGCGCTGAACACCATCACCGACCCGGACGGCACGGAGCGCGACATCCTGCGCGCCAACATGCCGTTCGGCAGTTTCGGACAGGGCGAGTTCGGTACGTACTTCATCGGGTACGCCGCCGACCCCGACGTCACCGAGCGGATGCTGCGCAACATGTTCCTCGGTGATCCTCCCGGCACCCACGACCGCATCCTCGACTTCTCGACCGCGGTCACCGGCACGCTCTTCCACGCCCCCGGCGCCGACTTCCTCGGCGCCCCGCCGCCGTCGCCCGCCTACGCCCAGGCCACGCCCCAGCCGGAGCCGGCGTCCGCGCCGGTGGCCAGGGCCGTGGTCGCGCCGGTGGTCCGGGACGGTTCGCTGCGCATCGGCAGCCTGCAAGAAAGCGTCCAGAGATGAACAACCTCCATCGCGAACTCGCCCCTGTCACCCAGGCCGCCTGGGACCAGATCGAAGAGGAGGCCCGGCGCACCTTCAGCCGTCATCTGGCCGGCCGCCGCGTCATCGACGTCAGCGGTCCGGAGGGGCCGCAGCTGGCCGCGGTCGGCGACGGCCATCTGTGCGACATCGATCCGCCCACCCCTGACGTCATCGCCCGCGCCCGTACGTCGATGCCGGTCATCGAGTGGCGGGTGCCGTTCACCGTGACGCGGGCAGCTGTCGACGATGTCGAGCGCGGCTCGGACGACAGCGACTGGCAGCCTGTCAAGGACGCGGCCCGGACCTGTGCGTTCGCCGAGGACATGGCGATCATCGACGGTTACGCCGCGGCCGGGATCGCCGGTCTGCGGGACGGCTCCTCGCACACCCCGCTGCCGTTGCCCGCCGACGCGCGCGATTATCCGGCCACGGTGAGCCAGGCGCTGACCCGGCTGCGGCTGGCGGGTGTCGACGGGCCGTACCGGCTGCTCCTGGGCGCGGACGCGTTCACGGAGGCGACCGAGACGTCGGACCACGGCTATCCCGTCTCCACCCATCTGGCCAGGCTGCTGGACGACCAGATCCTGTGGGCCCCGGCCGTCGCCGGCGGGGTGCTCCTGTCCACCCGGGGCGGCGACTTCGAGCTGTGCCTGGGCGAGGACCTGTCCATCGGCTACCTGGACCACGACGCGACCGACATCCGGCTGTACTTCCACCAGTCGTTCACGTTCCGGATGCTGACCCCGGAGGCCGTGGTCCCGATCATCGCCTGACCTGCGACGGGTCCTCGGGAGCGTTGCGGGCGGGCCGGACGGGACTTCGCGGACACGACACGGGGTCCACCGCTCGTATGCTCGGCTGCCATGACGAGCCGTACATCCACCTCATCGGAGTCCGCCGCTGTACCGCTGCGCGAGGTCCTGGCCTTCGACGACAGCGGAACGCTGCGCGCGGTGCTGGTCCCGGCGGGCCTCGACGTCGGGGTGCGGGGTGTGGCGGTCGGCGACGAGGGTGCCGCACAGCCTTTCGACGGCTGTCTGGTGCTGGTGGTGGGTGTGCCGGCGGCTTCCGCCGAGGCCGCCGGCCCGGTGCGTGAGGCCGCCGGGCGTGGTGCGTCGGGGGTGGTCCTGCGCGACATGCAAGGGGCGGCCGTCGCCCCGGAGGTGCTGGCCGCCGCCGAGGAGTCGGGCATCGCGTTGCTGACCCGCGCGGAGTGGGCCGACTGGGCGGACACCGCGGCACTGTTGCGCTCCGCGCTGGCCTGCGCACGGGCGGGCCTCGACGAAGGGGCGCCGGGCAGCACCGCCGGTGGCGCGGAGAGCCTGACCGCGCTCGCCGCGACGGTCGCCGGGTACACCGGGGGGTCGATCACCATCGAGGACACCCGGTTCCGGGTGCTGGCCCACTCCGCCACCGGCCCGGAGGCCGACGGGCTGCGCCGGTCGACGATCCTGGGCGGCCGGGTCCCCCAGTGGCGGGTCGCCGAGCTGCGCCGGAGCGGGATGCTGCGGGTCCTGTGGACCTCCCGGGATGTGATCCACCGGGCCGAGGACGCCGACGGCCCGGAGCGCCTGATCATCGCGGTCCGCAGTGGTCCCGAGGTGCTCGGCTCCATCTGGGCCGCCGCGGACGGGCACACATTGTCTCCGCACGCCGCCGATGCGCTGCGCCGGGCGGCGGAGGTCGCCGCACCCCTCCTGGTGCGGCACCGGCTGCGCGAGAGCGGAGCGGCCCGCCGCCGGGAGCTCGCGCTGCGCGGTCTGCTGCACGGGGAGGGCGATGCCCGCACCCATGCCTGGTCCCTGGGCCTGTCGCCCGATGCGGCCTGCGCGGTGGTCGTCGTCGAACGGCACGACGCGGAGTCGGCCGTGGGCGACCGCACCCTCGAGGTCCTCGCGCTGCACGCCGTGTCCTACCGCCCTTCGGTCCAGGTGCTGCGCGACGGTGACCGGCTGCTCGCCCTGCTGCCCGTCGGCGCAGGTCAGGAGCGTGACGCGCTGCGCCTGGCCCGGGAGCTCGCGATGCTGGCCCCGTCACTGCCCGGCGGCGTCCCGGTCCTGGCCGGTGCGGGCCCGGTGGCCGCCACCGCGCTGGGGGTTCCTGCCTCGTGCGAGGAGGCGGCGCTGATCGTGCGGGTGCTGCGCGAGCGCGCGGCCCGCGACGACGGGGCGGACCCGGGCCGGTACGCGGACGCGGCGGCCGTCGGCCCTTCGCTGGACGTCGCGCGGGTACTGGACGCGGTCCGGCCGGTGTGGGAGGCGGGCGGCGGGCCGGTGCACGAGCTGGTGCGGGCCGACCTGGCATCGGGCGGAGAGCTGGTCCGTACGCTGGCCGCCTATCTCGACGCGTCGGGCGATGTGGCCCGGGCAGCCGCCCGGCTGGTGGTGCATCCCAACACGCTGCGATACCGGCTGAGGCGCGCCCGGGAGCGGTTCGGTGTGGACCTGGACGACCCCGACACCCGGCTGCTCATCACACTCGCGGTCCGCCTCACCGGATAGGTTTGACTCCGGTGTCCGTATGGTTCGTTGGCCGTCCGGACAAGAGCCTGCACCGATGCTGTCCTGCCGGACAGAGACTGTGGGGCGACCATCACCGACTCTGATCCCATGAGCCTTTCCGCGTCCTCCTCCGGCCCTTCCTCCTCCACGCCGCCCTCCTCCGCTCCGTCCTCCTCCGCGCGTGTCGCGGCCGCGGTCCGCCACGCCGTCGCCGACGGTCTGCTCGGCGAGTCCTGCCCGGTCGCCGGATTCGTCGACACCGACGGGGTACGTGACTCGGTCGCCGCCCTCCACGAGGCGTTCGCGGGGGTGCCCGGAGTGCTCCACACCTTCGCCGCGAAGGCCGCGTCGCTCGTGCCCGTGCTGCGGCTCCTGGCGGAGTGCGGGATGGGCTGCGAGGTCGCGAGCCCGGGTGAACTGCGCATCGCGCTCGATGCCGGGTTCGCGCCGTCGAAGATCGTCCTCGACTCCCCCGCGAAGACGCGTGACGAGATCCGAATGGCGCTGGCGCTCGGGGTGGCGGTCAACGCCGACAACCTCGACGAGGTGGACCGGATCGCCGCACTGCGGCCCTCGGACGCGGTGTCCGTCATCGGGCTCCGGGTCAACCCCCAGGTCGGCGGCGGGTCCATCGGCGCGATGAGCACCGCCACGGCCACCTCCAAGTTCGGCGTGGCGCTGCGCGATCCCGGCGCGCGGGAGCGGGTCGTGCAGGCGTTCGCGGCGCACCCGTGGCTGACTCGTCTGCACGCCCATGTCGGTTCGCAGGGCTGCTCCCTGGAGCTGATCGCGGCGGGCATCGGTGAGACGTACCGGCTGGCCGAGGAGATCAACACCGCACTCGGCCGCCGGCAGATCACCGGTCTCGACATCGGCGGCGGCCTGCCGGTCAACTTCGCCGACGACACGGTCCGCCCGACGTTCGCGGCCTACGTGGCCGCGCTGCGCGGGGCGGTGCCGGGGCTGTTCGACGGGCGGTACGAGCTCGTCACCGAGTTCGGCCGGTCGCTGCTGGCCAAGAACGGCTTCATCGGCGCGCTGGTGGAGTACACGAAGGATGCCGGGGGCCGCCGGATCGCGCTCACCCACGCGGGCGCGCAGACCGCCACCCGTACCGTCTTCATGCCGGACGCCTGGCCCCTGCGGGTCGGCGCGTTCGACGCCGACGGGCTTCCGAAGGCCGGACCGGCGCTCGTCCAGGACATCGCGGGCCCGTGCTGCTTCGCGGGAGATGTCGTCGCGCACGCCCGGGAGCTGCCCGAACTACGGGCGGGCGACTACGTCGTGCTGTACGACACCGGCGCGTACTACTTCTCCACGCCGTGGGCCTACAACAGCCTGCCGCGGCCCGCCGTGTACGGATTCGGCACCGGGGCGGGCACGGGACAGGACGGGCCGGCAGTCCGCTTCGCTCCGGTACGCGACGCCCAGTCGCTGGACTCGATCGCCGCGGAGAGCGGGCTGGCGCACGCCGACGCCCTGCTGCACCTGCACTCCTGACCCCTCACGGACGGCCGTCGAGCCGTCTCCACTATTTAGTAGCCATGGATATAGTAGCCATGTACCGTATCTGTCATGAGCAAAGCACCTGAGGGTCCGACCCCCGGCTTTCTGGTCTGGCGCCTGTCGATGAAATGGCGGGTGGCCATCGACCGGGCACTGGGGCCGCTCGGGCTGACACACGCGCAGTACTCACTGCTGGGATCCCTGCTGGGGATGCAGCGGGCGGGGCTGCGGCCGAGCCAGCGCGCGCTCGCGGACCACACCGGACTCGAAGCGCTCTATGTCTCGAAACTGGCACGCAGCCTGGAAGCCGCCGGGCTCGTCGAACGGGCCACCGACCCCGCCGACACCCGGGCCGTCCAGCTGTCCCTGACCGACGAAGGCCTCGCGGTCGCCGGCCGCGCGGTCGAAGTCGTGCGACGGCTCGTCGACGGACTGCTCGCACCCCTGGGCGGTCTTGACGGACCTGACACCGCGGCGTTCACCCGGGCGCTGACAGCACTGCTCGACGTGCCGGTTCCCGCAGTCACCGATCCATCCACCGAGGAGTCATCATGACCACCGCACCCAGCGTCAACGGTCAGGTCATCGGCCAGGCCCACTACGCCACGCGCGCCGTTCTGGAACGGCTGCTGGCGGAGACAGGCGCCACCTTCCACCAGTCCGTCGCACTGAACGCGACGGCGGACAGCGACGGGATCATCGAGCGCGACCGGCTGGTCGAGCGGATGACCTCCACGCTGAAGGTCGACGCCATGACCGCCGAAGCAGCCCTGTCCGGACTGCTCGCGCAGGGGCTGCTGGAGGAGCAGTCGGCCGACGTGGCACGGCTGGCCCTGACGGCCGCGGGCAGGGAGGCGCACCGTGCGCAGCGGGCCGGCATCGCCACGATCACCACCCGGCTGTACGCGGACCTGCCGGCCGAGGACATGGCGGCGGCGGGCCGGGTACTGACCGAACTCACGGCCCGCGCCAACGCCGTACTGGCCGAGGGCTGAGCCCCTCGGCCGCCGGCGTCGGTGCGGTCAGCCGACCGGTGAGGGTTCCGGCTCGGGCGGCGGCACCGGCTCGGGGTTCGGCGCGGGCGGCTGCGGGATCGGGTCGGGCGCCGGGCCCGGGGGTGTGGGCACGGGCGGCGTCGGCCCCGGGCCGGGCGGAACAGGAGTGGGCTCCGGCAGCGGCCGGGGCGGGCCCGGCAGCGGTCCGGGAGTGGGCGCCGGCGGTACCGGGTCGGGGAACGGGTGGGTCATCTCGGGCCTCCGAACGGTCGGGGTGGATCTCCTCCACCGTCTCCCGGAGCGGCTGCCCGCGCCCGGCGAGCCCACACGTACGGGCTGCGGATGCTTCGGCCGGTCCGTGGCCTCACCCGCTCGGCCACCGGCGCCCGCTCGCCGTCTCCGGTGAGGGCGTCAGTGCGCGGCCGCGGCCGCCGCGGCGTCCAGACCCGGCCGGGGGCTGGACAGGACCGGGATGCGGGTTGCCGTACGAGTGACCGCGCCCGCCATGGAGGCCTGGGCGAGCACGATCACGTCGGCTTCCGTCACGGCGTCGACCGCGGCCGCCACGAGATCCAGATATCCGTCATGATCGCCGGCCTCGAAGCGCCCCCAGGCGCCGTCGACCAGCACCGTACGCACCTCCAGGCCCGGCTCGCCCGCCTGCTCGGCCTCCTGCGCGAGCAGCGCGCAGGTCGGCTCCAGGGTGGAGTGGAGCGCCGCCAGGACGGTGACCCTTCCCGCGCGAACGGCAGCGGCCGCCATCGGCCGGTCGACGCGCAGGACCGGGACGCCGAGCCGTGCTCCGACGGACTCGGCGACCCCTCCGATCGTCGAACAGGTGCAGAGCACTGCGGTGGCCCCGTCGGCGACGGCAGCGGCGACCAGTGCCTCGACGTCGCCCGTCACCGTCTCCGGGCCCTGCACCCCGGCCCGGTCGAGCAGGTCCTTGTGCACGAGGTGGCGCAGGACGAGACCGGGGTGGTGGGCGTCGCGCAGGGCGTCGAAGACCGGGACATGGACTGGGGAGGTGTGCAGAAGTGCGAGGCTCATCCGCGACACGCTACCGGCACCCCGGCCCGCGTCCGGAACCGCGCCGCCTCGGGCGAGAACGCCATCGGCCGTGACGCGGGCACCTCTGACACGCACTCACACCGGCCGAGGCCTCAGTAGAGTTCGGGGTGAACAGCGAGCTCCTTCTTCGCCCGCTCCACCAGCTCCACCGGGGCCTCGGGGGCCTCGTCGGGGTGGCGCGACGCCCACTTCGCGGCGTACGGGCAGAGCGGGACGACGGGGACACCCTCGCGGGCCGCCATGGAGTAGAACTCCTTGACCAGGGAACCGCCGATGCCCTTGCCCTCGTGCCCCTGCTCGACGACGGTGTGCACGGCGACGAGCGCCGCGGGCGTGCCGTCCAGCACGAAGTACACGATGACCCCGGCGGCCTCGCCGTCCACGTACGCGAGCAACTTGCCCGCCGCCCTGTCGTCACGGATGTCGGGCACGGTCCGTCCGGTCTGTCCGGCCTGCTCTGCCATGGCGGATGCTCCCTCGCTCAGTTAGGCGCTTCAGCGCGCCGCGGGCACGGCGTGCGGACTGCGTTCGGTGTCGGTACCCGGCACGGGCGCGGAGGCGTCGGCACCGAGCTCGACAATCCGGTTCTCCACGTCGACATGGACGATACGCGGAACCAGCCCGCGCGCCTCGGCGTCGTCGACCTGCGCGTAACTGATCAGGATGACCAGGTCACCGGGGTGCACGAGGTGGGCGGCGGCGCCGTTGATCCCGATGACACCGGAGCCGCGCTCGCCCTCGATGACGTACGTCTCCAGGCGGGCACCGTTGTCGATGTCGACGATGTGGACAAGCTCGCCGGGCAGCAGGTCGGCGGCCTCCATCAGCGCGGCGTCGACCGTGACGGAGCCGACGTAATGCAGGTCGGCCTGGGTCACGGTGGCCCGGTGGATCTTGGACTTGAACATTGTTCGCATCATCGAGACACTCCTGGACATAGGCTCCCTGCCTGCATTTATGCAGGTCAAGTGCGGTTTCCCTACCTTACAACGAGTCGCATGTTCGGTCAGCTTTCGCAGGGTTTTCAAGGACTGATGCTGACCAACTGCTGACTTTCCCGACGCACCGTCAGGCGTTGCGGGAGAGCTTCGCCGACCCTCCTGGACTTCACCGCGACGACTGCACAAGCCTACGCAGCAGCCTCCGAAGAGTGTCCGTGATCACCGTCACTCTGGCGTCTGGGCCGAGGTCAGGAGCGAGGGCGGTCACCGGGGATCCGGGCTGCGCACCACCCTGGGTCAGCCGACCCAGGCCTCTCAACACCCCCTCAAGGAAGAGGCACCAATGGTTCAACAGGAATCCGAGGGGCCTAAGCGGCGCGGCAACATAGCCGCGGATCGCCGGTTAGCCAAACCGGCGATTCTCATGACCATGGCTATAGCTCGTCCGGTGACTCGTCCGGTGACTCCTGGCGCTGACACAGGGCGGGCGTCAAGGACGTTTGGAATTCGGCCGGAGCAGAGCGCGAGTCGATGCCGCGATCGAGCTCAGGCCAGCCTCAAGGAGCCATCTTGCCCGTGGAACCGCAGTCGCACTCCGACGAGACCCGCACCGATATCAACTCGTCGGGCAGGCGCCGCAGCGTCGAGCCCGTCCTTATGGACACCTCTGAGGTCGCCACGATGCTCAACATGTCCACGAGCTGGGTCTACAAGGAGGCATCGAAACTGGGCTTGAAGGGCTACAAGCTCGGCCGAGGAAGGAACGCCAAGGTGCTGTACAAGAAGGCCGAGATCTTCAAGTGGTTGGACCAGCAGAAGATCCATTAACGCATGCCTCCGCGAGGTCAACGAGGTTCGACCCACCCACGCCGCCTCGGTCACGGCTGGCTCAAGAGATACCTCACCCTCACGAATAGCCGTCATTACCAACTCCTGCTGACACCCGATCAAAGTGACCCGCAATCAGGTGAAGCACCCGACACACCGGAAGGTGAGCCGGCCAACCCGGCGGGCAGCCCACTGGTCGGTGATGGAGATGGCGGACATCTGCGCCTCCAGGGCGACGCGCCGGGCGCCGTCCGGCGCGCCTCAGTTGGCAGTGCGGCGTTCGTGCGACCAGACGCCGGCCTCGGCACGTCTTCCGCATTAACGGCGCCGGGTCCCCACGACCCCGCTCGGTACTCCGCGACAGGCCCGGCCCTGCGCAGGACGCAGACGATGCTTGCCAGACCCACCTGGTGCGGCAACTCTCCTGCCGACATCAGCCTCCGAGGCTGATCAGTGGCTACTGGTCGTTGGCGAGTTTCTGCGCGATTCGGTCGAGCACCGCGAGCTCCTCGGGGTCGAGACGGTCGATGAAGTGCAGGCGTACGGACGCAACGTGGGCGGGGGCGGCGTGCCGCAGTGTCTCCCATCCTGCCGGGGTCAGCGCGAGAAGGCAGCCCCGGCCATCGGCGGGATCGGGTGCGCGGCGGATGAGTTCGCGTGCCTCCATGCGGGAGGCGTGCCGGGACAGGCGGCTGCGTGACCAGCCCATCTTGGTGGCTTGGTCGTGAAGGGTGCTGGTGCCGTCCGGGCGCTCGGACAGGGTGCTGAGTACCTCGTAGTCCGGCTCGGACAAGCTGAGTGCGGCCAGGTCTCGTGTGGTGCGGACCTGGACCGCGGTCACCATGCGGAGGTACGAACGCCAGGCGTGCTCCTCGTCGGAAGTCAGCCATCGGACCTGGTTGCCCGTCTCATTCGTTGACATGTAACCAATCTACTCGGTAGTTTCGCTTCCATGACAACGAAACGATTGCGCGTCCTCGTTCTGGTCTGCAGCACCCGGCCCAATGCACTCGGCCACACCGCCGGACGGTGGCTGACCGAAACGCTCGCACCGAGTGCCGAACGGCTCGGCGTGGACTTGGTGCCCATGGCAATCGGCGATCTGGGACTGCCGTTCCTGGACGAGGAAGAGCACCCGGCCGGCGGAGTCCACCACCACGAACACACCCGGCGCTGGAGCAGGATCGTCGACGGCGCGGACGGCTTCGTCCTCGTGACACCCGAGTACAACTACGGCATGCCGGCCACGCTGAAGAACGCCCTCGACTATCTGGGCCCCGAGTGGGCCTGGAAGCCCGTCGGTTTCGTCAGCTACGGCCACACCTCCGCCGGCACCCGGGCGGTCCAGCACGCCAAACAAGTAGTGACGACACTGCGGCTGGTGCCCCTCGGAGCGACTGTCGCCCTGCGGATCACGGAAGTGCTACAAGGCGACCGCTTCGCCCCCGAAACGCGCCATGCGGAGGCAGCGCAGGGCCTGCTCGATGAACTGGCACAGCTCGCACGGGCCCTGCGCCCCATGCGCGAGCGCGAGCACGCCTCGTCCGTCACAGGCCCGCTCCCCGGCTCGTACGCGCGTCGGCTCGACCCGAACGATGCCCCCCATGTCACAGTTCTGCAGCGCTGCTGCTGGACGGAGGAGGCACTCGCCAACGACACCCTGGCCGTACCAGCGCTCCACGAGAAGCCGGCCGACGTGCGTTCCTGGCTGGCCGACTGGCACACGACGGGCCTCTGGCAGGACGGCCGGCTGGTCGGCATGGTCCGCACCCGCCGCACCGGCACCGACCTCCACGTAGGACGGCTCGCCGTCGCCCCCGACCTGCGAGGACTCGGCCTGGGTCGCTGGCTGCTGCACCAGGCCGAATCGGCCGGGGAGGGATGCCTGCGCATCGTCCTGTCCACCGGCGCCGCCAGCCAACGCAACCTCTCCCTCTACGCACGACAGGGATACGCGGCGCTCCCCGATGCCCATCAGGACGGTACGGTGGGCCTGGCCAAGGCCGTTGCGGCACAGGCATGAACACGCGCTTCGCGGACGGTCGGTCTGTCCGAATCCGGTCAGGCGGCCGTCGGGGAACCACCTGACTGCGTACCCGGAACGCGCACGTCACGAGTGCCACTCGTCCCAATGCCGCCAGGGCGGGCGGACTCCATGGTCCGCACGATCTCGCGGACCGTACAGCCAAAGCGCTCTACCGTCCGGCTGCCACGGTCAGACCGCCACAACAGCCCGCATCCCGGAGACGTGACTTCCTCCACAAGGATGTAGGCAATGCCGGAGCGAGCCGGGGCCGGCCCCGTGTTGCGCCCCTACACCCGGCGGGCGGCACAGCACCTGTTCACCAACGGTTTACATCCGGTCAGCCTTTCAGCCGCCAGCCGCACGAACCCAAGGAGACGACACATCCCATGAACTCGTACGGTCCGCTTCAGGGCACGGGTGCATCCGCCCGGTCTGCGTTCGGCAGAGGTAGAACAGCTCGGGGTCGCCCTCATCGAGACCGTGGAGAAGGCCGGCCGGGCTCCAGCCGGCTCTTTGGAGCAGGCGCTGCATCGGCTGGTTGGAGACGTTGGCCGAGGTGAAGAGCTTCGGTGTCGTGCACGAGGCAGCCACGGCGTCCAACAACCGATGGCCAACGCCCCTGCCGCGGGCCGATGGGGCCACCATGAGCATCGTGACGAAGCCCTGCTCGAAGAACGTGTACTCAACCACGCAGTAGCCAAGCAGGCCAGACACGTCCTCCGCCACGACCACCAGGCCCTGCTGGCACCATCTTCGGATACTCGCCTGTCTCCCGACATCACCTTCGACCGCGACCGAGTCGATCTCAACCAGCGCGTCCGACTCCGACTCACTCGCGCTGCGCACAACGAACTCACCGAGGTCTACTGCATCGTCCATGAGCCCATGCTCTCAGTTCGCCCATAGGTCCTGTTTCTCGGATCCTCTGACACGAGCGGGGTGTTGGAGTCAGGCTGGCTGTATGGGCCGTGGGGATCTGACGAATGCGGAGTGGGATCGGCTGGAGTCGTTCTTGCCTCCTGGTGGTGCGCGTGGAGGTAGGTG
>NZ_JBIUUC010000010.1:0-297931 GCF_044742205.1 Streptomyces sp. NPDC087901
GACAGTTCCAAGCCCGGATCAGCCACTACAAACGACGCGGCCACACACCACCAGAAACTGCCCACACATCAGAACAAAGACCGTTGCAGTACTAGCTGGCCCTCAAAGCCATCGCCCCAGGCGCCTCCCCGCGGCGACAGGTCTCGAACCGGTCCCGCTCCCCGCGCCGGTCCGCCGGCCTGCGCCGCACCCCCTCGTCGGCCGTGACGGCACCCTGTCCGCCCTCACTGCACACGCCCTCGCCACAGACGGCACACCGCTCGCGTTCGTACGGGGAGAGGCCGGCGTCGGCAAGACCCGGCCGCGGCTTCGGAGGCCACTCGCGCCGCCGTTCGACTCGGCGTCTGTACGCTGTGGGGCACAAGCCACGAAGCGGAGGATTCCACACCGTACGGCGCCTTCATCGACCGATACCTGATGAGCCGCTCGGCCTCCGAGCGCGCGGTGATCGACGCGGAGCATCCCGGCCTGGCGGCCATTCTTCCGGTCCTCGGCGCGGCTCCGGCTCCGCCGGGAGCCCGGCGGAGAAGCGGGCCCGGTTGTTCCGGTCGGTCACTACCGGCGACTCGCTGCTGTTGTCCAGCGCGTTGTCGGCAGTGAATGAACTGGCCTGCAAGGAGAACCGGTTGGCGGCTGCTCGGGACTACGCGAGGCGAGCGATCGCCGTCACCCGGCGAACCGGGGACCCTTGTTGGTTTTCGACCAGAGCAATCTCGCGGGGAGGGGATCGAACTGCTCCTCGGCGCGCAGCGCCGTGCCCTCACGCTTGCCCGGACCTCCGTCGAACTCGCGCGTTCTCTGGGGCAGAACTGGTGTCTTCCGTACGCCGTGGTCACCCTCGCCGAGGTACAACTGCGCACCGGGGAAAACGAATCGGCCCCGACAACTCTTGACGAGTGCGCACACTGCCGGAGCCGGCGAAGACCCGCAGATCCTCGACGGAATGAGAAGGTCGCGGGAACCGGCCACGGCGAGGGGGGAGATCACAGGCTACGAGACCCGTGGTGTCCGCAAGCACACGGCTGACGGACACCGGAGGAGGAACCGGTGACGGGAGATGACATGCCTATGGCGGCAAACCCTTCGGGCCGACACGCGGCGCCCAGGCTGCCACTCCTCTCCGCCCCGTCAGCTGAGTGTCCCCGACTCGGCCGCCGGAAGCGTTCTATGGAAGCGTCGGCCCGAGCTGGTCCGCCCGGGCGCGCGTGGTTCGCTGCTGACGACGGAACGCGGAAGGGGGCAAGCCGACTCGGTGAGCGAACAGGCGGCTGAAGTATGCCGGGTCCTGGTACCCGACGCGACGGCCCACAGCGGCGACGGCCAAGTCGGTGGTGGTGAGCAGCACCTTGGCGCGCATGATGCGCACCCGCAGGAGGTAGTCGGTGGGGGTGCAACCGGTGGTCTGGCGCACGGCCGCAGTCAACGTGTCCGGGGCGACGGTGAGCCGGCGTGCGAGATGCGTCAGACTGAGCGGTTCGAATGCGTACTCTTCGAGCAGGGCCACGACTTGCTCGCCGAGTGAAGGTCGTGTGGTCTTCGGCGCGGAGCCGCAGGACGTCGCGAGCGCGATCAACCGTTGCAGTGCAGCGCCCGCCGCAAGGTCCCGGGCGAGCGAGGCGGGGCGCGCTGCCACGTCGGCCAACTCATCGAAGGCACACTCCAGCTTTCTGGGGTCGGACGGCCGGATCGTGGGTTCCCCAGCGCCGAGCAGACCCAGCTTCTCGTACGCGGTCGTGGCCGGCCCCTGGAACAGGACCCACCGTTCGGACCATGTCCCCCGGTCGGGGCCGTAGCTGTGCGGGACGTATGGCGGCAGCCAGAACAAGGTGCCTTCTGCGATGCGGTGGCAGGACGCCGGGCTCCTGCCGTGGCTCAGTCCCCCACTGCCACGCATGACGAGAACCGCACCGTACGCCGGCAGTGCGCGCCCGGTGACTTTCCGGCCTTGCGCCTCTATGCGGCCGGCGCCCGTGAGCGCGAGCCCGAGTTCCTCGACGCCGGGGGTCGGGATGGGGTACCAGGAGTGGGGCGGCAAGTCGCACATCCCTTCGGAACGTAGGTCAGCCCGAGGCAGCCGTAGTCCTAGGGCCATCAACTGCCCGGCAGCAGAATGATGACCGTGGAGAACACGTTCCGCCAGAGCGCACCGACCTCCTCCCTCTGACGGACAAGTCGTCACGGTCCATGAGACGCGTGCGTCCGTCGCCGATGGAGTCGACCGGCCTGCGATCCGAGCGGTCGTGGGCAGGAGTAGCGGGCCGATGGAAGGATGGCGGCGGGCGAGGTGGCCACGCTTGTGACCGCCTCGCCCGGCGGGACTCTGCCCACGCCGAAAATGGGTCAGTACATCAGCCGGACAGCCATCCGCTCCCCCTTCCGTACCTCAACGGGCATCGGCAGGCTGACGGTGGCCGTAGTGCCGTGCACCTTCACATCCGCCCCGCGCAGGGCCTTGCTGGTACCGCCGACGGACAGCCTGACCTCCGCGGTGCCCTCCGGCACCTGAACAGAGAACCGGCGCAGTGTCAGGGATCCGTGTCGGACCTGAATGGCGTCGGTCTGCCCTGAGCCCTTCGCACGCTTCTGGGTGAACGTGCCCCAGGCGCCACCCGTGGAGAAGAACGACCGGTGATCAGATGGCCGCCACGTCGGAGCGAACGAGAGGGAGTTGTCGGGCCCGCTGTAGGAGAAGCCCTGCATCGCGGTGAGCAGGGACCATGACGAAAGGGTGCGTGCGTAGTACTTGCCGCACTCGTCGTCGCCGAACGGGCTGCCGGTGCCGTCGCCGGTCGAGCATGTGCTCATGTTGATGTAAGGCCCCTTGCGTGCCCTGCCGTCATAGCGGTCGGAGATCGCCTTGACGACCTGAAGGCCTTCCTTCGTCTGCCCGCGCTGGAGCATGAGTCCCGCGGCCGAGTACTCGAACCCGGACATCAACTCGTCGTAGTAGAGCGGGGTGTTGGTCGGTTGGTCGTTGTGTGGCCATGTCGTCATCTGAAGGCCGCCGTCGGTCTCCAGGGCGTACTGGCGGAACTGGTGCGCGTAGTTGTAGCCGGAGTACGGGGTGTCGCCCAGGAGGTTGTCCCTGTAGTTGTTCCTGAAGAGGTTCTTCGCCGCGAGGTCCATGTGCTCGGTGTCGTAGATGTCTCCGAGGCCCAGCTGGGTGGACCACCACTGACCGAGCAGCATGTCGATCTCGGAGCCGTTGCCGTACGAGGCTCCGACACCGGTGTTGATCTCCGTGTAGTACTCGCCGTTGAAGTAGGCTTTTTCGCCTGCTGTACGCCCTTTCTCATAAATGGCGGCATATTGTGCGGCCGTCGCGGGGTCGCCCTGCGCCTCGGCCATCTTCTGGGCGGCGTGCACGGACGCCAGATACATGGAGCCGAGCCAGGAGCCGTCGCCGGTCTCGCCACCGTCGAGCGTGGTGTTGAAGGAGCCCTTGAGGATGCCGTCGTGGTCGGCGTCGCCGTGCGCGACGACGTAGTCCATGGCCTGCTTCACCTTGGGCCAGCTACCGTCCAGCCACACCTTGCCGGAGGTCTGGTACGTGCGGTAGGCCGACAGGATGACGCCGGTCTGACCGTCCATGGTGAAGGTGCTGTCGCCATTGAACCGCATCGGGATCTTGCCCGTGCCGTCCATGTTGTCGAGCCACTGCTGTGTCCACCGCTGCCCGACCTCCGGCCACAGCCAGGCCTGTGCCTGCGCGTAGTGGAATACGTGCGTCGGCATGCCGGGGCAGCAGCCCCAGCCCTCCCGCCCGCCGAAGAACCCGTTCTTCGCCCACCACACGGACGGAGAATGAAGCACGGCGGTGGCCGCCGACACCCGGTCGATCAGATAGCGCGGCAGGTTCGAGTCGTAGAGGGCGTCATGGTACGCGTCGGTGTCGCGGAGCAGTTGCTTGTAGTTCTTCGTCACGTAGTCGGCGACGTCGTCGGCGGACTTCCACCAGTTCTCGTACTGGCGCCCGTCGCCGCCGTTGTAGTTCTTGGCGCCGGGGAAGTGCCAGTTGAGCGTGACCGGAATGGTGGCCTTCTCCCCGGGCCCGAGAGTGACCGGGATCGCGAGGGCGCCGTCGACCGTGGTCCGGTCACCCGGCGAGGAGGCATCCCGCGGACCGCCGAGACTGCCGTCGTCGGAGAGGTCGCCCGCGAGTGTGTCCAGCGAGCCCCAGGAGGCGGTTGCCGACACGTTCCTGCCGGACGTGGTGAGGTTGATGCTGCCCGCGCCCGCCCTGCCGGACATGCTCAGCGCCGTGGTGTCGCCGCTGGTGACGACGTGGGTGCGGTTGGAACCATAGCCGTCGACCACGCGGTCGTTGTCGCCGCCGATGGACTTGTAGCCGTCGAAACCGACCGCGTTCTGCTGCGAGGCGAGCAGAGAGACCTTGACGGGCTCGTCGGTGGGGTTGGTGAGGGTGAACCGGTACATCGCGGTCGGGATCGCCGAATTCTTGGTGTCCCCGGGGATCATCGGGTTCAGGACTTCTTCGGACACCTGAACCGGCAGTGCGTCGTCCTTGAAGTGGTAGCCCAGTTGCGGGTATTCGCCCTGCTGGGTCAGTGACTTCATCGGGGGGAAGGCGGTGCCGCCGACGGCTTCGGTCTGCAGGGCCCGCACGATGGACTTTCCGTCCGGGGTCTGTGTCCGTACCCCGAAGAAGCTGTTGGGGACCTGTCCAGTGGTGTACGTGTCCGGTGCGTTGTGCCAGCCGTTGGAGGCCAGCTGCCCCAGGTTGTTGAAAATCCACCACGTGGGGCGGGCGCCCGTGCCGTCGTGCACTATTCCGGCCGATCCGAGCGGACCGACCGCGAACCGGGTGTCGGTGAGGTTGTCCCCGCTGTAGGCGGTCGGCTCGCCCTGGGCAAAGAGGTCGACGTAGGGCCTGGCGAGGGTGGTGACGGCCTCGGACTCGATACCGGTGGCATCGAGAGAAGCGACGCGATAGTAGTACGTCTGGTCGGCCGCGGCGGAACCGTCCCTGTAGGACGTCGTGTCGGCGGTGCCGATGCGCGCGTAGGGGCCGTTCTGCGCGGACGCGCGATACACAGCGTATGTACGCACCTCCGGATCGGGCGGAGCCGTCCAGGTCAGAGATGCCGCTTCGGCGGTGCGGGCGACGCGGGGTGCGGTGGGGGTGGGCGGCACGTTGGCACGTATGTCGTCGAGGGTGACATGTCCCCATGCGCCCGTCGAGTTGTCGACGACCTTCAGGATGACGTCCTTGCCGACCAGCTTCGAGCCGTCGAGCGTGCGGTACTGCATGACCTCACTGTTGTTGCCGCTCACCCGGGCGACCTCTTCGCCGCAGCCGTCCGTGGCCGAGGCGTCGTACGAGCACAGCGCCACATACGTGCTCGCGCTCGATCCACCGCCGACGAGCAGTGTGACGGTGGGCCGGGCGAGGGTGAACTTCGGGGAGACGACGGTGCCGGTGTAGCCGTCGTTGGCGGCCTGGTCCGACGCCTCAAGTGTGGACAGGAAGTACTTCCCCTCCTTGAGGTAGGGGCGGTCGGCGTTGTGGAACGTCGCTCGGTCCGTGATGAGCCGGCCGAAGGAACCGCTCGCGACGCGCCAGCCCGAGGGCGGCGCGCCTGATTCGAAGCCTTCGGTGAAGGCAGGGGTGTCCACTCCCCTGGTCGTCGCGGCACCCGTGCCGGCTCCCGTGCCGAGGAGGGCGCAGACGGCAAGAATCGCTGTCAGTGATCCGCTCCGTCGCCTCATCGCGCCTGCTCCATCCGCTTGCGCAGGTCGGCCTCGCGGTCGGCGTCCCAGTACTTCGCGTCCAGCTCGAAGAAGACGGAGGTGTAGGGAAGGGTGAGGTCGGTCTTGAGGACGATGACGTTGAACTCCCGGCCGGCGTCGTCGAGCCTGCCGATCAGGTCTTCGTGCAGGAGGGACTTGGTCTCCTGCCCGGCCAGTGCCTTGCCGAGGTCCTTGCGGTATTGGGTGATTCCGGGAGCCGAATCCTCCGGTATGTATCCGAGCTCCTTGTCGAGCTGTATATGAGCCTTGACGTGCGGCTGCTTGCCCAGCAGGTCGATAACTCCCTTGACCACGTCGACCTGGTGTCCGCCGGTGACCACGGTCGTCACTCCGGGGCTCGTCTGCTGCGGGTACGCGGAGTCGGTCACGACGATCCAGTTGCGGTGTCCCAAGGAGGGCAGAGCGTCTTTGACCTTGCGTTGCCAATCTGCGCCGCCACTTGTACCGCGGTGGCGGGTTTCCCCCGCGCTTGCGCTGTCGGACGCGAAGGCCACTGCCCCGACGGCCAACGCGGCCAGCGCTGCGGTCGGTGCCAGGATGGCGAAACGGCGTGTAAGCACGTGAAGGTACCTCCGATGCATGAAGGGGACTTTGCGTTCCAATGCGAGTTGAGGGGCGAATCAGGGATGAGACATCGGGTCAATCTGCCGATGGAGTTTACGAGTTGCCTGCCTCATACACCTTGGACGCAACCGGAGGACCGCTTGCACTCTTCCCGGCCCCGTCTCCGCCCCCTTCACCGCCCCGCGCCCTACGCTGCATGCGGGGCGAGCGGCTCCAGATGGTGGACGATCGGCGGTGACAGAGGTTTCACGACATCGTCGACCGGCGGATACGCTCACGTGGCCGTACTCGGCCTCACTGCAACCCTCCACAGCTGGAAGCGCTTCTCCAACCCATCTGATAAGACGCGGACTTGGCCGAGCGGGCGGCTGGCATCCCGAAGAGCCTGTACGGACTCGGGCGACGAGGCCCCAGGACCGCCCCACACCGCTGATCCGGCAGGAAGTCATTCCTGAGCCGTCGGGGTGCGAAGAGCGCGTCGCCCGATCGTCGGGTGCGCGCCGCTTCCCCGCACGCCACTCAGCATTCGGGGGTGCTGCCGGTGCTCTCCGGAGCCGTTCGCTCCAGCGTCAGGACAGCGCCCAGCAGCACCAGCCCCCTTGAGGTGGAGGGGTCGGCGCCCGTCAGGGCTGCGATGCGCAGGAGGCGGTTGTCGACGGTGTTGGGATGCACACCCAGTGCTCGGGCGGTGCGCAGTCTGGCCCAGTCGTTGTCGAAATAGGCGTGCAGGGTGTGCAGCAGGCGGGGTTCCGAGCGAAGGACGTGCGCAAGGGCGAGGAGTCGCTCGCGGGCCGAAGTAGGACGCGCCAGCTGATATTCCAGCAGTACGTCGTCCAGGACGTGCACACCCGCCGTTGCACCGCCGACGATCGCCAAGCGCAGTACTTCGCGCGTCCGCTCGGCCGTCGTCGGCAGATCGGCGTTCTTGACCGGTGGCGCCCAGGCTGCGACCACGTCCGCGCCGGCGGCGCCCGCAAGGCGGAGCAGGGCTTGATGCGGTGGGTCCGATGCAACGGGTACCGGTACGAGCAGCACCCCGCCCGTGGCATCGAGAGCGCTCAGTGTGCAAGGGGCCAGGGCACGCGCGGCTTCCTGCTCGACGCGGTGGACCTTGCGACGCCCGGCTATCTGACGCCCGGTGGGGTTGCCGGTGCGCTCGGCGGCGTCCGGAGTGATGGCGAGAGCGAGTACGGCGTAGGAGTCCGCGAGTTCGAGGCCCGGGGCTTCGGGAGCCTGTTCGCCCGCGAGCAGGGCCCGCGCGGCGCGGCGGGAGGGGTCGTGGATGGAACCCAGAATGAGCCGTGACTCCTCCTGGTGGGCGCGGACCCCGGCGAGTGCGGTGCGGTGAAGATGAGACAGGAGCGGACCGACGGCGAGCAGAAGTGCGGCACGCTCGGCGGCCCGCGAATCGGTGCTCTCACTGCCTTGATCCCGCTCGTCAGGTCCTGGCCCGGCAAGCGCGGACAGTTCACGCCAGAACAGCTCGCCGATCAACAGGTAGGCGTCGAGCAGATCTTCCGCAGGCAGGCCGTCCTCGGCCCGTTCACGAGCGCGTTCCGCCAGGGGGAGGGTCTCCTCCTCCGTCAGTTCGCGGTCCTCACGCAGCGCACTGATGAAGAGCCGGCCGATCTCGCGCACAGTGTGCGCCATGTGCAGGTGAAGGTGCTCCGGAGCGGTGTCCCCATACAGCGGTGAGCCGGCGGCGTACGTGGTGACGGCGGTCCGCGCGATCAGCGGGAGCCGGCGTTCGAGCTTCTCCAGAGCGGAGGCAAGCACGGAAGACAGCTTCTGTGACATGTCACAGGATCCTAGCCCCGGCGCTGTGACAAGTTGCGCTGCAGCCCAGCAACGGGGGCCTTCATGCTGATCCAAGCACGACGGGATGCGGAGGATGTCATACCCCGCACCGCCTCTGGGGCAGCCGCCCCGGGGCGTCACCCGACCGCCGAATCCCGGGAGGCACGGTGCCGTACAGCCGCGACGCACTACGCACAGCAGATTCAGCACCGCCCTCGGTTCCCCACAGGGGGCGCCGGGTGCCGCGCTGGTGGGTCACGCTCCTGTTGCTCGGCTTCATGCTGGTCAACTTCGCCGACAAAGCGCTACTGGGCCTGGTTTCGAAACCGCTGAGCGAAGCGTTCGGCCTGGACGCGGCCGGCTACGGCCATGTAGCGAGCGGCTTCTACTTCCTTTTCAGTCTCTCCGCCTTCGGTGTGGGGCTGTTGGCCGACCGGGTGCCCACCCGGTGGTTGCTGCTGGTGTTGGCGGTGATCTGGTCCGTGGCCCAGGTCCCGATCATCTGGACGACAAGTGTCGCCGTCCTGTTCACCACCCGCGTGGTGTTGGGCGCCGCGGAAGGTCCTGCGTACGGCACTGCCAACCACGCGTTGCACAAGTGGTTCGACGACGAGCACCGGCAGCTTCCCACCAGCATCCTGGCCACTGGTGCGGCCATCGGTTCTGTGCTCGCCGCACCCATTCTGACCTGGATCATCGGGTGTTTCGGTTGGCGGTCGGGGTTCGCCACGGTCGCGCTGGCCGGTGTGGTGTGGTGCCTCCTGTGGCTGACGGTGGACGGGGAGGGCCCCGCCGCGGCGCCGGCTCCCGCCGCCGCTCCGGAGACACCCGCAGACGACGTGTCGTACCTGCGCATCTTTTTCTCCGGTACATGGCTGGGGACTGCGTTGCTGGGTTTCGCCGGGTACTGGGGACTGGCGTTGACGGTGGCGTGGCTCCCGCGCTATCTCCAGGACGGACTGGGCTACTCGGTCTCGGCCTCCGGCTACCTCGTCGCGCTGGCCTGGGTGGTCGGCGGTTCACTGACGTTCGGCACGGGCGCCCTGTCACAGTGGCTGACCCTGCGCGGAGTGCCGACCCGGCGCTCGCGCGGGCTGCTGAGCGCCGGGATGGTAGCGGTCGGCGGAGTCCTGCCGCTGGTCGCGGTCGCCGTACCGGGACGTCTGGGGCCCCTGATCCTTGTGATGGCCGGGCTGGGCGCCGCTGGGGTCGTCTTCGCCACCGGGCAGACGCTGAGTGCCGAGATCTCGCCCGTGAAACGGCGCGGGGCCGTGCTGGGCCTCAACGTGGCGGTCGCCACGCTCGCCGGCGTCCTGGCCCCCACGGTCACCGGCGACCTCCTCCAGGCCGCCACGGATCCACTGACGGGCTTCTCCCACGCCTTCGTCGTCTTTTCCGTCATCTGCCTGGTGGCCGCGGCCGTCGGAGCCGTCATCATCCGCCCCCAGCACGACGCCGCCCGACTGCTGTCGTCCTCCACCACCCTGTACCCGCAAGAAGGAGCCGCCTGATGACCGCCGACACCGCCTCGGACCTCGGCCTCGCTCACCCTGAGGCAGCGGTCGCGGACCGCTGCGCCCCGCTGTTCGCTCCTCAGTCGATCGCGGTCGTCGGCGTTTCGGCCACGCGATCCGATTCCTGGGGCCGGCTGACCGTCGACCGACTGCGCAACTGCGGCTACGAAGGTCAGCTGACGATCGTGGGCCGCCCCGTGCCGGCGCTGCTTGACGTTCGCACCGTGCCGCGTCTCTCCGACCTGCCCGCCCCGCCCGACCTGGTCGTCCTGGCGACGCCCGCCGGTGCCGCACCGGGTCTACTCAGAGAGGCCCGGGAGAGGGGGGCGCGCTCGGCCGTCGTATACGCGTCCGGCTTCGCGGAGTCCGACAGCGCAGGACAGGCGCTCGAGCGCGAACTGCAGCACGCTGCGGGTGACATGCCCGTCCTCGGGCCCAACTGCCTGGGACTCGTGAACCATGCGGCGAAGGTACAGATCTCGACCACCGCCTATCTCGATCGTGAACGCGTCCAGGACGGACCCGTCGCAGTGGTGACCCAGAGCGGCGCCCTCGGCTTCGTCCTCGCCGACAAGCTGGAGCGTGCGGGCATCGGCTTCACCGCGTACGTCAGTGTCGGCAACGAGGCCTGCGTGTCCGCCGCGGAGGCGGGCACACACCTCCTCGGCCGCACCGAGGTCGAGGTGCTGGTCCTCTACCTGGAGGGCGTCTCGGACGCACAGGGCTTGCGTCGACTGGCCCAGCGAGCCCGCACGTCGGGCAAGCGAGTCGTCGCGCTGACCGTGGGCTCGTCAGACGCCGGACGGCGCGCGGCGCTGTCGCACACCGCTGCCGTCGCCGGGGACCATCTCCTGCTCTCCGCGCTCTGCCGACAGGAGGGAATCGTCCTCGCGCAGGACGACGACGATCTGGTCGAAGCGGTCATGAACGCCCGTCGGGGCACGGTCCTTCCGCCGGCTCCCAGGTTCGCCGTGCTGACCATGTCGGGCGGTGCGGGCGGAGTGCTGGCCGACCGTCTGACCGCACTGGGCGCCCGCGTCCCCACCCTCTCTCCCCTGACCCGCGAGCGGCTCACGGCACTCGACGCGGTGGACGCTTCCCTGGCCAACCCCGTCGACCTCGGCGGCAACTTCTTCCGCTCGCTCGACCGGGTCTCCGCGTTGCTCGATGTCCTGGACGAAGACCCCGAGACCGATGCCATCGTTCTCTACCTCACCTTCGGTGACCGCTTCCCCGTCGCCTACCGCCGCATCGCCGCCCTCACCGCGCGCACCCGCACGCCCGCCTGGTTCGTGTGGGCCTGCGCCCCGGACGGGGCCATCGAAGCGCTCGCACTGCCGGAGACGGTGCTCAGCTCCATCGGCGCGCTCACCCGCAGGCTGCACGGGCTCCTGCCGGGGCGCCCCGTTCCGGCAGGAGCCCCGGTGCGGGCCGGGGAGCCGCAACCGACAGCCCGCACGCTCTCCGAACTCCACGCCGCTCCCCTGCTCACGGCGGCAGGCGCTACACATGCGCCGATGATCGCCGCCGAGGACCCACAACGGCTCGTGGATGCCGTCCGCGCTGCCGGATGGAGCCCCCCGTACGTCCTCAAGGGGGACGCCTCCGACGTACCGCACCGGGCTCGGCAGGGACTGGTCCACGTCGGCGTGACGGACGCGGAGCTTTTCGGCGTCGCAACCGTCATGGCAGCGCGTCTGCGGGCGGTGTCCGCCGACCCGGGACGCCGCCTGGTAGCTCAGCCCCTGCTCGCACACACCACAGAGATCGCACTCGGCGCGATCCGCGACCCCTTGTACGGCACGGCGCTCGTCCTGGGGGCGGGCGGTGAGCGCGCCGAGGACACCACCGCCCCCCCGCCGAGCGCTCCTGACCGCCGAGGACGGGAGCCTCGACCCCGCCGAGGCCGAGGCCCTCGCGGCGTGGGCCGAGACCGAACTCGGCGCCCCCGCCGAGGCGACCGCGGCTGCGGTCCGGGCGCTGGCCACCGTGTTGCGCGAACACCCCGATGTGGTGGAGGCGGATGTCAACCCCCTGTGCGTGAGAGGCGACGAACTCGTGGCTGTGGACGCACTGCTGACCCTGAACTGAGACGGAAGAGAGCGAGTAGAACCATGGCGAAGAAGTCGAAGCTCCTGGAATACGCCGACGATGTCTGGAAGGGGAGGGAAGACTCCTCGGCCTACCACACCGGCGTACTGCGCCGGGAGGGACTGCACGAGATCGCCGAGGGCGTCCACATGTGGCCGGCGTTCGGCAACGTGTACGCGTTCGAGACCGAGGACGGGCTGTTCTGGTACGACACCGGGGACGCGCGAACCGCGGGCCGGCTGTTCGACGCGGTACGCACGATCACTGACCAGCCGCTCCACACAGCTGTGTACTCTCATGGCCACATCGACCACATCTACGGCACCGTGCCGTTCGACACCGAAGCCGCAGAACGTGGGCTGCCCCGGCCCCGCGTGGTCGCGCACGAGGCGGTACTGCCGCGGTTCGACCGGTATGTGGCTACACACGGCTGGAACACCGTGATCAACCAACGCCAGTTCCAGTCACCCGGCATCAACTGGCCGACCGAGTTCCGCCGCCCCGACACGACCTTCTCCGACCGCTCGACGCTTCGCGTGGGCGACCTCGAGGTGCACCTCCGACACGGCAAGGGCGAGACGGACGATGCCGCGATCGCCTGGATTCCCGAACGCGGCATCCTGTGCTGCGGAGACTTCTTCATCTGGGCCAGCCCCAACGCGGGGAACCCTCAGAAGGTCCAGCGCTACGCGCGCGAGTGGGCCGAATCGCTGCGCTGGATGGCTGGCCTCGGAGCAGAACTCCTGCTGCCGGGACACGGGTTGCCCATCGTCGGCGCCGAGCGGGTGCGTACCGCCCTGTCCGACTCAGCGGCCCTCCTGGAGACCCTCCATGACCAGACAGTCACCCTCATGAACGCAGGGGCCACGCTCGACGAGGTGCTGTCTCAGGTCACCGCTCCGGCTGAGCTGATGGCCAAGCCCTACCTCAACCCGTCCTACGACGAGCCCGAGTTCGTGGTCCGAGGCATCTGGCGCCTGTACGGCGGATGGTACGACGGCGACCCGTCGCGGCTGAAGCCCGCTGGGCGTGGTGCGCTTGCACGCGAAGTAGCACAACTCGCCGGCAGCGCAGAACAACTGGGCGAGCGGGCGAAGGAGTTGCTGGCACGCGGCGACGACCGTCTCGCCGGCCATTTCGCTCAGATGGCGGTGGATGCGGACCCCGACAGCAAGGCCGCCCACCAGTCCCGTACGGAGATCTTCCGTGCGCTGGAGAAGGCGGCCACCTCCACCATGTCCAAGGGCGTCTTCGGGTGGGCTGTGGCGGAATCCCGTGCGGTGCTGGAGGGCAGCGACCGCGACTCCGAGTTGCGCGCACGGACGGAAGGACGCGCACAGTGGGCCTTCTGACCCCATACGCTCATCGTCGACGCCGGGCGGGTCGCGGAGCATGCGCAGCCTCGCTCGGCGGTCGTCCGTGATGGCGCCGAGCCTGTCCTGGCACCGACGGTTGTGTGGGCTCCGACCGGCGCGCTTCACCGCGCCCCTTTGGCACGAGCGAGCAGTCGGCGGGCCTCAACGGGTGTCGGCCTCAGTGGCAGAGTTCTCTACCGACTTCCACCGGTTCCGACCGATGCCGGGGCGTGGCCGTCAAGTGGTGTGTGGCGTGGCCTGAGCCGGTTACCGCCCAGAGACCGCCACAGCTGACCAGGGGCACGGGCAGGGTCCGCCCTCCCGCAGGCCCTCCCAGCAGGCGCGCAATCAGTTTCGCGCCGCCATCGCCGACGTGGTGTTGAAGGGCACGGCCCCTCGGCGGCCGTGCCCTCATCACGTATGGCTCCGAAAGCCGGGACAAGCCGGCGTTGCGGGCGGGATCACCACCACGCCGTTCCCACTCAAGGGCTGTCATCAAGGTTTCGCGCCGCAAGCTCAGGCATTGCCCACTGCGCGCCGCTCTGAACTGAAACCACCGCCCGAGCGCTTCGCGCCACCTGAAACCATCGGTGCACCGTTCGTCGGGGGCAGCCCTCTGTCGCCTTGACCTGCGTACATGCCATGACGGCAGAGTGCCGGCCTCGTTGTACGACGCGGGCACTCTGCCCAGAACCGTGACGGGCTCGGCCCTGAGCGGTTGGCGCCGCCTGGCGTCGCCGGGGAAGCGGGGGCAGCTGACGTACGGCTTCAACGACGGCTCGCCCCAGACGAGGTCCCCCGTGAAGAGCGAGCCAAGCGCCGCCAGGTCGGCGTGGGCGAGGATGTCCGCTGTGACAACCGTGACGTCGCCCGCGTTGATGCCCGGGGCGTAGGCGTCCAGACATGTGCGCGCCCACGGATGCGGCGGCGGTGAGCACGTTCTCCCGCTGGCGCTCGGGGGATGACGTCGCCAACTTCACGCGCGACAGTCGCCGCACTCCGAGCAGGCATTTACCGCATCCGTCGTAGGGACGCTCGATCGCGTGTAGGTCCGTACCGTGCAAGGTTCTCTCCGTTCGCGCACGCATCGTACGGAGAATCGGCGGCACGGCCTCTGGGAGCGATCTTGGTCAACCCAGGAAGCTCAGCGCACCTGACGGTTCGCATTATCGACGTTCGTGTCCACCAGGCACACCGACTGCCACGTCCCCAGCTCCAGTCGCCCCGCGATCACGGGCAGCGTCGCATGCGGCGGGACGAAGGCCGGAAGCACATGGTCACGGCCATGGCCCGGGCTGCCGTGGCGGTGCTGCCAGCGGTCGTCGGCGGGGAGCAAAGCGTGCAGGGCGGACAGGAGGTCGTCGTCGCTGCCGGCGCCGGTCTCCAGCACGGCGATGCCGGCGGTCGCGTGGGGGACGAAGATGTTGAGCAGGCCGTCGCGGCCGGGGGCCGCCCGGGTGAGGAACTGCTCGCAGTCTGACGTCAGATCGGTGACGGTCTCCGTCGTGCCGGTGGTGATGTGCAGGACGCTGGTGGTGAAGGCGGAGGACATGGGTTCATTGTCCTGCCCGCTCCACGGGATTGCTCGTCCACGTGCCGAGACACCGTTGACCGTCCCCCTGCCGGCGGCTACGTTCGGCGCCATGTTCCGGTCAGTCATGCTCACTTCGCGCGGTCACATCGACCTGCTGCGGGTGGCCTCCGCCGCGTGTTGCCGCGGCTGCTGACGCTCTCTCGGCGCACAGCCCGCCGGTGACCGGAAGCATCCGGCGCAGCGGCTCGTCCGCTTCATTGCTCCTGGTGGCGTACGCGTTCCGCCGCCGCGGCCCCCTGGCATTCCGTCCCCTCGGTCTCCTTCCGTAGTTCCGTCGCGGCCCTTCGCCTGCCCGGCCGGGCAGGCGCGTGCCCGGGTGCCGGGCTTGCGGCCGGGTGAGCCGCGCGGGGCCCCGCCACCCGATGCCGTCGTCCGTATCCCCGAAAGGCTGCTGCCATGGCGAGCCACCCGCACGGACCTGCGAGCACCTCCTCCCCCGCCCCGGCCGGTCCACCGGCGGATGCCGTACGGGTTGAGGGGCTGATCCGTTCGTTCGACGGACGGGCCGTCATCAATGGACTCGATCTCACCCTGCGCGCAGGCGAGTTCACCGCGGTCCTCGGGCGCGGCGGCAGCGGAAAGTCGACGCTGCTGCGGGTGCTCGCCGGTCTCGACCGGGAGATCCGCGGGACTGTCCTGGTGCCGAAACGGCGGGCGCTGGTCTTCCGCGCCCCTCGGCCGACGTGGTGGAGCCAGGTCCGGCGCTGTGTGCTGTCCGGACTGGCGGGGCGTCCCGAACGCGCCCCGGCCGAAAGGGACTTGGCCACGGCGGGAACCACCGAGCGGTACCGGGTCCGGCCCAGGAGGTTCTCCGGCCATGAGGCACCGCGCGTCTCGCTCGCACAGATGCCGGCCGGCGAGCTTGACCTGTTGCTGCTCGACGAGCCGTCCGGAGCGCCCGACGCCCTGGCCGGGACCGCGGCGCAGCGGCTGGTGACAGAGCTCCGGCGGCACCGTGGCTGCGCGGTCCTGCTCGTCACGCACGATGTCGACGAGGCGCTGCTGCTCGCCGACCGTGCGCTCGTGCTGCGGGACGGGGCGATCGCGTACGGGACCCCGGTCGCGTCGGACCGCCCGCGCCGCCCCGGCACACCCGAGTTCGCCGCGCTGCGTACACGGCTGCTCGACGAACTCGGAACGGAGGCCGGCCCTCCGGCCCTGCCCGGGGCCGATCCCTCGAACGATCTACGAACCCGCTCACCCCGCTCGTACGGAAAGGCCTCCTCATGAACGTCCATCTGCACTGGTTCCTCCCCACCGGCGGCGACGGGCGCACGCTCGTCGACCGGCACGCCTACACCGACGGCGGGATCAAGCGGGAGCGGATCACCCCGGTCAGCGGGGTCCGCGCCCCGGACATCGAGTACCTGGCGCAGATCGCGAAGGCGGCGGAGCAGCTGGGGTTCGAAGCGGTTCTGACGCCGACCGGCACCTGGTGCGAGGACGCCTGGCTGACGACCGTGGCCCTGTCCCAGCACACCGAGCGGCTGAAGTTCCTGGTGGCGTTCCGGCCCGGGGTGATCTCCCCGGTGCTCGCGGCGCAGATGGCCGCGACCTATCAGCGGATCACCCGGGGGCGGCTGCTGCTGAACGTGGTGACGGGCGGTGACTCGACGGAGCAGCGTCGGTTCGGGGACCATCTGGACCATGACCGGCGTTACGCCAGGACCGCGGAGTTCCTGTCGGTGGTACGAGGGGCTTGGAGCGGGCGGCCGTACGACTTCGACGGTGAGCATTACCAGGTGGAGGGCGGGCTGACGGCGCTGCCGCCGGACCCGCTGCCCGACATCTTCTTCGGCGGTTCGTCCGCAGCGGCGGGACCGGTCGCGGCCGCGCACGCCGACGTCTATCTGACGTGGGGCGAGCCGCCCGCGGACGTGAAGAAGAAGATCGACTGGATTCGGGAGCTGGCCGCGGAGCAGGGGCGCACGGTCCGGTTCGGGATCCGGCTGCACACCATCTCGCGGGACTCGTCGAAGGAGGCGTGGGCCACGGCCGACCGGCTGCTCGGCGATCTCGACGCCGACACGGTCGCGGCCGCTCAGCAGGCTCTGGGGCGGAGCGAGTCGGTGGGGCAGCAGCGCATGCTGGCGCTGCACGGCGGTTCGCGCGACAAGCTGGAGATCGCGCCGAATCTGTGGGCCGGGGTCGGTCTGGTGCGCGGCGGCGCCGGGACGGCGCTGGTCGGCAGCCACGCCGAGGTCGCGGACCGGATCGAGGAGTACCACTCCCTGGGTGTGGAGCATTTCGTGCTGTCCGGTTACCCGCATCTGGAGGAGGCGTACTGGTTCGGCGAGGGTGTCACTCCCGAGCTGGCGGCCCGGGGGCTGCTGTCGACGGTCCCGGCGTCCCCGCTGCTGGGGGTGCCTGCGGTGAACGGCCGGCCGGCCTCCGCGCCGGGCGGGGCTCCGCTGTTGTTCGCCGGAGGGCGCTGAACGCCTCGGAGCCGGGCGCTGACTGCCCCGGAGCGGGGGCGCTGGCCGCCTCGGAGCCGGGGCTCCCGGCGGCGCGGTCCTTCGAGAGCGGTGCATCTCGGCCGGCGAGTTCCTGGACAGCTTCGGGAAGATCCACGACGCCGGCACGGTTGGTAGAAGCGTGAACAATGTCGGGGTGCACTCAGTGGATGTCGTGGTGATCGGTGCCGGACAGGCGGGCCTGTCCGGCGCCTACCATCTGCGTCGTAGCGGCCTGGAACCGGACCGCGATTTCGTGGTTCTCGACCACGCCCCGCGCCCCGGCGGCGCCTGGCAGTTCCGTTGGCCCTCGCTGACGTACGGCAAGGTGCACGGCATGCACGCGCTGCCCGGCATGGAACTGACGGGCGCCGACGACAACCGGCCCTCGTCCGAAGTGATCGGGACGTACTTCGATACGTACGAACGCACCTTCGACCTGCGGGTGCACCGGCCCGTCGAGGTGAGCGCGGTGCGTGAGGGCGAAGGCGGGCGGCTGCTCGTCGAGACGTCCGAGGGGACCTATGCGACACGCGCTCTGATCAATGCCACGGGGACCTGGGACCGGCCGTTCTGGCCGCGGTACCCGGGCCAGGACACCTTTCGCGGGCGGCAGCTGCACACGGCGAACTATCCAGGGCCGGCCGAGTTTGCGGGGCAGCGGGTGATCGTGGTGGGCGGCGGGGCTTCCGGGACCCAGCATCTGATGGAGATCGCCGAGGTGGCGGCCGACACGTACTGGGTGACGCGCCGGCCACCCGTGTTCCGGGAAGGTCCGTTCGGCGCGGACGAGGGCCGGGCCGCCGTGGCCATGGTGGAGGAGCGGGTGCGGCTCGGACTGCCGCCGCAGAGCGTCGTGAGCGTCACCGGGCTGCCGCTCACCGACGCCGTCCGGCGCGCCCGCGAGTCGGGGGTGCTCGACCGGCTGCCCATGTTCGACCGGATCACACCGACCGGCGTGGCATGGGACGACGGGCGCACCGTCGAGGCCGATGTCATCCTCTGGGCGACGGGATTCCGGGCCGCCGTCGACCATCTCACCCCGCTGAGGCTTCGTGAGCCCGGTGGCGGGATCCGGGTCGAGGGGACGCAGGCCGTGCGCGACGAGCGTGTCCATCTCGTCGGTTACGGGCCGTCCGCCAGCACCATCGGCGCCAACCGGGCCGGGCGCGCCGCCGTGCGCGCGATCGGCCGGCTGCTGGAGCGGGCCGAGCCTGTTCCCGACGGGGCGGTGTCCGCGTCCGCGTGAGTGCGCCGGCCGGCATGCTGCTCAGCCGGTGCCCGCGGTGCGCCGGTTGCGGTTGAACTCGGCCACGTTGCGCTGCTGCTCCGTGTAGTCGTCGGTGAAACGGGTGTCGCCGGGTGCGACCGTGACGAAGTACAGCCAGGAGCCGGGAGTGGGGCTGATCGCCGCCACCATCGCCTCCTCTCCGGGGTTGCCGATCGGCGTGGGCGGCAGACCTTTGCGTTCATAGGTGTTGTACGGGCTGTCGATCTTCGTGTCGCCCGTGGTGGTGTCCAGTGTGCTGCGGTTCAGTGCGTAGTTGAGCGTGGAATCCATCTGGAGCGGCATGCCGCGGTCGAGCCGGTTGTGGACGACCCGGGCCACCTTGCCCATGTCCGACCGGGTGTCCGCCTCGGCCTGGACGATGCTCGCGATGATCACCGTCTGGTAGACCGTGACGTTGTTGCGCTCCGCTCCGGCCGTGATGTGGTCCGCGCCGAAGCGGCTCAGCGCGGTGTCGACCATGTAGCGCAGCAGGCTCTTCGGGGTCGTGCCGGAGGTGATCGGGTACGTGGCCGGGAAGAGGTAGCCCTCGGGGTTGCCCTTCGCCTCGGCCGGAAGCGGCAGGTCCGCCGTCGCGACCGCCTTCTCCGTGGTTCCGGCGGGCTCACCGAGGACCTTGTCGGCGGCCACGTACACCTGCGAGGCCCGCCATCCCTCCGGAATCACCAGGGTGCGGGCCTGCTCGGTCTTCGACTCCCTGGTCAGAACTGGGACGAGTACGGCGGCGGCCACCACAAGGACGAGGACGGCGCCGACGAGCAGCACGAGACGGCCGCGCCTGGTCGGGCGGATGCTTCGGCCGGGCCTGCGGCCAGGAGGTACGTCCGGGGGCTCGTTCACCATGCGGGCACGCTATCCCGCGCCGATCGCGCCTTCCGGCACCCCGTTCGCGACGACACGCGGCCCGCGCCACGCGACGCGAACAAACGAACAGGGGATCGGGTGTTCGCTGGAACGCGTGATCGTATCGGCATTCATTGCTCAACTGCCGGGCGGCGGTTGATGATTACAGGGCGCAAGCGACGGGCTGCAGACCGCGACTGTGCTGTCCCAGAGATTCACCATGCACAAGGAGAAACACCCGATGAACCTGATCACCAACCTGCTGGCCGGCGTCGTCCACTTCGTGGGTTGGCTCATCTGACCATTGCTCCGCCCGGCGCCGTCGCTCCCCGTCCCACGGGGGCGGCGGCGCCGTCGCGTGCGCGCCGCGTCAGCCGCGCGCCACGGGGCACGCGAAGGGCGGCAGCGCCGCGAAGTCCGGGGTCACCGAAACGGCCTGCGCCAGGGCATCGAGGGCGCGCCGGACCCTGGTCAGCGGGTGGTCGGGAAACTCCGCGTCCCACTGCGCATGGTCGGCGACGTGGAACGGCAGGCCGCCCTGGACGTCCGGGGCGTAGGGGTGGGTCCGGAAGTAGTCCTGGGGCCCGACCTTGGCGAGGACGACAGCTTCCCGCATCCCCGTCATGCCCTGTTCCAGCGCCTGGATCTTCACCACGGTGCTGCACCCGGCGCGCGGCACCGTGAAGCTGCCGATGAACGCCTGGCCGCTCGGCCTGTCCGGGAGCGGCAGTTTGAGTATCTGACGCAGGGCCGGCAGCTCCCCCAGCTTCTTCACTGACGCCTCAATGAGTCCGCCGCCTGCCCGCGCGGTGTGGTGGGTGAGCGCGTTGCGCAGGGCCGGGCCGTCGTCGAGTCCGGCCGGCAGGTCGGGAGGCAGGGCGAAGAAGTGCAGCGACATCACGTCGTCGCGGTCGTTCGCCCATGTGTCATCCGCGACGGGCCGGTAGCCGGGGAGTTCGACCCCGAGGAGAGCTCTCATGGGCGGAGATCATGCCGTACCGCCGCCCGGCTCGGCTCCCACGGGGCTGCCGCTGCGCGGGGGCCGGTCAGCCCGCCACGGGGGCGAGTCGCGTGTCGTCCCTGCGGACCAGTGCCGCGTATCGCCCGTCCTGCTGGAGCAGTTCCTCATGACTGCCGCGCTCCGCGGTGCGGCCGCCGTCCAGGACGACGATCTGGTCGGCATCGCGCACGGTGGAGAGCCGGTGGGCGATGGTGATCGTGGTGCGCCCGGCGGAGAGCGCGTCGATCGCCTCCTGCACCGCGAATTCGGTGCGGGTGTCGAGGGCGCTCGTCGCCTCGTCGAGGATCAGCACCGGCGGGTCCCGCAGGATTGTCCGGGCGATGGCCAGGCGCTGCTTCTCGCCTCCCGAGAACCGGTAGCCACGTTCACCGACGAGGGTGTCGTATCCGTCGGGCAGCGAGGCGATGTGGTCGTGGATCTGTGCGGCACGGGCGGCCGCCTCGATCTCCTCGTCGGTCGCCTCCGGCTTGGCGAAGCGCAGGTTCTCGGCGACCGAGGCGTGGAAGAGGTATGTCTCCTGGGAGACCACGCCGACGGCCCTGGCGAGGGTGTCGAAGTCGAGCTCACGCACGTCCACCCCGTCGAGGGTGACCCGGCCGCCCGTGACGTCGTACAGCCTCGGCACCAGATAGCTGAGGGTGGACTTGCCGGAGCCGGTGGGGCCGACGACGGCCAGGCTGGCGCCGGCGGGCACCGTCACGTCGACGCCGCTGAGGGTCGGGCCGCTCTTCTCGTCGTAGCTGAAGTCGACGTTCTCGAAGCGGACCTCGCCGCGGACCTTCTCCAGGCGTACCGGCTTCTCCGGCTCGGTGATGTCCACCGTGAGGTCGAGGTATTCGAAGATCCGCTGGAAGAGTGCAAGGGACGTCTGCATCTGCACCCCGGTGGAGAGCAGGCTCACGGCGGGCCGGAAGAGGCCCTGCTGGAGCGAGACGAAGGCCACCAGTGTGCCGATCGAGACGTCCGGACCACCGGACTGCAGGGCGATGCCCGCGGCCCAGTAGATGACGGCCGGCATGGCCGCCATCACGATGCCGATGGTCGACATCCGCCAGCGTCCGGCCATGCTAGAGCGCACTTCGAGGTCGACCAGCCGCTCGGACTCCTCGGCGAAGCCCTTGGTGAGCGAGTCCGAGCGGCCCATGGTGCGGCCGAGCAGGATGCCGCTCACGGAGAGCGATTCGGTGACGGTGGCCGCCATGGCTGCCATCTGCTTCTGGCGCTGGGTGGTGATCTTCTTCCGCTCGCGGCCCACCCTGCGGCTGATCCAGACGAACACCGGCAGCAGGAGCAGCGAGACGACGGTGAGCCGCCAGTCGAGCGCCAGCATGGCGACGACCGTGGCGATGACCGCGGTGAGGTTGGAGACCAGCGAGGTCGCCGTCGAGGTGACGGTGGCCTGCATGCCGCCGATGTCGTTGGCGATCCGGGACTGGACCTCGCCCGTGCGCGTCCTGGTGAAGAAGGCGAGCGGCATCCGCTGGAGCTGCGTGTAGACGGCGGTGCGCAGGTCATGCATGACCCGCTGGCCGACGGTGGTGGAGATGAGGGTCTGCAGCACGCCGAAGACGCTGTTCATGACCGCGGTGAGGATCATGCCGAGGGCGAGCAGCGAGAGCAGACCGGTCCGCCCCTGCGGGATGGCGGTGTCCAGGATCTCGCGCAGCAGGAACGGGGAGGCGACCGACACCAGGGACGAGGCGCCGACGAGTAGCCCGACCACCGCGAGGCGGCCGCGGTAGGGGTGGAACAGGCGGAGGATGCGGCGCAGTTCGGCGGGCGGCTGGGCGGCGTCCCGGGACGGGGGTGTCCACGTGGGTTCTTCGGGTTTCATGGGCTCCTTCGTCAGGCGCGCGGCAACGGGAGAGGCGGGCGCGGGCGCCTGTGACGGCATGCGCGTCCACAACGTGGGCAGGACGGCCAGGTGGCCGCTCCGCGGGCCCGGAGCCCGGACATCGCAGCCCCTGGCAGTCGAACAGATGAGAGCATAGCTCATTGTTACCTATACTCACAATGAACAAGGTCCTGATATTGTTCCCGGTATGGATTCCCCCGACCCCGACGGCGTGCTCGCCGAACAGCTGCTGCGGCTGACGCGCAGACTCCAGCGCATTCAGAGCCGTCAGCTGGAGCCGATCGGCATCACCCCCGCGCAGTTCCGGCTGCTGCGCACCGTCGCGCACTGCGACGGTCCCCCCCGGATGGCGGATCTCGCACAGCGTCTCGATGTCGTCCCCCGCGCCGTGACCACGCTGGTCGACGGGCTGGAGGCCAGCGGCCGGGTGCGCCGGATCCCCGATCCGGACAGCCGCCGGGTGGTCCGGATCGAGATCACGGAGGAGGGCATCGCCACGCTCCGGTCGCTGCGCAACGCGCGCCGGGCGGCCGCAGAGGAGATCCTGGCTCCATTGACCGCCGATCAGCGCGAGGTGCTCGGCGGGCTGATGACCGCTCTGGTCGACGGAATGCCGGAGCGCCGCCGCTGCTGACCGGGTGCCGAGCACCGAGCCGAGCCGCCGAGGGGATCTCGATATGCCGCTGCTGGAACCGAACCCGGAATCCCTGCGCCCCGGCACGGTGCGGGCCCCCTCCCACGACCGGGTCGCCGACGGCCGGGCGCCCGGCACGCCCGAGCCGTTGCGGGGCGAGCTGACCGCTCTTCTGGGCCCGCGGAAGGTGCTCTGGAAGATCTCCGACCTGGTGCGGTACGCCTCCGACGCCAGTCCGTACCGGTTCGTTCCGCAGGTCGTCGTCGTTCCGGAGGACATCGACGACATCTCCGCGATCCTCTCGTACGCCCACGGCAAGGACCGCAACGTGGTCTTCCGGGCCGCGGGCACCAGCCTGAACGGCCAGGCGCAGGGCGAGGACATCCTCGTCGACGTACGCCATCACTGGGCCGGCATCGAGGTTCTGGACGACGGTGCGCGGGCCCGCATCCGCCCGGGGACGACGGTCATGCGGGCCAATGCCGCCCTCGCCCGGCACGGACGGCTGCTGGGGCCCGACCCGGCGAGCGCGATCGCCTGCACGATCGGCGGGGTCGTCGCCAACAACGCCTCCGGAATGACCGCAGGCACGACCCGCAATTCCTACCGGACCGTCTCCTCCCTCACCTTCGTGCTGCCCAGCGGCACGGTGGTGGACACCGGCGATCCCGCGGCGGACGAGGACCTGGCGCGCGCGGAGCCGCGGCTCTGCGCGGGGCTGCTCGCCCTGAAGGCGGAGATCGAGGCAGATGCCGCGCTCACCGCCCGGATCCGGGCCAAGTACGAGATCAAGAACACCAACGGCTACCGGCTCGACGCCTTCCTGGACGGTTCGACGCCGGTGGAGATCCTGCGCGGTCTCATGGTCGGCTCGGAGGGCACTTTCGGCTTCATCTCCGAGGTTGTTTTCGACACGCTGCCGCTGGACCGCCGGATCTCCACCGCGCTGCTCTTCTTCCCCTCGCTGACGGCGGCTGCGGCGGCCGTCCCGCTGTTCAACGAAGCGGGCGCCATCGCCGTGGAGCTGATGGACGGGAACACCCTGCGCGCCTCGGTCAGCGTCAAGGGGGTGCCCGCCGACTGGGCCGGGCTGCCGAAGGAGACCGCGGCCCTGCTGGTGGAGTTCCGAGCCCCGGACGAGCCGGGCCAAGAGGCGTTCGAGGAGGCGGCGGCAGAGGTCGTGCGACAGCTGGAGCTGGTCCGGCCCGTCACCTCGGTGACCAATGAGTTCACCCGGGACGCCCGGACCATCTCCGGCTACTGGAAGGCCCGCAAGGCCTTCGTCACCGCGGTCGGCGGCTCCCGGCCGTCCGGTACGACGCTGATCACGGAGGACTTCGCGGTCCCGCCCTCCCGGCTGGCCGACGCCTGCGAGGCACTGCTGGGGCTCCAGGCCGAGCACGGTTTCGACGCCGCCGTCGCGGGCCACGCGGCCCACGGCAATCTGCACTTCCTGCTGGCCTTCGACGCGGCGAAGCAGTCCGACGTCGACCGGTATGCCGCGTTCATGGCGGACTTCTGCCGGCTCACCGTGGAGCGGTTCGACGGATCGTTGAAGGCCGAGCACGCCACCGGCCGCAACATCGCCCCCTTCCTGGAGCTGGAGTGGGGTCCTCGGGCAACCGAGCTGATGTGGCGTACGAAGCAGGTCATCGACCCCGACGGGGTGCTGGCGCCCCGGATCGTCCTGGACCGCGACCCGAAGGCCCATCTGCGCGGGCTGAAGACCATTCCCCAGGTGGAAGCCGTCGCCGACCCCTGCATCGAGTGCGGTTTCTGCGAACCCACCTGCCCCAGCCACGATCTGACCACCTCACCGCGCCAGCGCATCGTGCTGCGCCGCGAGATGATGCGGCAGTCGGACGGTTCACCGGTGGAGGCCGGGCTGCTCGATGCGTACGGCTACGACGCCGTCGACACCTGCGCGGGCGACTCCACGTGCAAGCTCGCCTGCCCCGTCGGCATCGACACGGGCGCCATGATGAAGGACTTCCGCCACCTCCGGCACTCCCCGCGCGAGGAGCGGATCGCCGCGCTCACCGCGAAGGGCTTCCGCGCCGTCGAGGCGGCGGCCCGGCTGGCGGTGGCCGCGGCCGACCGGATCGACGACCGGCTCCTCGAAGGGGTCACCGGTCTCGTCCGCAAGGCCGTACGCCCCGATCTGGTGCCCGAGTGGCTGCCGGAGATCCCCGGCGCGGCCGCCAGGAAACTGCCCCGCACCTCCAGGGTGGGAGCGAGCGCGGTCTACTACCCGGCCTGCGTCAACCGCATCTTCGGCAGCCCGGAGGGGTATCGCGGCCCGTCGCTCCCGCAGGCCGTGGTCCTCGTCTCGGCCCGTGCCGGGAAACCCGTCTGGATTCCGGAGGATGTCGCGGGCACCTGCTGCGCGACGATCTGGCATTCCAAGGGGTACGACGCCGGAAACGCCGTGATGGCCAACCGGATCGTCGAGGCCGCCTGGGGCTGGACCGCCGGCGGAAAGCTGCCCCTGGTCGTCGACGCCTCCTCGTGCACGCTGGGCATCGCCCACGAGGTGGTGCCGTATCTGACCGATGACAACCGGGAGTTGCACCGCGAGCTGACCGTCGTCGACTCGCTGGTCTGGGCTGCCGACGAGCTCCTGCCGGAACTGACGGTGCTGAGGAAGACCGGTTCCGCGGTTCTGCACCCGACGTGCTCGATGGAACATCTCGACGATGTCGGACAGTTGCGCACGGTCGCGGAGGCCTGCGCGCAGGAGGTCGTGATCCCGGACGACGCCGCGTGCTGCGGCTTCGCCGGCGACCGCGGCATGCTGCACAAGGAGCTGACGGACTCGGCCACGGCGAAGGAGGCCGCCGAGGTGAACACCCGGGAGTACGACACGTATCTGTGCGCGAACCGCATGTGCGAGATCGGGATGGACCGGGCGACGGGGCGTTCGTACCACTCGGCGCTGATGGAGCTGGAGCGGGCGACCCGTCCCGGTCCCGCATAGGTACGGGCAGGCCGCTCAGGCCTTGAGGGCGGCGCGGTCGCCCATCACCACGACCGGGTTCTGCTTCGGGTCCAGGGTGCGGAGCAGCTTCACCATGGCGGCCTTCGGCAGGCTCACACAGGCCGATGTGCCGCTGCCGTGGTCCATGTGGAGCCAGATACTGCCGCCCTTCGACTGCCCTTCCGGGCGCGTCGGGTCGTTGGGGGCGGTGCCCTTGACGCGGTTGTAGTCGATGGCGATGACGTAGTCGAAGTCGTGCCAGTAGGGCTTGGCCCAGTACCGGGGAGCCTGGATGGCGGCCGACTCGCTGTACGGAAGCAGAGCGCCCGGGTCGGGCAGTGCGCCGCCCGCGTCGGTGAGGGTGAAGACGCCGACCGGGGAGCGCTTGTCGTCCTCGTGGTGGTCGGCGGTCCAGCCCTTGCGGCCGTTGTGGGCCTTCCATCCGGCGTTCTTGTCCCAGGTGGATCCGGTCCGGGTGTAAAGCACGACCGTGGAGTCCGGAGAGTTCTTGCCCATGCCGTACACGGCGACGACCTGGCGGGAGCCGGCCGGGATCCGAGACTGAAGCCGGTCGCCCACGTCCGGGATGCGCTTCAGGCCGGTGGTCTGCGCCTTGTCCTTCTGCGCACCGGCCGACCGCGTGTCCGACTTCTTCGGGTCCTGTCCGTCGCCGCACGACGTCAGGGTCGTGAGCAGGACACCGCAGGCGGCCGCCGAGGCCACCACTCGTACCGCACCGGCTCTACGCATCCGTCCATGCTCGCACCACCGGGCGTCCGGGGCCGTCCTCGCCTGCGGCGTACGGCGAATGCGTGCCCAATCTTTACTCCGTGCACCGGCCCGGCACACTCCGGCGCCCACGGGGCCCTGCGCGTAAAAGGGTTTGCCTCGGCCCCTGTGGGGAGCGAGGCTTGGACGGTTTGGTCCCCCCACACGCATCCCCACGTGTTTCTGGAGATCCCCCGCGGATCTCAGCTAATTCCGATCTTTGGGACGTCATGCAAATTCGCGATCTTCCGTACTCGGATCCCGGCGATCCCGACGTCCGGTCGGGCCCTCGCTTCCTGCTCTGGCTCGGCCGCAACCAGATCCGTGGACAGCTCAAGTCCATGTCATGGGGCCTGCTGCAGCAGTGCTCCATCGCGGGGCTGCCGCTTGCCGTGGGCTTCGCCGTCCAGTCGGTCGTCGACCGGTCCGGCGGGCGGCTGGCACTGGCCGGCGGCATGCTCGCGGTGCTCGGCGTGCTGATCGCGGTGGGCGACACCATGCTTCACCGGACGGCCGTCACCAACTGGATCACCGCTGCCGCCCGGGTCCAGCAACTGCTGGCCCGCAAGACCGCGGAGCTCGGCTCGGCACTGACGCGCCGGGTCGCCGCGGGCGAGGTCGTCGCGGTGTCCACCGGCGACGTGGAGAAGATCGGCTGGTTCGTCGAGGCGCTCTCCCGCTTCGCCGCCGCCGCCGCGACCCTCGTCATCGTCTGTATCGGGCTCGTCCTCTATCTGCCCTCGCTCGGCCTGCTCGTGGCGCTCGCCATGCCGGTACTCGCCCTGGCCGTACTGCCGCTGCTCCCCCGGGCCACCCGCCGCGCCGACGTCCAGCGCGAGAAGGCGGGCAAGGCCACCGAGCTGGCCTCCGACACGGTGGCCGGGCTTCGCGTGCTGCGCGGCATCGGCGGCGAGGAACTGTTCCTCGGCCGCTACCGGCGCGCCTCGCAGGAGGTCCGCAAGGCGGCGGTGCGCAGTGCGCGGATGTGGTCGCTGATCTCGGCGGTCCAGGTGTTCCTGCCGGGCGTGCTGCTGATCTCGCTGGTCACCTACGGGGCCACGCAGGCCCGGGACGGGGAGATCGACGTCGGTCAGCTCGTGACCGTGTACAGCGCGGTGACGCTGATGCTGCTGCCGCTTCGGCACTTCGAGGAGATCGCCATGGCGTACTCCTTCTCGCGGCCGTCCGCGCAGCGCGCGGTCCGCGTCCTCTCGCTGAGCCGGGTGGCACGGCCGTCCACGGTCGACGCCGCCCCGACCGGGGACCTGTACGACCCGGCCACCGGCCTGATGGCTCCCGAGGGCCTGTTCACCGCGGTGGTCTGCGGCGATCCGGACGAGGCGGGCCGGCTCGCGGACCGGCTCGGCGGCCATGCCCAGCCGGCCGTGGCGAAGGAGGACGAGGCCGAGGACGCCCCGGCTCCCGTCGTGCCGTCGGTCCTGCTCGGGGGCGTGCCCTTGGACGAGCTGGAGCTGGACGCCGCACGGACCGCGGTCCTGGTCCAGGACAAGGACCCGGTGCTCCTCTCCGGCACGCTGCGCGAACTGCTCGACGTGCCGTCGTCCGGCCGGGTCGCCGCCGCGGACGCGCTGGCGGCCGCACAGTGCGGCGACGTCCTGGACGCGCTCGCCCAGGCATCCGTCGACACAGACGGAGACCCCATGAACACCCGGATCACCGAACGTGGCCGGTCGCTCTCCGGCGGCCAGCGCCAGCGGCTCGCGCTGGCGCGGTCACTGGTGACGGATCCGGAGGCTCTGGTGCTCGACGAGCCGACGTCCGCGGTCGACTCGCACACGGAGGCACGGGTCGCCGAGGGCATCAAGGCCCTGCGCAAGGACCGTACGACGGTGGCGTTCGCCTCGTCACCGCTGCTGCTCGACCTGGCGGACCGGGTGGCGCTGGTCCACGGCGGCACCGTGGTGGCCGTCGGTACCCATCGTGAGCTGCTGCGGGACGAACCGCGCTACCGGGCGGTCGTCACCCGTGAGACGGACGACGAGATCGCGGCCGCACCGGACCACGCCGAAGACATCAACACGATCGACACGATCCAGGAAATCGAGGAGAGGGCATGATCGGCGTCGCACCACCGGCGTACGACCCGGCCGCCCCGGAGTCGGCGACGACCCTGCCGGTCGGCACCCCCACGACCGTGCGCACCTACGTCCGTGAGCTGATGCGGCGCCACCGGCGGCCGTTCATCGTGGTCACGGTGCTCAACTCCGTCGCGGTGATCTCGTCGATCGTGGGCCCGTATCTGCTGGGCGGACTGGTCGAGGACCTGTCCAACGGGGTCACCGACCTCCATCTGGAGCGCACCGCCGCGGTGTTCGCGGTGGCGCTGGTCATCCAGACCGTGGTCACCAGGATGATGCGGCTGCGCAGCGCCATGCTGGGCGAGGAGATGCTGGCCGATCTGCGTGAGGACTTCCTCGTGCGGTCGGTCCGGCTGCCGCCGGGGGTGCTGGAGCGGGCCGGGACGGGTGACCTGCTGTCCCGGATCACCACGGACATCGACCGGCTCGCCAACGCCATGCGCGAGGCGGTGCCGCAGCTGGCCATCGGCGTGGTGTGGGCGGGGCTGCTGCTCGCCGCACTCACCGTCACCGCTCCCCCGCTGGCGCTCTCGGTCCTCATCGCGCTGCCCATTCTGATCACCGGCTGTCGCTGGTACTTCCGCCGGGCGCCGTCGGCGTACCGCTCGGAGGCGGCGGGTTACGCGGCGGTCGCGGCGATGCTCGCTGAGACCGTGGACGCCGGGCGGACCGTGGAGGCGCACCGGCTGGGTGCGCGGCGGGTCGCGCTGTCGGACCGGCGGATCAAGGAGTGGACGGCGTGGGAGCGGTACACGCTGTTCCTGCGGTCCGTGCTCTTCCCCGTCATCAACGCCACGTTCGTGACGATTCTCGGCGCGGTCCTGATGCTCGGCGGCTGGTTCGTCATCGAGGGCTGGCTCACCGTCGGTCAGCTGACGACGGGCGCGCTGCTCGCGCAGATGATGGTCGATCCGATCAACCTGATTCTGCGCTGGTACGACGAGTTGCAGGTCGCGCAGGTGTCGCTGGCCCGCCTTGTGGGGGTCCGGGAGATCGAGCCGGACGCGGGTGACGCCGGTGTGGCCCCGGACGGCCGTGAAGTGCGTGCCGACGAGGTGCACTTCGGCTATCGCGCCGGTCTTGACGTGCTGCACCGGGTGTCGCTCGATGTCGCTCCCGGTACGCGGCTTGCGCTGGTGGGTCCGTCCGGTGCGGGCAAGTCGACGCTGGGGCGGCTGCTGGCCGGGATCTACTCCCCGAGGACCGGTGAAGTCACGCTGGGCGGTGCGCAGTTGTCGCAGATGACGGCTGAGCGGGTCCGTACGCATGTGGCTCTGGTCAATCAGGAGCACCATGTGTTCGTCGGGTCGCTGCGGGACAACCTGCTGCTGGCCCGTACCGGCGCCGAGGACGCGGAGCTGTGGGCCTCGCTGGCCGCGGTCGACGCCGACGGCTGGGCGAGGGCGCTCGGCGAGGGGCTGGACTCCGAGGTCGGTTCGGGCGGTCTGGCGCTCACCCCGGCGCAGGCCCAGCAGATCGCGCTGGCCCGACTGGTGCTGGCCGATCCGCACACGCTGGTGCTGGACGAGGCCACCTCGCTGCTCGACCCGCGCGCGGCCCGCCATCTGGAGCGGTCGCTGGCCCGGGTGCTGGACGGCCGCACGGTCGTGGCGATCGCCCACCGGCTGCACACGGCGCACGACGCGGACGTGATCGCCGTCGTCGAGCAGGGCCGGATCAGCGAGCTGGGCAGCCATGACGAGCTGGTGGCGGCGGACGGCGCGTACGCGGCGCTGTGGCGGTCCTGGCACGGCTGAGCGGAATGAGCGTGTCCGGGGCCCCTGCGCCCGTACCGGCCGACGATCACTAGGGTGCTGTACATGACAGCAACCCGCTCGGATCCAGGGACCCCGGACTGTCGCGGCGCCCTACGGTACCTGTGGTGGCTGATCACCTGTCAGCGCCGCAGGATCGCCGCCGGTGCACTGCTCGGCAGCGCCTGGATGGTCGGTCTGACGCTGCCCCCCTACCTGCTGTCGCGCGCCATCGACGACGGGCTGGAACCGGGGCGGGAGTCCGCGCTGGCCGGCTGGGTCGCGGCGTTGCTCGGGGCGGGCGTGCTGAACGCGTGGCTGGCCATCATGCGGCACCGCACGATGACCAGGGTCCGGCTGGACGCCGCATTCCGTTCCGTACAGGTGGTGGTCAGGCAGGCGACCGAGCTGGGCGCGGCGCTGCCGCGCCGGGTCACGGCGGGCGAAGTGGTCACGATCGGCTTCGGCGACGTCGCCATGATCGCCAACACGCTGACCGGCACCGGACCCGGGGTCGGCGCAGTCCTCGCCTATGTCGTCGTGGCCGCGCTGCTGTTGACCGTTTCGCCACTGCTCGCCGCGGTGGTGCTGCTCGGTGTGCCGCTGCTCGCCGTACTGGTCGGCCCGTTGCTGGGGCGGCTTCAGGGCGTCGAAGCGGCGTACCGGGAACAACAGGGCGGGCTCGCCTCCCGGTTCGAGGACATCGCCGCGGGCCTGCGGGTGCTGAACGGCATCGGCGGCAAGGAGGTGTACGCGCAGCGCTACCGGAACGGCTCGCGGGCCCTCCGGGCGGAGGGGTACCGCGTCGGCTCGGTGACCAGCTGGATCCAGGCGCTCGGCGTCGGCCTGCCCGCCCTGTTCCTCGGCACCGTGACCTGGCTGGCGGCCCGGATGGCCGCGCAGGGAACCATCACGGTCGGTGAACTGGTCGCCGTCTACGGATACGCAGCGGTCCTCGTGGTCCCCGTCTCGGCCTTCATCGAGGGCGGTTACGACCTCAGCCGTGGGCTGGTCGCCGCCCGCAGAGTCATCCGGTTCCTGACCCTGGAGCCCGAGTCCACCGGCGGGGAGGCGACTTCGCGCGGGCCCGGGGCGCCGTCGACGCTCCGTGATCCGGCATCCGGTGTCGAGGTGGCACCCGGAATGCTGACCGCACTGGTCAGCGCACGGCCGTCGGACTCCGCGGCGGTGGTCGACCGTCTCGGCCGGTTCACCGGGTCGGCCGCGACCTGGGGCGCCACGAGCCTCGCCGAGATCGACCTGACGCAGGTGCGCCGGCGGATCCTCGTCGCGGACAACGAGGCCGATCTGTTCGCCGGTCCGCTTCGTGACGTGCTCCGCGGCCGCGGGAACCCGGACGAGGAGACGATCTCCCGCGCCGTCCACGCGGCCATGGCACACGACATCGTCCGCGGACTGCCGGACGGACTCGACTCGCCCGTCGACGCGCAGGGGCGCAACCTCTCCGGAGGCCAGCGGCAGCGCGTCCGCCTGGTCCGGGCCCTGCTGGCCGATCCCGAGGTGCTCCTGGCGGTGGAACCGACATCGGCGGTCGACGCACACACCGAGGCGGTCATGGCGGCCCGGCTGCGCGCCGCACGGTCCGGCCGCACCACGGTCGTCACCAGCACGTCACCCCTCCTGCTCGATCGGGCGGACACCGTGTACTACCTGGTCGACGGTTCCGTCGCGGCAGTCGGAAGCCATCGTGAACTCCTGGACCGGCACCGCGGCTACCGCCTGCTCGTGTCGCGCGGCCTGGACGACGAGGACGGGGACCGCGGGGGCGAGGAAGCCGTCCCGCCGAGCCGGGAGCCCGTCCGATGACCGCCGGGTCACCGCCCCCGTCCCGCGCCCTGCCCGTCGCCGGACCTGCCCGTATCCGCCGGGCGGCGCTCCGGCTGATCCGGCTGGACGGCCGCGCTTTCACCGCTGTGATCGCCCTCAACGCCCTGGCCGCCGGTGCCGGGCTCGTCGGCCCATGGCTCCTCGGCCGCATCATCGACGAGGTCAGGGCCGGGAGCACCGTGGCCTCGGTGGACCGCCTCGCGCTCACCGTCCTCGTCTTCGCACTGGCCCAGCTCCTCCTGGTCCGCTGGGCCGGTTACCTGGGGCACCGCTTCGGCGAGCGGACCCTGGCACGGATCCGCGAGCAGTTCGCGGACCGGGCTCTGGCGCTGCCTGCCGCGGCCGTCGAGCGGGCGGGCACGGGCGACCTCATGACCCGCGGCACCGCCGATGTCGCCTCGGTGGGCGCCACCCTCCGGGACGCCGGGCCGGAGGTCCTCATCGCCGGGGTCCGGGCGTTGTTCATCCTCGGGGCGGTGTTCGCACTCGACCCGCTGCTCGGTGCGTGCGGCGTGCTGGGTCTGCTCGGCATCTGGTTCGCCGCCCGCTGGTATCTGCGCCGGGCACTCACCGCGTACCTTGCCGAGGGCGCGGCCAACTCGGCTCTCGCCGGGCAACTGGCTGCGACCGCCGCCGGGGCCCGGACGGTCGAGGCCCTCGGACTGCAGGAGCGGCGCATCGCGGCGTGCCAGGAGGAAATCGAGAGGTGCCTCAGCACCCGGACCCGGACGCTGTTCCTCCGCAGTGTGCTCTTCCCCGCCGTGGACGTCTCGTATGTCATTCCCGTGGCGGGTGTCCTGCTGATCGGTGGTGTACTGCACGACCAGGGCTCGATGAGCCTGGGCGCGGTGGTCGCCTCGGCCCTGTATCTGAGGCAGCTCTCGCAACCCCTGGACAGCATCCTGCAGCGGCTAGAGCAGATACAGAGCAGCAGCGCCTCCTTCGCCAGGGTCGAGGGCCTGGGACCGGCCTCGCAGGCACCACCGGCCGGCTCCCCCGCACCGGCCGACGCGCCCGCCCCGGACGGCGACCGGATCGAGGTGGCCGGCGTGCGCTACGCCTACGACGACGGGGGCGATGTCCTGCACGGTGTCGACCTGACGGTCCGGCCCGGCGAGCGGCTGGTGATCGTCGGCCCCTCCGGCGCCGGCAAGACCACCCTGGGCAGACTGCTGGCAGGCATGGACACACCGCGCACCGGTTCGGTGACGGTGGGGCGGGTCCCGGTCGCCGACCTGGACCCCGACCGGTTGCGCCGCCACGTCGTCCTCGTCACGCAGGAGCACCACGTCTTCCAGGGCACGGTCCGTGACAACCTGCAGATCGCCTCGGGTTCCGCCACGGACGGCGAACTGCGCTCGGCGCTCGCCGCCGTCGGCGCCGAGTGGGCGGACGAGCTGCCCGACGGCCTGGACACCGATCTGGGACACGCGGGGCACCGGCCGGACGGCGCCCGGGCACAGCAGCTCGCCCTGGCGCGCGTGGTGCTGGCCGACCCGCACACGCTGATACTCGACGAGGCCACCGCGCTCCTGGACCCGAGGACCGCCCGGCACACGGAACGGGCACTGGCCGCCGTCCTCGACGGCCGGACCGTCATCGCCATCGCGCACCGCCTGCAGACGGCCCACGACGCGGACCGGGTGGCCGTGATGGAGGACGGCCGGATCACCGAACTCGGCACCCACGACGCTCTCGTGGCGGCCGACGGCGCCTATGCCGCGCTCTGGCGCTCCTGGCACGGTGAGCGGCCGGCCTCCTCCTGAGCCGGGGCGCTCCGGCGGGTGCGCCCCGCTGTCAGCCGTGTCCCCGCACCGGGGCCCGTCCGCCGCCCTGCCCCGAGGCGACCTCGTCCGCGTCGGCAAGGTCGGGGGCGGTGTGTGAGCCGGCCACGGCCACCGTCACCGAGGGGGTGGGCGCCCCGCCCGGCCGGCGCAGCAGTACCGCGGCGACGAGGGCGGCGAGCAGCGTGAGCGCCGCGGCGACGATCAGGCACAGGCGCATACCGTCCAGGAAGGCATCGCCCACTGCGCCCAGGACCGGACCGGTCGCAGCACCCAGATCCATCCCGGCGACCGCGCCGAGCCCTCCCTCACGGGCGGTGTCCACCATGCTCTGCCCGGCCGTTCCCGTGATTCCGGCGTCGGCGAGATGAGCGGGGAAGGTGCCGAGGGCCCGGGCGGTGAGGAGCGCGCCCAGGACGGCCGGGCCGAGTGCGCCGCCGATCTGCCGGAAGGCGTTGTTGCCGGCTGCGGCCATCCCCGCCAGGTGGTGGGGTACGGAGGAGACGGCGGTGGCTGTCATGGGCGTCAGGACGCCGCCGATCCCGAGGCCCAGGAGGGCCAGCCGCCATGCGACGGAGGCGAAGGACGTGTCCGCGTCGAGCGTGGTCATGGAGAGCAGCGCGGTGGTGACGACGAGCAGCCCGGCGGTGATCAGGATGCGCGCGGGGAACCGGTGCATGAGTCGTCCGACGGGACCGCCGACGACGATCGCGGCCGCGGTGACCATGAGGAGGCGCCAGGCCGCCGCCAGGGTGTCGAGCTGCTGCACCAGGCCGAAGTAGAGGCTCAGCAGGAAGAAGAAGCCGATGAGCGCCAGGAAGGTGATCATCGCGACGAGGGTGGTGGCCGTGAAGGCCGGGCTGCGGAACAGCGTCAGGTCCAGCATCGGGCTGTCACTGCGCCGCTCGGCCACGACGAACGCGACCGCGCCGGCCGCGGCGACGACCAGCGCCACCAGGACCGGGGTGTCGGTGAAGGAGCCTGCGCCGCCCTCGATCACGCCGTACACCAGCGCGGTGACGGCCACTGCGGCGGTGATCTGGCCCGGCCAGTCGAGCCGTCGGCCGTGCGGGGCACGCGAGTCGGTCAGCAGCCGCGAGGCGAAGGCCATCGCTAGCAGCGAGACGGGAATGACCAGGAGGTAGATCCACCGCCAGGCCACGTGCTGCAGGACGGCCCCGGCGATCAGCGGGCCGACGGCCAGCGCCATGAGGAGCGAGGTGGCCCACAGTCCGATGAACTTGCCGCGCTCACGGTGGTCGGGAACGGCATGGCTGATCAGGGCCAGCGTCGTGGGCAGCAGCGCGGCCGCGCCCAGTCCGGCGAGGGCCTGACCGATCCACAGCACCTGGATCGACGGTGCGGCCAGCGCGACTGCCGCACCGGCGGCGGAGAGCAACAGGCCTGCCTGGAACACCTTCTTGCGCCCGTGGACGTCGCCGACCACACCGGCGGTCAGGATGAACGCGGCCATGGGCAGGACGAACGCATCCTGGACCCAGGAAAGTTGGGCCGTCGAAGCGCCCAGCGCCGCCTGGATGGCGGGCAGGCTCACAGCGACGGTGGTCACCGGCAAGTAGGCGACGAATACGCCCAGGCAGGCCATGGCGAGCGTGGCCGCCCGCCGGTCGGGCCGGCCGCTCGCCGAAGGTGTGACGTTCAAGGAAGCACTCCTTTACGACGCGACGCGCCGCGATTGATGTCCAGCGGGATTCCGTCCGACGCGTTCCGCCCGGCGTACGGCCGGTGCCCCGGCCGCCACGATGCCCGGACGGTGCCGTGCGCTCGGGTGTGGGCGAAGGGCAGGTGGGACGTCGGGCCCACGATGCGAACGAACCCGGGCCCCAGCATCGGCGAAACCATGCAGATTCAACGAAGCAGCCCCACACATCCGGAGAAAACCTCCACCCATCTCCCACCTCGTGACAGACTTCCGCCGTGACCGACGATGTCGACATGAAAATCCTCCGTGCACTCAAACTTGCACCGCGTGCCCCCTTCCGGCTCATCGGCGACGTGATCGGAGTGTCGGAGCAGACGGCGGCCCGCCGCTATCAGGCCCTGCGCCGCAGCGGCGCGATGCGGGTCGTGGGCCTGGTCGATCCCGCCGTCCACGGCGAGGCGCAGTGGGTGGCCCGTATCCGCTGCCGCCCCGACCGGGCCGCGCCCCTCGCCGACACTCTCGCGCGGCGCCCCGACATCGCCTACGTCGGCATCGCCTCGGGCGGCTCGGAGATCATCTGCGTCATCCGGTCACCGCTCCATGCCCCGCGCGAGGACATGCTGCTCCAGCAGCTGCCCAGGTCCGCTGCCGTCCTCGACCTGAGCATCGACCTGCTCCTCCACCCCTTCGGCGTCCCCGGTACGTCCGGCTGGACCGGCTACGGCGGGCGTCTCGGCGCCGAGCAGGAACAGCGGCTGGCCGGCAGTCCTCCCCCTGCCCCGGCCGGCCCTCTCCTCCCCCTCACCGCCGAGGACGGCCCGCTGCTCGACGCCCTGGCCGAGGACGGCCGTGCCTCGCACACTCAACTTGCCGAGGTCACCGGCTGGTCCAAAGGCCGCGTGGCCCGTCGGCTGGAGTCGCTGGAGACGTCCGGGACCCTCTCGTACGACATCGACCTGTTGCCGGAACTCCTCGGCTACCACCTCAACGCCACGCTCTGGCTCCGCGTCGCTCCCGCCCACCTGGAACGCACCGGACACGAGATCGCCGGCCACGACGAGGTCGCGTTCACCGGCGCCACGAGTGGTGAACACAACGTGATGGCCATCGTCATCTGCCGCGACGCCGAGGAGTTCTACCGCTATCTGACCACCCGACTCGCCACCACCCCCGGCGTCGACGCCTACGGAGTCAGCATCCGGACGCGCCGCCTCAAGCAGGCCGCCTCCCTCATCTCCCACGGCCGCCTGGTCCCTCCCACAGCCGTCTAGGGCCTCTCGTCGGGATCAGACCGGGCTCGCGGGGTCCGGCCTGATCCCGACGAGAGGCCCCGGGCGGTGTCCGCACAACCGAACGGCGCCCCGGGCGGAGGGAGATCCGCCCGGGGCGCCGTCGTACCGGACACCGGTCCGGCCCGGAACGCGTCAGATGAAGTTCATGGCGGCGGCCCCGCCCACTCCCCCGAGCACCATGAAGACCGGCATCAGCACCTTCAGCTCCACCCAGCTCCCGGCCCTGAACCGCATGGCCTTCGGCGGGCCGATCGGGTACCAGCGCTTGCGGCCGACCGGGATCGGCCACAGGATCGGGCAGCCCGAGACGGTCAGCGCGTCGCCGATGTCGTGGACGAGGGCGCCGAGCACGATGGGCAGACCGAGCCAGAGGTATTCCTGGCCGGGGGCGTTGAAGAGCCAGTCCGAGCCGTTGCCCGGCTTGTCCAGGACGCCGGCGAGAATCCATGCGCTGGTCGCGCCGAGCAGCCACACGAGGACGTCGCTGGACATCCGGGCGGCCCGCCAGAGCAGCCCCTCGACGGCGAGCACCAGGTGGACGAAGAGGATCGCCAGCACCGCCCACCGACCGCCGGTGATCGCCGCGGCAGAGGCGCCCCCTCCTATCAGGACCGCCCACAGCCAGGTGTGGGTCAGGGTCCGGTGGCCGCCGTTGCGGTTCGAGTCGCCCCGCATCTTCGTGGCCTTGTAGACGGCGTGCGAGAGCTTGTCGACGATCTCGCAGAGTCCGCGGGACACCGGCCCGAAGGCGCGCGAGATGGTCGCCGACTTGTGGTCGAGGTCCGGGGCGAGCGCCGCGCCCGCGGTGATCAGCGCGCCGACGACGAGGACGGGCCACGGCATGGTGTGGCCCGCGGCAGCCGCGGCCGCGCCCACCCCCAGCCAGGCCGCTGCCCCTGACAGAGAGTGTGCCGGTCCCATCATGGCTGTTTCCGCCCCCGTATGTGTCGTGAGGTGCGACAGGTATCGCCTGTGCACGTGTTCCGGCCATCAACGTTGTGGTGCGGCCGAGTTGAAGGGGCAGCGTATCGTCCGTGATCTTCGTACCGTCGTCCGGTTCCCTCATCGGGGTGGAAGACAGGCAAGATGGGGTCGTGACCCTTATCGATCAGCTGCCCCCGACCGACGACCCCGACGCCCTCTTCGAGGCTTTCTCGTCATGGACCGAGACGCAGGGGATCACCCTCTATCCCGCTCAGGAGGAGGCGCTGATCGAGGTGGTCTCCGGGGCCAACGTGATCCTTTCCACCCCCACCGGGTCCGGAAAGAGCCTGGTCGCGGCCGGTGCGCACTTCACCGCGCTGGCCCAGGACAAGGTCACCTTCTACACCGCTCCGATCAAGGCCCTGGTCTCGGAGAAGTTCTTCGACCTGTGCAAGCTGTTCGGTACGGAGAACGTCGGCATGCTCACCGGCGACGCCTCGGTCAACGCCGACGCCCCCGTGATCTGCTGCACCGCCGAGGTGCTCGCGTCCATCGCGCTGCGTGACGGGAAGTACGCGGACATCGGCCAGGTCGTGATGGACGAGTTCCACTTCTACGCGGAGCAGGACCGCGGCTGGGCATGGCAGATCCCGATCCTGGAACTGCCGCAGGCCCAGTTCGTCCTGATGTCGGCCACGCTCGGCGACGTCCGGATGTTCGAGGAGGACCTGACCCGCCGCACCGGCCGCCCGACCTCCGTGGTGCGCTCGGCGACCCGTCCGGTCCCGCTGAGCTACGAGTACCGGCTGACACCGATCACCGAGACGATCACCGAGCTCCTGGACACCCGCCAGTCGCCGGTCTACATCGTGCACTTCACCCAGGCCGCGGCCGTCGAGCGGGCACAGTCGCTGATGAGCATCAACATGTGTACCAAGGAGGAGAAGGAGAAGATCGCCGATCTCATCGGCAACTTCCGCTTCACCACCAAGTTCGGCCAGAACCTCTCGCGTTATGTGCGGCACGGCATCGGCGTGCACCACGCGGGCATGCTCCCGAAGTACCGCCGCCTGGTCGAGAAGCTCGCGCAGGCGGGGCTCCTGAAGGTCATCTGCGGTACGGACACGCTCGGTGTCGGGGTCAACGTCCCCATCCGCACGGTGCTGTTCACCGCCCTCACCAAGTACGACGGCACCCGGGTGCGGACCCTGCGCGCCCGTGAGTTCCACCAGATCGCGGGCCGTGCCGGACGGGCCGGCTTCGACACGGCGGGCTTCGTCGTCGCGCAGGCCCCCGAGCATGTCGTCGAGAACGAGAAGGCGGTCAAGAAGGCCGGAGACGACCCCAAGAAGAAACGCAAGGTCGTCCGCAAGAAGGCACCCGAGGGCTTCGTCGCCTGGTCGGAGACCACGTTCGACAAGCTGATCCAGTCCGACCCCGAGCCGCTGACCTCGCGTTTCCGGGTCACGCACACCATGCTGCTGTCCGTCATCGCGCGTCCCGGCAATGCCTTCGAGGCGATGCGGCACCTGCTGGAGGACAACCACGAGCCGCGCAGGGCCCAGCTGCGGCACATCCGCCGGGCGATCGCGATCTACCGCTCGCTGCTGGACGGCGGCGTCGTGGAACAACTGGACAAGCCCGACGCGGAGGGCCGCATCGTGCGGCTCACCGTCGATCTGCAGCAGAACTTCGCACTGAACCAGCCGCTGTCCACCTTCGCGCTCGCCGCGTTCGAGCTGCTGGACGCCGACTCGCCGTCGTACGCGCTGGACATGGTCTCGGTGGTGGAGTCGACGCTCGACGACCCGCGCCAGATTCTCGCCGCGCAGCAGAACAAGGCGCGCGGTGAGGCGGTCGGGCAGATGAAGGCCGACGGCATCGAGTACGAGGAGCGGATGGAACTCCTCCAGGAGGTGACGTACCCGAAGCCGCTGAGCGAGCTGTTGTGGCACGCGTACGACGTCTACCGCCAGAGCCACCCGTGGGTGGGTGACCACCCGGTTTCGCCGAAGTCGGTGATCCGCGACATGTACGAACGCGCGATGACGTTCACCGAGTTCACGTCGAACTACGAGCTGGCCCGTACCGAGGGCATCGTGCTGCGCTATCTCGCGAGCGCGTACAAGGCGTTGGAGCACACCATCCCGGACGACATCAAGTCCGAGGACCTGGAGGATCTCATCGCCTGGCTCGGCGAGATGGTCCGTCAGGTCGACTCCAGTCTTCTCGACGAGTGGGAGCAGCTCGCCAATCCCGAGGTGGAGACGGCCGAGCAGGCGCAGGAGCGGGCCGACGAGGTCAAGCCGGTCACGGCCAACGCCCGCGCCTTCCGGGTGCTGGTGCGCAACGCGATGTTCCGCCGGGTCGAGCTGGCCGCGCTGGACCGGGTACGCGACCTCGGGGAGCTGGACGGCGACGCGGGCTGGGACGAGGACGCGTGGGGCGAGGCGATGGACGCGTACTGGGACGAGTACGAGGAGCTGGGCACCGGCCCGGACGCCCGCGGGCCGAAGCTGCTGAAGATCGACGAGGACGCGGAGCACGGGCTGTGGCGGGTCCGGCAGACATTCGCCGATCCGAACGGCGACCATGACTGGGGCATCAGTGCCGAGGTCGATCTGGCCGCGTCCGACGAGGAGGGCCGGGCGGTTGTCCGGGTCACCTCCGTGGGCCAGTTGTGAGCGCGTCCGTACCGGTGACGCCGCTGCGAGAGTGGAGACGAAGCGCATGACGAACCCCGCCGAGCGTCTGGTCGACCTGCTCGACCTGGAGCGGATCGAGGTCAACATCTTCCGCGGCCGCAGCCCCGACGAGTCCCTCCAGCGGGTCTTCGGCGGGCAGGTGGCCGGGCAGGCCCTGGTCGCGGCGGGCCGCACCACCGACGGGGACCGGCCGGTGCATTCGCTGCACGCCTATTTCCTGCGGCCGGGCCGCCCCGGGGTGCCGATCGTCTACGAGGTCGAACGGGTCAGGGACGGCCGGTCCTTCACCACCCGCCGGGTGACGGCCGTTCAGCAGGGCCGGACCATCTTCAATCTGACGGCGTCCTTCCACCGCCCGGAGGAGGCCGGCTTCGAGCACCAGCTGCCGCCGGCCCGTGTGGTGCCCGATCCGGAGGAGCTGCCGACGGTCGCCGAAGAGGTGCGCGAGCATCTGGGCGGTCTGCCGGAGGCGCTGGAGCGGATGGCGCGGCGCCAGCCGTTCGACATCCGCTACGTCGACCGGCTGCGCTGGACGCAGGAGGAGATCAAGGACGCGGACCCGCGCAGCGCGGTGTGGATGCGCGCGGTCGGCCCGCTCGGCGACGACCCGCTGGTGCACACCTGCGCGCTGACGTACGCGAGCGACATGACGCTGCTGGACGCGGTGCGCATCCCGGTGGAGCCGCTGTGGGGGCCGCGCGGCTTCGACATGGCGTCGCTGGACCACGCGATGTGGTTCCACCGTCCGTTCCGGGCCGACGAGTGGTTCCTGTACGACCAGGAGTCGCCGGTGGCGACCGGCGGGCGGGGTCTGGCGCGCGGCCGGATCTACGACCGCGAGGGCAATCTGCTGGTGTCTGTGGTGCAGGAGGGGCTGTTCCGGCGGCTTGGCGAGCAGCCGTCCTGACGGCTCAGGTGCCCGGCAGCGGGTCCTGGTCGACCTCGTGACGGCGGGTACGGATGTCGGGCGGGGCCGGGTGCAGTCTGGCGTCGCAGGTGGGGCCGAGGCCGGTGCGTCGTGAGGCCGTGCCGGTGAGCGGGCGGCCGCACATGCGGCAGCGCACCGGGCGGCGGCCGGTGGCGGCGGCGGCGCCGGGCAGTTGCTCGGCTTCGGTGGCGGGGGCAGGTTCTGGGGGCTCCACGTGTCGATCCTCTCAGGTGCCCGTCTACGCTTCGACTTCCCGACCACCCCGACGGAGGAGCCGTACGTGACGAGCACCCTGAAAGTGACGGGCCTCCCCAAGGGCGGGAGCGCCAGGCCCGTGGTTCTCCCCGGTGTGGCCGAGGGATTCGATCACGTCGTCATCGACACGTCCCAGGGCCACTTCCATGTGGTCGCGTACCTGGAGCGCGAGCTGCCGGCCGGCGGCATACCCGCGTACCTCTCGGCGCGGAAGGACGGCGTCCGGTCCTTTGTGCTGTGGGCCGAACCGGAGCGCCGGACACGGCTGGCGACAGTCGTCACCACATCGGCGGGCAAGGGTGTGTCGGCCTATCAGGTGTGGGGCGGGCAGGGCGAGCTGATCGGCACGTTCGTCCGGGAGAAGGCTCTGTCCGGCAAGGGCCTGCGCACGCGCTGGACCGTGGCCCAGTCCGGCTGCCCGGAGGCCGTCGGCCTCAAGGGCCGGATCTTCTGGTGGTTCGTGTGGTGGCCCCTGTTTCCCCTGTGGGTGATGATCGGCGTGGGGAGTGCCTTCAACGGCGGCGGCGATGTGCCGCGCGGCCCGCGGCGCATCGTCTGGCGGGCGGGCGGGGAGGCCCCGCTGGAGTACCTGTCCAAGGATGAGGTCGTCGTGCACGCCCCCTGGGTCGATCCGCGGCTGGCGGTCGCGCTCACGGCGGTGGTCCGTTCGTTCGACAGCTGGATCGGCACGCCGTGGGACGACAAGAAGAAGTGACGTCAAGGTGAAGTGACGTCGGCCGGGGACCGGCCCGCCCGGCCTCTTCGGCAGGCCGGCCGGCGTAGCCCGGCCGAACGGTGCCGGGCCCGGCCCCTGTGGCCGTTAGCCCATTGGATGGATACCGCGGCCTCCGACCGGCGTCGGACGCGTGCCTGACGGCCCTGCCTCGCCGCCGCCGCGGAAGGTGGTCGTCGCGCGGTGCTCCGCGGGTCGCGACCGCTGCCCCGGCGCTCGCGCCGGAGGAGGCACGGTGATGACGGCGGATCAGGTACTCGTGGGCATCGGACTGATCGTGGTGCTCGCAGTCGGCTCGCAGCTGCTGGCGAGCCGGCTGCGCGTCCCGGCGCTGCTCGTGCTGCTGCCGGTGGGGTTCACCGCCGGTGCGCTCACCGACACCGTCAACCCCGAACGGCTGCTGGGCGCCGCGTTCTCCCCGTTGGTGTCCCTCGCGGTGGCGGTCATCCTGTACGACGCCGGTCTGGGCCTTGAGCTCAGACGGCTCACGGGGCACACCCGCCGCGTCGTGATCCGGCTGCTGTGGCTGGGGACCCTGCTCACCCTGGTGTCCGCCGCCCTGTTCGCCGTACCGGTGCTGGACATGTCGATGGCGGCGGCGGTGATGCTCGCCGCGATCCTCGTCGTCTCCGGTCCGACCGTCGTCGGGCCGCTGCTCAACTTCGTCCGCCCCACGGAGCGGCTGCAGCGCGTGCTCATCTGGGAAGGCTCGCTGATCGATCCGGTGGGCGGCATCCTGGGGGCGCTCGTCTTCCACGCGGTCCTTGCGGGTGAGCGGCCGGGGTTCGGCCATCAGCTGGGCGAGTTCGCGGCCAGCACCGCGGTGGGGGCGGTGGGCGGCGCGGCGGGCGCCGGCGTGCTGTGGCTGCTGCTCCGGCGGGTGCGGCTGAGCGAGGAACTGGCCACCTCGGTGCAGATCGCCGCCGTGATCGGCGTGGCCACCGCCTGTGACGCGCTGCGTGACGACACGGGTCTGATCTCCGCTGTCGTGATGGGGATGGCCATGGCCAATCTGCCCGGCCTGGACCTCCCCGTCCGGCGGCCGTTCCTCGACACCCTGGTCTCGCTGACGATCGGCCTGCTGTTCGTCTCCATCTCGGCCACGGTCACCCCGGCGTCGCTGCGGCACGTGGTGCTGCCGTCACTCGCCCTGGTCGCCCTGCTCGTCCTGGTGATCAGGCCGCTGATCGCCCACCTCTCCACCCTCCGCACCGACGTACCGCGCGGGGAAAGGTGGTTCATCGGATGGATGGCTCCGCGTGGCATCGTCGCCGCCGCCACGGCCTCCACGTTCTCGGCCGAGCTGGTCGGGAAGGGCATCGCGGGCGCCGACCGCATCCTGCCCGCCACCTTCGTCGTGATCGTCGCCACGGTCATGCTGTACGGCCTGACGGCGTTCCCGGTGGCCAAGCGGCTCGGGGTTCTGCGACCGGCGCGGTCCCGGCCGCTGCTCGTGGGCGGCGCTCCTTGGGCGGTCGACCTGGCGTGCGCGCTGCGCTCGGCGGGACTGGACGTCCTTATGTGGGCCGGTGCCGACCGTGAGCGGGCGCGGATCGAGGAGGCCGGGCTGAAGCTGGCCCCCGGTGAACTTCTCGCCTCCGCGACCGGCGCCGGCGCGGAACTCGAGGGCATCACCGGGGTGCTGCTGCTCACGGGTGAGGACGACTTCAACGCCCTCGCCTCGATGACGCTCCGAGAGACCATCGAGGGCCCGGTCCACCGGCTCGCGGCACCCACGGCGAGCCACGGAGTGGTGGCGCCGTACACGGGCGGGGAGGCACTGTTCGGCGGCGGGCTCAGCGGTCCTGAGTTGTCCCGCAGGTACGCGGCGGGTGCCCGTGCGGTGGCTCAGCCGGCCGGTGGCGTCCTCCCGCCCGGGCACGAGCTGCTGTTCGTGGTGCGGCCGGACGGACGGCTCGTACCGGTGACGGACTCTCGGACGCCTGCGCCGGAGCCCGACGACACCGTCATTCTGCTGCGCCCGCCGACCGGGGTGCTGACCCGCTGACCGCGGGGTGCGGTCGGCGTCCGGGCCCTGCCCCGGGCCCCTGTTCAGTCGCGCTGCCGGTCCAGGGCCTCGCCGAGCGTGCGCGCCGCGGTGATGAGCGAGAGGTGGGTGAACGCCTGCGGGAAGTTGCCCAGTTGCTCTCCGCTGGGGCCGATCTCCTCCGCGAAGAGACCGACATGGTTGGCGTAGGTGAGCATCTTCTCGAAGGTGTACCGGGCCAGGCGCAGCCGTCCGGCGCGGGCCAGGGCGTCGACGTAGAGGAAGGTGCAGAGACTGAACGTGCCCTCCGAGCCGCGCAGTCCGTCCGGGGAGGCGGCCGGGTCGTAGCGGTAGACCAGGCTGTCGGAGACGAGGGTGCGGTCCATGGCGTCCAGGGTGGACAGCCAGCTGGGGTCCTTCGGGGCCAGGAAGCCGACCCGGGGCATCAGCAGGAGCGAGGCGTCGAGCACGGCGCTGCCGTACTGCTGGACGTAGGCCCGGTCCGGCTCGCTCCAGCCGTGCTCCATCACCTGCTCCAGGATCTCGTCCCTGGCCCTGGTCCACCGGACCGTGTCGGCCGGCCTGCTGAACTCTGCGGCCAGCCGCAGGCCCCGGTCGAAGGCCGCCCAGCACATCACGCGGCTGTAGGTGAAGTCGTGGCGGCCACCGCGGGTCTCCCAGATCCCCTCGTCGGGCCGGTCCCAGGAGTCGGCGAGCCAGTCCAGGGTGCGGGCCACGAGCTTCCAGCCCCGGTAGCCCGCCTGGATGCCGACCTCACGTCCTTCGGACAGTGCGTAGAGGGCCTCGCCGTAGATGTCGAGCTGGAGCTGACCGGCAGCAGCGTTGCCGAGCCGTACCGGCGCCGAGCCCCGGTAGCCCGAGAGATGGCCGAGCACCTCCTCGGTCAACAGGGGCTCCCCGTCGACGTGGTACATGATCTGCAGGGCTTCGCCGACGGCGTGCTCCCGGTCCCGCAGCCGGTCGCCGAGCCAGTGGGTGAAGGCCGTCGCCTCCTCGACGAACCCCAGGTCGAGCAGGGCCCGGACGGACAGGGAGCCGTCCCTGACCCAGGTGTACCGGTAGTCCCAGTTCCGTTCGCCGCCGATCTGTTCGGGCAGTCCCATCGTCGCGGCGGCGACCGGCGCGCCCGTGGGTGCGTAGGTGAGGAGTTTGAGGGTGATGGCGGAGCGGTTCACCATGCCGGGCCACCGGCCGCGGTACGTGGAGGTGCGCAGCCACGCCTGCCAGAAGTCGACGACGGACCACAGCTCGGCGGTGACCGCCTCGACGGTCGGGGGCGGCGGGGCCGCTCCGCCGGGGGCGCAGAGGGTGAAGACGGCCACGGCCGTCTCGCCGGCTTGCAGCGTCAACTCACCGCGCACGTCCCGGCCTTCGCGCTCCAGAGGGAAGCTCGTCCGCAGGTGCCCGGTGCCTTCCGGTGCGCGGAACACGGCCGCGTCCGGCTGCAGTTCGAGCTCGTGCGGGGCGCGTCCGTAGTCGAAGCGGGGTCTGCACTCCAGGGTGAAGTGGACGCTCCCGCGCACCACGCGCACGGCCCGCATCAGGGTGTGCCGGTCGGTCGCCACCGGGATGTGCGAGGGAACCATCCAGTCGAGTACCTCGCCGACCCCGTCCGGTGACATGAACCGGGTGACCAGCACGGCGGTGTCGGGGTAGTAGAGCTGCTTGCAGGTGTGGCCGGGGCCGTCCGGCGACAACCTGAAGAAGCCGCCGCGATCGTGGTCGAGCAGGGCGGCGAAGACGCTGGGCGAATCGAACCTCGGCGCGGCCAGCCAGTCGACCACGCCCTGCTCGGAGATCAGTGCGACGGTCTGCAGATCACCCACGAGGCCGTGATCCGCTATGGGCGGGTACCGGTCCATGTGCATCCAATCTCAGGCACGCCCGTGCACCATCCACTATCCGCCGAACCGGGTGCCCCCGCCCGGCCGGCCCGGCTGCTGGTGCCGGAATCGTGCCGACCGGCGATGATCGGAAGGAGTCGGGCAGCGTCGTCCCTTCCTGCCCGCGCAGCGGTCAGGAGGATCCCGATGCCGCAAGACATCAGGCCGGTTCCGTACGGCGGTGAGTTCCCCACGCCCGATGAGCGGGCGGCGCGCGGCAAGGCGGCCCGACGAGCGGTGCCGCGGTCGAGCCACGCGGTGTTCGAGCCAGGCTCCGGCCGGCCGGATCCGCTGGACATCCTGGAGGGCCAGTCGGCGGCCAGGGTGCCCGAGCTCATCCCGATCCGCTATGGGCGCATGGCGGAGTCCCCGTTCCGCTTCTACCGGGGCGCGGCCGCGATCATGGCCGCCGATCTCGCCACCACTCCGGTCTCCGGGATCAGGGCTCAGCTGTGCGGGGACGCTCACCTGCTGAACTTCCGGCTGCTGGCTTCGCCGGAGCGGCAGCTGCTCTTCGACATCAACGACTTCGACGAGACCCTGCCGGGTCCCTGGGAGTGGGACGTCAAACGGCTGGCGGCCAGCCTCGTCATCGCGGGCCGGGCGAACGGTTTCGGTGACCGGGAGCGCGCCGCCGTCGTGCTGGCCACGGTGAGGTCGTACCGGGAGTGGATGATCCGGTTCGCGGGCATGCGCCATCTCGACGTCTGGTACGCACGGACGGACGCCGACCGGCTGCGTACCGTGGCGACGGAGCAGCTGAGGAAGCGCGGCCGCAAGGGGGTGGCCCGCGCCATGGCCAAGGCCCGTAGCCGGGACAGCCTGCAGGCGTTCGACAAGCTCACCGAGGTGGTCGACGGACGGCGCCGGATCGCCGCGGACCCGCCCCTGCTCGTCCCGGTCGCCGATCTGCTGCCCGACGTGGAGCGCACCGCGTTCGAGGAGCAGTTCCGCCGGCTGATCGACGGATACGGCCGGAGTCTGGCGTCCGACCGGCGCACCCTCCTTTCCGGGTTCCGGCTCGTCGACGTGGCCCGCAAGGTGGTCGGTGTGGGCAGCGTCGGCACCAGGTGCTGGATCATCCTCCTGCTCGGGCGGGACAGCGGGGACCCGCTCTTCCTCCAGGCCAAGGAGGCGGACATCTCGGTGCTCGCCCCGTACACGGGCGCGAGCCGGCACCGGAACCAGGGCAGCCGGGTGGTCGCGGGACAGCGGCTGATGCAGGCGGCGAGCGATATCTTCCTGGGCTGGGAGCGGGTGGACGGGATCGACGGCCGGTCCCGGGACTTCTACATCAGGCAGTTGCGCGACTGGAAGGGCATCGCCCAGCCGGAGCTGATGGTCCCGCGAGGGCTCGGCGTCTTCGGAGAGGTCTGCGGCGCCACACTGGCCCGGGCCCACGCCCGGTCGGGGGACCGGATCGCGATCGCGTCGTACCTGGGCCGGGGCGAGGCGTTCGACCGGGCGCTCCAGCAGTTCGCGGAGTCGTACGCCGACCGGAACGAGCGAGACCATCAGGCTCTGGTCGACGCGGTACGGTCCGGCCGGCTGCCCTCGGCCGACCCGGCGGGCGAAGGGACGTGACCCTGCCCGCGACCGGCCGGCGCTGTTCGCGCCGCACCCGTACAGCGCGGATATATCACCCAAGTCACCACATCGTGGTATCACCGTGGGGATGCCTTGAGGACAGGGCGTCCCCAGGGGATTCGCGATGCCGAGGAGACAACGAGCATGACGGCCGAGCCAGCCGGAACGCCCGCCGCCCAGCCACCTGATCCCGTCGCCCTGATCCGCACCCGCGGCTACGCGGTCATGCTCGTGATGGTGGCGATCCTCGGGGTTCCGATCTCGGCGGCGGCCTTCGGCTTCCTCGCCCTGGTCTCCGAACTCCAGTCACTCACGTACGACGATCTGCCCGACGCCCTGGGTTTCGCCTCCACGCCCTCGTGGTGGCCGGTACCGCTGCTCGGCGTGGCGGGCCTGCTGACGGGGCTGGCCGTCCGGTACCTCCCGGGAGACGGCGGGCACAAGCCGGCCGAGGGGCTGGTGAGCACCGGCCCGCCCTCGGCCGCGCAGTTGCCCGGCATCACTCTCGCGGCGATCGCTTCCCTCGGCCTCGGTGCGGTGCTCGGCCCGGAGGCGCCGCTCATCGCGCTCGGCGGCGGCCTGGCCGTGTGGGCGGTGCGGCTGATCAAGCCGGACATCGCTCCGGGGGCGATCGCCGTGGTGGGGGCCGCGGGCAGCTTCGCCGCGGTCAGCGCACTGCTGGGTTCTCCGCTTCTCGGCGCGTTCCTGCTGATGGAAGCCTCGGGGCTGGCCGGGATGATGCTCGGGGTGGCGCTGGTGCCCGGACTCCTGGCGGCCGGGATCGGCGCACTCATCTTCACGGGACTCGGCTCGTGGACGGGCCTGGGGACGTACTCACTGGCGCTGCACGAGGTGCCGCCGGCCGACGGCCCCACCGTCGCCGAATTCGGGTGGGCCGTCGCGCTCGGGCTGGGCGCGGCACTCGTGGGCGCAGGTATCCACCGGCTGGCGCTGTTCCTTCAGCCGAGGGTGGAGCGGCGGACGGTGGTGGCCACCGTGGCGATGGGCCTCGCCGTCGGGGTGCTCGCCCTTGTGTACGCCGAGGGCACCGGGAATTCCGCGTCGCAGGTGCTGTACTCGGGCGAGCACGCCCTGGACCCGCTGCTCTCCGACAGCGCGCGGTACTCGGCGGCCACCCTGGTGGTACTCATCGCCTGCAAGTCGCTGGCCTACTGCGCCTCCTTGAGCGCGTTCCGGGGCGGTCCGGTCTTCCCGGCGATGTTCGTCGGTGCGGCCGGCGGCCTCGCGCTCTCCCACCTCCCCGGGCTGAACCCGACCTCCGGATTCGCCATGGGTATCGGAGCGATGTGCGTGGCCATGCTGAAACTCCCGATGACGGCGGTGCTGCTGGCGACGCTGCTGCTGGGCTCCGAGGGACTCACCGTCATGCCGCTCGTGATCGTCTCGGTGGTCGTCTCCTACGTCGTCACCCTGCGGATCACTCCCCCGCCGGCCGCGTTCGCGACGGAGCCGCCCACACCGTGAGCGGCCCCGCCCGTCCCGGGAGGTACTGCTCCGTCAGACGGTCTCCCCCTTCTGCGGCCCCGCGCAGAGCGCCCAGATGATGAAGACGTCGATGGCGATGAGCACGATGGACCACAGCGGATAGTGCGGCAGCCACAGGAAGTTGGCGAGCGCGCCGAGTCCGGCGAGGACGATACCCGCGACACGCGCCCACATGGCCCCGGTGAACAGGGCGCAGCCGGCGAGCACGATGACGATGCCGAGAATGAGGTGGACCCAGCCCCAGCCGGTCAGGCTGAACTGGAACACGTAGTTGCGCGTGGTGACGAACACGTCGTCCTTGGCGATGGCGGCGACTCCCTGCAGGATCGCCATGGCCCCGCCGAAAATCATCAGGACTCCGGCGAAGACCGTCCACCCCGTCTGGAACGGATGACGGGAGCTCGGGGCGGTGTCGTGCGCGGCTCGCGGTTCGTTACTGGTACTGGCCATGCCGGTCGGCCTCCTCGGGTAGCGGAATCACCCGGCGGGACCGACATGCCCGACCGGGCGAACCCCCTGTCCCAGCGTGACACGACGGCACCCGACCGGCAGCACGAAGGAGGCGCATCCCCGCGCCCGCCGGGGGCCGCACCGCCGAGTGTCTCGAAACAGAGATACCCTCTCTGATGTGAGAGATGCAGGCGTGGAAGAGGCGGGGTCCGTCGAGGCCGGGCTGGCGGCGCGGCTCGGTGAACTACGTGTCGAGCGCGGCTGGTCACTGGACGAGCTGGCCCGGCGCAGCGGGTTGAGCCGCTCGACGCTCTCCCGGCTGGAACGAGGCGAGCTGAGTCCCACCGCCGCCCAGCTCGGCCGGCTGTGCACCGTCCACGAGCGGACCATGTCCCGGCTGCTGCTGGAGGTGGAGGCCCAGCCACCGCAGCTGGTGCCCGCCGGGCGTCAGACGGTCTGGCGGGACGAGGAGTCGGGATTCGTGCGCAGGTCCGTCTCGCCTCCGCATGCCGGTCTGCGCGCGGAGGTCATCGAGGGCATCCTCGACGCGGGTGCCGTGATCGCGTACGAGAATCCGCCCGTCCCCGGTCTGGAGCAGCACATCTGGGTCCTGGAGGGGACGGTCGAGATCACCGTCGACGCCACCGTGCACACGGTCGGCCCGGGCGACTGCCTGCGCTTCCGGCTGCGCGGACCCTCACGCTTCCACTGTCCGGGCCCTGGACGGGTCCGCTACGCACTGATGATCGTCGCACCGTGAAAGGACCTGCCGCATGACCGAGATCGTCCCGGTGACCGGACCCGAACTGGTCACGTACGCCGATGAGCTGGCCGCCCTCCTCGTGGAGACGGTCGACGGCGGAGCCTCCGTGGGGTTCCTGGCGCCGCTCGACCGGGATGCCGCCGCGTGCTGGTGGCGGGAGCGCGCCGCCTCCGTGGACGCGGAACATCACCAGGTGTGGATCGCCCGGGACGGTGAGCGGATCGCGGGGACGATCGGCCTGACCCGGGCACCGCTGCCCAATGGCCGTCATCGCGCGGAGATCGCCAAGCTGATGGTCCGTCCGTCGGCGCGCGGCCGCGGGCTCGCCCGGGCCCTGCTGGACGCCGTCGAGCGCTCGGCGGCCGGGGAAGGCGTCACGCTGCTGATCCTGGACACCGAGAGCGGAAGTCCGGCCGAGCGGCTGTACCGCTCGGCCGGATGGACGGAGTGCGGGTCCGTTCCGGACTACGCCGCCGACCCCGCCGGTGTCCTGAAGCCGACCACCTTCTACTACAAGGCCATCGGCCAGGACGGTGCGGCGCCCGCTCAGGCGGTGAGCCCTTCGAGGTCCTTGTAGACGACGCCGTCCTTCATGACGAGCAGGATGTTCCCGGAGTCGCCGAGGGACGTGATGTCATCGAGCGGGTTGCCTCGCGCGATCACGACATCGGCGCGCTTGCCGGGCTCCAGGGTGCCGGTCTCGTCGGCGATTCCCAGCAGTTCGGCCGCTTCGGACGTCCCGGCGCGCAGTGCGGCCATCGGGGTCATGCCGCAGTCGACGAGGTACCCGAGCTCGCGCAGGTTCGTTCCGTGCTCGGCGATGCCGCAGTCGGTGCCCATCGCGATCCGCACCCCGCGCTCGATCGCGCGCGGGATGTGCCGGCGGGCGACGTCCTGCCAGTGCTTCTTCTTCGCGTATGCCCAGGGCGCGGCCTTCCCGGGGTCCGGGTCGGTGTTGGCGGTGGTGAGCGTCGGTACGAGGAAGGTGCCCCGCTCCAGCATCAGCCCGATGGCCTCGTCGTCGATCTCGTAGCCGTGCTCGACGCTGGCGACGCCGCCGCGCACGGCGTTGAGGATCCCGCCCCGGCCCTGGGCGTGGGCGGCGACCTTCTTGCCCCGGTGGCCGGCGGCGATCTCCGTGATCGTGCGGATCTCGTCCTCCAGGAAGCCGTCGTCGTCGGGCTGGTCGGTCGGGCTCCATACCCCGCCGGTCGCCGCGATCTTGACGCAGTCGGCGCCACGGCGGAGCACATCGCGGACCGCCTTGCGGCATTCGGCCGGGCCGTCGGCCAGCTGTCCCATGGGGTTGCTGTTGGGGCGGCCGTCGTTGCCGGCCCGGAAGTCGCCGTGCCCGCCGGTGGGGCTGAGCATGGCGACGGCGACCTGGAGCCGGGGGCCGATGAGGAGGCCGGATTCGACGGCCCGCCGGTGTCCGGCGTCCGCGCCGCCGAGGTCCCGCGCCGTGGTGACGCCGGCTTCGAGCGTCTGCTTCATCCTGGGCCCGGCCAGGAAGGTGACCAGGCTGTGCGGCATGGCGGCGATCTCGGCGTGGCTCAAAGCCGTTCCGGGGGCCGCCATGTGGACGTGGCAGTCGATGAAGCCCGGGAGTATCGCGTCTCCGCGGACGTCGACGCGCCGGGTCGCGGCCGTGGTGACGGGGCTGTCCGCGGTGCGGCCCGCCCACCGGACGCGACCGTCCTCGATGAGAACCGCACCGTCGCGGACCGGCTCGCTCCCGGTGCCGTCGATGAGCAGGCCGTTGTGCAGGAGTACGGAAGTGGTGGGGGCGGGCATGGCGCTGTTCCTTCCCTGGAGAGGGCGCAAGGGGGCGGGACGCTGGTTCAGTTGGCGGACTTCACGGGGCGGGCGACGACCGCCGCGGCGACGGCGACGAGGGCCGAGACCCCGGCGCAGCACCACCACACGGTGGTGTAGGCGTCGATCGTCGGGATCTCGGTGCCCTTGAAGGTGAGCGCGGTGAGGATGGCCGCGAAGACAGCTCCCGCGACGGAACCGCCCACGGTCTTGGCGGTGTTGTAGATGCCCGTGGCGATGGCGGTGCGCTCGTGCGGGCTGGAGTCGATGATCAGGACGGGCATCGCGCTGAGGGCGAGGCCGACGCCGGAACCGACGATGAGGTTGACGACGACGAACTGCCAGGGGTGGTCGTGGGCGGCGATCAGGAACACATAGCCGATCGTCATGAGTACCCCGCTGAGGGCGAGGGCGCCGCGTCCGCCGATGAGCCTGAAGAGCCGGGAGGCGAACAGCGAGGCGATGAACGCCATGACACCGGACGGCAGCATCAGCCAGGCGATCCCGAGGGCGTCGTAGCCGAATCCGTAGCCGAGCTTGTCGGCGGGCGAGGACACGAAGAGCACCAGGGCGGTCTGGGCGCCGAAGAGAGCGGTGCCGAGCAGGAAGCTCGCCGCGTAGACGGGAAGCAGGGTGCGCTGCACGGTGAGGCGGATGTCGACGATCGGCTCGGCGACGCGGAGTTCGACCAGGACCCAGACGACGAGGCTGACCGCGGCGACGGCGAACAGGGCCAGGGTGGTGGCGTCGGTCCAGCCCCACTTGGGTCCCTGGGAGATGCCCAGCAGCAGCGTGGCGAGTCCGGCGCTGAGGAGTCCGGCGCCGGCCCAGTCGACCCGGCCCGGGGCTCTGGTCTTCGACTCGGGCACCAGGAAGAACACGACTCCGGCGCACAGGAAGGTGGCAGCGGCCGGGATCCAGAGGACGCCGTGCACGGAGGATATGGCCTCACGGAGCAGTCCGGCGACGACCATGCCGGCGCTGGCGCCGAAGGTCAGCGCGCCGACGAGCATGGCGATGGCGCTCCGGGCACCGGCGGCGTCCAGCCGGTCGCGGACCAGTCCGATCTCCAGGGGCAGGAGCGCCGCAAGCGGTCCCTGGAGCACCCGGCCGACCAGCAGCACCTCGAAGGAGGGCGCCCAGGCGACCAGTACGGAACCGACGGCGAGGCAGAGGACGGCGATGCGCAGCAGCCGCCGGTGGCCGTACATGTCGCCGAGCCGTCCGAAGAGCGGTACGGAGACGGCGGCGGCGAGGAGCTGGGCCGCGTTGACCCAGTTGAGGTCGCCCGCGCCGACGTTGAGCACGGTGCCGAGTTCGGGCAGCAGGGTCGGCATCATCCCCTGGATGATGCCGCTGGTCAGCTCGACGAAGACCAGGAATCCGACGACCGCGGCGACGCGGGTGGCGCCGAGGCCTGGCGCGCCGGCGCCCGCGGTGGGCTGGATACGCGACATGGGCTCTCCACTTGGGCACGGCCGCGCGCACAGGCGCGGCGGGTGAGGGTGGGTCAGGGGAAGTTCGGGGGCGGCGTCGGTGGGGCGCCGCCCGGCCGGGGTCAGGCGGCGGGGCGGCGGCCGGCGTCGAGGAGCGAGCGGGCCACTGCCCGCACGACGGCCAGATCGGCCGGTCCCGGGGTGATGCCGATCGCGGCCAGGGCCGCCCCGGCATCGGCGGAGCTGTCGGGAGGAGCGGGCGTGGACGGGGCCAGGGACGTGTGGTCCGGCCCCGCACCGTCCGGGTCCCGGAGCGGGGCGGGCCGTTGCCCGGGGTCGGGCGCGGCCCGGCGCAGATGCCAGGTGGTGGCGGACTGGTAGGCGTCGCCCGCGGCGATCAGGGTGTGCTCGCAGCGGGGGCGGCCGGCCAGCTGGAGGGAGAGCGGCAGCCCGGCAGGGTCCGCGCCCATGGGCAGGGCGAGGGCCGGGAAGCCGGTGGGATTCCAGACGGCGGTGAGGTTGAGCTCCTCGCCGGGTGCGGCCTCCTGTGCGTACGGCCGCGCGGGCGCGGGCCAGGTCGGGGTGGCGATCAGGTCGACGCCGCCGGGGCCGTCCATCCGCGCCAGCAGCTGCGCGGTGAGCTGTCCGCGGGTGCGCTGGGCGCGGAGGTAGAGGTGTGCCGGGACGAGTCCGCCGGCGGCGGCCAGCCGGCGAAAGGTCCGGCCGTGCCCGTCCCAGTCGGCGGCAAGCCGGTCGCCGTGCGCGGCGAAGGCTTCGGCAAGCATGGTGACGCCATTGACGGCGAGCAGCCCGCCGAACTCCGGGAGTTCCAACTCCCTTATCTGTGCGCCGAGTTCACGCAAGGTCCGCAGCGCGTCCTGAAATGCGGTGCGGCACTCCGCGGTGACGCCCGGACCGTCGATCAGTCCGTACGGAACACCGATGCGCAGTCCGCGCGCCCCGTCCGGCGCGGGAGCCCTGGGCGGGAGGCCGGTCAGCGCGTCGAGGAGGAGCCCGCAGTCGCGGGCGGTGACGGCCATCGGACCGAGGACGTCCTGCGAAGGGCTGAGCGGGATGCAGCCGTCGACGGGCAGCAGTCCGAAGGTGGTCTTGAGGCCGGTGGCTCCGCAGAGCGCGGCGGGCAGCCGGACGCTGCCCGAGGTGTCGCTGCCGAGGGCGCCCAGAAAGAGTCCGGAGGCGATGCCCGCACCGTTTCCGGTGCTCGATCCGCCGGTCCACCGCTCGGGGTCCCAGGGGTTGCGGGGCACCGGGAAGCCGTGGGCGGGGTCGGGGCGGCCCATGGCGTACTCGGCCATGGTGGTCTTGCCGAGGACGACCGCCCCGGCGCCGCGCAGCCGGGCGACGGCCGGTGCGTCGAGCCCGCTCCACCAGTGCGGGTCGTGGACGGGGCTCTGCGCGGTGGCCGCGCCCTCGACGGTGGCGATGTTGTCCTTCACCGCGAGGGGCAGCCCGTGCAGCGGGCCGCGTTCACCGGCGGGGCGGGAGTCGGCCGCCCTGGCGGCGGCAAGCGCCTGTTCCGGGAAGCGGGTCACGTACACACCGAGCAGCGGATCGAGCACCTCGGCGTCGGCGAGTGCGGCAGTGACGAGTTCCTCGCTGCCGACGGCGCCCGACCGCAGGGCAGCGGCGGCGTCGGCGAGGGTGGCGAAAGGCTGCTGCACGCTGCGCCTCCGGAGTCGGATGTGGCTGGATCTGATGAGGTACGGCGATGCTAATCTCCGCTCAACATTCCACTCGGAATTGCCTATCCCTGTCGTGAACCTTGATCGAATGCAGTTTTTTCCCAAAGCACCCGTCAGTACGGACTCCCGATGACTGAAAATCTGGCCTCACTCAGCGAGCTGGACCTGGCCCTGGTCAACGCTCTGCAGATCAACCCACGGGCTCCCTGGACCGAGCTGGCGAAGGCCCTGGAGGTCGATGCCGCGACCGTGGCCCGGCGCTGGGAGCGGCTGCGGGCCGCCGGCCACGCCTGGGTGACGGCGTATCCGTACGGCGGCTCGGGGGCCGGCGCGCTGATCGAGATCGACTGCGCGCCGGGGCAGGCGGGAGCGGTCGCCGAGCTCCTGTCTGCGGACCCGCACGCGGTGACCGTGGAGCACGCGGCAGGCGGCCGCGACCTTCTGATCACCGCGATGGCCACCGGTTTCGGCGCGCTCTCGAGCTACATCGTGGACCGGCTGGGCACCACTCCCGGGATCGCGGCGACCCGGGCCCATCTGATCACCCGCAGTTACACCGAAGGCAGCGTGTGGCGTCTGACGAGCCTGAGCCGCACCCAGCAGGAGGCGCTGACCGCGTCCCGCCGGTCGGCACTGGGCGACACACAGCACCTGCCCGAGTACGCCGAACTCGTCACGTCGATTGGCGAGAACGGGCGCATGTCCCTCAGCGAACTCGCCGAGGCCCTCGGCGTCTCGGTGAACACGGCGAGCCGCCGGCTGAACCGGCTGCTGGAAACGGGACGTCTCGTACTCCGCTGCGATCTGGCCCGCTCACTGTCCGGCTCACCGGTCGCCGTGACCCTCTTCGGGACTGTTCCGGCCGAGCATCTGGACGCCACTGCGCGGGAGTTGGCGAAGCTTCCGGAGATCAGGCAGTGCCTGGGCCTGGCCGGTCCGCAGAACCTGATCGCCACTGTCTGGGTCTCGTCCCTGGTGGACGCCCAGGCCCTGGAGGTCCGCCTCGCCGCGACCATCCCCCATCTGCGGATCGCCGACCGCGCGGTCGCGCTGCGCGCTGTGAAGCTCATGGGCCGGCTGCTGGATCCGGACGGCCGGGCGACCGGCTTCGTACCGATGGACCTCTGGGCGTGACAATGGCCGTGGAAGACACATGACGAGGAGAAACCCATGACGCTGCACGACATCCCGCTGCACACCCTCACCGGCGAGCCGACCACGCTGGGCGCCTACCGCGGTCAGGCGGTCCTGCTGGTGAACGTCGCCTCCAAGTGCGGGCTGACCCCGCAGTACGCCGGCCTGGAGCGGCTCCAGAAGGAGTACGGGGACCGCGGCTTCACGGTGCTCGGCGTGCCGTGCAACCAGTTCGGCGGCCAGGAGCCCGGGAGCTCGGAGGAGATCCAGACGTTCTGCTCGACGACGTACGGGGTGAGCTTCCCGCTGCTGGCGAAGACCGACGTCAACGGCGCCGGCCGGCACCCGCTCTACACGGAGCTCACCCGGCTCACGGACGCGGACGGCGAGGCCGGTGACGTCCAGTGGAACTTCGAGAAGTTCCTGATCTCCCCCGCGGGCGAGCCGGTCGCCCGCATCCGCCCCCGCACGGAGCCGGAGGCCCCGGAGGTCGTCGCGGCCATCGAGGCGCAGCTCCCCGCCTGAGTACCCCCGGCGCCCCGCCGGGTGGGCTGGTGACCACCCACCCGGCGGACCGGGCCCGCTGTCAGGCGTGGCTCAGCAGGAGGGAGCCCTTCGGGTAGGTGACTTCGCCGTTCACGTACGTCACCTGGACGCTCACCGGCGTGCCTTCCTGGATGTCGCCGCTCTTCCACGGGCTGCAGTAGGGCGAGTTGTGGCCCCGGGTGTTCGTGACACGGTCCCAGGTGCCGTTGCGGCCGATGTCGAGCTTCACCTCGACGCTCCAGCCGTCCGCGGCCGTGTCGCAGGCACGGATCGAGTCACCGGGGATGTCACCGGACGGGTCGGCGTTCCACTGCCCGTATCCGCCGGATCCGACGGCGATCGTCTTCGGCGCGGCAGATGCCGTGCCCTGGACCGCGACGACGAGCCCGAGCGCGGCAGCGGCGGCTGTCACGGCCCGGGCGATGGCGATCTTCAGCATGGATGCCCCCTCCATCGACCGGTCACGATCTTCACGGGGAATCTACAGGGACGGACCGGGGGCACACCATTCCCGCCGGACCGGCGCGGCCCCCGCCCCTGTCGGCGCGACAGGGAGCGGGGGCCGGGACCGGGGGCCTGGAGGGGCGTCAGCGGATGGGCATCCCGGACAGCGTGCGGGCGATCACCAGGCGCTGGATCTCGCTCGTCCCCTCGAAGATCGTGTAGATCGCCGCGTCCCGGTGCATCCTCTCCACGGGGTACTCACGGGTGAAGCCGTTGCCGCCGAGGATCTGGATCGCCTGAGCGGTGACCTTCTTGGCCGTCTCGCTCGCGTACAGCTTGGACATGGAACCCTCGGCCGACTCGAACGGCTTGCCGGCGGTCGCCATCCACGAGGCGCGCCAGACCAGCAGACGCGCCGCGTCGATCTGGGTACGCATGTCGGCGAGCTGGAAGGCGATGCCCTGGTTGTCGATGATCGGACGGCCGAACTGGGTCCGGGTCTTCGCATAGTCCAGCGCGACCTCGTACGCGGCACGGGCGGTGCCGACGGCCATCGCGCCGACAGCCGGGCGGGACGCCTCGAACGTGGCCATCGCGGCGTTCTTCACGCGCTCGCCACCACCGGAGGCGGCGCGCTCGCGGGCCCGGGCGAGGCGCTGGTCGAGCTTCTCCTTGCCGCCGAGCAGACAGTGCCCCGGGATGCGCACGTCCTCCAGGACGACCTCGGCGGTGTGCGAGGCGCGGATGCCGTGCTTCTTGAACTTCTGGCCCTGCGAGAGGCCGGGGGTCTCCGGCGGCACGATGAAGGAGGCATGCCCCTTGGACCCGAGCTCGGCGTCGACGACCGCGACCACGACGTGGACGTTGGCGATGCCACCGTTGGTCGCCCAGGTCTTGGTGCCGTTGAGCACCCACTCGTCCTTGGCCTGGTCGTACACCGCGCGGGTACGCATCGAGGCGACGTCGGAACCGGCGTCGGGCTCGGAGGAGCAGAAGGCGGCGACCTTCACGTCGTTCGCGTCGCCGTACATCTGGGGGATCCAGGTGCCGATCTGCTCCTCGGTGCCGTTGGCGAGGACGCCGACGGCCGCCAGGCCGGTGCCGACGATCGACAGGGCGATGCCCGCGTCGCCCCAGAACAGCTCCTCCATCGCCATCGGGATGCCGAGGCCCGTCGGGTCGAAGAACTGCTGCGCGTAGAAGTCCAGGGAGTAGATTCCGACCTTGGCGGCCTCCTGGATGACGGGCCAGGGCGTCTCCTCACGCTCGTCCCACTCCGAAGCTGCCGGACGGATCACATCCGCGGCGAAGCCGTGAAGCCAGTCACGGACCTGCTTCTGGTCGTCGTTGAGCTCGAGCGTGAACTCGGCCATGTTCCCCTCCACGTACTGCCGTCAAAAGATCGTTACTTGCGGTAACAACAGTCTGTTACCGACAAGTAGCCTGTGTCAACCGCCCGGGCGGCGATCCACGCACCGCTGGGCAGGGTGTTACGTTGCGCAGGCAGGACGGACATGCAGGGTCAGGGGTGGGAGAAACGACATGGAGACCACACGACAGGCCGAGCGACAGCGGACAGCGGCCGAACGCCGCCGCCGTGAGCTGCTCGAGGCCGCCGACCGCGTGGTGCTCAGAGACGGCCCCGGGGCCTCGATGAACGCCATCGCCGCAGAGGCGGGCATCACCAAGCCCATCCTCTACCGGCACTTCGGCGACAAGGGCGGCCTCTACCGCGCCCTCGCCAAACGGCACACCGACGCACTGCTGAGCGCCCTGCGAGCCGCGCTCGACGCCCCCGCCGACCGCCGCCGACGCGTCGAGGCGACGCTCGACACCTACCTCGCGGCGATCGAGGCACGACCGCAGGTCTACCGCTTCCTGATGCACCCGTCCGAGGACGCGGTGCCCTCCCCCGAGCAGGGCTTCGACGTCGGAAGGCACTCGGCCCCGCTGCTGCGCCGCCTCGGCGAGGAGCTCGCCATGGTCATCGCGGAGCGGGTGGACCTCGGCCCCGACAGCCAGGAGATGGCCCGGATCTGGGGCCACGGCATCGTCGGCATGATGCATGCCGCCGGCGACTGGTGGCTGGGCGAACGCCCCTGCTCACGCGAGCAGTTGGTCCGCAGCCTGGCCGATCTGCTCTGGGGCAGGCTGGCCGCGGCGGGCGACCGCCCCGGTGGCCCCGGGTTCTGACGCGGCCGGTCAGCCGGTGCGCCCCCAGGGCGCCCGGCGGGCCGCGCGCAGCGCGCGTGCCCGGCGCAGCCCGGTCAGCCGGTCCGTGTAGACGGAGCCGTCGAGATGATCGCACTCGTGCTGGAGGCAGCGGGCGAAGAAGCCGGTCCCGTCGATCCGTACCGGCTCCCCCTCGATGTTCAGCCCCTCGACCACGGCGTGGTCGAAGCGGGGCGTGCCCGCCTCGATGCCGGGCAGCGAGAGGCAGCCCTCGGGGCCGCGCACGGTGATGCCGTCCGCTTCGACAAGGGTGGGGTTGACCACGTGGCCGAGATGACGGACGTCCTCGTCGTCGGGGCAGTCGTAGACGAACACCCGCAACGGCACACCGACCTGGTTGGCGGCGAGCCCGACGCCCTGCGCCGCGTACATCGTGGCGAACATGTCCTCGACCAGCCGGGCGAGCGAGGGCCCGAAGTCCGTGACCGGCTCGCACGCGGCGTGGAGCACCGGGTCGCCGAGGAGGCTCATGGTCCGGACGAGGCCGGAACTGCCGGGGATGGGGCGGTTTCGCATGACGGCCATCGTACGTTCCGCCTCCGTGTGCCCGGCCCCGCCGGGCACACGGAACAGGGCGGTGGCAGCTCCTGTGCACCACTGTGTTCAGACGATCGGCGTGGACACCGTGCCGATCCCGTCGATGCTCACCTCGACCACGTCGCCGGCCTTGAGGTACCACCGCGGCGTGCGCGCCCTTCCCACGCCTCCCGGGGTGCCGGTGAGGATCAGGTCTCCGGGACGGAGCGGCAGGATGGTGGAGATGTACGCGACGAGGTGGGCGGGGGTGAACAGCAGGTCCGCGATGCCGTGCTCCTGCACGGTCGCTCCGTTGACCGTGGTGCGCAACGTCGCGGCTGCGGGGTCGAAGGCGTCGGACGTGGTCAGGACCGGGCCCACCGGGGTGGAGCGCGCCCAGATCTTGCCCTGGAGCCATTCCGTCGTGCGGTACTGCCAGCCTCGCATCGAGATGTCGTTGGCCACCGTGTAGCCGGCGATGCAGTCTGCCGCCTCCTCCTCGCTCACCCTGTAGGCGGTCCGTCCCACGACGACGGCGAGCTCACCCTCCCAGTCCATCTCCGGGTCTTCCGGTACGGCCGCCACGGCGTCGGCCGGACCTGTCAGGGTGTCGGCGAACTTCGCGAAGAGGGTGGGGAAGGAGGGCAGGCCTCTGCCCATCTCCTCTATGTGGCCGGTGTAGTTGAGGCCGGCGCACAGTATCTTCGAGGGGTGGGGTACGACGGCGTCCAGCTCGGTCTCGTCGACGCGACGGCGGCGCCCGGTGGCGTTGCCCGCGATCTCGCGCCAGTTCTCCTCCCTCAACAGGGTTCCGATATCGGCGTAGCCGGGGATCTCGGTGAGCACCTCGCCGTCCACGCGGGCTCCGGCCGTCCCGTCGAGGGTGCGCACGGTTGCCAGTTTCATGTCTCTCTCCTCCTTGTTTCTCCGGCTGCCGCAGCCCGCTCCGCGACGTGGCCGCATGCGCCGGAAGACGTCTCAGGCGCCCGGGGCTGACGGCTCGGGGACGACCAGGTCGAAGAATCCCCAGTGCGAACCGGCGGGCAGGGTGCCCGAGAGCATCCGGCCGCACTTCTGCGTCACGATGTGCGAGGAGCCCCGGTGCTGGCTTCCGGCGTGGCTGTCGCGGAAGAAGCGCTGCAGCACGCCGTCCCTCATGACCTGCGCACCCGCGAAACGGTGCACGAGCTGGCTGATCTCCAGCGCGGTCCGGCCTGCGAGGCTGCAGGCGAGGCGCGACATCGTCTCCTGCTCGTCGCTGAGCTGAGCCCCGGCGGCGAGCGTCGACTCGTTGTCCTGCCAGGTCTCGCGCAGCAGCGCCATCGTGCCGCGGACGTGCGAGAAGTGGCGGGCGAACTCGGCGAAGAACTCATCGCTGGTGACCAGGGACCCCTCGGCGGGGTTCCTGCGCCGGGTCAGCTCGCGCAGTTCGTCGAGCATGCGCCGGCCGACACCCTGCGACCAGGCGGCCTGGTGCAGTCCGGCCGCCGGGGCGGGGCTCAGCCAGTTCGCGTAACGGCCTCGCCGCGCGTTCTCGGGACCGATGCCGAAGACGTACGTGTCGTCGACCGCCACGTCCTCGGCCCGGTAGTCGAGGCTCGCGGTCGCGCGCAGCCCGAGCATGTCCCAGTTGTCGCTGATCCGCACGGCCGACCGGGGCACGAGGCAGACCACCTGCTCCCCGGTCCCTTCGACCGTCGCCGCGAGATTGAGATGCGTGGCCATGGAGACTCCCGGAGCGAACTGCCAGACGCCACTGACCCGGTAGCCGCCTTCGTCGCGTACGGCCCGGCCCGTGAACGAGGTCGACTGCCCGGCCACCAGCGGGTACGTGCCGTCGGCGAAGAGTTCGGCCACCGCCGCGTCCCCCAGGTAGGTGGCCGCGATTCCCGTCTCACTCGTGAGGGCCCGTACGAGCCAGCCCAGCGAGGCGTCCGCATGGGACAGCTTCTCCATCACCTGGAGGATCTGGAGCGGGGAGGCGTCCATGCCGCCGAGCTCGGCGGGCAACATCAGCTTGAAGATTCCGCTGTCGCGGAGGGCATCCTGCACCACCGGCGTCGGTCGGCGCAGCCGCTCGCTGTCCGCGGCCTCGCTCTGCAGGAGCGGGTAGATGGCGTCCAGTTCCTCAAGGAGCCCGGAGATTTCGTCGTGTGTCTGCGTGCGGACCGTCACGGACGGCTCCTCTCGGGCTGAGCGCCGTCCCCGGCGCCGGCTTCGGTCTCCGGGGCCAGGGCGCTCCACTGGCCGCGGTAGAAGAGCAGGGGCCGGGTGTCGTCCTGCTGGCCGTACGACACCACGCGCCCGAGCACCAGGGCGTGGTCCCCGCCGTCGTAGCCCGCCCATGGCGTGCACTGGAAGTACGCCAGCGAGCCGTTGATCCGGGGCGCCAGGTCGTCCCCGACCCATTCGACGGGCCGGGACTGCGGCTTGCCCGCGAAGTGGAGCGCGGTGTCGAGCTGGTTGTCCCCGAGCACGTTGACCGCGAAGGGGCGCTCCAGCAGGTACGTCAGTGCGCGCGAAGACCGCTGCATGGAGACGAGCACGAGAGGCGGATCCAGGGACACCGAGGTGAAGGAGTTCACGGTGACGCCGTAGTAGCTGTCGTCGGCGCGGTAGGTGAGCACGACCACGCCGGTGGCGAAGTTGCCCAGCGTATTGCGAAGTTGACGGGGATCGGCGAGTGATGGGATCGCGGCGCTCGGCGCAAGGGTCTTTGCGTCAGCGGCTTTCTCATAGATCTCGGCGTCCCACATGATGTCGGTCATCCCGAACCTCCTGGATGAATCGTGGGTACGGCCCGCACAGGGGCCGGGGGGAACCGGCAGCCGCATGCGTCTGACATGGGCTGCCGGCCTGGGTCAACGGGCTTCTTCGGCGGCTTCCTCGCCCGCGACGAACGAGGTTCCTGTCCCCTCGGGCATCCGGTTCCTGAGCACCGGGTACAGGGCGAGTGCAGCGACGAACGAGACCAGGAATCCGAGGGCGGAGACATCGGTGGCCATCAGGACCATGCCGACGCCGGCGGACAGCACCAGCGTGGTGACTCCGGCCCAGTTCCAGTTCTCGACCCGGTGGGTGGCACGGTCGTACCGCGCCCTGCGCACCAGGTAGTAGTCCGCGATCATCACGCCGCACATGCCGAGGGTCATGGCGCCCAGATAGGCGAGGTAGGTGCTGAACTTCTCCAGGATCCCGGCGCCGATCATCACCAGCGCGATGATGTTTCCGGCGACCACCATCGCGGCCCTGCCCGGCTTCCTGCCCGTGAGGGCATCCACCAGGTTGACCAGGGAGAGCGATCCGGAGTAGGCGTTGATGGCCTGGGCCTTCGCCTGGGCCGCGTAGATGGTGACGAAGCCCATCCAGGCGGCGAACACGACGAAGAAGGCGCCCGTGTTCTGCATGACGAACGTGCTGCCCGCGGCAGCTGCCGCCTCCGGGGTCAGGCCCCTGTCGTGCGCCATGAGGTAGGCGACGACGTCGGGCATGCCGCCGATCACGACGAGCGATCCCAGGACGGTCATGACGATGTTCTGGGTGACCGGGCCGGCCGCGGCCAGGATCGTGACGTCGCGGCGCGTACGGCAGTAGCGGGCGAAGTCCGTCGTGACCAGGGCGATGGTTCCGGCTGTCGCGCCCATGACCGACACAGCGGCTTCGAACCGCGGCCACAGGCCTCCGGGAACGACGCCCGCGTAGCGGAACACGTCCATCGGATCGGCGCCCTCGATCACGTAGATATGAATGATCATGTAAATCGTGACGAGGATCGTGACCGCTGTCAGAACGCCGGACGCGCGCAGGGCGAGCTTGATGCCGAAGATCGCGAGACCGATCCACAGCAGCGTCATGAGGCCGTAGACAAGGATGCGTACCGCCCAGGAGTCGGGCAGATCGAGCATCAGCAGTGTGCCCTGGTAGAGAAGGGCGGACTCCATGGCCAGGAAGCCGAGGATCATGAACGCGAAGACGACCGAGCCGATCGCCGAACCCCGGAAGCCGAATCCGAAGAACCGGGAGGTGATCGTGCTGGACATGCCGGTTTGGAAGGCCATGCGGCCCAGGGCCTTGCCGAGGAACATCCCGAAGGCAGCCACGAGGGTTCCGACTATCAGGCCCACCGTGAAACCGGCGAGCACCACGGTGAATCCGGCGATGGCGAAGACGACGAGGGCGGTGGCCACGCTGATCGGGCTGAGAGCCAGCTGGTAGCCGCTCCGTCGCTCAGCCGTCGGGACGCTGGCCAGCGCATGGTCCTCCGCCGCGGCCGACAGCACCGAATCGGCGGACTTGGGGTTTCTTGTTGGTGACGACACAGTTTCCTACCCGTCGGAGAAGAAATAGCGCCCGTGGCGCGCTCCGCGTGGGAACGCGCCTGGTGTCGCCGTGATCGGTCAGTCCGTGCTGCATCCCGCGACGGCGACGGCCTCGATCTCCAGCAGGATCTCGGGCTTGGCGAGGGCGGCGACCTGAACCAGTGAGCAGGCCGGGAAGTTGCCGGAGAAGAATTCCTGACGGGCCTTCCACACCTCGGCGTTGTCGCTCATGCGCGTGACGAAGATGGTCATCTTGACGACGTCGTCCATGACGGCGCCCGCCGCCTCGACCAGGTCCTTGATCTTCTGGAAGACGACCTTGGCCTGTGCGTACGCGGTGTCGCCGAGGAGGGTTTCGCCGTCCGCCCCGCGCGCGGTCATCCCGGAGACCAGGATCAGGTCGTCCACCCGGAGGCAGTTGGACCAGGTCCTGTCCGCCGGCTCACGCACGGCATCGGAGGAGAATCGTTTCTTCTTCATGGTCGTGGTCCTCACAGGTCAATCCGGCTGTCCCAGGCGGACGTCCCGCCCCAGTTCACGCAGACGCTCTGACGGCGCATGAACCCCTGCCATGCGCCTGAGCCGGCCGTACGGCCCCCGCCGGTCTCCTTCTCGCCGCCGAAGGCGGCACCGACGTCGGCGCCCGTGGTGCCCATGTTGATGCGCACGATGCCGCAGTCGCTGCCCCGGGCGGAGAGGAAGGTCTCGATGTGGGTCAGGTCGGTGCTGTGCATGCCCGAGGCCAGCCCCTGGGCCACGCCGTTGTGGATCGCGATCGCCTCGTCGAGGTCCTCGTAGGCCAGCACGGAGACGATGGGGGCGAAAGTCTCCGACTGGGCGATGGCGAAGTGCGGTTCGACGCCCGTGACGATGGCCGGCTCGACGTACAGCCCTGGGCGGTCGATCACCCGGCCGCCGTACACCACGGACGCCCCTTCCCGCTCGGCACCTGCGAGGACTTCCCTGTAGTCCTCCACCGCCCGGCGGTCTATCAGGGGGCCCACGACGGTGTCCTTCTCGCGCGGATCCCCGATGGTGATCTGGTCGAAGGCCTTCTTCATCAGCCCGACCAGCTCGTCGGCGATGCTCACGTGGGCGATGACCCGGCGGGTGCTCGTGCAGCGCTGGCCGGTCGTGCCGACCACGCCGAACGTCAGCGCCTTCGCCGCGAGTTGCAGGTCGGCGGTCTCGTCGACGATGCAGCCGTTGTTGCCCGAGCACTCCAGCTGGTAGCGGCGCCCGAGCGTCGAGCCGACGATGTCGGCGACCTTGCGTCCCACGCCGGTGGAGCCGGTGAACGAGACCATGGCGACGCGGGTGTCGGCTATCAGCTTCTCGGCGACGGCGTCGTCAGCGGGGATGAACAGGGAGAAGACGCCCTCGCAGCCCAGCTCAGCCGCTGCCTTGTTGACCAGCTTCTGCAGGGCGATGGCGGTGAGCGGCACCTTCGGGCTCGGCTTCCAGATCACCGTGTTGCCGGCGATCGCGGAGAGGAACCCGTTCTGCGCCCAGACGGCCGCCGGGAAGTTGTACGCGCTGATGAGCCCGACGACACCCAGCGGCAGCCACTGGTCGTACATGCGGTGTTCGGCGCGCTGGGACTGCTGCGTGGATCCGTACATCATCCGCGCCTGGCCGGCTGCCAGGGTGGACATGTCGACTGCCTCACGGAGCTCGCCCCGGGCCTCCATCGTCGACTTGCCGGTGTCCAGCGAGACCACGGCCGCCAGACTGTCGATGTTCTCCTCGATCAACTGACCGATCCGGCGCACGAATTCGCCACGCCTCGGCGGCGGGACCATCCGCCACCTCTCCTGCGTCCCGACGGCGGCGGCGACGATCAGCTCGTAGTCCTCGGCGTCGGAGGCCGCCACCCGGCCCACTGTCTCTCCGTCGGCAGGGCAGCTCGCCTCGATGACCGGACGGCCCTCGACGGTTCCCCAGCCGAGCGAATCCGCGTACGAACCGGAATGCACCTGGTCGAGCCCGAATTCGGCCAGCACCTTCTCGCTGTCAAACAGAGTCGTGGTCGTCTCGGTCATCATCACTCCCCAGCAACGTCGTGGATTCAGCAGGCATACGGATACGGGTGAGCTCCTCATTCCTTCGCAAGGAAGTCCCCGATCGTCTCGTCGGTGTGGTACTCGGGCTTCTCGTAGTAGTGCGGGCCGTCGTAGATCTCGATCAGCACGCTGCGCTCGTGGGCCAGCGTCGGGCCGTGGGGGTGGTCCTTCGGGTTCATGTAGAACGAACCGGGACGCAGCCGCAGGCCGGAGTCGGTGTACTCGTACTCGCCCTCGAGGCAGTACATGAACTGGTTCGAGGCGTGCGTGTGCTTCGTCGGGATGGTGCCGCCCTTCTCGTACTCCAGAAGGGCGATGCTGGCGCCGGTTTCCGGGTTCTTGAAAAGGAAGTACTGGCGGAACCCGTAGTCGGGGTAGTCGATCCAGTTCTCGTCGTCGAGATCGACGGAATGGATCAGGACTTCGAGCGACTTCATGGTTGTGGGGTCGATGTCCACTGTTCACTCCAGACCCGGGCGGCCCGCGGCCACCCATGTGTCGTATTCCTGACGGCTTTCCGGGGTGCCGGGGAAGAGCCCGAAGAGGGACCGGCCGCGCCGGATCCCGAGAGCCGCGAACTCCTCGTACGCCGCCGCGTCGGCGGCCTCCGCGGCGATGTCCGAGGCCAGTCCACGCGGAACCACGACGACGCCGTCGCCGTCGCCCAGCAGGACGTCACCCGGGTAGACCGCCACCCCGCCGCAGCCGACGGGTTCGTCCAGCGCGACCGGGTGCAGGGCGATCGGGGTCGCCCTGGGGGCGTTGTCCCGGTGGAAGCACGGCAGCCCGGTCCTCCTGATGGCACCGGAGTCGCGGTAGCCGCCGTCCGTGACCACGCCCGACACTCCGCGGTTCTTCAATCGCGCCGCCATCATGTCGCCCATGGACGCCGCGTCCGTGGAACCGAACGCATCGATCACGAGCACCGCGCCGGGCGGGCACTCCTCGATCGCGCGCCGGTGCACGTTGTCGCTGCTCGCGTAGTCGGCGAGGGTGTCGAGGTCCTCACGCGCGGGGATGAACCGCAGTGTGTAGGCCGGGCCCACCAGCGGCTGCCCGCCGTCGGCCAGCGGCCGGACACCGGCCATCACCGCATTGCGCAGCCCTCGCCTGAGCAGCATGTTGGCCACGGTGGCCGAGCCCGCCCGCGCCAGCTGCTCCCGGACCGTTCCCGACAGTGGTCCGCCGTGCTTCGCCGGCGTCGCGCCGCTCACTGGAAGAACTCCAGGGGCGGACGGTTCCCCCACTGCGTGGTGTCACTGGCCGTGCCGTTGAACGTGCCCGGACCATGGGTGCCGTCCACGGTGTCGCCGTCGGTGTAGTGCTCGACACGGAAGCCGAACGGGTCCTTCCAGTAGTCGAAGATCTGGCTGCCGAGGAGGTGGCGGCCGACTCCGACGTCGAGGCCGTACCCCTGCTGGAGGAGGTAGTCGTGCGAGGACATGACCGCGTCCACGTCGGTCACCTCGAACGCGCTGTGGTGAACGCCCACCCAGTCCGACTGCAGCACGAGCAGGAAGTGGTGGTCCACGAGCTGCTCGCCCAGGTCCAGCCGGACGAAGGTGCCGACGACGGGGCCCTCTTCGCCCGGCGGGAGGAAGTAGTCGGACGGCAGGAAGTTGAAGCGCTCGTTCAGCCACGCCATGGAGGCGTCGTGATCCTTCACGTGGAGCACGAAGTGTCCCAGGCGCGCGATGGTGCACGGCGCGACGGACTGGCGGACGGGGGCGTTCACCCGGTTCTTGTCGCGGATGTTGTTCATCGCGAAGGGCTCCCGGTCCGCGAGCGGCTCGGCCTTCTCCCGGCCCCAGACCGCCCGGATCTCGATGCCGTCGGGCATGGTCATCGCGACCTCGTAGCCACCGCCGGGCTCCGTCGACTCGTTGACCGGGGAGGACCCCGGCTTCGCGGCGAGATCGACGAGATCGTCGAAGGCGGCGACCTCGACCGAGGCGCCGACGAAGCGCTGCCGGTCGGCCTTGCGGGTCACGTGAATGTGTCGCTGGGTGCCCGTCCCCCGCATGTACAGGGTCCGGTCGTCGCTGCCCTCGGCCCTCGTCATACCGAACGCGGTCAGGAACTTCTCCATCACTTCGAGATCGGGTGCCTCGTAGGTGACTTGGGCAGCATCAATTGCCGTAGCCACGGGTCCTCCTGTGGTGGGTGCGAGCGTGGCGGCGCGCTCTGTTCGTCGCCGCCTGATGAGCCGGGTCGCCCCGGGGACCGGTCCGAAGGACGGGCCGGGGGCCGCGCGGACGGTCAGCGCTTGAGGATGCTGACGTCGTCCGGTCCGATCAGGTCCGGCACGGTCCAGCCGTCGAGGTCGTACTCGTCCATGGCGCTCTGCGCGAAGTTCTTGCAGTAGTCGAGGAGACCGCTGCCCCGGGCGCCGAACAGGTTGGTCTGACGGGTCACGTCGTTGCTGCCGATGTAGTTGATCTCGTACAGCTCGTGCCGGGCGCCGAACTCCGTGCCGATGGAGTCCCAGAGCATCTTCATGACCTTGACGCGTTCCTCGGCGTCGATGCCACCCGTACCGCGCAGGTAGGTGTCCAGGTAGCCACGGATCTCGGGGGTCTTGAAGTCGTTGGCGTGGGAGTTGAGGTAGATCAGCCCGCTGGCCACGACCTGCTCGATGATGTTCTTGATCTTCGGCATGGCCAGCTGGTTCATCACCCGGTAGGCGCCGGCGAACTGCGGGTCGGGCTGGATCATGCCGCCCTTCCACGGCACCGCGCTCTTCGCCATCGCATCCGACAGCGCCCAGAAGGTGTTGCGCCAGGCGATGACTTCGCCGAGCTGGGACATGACGCCGTGGAACTGGCCTGCCCCGGTGACGTCGAGGGCGCGGGACAGCATCCCGACCAGGAAGTCCATCTTGACCGCGAACCGGGTGCACCCGTGCAGGGAGGCACGCTCCAGATAGCCCGAGTGGATGTTGTACTTGTTGGCCTGTTCGAGGTCGTTGTAGATGAACGCGTTCTCCCAGGGGATGAACACGTCGTCGAGCACGAGAATCGCGTCGTTCTCGTCCAGGCGGCTCGAGAGCGGGTAGTCGAACGGGCTGCCCAGCGCGGCGGCGCGGTACTCGTTGGACGTGCGGCAGAGCAGCTTCACGCCGGGGGCGTTCGTCGGCATGATGAACACGGGCGAGAAGGCAGGGTCCTGAACGGCGACCTGGCCCACGTGGCCGACGAAGGTGTAATGCGTGAGCGCCGACCCCGTCGCCACCACCTTGGCGCCCTTGACGTAGAAACCGGCGTCGGTCTCCCTGGTGACCCGGACGAACACGTCCTTGCCGGCGTCTGCACCGAGACCGCGATCGACCGGGGGGTTCATGATGGCGTGGTTGATGTACCACGTCTTCTCCTGGGCCTTGCGGTACCAGTTGCGCGCGTTGTCCTCGAAGCCGCGGTAGAACTCCGCGTTGGCGCCGAGGGTGCCGAGGAAGCAGCCCTTGTAGTCGGGGGAACGTCCCATCCAGCCCCACGTGATCTTCTGCCACTCGGCGATGGCATCGCGGGACGCCACCTGCTCCTCGACGCTCTTCGGCGCCTGGTAGAAGCGGTGGGTGAAGCCTCCCCACTCCGTGGGCGCGGTGAGGACGTCCTTGCGCGCGGGATCGTGCAGGGCGTCGTACATGCGAGCGATCATGCGGGCCGAGTTTCGGAACGCGGGATGCTCGGCGACGTTCTCCACCCGCTCCCCGTAGATCCACACCTCGCGGCCGTCATTGAGACTCTCGAGATACTCATCTCCGGTGAAGGGGATGTGTTCGCGTCCGGCAGAGTTATTTGCCGACTGATTCGCGTTTCCCATGTTCATGGACCGAAAACCCCATCTTCTCCCCCACGGAATGAATTACGTCGCCGGTCCAGGCCATACGCGATCAGCGATCCAGAAAGAAGGATTTACCTCACTGATCCGAAGCTGCCTGCGGCGTCGAATTGCTCGGAAGACTTACATGGGCGGTAGTGCCGGGCAATAGGAATCGTTGGGGCGCGAAGGGATCGGGCACGCCGGCCGACGAGCCGCAGGGCAACTTCGGTTCTGTCCACGAACCGGCCCTGACCAGGCAGTTTTCACATCCTCGGGGGTACGGCGACGGAGCCCGGGAAGGGTCATGAGTGACGCACGTCACAGAGAATTCATCTCGATTTGCGAGATGCACTCACGCCATTTCTCTCCCAGCCCATACGTGACACAGAAGAGGGGGGCATAGTTTCGTGTATGGCTCCGCTCACGAGCCGAGCGCACGCCGATGCTCCGCGACGATGCGAGTCGCTTGCAGCCAGCGCTCCATCAGCGGGCTGATCTCAGCCTCGCGGCTCCACAGAAGCGTCGCCTGCATGGGGGCGAGCCAGCGCGGAGGATCGAGGAGCGCCACCGCATCACTCCTGGCCGCGATGCGCTGGGTAACGGGAGCCACACCGAGCCCCGCCGCGACGAAGGCGAGGGCGGTCTGCGGCGTGGAGACTTCGAGGACCTCGAAGGAGTCGTCGTCCGAAAGGGCGGCCTCCACGACATCGGGCATGCCCACGAAGGCAGGAATCCGATACGGAAGGATCCAGCGGCCCCAGCCCTTTCCGTCGGGGTGTTCCTCTCGCGCACGATTCCGCGGAACAGCGAGCTTGATGTCGATATCCATGACGGGATACGAATCGCAGAAATCCGCGACGAATCCAGCGAACTGGCTGGGGCCGAAGGGAATGCAGCCCATGTCCAGGCGGCCGTCTCGAATACCCTGCACGATGACGTCGGGAGTGACGTCGGTCAGACCGACGCGAACGCCCGGAGCCTGGTCGAGGAACTCCGCAAGGACGTCGGCGATGATCTCGTTGATGACCATGGGCTCCACGCCGATGCGCAGCTCACCGAGCGCCCCCTCGCCCATCAGCTTCAGCGTCTCCACGGCGCGGTTCCGGTCCTCCACCAGGCGTCCGCCCTTGGAGAGGAGATAGAGGCCGGCCGACGTGGGGTGGACTCCCTTCGCCGTCCGGTCGAGAAGGCGCACCCCCAGCTCGGCCTCCAGCTTCGCGATGGCGTGGCTCACCGGCGGCTGCGTCATGTTGAGGTTCTTGGCAGCCTGCGAAACCGAGCCGGCCTCGACGACCGCCTTGAAGTACTCGAGCTGACGAAAGTCCATGGTGCCTGCCTTCCGTGGCCGCCGGCGCATGCCGACAAGCAGGCAGATTAGCCCCGCTTCCGGATCGGTTCCTCGACGTGCGTACGGCGTGGCCGGGCGCATGCTCGTGCAGGTCGCGGCCGTGTCGGCGGCAACCGCGAGGCACAGGATCGCGTAGCCGGCGCCGTCGATGACGTACCACGGCGCTGCCCGGCCGCCGACGAACGGTTCCGTGCGGGCCGGCCCGCACGGAACACCGAAAACCGGCCACCGGCGCGGCACGGGAGGGAGGGGGCAGGGGCGAGGAAGCGCGACGAGAGGCCGCCTCTCGCGGCACCCTCCGGGCAACGGGAAAAGGCCGGGGCCCACCCCGAGGACTCAGGTCCCGTCTGACCTGTATGTTTGCCAGATCGGCAAAGTGGTGTTGGTTCACCCGCTGCCCGTTCCATGGGAACTCCACGGCCCTGGCGGTGCCGCCGTGCCTCCGCCGCGCCGGACATCGATAGGCTGGGCGCGGACCGATGCAAGGAGGATCTAGGACGATGGCAGGCAACACGGAGCCGTTGTCGCCGCGGGCCAAGCTGGCCGTGACGGCGGGCAAGGCCGCTGCGGCGGTGTCGCGAGCGGCCGGGCGAGGCAGCGGATCGGTGATCGGCGGCCGGGTGGCGCTCAAGCTCGACCCCGACCTGCTCGGGCGGCTGGCGCAGCACCTGGACGTGATCCTCGTGTCGGCGACGAACGGCAAGACGACCACGACCCGGCTGATCGCCGAGGCACTGCGGGCCGCGGGCCCGGTCGTGTCGAACGCGCTCGGCGCCAACATGCCCGCGGGCATCACCTCGGCCCTGGCCGGCGGCTCGGACGCGCAGTACGGCGTGATCGAGGTCGACGAGAAGTACCTCGCGGGAGTCGCCCGCGACACGACGCCCAAGGTGATCGCACTCCTCAATCTCTCCCGCGACCAGCTGGACCGTGCCGCGGAGACCCGGATGCTCGCCGAGAAGTGGCGGGAGGGTCTGTCCGGTTCGAAGGCCGTGATCGTCGCCAACGCCGACGACCCGCTGATCGTCTGGGCGGCCTCCTCCTCCCCCAACGTGGTGTGGGTCGCGGCCGGCCAGGCGTGGAAGGACGACGCCTGGTCCTGCCCGTCCTGCGGCGGTGTGATGCAGCGCCCCGGCGACGACTGGTTCTGCGGCGAGTGCGGCTTCCGCCGCCCGCCGCCCAGCTGGGTCCTGCACGGTGACTACGTGCTCGACCCGCACGGTTCGGCATGGCCGATCCATCTGCAGCTGCCCGGCCGCGCGAACAAGGCCAACGCCACCAGCTCGGCCGCCGTGGCCGCCGTCTTCGGGGTGCCGCCGCAGGTCGCCCTGGAGCGGATGTACCAGGTGCAGGCCGTCGCGGGCCGCTACGACGTGGTCACCTTCCTCGGCCGTGAGCTGCGGCTCCTGCTCGCGAAGAACCCGGCGGGCTGGCTGGAGACGTTCTCCCTGATCGATCCGCCGCCCACCCCGGTGATCCTGTCCGTCAACGCGCGGGGCGCGGACGGCACGGACACCTCGTGGCTGTGGGACGTGGACTACACCCAGCTCGCGGGCCACCCGATCTTCGTTCTCGGCGACCGGAAGCTGGACCTCGCGGTCCGCCTCGAAGTCGCCGGTCTCGACTTCCGGGTCTGCGAGAACCTCGACGAGGCGGTGCAGTACGCACCGCCGGGCCGTATCGAGGTCATCGCCAACTACACCGCCTTCCAGGATCTGCGCCGTCGTGTCGGCAACTGACCCCGGCCCCGGCCCCCTCCGGAGAGGACGAAGCATGAGCAACAACAGCCTGCGGCTGGTGTGGGTCTACCCGGACCTGCTGAGCACCTACGGCGACCAGGGCAACGCCCTCGTGGTGGAGCGCCGGGCACGACAGCGCGGGCTCGACGTGTCGCGCGTCGACGTGCGCAGCGACCAGCCGGTCCCCACCTCCGGCGACATCTACCTGATCGGCGGCGGTGAGGACAGGCCGCAGCGGCTCGCGGCGGAGCGGCTGCGCCGCGACGGCGGTCTCAGCCGGGCCGCGTCCAACGGCGCGATCATCTTCTCGGTCTGCGCCGGATACCAGATCCTCGGCCACGAGTTCGTCAACGACCTCGGTGAGCGCGAGCAGGGTCTCGGGCTGCTCGACGTGGTCTCCACCCGCGGCGAGGGTGCGCGGTGCGTCGGCGACGTGCTCGGTGACATCGACCCGCACCTCGGACTGCCGCCGCTGACCGGTTTCGAGAACCACCAGGGCATCACTCATCTCGGGCCGACAGCACGCCCGTTCGCCCAGGTACGTTTCGGCCGGGGCAACGGCACGGGCGACGGCACGGAGGGTGCGTACAACGACACCGTGTTCGGTACGTACATGCACGGGCCCGTGATGGCGCGCAACCCGCTGATCGCGGATCTGCTGCTGAAGCTGGCCCTCGATGTGAACGCGCTGCCGCCCACCGACGACCGCTGGTACGAGGCGCTGCGCGCCGAGCGCATCGCCGCCGCCACCCAGCCCGCCTGATGAGGCGTATTCGGCTCAGTTGAGCGGAGTCCAGCAGGCGGACGCCCGGTTCGGTCCCCCCACCCTGCGCCGGTAGGGTGGCGGGGATCCAACCGGACGACGTGGTCCGGTCGTCGGCCCACGTTGCAAAGGTTTCCCGGGCAATGCGAATTGGTGTGCTCACCTCCGGCGGCGACTGCCCCGGCCTCAATGCCGTCATCCGTTCCGTCGTCCACCGTGCTGTCGTCGACCACGGCGACGAGGTCATCGGATTCCACGACGGGTGGCGGGGCCTCCTGGAGTGCGACTACCGCAAGCTCGACCTGGACGCCGTAGGCGGCATCCTCGCCCGCGGCGGTACGATCCTCGGCTCCTCCCGGGTCCAGCCCGCGCATCTGCGCGGCGGCGTCGAACAGGCCAGGGGCCATGTCGCGGACCTCGGCCTCGACGCCATCATCCCGATCGGCGGCGAGGGCACGCTGAAGGCGGCCAACCTGCTGTCCGAGGCGGGCCTGCCGATCGTCGGCGTACCGAAGACGATCGACAACGACATCGCCTCCACCGACGTGACCTTCGGTTTCGACACCGCGGTGGGCGTGGCCACCGAGGCCCTCGACCGGCTGAAGACCACCGCCGAGTCGCACCAGCGCGTCATGATCGTCGAGGTCATGGGCCGTCACACCGGCTGGATCGCCCTGCACTCCGGCATGGCGGCCGGCGCGCACGCCATCGTGGTTCCCGAGCGCCCCTTCGACATCGACGAGCTGACCGAGCTGGTCGGCCGGCGTTTCTCGGCCGGCAAGAAGTTCGCCATCGTCGTGGTCGCCGAGGGCGCGAAGCCGCGCGCGGGCTCCATGGAGTTCGACACCGGCGTCAAGGACATCTACGGGCACGAGCGTTTCGCCGGCGTGGCGACGCAGCTCTCCATCGAGCTGGAGCAGCGCCTGGGCAAGGAGGCGCGCCCGGTGATCCTCGGCCATGTGCAGCGCGGCGGCACGCCGACCGCGTACGACCGCGTCCTCGCGACCCGCTTCGGCTGGCACGCGGTGGAGGCCGCACACCGCGGCGAGTTCGGCATGATGACGGCCCTGCGCGGCACGGACATCACGATGGTGCCCCTCGCGGACGCCGTGGAGACCCTGAAGACGGTCCCGGCGGAGCGCTACGCCGAGGCCGAGTGCGTGCTCTGAGCCACACCACGACCCGAGACCGCCCCCGGCCGCAACTGCGGCCGGGGGCGGTTCTACTCTGGTCGGGACAACCGGCACGAAACGGGGACGTCCCGGCGTCCCCATCGGGAGTGAACAGATGGATCACAGCGGGCACGGCATGAACATGGATCTGCCGCCGTTCACGCTGGGACGCGGACTCCAGTTCTCCGCGGACCCGTTCTTCCTGACCGGCTGCGTCCTCGCAGTGGTCCTGTACGGGTACGCGGTCCTGCGGCTGCGCAGGCGCGGGGACGCGTGGCCGGTCAACCGGATCGTCTTCTTCGTCGTCGGGGTGCTGACCATCGCCCTGGTGATGTGCACCAAGCTGAACGACTACGGCATGGTCATGTTCAGTGTGCACATGGTGCAGCACATGGTGATCAGCATGCTGTCGCCGATCCTCCTGCTGCTGGGCGCGCCCGTCACCCTGGCGCTGCGTGCCCTGCCGGTCGCGGCGCGTGGCACCAAGGGGCCCCGCGAGCTGCTCCTGATGCTGCTGCACAGCCGGTACATGAAGATCATCACGCATCCGGTGTTCACGATCCCGCTCTTCATCGCCAGCCTGTACGCGCTGTACTTCACTCCGCTCTTCGATTTCCTGATGGGTTCGACGGCCGGGCACCTCGCGATGATGGTGCACTTCCTGGCGGTCGGGCTGGTCTTCTTCTGGCCGATCATGGGCATCGACCCGGGGCCCCACCGCCCGGGCTATCTGATGCGAATGCTGGAGCTCTTCGCCGGAATGCCGTTCCACGCCTTCTTCGGCATCGCGCTGATGATGGCGAGCCAGCCGATGGTGAAGGTCTACGAGAACCCCCCGGCCTCTCTCGGCATCGACGCCCTGTCCGACCAGAACGCCGCGGGAGGCATCGCGTGGGCGTTCAGCGAGATCCCGTCGGTGCTGGTCCTGGTGGCTCTGGTGTTCCAGTGGTACCGCTCGGAACAGCGGACGGCCAAGCGCACGGACCGGGCCGCGGACCGGGACGGCGACCAGGAGCTCCAGGCGTACAACGCCTATCTCGCCTCGTTGCAGGCGCGCGGACAGTAGCGGTGGAGGGGCCTTCGGGGTGACGATGGCATCCACGGCCGCGCGGCCGATGAGGTCCTGTCCGGGGTTCCCCCGTCGTCCGCGCGGAGCGCGGGCGCAACGGCGGTCGCTGCGTGCGACCGGCGTACGGTGCGGCGGGTCATGTGGCGGAGCCACCTGTCCTGCGGCACCGTGCGGCGATCGTGTGTGCTGGGCGGCGGGGCGCAGACGGGGAACCCGGGACAGTACCTCTAGGAGGGTGCGCGCATGTCCGGATCCACGAAGACCATGGGAATGCTCACCGTAGGTGCCCTGGTGGCAGTCACCGCGTACACGGTGGCGCTGGGGAGCAACGGCTGGCTCTGGTTCGGCTGGGTGGTGCTGGGGCTGATCACGATGGGAATGGCGGCCACCCGCGAGACCTGAGCCGGACGGAGCAGGGAACGGCCGGTTGCTTACACCCGGACGGTGCCGGCCCCCGGCTCGCCCCGAGCGCCTGTCCGGGGCCGGGCGGGTCGGCCCCTACTGTTCGGGCCACGGTGCCGCCGTCACGGCGGCCGGGCTCGAGGAGTGCGTGATGCGGAACCGCGCTGGAACGACCGCTGCCGTCACGGTGGGCCTGCTGGCCGCCGTGCTCGGCGGATGCTCGGACGACAGCGGAAGCGGCGGCACGGCGTCGTCGGCGGCGTCCGCGAGCGGCTCGCCGGCCTCCGGCACCGTGGCGGCCGCGTCGAGCCCGCTGGGCACCATCCTGGTCGACGACGAGGGCCGGACCCTGTACCTCTGGGAGGCGGACACCTCCTCGAAGTCGACCTGCAACGGTGACTGCGCAACGGCCTGGCCGCCCGTGACCGTCACCGGCAAGCCGGTCGCGGGCAAGGGCGTGAAGGCCTCCCTGCTCGGCACCACGACGCGTGACGACGGCCGCAAGGAGATCACGTACAACGGGCACCCGCTGTACCGCTACGCGGGCGACACGAACGCCGGCGACACCAACGGACAGGGATCGAACGGTTTCGGTGCGGCCTGGTACGTGCTCGACACCGCCGGAAACAAGATCACCAAGGCCCCGCCCTCCCCCTCCCCCTCGAACAACGGGGGGTACTGAGCCGTGCTCGCGCTGCTTCCCGCGAGGGCGCGCATCGCCGTGGTGGCCTCGGTGGCCTGCGCCACCGCCCTGGCCGGCTGTTCCGGCGGCGGTGGCGGCTCCTCGTCCTCCGCATCCCCCACCCTGCCCACCGCCTCGCGGCCGGCTGGCGGCGCCCTGATCACGATCAAGGACTTCGCGTTCCATCCGGCCGCCCTGACCGTCGCCCCGGGTACGAAGGTCACCGTGATCAACAAGGATTCGGCAACTCACACAGTGACGGCCACGTCCGGCAAGGCCTTCGACACCGGCCAGGTGAAGTCGGGGCAAACGGTCACCTTCGACGCTCCGGCCCGGCCGGGCTCATATCCGTACATCTGCACCATCCATCCGACGATGAACGGCTCGCTCACGGTGCGCTGAGACGACTTTCCGCGCCACCCGGCGGACCGGCTCGCCCGACCGGGCGGCCGTACGCGTACACGTTCGCGTACGCCGTGCGGACCACTCGGACACCCAGCCCGCACCGGCCCCCGGCGCGGTCCGCTCGTCACTCTCCGCAAAAATTGGTACACGATTGCACTACTCACGCGACGCGGACCGCGCCCGGCGCGGGCTTCTCCGTGGAGCCGCCGGCCGCCCTCCTCCGCTCGGCTGTCCAGCGGATTGCGCCGACGGGGAGCGGGCGGTGCGAAGCGATGACGCCGGCCTGCCGGAAGTCGGTGCACTGACGCAGGAACCTCCCCGGCCATCACCCACCGTGCGCGACCTCGCCGACACCCGCGACGCCCTCCACCGCCGTGCACACGCCATCGCGAACACGCCGCGCCCGCCCCGCACGCACCTTCACCCCCGCGCCCATCGGAGCGTTCACACGCCGGCGGGACAGACTCTGCCGTCGAGCACCACGGGCGGCTCCGAGGACCGTCAACCACGCTGCCACCGGCGTCCGTTCGACGTATGGCCGAGTTAACGCGCCCGTAAGGCAGTTGTGATTTAAGTCTTGACAGGTGCCCATCACCACGCCACCTTGGGAGCGCTCCCACAATCAAGTCTTGCACACTCCACTCCCCTCCCTTCTCCCCCAACGCCAGGTGGCCAAAGGGGCGTTACGGGGCGCAGCCGCGCTCCCCGTCACGCTCCACGCCACCCGGCAGAGGAAGGCGTTCGTCATGAGCTTGGTGAAGCGCTGTAGACACAGCCGCACCGGAGGGCTCCCGGCCCTACTGGTCGGAGCCCTGGCCCTCGCCACCACCCTGACGGGCGGCCCGGCGACCGCGGCCGACCAGGGCACGTTGCATGAACTCGCCGCCGCCCAGGGCAAGTACTTCGGCTCCGCCACCGATAATCCCGAACTCCCCGACGCCGCCTACGCGGCCACCCTGGGCTCCGAGTTCGGGCAGATCACCCCCGGCAACTCCATGAAGTGGGACACCACGGAGCCGGCGCAGGGCCGGTTCGACTTCACCAAGGGTGATGTGATCACCGACTTCGCGGAGCAGCACGGCCAGACCGTGCGGGGCCACACCCTCGTCTGGCACAGCCAGCTGCCCGGCTGGGTCGGCTCGCTGCCGCCGGCCCAGGTGGAGGCCGCCATGACGAACCACGTCACCGAGGAGGCGACGCACTACCGCGGTGCGGTCTCCGCCTGGGACGTGGTGAACGAGCCGTTCAACGAGGACGGGACCTTCCGCACAAGTCCCTTCTACACCGCCATGGGCAGCGACTACATCGCCACCGCCCTGCGCGCCGCCCATGCCGCGGACCCCGACGCCAAGCTGTATGTCAACGACTACAACATCGAGGGGCTCGGCGCGAAGAGCGACGCCATGTACGCCCTGGTGAGCGAGCTGCTCGACGAGGGTGTGCCGCTCGACGGGGTCGGAATGCAGGCGCATCTGGCCGTCCAGTACGGCTTCCCGTACCAGATGCAGGCGAACATGCAGCGGTTCGCCGATCTCGGTCTCGACGTGGCCGTCACCGAACTCGACGTGCGTATGCAGCTGCCCGCCGATGCGGCCAAGACCGCCACGCAGTCCTCGTACTACCGGCAGACGACCGAGGCCTGCCTGGCGGTCGAGCGCTGCGTCGGCATCACCGTCTGGGACTACACGGACAAGTACTCCTGGGTCCCCAGCACGTTCCCGGGTCAGGGTGCCGCCAATCTGTACGACGAGAACCTGCTGCCGAAGCCCGCGTACTCCGCCGTGCGCACCGCGCTCGGCGGCGACGACGGGAGCGAGGGCGGCGACCCCGGCGCGCTCAAGGCGCAGTACCGCAGCAGCGACTCCTCGGCGGGCGACAACCAGATCAAGCCCGGTCTCCAACTCGTGAACACCGGCACCACGGCGGTCAGCCTCTCGGACGTCACAGTCCGCTACTGGTTCACTTCCGACAACGGAGCTTCCACGTACGGAACTTGGTGTGACTGGTCCCCGATCGACTGCTCCGGCGTGACCCACCGGGTCGCCGCCGTGAGCACCCCGGAGGCCGGCGCCGACCACTACCTCGAAGTGGGCTTCACCGGTGGCAGTCTGGCGCCGGGCGCCACCACCGGCGAGATCCAGCTGCGCCTCAGCAAGACGGACTGGTCGAACTTCGACGAGTCGGACGACTACAGCCACGGCACCGGCACCTCGTACGCGGACGCGCCGAAGGTCGCCGTCTACGTCGCCGGTGACCTGGTCTGGGGCATCGAGCCCTGACGGCCGGCCCTACCGGCCCGACCCTCTTCCGCGCTCCCCCACTTCTCCGCCATCCCCGCTTTCGCCTCCTCCCTTCCCCCAACGACACCCGCCAATGGAGGATTTGTGTCGATATCACGTAGAACATTCAGTAGCGCCCTGGGTGGCAGCATGCTCGCCATGGGCCTGGCGCAGGGCACCGCCGTCGCCAAGCCAGCCGAGCAGACGGCCGGCAGCAGTGCCCGCGCGGCCGCGGCCGACGACCCGTACACCCAGGCCTTCCTCACCCAGTACGGCAAGATCAAGGCGTCCGCCAACGGCTACTTCAGCCCGGACGGCCTGCCGTACCACTCGGTCGAGACCCTGATGGTGGAGGCACCCGACCACGGCCACCAGACCACGTCGGAGGCGGTCAGCTTCTGGATGTGGCTGGAGGCGGCGTACGGCCGGGTGACCGGTGACTGGGCGCCCTTCAACGCGGCCTGGGCGGTGGCCGAGAAGACCATCATCCCCCAGCACGCGGACCAGTCGACCGCCGACTCCTACAACCCGTCGGCACCCGCGACCTACGCCCCGGAGCACCCGCTGCCCAGCGGCTACCCCTCCGCCCTGGACGGCACCGTCAAGGTGGGCACCGACCCGCTCGCCACCGAACTCGCCTCGTCCTACGGGACGATGGACGTGTACGGCATGCACTGGCTGATGGACCTGGACAACGTCTACGGGTACGGCAACAAGCCGGGCACCGGCGGGGAGTCCGGGCCGGGCGCCGGCGCCTCCTACATCAACACCTACCAGCGCGGCGCGCAGGAGTCGGTCTGGGAGACCGTCCCGCAGCCCACCACCGACCTCTTCAAGTACGGCGGTCCCAACGGGTATCTGGACCTGTTCGTCGGCGACGCGAGTTACGCCAAGCAGTGGAAGTACACCAACGCGCCGGACGCCGACGCCCGCGCGGTGCAGGCTGCCTACTGGGCGTACCGCTGGGCCTCCGGCCAGGGCAAGGAGAGCCAGGTCTCGGCCTCCGTCGCGAAGGCCGCCAAGATGGGCGACTACCTCCGCTACGCCATGTTCGACAAGTACTTCAAGCGGATCGGCGACTGCACCGACCCGGCATCCTGCCCGGCCGCCACGGGCCGGGACTCCCAGCACTACCTGCTCTCCTGGTACTACGCCTGGGGCGGTGCGGCGGCCGGCAGTGGCGGCGGCTGGGCCTGGCGCATCGGTGACGGCGCCTCCCACCAGGGCTATCAGAACCCGCTGGCGGCCTGGGCCCTGTCCAATGTGCCGGCGCTGACCCCGAAGTCGGCGACCGCCAGGTCCGACTGGTCCAAGAGCCTGACCCGTCAGCTGGAGTTCCTGACCTGGCTGCAGTCCAGCGAGGGCGCCTTCGCGGGTGGCTGCACCAACAGCTGGGAGGGGAGCTACAGCGAGCCGCCGGCGGGCACTCCCACCTTCTACGGCATGGCCTACGACTGGCAGCCGGTGTACCACGACCCGGCGAGCAACAACTGGTTCGGCTTCCAGGCCTGGGGCATGGAGCGCCTCGCCGCGTACTACCACGAGACGGGCAACGCGGCTGCCAAGGCGGTGCTGTCCAAGTGGGTCGCCTGGGCCTCGTCCGAGACGACGGTGGGTGCCGACGGCAGCTTCCGCTTCCCGTCCACGCTCAAGTGGACAGGACAGCCCGACACCTGGGACGCGGCGTCCCCCGGGAACAACGCGGGTCTGCACGTCTCGGTCGTCGACTACGCCAACGACGTCGGTGTGGGCGCCGCGTACGTCAAGACGCTCACCTACTACGCCGCCAAGTCGGGTGACGAGGACGCCGGGGCGCTGGCCAAGGCGCTGCTCGACGCGATGGCGCTGAACGCCACCGACAAGGGCATCTCGGTGCCGGAGACCAGGAAGGACTACAACCGCTTCAACGACGAGGTGTACATCCCGGCCGGGTGGTCGGGCACCATGCCGAACGGCGACACCATCGAGCCGGGTTCGACCTTCATCGACATCCGCAGCTGGTACAAGGACGACCCGGACTGGCCGAAGGTGCAGGCCTACCTGGACGGCGGCGCCGCCCCCACCTTCACCTACCACCGGTTCTGGGCGCAGGCGGCGCTCGCGCTGGCCTTCGCGATCTATGCGGAGCTGCTGGTGGAGGGCGGCAGCGAGCCGGGCGGGGACACCGAGGCGCCGACGGCTCCGGCCGGCCTCACCGTGACGGCGACGACCAGCAACAGCGTGTCGCTCTCCTGGTCGGCCTCCACCGACAACGTCGCCGTGACCGGCTACGACGTGTACCGCAACGGGGTGCTGGCGGGGAACGCCACCACCCGGACGTTCACCGACCCGGACCTCGCCGCGGGGACCGCGTACAGCTACACGGTCGCGGCACGGGACGCGGGCGGCAACACCTCCGCGCTGTCGGCGGCGGTCACCGCCACCACGAAGACGGGTGGCTCGACCGGCACCGGCGCGGTGAAGATCCAGTACAAGAACACCGACTCCTCTGCCACCGACAACCAGATCAGGCTGGGCCTGCAGGTGCTGAACACCGGCAGCGCCCCGATCGATCTGTCGACGGTGAAGGTGCGGTACTGGTTCACCTCCGACGGCGGCCCGAGCACCTTCGGCACGTACTGCGACTACGCCGCGCTCGGTTCGTCCAACATCACCCACTCCGTGGTTGCCGTCTCCAGCCCGAAGACGGGTGCCGACCGCTATCTCGAGGTCGGCTTCACGGGCGGTGCGGGCACGCTGGCCGCCGGTGCGTCGACGGGTGAGCTCCAGCTGCGGCTCAACAAGAGCGACTGGTCCAACTTCAACGAGAGCGACGACTACAGCCGCGCCGCCAACACCACGTACGCGGACGCGTCCAAGGTCGGGGCCTACGTCGCCGGCACCCTTGCCTGGGGAGTCGAGCCGTGACCGGCCCGAGGTTCCCGGCGCTGGCCGGGACTGCCGCGGCACTCGTACTCGCCGCCGCGTCGATGCTCACCGGCGCCTCGGCCGCATCGGCGGTGCCGGTCACCGACTGCACCCAGTGGGGAACCACCGAACTGCAGGGCGGGGAGTACCTCTACCAGCAGAACGAGTGGAACTCCGAGACCGAGCAGTGCGTCAGCGTCGACCCGGCGACGGGCGCCTGGAGCGTCACCAAGTCCTCGTTCTCCCTGCCGACGAACGGCGCCCCGGCGACGTACCCCTCCAGTTACAAGGGCTGTCACTGGGGGGCGTGCACGACGGACAGCGGGCTGCCGCTGCGCGTCGACGAGCTGGGCAGCGTACGTACCGACTGGTCGACCACCCAGGTCGACTCCGGCGCGTACAACGTGTCGATGGACATCTGGTTCAACTCGGCGCCGGTCACCGACGACCAGCCGGACGGCACCGAGGTGATGATCTGGATGAACCACCGCGGCGGAGTCCAGCCGATCGGGTCCCGCACCGCGACGGTGCAGCTCGACGGCCGGACCTGGGACGTCTGGACGGGTCCCGGCGCCTCGGGCTGGAAGGTGATCTCGTACGTCCTGCAGGGCGGCGCCACCGAGCTCGCCGACTTCGATGTGAAGGGTCTGATCGACGACGGCGTCGGCCGCGGGTCGATCGACCCGGCGCACTACCTGATCGACGCCGAGGCCGGGTTCGAGATCTGGCAGGGCGGTCAGGGCCTCGGGATGAAGGAGTTCTCCTTCGAGGCGAGCACGGAGCCCGGCGGTGGCGGCGAGGACACCCAGGCGCCGACGGCGCCGGCCGGTGTGGCCGTGACCGGTACGACCGACAGTTCGGTCTCCCTGTCCTGGACCCCGGCGACGGACGACACCGGGGTCAGCGGGTACGACGTCTACCGCGACGGGGTGAAGGCGGGCTCCACCACATCCGCCTCGTTCACCGACACCGGCCTCGCCGCCTCGTCCTCGCACAACTACACCGTGCGGGCCAGGGACGCGGCCGGGAACACCTCCGCGGCCTCCCCGGCGGTCACGGCGACCACCACGGCGGGCAACGGCGGGACGACCGGCGCACTCAAGGCGCAGTACAAGAACAACGACGCGTCGCCCGGAGACAACCAGATCAGGCCCGGCCTCCAGCTGGTCAACAGCGGCACCACGGCGGTGGACCTGAGCAAGGTCACCCTGCGCTACTGGTTCAGCGGTGAGTCCGGCTCCGCCTCGTACGGCACCTCGTGCGACTACGCGGTCCTCGGCTGCGGCGCGGTCACCCACCGCGTGGCGTCGGCCGGTTCCGCCGGACCGGGTGCCGACCACTACCTGGAGGTCGGCTTCACCGGCGGCAGCCTGGCGCCCGGCGCCTCCACCGGGGAGATGCAACTCCGGTTCAACAAGGCCGACTGGTCCGCCTTCAACGAGACCGACGACTACAGCAGGGCGGCCAACACGGCCTTCGCCGACGCCTCGAAGGTCGGGGTGTACGTCAACGGCGCCCTGTCCGCGGGCACCGCCCCGTGACCGGCCGCTGAACGGCCGGCCACCCACCGCACTCCCGATGGCGGGCTTTCCATTCGCCCCGCTGTGCCCGCCATCGGGGAACCACCACCGTCCCACCGACGCACCACGGGTCACCGTCCCCGCTGACGGCGGCCTGCGGGGGCCCCGGCCCCCGGCAACACCCCCACGACCCGTCTGCGGGGAGCTTCCGCAGGCGTACGAGAGGAGCACGGAGCCGCAATGAGTAGCAGAGGCACGATCATGCACGGGCTACACCGGAGGCTGGCCGCAGTCTCCGCCCTGGCCATGGGCGCAGCACTGATGGTGGCCATGCCCACCCCCGCATCGGCAGCCGCGCGGGTCGACAACCCCTATGTGGGCGCCACGGCATATGTGAACCCCGACTGGTCCGCCAAGGCGGCGGCCGAACCGGGTGGCGCCGCGATCGCCGACACACCGGCCTTCGTCTGGATGGACCGCATCGCGGCCATCAGCGGCTCGGCTTCCGCGATGAGCCTGCGCGAGCACCTCGACACCGCTCTCGACCAGGGAGCGAACCTGTTCCAGGTCGTCATCTACGACCTGCCGGGACGCGACTGTGCCGCGCTGGCGTCCAACGGTGAGCTCGGCCCCACCGAGCTCGACCGGTACAAGAACGAGTACATCGACCCGATTTCCGACATCCTCGCCGACCCGGCGTACGCGAGCCTGCGGATCGTCACCATCATCGAGCCGGACTCGCTGCCCAACATCGTCACCAACGCGGGCGGCACCGCCGGTTCCACGGACGCCTGCGCGACGATGAAGGCGAACGGAAACTACGAGAAGGGTGTCGGCTACGCCCTGCACACCCTCGGCGCCATCCCCAACGTCTACAACTACATCGACGCCGCCCACCACGGCTGGCTGGGCTGGGACAGCAACATGGGTCCGGCCGCCACGGAGTTCAAGAAGGCCGCCACGTCCGAAGGCGCCACGGTCAACGACGTGGCCGGCTTCATCGTGAACACGGCCAACTACTCGGCTCTCAAGGAGCCGAACTTCAAGATCACCGACTCGGTGAACGGCACCACGGTGCGCCAGTCCAAGTGGGTCGACTGGAACTACTACACCGATGAGCTGACGTTCGCCCAGGCGCTGCGCACGCTGCTGGTGAGCGAGGGCTTCAACTCCAGCATCGGCATGCTGATCGACACCGCCCGCAACGGCTGGGGCGGCACCTCCCGGCCCACCGGCGCGGGCCCGCTGACCAGCGTCGACGACTACGTCAACGGCGGCCGGGTCGACCGGCGCATCCACGCCGGCAACTGGTGCAACCAGACCGGTGCCGGCATCGGCGAACGTCCCACCTCGGCCCCTGAGTCCGGTATCGACGCGTACGTGTGGGCCAAGCCCCCGGGCGAGTCGGACGGCAACAGCGCCCCCGTCGAGAACGACGAGGGCAAGGGTTTCGACAGGATGTGCGACCCCACGTACACCGGTAACGGCCGCAACGGCAACAGCATGACCGGCGCGCTGGCGAACTCCCCGCTCGCGGGTCACTGGTTCTCCGCGCAGTTCCAGGAGCTCGTGCGCAACGCCTACCCGCCGCTCGACGGCGGCGGCAACCCCGGCGGCGGCGACGACACCCAGGCGCCGACCGCGCCGACCGGTGTGACCGCGACAGCGAAGACGAGCAGCAGTGTCTCGCTGTCCTGGACCGCCTCGACCGACAACACCGGTGTGACCGGCTACAACGTGTACCGCGGCGGGGTCCAGGTGGGCACCTCCACCACGACCTCGTACACGGACTCGGGTCTGACCGCGTCGACCGCGTACAGCTACACGGTCAAGGCCAAGGACGCGGCCGGCAACGTCTCGGCGGCCTCCTCCGCCCTGTCCGCCACCACGTCCGCGGGCGGCGGCACCGGAACGGGCGCGCTCAAGGTCCAGTACAAGAACACGGACTCCTCCGCGACCGACAACCAGATCCGGATGGGTCTGCAGCTGGTCAACACGGGCAGCACCGCGGTGGACCTGTCCACGGTGAAGCTGCGCTACTGGTTCACCCCCGAGGCCGGGGCCTCCACCTTCGGTACCTCGTGCGACTACGCGGTCATCGGCTGCGGGACCCTGACGCACGGTGTGAAGACGGCCGGTTCGGCGGCCGGTGCCAGCCACTACCTGGAGGTCGGCTTCGGCAGCGGCACCCTGGCGGCGGGCGCGTCCACGGGTGAGATGCAGCTGCGGCTGAACAAGAGCGACTGGTCCAACTTCAGCGAGGCGGACGACTACAGCCGTTCGACCGTGACCAGTTACGCCGACGCGGCGAAGATCGGTGTGTACGTCACCGGCACGCTTGCCTGGGGCACCGCCCCCTGATCCCGCGCTCCGGCCCCCGTCCCGTCCCGTCCTGACACGGTGACGGGGGCCGGGCCCGGGCCTCTCCACGGACCCGCCCCCTGCCGGATGACCGGCAGGGGGCGGTGTCATGTGGCGGGACCGTCAGAGCACGGTGGGGACGGTGATGCCCGCCTCCGCGGCGGCCGCGGTCAGCTGCTGCCAGACCTTGGGGGCCACCGCGATTCCGTTCTCACCGCGCAGGGCGGCCGTGGCGGCGCTGCGTTCGCCGGGGTAGTAGACCCCGTCCGCACCGTCCGCCGGGGGCAGTTGCTTGAGCGTGCCCAGGGTGGCGTCCACGGACGCCACGAACGCTTCCGGGTCGCCGAAGGCCGCCGGGTCGATCGCGACCAGGAGCGCGTTCTGCCGGTGCTTGCGGCCCTGGGGGTCGTCCGAGTGGAAGGCGGAGAAGATCGGCGCACCGACGAGCACGCTGGTGATCAGCTCGAAGGCCAGCGACATGCCGGAGCCCTTGGCCCCGCCGAGCGGCAGCGGCATGACGGCCTCGGCCGGGTCGGTGGTGGGGCGGCCGTCGGCGGTGGCCGCGGCACCCTCGGGCAGGGGTGTGCCGCTCGCCTTCGCCTGGCGGATCCTGCCCAGTGCGATGGTGGCGGTGGCCATGTCGAGGAGCAGCGGGGCACGGTCGGCCGCGGGTACGGCGATGGCCAGCGGGCTGGTGGCCACGGCGGCGCCCTTGACTCCGGTGTAGCCCATGTTGGGCATCCCGGAGACGAAGCCGATGCCGACCAGGCCCTGTTCGGCGATCTTCGAAACGTAGTAGCCGATGGCGCCGGTGTGGACGGTGCGGCGTACGCCCACCGTGGCGATGCCGTTGGTCCGGGCCCTGTTCACGGCCTCCGCGGCGGCGGCGGTGAGGGCCACAGGACCGGGGGCGCGGTCGGCGTCCAGGACTGCGGCGGCCGGCGTGGTGGACTCGACGGTGAGCTCGGGCCGGGCGTTGGCGACGCCCTTGGCCAGCAGCTCCAGGTAGGCGGGGACGCGGGCGATGCCGTGGGAGTCGACGCCGCGCAGCGCGGCCCAGACGAACACGTCCGCGGTGGTGCGGGCGTGCTCGGGGCTGAGGCCGCCGGTCTCCAGGAGCGCGGCGGAGAAGGTCCGCAGGTCCTCGGCGGGGACCAGGATCTTTGCCGGCGCGGTGGTCGGTGTGTCGGTCATGGAGGTTCTCCTGGGGTCAGCGGGTGACGAGGACGTCGACAACGGCGGTGGTGCCGCCGTCGACGGCCTTGAGTGCCCGTTCGAGGGCGGGGCCGAGGGCGTCCGGGGCGTCGACCGTCTCGGTGTGCATGCCGAACGGCTCGGCGAAGGCCGCGAGCCGGGGCAGCCGGTGCAGGTCGGTACCCAGCCACTCGCCCGTCTCGGCCGCCGCGCCGTCGGGGTAGAACCTGCGGTGGTTGAGGTTCATCGACTTGTAGACACGGTTGTTGAACACCACGATCAGCACGGGCACGTCGTACGCCTTGGAGGCGTCGTACGACGGGATGACCGGGTTGTAGGTGAACGCGCCGTCGCCGATGGTGAGGACGACGGGCCGGTCCGGGGCGGCGAGCTTGGCCCCGAGCGCGACCGCGATGCCCTGGCCGAGCCCGCCCTGCACGTAGAAGTACGAGTCGGGGTTCTCGGTGAGCAGATGGCGCCTGACGACCCGGCTGTGCGTGATGGTCTCGTCGACGACGATCGCGTCCCGGCCGGCGACCAGGGTGCGCAGGGTCGCCGCCACCAGCACGGGGTCGATGCCCTCGGCCCCTGCCGCCTTCGTCTCGGCGAGTTCCGCCGCGGCCCGCTCGGCCGTGTGACGCTCGTCCTGGGTGGCGCGCCGCACCTTGACGGCCGCATCGTCGAGGTCCTTCGCCCTCTTGGTTAGCTGGCGCAACGTGTTCGTCACGTTGCCTTCCAGGTAGCGGTCGGCGAAGAGCACCTGGTAGACGACGTGCGGACGCTGCGGCACCTCGTCGATCACGACGATCCTCGCCTTCGAGGGGCTGCGGCTCGGCGGGTAGAACGGGACCCGGCAGTTGACCAGCAGGATGAGGTCGGCCTCGTCCATCCACGGCCCGATGTCGCTGCCGGCGTGCAGCGGATGGGTGCGGGGGAAGTTGGCGCAGACCGCGGAGTCGGGTTCGACGACCGGGATGTTCCAGGCCTCGGCGAAGGCCAGCAGAGCCTCGAACCCGCCGGCCTCACGCCCCGCCGTCTCCGTGACGATCACGGGGTTTTCGGCCTCGCGGATCATCTGCGCGACCGGATCGACCTCTTCCGGCGAGCTGTGCGTCGAGCCCGGCAGGACGACGGGCTTGGCCTCGCGCCCGTCCCACTCCTCCAGCAGCACTTCCAGCGGGATGTTGAGGTAGGCGGGACCCGCGGGGGCACGCCAGGCGAGCTCCGCGGCCCGGGTGACCATCCCGGTCAGGGTGTGCACGCTGGCGGCCTCGTTGGACCACTTGGTGAACGGCTGCGCGATGGTGTGCGGTCCGCCCACGATCGACAGGTTGCGGTACCACTGGCCGCCGGGGTCCTGGCCCGGCCCGTCCCCGTACGTGCTCGACTCCGAGGAGGTGACCACCATCGGGACTCCGGCGAGCAGCGCCCCGTGTACGGCCATCGATCCCTGGAGGAGGCCGGGGGCCGCGTGCAGCAGCACGGCCTGCGGACGGCGCTTGATGAGGCCGTATCCGGTGGCCATGCCGACCGCGACGGTCTCGTGCGTGAGGTCGAGGTACCGGGGGCACGGGACTCCGTCGCGGTGGCGGCGGGCCAGGGACTCCCACACCGGGGCCCATTCGGATCCCGATGAGCAGAAGATGTAGTCGGCGCCGACGGCGGTGCAGGCCGAGACGAAGGCATCCCCGCCGTCGGCGCCTGGCGTGTTCAAGGTGTCCGTCATCTCTGGTTCGTCCTCAGCCCTCGATCGGCCAGTCGAGGACCTCGGCGATGCCGCGGCCCATCATCCATTCAAGCTCCTCGGGCGTGAAGTCCCAGTGCTTGGTGAACTGCTCGATGGTGTCGGTGTAGCTGATGCCGTGACCGAGGAGGCGGGTGATGTCGGTGCCGTAGAAGCAGCGCTCGGGTCCCATCCGGTCGACCATCGTGCGCACGTACTGCTCGATGTTGCTGTTCGGGAAGGGCTGCGTCGAGTAGCCCGGCAGTGCGGAGAGCTTGACGTAGATGTTCGGGTGCTCGTGCAGGTCAGCGGTCTCCTGGACCCAGTACCCGATGGCGTCGTCCACACAGCGGGCCATGATGCCCATGTGGTCGATGATGATCTTCAGGTCGGGGTGCCGGCCGGCGATCTCACCGATCTCCTTCTTCCAGATCGGGGCGTGCACCATGGTGGGGGTCTTCAGCTCTTCCGCGATCGGCCAGTACCAGTCGTTGGTGCCGTCGATCATCCAGTTGCGGTCCTGCGGCCGGTGGAAGGTGAGCCGGGTTCCCTTGATGTGCGGGTTCTGCGAGAAGTCCTTCAGCATGGCCTTGCCCTCTTCGGGCTTGTTCTGCGGGATGCGGGCCATGATCCCGAAGCGGTCCGGGTGGGCCTCGCACGCCTCCAGGGCGTAGTCGATCCGGTCGCCCTCCCAGGACGGCGGGAGGATCAGCGCCCGGTTGACGCCCGCCTCGTCCATCAGCTCAAGCGCCTCCTCGTAGCTGAAGGCCTCCTCGCGGTGGCCGTTGAGGCGGATGCGCTCGCGAGCTCCGGGGACCCAGGGGCGGTCCGGGGTCTCTTCCTTCCAGACGTGGATCTGGGTGTCGACGACGAACATGGCGGTGCCTCTTTCGATTCCGGGGAGTGGTGGGGTGCTACGGATGAGACGTTAGGCGGCTCGATCGGGTCTGCCGATATCCACGCGCGCAAGCTGTTGTTGCACGAATAGGCGCAGTACAGAAGCGAGTTCAGTCCGCGGATCCGTCGCCGAACACGGTGTCCACGATGTGCTCGGCGATCGCCATCGAGGATGTCGCGGCGGGCGACGGCGCATTGCGCACGGCGGTCACCGCGCCGACCCGGTGGATGCGGAAATCGTCGACGAGTGACCCGTCCCGGCCCAGCGCCTGGGCCCGGACGCCGGCGCCGCCGCGCTTCACGTCCCCGGCACCGATGTCGGGGACGTACCGCTTCGCGGCCTTCATGTAGGCGCGGGCGGACAGCGAGCCGCGCATCTCCTTGATGCCGGTGCGCCAGTGCTGACGGGCCAGATGCCAGGTGCCGGGGAAGGCGGCGATGCGCAGGAGTTCGCGCACGTCGACCTGGGTGCGGCGGTATCCCTCGCGGGCGAGGGCGAGGACGGCGTTGGGGCCGACCTCCACCTCGCCGGTGACGCGCCGGGTGAAGTGGACGCCGAGGAAGGGGTAGCGGGGGTCCGGCACGGGGTAGATCAGCCCGCGCACCATATGGGCCTTGTCCGGGCTCACCGTCATGTACTCGCCGCGGAACGGGATGATCCGGGGTTCGGCCCCGTCGTCGGCGAGTTCGGCGACGGTGTCGCTCTGCAGTCCGGCACAGAGGACGAGGCGGTCCACGGTGAGGCTGTCGTCGCCTGAGGCGACTTCCAGACCGCCGTGGCCGAGCCGGGTCACCCGGGTCACCGGGAAGCCGAGGCGCACCTCGCCGCCTGCGGCGACGATGTCGTCGGCGAAGGCACGGGCGATGGCGACGTAGTCGGTGACCGCGGTGCGCGGGGAGTGGATCGCGGCCTTGCCCACGGCGTGCGGTTCGATGTCGCGGATCTCGCCGGCCGACACCTTGCGTACGCCGGGCACGTCGTTCGCCCGGGCATTGGCGTAGAGGCCGTCAAGGCGGCTCAGTTCGTCGTCACCGACGGCGACGACGAGCTTGCCGGACTCCTCGTACGGCAGCGACCTGTCCTGGCAGTACTCGCGCAGCAGGGCGGCGCCCCGGGTGCACAGCCGGGCCTTGAGGCTGCCGGGCGTGTAGTAGATCCCGGCGTGCACGACGCCGGAGTTGTGGCCGGTCTGGTGGGCGGCGACGCCGCTCTCCTTCTCCAGGACCACGACGCGGGTGCCGGGGCGGCGCAGGGCGATCTCGCGGGCGGTGGCAAGGCCCACGATGCCGGCGCCGACGACGCCGATCGTCTCGTCAGCCATCGGCCCCTCCTCTCTGTTCGGGTGGCGCGGGTGGTACGGGCGTCATACGCCGAAGTGGATCGCGACGGTCTTGACGCGGGTGTAGAAGCGGAGGGCTTCGGTGCCCTGCTCCTTGAAGGGTGACCCGGAGTCCCGGAACCCTCCGAAGGGGTGGTGGACGTCCCAGCCCGGGGTGGTCAGGTTGACCGCGATCTGTCCGCACTCGGCCCGGTCGGCGAAGCGGTGGGCGGCGCCCAGGTCCCGGGTGAAGACGGCGGCGGCGAGTCCGAAGGCGGAGTCGTTCACCGCGTCGACGGCCTCGTCGAACGAGTCGACGGCACGCAGGGCGAGGACCGGGCCGAAGACCTCGTCGCGCCAGATGTCCATGGCGGGCGTGACGTCCGCGAGGACGGTGGGGCGGACGAAGCAGCCGTGCTCGGGCAGCTCCTCCCCCGCGCCGGCCCCTCCCGCGATCACGGTCGCGCCCTGCTTGACCGAGCCCTCGACGGCCGCGAGCACGGCGTCACGCTGACGGGCTCCGGACAGCGGCCCCATGGTCGTCCCCGCGTCGAGACCGGGTCCCGTACGCAGGGCTGCGACCTCGTCGAGGAGCAACCGGGTGAACTCCAGGTACACGTCCCGCTGCACGATGACCCGGCTGGTGGCGGTGCAGCGCTGTCCGGCCTGTCCGAAGGAGGCCGCCGCGACGGTCTTCGCGGCCTTGGGCAGGTCCGCGTCGGCGAGGACGACGGAGGCGTTCTTGCCGCCCAGTTCGCCCTGGAAGCGGATGTTGCGGATGGCGAACCGCTCGCGCAGCCGGTCGCCGACCGCGTTGCCGCCTGTGAAGGTGACCGCGGCGATGCGCGGGTCGCCGAGCAGGGCCTCGCTGATCTCGCCGGTACGGCCGGTGATGACGTTCAGTACGCCGGCGGGCAGACCGGCGTCGTGCAGCGCGCGGGCGAGGTGGAGTCCGGAGACGGGGGTCTCGGTCGCGGGCTTGAGCACGGCCGCGTTGCCGGCGGCCAGGGCGGGCGCGAGCTTGCGGGCCGGGGTGATCAGCGGGTCGTTCCACGGGGTGATCGCCAGTACGACCCCGAGCGGCTCCTGGTGGGCGCTGGTGCGGGTGTCGGGGCGGACGTCGTTCAGCAGCGTGCCGTAGCCGCCGCGGCCCACGAGCGTGGCGTAGTACTCCAGGAAGTCGGCGGCCTTGAGCGCCTCGCCGCGCGCCTCGGCGCGGGTCTTGCCGTTCTCCGTGGCGATGTCGGCGGCGATCTCGTCGACGCGCTCCCGCAGCAGCGCGGCCGCGCGGCCGAGTACGGTGCCCCGTTCGATGGGGTTGGTGCGCCGCCAGAGCAATGCGCCCGCCTCCGCGGCGTCGTAGGCGCGGGTGACGTCCTCAGGGCTCAGCGCCGGGACGCGGAAGGCCGGGGCACGCAGGTCGGCGGGGTCGTGCACGTCGATCCACTCGCCGGAGGCCACCCACTCCCCGCCCAGGAGGGTTTCCACGGTACGCATCACAATCACTTCTTTCGTTCGCCGCGATGCGGTCGTCGCGGTCGCGGATCCGGTTTCGGGGAACCGCCTGTACGACACACCACCAAAGGGCACGACGCACAGAGCCGGGACGGCAGTCATTGGTTGCACGTCGTGAGGGCCGCGACGGGCTTGATCCGTGCTGGAATCGGCTGACCCGAGGCGCAGTCGCGCACCACCGCAGGACCGGAAGAGAGACACCCATGGCGTACGCCGTCTTCGCCCACTACCGCTGCGAGCCCGCCGACGAGGCGACGGTGCGGGACGCACTGCTGAAGATGCGCGAGCACACCCGGAACGAGCCCGCGAACCGGGAGTACGAGGTGCACGCGCAAGAGGACGTACCGGGCGGCTTCGTGCTGTACGAGGTGTACGCCGACCGGGCGGGATTCGACGCGCACGCGTCGACGGACCACTTCACGGAGCTCATCGTCGGGACGGTGCGTCCGCTGCTGACGGACCGGACGGTGACGTTCGCCGAACGCCTCTGAGATCAGGTTCGGGAATGGCCGGGAAGCACCGCGGTGCTTCCCGGCTCACCGGTGTCCGGGGTCAGAACTCGTTGCCCCAGCAGTAGCGGGCCAGCGTCTCGACCAGGATCAGCTTGCGGCGCTGCTCCTCCGTCGTCAGCAGCGGCCGGCCGGCGGTGTCGGCGAAGCCGCGGGAGGGCGAGAGCGCCATGTCCTCGAGGTCCTTGACCTCGGCGGCGGCGTCGATGCGCGTCAGCACCGTGTCCAGTTCCTCGATCGCCGCGACCGTGGGATCGACGACGCCCAGACAGGCGTCCCGGTCCTCGGGCAGGGCTGCGAGCAGGTCGACCTCGGCCGCCGTGCCACGGTCGAACGGCAGCACCCAGCGGTCCGCCGGGACTGCCGTGAAGAGCCGTTCGGCTGCGGCCCGGTCCACCTGCGCGGGCGCCGACCAGCCGGGGCAGATGCCCACCCGTACGCCTTCGGGGCGCGTGTCCAGGCGTACCGCCAGCGCGTCCACGGCCAGTGCGTCCTCGAAGGAGAGCGCTGCCGGTGCGGCGGGCCCGGTGGCCGTGTGGGCGAGCAGGAGCGGGTTGTTCAGCTGGATGAGCTTCACACCGCGTGCGACGAGCAGCTCGATCTCCCGGTGGATGATCTCGGCGAGCGCCTCGCCGAGCTCCCGGGCCGAGGCGGGACCGCCGGAGCCGGCCGGACCGGGGTCGAAGCACGTCGCGGCGAGGTAGGCCGGCGAGGGCAGCGACACCTTGGGCGCGATCACCGTCAGTTCGGCGAACCGCGCCGCCCCGTCTGCCACCAGCGGACCGTCGGCCTTCGGCAGGGTCTCCGCCACCCAGCGGGCCAGGCCGTCGGTCTCCTCGCCGGTGCGCCGGAAGCCGGAGACGTGGTCGAGCACGGCGCTGCGGAAGTCCTCGCGGGGGAAGTCGCCGTCGGTGACCACGGTGGTGCGCAGCCTGCGCTGGAACGTCACCGCTTCCTCGACCGCGGTGCGTTCGGCCTCCTGGAGGACCTCGGCCCCGGTCTCACCCCGTGCGTACTGCTCGCGGGCGGTCAGCAGGGCCGCGGGGCGGACCAGGCTGCCGTGGTGGTCGATGCGGTAGTTGAACGTGTCCGCCATGACTCACTCCTTACCGGTGGGCTTGCCGGGGACGCCCCAGGCGGGGAACTCCAACTCGTAGCCGAGGGAGTCGAGGATCTCGTCGGCGAGCTGCTGGTCCTCGTCGGCGGTGCCACCGGCGACACCGAGGCCGCCGATGATCACACCGTCCTTCTTGACGGTGACGCTGCCGTCGGCGGCCATGATCGGCATGGCCGCGCCGGGCAGCTGGGAGAGCTGGGAGAAGAAGACGGGCTGGCTCTCCTGCCACTTCTTCAGCATCCTGCCGGGCCGCTGCATCACAGCCGCGGTGTACGCCTTGGCCCGCGCGATGTCGGGGGTGAGCGGCCGGGCACCGTCCGACCGTCGGATGGTGACCGGGAATCCGCCGGCGTCCACGACGGCGACGCTCACGGCCTTGCCGAGCGACTGGGCGCGCTCGATGACGGCGTCGGCGATCGCGTCGGCGGCGTCGAGGGTGAGGCTGCTCATACTGCTTCCTTCGGTGCGGTGAGGGTGCGGCGCAGGTGGGCGACGGCGGCGTTGTACTTCGCGGGAGCTTCCCAGTACATGGAGTGCGGGGCGCCGGGGACGATCTCCAGGTGGGAACCCGGCAGCAGTTCGTGGGCGCGGGTGACGGTCTTCACGCTGAGGACCGCGTCCTTCTCGCCGGCCAGGAAGGCGACCTTCACCCCGGATTCCCGGATGTCGTCCAGGCTCGGGCCGTCGGTGTCGAGGTTGCGCAGGTCGGCCATCTTCGCGACGTTGAAGGTACCCATCTGCTGGAACAGAAAGGTGAGGTCGGCCCGTTCCCGCTGGAAGCCCTGGGTGAGCAGCCGGTCGATGACAGGGAGCTTGACGGCCTCGGCGCGGTCGGCGGCGGCCAGTTCGGTGAGTTCCGGGTGGCTGATGCCGCCGAGGGAGTGCCCGAGGACTGCGGCGGACACCCTGTCGGGGCGCTGGAGGGCGGCCCGCAGGGCGGCGACGGAGCCGATGGACTGGCCGACGACCATGACGTCGGTCAACTCCTCGGCGTCCAGGACGGCGACGACGTCGCCGGGGAAGTCCTGTCCGTCGAACTCGGGCATGGACGAGTCGGACTTGCCGAATCCGCGCAGGTCCGCAGTGACGACCGTGAACTCGTCACGGAGTGCGGCGACCTGCTGCCACCAGGCGGCGTGGTGACCGCCCGAGCCGTGGACGAAGAGGATCGCGGGGCCGCTGCCGTGGCGTTCGTAGTAGATGGAGGTGCCGTCGGAATCGGCGTAGGGCATGGAACATCTCCTCGCAACGACCGGTCAGTTGGGGCGCTTGCCGTGGAAGACCAGCTCGATCATGGTGTGGTCGGGGTCGTGGATGTAGCAGAACTTGGACTGGTTCTCCGGGCGTTCGATCGGGCGGGTGTGCCGGATGCCCAGTTCCTTGAGGTGCGCCATGAAGTCGTCCCAGTCGTCGACCTCGACGGCGAAGTGGTACGGCGCCATCCGTTCCATCTCCTCGACCGGGGTGAAGTGCAGGTCGAAGTTGCCCCGGGTCATCAGCACCACGCGGGTGTTGGACTTGGGCATGATGCGCTTCATCCCGAAGACCCTGGCGTACCAATCGGCGGTGCGGTCGGGGTCGGTGGTGGGGAAGTTGACGTGATGGATGTAGCGGGGTTCCCTGCTCATCGCTTCTTTCCTTTCGGTGTCTGCTCGCGGCGGCTCAGCATCGGGGCGGCTCCTCGTGCACGGGGTTGGCCAGGACGCCGATGCCGCTGATCTCGACCTCGACCGTGTTGCCCGGTTCCAGCCCGCAGGTGGACTCGGCGCCCATCCACAGGACGTCGCCCGGCTGCAGGGTGAGGTATCGGGTCATCTCGACGATGTAGTCGTACGGGTCGAACACCATGCCGCCTGTCGGGAAGGAGGCCCGCACCTGGCCGTCGACCCGCAGGGTCGTCGTCTGGGCGAGCGCGTCCACTTCCGTCTCGATCCAGGGCCCCATCGGTTTGAAGGAGTCGGCGTTCTTGCTGCGCCAGAAAGTGCGGTCCTCGTGCTGCCAGGTGCGGGCGCTGACGTCGTTGCCGATCGTCCAGCCGAAGACCGCTTCCCTGGCCTGCTCATACGTGGCGTGCCGCAGGGTGCGGCCGATGACGGCGACGAGTTCCGGCTCGGCCTCGAACCGGCCGGTCACCTCCCGCGGCTTCACGATGGGCGAGAGGTGTCCCGTCAGCGCGTTGTTGGCGCGGTAGCCGATCTCCGGCCGCTCAGGCATGACGGCCGCCGTGTTGCCCAGCGCGCGGGCGTGTTCGATGTGGCGGGTGTAGTTCAGCCCGACGGCGTAGAAGACGGGCGGGACGACGGGCGGCAGCCACACGGCGTCGGCCGTCGCCACGGTGCCGATGACCGTGGGCCGGCCGTCCAGCGGCGACTCGGACAGCAGCTCGATGTGCTCGTCGTGGACACGGCCCCACACCGCCATTCCGCGCGCCGCGACACGCGTGTATCTCATGGTGGTCAGCCGGCGAGCAGGTGGGAGACGCGCTTGGTGACGAGGTAGCCGTCCAGACCCTCCGGGCCGCCCTCGCGCCCGTAGCCGCTGTCCTTCATTCCGCCGGAGGGTGCCTCGTGGACGGAGCCACCGCAGTGGTTGATCGACACGATGCCCGCCTGGAGACCGTCCGAAAGCCGTTCGGCGGTGGCCGCGGACTCGGTGAAGCCGTACGCGGCGAGTCCGTACGGGAGGGAGTTGGCCTGCGCCAGCGCGTCGTCCAGCTCGGCGAAGGAGACGATGGGGGCGATCGGGCCGAAGGGCTCCTCGGTCATGACGAGGGCGTCGGCGGGGACGTCGGTCAGGACCGTGGGCGGGAAGAAGTAGCCCGGTCCCCCGATGCGCTCACCGCCGACGAGGACGTTCGCGCCGCGGGCCACGGCGTCGGCGGTGAGGCGTTCCATCGCGCCGAGCCGGCGCTCGTTGGCGAGCGGCCCCATGGTGGTCGCCGCGTCGAGCCCGTCGCCGACCCGGTGGGCCTCGGCGGCCTTCACGAAGGCGGCGGTGAACTCCTCGACGAGGCTCTCGTGCACCAGGAACCGGCTGGGCGAGGTGCACACCTGCCCGGCGTTGGCGAACTTCGCGCCGGCCGCCCGGCGGGCCGCGACGGCAGGATCGGCGTCGGCACAGACGATGACCGGGGCGTGCCCGCCGAGCTCCATCAGTGAGGGCTTCATCCGCGCACCGGCATCGGCGGCGAGCAGCTTTCCGACCGGTACGGAGCCGGTGAAGGCGACCAGCCGGACGACCGGGTGGGCGATGAGCCGGGCGGAGACCTCCGCGGGCTCGCCGAAGACGAGGTTGAGGGCCCCCGCCGGGACACCGGCGTCCTCGAAGCAGCGCACCAGCGCGCAGGCCGTCCCCGGGGTCTCCTCGGACGCCTTGATGACGAGGGAGCAGCCGGCGGCGAGTGCGGCGGAGATCTTGCGCATCGGCGAGCCGGCCGGGAAGTTCCACGGGACGAAGGCGGCGACGGGGCCGACCGGCTCGCGGCGCACCGTGAGCAGGGTGCCGGGTGCGGAGGGGATGATGCGGCCGTAGGCGCGGCGGGCGTCGTCGGCGTGCCAGCGCAGCGAGTCGGCGACCCTGCGGACCTCTCCGGCGGCTTCGGCGAGCGGCTTTCCCTGTTCCACGGTCATGATGCGGCCGATGACTTCGGCGCGCGCCGTGGCCAGGTCGGCCGCGGCGTGCAGGATCGCGGTACGGCGGGCGATAGGAGTGGTACGCCAGATCTCGAAGCCGCCGGCGGCGGCCTCGGCCGCGCGGTCCAGGTCGGCGGCGGTGGCAAGCGGCACCTCACCGATCACCTGCTCGGTGGCGGGGTTGACGACGGGGGACGTCTGTCCGGTGCTGCCCTGGCACCACTCGCCCGCTATGAACATGCGGACGGGCGGGTAACCCTGGTCGGTGGTCATGGGTGGGTGCCCTCTCGGGGAATGGTGTGGGTTCAGGAGGCCGGAGTGTCCTGGGCGTCCCGGTTGGAGCGCAGCGACCAGATGGTGTGCGGCGGTGCGGTCGCGTGGACGCGGGTCTCGTACGTGTGGTCGACCCGGTCCATGTCGCAGGCGTACTCCACGCGGCCGCCGCACGGGGCGTGCAGGAACCGGAAGACGTTCGAGCCGATGGTGTGCCGGCCCAGCTTCCGGGCCTCCCGCCAGCCGCGCTCGATCATGTGGTTGCCGCCTTCGACCACGTCGTCGAAGCCGGGAACCTCGTACGCGATGTGGTTGACGCCCGCCCGGTCGGGTCGGTGGCACAGCAGGAAGGTGTGCTGGTCGTCGTCGCCGGGCGCCTGCATGAACACGCCCATGGGCTCGATGACGTCGGTCGGCCGGAAGCCGAGCAGGCCGGTGTAGAAGGCGACGGCCTGTTCCCGGCCCTCCTTGGCGATGTTGAGGGCCACGTGGCACATCCGCAGCGGCCGGACCTGTCCGACCGTCTCCAGCGGGGCGTTCCAGCGGTTGACGTCGCCGGAGATGTTGGCGGTCCGGGAGCGGGCCGGGAGGGGCCTGGGCCGGGCGAGGGTGAGGCCCACCCCGAAGCCGGTCACGTCGACGGTGCGGTGGACCCCGTCGGCGCTCGTGCGGACGGGGTGATCCCGTCGCACCGCTTCCACGATCCGCTCCAGCTCTTCGGCGGTGTCGACGCCCCACACCACCTCACAGAGGGTGGGGCCGTCCTCGACCGGTGCCGGGAGCAGCGGTCCGGGGCGGGTGTCCAGGTGGAGGGTCTGGCCGGCGAGGGTCTCGAACACCGCGTGCTCGTCGGTCCGTTCGACCAGGAAGAGGCCGAAGTCTTCGAAGAACCGCACAGACTCCTCGAGTACCTCGACGCTGTAGGTGACCGATTCGATTCGCTGGATCCCCATGGATTCCTCACTTCAGATGATGTCGCCGCATGCGGACCGGTCACCGTTCCCGGCGATCCTAGATTTTCCGGGCGCATGCCTCAACGGTCCTGCCGTGCAGGCTCCGCAATCCTTGATTGCACGGAGTGCGGCCTGCCTCTCAAACACCGTCGGGAATCCTGGGAATGGGGTTCTTGGAAAACCATTCGGTGAGGAACTCGAGGAATACGCCGACTTTGCGGGGAGTGGACGGGCCGGGTCCGTAGATGGCGAAGAGCGGGCGGTCGGGGACGCCCCGTTCGGGGAGAAGGATCTCCAGGGCCCCGGACAGCAGGTCGTCGTACGCGGACCGCTGCGGAAGCAGACCGATGCCACGGCCGTGGACGGCGGCCTTCTGCAGCGCGATGTAGGAGTTGGACGAGAACGCCACGTTACGGATCTTGTGCAGTGTGGAGGCGTGCCCGTGCCCGATGCGCCAGACGGGGTCGTTGACGTGCACCAGGCATTCGTGGGAGGCGACGCCGTTGGGTTCGGTCAGCGCCCCGTGGCGCTCCAGGTACGAGGGGGCCGCGCACAGCGCGAACGGCAGCGAGGCGATCTTCTTGAGGCGTACGCCGGAGTCGCGCAGGTCCCGGGTGTGGAACGCGACATCGAAGCCGCCCTCCAGGAAGTCATAGGTCCGGTCGGACATTCCGCCGAGCTCGAAGCGCACCTGAATCTTCGGATGGGCCGCAGAGAATGCGGCAATGGCGTCACCCAGATCGAGACTGCCTATCCATTTCGGACAGCTGATGCTCAGCGACCCTTCGGGACGGTCGTGAAGGTGGGCAATGGAAGCATCCTCGCTCTCTATCTCTCCGAGAATGCGAATGCAGAATTCGGCGTATCTCTGCCCCTGTTCGGTCAGGCTCACCGAACGGGCCGTGCGATGGACGAGGCGTACGCCCACCTGTCGCTCCAGCTCCGCCACGTGCCGTGACACCAGGGAGCCCGAGGAGCCCAGTTTCTTGGCGGCTCCGTTGAAACTGCCGGTCTGGGCGACGGTGACGAAGCTGTGCATGACGAGCAGGCGGTCCATGGATCCTCCGGGTGGCCCCGGGGCCGCGTGGACCCGGGACCGGTCGTGCCTAAGGGCGGGTGTTGCTGCCGTACACGGCCGGCCGCGGCAGGGCCGGGGGTGGTGCGGTGAGGGTACGGGCGTTGGCTGTGACCGAGCCGCACCACACGCACCGGAAACCCACCCGTCCGGGTTACTTGGGGCAGTATTGAGGAGCTTGCGCCACGTTGTCCTTGGTGACAAGAGTCAACGGAACATTGCTGATCTTGTCGCCCTTCTTGTCGGCGAGCAGCGCGAGCGCCTTCTCGACGGCGGTCTGTCCGATCGTCATGGCCGAGTTGGCCACGGTCGCGGAGAGCGTGCCCGCCTGGACGGCGGCGATCCCCTCCTCCGTACCGTTCACCGAGACGATCTTGACGTCCTTGGCGCCGGCGGCATCGAACGCCTTGCGGACGGCGAAGGCCATCTCCTCGTTGGCGACGAAGGCGTAGTCGAGGTCGGGATGGGCCTGAATCATGTTCTCGGCGACATCCTGGGCCTTTGCGGGGTTGAACATGCCGGGCTGGTTCGCCACCACCTTCGCGGTGGCGGGGAGCGCCGCCTTGAAGCCGCCGACCAGCAGGTCGGAGGCGGCACCCGGCGCACCGGCGACGACGCCGACCTGGACCTGCTTTCCGGCGGCGTCCTTCTCGATCCATCCGGCGTCCATGGCGCCGACCTTCTTCAGGTCGACCACGGCGGCACCCAGGATGTCGGAGAGGTCGTCGGTGGCGACCGAGGTGAGATAGATCGGGATGCCCGCGTTCTTCGCCTTGGTGATGTCGCCTTCGAGTGCGTCGACATTGACGGTCTGCACGATCAGCGCGTTCACGTTCCGGGCGATCATGTCCTCGATGTTGGACAGTTCGGTGCCCGCGTCCTGCTTGGAGTTGGCGGAGTACAGCTTGGCCCCCTTCACCTTGGCGGTCTGCTCGACCGCCTTGAGCAGACAGGTGTGGAAGTGGGTGTTGGCGCCGTTGACGAATCCCAGGGAGGTGGCGCCGTCACCGGATCCGGCCTCGCCGCTGTCGGAGCATCCGGACAGGACGAGCGCGGCGACGCCGGCGAGCGAGACCGCGAGGACGCGGCGGGAACGGGTGGTCGAAGACATGGAGGTATGACCTTTCCTGCGACATTGACGGGAAGGGTGTGGGGGGGGGGAAGCCGACGAGGTCGGCACAGCGGGCGGGCCGTGGGTCAGTGACCCGGCCCGGACCTGCGGTTGAACTCGTTGACCACTGCTGCGACGAGGAGCACCGCACCGGTGACGACGGGCTGGTAGTAGCTGTTCACCTGGAGCAGGTTCAGCGCGTTGGCGACGACGCCCAGGAGGATCACACCGAGCACGGTGCCGGGAATCGTGCCGTGCCCGCCGGCCAGCAGCGTGCCCCCGATGACGACGGCGGCCACTGCGGTGAGCTGGAGCTGAAGGCCTCCGGTGTTGGGTGCGCTGGCACCCAGCCGGGAGAGGAGCATCAGGCCGGCCAGACCGGACAGACCTCCGGCGAGACCGTAGAGGGCGAGTTTGCGGGCGGGTACGTTGATGCCGCTCAGGCGGGCGACGTGTTCGTTGCCGCCCATCGCGAAGGCGTCCCGCCCGAAGGTGGTGAACCGCATCGCCAGACCGACGGCCACCAGGACCACGACGGCCACGATGAGCAGCCAGGGAATGCCGAGGACCTTGGAGTTGCCGAGCGCCGACATCCGGTCCCCGATGGAGATGCTCATGCCGTTCAGGACGAGCAGGGCGACACCGTCGAGCAGCATGGCCGTGGCCAGTGTGGCGACGAACGGCGCCACCCGTGTGAAGGTCACGACCAAGCCGTTGACCAGGCCGATCACCGTGGCCAGCAGCAGGGTGACGACCACCGTGACGGTCGTGGAATGTCCGTGGGAGAGCAGCTGCGCGGCCACCGCGGTGGTCACGGCGGCATTGCTGCCCATCGAGAAGTCCATGCCGCCCGCCGTCATCAGCAGGGTGAGTCCGCCGGCGATGACGGCGGTCACGCTGATCTGGCGGAGGATGTTGAGGAGGTTCTGCGAGGTGGTGAACGAGTCCGCCCGCAGAGCGGTGAAGACGATCATCAGGATCAGTACGGCGATCAGCCCGCCGTGGGGTATCCGGCCCAGCGACCTGATCGTCGGGCGGGGCCGGGCGGTGGCCGGCGCGGTCGCCCGGTCAGGGGCGACGGAGGGGGATTTCAGGCTCACTTCGGCGCTCCTCCGAGGGCGGTGGCGACGAGTTCGTCGTGGGTGATGGCGGTGGTTTCGTACTCCGCGACGGTGCGCCCCGCCCGGACCACGAGGATGCGGTCGGCCAGGCGCATCGCCTCCTCCGCGGACGAGGAGGCGAGCAGAACCGCGACCCCCCGCGAGGCGAGGGCGTCGATGAGGGTGTGGATGTCCGCCACGGCTGCGACGTCCACGCCGTTGGTGGGGTCTTCGAGGAAGCAGGCGGTGGGGGCGGTCTCCAGCCACTTGGCCAGCAGCACCTTCTGCTGGTTTCCGCCGGACAGACTGCCGACCGGCGGGTCGCCGCCGAGCGTCACGACCCCGTAGTCCGTCCGGCGGGTCGCCGACCGCCGGGCGAGGTCGCCCCGGCGGTGCAGCCTCCTGCGGTGGAACCGGTCGTCGGCGAGCATCAGGTTCTCGTCCACGGACAGTCCCGGCACGAGGCCCAGGGCACGGCGGTCCCCCGTGACGCAGCGCAGCCCGCTCGCGAGCGAGGCCGGCACCCGTCCCAGCGGCACGGGCCTGGCGTCCACGTGGAGCTCCCCGCTCTGCGGCCGCTGCCGCCCGGAGAGCAGGTCGAACAGGCACGACTGGGCGTCCCCGGCGGGACCGAGCACGGCGACGACCTCCCCCTTGCGGACCTGCGCGGTGAAGTCACGGATGGACCGGCCGTGGGTGAGTCCGCAGATCGCGAGACCGACCTCGTCCCCGGGTACGGGGCGCTCCGGCCGGTGCGACACCACGTCCCGGCCGACCATGCCGCGTACGAGCTCCGGCGCGTCGAACTCGGAGGCCGGTGCGCTGCGCACCACTGCGCCGTCGCGCAGCACCGTCACCCGGTCCGCGAGGCCCAGTACCTCGTCGATGTAGTGCGAGATGTAGACGACGGCGACGCCTTCGTCGCGCAGTCTGCGGACCAGCTCCCTGATCCGTCCGGCGGCCTCCGCGCCGAGGCACGCGGTCGGCTCGTCGAGGATCAGCACGCATCCGCCGCGGCGGACCTCCCGCGCGACCTCGACCATGGTCTGCTCGGCGACGGTGAGTTCGCCCGCGGTACGCCGCACGTCGATGTCGATGCCCAGGCCGGCGAGAGCGGTCCGGGCCCGCGAGACCATCTGCGGCCGGCTCACGAGCCCGCCCCGGCGGGGCAGGTCGCCGAGCATGATGTTCTCGGCCACGCTCAGGCCCATGACCAGCTCGCGGCGCTGGGGTACGAAGGCGATCCCGAGGTGGCGGGCCTTGCGCACGGTGAGACCGGCGTGGTCGTGCCCGTCGACGCCGATGGTGCCGCCGTCCGCCTGGTGCACTCCGGAGAGGACCTGGACGAGCGTCGACTTGCCGGCACCGTTCATGCCCATCAGGGCGTGGATCTCTCCCGGATACAGGTCCAGGTCGACCCCCTTGAGCGCGGCGGCCCCGCCGAAACTCTTGGTGACCCCGCGGAGCCGGACCAGGGGTGCGGAACGGTCGGAGCCGGGGGCCGCGGAGGCCGGACGGGTGGTCCGCGCCGTCACGGCCGGTGCCCGTCCCCGTCACGGACGACCCGCTCGAAACCGCGGATGTCCGGGAAGGGGGGCTCACGGTCGGCCTGGAGGTCGACCTGGAAGGCGTTGAGACACATGCCGAGCATGGTGAAGTTGCCGAGAGCCCCGATGGTGTCGACCAGGCCCTGCGAACCGAAGTGCTCGTGGGCGCGGGCGAACGTCTCGTCGGAGACGAAGTGGTCCTGGAGGATCTCCCGGCAGAACTCGTAGAACGCCTGGTCCGGCTCGTTCCCGAAGTCCGGCCGGCGCCGCTCGGCGATGGCCCGGACCGCCTCCTCGGGCACTCCCGCCTCTATCGCGGTGCGCACGTGCGCGTTCCATGAGTACTGGGCGTCCCAGTTGCGGGCCGCGAGCAGCAGGGTGAGCTCGCGCAGATGCTCGGGAAGGCTGCAGTCGAAGCGGGCGAAGGCGCCGAGCGACTCGGCGCGTTCACACATCTGCGGGCTGTGCAGCCAGACCCGGAACGGCCCCCGCACCGCACCGCGGCGGGCCGTGATGCGCTCGGCCAGCTCCTTCTGGGGCGGAGTCATTTCGTGTTCGGTGAGTACGGGGAGCCTCATGTCGGCAATCCGCCTTAGCCTCGGGCACGGTCCGGTTTCGCCGTGCAATGGTGGCCGACCGTACCCGCGTATCCGGCAACCACATCCCTCCTGACGTGCAATGTAAAACTGCATACCGGAGGGCATCCCTTCCCGGTTCCTGGCCCTAGGGTCTGCCCGGCGGATCAGACGCGAACCAGCCACGATCCGCCGGACAGGCCCCGGCCTCGTTCGGCTCAGCTCCGCCGAAAGGAACCCCCTGATGTCCACCGTGATCAAAGTCGCGGAAGTCCCCCTGCTCGACCGTGGCGGCGCTGTCGTCACGACGCCCCTGATCACGACGGCCTCCGCCCATGGCGAGAACCGGATCACCAGCGGAATCAGCGTCTACCCGGTCGGCTCCGGCGCGCCCCTGCACTCGCACAACTGCGACGAGCACGTCACGGTCCTGGACGGTGACGCGGAGGTGGTCATCGACGGCGAGGTGACCCGTCTGGTGCGGTACGACACCACGTACGTCCCCGCCCCCGTCCCGCACCTCTTCCGCAACGTCGGCGACACGCCGTTGCGCATTCTGTGGGTCTACAGCTCAGGACATGTGACCCGCACGTTCACCGGGACCGGGGTGACGGTGGAACACCTCTCGCCGCAGGACCAGATGGGCTGAAGAGCCCTTACGAAAGGCGGTACTCCCCCGTGTCCCTCCCACATGACAGACCCGGTCGACCGGACAGCCGCCGCAGATCCCGCAGAGCCCTCACCGCATCGGCGGCCGGCGCCGCTCTCATGCTGAGCGGCTGCGGCGGCGGCTCCGACGCGGGGCAAGACGAAACCACCGTCACGCTCGGTTTCGTCAACGGAGCCCACTCCGACTTCCACACGTGTCTCCAGGGTGCCGTCGAACTCGCCGCCGAGAACGCGGGCGTCAAGCTCTTCACCGCGAACTCGCAGCAGGACGCGGCGAAGGAGCTGGCCAACATCGGAAAGATGACGTCCTGGAAGGTGGACGCGCTGATCGTCCAGACCGTGGACATCGGCGCCCTGCCGGGCGATATCGCCCGGGCCCGAAGTGCCGGCGTGCCGGTCTTCCTGACCTCGGTGGTCCCCGAGGACACCTCGGACATCCTCGGTGCGGTCGTCGTGGACCTCGAACAGGCGGGGCGGCTGGACGCCGAGTGGATAGGCAAGGACGCGAACGGGAAGCAGGCCGAGGTCGGCGTCGTGGCCGGAGCGCCGGGCGCCGCATCCGATCTGCTCGTCTCCGGTTTCACTGCCGCGTTGCCCTCCAACACTCCGGTCGTGGCCAGCAGACCAGGCATGTTCGACCCGGCGCGGGCGCAGGAGGAAGCAACGGTCATGATCCGGGAACACCCGGGCCTGGACTACGCGTTCGTCGCCAACGAGGAGATGGCCTTCGCCGTGCGCAAGGCCTTCGACGCGGCCGGGGGGAAGGACGTCAGAATCGTGACGGTGAACGGGACCGACAGGGGTCTGGCCGCGATCAAGAAGGGGACCCTGTCCGCCACGGTCACCAACTCCCCCCTGGTGAACGGAACAATGGCCGTCAGGAACACCCTGGCGCTGCTCGCGGGCAGGAAGGCGGACCGGATCGGCTCCGTCCCCCTGGTCCTGGTCACGAAGAACAACCTGAACCAGGCTCCTCAGTACTGCCCCTGACGGCACCGGACCCTCGCCCCTGACGGCACCGGACCCTCAACCCCGTCGGGACAGACCTCAAGCCGGAGAGGCCAGGTGCTGCTCCGCAGCCAGCACGGCATCGTGCACGCTCGTCCTTCCCAGCATGACGCACAGGGTGTACGCGGCGTCGTCGACCGCCCGGCGCGCCGCCTCGTCCGGCGGTGATGCCGCCAGCCGCGACCGGCACCGCCGGAACTCCGCCAGCACTTCCTCGGTCCGCTTGCGGCTCGGCAGCAGGGCGACCCGGGCTGCCGCGAGGGACGGGGTGCGCGCATTCCCGATCGCCCTGCGCAGTGAACGCTCCAGATGCGTCGGCACAGTCGCTCCGCGCGATCCGGCGATCATGGCCGCGGCGGCCTGCCCCGGGGTGACGTGGGCGCCCTCCGCCGCGGTCGCCAGGATCTGTGCGGCCTGGAGAGCCGAGCACGGCGTCGCGGCCATGATCATGCCGATCGCCCACGCTGTCGTCGGTTCTTCCAGGAGAGGCTTTCCCCGGGGCCCGGCCTCGGCCCTACGGCGACGTCCACCGGAGCCCTGCGGTTGCACGGAGGAGACAGAAGGAGAAGTCGTCATGGGAGCCATCGCTTCGCAACGAGGGGAACGACTCGGCGTGCGGCACCGGGCTGCGCCGAGTCCTGCCGGCACCGGAATCCTTTCCCGCGCGGCCCCTTCGCGACACGGTGAATACGCCGTGTCGCGTCAGTCGTGACACGAAGGGCTCAACCGTGACGGGCTCAGCGGCGCGCATGGCGGGCACCGGCCGCGCTCAGCGGCATCGTCCGAGCCTGATCGGGCGGGAGCAAGCGGAAAAGCAGGGCCGGAGTGTGGGCGGCGATCCGGTGGCGGCTACGTTCACCACAGCACTACAGCGCACCGGGAGTCCCGTCCTGGTCAGCGCGGCCGGGGATCTCGACGCTGCGGCTGCGCCCTTCCTGGAGCAGGTGCTCAACGACGTACAGCCGAGCGCGGACGTGCTCCTGCTGGACGTCCACGACGTGCAGTTCATGGATTCGGCCGGGCTGTTGCTCTTTCTCGAACTGCACCGGCGCGCACAGCTCCGCTTCCTCCGGGTCATCGTGGTGGGTTGGCAGGCGCAGCCGAAGCGGGTGATGGAAGCGGTCGCCGGCCTGCCCCCGCGTGGCGGGTGTCCGCCCGGGCGCGGGGCGTTCGCCGGCTTCCGCCGCCTGGTCCAGGAGCGGGCCGACCGGCAGCGCGAATCGGCTGCCGACTCCCTGGGGGCGACGGCGTCGGCAGGCTCCACGACCGTCTGCTGAGCGGTTCCCCTTGCCTTCGCAGGGTTCGGGTGCGGGAGAGGCTGTCCGCGGAGTGGCCCGCCCCGCTCCGGCGTCGCCGGGGACGCCGGGGGTCCTCCGGACCGGCGGGTGCGTTCCGGCGACTCTCACTTTCCGGGCACGTGAGCAGCGGGCGTACGGGAACCGGCCGGCCGGGCGGCAGCCCCCTCTCCGTGGCGGCGGGGCGTGACCCGTGGGCCCGGCCCGTTCACGGGACGAATCACTCGGTCGACGCGTGATCCCGTTGCGGGTCCTGGCAGCCGGGGTGGTGGAGGATGGTGGTGAGGCCCAGCCATCGGAGGTGAAGCGCCGTGGAACCCGTGGCCCACGAGGACGACGAGGAGTCCTCGTACCCGGTCGAGGGCATCCCGCCCGGAGACGCCGGACGCTTCTCCGAAGCGCTCGCCCGCGCCACCGCCGAGGAATCGGAAGTGGCGGTGCCCGCTGTCCTGTGTCAGGCGTGCGTGGACCTTCTGGACATCACCGGTGCCTCGATCTCCTTGCAGGGCGAAGGGGACGCACGCGTCCTGTGGTGGTCCAGCAGCGAGGTCGCCGGACAGCTCGCCGAGGCCCAGTACACCCTGGGTGACGGTCCGTGCCAGTCCGCGATCGATCTGGTGGCACCGGTACTCGCCGCCGATCTGACGCAGGGCCCGGATGTCAGGCGCTGGCCGTTCTTCGCCCAGCAGGCCGTCGCACTCGGGGTGCGCGCCGTGTTCTCGCTGCCGCTCGGGGCGGGCGGACTGGCGCTCGGCACGCTCGATCTGTACCGGGAGGATCCGGGTGACCTCTCCGAACGGGACCGGGCCTTCGCGTTCCCCATGGCGGAGGCCATCACCACCGCGCTGCTGAACCTGCCCGGGGGGCCTGCCACGTCCGATCCGGACGAGGACAGGTGGCTGGCCATGGCGGAGAGCGATCATGAAGAGGTACACCAGGCCACCGGCATGATCATGGTTCACCTGGGCGTGAATCCCCAGCAGGCGCTGGCGCGCCTCAGAGCACATGCCTTCGCCCATGATCTGACAGTGACGGAAGCTGCCCGCTCCGTCCTCGAGGGGAAGGTCAGGATTCATGACTGAGGTTGGTCGTGATCGTCCCGGAATGCGAGCGGCGGCCACCGGCACCCGCTCCGATGCGGAAGAGCGACAGGAAGACGGTGGAGTCGCATGAACAGGGAACAGCAACTGGCCGATGCGTTCGTCGACCTCACCGATACCCTCGCCAGGGATGTCGAACCCCTCACACTGCTGCACCGTCTGACCCGGCACTGCCTCCCGCTGACCGGGATGGACGATGCCGGTGTCCTGCTGGCGAACGCCCGTGGAGATCTGCGGACCGCCGCCACGACGGACGACCGCCCGGGGCTGACCGGTCTTCTCACCTCGCAGATCCTGCGGGGCCCCGGCGCCGACGCGTACCGCACGAACATTCCCGTGCATGCGCCCGTCATCCGGGACGGCGCGGCCCACTGGCCGGAGTTCGCGACGCTGGCGAGCTCCGGCGACTATGCGAGTGCTCATGCGCTGCCGCTGCGCGTGCAGGGCCGGGCCGTGGGAGCCCTCAGCCTGCTCTCCCACGATCCGCGAGCTCTCGCCCCGGAGCAGACGGCGCTCGTCCAAGCGCTCGCCGACGTCGCCGTGACGGCTGTCGTGACCTGGAGCAGCGACCCGCTGCGGCCCTCCGACATCGTGACCCGCATGCAGTCGACGCTCTCCGCCAAGGCACTCCTGGACACGGCTGCCGGCATGCTCGCCGCCACCGGGCACATCCCGCCGTACGAGGCGGCCCGCCAACTGCAGGCCTACGCCGCCCGCAGCGACCTGCGCCCCGCCGAGGTGGCGGATCAACTGGTACGCAGGCTGATCGAGCCCGGCACCGTCCTGGCCCGGACACCGTAAGGACGGGGCCGGTGGCGGTCGGCACCGGCCCGGACGGCATCCGACGCGAGGCCGGCCCTGTGCTGCGTACTTCCGCCGTGAAGGGGAACAACACCTTTGGATGCCACGTGAATTCCGTACACAGCCGCTCCTCGGAGGAGAACTCCGATGACCACCACACTCTCGGCCCTTACGTCCGCACACCGTGACCACCTTCTGAGCCTCTCCGAACACGTTCAGTTCCCAGCGGCGCAGCGGCTTTTCGAGGAACATGCCGTAGCCGACCGCTTCTGGATCCTCAAGACGGGGGCGGTGACGCTGGACGCACGGCTTCCACACCGGCGCCGTGCGGAGATCGCCATGCTGGAGCCGGGAGATCTGGTCGGCCTGTCCTGGCTCTTCCCGCCCTACGAGTGGGAGCTGGGCGCCGAGACGCTGAGCCCCGTCCGTGCCCATGAATTCGACGCTCCACGCGTACGGGCCGAGTGCCGCTCGGACCCCGTGTTCGGATTCGCGATCAGTCAGTGGGTCGGCATGGTGCTCGCCCAGCGGCTGCAGGCCACCCGCAGCCGGCTGCTCGATCTGTACGAATCGGCCACGCACGCCTGACACCCGCTCGTTGGGCCGCGAGAGGACGACGGGAAGTGGTTACACCCGGCGAGAGCTGCACCTACACTGAACGGCCTGGAAAGCGGCGGTGACCAGCACAAACGGACTCCGCGCGACGGTTCGCCACACTAGGGAGCAACCGGGTGTTCTATTACGTGCTCAAGTACGTCGTCCTGGGCCCGCTGCTGCGGTTGTTCTTCCGTCCTGTCATCAAGGGGACGGAGCACATTCCGGAGGACGGCGCGGCGATCATCGCAGGCAACCACCTGTCTTTCTCCGACCACTTCTTGATGCCCGCGATCATCAAGCGGCGGATCACCTTCCTCGCGAAAGCGGAGTACTTCACGGGACCCGGCGTGAAAGGCCGTCTGACCGCCGCGTTCTTCCACAGCATCGGTCAGATCCCGGTGGACCGGTCGGGCAAGAACGCCGGGCAGGCGGCGATCCGCGAGGGGCTCGGGGTGCTGAGCAGGGGCGAGCTGCTCGGCATCTACCCGGAGGGCACCCGCTCGCACGACGGCCGGCTCTACAAGGGCAAGGTCGGTGTGGCGGTGATGGCCATCCGGGCACAGGTGCCCGTGGTGCCGTGCGCGATGGTCGGCACGTTCGAGATCCAGCCGCCCGGAAAGGTCGTCCCGCGCATCAAGCAGGTCACCATCCGCTTCGGCGAACCGCTGGACTTCTCCCGCTATGCCGGTCTGGAGAACGAGAAGGCTGCGATCCGCGCGGTCACCGACGAGATCATGTACGCGATCCTCGGTCTCTCCGGTCAGGAGTACGTCGACGAGTACGCGGCCAAAGTGAAGGCGGCCGAACAGGCCGACAGCGCGGGAAAGTTCCCGAAACGGCAACGCTGACGGCGGATTCGCGCTCGGTGAACCCCGCTGGTCCGAGCTTCGCGCAGACCCTAGCGTGCGGTGCATGAGCAAGGGACACGCATGGGTACTGGGAGCGACGGGTCAGATCGGGCGGGCCGCGGTGCGCTCGCTCGTCGAGGACGGCTGGGAGGTCACTGCCGCCTCGCGCGGCGGTGACCGTGACACGAGCTGGCACGCGGACGTCCGGACGACCGCTCTGGACCGCGACGAGGACGGCGCGCTCGCGACGGCGCTCGGCGACGGCTGTGACGTGCTGGTGGACATGGTGGCGTACGGCGAGCAGCACGCCCTGCAGCTGACGGCTCTCGCGGACCGGGTCGGCTCCGCGGTGGTCGTCTCCAGCGGCGCGGTGTACGCGGACGGCCGAGGCCGCAGTTTCGACACCCAGGACGAGCCGGACGGGTGGCCACGCTACCCGGTGCCCGTTCCGGAGTCTCAGGCCACGGTCGCGCCGGGCGGGGCCACGTACGCGACGCGGAAGATCCGGCTGGAGCAGGACCTGCTGGCGGCAGGTGACTCGCTGCCGGTCACACTGCTGCGGGCGGGCGCGGTCCACGGCCCCTACTGCCGCTCACCGCGGGAGCTCTACTTCGTGAAGCGGGCCCTGGACGGCCGCACGCGGCGGGTCCTGGCGTACGGCGGGACCTCGCGCTTCCATCCCGTCCACGCCTCCAATGTGGCTGAGCTGATCCGCCTCGCCGCTCTGAAGCCGGGCTCGCGGGTGCTCAACGCCGCCGATCCGCAGGCACCGACGGTCGCGGAGATCGGCGAGGCGGTGGATGCGGTGCTGGGCCGGAGTGCGCAGACCGTACTGATGCGGGGAGCCGCCACACCGGAGGGCGTGGGTGACACGCCGTGGAGCACTCCGCATCCCATCGTGTACGACATGACGGCCGCGGAGCGGGAGCTCGGGTACCGGGCGGTGACGGGCTATGCCGAGTCGCTGCCGGAGACGGTCGAGTGGATCGCCGGGCAGCTCGCGGGCCGTGACTGGACGGACGCCTATCCGGCGATGGTGCGGGCCTACGGCGCCGGGCTCTTCGACTACGCGGCGGAGGACGCCTGGCTGGAGCGGTACGACCGGGAGGTGTGAGCCGCTCCGGCCAACAGGGACGGGCCGCCGGTGACCTACCGGCGGCCCGTCCCGTCACTCGGGTGCTACGGCTTCGGCGTGGCGTGCGGGGTGCACGTCACATCGCGCCGGTCGGTCTTCCCGGTGAGCAGGTAGCTGTCCACCCGCTCGTTGATGCAGGGGTTGACCAGGCCGGTGACGCCGTGCGATCCGGCGCCCTCCTCCGTGATGAGGCGCGAACCCTGGAAACGCTTGTGCAGCTCGACGGCGCCCTCGTACGGAGTGGCGGCGTCACGCGTGGACTGCACGATCAGCACCGGGGGCAGTCCCTTGCCGGTGCGGACGTCCAGCGGGGTCTGCTGCTTGGCCTGCCAGGTCGCACAGGGAAGGTTCATCCAGGCGTTGGCCCAGGTCATGAACGGGTAGTCCTTGTGCAGCCGGGTGTTGTCGCGGTCCCACTTCTGCCAGCTGGTGGGCCACTTGGCGTCAGCACACTCGACCGCCGTGTACACGGCGTTGCTGTTCTCGGACCGGATGTTGCCCGCCGTGTCCGACAGGTCGGGGGCGGCGGCGTCGATCAGTGCCTGGGTGTCACCGGCCCGGTAGGCGCTCCAGGTCCGGGCGGTGGGTGCCCAGGCGGAGTCGTAGTACGGGGCGCTCTGGAAGAAGCCGATGAGCTCGGCGGGACCGAGGACGCCACCGATCGGGCTCTTCTTGGCGGCTGCGCGCAGCTTCAGCCACTCCTGCTCGACCTTCTGCGGCGTGTCGCCGATGTGGAAGGTGGCGTCGTTGGCGGCGACCCAGGCCTTCCAGTCGTCCCAGCGCTTCTGGAAGGCGATGTCCTGGTTGAGGTTCGCCTGGTACCAGATGTTGTCCTTCGCCGGGTTGACGACGCTGTCGACGACCATGCGGCGGACATGGGCCGGGAAGAGCGTGCCGTAGACCGCGCCCAGGTACGTGCCGTAGGAGACGCCCAGGTAGTTGAGCTTCTTCTCGCCGAGCGCGGCGCGGATGACATCCAGGTCGCGGGCGGTGTTCGGTGTCGTCATGTGCGGCAGCATGTCGCCGCTGCGTTCGGCACAGCCGTCCGCGTACTCGGCGGCGAGCTTGCGCTGGGCGCGCTTGTCGGCCTCGGAGTCGGGCACCGGGTCGGCCTTGGGTGCCTTGACGAACTCCTGCGGGTCGATGCAGGAGATCGGCGCCGAATGGCCGACACCGCGGGGGTCGAAGCCCACGAAGTCGTAGGCCTTCGCCGTGTTCAGCCAGAGCGGGCTCTTCGTGGCGATCCGCTTGGGGAACGCCATGCCCGAGCCACCCGGGCCGCCCGGGTTGTAGATCAGGGCGCCCTGGCGCTCGCTGCTGGTCCCGGTGCTGACGTGCCGGTCGACGGCTATCTTGATCTGTTTGCCGTCGGGCCGGGCGTAGTCGAGCGGGACGGTGACCCATCCGCACTGGATCGGCGCGGCGATGGCCCAGTCGGCAGGACAGTCCGCCCAGTCGATGCCGGCCCTGGCCGCGCGTGCCGCGGCCAGCTGGACGCCGCGTGCCTCGGAGCCGTTGTGGTGGCGGCCGTCGGCGGTGGCAGCCGGTGCGGCTATCGCGCCCGCTATGAGCGTGCCCGCGATCAGAGCGCCGGCCGAGCCGAGCGCTGCTGTGCGTCTCAAGTGGAACCTCCCCCATGGTGAAGCGCCTTCGGGTGCGGCGCTGTTCAGTAGGTACCTCCCGCGGATCCTGTCTCCTGTGAGCCGCCTGAGAACAGATCGCACACATACTTCTTTACCGAATCGATAACCGGACAGCGGGCTCCTGCCAGCGGTGTTCAGCAGCTCGCGGGGGCCGCCAGTTCGCCCGCAGCCCGGTCCAGCACGGAGCGCAGCTCCCTCGCGTCGGTGGCGAGCGCGGTCACCAGGACGGCGGGGCCCGCGAGACGGGTGAGCACGGCGGTGGGTCCCAGCAGCCTGGTCTCCGGGCCCGCATCGTCGAAGGCCGGGTCCACGAGGAGCAGTTGGCCGATGGCGCGATGGCCGCCGAGCACGGCCGGGCCGTCCCAGCCGCCGGGTGCGCCCGGCCCGTACGCCAGTTGCTGATCGAGGATCGCGCGTCCGGCGCAGCGGACGGTGAGCCTGCTCAGGAGCGTGCCGGTGGTCTCGCCGTACCGGCCGAGAATCTGTTCCTCGCGCAGCATCATCCGTGCCGTGGGGGCGAGTTCGACGACGGTAGCCATGTGGAGTTCGCTGCCGTGCGCCGAAATGAGCTGTTCGGGGAGCCAGTTGAGCTCGGCCCCCTCCTCCACGTACAGCACGATGTCGTAGCGGGCCGCTGCCGTGCCGATTCCGGGTCCGGGCAGGGCGACCGTGGCCGCCGCCGAGTCGACGGTGAGCCGGGCGCCTTGCCCGGCCCTCGCCTCGATGGCGAGCCGGTCGCCGCCGAGCGGGGCGCTCATCGCGCCCACGACGGTGACGCGCGCCGCCCCGGGGAGCGCGGCCCTCGTCCGTCGCAGGGCGAGCGGTCCGTCGCTCTCCAGGACGGGGAGCGTGGTGGCGCCGCGCCCATCGCCTACGGCGGTGATGCGGGCGGTGGCCCGGACGCTCATGCGGTCCAGGAGGCGAGCCGCCCCCGCACCCAGTCAGCGACCGGGCCGACGCCTTCGCCCGAGGTGAGGGAGGTGAAGGCGACGGGCAGATCGCCACGCTGCTGTGCGGCGTCGCGGGCCATCCGGCCGAGGTCGGAGCCGACATACGGCGCCAGGTCGGTCTTGTTGATCACCAGCAGGTCGGATGTGGTGACGCCGGGACCGCCCTTACGCGGGATGTCGTCGCCGCCCGCGACGTCGATGATGAAGATCTGGGCGTCCACGAGCCCCTTGGAGAAGGTGGCGGTGAGGTTGTCACCGCCGGATTCCACGAGGATGAGGTCGAGCGGTCCCACGGTGTCCTCCAGGTCCTCGACGGCTTCGAGGTTGGCGGATATGTCGTCGCGGATGGCGGTGTGCGGGCAGGCTCCGGTCTCGACGGCCTGGATCCGCTCGGGCGGCAGCACCGCGTTGCGGAGCAGGAACGCCGCGTCCTCACGGGTGTAGATGTCGTTGGTGACGACGGCCAGGGACAACTGGTCGCGCAGGGCGCGGCAGAGCGCGGCCACGGTCGCGGTCTTCCCGGATCCGACCGGCCCGCCGAGGCCGATGCGCAGGGCCCGTCGGGTGCCGTCGGGGCGTGCGGCGTCGGCGCCGACAGCGGCCGGGCCCGGGTGGGAGTGGTCGAGGTGCATGGTGCGGCTCCTGAGCGGTTCGGGCGACGTGCCGGGCGGCGCGCCGGGGTCATGAGGCGAAGAGCCGGACCGGCCGGCCGGCGTGGGCCTCGGCGGCGATGTCGAGCAACGGGGACGAGACGGCGGGGAGTCCGTCGATGAGGCCGTGCGCGGCAGCGACGGCCTGCTCGGCAACGTGGTCGAGCTCGGGGGCGAGCCGGGCCAGGACGGCGGTTGCGTCGAACGGGTTGAGGGAGAGCAGCCGGACCACTGCCGTGGCCGGACCGCCGACCGTCTCGTACGCGGCGCAGTGGGCGGCGTCCTCGGGCCCGAGCCCTGCCGCGCGCGCGGTCAGGCCGAGCACGACCGGCTGGTGGCCGCCGCGTGGCCGGGCCAGGGCGAACGCGTCGAGCTCCTCGCTCGGCCAGGTCGCGCGGGCGGCCCTCATCAGCTGCCGGCCGAGCTTGCGGGCGACCGCACGCAGGGCCGGTGAGGGTGTACGGGCATCGGCGGCCTCGTCCAGGGCCAGCGGGTCGTGGCCGTGGGCGGCCGCCGCTGCGAGCGCCGCGGCGGTCAGCCCGGCCGTGTGCAGACGGCCCCGGCAGAAGTCGGCGAGGTCGTCGGCGTTGCGGATGCGTCCTGCCACGACGGCCGCCTCGGCACCGCCGGAGTGGGCGTGACCGCCGGCGGGGAACCGGCCGTCGGCCAGGACGAGCAGGGCTGCGCGGCTCATCCGTCGTCCGTTCTCAGAAGAGGAAATAGCGCTGGGCCATGGGAAGTTCGGCGGCGGGGGCCGGCTCGACCGGATCGCCGTCGATCGTCACGGCGAAGCTGTCCGGGTCGACGTCCACCCGGGGCAACGCATCGTTCTCCCTCATGTCGGCCTTGGTCACGCCCCGGGTACTGGTGATCGGCACGAACCGCTTCCCCAGCCCGAGCCGTTCGGGCAGCCCGTCCTCGATCGCCGCTCCCGACACGAAGTTGAACGAGTTCGCGGCCGGGGCCCTGCCGACCGCACCGAACATGGGACGCGGCAGGACGGGCTGCGGGGTGGGGATGGAGGCGTTGGCGTCGCCCATCTGCGCGTACGCGATCTGGCCGCCCTTGATGACGGTCTGCGGCTTGACCCCGAAGAAGGCCGGTTCCCACAGCACCAGGTCGGCGAGTTTGCCGGTCTCCACGGAGCCGATCTCCCGGTCGAGGCCCTGGGCCACCGCGGGGTTGATGGTGTATTTGGCGACATAGCGACGGACTCGGTGATTGTCGGCCCGCCCGTCACCCGGCAGGGCACCGCGCCTCTTCTTCATCACATGGGCGGTCTGCCAGGTGCGCAGGACAACCTCACCTATGCGCCCCATGGCCTGCGAGTCGGAGGAGATGATCGAGATGGCACCGAGGTCGTGCAGGATGTCCTCGGCCGCGATGGTCGAGGGCCGGATCCGCGACTCGGCGAACGCCAGGTCCTCGGGCACTGCAGGGTTCAGGTGGTGGCACACCATCAGCATGTCGAGGTGTTCCTCGATGGTGTTGACGGTGTGCGGACGCGTCGGATTGGTGGAGCTGGGCAGCACGTGCGGCTCCGAGACGACGCTGATGATGTCGGGGGCGTGCCCGCCGCCCGCGCCCTCGGTGTGGTACGCGTGGATGGTGCGCCCTGCGATGGCGGCCAGGGTGTCGGCGACGAATCCTGCCTCGTTGAGCGTGTCGGTGTGGATGGCCAGCTGGGCCCCCGTCTCCTCGCAGACCCTGAGACAGGCGTCGATGACGGCGGGGGTCGCGCCCCAGTCCTCATGGATCTTGAACCCGAGAGCGCCCGCCCGCAGTTGGGAGTGCATGGCGTCATGGGACATCGTGTTGCCCTTGCCGAGCAGTCCGATGTTGACCGGGTACGCCTCCAACGCCTCGAACATCCGGGCCAGATGCCAGGGACCCGGGGTGATGGTGGTGGCCTTCGTGCCCTCGGCCGGACCGGTGCCGCCACCGACCAGGGTGGTGATGCCACTGGAGAGAGCCTGGTCGACGAGGGTCGGCGAGATGAAGTGGACATGGGCGTCGATGGCGCCTGCGGTCAGGAACTTCCCGTTGCCTGAGATGATTTCGGTCTCGGGGCCGATCACCAGGTCCGGATGGACGCCGTCCATGGTGTCCGGGTTGCCGGCCTTTCCTATCCCCGTGATCCGGCCGTCGCGGATACCGATGTCCGCCTTGACGATGCCCCAGTGGTCGATGACGACGGCGCCGGTGATCACCGTGTCCGGCGCGCCTTCGGCGCGGGTGGTTCGCGCCTGCCCCATCGACTCACGGATCACCTTTCCCCCGCCGAACACCGCCTCGTCGCCCGCACGTCCGGGTCCGCCGCAGCGGTCCTCCTCGATCTCGACGAGCAGGCCGGTGTCGGCGAGACGGATCCGGTCGCCGGTGGTGGGGCCGAACAGGTCGGCGTACACGGCGCGTTGGAGCTCAGTCATCGAGGGGACCTCCGGTCTCACCGCGCAGGCCCGGGACGATCCGCCGCCCCGCCAGCGGGACGAGTTCAATGTCGACGGGGATACCGGGCTCGAACCGGACGGCCGTCCCGGCGGCGATGTTCAGCCTCAGTCCGCGGGCGGCTTCCCGGTCGAACTCGAGGCCGGGGTTGGCCTCGGCGAAGTGGTAGTGCGAGCCGACCTGGATCGGCCGGTCGGCCGCGTTGAGGACGGTGAGGCGGATGGCGGGCCGGCCCGCGTTGAGCGGCACGGGCCCGTCCGCGTACAGAATCTCTCCCGGAATCATCGGCGGCGCCCCGTCAGACGATCGGGTCGTGGACCGTGACGAGCTTGGTGCCGTCGGGGAAGGTCGCCTCGACCTGCACGTCGTGGATCATCTCGGCTATGCCGTCCATGACGTCCTCACGGGTGAGCACCTTGCGTCCGGATGCCATGAGTTCGGAGACCGTACGGCCGTCGCGTGCCCCCTCCAGCAGGTGCGAGGTGATGAGGGCGACGGCCTCGGGGTGGTTGAGCCGCAGCCCTCGCCCGCGGCGCTTCTCGGCCACGTCCGCGGCCACATGTATGAGCAGGCGTTCCTGCTCGTGCGGGGTCAGTTGCACGTGTCCACCTCACAGTCGTCCGCCCAGTACCGGCCCTGGGCGCAGCGAGACACTAGCCGCCTTCAACAGTCTGTTGAACGTCGAACCGGTGCCGCACGGCGAGGTATTGCACGTTAGAGCCGAAGTTTTTCCGGCACGTTAACTGGCCTTTTGCTGATCCATGGACATCAGCCCGCGCAGACCGTTCTCGAGAACCTCGGGTCCCGCGTCGCCGAACATGGCGAGTTGGACGATGAAGCCCTGAGCGGTGGCGATCAGCGTGCGGGCGATGTGCTCGTCCGGCACATCGGCAGCGAGCGTCCCGCTCGCGCGGTACACGCCGACCAGCTCCGCCCATGACACGCGCAGGCCCTCGTACGCCTCACCGAGCGTGGCCGCCAGCCGCTCACTGCGCAGCGTTTCGGACCACACCTGGACGATCAGCCCGGCATACGCCCGCCGGTCCAGCCCGCCCCTCCCGTCCGCCTCGCCGCCGAACAGCGTGCGCGCCACGCGGCCGATCAGCACATCAGGGGTGGGCGGCGGACTGCTGCAGGCGGCACGCTCGAACGCCTCCCGGACCCCGCCGACCGCCTCCCTCGCAATGGCGTCGATCAGGTCCTCCTTGCCGCTGAAGTAGCGGTAGACGGCGCCGGCCGACAGCCCGACCTCCTTCAGCACGTCCTGCATCGATGCGGCGTGGAAACCGTCGCGGGCGAAGCACCGCGCCGCGCCGTCGAGGATCTGCCGGCGGCGGGCGTCGAGGTGTTCCTGGGATACACGAGCCATGACCCCAATGTAAAACGAACGTTCCTTCTTGACAAGCGAGCCACTCGGCCGGAGAGTGTCGCCGATACATAAAACGAACGATCCTTCTCTTTGAATCGAGGTTCCCGTCATGTCCGCTGCCCCGAACCGCCGTTTGGTGGCGGTCGTTCTGCTGGTCCCCATGGTGGTGGCGCTCGTCCTCTGGGCTTTCGCCTGGCCCGCTGCCCGGATGGCGCCCCGGGACCTCCCCGTCGGCGTCGCAGGCTCCGCACCGGCCGCCGATCAGCTCCAGCGGCAGCTCGAACAGCGCGACGGCGCCTTCGAGATCCACAGGTACGACTCCGAGACCGCCGCCCGCACCGCAATCGAGGACCGCGCCGTATACGGCGCGGTCGTGGCCACCGCGAAGGGCCCCGAACTGCTGACCGCGTCCGCGGCCGGCCCGGTGGTCGCCCAGCTGCTGCACGAGGCGGTGACCGCATCCGCCCCGGCGGGCACTGCGGTGCCCGTCACGGACGTGGTGGCGGCACCGGCCGCGGATCCGCGCGGCAGCGTGCTCGGCGCGAGCATCCTGCCGCTGGCGATCGCGGGCATGGCCGCCGGATCGGCGGTGACCCTGCTGCGGCTGCGCGGCGGGCGCGCGGCCTCCGCGCTGATCGGCGTGGCGACCCTGGTGGGAGTCGTCGCCACCGCGCTCACCGACAGCTGGCTCGGGGTCATCATCGGTGACTGGTGGAGCGAGGTGGGCGCGCTCGGTCTCACCGTGCTCGCCGTCGGCGCGCCGGTGGCGGGACTCGCGGCGCTGATCGGACCGGCGGGCATCGGCCTCGGGGCACTGCTCATGGTGCTCGTCGGCAACCCGTTCTCGGGCGTCACCAGCGCGCCCGAACTGCTTCCCCAGCCGGTCGGCGCGATCGGCCAGTTGCTGCCGCCGGGCGCGGGCGGTTCGCTGCTGCGCTCGGTCGCGTTCTTCGACGGACACGCGGCGGGTGGCGCGGTCCTGACCCTCGCCCTGTGGGCCGTACTCGGCCTGACCGCGGTGATCATCGGTGGCCGCCGCCGGGCCCCGGCACCGGACGCGCCCGAGGCCGCAGCCGAGCGTCAGCCCGCACTGGCGGGCTGACGCACCCCCGAAAGGGCCGTGCACCCCCCGCGGTGGGGGTGTACGGCCTTTTCGTGTCCGGTCAGTTGCCCGGGTCCTGCTGCCCCCTGTGCTCCGCGGCGATCCCGAAGCGCCGCCGTTCGCCCGGAGCGGATGCCGCGGAGCCGATCGAGGAGACCGAACTGATCACCTGCTCCTGCTCCGCCGCCTCCTCGTTCTCGAGTCGCTCCAGGTCAGCGGCCGATACGAGCGCCACGAGGGGTTTGCCGTGCCGCGTCACGACCACGCGCTCGCCGCCGTAGACGACTCGGTTGATCAGTTCGGCGAGGTCAGCTCGGGCTTGCGTCACCGGAATCTCGTAGGCCATGCTCCTAGCTTATGTAATGTCCACCTGGTCCGCCGTGGTCCATGGCGACAGCGAATGTCCAGGTCAGAGGCTTTCGCACGCTCTCGTGCGCACTCGTTTGAAGAAGATGCGCGAGACGAGGTGAGGAGTGTTGTGGGCGCCCTGAGTCCTGGTGCGCCTCCAGGCTGCCGCCCGAGACGCGCTGCACGCTGTGGACGATCGTGTATCCCCAGGTATGAGTTCACGTAATTCCCCAGGTTCCCGCCTGGCTGGGTTCGCGTAATTCCCCGGGTTCCCGCCTGGCTGGGACTTCGTCCCGTCAGAGGTCCACGCGATGCGCGGCAGCCGATGCGTCATCGACCGAGCCGTAGCGCAAGATGACGTGTGCCGGGCGGAACGGCAGGTCGTGCAGGATGGGTGCCACCACAGCGAAGAGTGCATCGGCGTCCGGTCCGTAGGCGTAGAGGACAACCTCGCCGCCTCCGTATTCGTTTCCGTCGAACTCGCCGACGTCGGATTGCCCGATCGCCTCGGTCAGCCGGGACTGCGCCTGGCGGACGACCCCTCGTTGGCTGGGTCCGCCGAGGCCGTCATCGGCCAGTCGATAGCGGGCGATGACGGCGTGCTCAACGTCGGTTTCTGCTTCGTCTGTGTCGCCCACGCGGAAACGATCTCATCCCGGACCGACATCATCACTGGCCAGCCGTCCGGGACGCGGTCCTAAGGGCGTGCATCGAAACCCCGGACCCGGTCACGTTGCTTTCGCGTCCTCACTGGCAAGGAATGGACGCAGCAGCGTGAGTAGGGCGCGCGGCCTGTGCAGCGGGATGATGTGGCCGCAGTCTTCGATGACGTGTCCGGTGAGATCGTCGGTGACCGGGCGGAGCTGGCGTTCCAGCGCCGCACCGACGGGCCGGGAGCCCAACGTCATCGTCGGCACCGTCAGGCGGGCGATGGCGACCGCCTGCTCGATCTGTACCGCGCTCTCGGGCAGCGCCCGGTAGTACGAGAACGCGCGGCTCAACGCCTGGCGGCCGGTGTATGCGCGGACGAAAGCGTCCCGAAGTGCGGGGCGCACCCCGTCGCCGAGCGTGCCAGTACTCAGAAACCAGTCGACGTAGGCGGCCTCGTGGCCCTCCAGTACGGTCTCGGCAAGGCCGGGCGCGGCGAAATGGAAGCCGAACCACCACGGCGGCCCGTCGGCAAGGAATTCCTCGGCGCCGGGCAGACCGCCCAGAACGGACTCCATGACGACCAGGCGCCGGACGAGACCGGGGCGGCGCAGGGCGAGGAGGAAGGCCGGCGCGGTACCCGCGTCGATGCCCACCACCGCAGCCGAGGACACGCCGAGCGTGGTGAGAAGCGCCGCGGCGTCCTCGGCCAGGGTTCCCGCGTCGTACCCGGAGGCGGTCCCGCTGCTCGCGCCGAACCCGCGCAGGTCCGGCGCGATGACGCGGTAGCGGCCGGACAGGCCGGCCATGACGTCCGTCCACAGCTCCCATGTGTGCGGGAAACCGTGCAGCAGCAGGACGGCCGGGCCCGATCCGGCGAGGGCGACGTTCAGTTCGACACCGTTGACGGGGACGCGCCGCAGCTCGGGCATGGAGAGGCTCCAGGTGTGGTGAGGAATAGTGACCACGTCACGCTAAGGAACTACCCTGGTTCCTTCCAAGACGGCACTTTCCCTTCAGGTGGTGAGCCCTGAGTGACCACATCGAGGCCCGGCGAACCCGGCGGGCGGCCCGGTGAGCGGGGTGATTTGCTGAATCCGCTCTGCCCGACCCGCCAGTTGCTCGACCGTATCGGCACCAAGTGGACGTCGATGGCGGTCAAGGTGCTGGCCGAGGAGGCGCCGGACGAGCTCCGTTTCGCGGAACTGCGGCGCCGTATCTCCGGCATCTCACAGAAGATGCTGTCCGTCACCCTGCAGAGCCTCGTCCGCGACGGTCTGGTCGCGCGCCGAGTGGAACCCACCGTGCCACCCGCCGTCCACTACCAACTCACCGAGCTCGGCCTGTCCCTCGAAGGACCGCTCTCCGCCCTGCGGGTCTGGGCCGAGACATACATGCCGGAGATCGACCGCAACAACCAGCTCGCCGACGAGACACCCCCGACTAGGTGATCGTGGGCTTGGCCAGCTTGTCGGCGGGGCGCCTGTTCGGGCGGTAGCTGGGGCCGCTCAGGATGTTGCAGGTGTTGATCAGCCGGTCCAGGAGTGACACCGCGACGACGGGGTCAGGGAAGAGGGGATTCCAGTCGCCAAGGGCTGGCCCGTAAATGATCTTCAGTGGTCGACGCTCGGTTCAGGCACCCAGTCTCGTCAGACCGCGCACCCCGCCCACGCGCACCTCGCCGCCCGCCCTCCGCTCGTGCGCCGCGCTGCTTCATGTCCGGGCGGGGAAGTCAGGGTGGTCGGCATAGGGCAAAGCAAGGTCACGCAAGTCGTGGCAGGGCCAGGGGTCTCGGGCGTGACGGGCCAGGATGCGCCGCTTGGCCTCGATCTCGCGCAGGACGCGGGCCGGGTCGTGCAGGGCCACGTGCAGAGCGATCGTGGGGTGCAAACCGGAGAGATCCACCTGGCAGAAGTCGACCGTTTCTCCGCTGGCAGACCACTCCCCGCAGCCGTCACCGTCGCAGCGCCGGGCCAAGTCAGCCTCCTCGCCCAGCCGCGCCTCGAGGAACCTCACCAATTCCTTAGTCATGGGGGCATTCTCGATGTTGCGCAGGCGCCATGGAACGACCTTGCGGTGGCCGGTGTGATCACGGCATCGGAGCCGTCTTGGATAGCCCCATTCAGCAGGCTGAGCCCGCGGCAGTTCGGGAAGCTGGTGACGGTGCTGCGGCGGGGAGGGGGCGGACTCGGTCCGCAGGGGCCGGCCCTGGAGTCTTTCGCTGGAGGACCGAGCCCAGTTGGTCGCGGCCTACTGGCGCACGAATCTGACCATGCGGCAACTCGCCCCGCTGTTCGGAGTGTCCGAGTCGGCGGCGGACCGGGTCATCGACCACCTCGGGCCGATGCTCGCGCTCCAGCCCCGCAAGCAGTCGCCAATGACACCGTGCTCATCGTGGACGGCACCCCGGTGCCCACCCGCGACCACACCATTGCCGAGCAGTCCAACAACTACCGGTACTCCACGAACCACCAGGAGGTCATCCAGTACTGACAGCCTCCTTGATCGCCACCATGACTTGCACGGGAAGCGGCTCCTACTGGCATGGCACCATCGGTCTGGATCATCTGAAAGTCCCGACGAACTACGACGCCTTCGGCTGCCTGTTCGTTCATTGCTCAGTCGCCTTCTGGCCGGTCCTTGCTCAGGATCCGAATCGTGGGACACTCTCCCGGGGCAGCCCGTCCGCCGATGGCTTGGGGACTCTGTCCAGAGCATCCACAAAGTGGCTCTCGTCGCGGTCCTGTTCCAGCCACTCGGCGAGCGTCTGCCAGACGGCAGAGTAAGCGGTGCACAGACTGTGGACGGTACGCGGGTCCAGCCACGCCACGCCACCGGCTGTTGCCCTGCTGAACAAGTCCTGCCCCTCCTGGATGTTCGCGTAGTGGGCCTTCTTGCCTCTCACGTCTCGCTTGAGGTCGCTCTGCAGCCTCCGGAGGCGACTGGTGATCTCCTCACGGTCGGACCGCGCGGTGCCATCAGCGAACATCGAGGGAGGGAATCCCAGCGTGTCCGGGACCGTTGACTGACTGCCGGCCCGCACCGATCGAATGAGTTCCACGCGGTACTCCCAGTGGCCGAGCCGTCGCGAGTCGGTCACCTTCCGCATCCCGTTCCAGATGTCGGATTCGGCGCGAAGCCATTCCGTCGCGTCCCGGATGTCGAAGCTGGGCTCCTCGCCTCGCGCGATCCACACCTTCTCCATCACCTTGGCGGCCTCTTCGAGGAGCCTGTAGTCGTATTCCCTCATCTGCGCCTCGGACCAGCTGTTCGGAGGAGGATGCGTCGGGAGCTCCTGCCCCGGATAGGCGGTCAGTACGAAGCGCTCGAAGAGTGCCGCCTCCCGAAGAAGAGCCAGATCCGGGTCCTCATGCACCATCCAGGTTCGCTCCACCGTTGCGGAGTCTCCCCTGGGAACCAGAATCGCCCATTCAAGCTCCTCCACCGCTTGCTGCGTGTGCTCCTTCGTCCGAGCCTCGCTGCCCTCGTTGATCTTCAGGGCCACGGCATGCACACATGCGCTGTTGTAGCGGGTCAACCAGTCGCCGCGCCGGCACCACGGAAGGTAGCGACGTACAAATACCAGTCGGCTCCGGGCCCTGTCGATCCGGGCTTTGAGTTCACCGGGGGTGACGTGCGCTGTCACAGGAGGTCCGGTGCGCCAGGCATAACGGGCGTGCGGGTCGTACACGGGGCCGGGTAGCTGTATCTTTTCGACCGCCCACGCCAGACGCAGAGGGGCCCACACCTCGCGATTGATGCGGAATGCGCCTCGAGTCACGGCCTGCCGAGGGCTGCGGACGCTCTGAACATGGGAGAAGGGGGAGATAAACCGGAAGCAACTCCGCAGCCGTGCCGGCCAGTACAGACCGGCCAGGCGCGCCCAGCGGTCATCTGCGGCCAGACGGTTAGTCTCCTGCATCGCGGCCCGCTGGAAAACCAGACGCACAAGATTCTTCGCGACGGCAGCGGATTCGGATCTCCCGTAGAGGGACTGCTCCAGCGCTTTTGCGAGCCAGGCCTCTTCGTCACCGGGGTGTGCCAGCGTGATGGCCGCTTGCTGGTACCGATCCGCAAGAAGGGGCACGAGGCGGCGCCGGGTCGTGTCGTCCTGGCTGCCTTTGCGCTGGAACCATTGTTGTGTCGTCTCTTCCGACATTCCCAGGATGATGGCGTTCCGGTACCGCAGACCGAGCACGTCCCGGTACAGGCGAGGGTGACGCAGATAGCGCAGCCGCCGCCAATCCACCTGCCCAGGTCTCAGCCACAGCCGCCTGTTGTACTGCCTGGAAGTCTGTCCATCGAGAGTGAGGGCGCGTTGGCACGTTTCGAGAGCGTCGATGTGCAGACCCATCTTCTCCTGCACCTCGGCCAACTCGCTCCGGAGGTACGGATTCTTGGGGTCGAGTGCGATCGCGTCGAAGTACCGTGACAGCGCCTCGTGATAGCGGCCGGCCCGGCTGAGCTCGTTCGCGCTCTGGTACGCCTCGTACAGTTCGGGATTGAGCTCACGGCCCCACCATTGACGCCAGGGCGGTTGCCGCCCCGCTCGAGTCACCGGCAGCAGGACGCTGATCACCCAGCAGCCGGTCTTGCGGATGACTTCGCCCCATTCTTTTCCCCAAAGAGTCGTCGAGCTGGAACCGCCGAACACGAAGGCCGTGACCGTCACCGTCACACCCAGGCAGTCCGGTCTCTGTTCACGGATCCGGAGCACTCCTCCGACCCGGTAGGCGAGTTTCGGCCGCAGTCGGCTCAGGAGGCGCGGAATGGCGGCCCCCAGCTTCTTGGGGTCCAACTCGACGTCGCCGACCAGTTCGAGAAAGCTCGTCGGTGGGACCTCGGCGGGCAGCGTCGTTGGTGCGTAGATGCTGCTGTCGGACAATTGCTGGCGAAGCTCGGCGGTCAGATCCCCAGCCGGCACATCGAGGGTTCCCGGGGGCGTCGCGTCGATGAGTTCCTGAACGTCGACCGGACCCGGTTTGTAGGCCACCAGCGCACGCGTCGCCCGCCAGTACAAGTAGAGGACAACCAGGGCGACAAACCAGAATCCCAGCCTTTGGCCGGGTACGAGGCCGTCGCCGTCGACGACCCGGCCGAGCCCGCCGAAGATCTGCGCCACCCACCCGGTGAACCCCTGTGCCCACCCCCAACCGCCCCCGCTCCAGGCCGGGTGGTCCTTGCCTGCCCACGTCAGGAGGCCGAGGAGTCCGAGCGTTCCCACACCGCTCCACACAATCCACGCGATCCGCCTCGGGGCGGGAAGCGGGGATGTCAGGGTGGTTTCGCTTTCCTTTCGCCGATTGATCATGGCGAACTCCGGATCATAAGACGTCCCCTCTCACCAGGCTAGGTGACATCCCTGTTGTAGACAGATCAACCGTTCGAGTAGGCAACTCGTGGTGTCGTTTGTCATCAATCGAGGCGTTTGACAGTGGGTCCAGTCGTTTCGGCTTCTTTGACAGCGAATCCAGTCGTGAGGTGTGAGCACTCCGGGGTGCCGTGTGTCGGTATCGACTGGGCGGTAATGCAAAACGTCTGAATCTGTCTCACATCCGGAACACGGTCTTGACCCGCTTCGTCGACGAGCTGTCCGACGACGAAGACCTCCTGCGCCGCCTGCTCGGCACCAACAAGCAGAGGAGCAGCCGCCGCGACGCATCTGGCCGTCTACCCGCCACTGCTCTTCCCGGACTTGCCGCCCTGGCCGCCGGCCCGCTTTCGCGCCGCCCGGAACCACGCCTGACGACCTGGCTGCTGGCCATCGCTGCACTGGTCCTGGCCGCCTCCAGCAGCCTGGTCCTGGGCTTGCTCGCACCGTCCGGCCTGGTGCGCATCCCGCTCGCGGCCGCGCTCAAGGACTACGCACCCGACGCGATCGCCCGTGAGGACCCGGCCGCACGGCCCGCCGCCCTCGCTTGCACCATCCTGCTCACGCCGGCCGCCAACGCCACGATCTACGCCATCCTCGAAGCGGGTGTACGCCCACCCGAGTCCCGAGGACCTCCGCGTCGCCTCGGAACACCTCACTTGTCCATGTGATTGCGGTGAGGACGAAGCAGCTTGACGCTGAGGGCGTCGTGGCAGATTTGTGAGATTTCAGCACTCGGCGAACAGCAGAACAGCCTCTGTCCTCGGCCTTTGCACCGATCACCAGGCTCTCTCCCATCACAACCTTCTGTACGTCCTGTACATTTTCTACAGAAGCGTGCGCGGGTGCCTTCAGGGTCTCGCGCACCCCGGACGAGAGGCCTCGCCATGCACCGCCCCGCCGCCCGCCATGTACTGCCCGAGTTCACCGAGCGCACGTCCCAGGGGACCCGCACGCTCGACCCGTACTCCAAGCTGCTGGCCGAACGGGTCGTGTTCCTCGGCACCCCCGTCGACGACACGGCTGCCAACGACCTGGTCGCACAGTTCATGTACCTGGAGCACGACGCGCCCGACCGGCCTATCTCGCTCTACATCAACTCCCCCGGCGGCACGTTCGGGGCCATGACCGCCGTCTACGACACGATGGCCTTCCTCACCTGCGAGGTGGAGACCTTCTGCCTCGGCCAAGCGGGGGCCGGCGCGGCCGTGCTGCTCGCGGCGGGCGCTCCCGGCAAACGGCACGCCCTGCCGGGCGCCCGCGTGGTGGTGCAGCAGCCCGAACTCGCCGAGCCCGTACAGGGGCAGCCGTCCGACCTGGAGATCGAGGCAAGGGAACTGGCCCGCATGCGCGAGACGCTCAGCAGCATGCTGGCCCGTCACACCGGCCGCCCCGTCGAGCAGATCACCGCCGACACCGAGCGCGACCTCATCCTCGACGCCGAGGGCGCCAAGGAATACGGGCTGGTCGACCACATCGTCCAGAACCGCTCGCTGTCGCTGTCTCCGCACCCGGCGCGGTGAATCCCCGATGCAGCCACCGGAGTTCGCACCACTGCCCGCCCTGACCCGCGCGGAGGGCGAGTTCATCGACCGCTACCTGCAAGTCCTCGACCAGGTGGGCCGGATCAATCCGGCCCACGGCGGCGACACCTACGGCGCACTGCGCGCCGCCCAGGCACTGGCCTCGTACTCGGCCGCACTGCGGGACGCCCTCGCGGTGATGCACGAGCGTGGTGAAGCACGGATCCACGCAGCCACGTTGACCCGGGCGCTGCGCGTACTCGACGGCGAACGGCGCTCCGGGCGGGTCACCATCCCGCCCGCCCCTCCCAGTTGCTGAGCTCCTCGACCGACACGCCCGACGCGTCGGCCAAATATTCTCCCTCGTTCGGCGTAGACGTTACTTCGCGCGAGGGACAACTCAATTTGCGCTTTCACGGTGGACGATGGGCGAAATCTCCCGTTACGTCGCTGGTACGGCACCGGGCGGCGAGCGTCTGCCGTTTCCCCAAAGGTCACCTGTCCACCCGAACGGGCCAGTCGTGACGAGCCTCACATATCGCCGCTTCACCTCGGAAATCCGGCACTCGGTGAGTCAAGATCCCTGGGACGACAAGCCCCCGCCACCGCGGCGGGGCGGTCCGGGCGGACGCCGAGTCCTGCCGCCGCCCGGATGCCTGGTCGACAGGAGTGGATCGGCAGGAGTGGAGGACCCGAGCACAACGGGCCGACCGGACCTCCGGTTGTCCCTCGGGGTGAAGCCGCATCTGCGGCCGGGCGACTTCGCCAGCCCGAACCCGACAGGTCATCCTTCACAGGCGGCTGACGAAGGGTTGCGCATGACTGCGCAGGTTCATGTCCCGTCTCTCCTCGCCCGGGCCACAACGGCCTCGGCCATGACTCTCGCCGCTGTAGGCGGCACGTTGTTCGTTCCCGGCGCCGTGACCGATGCCCAGGCCGCGACACATTCGATGAAGGCGCTCAACATCGCCGCGTCGAAGAAGGGAGCGCCCTACCGGTGGGGCGCCACCGGGCCCAGTCGCTTCGACTGTTCCGGCCTGACGCTCTACTCGTTCAAGAAGGCGGGCAAGAAGCTCCCGCGCACGGCCCAGCAGCAGTACAACAAGACCCGCCACATCTCGTCCTCCAAGCGGCAACGCGGCGATCTGGTCTTCTTCCATTCCGGCCGCAGCATCTACCACGTGGGCATCTACGCGGGCAGCGGCAAGATCTGGCACTCGCCCAAGACCGGGGCCGTGGTCCGCCTGGAAAAGATCTGGACGAAGAGCGTCTACTACGGACGGGTCCGCTGAAGCCCCTCCCCGTCCCGGCCCGTGCTCCCGCGTCAGTGCAGCAGCGGGCCCGTCACCAGGACCAGCCCCAGTGCGGTGAGTGCCGCGCCGCTGCCGCCCTCGATCGCCCGGGCGGTACGCGGCCGGCGCAGCCACCGGCCAAGGCGGTCCACCAGGAGCGCCACGGCCGGGAACCAGATCAGAGCCATCAGGACGACGATCGCGGCGAGCAGCAGCGTCCTGGGCAGGGGCGCGGCCCCGGCCGGCACGAACTGCGGCAGAAGGCTCAGGAAGAGCACGGGCGCCTTGGGGTTCAGCGCATTGGTCAGGAATCCCTGGCGCAGTGCGCGGCCTGTCCCCATCGTGGCCTGCCCACCATCCCCCTCGTCCGGCCCGGGCCCCGCCGCCTGCCCGGCGCGTCGCCGGGCCGCGTACAGGGCACTGATGCCCAGGTAGAGCACGTATGCGCCGCCCAGGAGCTGGACGGTCCGGAACAGCACGGGCACCGCCACCAGCACGGCGGCCAGACCGGCGACGGCGAGCGCGGTGTGGACCAGGAGGCCCCCGGCGACCCCCACTGCGGTCGCCACCCCCGCCGCGCGCGAGGCGAGGGCGTTGCGTACGACGACGGTGAAGTCCGCGCCGGGCAGCGCGACCATGGCGGCGGCGACCCCGACGAAAGCGGTCAGTTGTGCGTCCATCGCTCCATCCTGGACCGCCGGAGCCTTTAGCATGTACTTGCAATCTTCTGGGTCTGCCAAAAGGAACGCTTAATGTACGACCCGACGCGCCTCGCGGCGCTGGTGGCGGTCGCCGAGGCCGGTTCGATCACCCGGGCCGCCGCACGCCTGGGCTACACCGCCCCGGCACTCTCCCAGCAGCTCGCCAAGCTGGAGCGGGAGGCGGGGGCTGCGCTGCTGGTGCGCCATCACCGAGGCGCCCGGCTGACGGCAGCGGGCGAACTGCTCGCCGGACGCGCCCGGCGGGTCCTCGACGAGATGGAGCAGGCCCGCCATGAACTGGCTCGTCTGGCCGGACTCTCAGGCGGTCGCCTGCGCGTCGGCACTTTCACCACGGCGGGCATTCATCTGCTGCCGCCGGTGCTGAGCGCGTTCCGCCGGGCGCACCCGGACGTGGAGCTGACCGTCACCGAGTACGAGCCGCCGGGCGGGGTGGCCGCGGTGGCAGCCGGCGAGGTGGATCTGGCACTGACCCATGACTACGAGCCCGGCGCTGCGACGCCGCCGCCGTCAGGTGTCCTGTCCGAGCCGCTCCTGATCGAGGAGCTGGTGCTGATCACCGCGGTCGGGCAGGTCCTGGCCGACGGCAGCGGGCGGCTCCCGGTGACGGAGCTGGCAGGCCGGCCCCTGATCAGCAGCGCACCCACCCATCCGCCGCGCCGCGGGGTGGAGAGCGCACTCGCCGAGGCGGGGGCGCTGCCGGCGGTGGTCTGCGAGTCGCCCGGCTATGCGCTGGTGTGCGCTCTGGTCAGCGCGGGCATCGGCATGGCGGTCGTACCCGAGATGGTCGCCGCGATGTCGCCGACGCCGCTGTCCGTACGGCGACTGGAGCCGGCCGCGTTCCGCCGGACGATCTCGGTGGTGCACCGCGGCGACCGCGCGAGCGCCGCGGCGGCGACGCTGCGGGCTTTGCTGCGCAGCGGATTCGGGCGGGCCGCGACGCCTCTGTGACCGTGCCCGGGGTGCGCGGCGGGGCAGTCAGTGCTGGACGGCCGCGTGCCACGGCAGCGCGATCCAGACGGTCTTCCCGCCGTCCGCGGTGGGGGTGACGGTCAGCCGGCCACCGTACTCCTTGGCCAGCGCGCGGATGATCACCATGCCGCGCCCGTTGTCCTGCTGCACGGCCGCGGGGAGCCGCTGGGGCCACCGAGGGTGACTGTCCGTCACCCCGAGGCGCAGCTGCTCCTCCCGCTCCAGCCGGAGGTCCACGGTGAAGGTGGGTGACTGTCCGAAGGTGTGCTGGACGGCGTTGGTCGCGAGCTCCGAGACGATGAGCCGGACGGTCTCTCCCGTCTCCGTGTCGTCGGGAAGTCCCCAGTCGGCCAGTACCCGGGCCACATATCTCCGGGCCGCGGCGACCGAGACCGGCTCGCTCGGCAGAGTGACGCTTGCTTCTTGATGGTCTGCCATGGCGAGCCGTCCCTTTCCCACCCGGAAGCGACCCCGCGATCGTTGGTCCGGGTTGTGCTTCGCGCCAGATTGCCACTGATGCTGCCCTCTGTAACGGCGATCCACCAAGATATGCATATATCTGTCGCTCGAAGCGGTGAACTCTGCCCCGGATGCCCCGTAAAGGCGCCACACTGTCCGCTCGACAGGGAGTGGGAGGGAGGCACCACATGCAGCACGGCCCTGCGGTGCGACGCCGCAAGCTCGGGGAGGAGCTGCGGAGTCTGCGCCATGCGTCGGGACTCACGAGCCGGGACGCGGCTCGTCTGCTCGGCTGGCACCAGTCGAAGGTCAGCCGGATCGAGACCGGCGTGAGCGGGGTGCAGCCCGGCGATGTGACCCGGCTGCTCGACGCGTACGACACGGACGACCCGAAGTTGCGCGAGGTCCTGGAGGCGCTCGCGGGTTCGGCGGGCGGCGGGGGCACGGGGTGGTGGCACGCGTACCGCGGCCTGATCCCGCCGCAGTACCGCGATTTCATCAGCCTGGAGTCACAGGCGCGCACCGCGCGCACGCTGGAGACGTCGGTGGTGCCGGGGCTGTTGCAGACCGCCGACTACGCCCGAGCGGTGACCCGGGCCTCACTCGACGGGCTGCCCACCGGACAGCTGGACTCGCTGGTGGAAGTCCGGTTGGCGCGGCAGGGGGTCCTGCGGAGCGATCCGCCGCTGAGACTGACCGCGGTACTGGACGAGGCAGTGCTACGACGCGAGGTCGGCGGCCGCCGGGTCATGCGGGAGCAGCTGCGCCATCTCAGCCGGGTAGCCCAACTGCCGCATGTGCAGCTTCAGTTGCTGCCGTTCACGGTCGGCGGCTATGTGGGCCTCACCGGACCTTTCGTTATCTTCTCCTTTCCGAGCATTTCTGATCTGGATGTGGTCGTTCTCGACCATTTGACGAGTAGCCTCTACCTGGAGCGGAAAGAAGACCTTGAGGCGTACAGCTCGGCCTTCCGCACTCTGCAGGCACACGCGCTGTCGCCGGAGCACTCGTTGGACCTGATCGCCGCGATCGACCGCGACGGTCGGTGACCCCGGACTGCCCGAGGGGGCCTCATGTCGGATTGCCTCGCACAGCACGCGTTACGGTGGCGGCGCAGCAGCCGCAGCACGGGAATGAACAACTGCGTGGAGGCCGCGCCGTTCGGCAACCGGAGGCTGGCCGTGCGCGACTCCAAGGACGCGTCCAGGCCGCCGCTGCTCTTCTCCGCTGCGGCCTGGACCTCCTTCGTCACCGCCCTGAACGGCGGTTCGGCCGGCTGAGCCGCCGGCGGGCCGATGTTTCGGGTAGCGGCCCCGGCGGGTCAGCCCGCAGGAGCGGCCCGCCGTACGATCGCCACCGCCTCCGCGATCTCCTCGTCCGTCAGGTCCGCGCGCGCCGTCAGCCGGAGCCGGGAGATGCCATCCGGTACGGAGGGCGGACGGAAGCACCCGACCGCCATCCCGGCCGTACGGCAGTCCGCCGCCCAGCGGACGGCCGCCTCGGCCGAGGGGGCGCGTACGGAGACCACGGCCGCGTCGGGACGGACCGCGGTCAGGCCGGCCGCGGTCAGCTGCTCGTGCAGCGCGGTGGCGACCGCACGGGCCCGGCCCGCCCGTTCCGGCTCGCGGCGCAGAAGCCGCAGGCTGCCCAGCGCGGCGCCGACGGCGGCCGGTGCGAGCCCGGTGTCGAAGATGAACGTGCGGGCGGTGTTGACCAGGTGGTCGATCACCCGCGCGGGGCCGAGAACCGCGCCGCCCTGGCTGCCCAGGGACTTGGAGAGGGTGAGTGTGGCGACGACGCCGTCGCCACCCGCCAGACCTGCCGCGGCAAGCGCGCCGCGGCCGCCGTCACCGAGGACGCCCAGGCCGTGCGCGTCATCGACGAGCAGCGCGGCGTCCTCCGCGCGGCAGGCGTCGGCCAGTTCGGCCAGCGGTGCGGCGTCGCCGTCGACCGAGAAGACCGAGTCGGTGACCGCCAGCGCCCTGCCCCGGTGCGACTGCAGGGTCTTGCGCACCGCCTCGGGGTCGGCGTGCGGAACCACAGCCGTCTCGGCGCGCGAGAGCCTGCACCCGTCGACGATCGAGGCGTGATTGCCCGCGTCCGACACGATCAGCGAGCCGCGGCCGGTCAGGGCGGTGAGGGCCGCGAGGTTGGCGGCATAGCCCGAGGACAGCACCAGAGCCGCCTCGAATCCGCAGAATTCGGCCAGTTCGCGTTCGAGCTCCGCGTGCAGCGCGGTGGAACCCGTGACCAGCCGGGAGCCGGTGGCACCGCCGCCCCACCGGCGCGCCGCATCGGCCGCCGCGGCGGTCACTTCCGGATGCCGGGTGAGGCCGAGGTAGTCGTTGCTCGCGAGGTCCAGCAGTTCCGGTTCGGCGGGCCGCGGCCGGAGCGTCCGGACGAGTCCGGCGTCCGCGCGGCGGCGCGCCTCCTCGTCGATCCAGTCGAACGGGGCGAAGGACATGGTCGGGTCCCTTTTGTAGGCAGCTCACAGACCCTAACCGGGGGCGCAGCCGGGCATGGTGTGGCAATGCACACACCCTCTGCGGGCTCTGTTGTCCGGTTCCTCCTTGGCTCGGGGCGGTGCTGTGCGTCAGGATCATCGGCATGGACCTCCTGAACACGCTGGTGGACAAGGGGCTGCGGCGCGAGCTGCCGACCCGTGAAGAAGCGCTCGCCGTACTGGCGACACCGGACGATGAACTGCTCGACGTGGTGGCCGCGGCCGGAAAGGTGCGCCGTCAGTGGTTCGGGCGGCGGGTGAAGCTGAACTACCTGGTCAATCTCAAGTCCGGGCTCTGCCCCGAGGACTGCTCGTACTGCTCCCAGCGGCTGGGATCCAAGGCCGAGATCCTGAAGTACACCTGGCTGAAGCCCGACGAGGCTTCGAAGGCGGCGGCGGCGGGGGTGGCCGGTGGCGCCAAGCGCGTATGTCTGGTCGCGAGCGGCCGGGGCCCGACCGACCGGGACGTCGACCGGGTGTCGCAGACCATCGAAGCGATCAAGGAACAGAACGAGGGCGTCGAGGTGTGCGCCTGCCTCGGCCTGCTCTCCGACGGCCAGGCCGACCGGCTGCGGTCGGCGGGCGCCGACGCCTACAACCACAACCTCAACACGTCCGAGGGGACGTACGGGGACATCACCACCACCCACACCTATGCCGACCGCGTGGAGACGGTGCACCAGGCGCAGGCCGCAGGGCTCTCCGCCTGTTCCGGGCTGATCGCCGGTATGGGCGAGAGCGATTCCGACCTGGTCGACGTGGTCTTCGCCCTGCGTGACCTCGACCCGGACTCGGTGCCCGTCAACTTCCTGATCCCGTTCGAGGGGACGCCGCTCGCCAAGGAGTGGAACCTGACGCCGCAGCGCTGTCTGCGCATTCTGGCGATGGTGCGGTTCGTCTGCCCGGACGTGGAGGTCCGGCTGGCGGGCGGCCGCGAGGTGCACCTGCGTTCGATGCAGCCGCTGGCCCTGCATCTCGTCAATTCGATCTTCCTGGGCGACTATCTGACCAGTGAGGGCCAGGCGGGGCAGGTCGACCTCGACATGATCGCGGACGCCGGCTTCGAGGTGGAGGGCGCCGGTACGACGACGCTGCCCGGGCATCGTACGGACGCGGGTGGCGGCTGTGGTTCGCACGCCGGCGGGTGCGCGCCGTGCGGCGACGGCCCGGAGGCGCAGACCGCTCCCGCGGAAGCCGCCGAATCCCAGGCGGCTCGCACGGACCTGGTGGCGGTCCGCCGCCGCGGCGCGGGTACGGATCTCGCACCCAATGCCTGAGCCGCTCTCCCCCGCCGGGCTGCGGGCCCTGGACCGGGCCCATGTCTGGCATCCGTACGGTCCCATGCCTGGCCGGCAGGAGCCGCTGGTCGTGGAGTCCGCGTCCGGCGTGCGGCTCAGACTCGCCGAACCCGCCGAGGGCCGGCATGAGCTGGTCGACGGCATGTCGTCGTGGTGGTCCGCCGTGCACGGTTACAACCACCCGGTTCTGAACGAGGCGGCACGCAGCCAGCTGGACCGGATGAGCCATGTGATGTTCGGCGGGCTCACGCACGAGCCCGCCGTGCGGCTGGCCACCAAGCTGGTCGAGATCACCCCGGCACCGTTGCAGCACGTCTTCCTCGCCGACTCGGGGTCGGTGTCGGTCGAGGTCGCCGTGAAGATGTGCCTCCAGTACTGGCGTTCCGCCGGACGGCCGGCCAAACAGCGCCTGCTGACCTGGCGCGGCGGGTACCACGGGGACACCTGGCAGCCGATGTCGGTGTGCGACCCCGAGGGCGGCATGCACGAGCTGTGGTCGGGGGCGCTGCCCCGGCAGGTCTTCGCCGACGAGCCGCCGTCGGGCTTCGACGCGGAGCCGGACAGCGCGTACGCGACGCATCTGCGCGAGCTGATCGCGCACCACGCGGACGAGCTGGCCGCGGTCATCGTGGAACCCGTGGTGCAGGGAGCGGGCGGCATGCGCTTCCACTCGCCCGCGTACCTGCGTGTCCTGCGCGAGGCCTGCGACGCGAACGACGTACTGCTGGTGTTCGACGAGATCGCGACGGGCTTCGGACGTACGGGCAAGCTGTTCGCGGCCGAGCACGCCGGGGTCTCACCCGATGTGATGTGTGTGGGCAAGGCCCTGACCGGCGGCTATCTGACGATGGCTGCGACGCTGTGCACGACCGCGGTGGCCGAGGGCATCTCGCGCGGCGAGGTTCCGGTACTCGCCCACGGGCCGACGTTCATGGGCAATCCCCTGGCCTCCGCGGTGGCCTGCGCCTCGATCGATCTGCTGCTCGGCCAGGACTGGGAGCAGGAGGTCAAACGGATCGGAGCCGGTCTGCGCGACGGGCTGGCGGCGGCGGAGGAGCTGCCCGGGGTCCGCGACGTGCGGGTTCTGGGTGCGATCGGCGTCGTCCAGCTCGATCACGAGGTGGACATGGAGTCCGCGACGCGGGCGGCGGTACGTGAGGGCGTGTGGCTGCGGCCGTTCCGCGATCTCGTATACACCATGCCGCCGTACGTCACCGGGGACGACGATGTGGCGCGGATCTGCCGCGCCGTATGCGCTGCGGCTCGGGAGGGCTGAGATGAACATTCTGGTGGTGACGGGGACGGGCACCGAGATCGGCAAGACGATCGTGACCGCGGCCGTCGCGGCGGCGGCTGCGGGCCGTCGGGTGGCGGTGCTCAAGCCGGCCCAGACGGGCCTGGTGCCGGGTGAGCCCGGTGACGCCGCCGAGGTGGCGCGGCTGGCGGGCCGTCATGTGACGGCGGTCGAACTGGCCCGTTTCCCGGAGCCCTTGGCGCCTGCGACCGCCGCGCGGCGGGCCGGGATGGCGCCCGTCCGACCGTACGAGGTCGCCGAGGCCGCCGAGAAACTGGCGACCGAACACGATCTGGTACTGATCGAGGGTGCGGGCGGACTGCTCGTACGGTTCGACGACGACGGCGCGACCCTGGCGGACGCCGCTCGGCTGCTGGCGGCACCGGTCCTGGTGGTGGCGCCTGCCGGGCTCGGCACGCTCAACTCGACGGCGCTGACCTCGGAGGCGCTCCGTGCCCGCGGGCTCGACTGCCTCGGGGTGGTGGTCGGCAGCATGCCCGCCGAGCCGGACCTGGCGGAGCGCTGCAATCTGTCGGACCTTCCGGTGGCGGCGGGCGCTCCGCTGCTGGGTGTTGTCCCGGCGGGCGCGGGAGCTCTCGCTCCTTCGGACTTCCGTGCCCGAGCCGGGAGTTGGCTGGCCGAGCGGCTGGGCGGGAGCCGACCGCCGGACTGAACGGGGTACGGCACAGGACGGGGTGCGCCGAAGGAGGCAGAATCGAGGTAGCCGAACCTTTCCGGCCGAGCGGGGCGGCGGGGCGTACGCTCGCACCCGGCCCGCGCGGACCGGCCCGTCGAGGAGGTCCGTCATGCGGTTGCGGAGCACGAAGATCCAGAAGGACGCGGTGCACCACCCGGTCTTCGCCCGTTGCTACGCCCGGCTCAGCGTGGCCGCCGAGTCCGCCGCGGGCCTGGCCGCGGTGCGGGCCGAGCTGCTGTCGGGACTGTCGGGGCGGGTCATCGACATCGGGGCAGGGAACGGCCTGAACTTCGCCCATTACCCGCCGGCCGTTTCCGAGGTGGTGGCGATCGAACCCGAGCGCACACTGCGGCAGTTGGCGGTGCGATCCGCGCTGCGCGCCGGAATCCCGGTCGATGTGGTGCCTGGTACGGCGGAGGCCCTGCCGGTGAAGAGCGAGGCGTTCGACGGAGCCGTCGTCTCGCTCGTGCTGTGCACCGTACGCGATGTGCAGCAGTCGCTCGCGGAGATCCGGCGGGTCCTGCGGCCGGGTGGTGAGCTGCGCTTCTTCGAGCATGTGCGGGCCGACGGCCGTGCCATGGCCGCCACCCAACGCGCACTGGACCGGACTGTCTGGCCCCTGCTGGCCGGCGGATGTCACACCTCGCGCGACGCTCTCGCCGCGATCGAAGCGGCAGGCTTCGAGGTGGAGACGTACCGGAGGGTAAACATGCCGGAGGGCGGCATCAAGCTGCCCACGTCCTCGTGTGTGCTGGGCGTGGCGCGACGGTCGGCAGTGGTGGACCGGGGGCGGGAGGGCCTCCGCTGACGACCGCGGAGGCATGCGGCGGGTCCTGCCCGCCGACCACACGACAGTGCTACGGCACATCGCTCGTTGTCGGACCGGCGTGGTCACCGTCCTGGTCACAGGCTCCCGTGGTCACCGTGCCGGTCACAGGCTCCACTGACGTAGCTCGTCGGCGATGGCCCGGACGTCCGCCTTGCCCTCCTTGACCAGCAGCGCCAGATCGCGCACTTGTTCCGGCGAGGTGATGACCTTGAGCCCCGACGCGACGAGATAGCCGTAGGCGACGGCTGAGGCGAACATCGCGTTGGAGCGCTCCAGCGCGGGCACGTGCAACAGCAATTGCAGCAGCGCTGCCGCCCGGGAATGCGGGTCGCTGTAGACCGGGCTGCCGAAGATCTCCGCCTCGTGCCGCGCGACCGCGGCGACCAGTGCGCCCCAGTCGGTGACCTGGGGGTCACCGGGTGTCTTGTGCTCGGCGACCATGAGCAGCCAGGAAAGGTGGATCCGGAGATTCAACGGGTGCCTTTGCGCTCCGGGCCGAACTCCTCGGCGAACACCGATTCGTACTGCTTCATGAAGTCGGCGGCGGCCTCGACGAAGGTATGGCCGACCTCGCCCGCATCCTGTTTGACCAGTTCCTCTATGTAGCGGTTCACGCTCATCCCCCTCTGGAGCGCGCGCTGCCGCGCGGCCTCGGCGGTGGCCTCGTCCACTCGAACGTTCAGCTGCGTCTTGGGCACCCCCTCACGCTAGCGCGGGATTGCTAGCACCGGCAAGGGGAACGGGGCCTCGGCAAGGCTGCCGGCAGCCTTCCGGTACCGGCACCCGGGCCGTCCGCAGCCCCGGCACACCCCCGTCACCTGGCATATCACCGCAGTCGGCCGCCCCGGGCGTACGGGCTCCGGGACCCGTACCGTCGAAGGATGAGCGACGGATATCGCACCCGGCCGCCCCCTCTTCCGAACAAGTGGTCATAATTCCTGGTCAGGCAGCCGAAGTCAGCGCAGTCGGCCACGTCCTGGCGGCGAATGCCTGCCAACCGACCAGATCTCGCGACGACTCATGGAGTGCACATTGAGTACGACGTTCCGTTCCCGTATCACCGCCCGGCTCGGGCGCACCTACCTGGCCAGGATTCAACGGCACGGAATCGGCTCCTCCACGATCAAGCTGCTGCCGGAGGAACTGCTCATGCTCCTGCGCCGCGACGGCCTCGATCCTGTACGCCGGGTGGCCACGACCCGGGCGAGCGCCCCTGTGTCCAGGGTTTCGCTGCCGTTCGGCATGGACGCTTGGGTGGTCACCGGCTACGAGGAGTCGAAGGCCGTACTCGGATCCGCCGAGGGGTTCAGCACGGACTTCGCCCACCTCGCGGGCAACGCCGGGATCGCCCCCGAGCAGAGCCCGGGCGGGCTCGGCTTCAGCGATCCGCCGGTACACACGCGCCTGCGCCGCATCCTGACCCCGGAGTTCACCATGCGCCGCCTGCGGCGCCTGGCACCCCGGATCGAAGCGATCGTCGAGGAACGCCTTGACGCGATGGAGACCGCCCGCGGCCCCGTCGACCTGGTGCACGAGTTCGCACTGCCCGTCCCCTCCCTCACCATCTGCGAACTCCTGGGCGTGCCGTACGAGGACCGGCAGGACTTCCAACAGCTCGCGATGGACCGCTTCGACCTCTTCGGGGGGACGACCGCACCCTTCGGTGCCATGTCCGCGTCGCTGGACTACTTCAGGGAGGTCGTCAGGGCGCAGCGCCGGAAGCCCGGGGACGGGCTGCTCGGCATGATCGTGAGGGAGCACGGAGACAGTGTCGACGACGAGGAGCTCGCGGGTCTCGCCGACGGAGTGCTCACCGGCGGCTTCGAAACGACGGCCAGCACGATCGCGCTCGGCTCGCTGGTCCTGCTGCAGAACGAGGACGTCCTCGACCGGCTGCGCACGGACGACACGATGACCGCGCCGTTCGTCGAGGAGGTGCTGCGGTATCTCTCCGCGGTCCAGATGGCGTTCCCCAGGTTCGCCCGTGAGGACATCGAGATAGCCGGCGTGGTCATTCCGCGCGGCGACATGGTCCTCTGCTCCCTGAGCGGCGCCAACCGCGACCCGTCGTACGTCACGGACGACGGGGGCTTCGACCTGCACCGCACCACGCCGGCCGGCCACCTGGCCTTCGGCCACGGCATCCACCGCTGCATCGGCGCCGAGCTTGCGCGCATGGAACTGCGCGTGGCGTACCCCGCACTGGCCAGGCGGTTCCCCGGCATGCGGCTCGCCGTCCCGCCGCAGGATCTCGGCTTCCGGAAGCTGTCGATCGTGTACGGCATCGAGTCGCTCCCGGTGCATCTGCGCTGAGACACGGAGCCCACCCCCGTACGAGCTGAGACACGGAGCCCACCACGCACGAGCAGCCCCGGAATTCGCTCGCCCATGGGGATGACGCTCTGCTTGGCTCATCCCATGAGTGATCTCCACATCCGCTGCGCCGCCCTCGCCGACGTCGACGACGTCTTGACGTTCTGGCGCGAGGCGGCAGAAGGAACGAGCATCAGTGACGACCGTAATGGGGTGTCCCGGCTGATCGACCGGGACCCGGAGGCCCTGCTCCTCGCGGAGCGGGACGGCCTGCTCGTGGGCACCGTCATAGCCGGCTTCGACGGCTGGCGCTGCCATGTCTACCGGCTGGCCGTACATCCCGGATTCCGCAGGCGGGGCATCGCCACGGCGCTGCTGGAAACGACGGACGCCCGTTTCGCCGCGCTCGGCGGCCGCCGGGCCGACGCCATGGTCCTGGAAGCCAACGAGCGCGCCCAGCACGCATGGGCCGCGGTCGGCTACCACCGCGAGGACCACTGGCGGCGCTGGGTGAAGCCGCTCTGACAGTGAGCCGGGCCCGCTCGCCCGCTGCCAGAGCGGGCGGGCCGGGCCCGCCGCTTCCGGGGCAGCCGTCCGAGGGCCCGGACGGCTGCCCTACCTCGCCACTTTGCTGATCCTTTACTATGAGTGCTCCCCCGTCGATCCATATGAAAGGTGTGAGCGTCCGTCCCATGGGCGAACCTCCCAGTAGCCGATATCGCCGACACCGCGCGATCCTCGTATCCCTGCCCGATCATGGGACGGAGGTGAACCGATGACCGAAGTGTTTCTGCTGCTCGTGGCGGTGCTGCTCTCCCTCGCATGCGGCGCCTTCGTCGCGGCGGAGTTCTCCCTGACCACGGTCGACCGTGGCCAGCTCGAACGGGCTGTGGAGCGGGAGGAACGCGGTGCCGCGAGCGCACTGAAGGCGGTACGCAGCCTCACCTTCCAGCTGTCCGGCGCCCAGCTGGGCATCACCGTCACCAACCTGGTCGTCGGCATGCTCTCCGAGGCGTCCATCGCGAAACTGATCCGCGGCCCGGTCGAGGCCGTCGGGCTCTCGCCCGGCGTGTCGTCGTCCGTGGCCCTGGTCATCGGCACCGCCCTGTCCACCGTGTTCCTCATGGTGGTCGGCGAGCTCGTCCCGAAGAACTGGGCCATCTCCTCGCCGCTCGGCGTGGCCAAGAGGGTGGCCACCCCGCAACGTGCCTTCACCGCTCTCTTCCGGCCCTTCATCAGCCACCTCAACAACACCGCCAACCACATCGTGCGCCGCTTCGGCCTCGAACCGGCCGAGGAACTGGCAACCGCACGCAGTCCGCAGGAGCTGGTGGCACTGGCCCGGCACTCCGCCAAGGCGGGTGCCCTCGAGGCGGACACCGCGGAGCTCTTCGTGCGCACCCTCAATCTGGCGGAGCTGACCGCGGAGAACGTGATGACTCCCCGGGTGCAGGTCACGGCACTGGACGTGCAGGCGACAGCGGAGGACGTCGCCAACGCCACACGCGCCACCGGACTGTCCCGGTTCCCTGTGTACCGGGGCAGCCTCGACACCGTCGTCGGCGTCGCCCACATCAAGGACGTACTGGCCATCCCCGCCGAGCAGCGCCCGCGCAAACGGGTCTCGGACATGCTGCGCGAGCCCCTGCTGGTGCCGGAGACCCTGACCGTGGACCGGCTACTGGACCGCCTCTCCGGCAAACTCGCGATGGCGGTCGTCATCGACGAGTACGGCGGCACGGCGGGCGTCGTGACGCTGGAGGACATCGTCGAGGAGGTCGTCGGCGAGGTACGGGACGAGCACGACCCGCACGAGACACCCGATCTCGCACCCGCCGGCGAGGATGCCGACGGACGCACACTGTGGTCGGCCGACGGCGCGGCCCGCACCGACCAGCTGGAGACGATCGGACTGAGAGTGCCGGACGGACCGTACGAGACCCTTGCCGGACTGATCGCCACCGAGGTGGGCCGCATCCCTGCCGTGGGTGACTCGATCGAGCTGGCCGGCTGGCGCCTCGATGTCGTGGACGCCTCCGGGCGGCGCGCCGCCCGGGCGCTGCTGCACGCACCGCTGCCCGGTTCCGACGATGCGCCGGAGGACGAGCGATGACCGCCGTACAGCTCTTCATCGGTCTGCTGACCCTGGTCGTGAACGCCTTCTTCGTCGGTGCCGAGTTCGCCCTCATCTCCGTGCGGCGCAGCCAGATCGAGCCGCAGGCCGAGGACGGGAACCGGCGGGCGCGCAGCGTCATCTGGGGCCTCGAACACGTCTCGGCGCTGCTCGCCGCGGCACAGCTGGGCATCACGCTGTGCACCCTGGTCCTCGGCATCGTCGCCGAACCCGCCATCGCGCATCTGCTGGAGCCCATCTTCGACGCAGTGGGGGTGCCGCACGGGCTGGTCCATCCGATCTCGTTCGTGATCGCACTGTCGGTGGCGACCTACCTCCACATGCTGCTCGGCGAGATGGTGCCGAAGAACATCGCGCTGGCCGCGCCCGTGAAGACCGCGCTGCTGCTCGGGCCGCCGCTGGTGGCGCTGGCCCGGGCGCTGCGTCCGGTGATCTTCGCGATCAACGCCTTCGCCAACGCACTGCTGAAGTTGTTGCGGGTGGAGACGAAGGACGAGGTGTCGGCCACGTTCTCGGACGACGAGCTGGCCCGGCTCGTCAAGGACGCGGGCGACGCCGGACTGGTCGACGACCGCGCCGCCGAGCGACTGCACCATGCACTGGAACTGGGGCGCAGGCCGGTGCAAGATGTGGTGCTGCCGGTGGACCAGGTGATGTACACGAGGGTCGGGACGACGCCCGAGGAACTGGAGCGGCTCTCGTCCGAGACCGGATTCTCGCGGTTCCCTGTGATGGACAGCGAGCAGCGGATCCTGGGCTATCTCCATGTGAAGGACGCCCTCGATGTCACCCCCCGGGACGTGCCGTTCCCGGTGACCGCTATGCGGCCGATCGCCCGGGTCCGGGCGGCGGCACCGCTCGACGACGTACTGACCGCGCTCCGGCGCAGCCGTACGCATCTGGCGGCCGTCCTCGACGAGGACGACCGGCTGGCCGGCATGGTGACGATGGAGGACGTCCTCCGCGAGCTGGTGGGCCGGCCTCAGCCGCGCTGATCCTGTCTCCTCCCCCGCCGCGCCGATCACGGCCCCGGTCCGGCCCCGCACCCCTCCTGGAGTGTGGGGCCGGACTCCGTCCGGAAGGCGGCGGACCGGGCCACCGTCGCCTTCCGGAGGACGGGCCGCGCCGCGATACGATCGCAGGGCCATGGAAATAAATGCCGAATACACCAGTCTCGTCGCGGTAGGCGATTCGTTCACCGAGGGCATGTCGGACCTGATGCCCGATGGTTCGTACCGGGGCTGGGCCGACGTTCTCGCCACCCGGCTGGCCACCCGCACCCCCGGATTCCGGTACGCCAATCTCGCCGTACGCGGAAAGCTCATCGGCCAGATCGTGGACGAGCAGGTGGACGTGGCGGCGGCCATGCAGGCGGACGTGGTGACCCTGGTGGGCGGTCTCAATGACACCCTGCGGCCCAAGTGCGACATGGGCATGGTCCGCGGTCGCCTGGAAGAGGCCGTGGAACGTCTGGCGCCCTCGTGCAAGAAGCTGGTCCTGATGCGCAGCCCCGGTCGCAACGGACCGGTGATGGAACGGTTCCGACCGCGGATGGAGGAGCTGTTCTCCCTGATCGACGACCTTGCCGCCCGGCACGGCGCGGAGGTCGCCGACCTGTACGGGGCACCGGTACTGGGCGACCCCAGGATGTGGGACGTTGACCGGCTGCACCTGACCGCCGAAGGCCACCGCCGGGTGGCGGAGGCCGTCTGGCAGTCGCTGGGGCTGCCGCCGGAGAACGACTGGCAGACGCTGTTGCCCGTGGCGGCCCCGCCGCACTGGTCCACCCGGCGCGTCGACGACGTCCGCTTTGCCCGTCGGCACCTGTTCCCCTGGATAGGACGGCGTCTGACCGGCCGCTCGTCGGGAGACGGCCGTACGGGAGCCCAGTTCAGCTCCGAGCTGGGACGGGCCTTCTGGGTCACGCCCTTGGACGACAAGGCCCCGGGCCCCGTCGCCACGTGGCGACGGGTGGACGCCGGCGAGTAGCCGGCCCGACGGTATCGGACACGGGCGGGCCGGGCGGGGCCGAGCCACCTACGCCCACGTCCGTGCGCTCCCCCGCACTCACGCGCGCACTCACTCGCCCGCTCGCTCACGCAGTCGTAGCAACGCACAAAGAAGGGGGCGGCGTCGACCTGCACAAACCGCCAGTAGAATCTGGACACGTGACTGCTGTGTCTGCGAAGCCTCGCATCCCCAATGTCCTGGCCGGCCGCTACGCCTCTACGGAGCTGGCTGTCCTCTGGTCCCCCGAGCAGAAGGTGAAGCTGGAACGTCAGCTGTGGCTGGCGGTGCTGCGCGCCCAGAAGGACCTCGGGATCGAGGTACCCGACGCGGCCATCGCCGATTACGAGCGTGTCCTCGACCAGGTCGACCTGGCCTCGATCGCCGAGCGGGAGAAGGTGACCCGGCACGACGTCAAGGCCCGCATCGAGGAGTTCAACGCCCTCGCCGGTCACGAGCAGGTCCACAAGGGAATGACCTCGCGCGACCTGACCGAGAATGTCGAGCAGCTCCAGATCCGGCTGTCGCTGGAACTGATGCGCGACCGCACGGTGGCAGTCCTGGCCCGGCTGGGCAGGCTCGCCGGTGAGTACCGCGAGCTGGTCATCGCCGGCCGGTCCCACAATGTCGCCGCGCAGGCCACGACGCTGGGCAAGCGCTTCGCCACGGCCGCGGACGAGCTGCTGGTCGCCTACGGACGGCTTGAGGACCTGCTGGGCCGCTACCCGCTCCGTGGAATCAAGGGGCCCGTCGGCACGGCCCAGGACATGCTCGACCTGCTGGGCGGGGACGCCGGGAAGCTCGCCGACCTGGAGCAGCGCATCGCCGGACACCTCGGCTTCGCGCAGGCCTTCACCTCGGTCGGCCAGGTCTACCCGCGCTCGCTCGACTACGACGTGGTGACCGCCCTGGTGCAGCTGGCCGCAGCGCCTTCCTCGGTCGCGAAGACCATCCGGCTGATGGCCGGCCACGAACTGGTCACCGAGGGCTTCAAGCCCGGCCAGGTCGGCTCTTCCGCCATGCCTCACAAGATGAACACCCGCTCCTGCGAGCGCGTCAACGGCTTGATGGTCATCCTGCGGGGTCACGCGTCGATGACCGGTGAGCTGGCGGGCGACCAGTGGAACGAGGGCGACGTGTCCTGCTCCGTGGTCCGCCGGGTGGCACTGCCCGACGCGTTCTTCGCGTTCGACGGGCTGGTGGAGACCTTCCTGACGGTGCTCGACGAATTCGGCGCGTTCCCTGCCGTCGTCGCCCGCGAGCTGGACCGCTACCTGCCTTTCCTCGCCACGACCAAGGTATTGATGGGCGCGGTTCGCGCCGGTGTCGGCCGTGAGGTCGCCCACGAGGCCATCAAGGAGAACGCGGTCGCGTCCGCTCTCGCCATGCGCGAGCAGGGCACGGAGCGCAACGAGCTGCTGGACAAGCTGGCGGCGGACGAGCGCATCCCGCTCGACCGCGCGCAGCTGGACGAGCTCATGGCCGACAAGCTCTCCTTCACGGGAGCTGCCGGCGATCAGGTCACCGCGCTCGTCGGCCGGATCGAGGAGATCACCAAGCAGCATCCGGAGGCCGCCTCTTACGCGCCGGGCTCGATCCTCTGATGCACCGGACCGCAGGCCGGTGACACCCGAACAGCTCCTGGCCGCCCGTGACCGCATTGTTCCCGATGTGGTTGCGGGCGGTCTGCGCGTACTGTTCTGCGGAATCAACCCGAGCTTGATGACGGGTGCCACGGGCCATCACTTCGCCTTCCCCGGTAATCGTTTCTGGCCGGTGCTTCATCTGTCGGGGTTCACCCCGCGGCAGCTGAAGCCCTGCGAGCAGTCCGAACTGCTCCGCTACGGTCTGGGCATCACCAACGTGGTCGCCAGAGCCACAGCCCGGGCGGATGAACTCTCTGCTGAGGAATTCCGCGCCGGCGGCCGGCTCCTCACCTCGAAGGTCGAGGAACTGCGGCCCCAATGGCTGGCCGTCGTCGGGATCACGGCCTACCGGACTGCATTCGGCGAGCGACAGGCCCACATCGGGCCACAGGACCGGAGGATCGGCGGGGCCCGCGTATGGGCGCTGCCCAACCCCAGCGGCCTGAACGCCCACTGGACCCTCAGCTCCATGGCCGACGAATACGGACGTCTCCGGTCAGCCGTCGACTCGGAAGCCACGGTCCTCACCACTGAAGCCTGACGGCAGAACGGGTCCCTCGGCTGCGCTGTCGCGCCGGACGACGTCAAGCGCGACAGCGCAGCCGACGCCCGGCCAGCCACCTGGCCGACAAGGCTCGTGACTCGTCCTCGTCCCCGCCCCTCGGACGCAGCCCCCGCCCTGGCCCGATACCGCCCCGACTGCCGGACCCGGGTGATTCAACGGGTCAGACCGCGCCTCACGTTCCGGCTACGTCCCCACCTGCCCGCAACAGCTCGCGCATGTCCCTTCACTGCCGCGCCGCCCCGCGACGGAACTCACGGAGCTCACGGAACTCACGGAACTCACGGAACTCACGGAGGATCGATCGCGGTCACCACCACGCTGAGCTCGCACCCGAGGCCCTCCTCCTGCAGATACAGCGCCAGGGCGATCCACCGAGTCTCGATGCGCCAGAGCCGGAGATACTCGCACCCCGCAACAGTGACGGCCCATGGGTCAGGTATCTCCTCACCTGACATCATTCGCTCCTGGGCACTCCACAGGCTGATCAACTGCGGCTCACCCCAGCGTGCGCCAAGCACGGCGATCAGCGCCTCGTGCTCCGCAAGGCACTGCGCACGGTGCTCCAGCCGCCCCGCCTCGTCGTCGTCCGAGTGACCGTCGTCGGCGTGCAGGGACGCCGTGTGGTAGCCGGGCCCGCTGACTCCCGAGCCCGATCGGATGCGATCCGCGGGAAACTCTCGGGTGCGCATCCCGTCGATGAGGCGGAGGTGATGTGCCGTGGTCATGCCGTTAGTAAACCGTCCGGCACTGACAACGGGAGCCTCGCCCTACGCTTTGAGAGGATTTCAGCCGTCGTTTTGCTATCGCCACCGCCACGTCTACCGGGCTCCGGGCTCCGGGCTCAATCGGGCTTCACCACCCCCGACATGCACGACTGGCCGAGCGCGTGAGGTACTGGACGCGGAAGCTGGACTGACGGGCTGACGGGCTGACGGCGGCCGGGCTCCCCTACCGACGCGTCCGTTCCGAGAGGGAACTCCACCACGCCGCTTGCCCACTCCAGCCGCAATCGTCACCGTCGCAGGGAAAGCGCTAAGCCCAGGCAGGTTGACGGGGTCGTTTACGGCTCGAAGTACTCCGCCATCAGGTTGCTGACCCATTCAGGCTGTTCGACGTTCACCGCGCGGAACTCCGCCATCGTCGGCTTCAGGTCGATGACCGGGGTGCCGGCAACCGCGTCGAGCCCCACCACCGTCAGTTCGCGACCGTGAACGGATTCGATGGCGCAGCACGTGACGCCGATGCGGTTCGGTCTGCGGGGGCCACGGCCGGCGAAGACGCCAACGGGCGGGAGGTCGGAGCGGCCGCGGTAGGAGCGGGGTTCACGGTAGTCGTCGCTTTCCGGGAACTGATCGAAGATGAAGAGGACCTCCACATGGGAGAAGCCTTCCAATCCCTGGAGGCACGCATCACCGAAGCGCTCGTCGACGGTGATGGTACTGCGAACGGCACCCCAGTTGTCCGTGTGCTGGACGTCCGTCCGGTCGTTCCGGACTGTACCTATCGGTGTGACCTCGAAGCTTGGCATGGAAAGGTTCTACCTCCTTACTGGCAAGGTCGGGCGGACGCTTCAACAGCTCGGTCCGACCACACACCACATCGTTGCCCCTTGATCGGATAAACAGGTTCGTTCAACTGTCCTAAGGGCTCGCAGAGAATCAAGGTGTTGCTTCCCGCGGTTCGGCTCGTTGGTGTGGTATGCGCATATCTGACGAGGCACGTGGTCAACTTGCGGTGAAGTTCCAGGTGTTGTTCCCACACCTGGACGAGCGGCAGCGCCGTCTGCTGATGGGGGCTGAGGCCAGGATCCTGGGGCACGGCGGAATCCGGGTGGTCGCTCAGGCGGCCGAGGCCAGCGAGACCACCGTCCGTAAAGGCGTGGACGAGTTGGAGGCGGGGGCGGAACCGCTGGGCCGAGTTCGCCGTCCCGGTGGCGGGCGCAAACGGGCTGACGAGGTAGATCCCGGACTGCGGCCCGCGCTGTTGGCCCTGGTCGAGCCGGATATGCGCGGAGATCCGATGTCACCGCTGCGATGGACGACGAAGTCCACCCGCAGACTCGCCGACGAGCTCACCAGGCAGGGTCACCGTGTCTCGGCGGATACCGTCGCCGACCTGCTGAGGGAGGAGGGGTTCAGCCTCCAGGCCAACGCCAAGACCGTCGAGGGAGCTCAGCATCCCGACCGGGATGCCCAGTTCCGCTACATCAACGACCGGGCCAAGGAGCATATGGGAGCTGGCGACCCGGTGATCAGCGTCGATACCAAGAAGAAGGAGCTGGTCGGCCAGTACAAGAACGGGGGCCTCGAGTGGCGTCCGAAAGGACTGCCGACCCAGGTCAGGACCCATGATTTCCTGGACCGACAGGGACCGGGCAAGGCGATCCCTTACGGGATCTACGACGTCGCCGCGAACACCGGCTGGGTCAGTGTCGGCACCGATCACGACACAGCCGCGTTCGCCGTTGCCTCGATCCGTCGCTGGTGGAAGGCCCGTGGCAGTCACGACTACCCTCAGGCCACCCGGCTGCTGATCACCGCGGACGCGGGCGGCTCCAACGGATACCGCACCCGCGCCTGGAAGACCGAGCTTGCCGCCCTGGCGGCCGAATCCGGCCTGGAGATCACGGTCTGCCACATGCCGCCGGGCACCTCGAAGTGGAACAAGATCGAGCACCGGCTGTTCTCCCACATCTCCATGAACTGGCGAGGCAGACCCCTGACCAGCCACGACATCATCGTGAACAGCATCAAGGCCACCACCACTCACACCGGGCTGAGCGTCCACGCCGAACTCGACCCGGGCACCTACGAGACCGGCATCAAGGTCACCGACAAAGACATCGACGCCCTGCCCATGCACCGGCACCGCTTCCACGGCGACTGGAACTACACCCTCCACCCCCAACACCGCGACACAGTCAGCGCGGCCGAAGAACCGCGGCCAGCCAAGCACCTGTCCGCCCGGTCCCGCGCTGACGATCTACGCAATCCGGAACTGACCGGTATGACCGAGCCGGCGCTCGACGGACTCGTCGAGCAGCTGTCCCAGAGACTCGATGAACTACGTGAACACGGGCGGTCCCAGCAGCGAGGAGGAGACCGCATCCGGGCTCGCGGCGCCGGGGCCAAGGACAGGCTGACCACCGCAGACAGAGTCCTGGCCACCGTGCTCTACCTGCGCAAACTTGGCACCCGCGACCTGATCGGTCAGCTATTTGGACTCAACGGCAGCACCATCACCAGGGCCGTGCACCAAGTCCAGCCCCTCCTCGCCGAGAACGGTCACACCATCCCACCCTCGACAGCCAGGTTCCGCACACCCGCTGACGTCACCGCATTCATCTCCAGCAGCAGACCCACGAAGATCAACTCAGCATGTTGATTCTCTGCGAGCCCTAACGACCTCGTGCACGATAGGAGCCGTCGCTGCATCCGCGCAGGTCAACGGCTCGGGCGCCACGACGAAACAAGCCGCTGACCTGCGGCGATGCCTATCGTGCACGAGGTCGTAAGGGCTGTCCCGTAAAGGTCTCCGAGCGGCCCCGGGCATGGTGGGATGCTGTGCAGCGGGCGGTCTATCCGGCGAGGGCGAGGTTGTGCATCCGTGCGATGCCGAGCGTGGCGTGGTGGACTCCGTCGCCTCTGAGGCGGCAGTCGCGGAGGATTTTTCAGGCCTTCATGCGGGCGAAGACGTGCTCGACGCGGGCTCGGACCTGTTTGTGGGACTTGTTGTGGGCCTGTTTCCAGTGAGGCAGTTCCTCGCCCTTGCGGCGGCGGTGGGGCATCACGAGCCCGGTGCCCGGATAGCCACCATCGGCGATGGTCATCGTTGTGCCGACGGCGGCCTTGGCGCCGGATTCCTCCCACGCCTTGCAGTCGTTGCGGTTTCCAGGCAGGGGCCGGCCGACGACCACGACGAGGCGGGTGTCGGCGTCGATGACGACCTGATGGTTGGTGGAGTACCGATAGTTCTTGGACTGTGCGGCGATGGCGTGGTCGCGGGTGGGCACCAGTGTGCCGTCCACGATGAGCACAGTGTCCTTCGCGAACCGCTTCTGCGGCTGGAGCGCAAGCATCGGCCCGATATGGTCAATGATCCGGTCCGCCGCCGACTTCGATACCCCGAACAACGGGGCGAGCTGGCGCATCGTCAAGTTCGTTCGCCAGTACGCCGCGACCAGCAGGGCCCGGTCCTCCAACGGAAGACTCCACGGCCGGCCCTTGCGAACCGCGTCCGCACCCTCACGACGCAGAACCGCCACCAGCTTCCCAAACAGGCGGGGGCTCAACCCGGTGAACGGGCCTATCCAGGACGGCTCCGACGCCGTAATCACACCAGCCACACGGAGATCATCTCCTGTGGCCCGGGAGCTCCGCGTGATGTCGCGCAGAATCCGGTGGTGCGATACGGATCTGGCGTCAAGAATAGACCGGATGCGTGAAGTAATGCTGTCCGACGGGACCATCACTCTGTCCCCCCTGTGCCTGGACGATGTCGAGGCGCACCTCGCCGGGGAGGACGAGCTACTCGTTCGTTGGCTCAACGGCGGTCCCGGCACGCGGGAGGGCATCGAAGCGTACTTCCGGCACTGCCGGGAGCAGTGGGACAACGTTGGGCCACTCCGCGCGTTCGGCATCCGGACGGGTACCGACGAGGTGCTCGCGGGCACGATCGACTTGCGGTTCGCAGGAGAAGGCCTGGCGCCCGGCCAGGTGAATGTCGCCTACGGCCTCTATCCGTCCTGGCGGGGGCGCGGCCTAGCTACCCGCGCGGTCCTGTTGGCGTCCCAGTACGCGGCGGGTGAGGGCGGGGCAGAGGCGGTAATCCAGGTGGAGCCGCAGAATCCCGCATCTGCCGCAGTCGCGCAGCGGGCAGGGTTCACCCTCGGCAAGCCGAAGCGCAGCAAGGACGGCACACGCTTCGACTGGTACATCCGGAACCTGCACGCCACCGCCCGGTGACAACCAACAGTTACGGGACAGTCCTTACGGCCTCGTGCACGATAGGAGCCGTCGCTACATCCGTGCAGGTCAGCGGCTCGGGCGTCGCGACGGCGCAAACCGCTGACCTGCGGCGATGCCTATCGTGCACGAGGTCGTTAGGCATCCCGGCGTCGCAGTGCCCACCATCCGGCCAGCAGGGCCGCCCCGGCCCACACCCCTGTGACGCCCAGCCCTGTCCAGGGCCCCAGGCTGCTCTCCGAATGCTGGTGCAGCACCAACTGTCCGGCCCGGTCCGGCAGATAGTCGGCCACACCGCCTGCGATGTCGCCGACGACGAACGAAACGATCAGGATGAAGGGGATGAGCAGGCTGAGCACAGCAACCGCACTGCGGAAAAGGACAGTCAGCCCAGCGGCGAACAGAGTCATCAGAGCGAGATATATGCCGCTGCCGAAAGCGGCCCTCAGAGCACCGGGTTCTCCCAGCCCGATGGCGTAATCCCCCATGAACAACTGCCCGACCAGAAACGAACTGAAGCTCGTGACAAGGCCCACGACGAGAGCTGTTCCTCCGATGAGTGACATCTTGGCTGTGTAGAAAAGGGTGCGGCGCGGAACGGCTGCGAGCGACATGCGCAGCGCGCCGTTGACGTACTCGGACGAGATCGCTGTCGCTCCGAAGCTTATGGCCGCGATCTGCCCGAAGTTCAGCGCGTAGAAGGCACCGAACACGAGGTCGGTATCCGCGTTGTCCGCCTCGGCCTGGCCGACGGTGGCGAAGCTGAGCACCGTGACGGCCATGGTGGCGAGGAATACAGCCGTCAGGGATCCGGCGACCGAGCGCACCGATCTGATCTTGATCCACTCGGAGCGCAGAACTGTGATGGTCGACATGGTCAGGCCTCCTGTCGTGTGGTGGGTGTGGAAACGGCGGACTCGAACTCCGCTGCCCCGGCTGTGAGATCCAGGTAGGCCTGTTCCAGCGTGGCCTGCTCGTCCATGAGCTGAAGAACCGGAAGGCCTTCCGTGGCGGCAAGTGCCCCGATCTCGTCCGCTCGCGCCCCTTCGACGGTCCAGTACCCGTCGTCCCCCTGCTCGGCCCGGTACCCCTTGCGTGTCAAGACCTCACCGAGCCTGGGTGATTCATTCGTGGGCACCCGCACTCGTACCCGGGGCCGGCTCCGGGAGTCGAGAAACTCCCGCATCGGAAGGTCGACGAGCAAGCGTCCTTTTCCGAGGACGATCAGATGGTCGGCGCACGACGACGTCTCGTTCATCAAATGGCTGGAGACCCATACCGTGCGGCCCTCCCGTGCCAACCGCTTCATCAACTCCCTTATCCAGATGATGCCTTCCGGATCCAGACCGTTCGACGGCTCGTCGAACATGACCACTTCGGGATCACCGAGCAAGGCCGCCGCTATGCCGAGGCGCTGGCGCATGCCGAGGGAGAACGTCTTGATCCGCCGGTCCCCGACGTGTCCGAGCCCGGCCTCCTCCAGCACTTCCCCGACTCTTGCCCCGCTGAGTCCGTTGCTCGTGGCCAGCGCAAGCAGGTGGTTGCGCGCCGTCCGCGAGCCGTGGGCGGCCTGCGCGTCGAGCAGTACCCCGACATGGCGAAGCGGATCATCCAGAGCCGCGTATGTCTGCCCGCCGATCGTGGCCGTGCCGCCGGTGGGCCGGTCGAGGCCGAGGACCAGTCGCATGGTGGTGGACTTGCCCGCGCCGTTCGGTCCGAGGAATCCGGTTACCCGGCCGGGCCGCACACTGAACGTGAGTCGGTCCACGGCGCGGGTGGCGCCGTAATCCTTGGTGAGCTCGTTGACGTCGATACTGGTCATGTCCTCAGCCTGGCCGCCGCGCCGGGCAGCGGTCCTCCCCCACCGGTGTGGATCATCTCCCTCGCTCGGGGGAGCCGTCAGGTCGAGCGCGCTGGCACGATGACAGCATGTTCAGCTTCCTCCGCCCGTTGACCGCGCCGGTCACCTACACCCGCTGGCTACATCTGCTCCTGCCCGGCGCCGTAGTGAGTGTCTGGCTGTTCATCTCGATGGACACACCCTGGGTGCCAGTCGTCCTCGCGGCCTTGGTGGGGCTGATTCCCGGCATGCGCCTCGCCGAGGGGGTCCAGGCGCAGCTGCTGCTCACGCCCGAGGAGCGGGGCGATCCCAGGGCATCCATCTCAGTGGCTCCCTCCACGTCGTGGTCCGAGCGGTGGCGGACCGCGCTCTGGCTGGAGGTGCGGTTGGTGTGTGCCGGGCTGGCCGGCATGGCGACGGTGTGGCTGTCGGCGACGACAGTTGATCTCGTCCGCTCCGCGGTCGGTTCGGAGCCGAGCCCCGAATGGTTCGCCGCCGGGCTGGGCACGCATTGGTGGGCTGCGCTCCTCGCTCCGGTTCCTCTGGTGATGCTGCTCGCCGTGGTCGTGAGCTGCGGGGAGCTGATCACCATTGCGGCCCGGTGGCTGCTCGGCCCCACTCCTAAACAGCGGATGACCGCGTTGGAGGAGCGTACGGAGCAGCTGCTCGAGCGCAACCGGATCGCGCGCGAGTTGCACGACTCCATCGGGCACGCTCTGACGGTCGCCGTCGTTCAGGCGGGTGCTGCCCGGGCGGCGCGCGACCCAGCGTTCACCGAGCGGGCACTGGCTGCGATCGAGGAGACGGGCCGTGATGCGCTCGACGACCTGGAACGGGTGCTGAGAGTGCTGCGCGAATCGGCCACGCCGCCGGGGCAACGTCGGTCGCTGAGTGAGGCGGATCGTCTGCTGGACTCCGCACGCGGCTCCGGGGCCGAGGTCGATGCGAATGTTTCCGGTCCGTTGGAACAGGTGCCGGCGTCGGTGTCGCGCGAGGGGTACCGCATCCTCCAGGAGGCTCTCACCAACGTCCTGCGTCATTCCGGTTCGGTTGCGGTCCGCGTCCGTATCACCGTCGCCGACGGGCGACTTGAGCTGGAGGTGACAAATCCGCTCACAGGTTCGGCCGCTACCTCTGGGGGCGGAAGCGGGTTGAGGGGCATCAGGGAACGAGCCGCCCTGCTGGGCGGCAGCGCCAAGACGGGACCGTACAAGGGGGAATGGATGGTGCACGCGAGCCTTCCTCTGCACCGCATACGCTGACCAGCGCACCGCATACCCTGAGCGAATGCCGGTTACCGTTCTTCTGGTCGACGACGAACCCCTGGTCCGTGCGGGACTGCGCGCGGTCCTGGAGGCCCAGCCCTACATCGAGGTGGTGGGAGAGGCGGGTGATGGCGCCGCGGTGATCCCGCTGGTGCGCCAGCTGCGTCCTGATGTGGTGGCCATGGACGTCCGAATGCCACTGATGGACGGCATCGAGGCAACTCGGGTGGTGCTGCGCACGGTGCCCGACCCACCGAAGATCCTGGTGGTGACGACGTTCGAGAACGATGAGTACGTCTACGAAGCATTGCGCGCGGGCGCGGACGGCTTTCTCCTCAAGCGGGCCCGGCCGGCCGAGATCGTGCACGCGGTGCGTCTGGTGGCGGAGGGCGAGTCTCTGCTGTTCCCTGCCGCGGTCCGTCAGCTCGCCGCCGAGTACGGAACGAGCGCGGCGAGGGAGGCCATGGAGCGGGCTTCACTCACCGAGCGTGAGGCGGCCGTGCTGCGCCTGATGGCCGGGGGTCTGTCCAATGCCGAGATCGCCGCCCGGCTCGTAGTGGGCATCGAAACGGTGAAGACCCATGTCAGCGCCGTGCTGGCGAAGTTGGGGGCGCGGGACCGCACCCAGGCGGTCATCGCCGCCTACGAGTCCGGATTCGTCGCTCCGAGCTGAAATCGGGTGTTCCCGGGCGGCCTTGCCACCCAAGGTCCGACGACTTGCCGCCCATGCTCGCCCAGGCCCTGAGCAGCGAGTACGATCCGCCTGACATGCGCACGAGCTGGGAGGACACACCGTGGGCCGGCTGACCGGTGGGGACCCGTCGTTGCTGCGTCGGATCAACTCTGCGGTGGTTCTGCATGCCCTCCGGGGCGCAGAATCCCCGACTCTCACGGACCTGACCCGGATCACGGGTCTGTCCCGGCCCACGGTCGAAGGCGTCATGGAGGGACTGTTCGAAGCCGGGCTGGTCGTCGAGTCGGCGCCGGACGGTGCCGAGGCACGACGTCAGGGCCGTCCGGCCCGCCGCTTCCGGTTCCGGGCCGAGGCGGGGCACCTGCTGGGCATCGAGATCGGCCCGCACCGGGTCTCGGCGTTGTTGTCGGGGCTGGACGGCCGGATCATCGGCGCCGGCTTTCGTGAGGTTTCGGAGGCCGCCTGCGCGGACGACCGCCTGGACAAGGTACGGGCTGTGGTCGCCGACGTGCTTCGGCGCACCGGCGTGGCCCGCAGCAGTCTGCGCGCGGTCGGCGTGGGCAGCCCTGGCATCGTGGAGGCCGACGGCACCGTCCGGCTGGGCACCGCTCTTCCGGACTGGACGGGGCTGGCGCTCGGTGAGCGCCTGAGGCGCTCGTTCCGCTGCCCCGTTCTTGTGGAGAACGATGCGAATGCGGCGGCCGTCGCCGAGCACTGGAAGGGCGCGGCCACCGAGTCCGACGACATCGTGTTCGTGCTGGCGGGTCTGAGCCCTGGGGCGGGCTCCCTGATCGGCGGGCGGCTGCACCGCGGTTTCGGCGGGGCGGCCGGCGAGATCGGCGCGCTGCACCTCCTAGGCCGTGACGTCACACCGGAGAGACTGCTGTCGACGACGGACACACCCCTGGACCCGCTGGACGAGCATGCGGTCGCCGCGGTGTTCGCCAAGGCTCGGCACGGCGACGAGCAGGCGCAGGCCGCCGTAGAACGGTTCATTCAGCGTCTGGTCCATGACGTGGCAGCGCTGGTCCTGGCCCTCGATCCGGAGCTGGTGGTCATCGGCGGCTGGGCCGCCGGACTGGACGGGGTGCTGGATCCTCTCCGCAGCGAGCTCGCTCGGTACTGCCTGCGGCCCCCTCGGGTGACGCTTTCGCTGCTCGGCGAGGCCGCCGTGGCCACAGGCGCGCTGCGGCTGGCGCTCGACCATGTCGAGGAGCAGCTCTTCGCCGTGGAGGGAACGGTGACGGCCCGCCGCTGAGTGCGACGGGCCGTACGGTTCACGCCCTGGTGGGCGGCCATTCGGTCAGGATGCCTGGCGGGCCTGGTCGTGGCTGATCTCCAGGTCGCCCGAGTCACCGAAGGTGAGCCGGCAGGTGTCGGCCCGGTACGTGGCGACGGAAACGGCCGCCGTGCCGCCGGCCGCGAGGTAGCGGGTCGTCACGACGAGGACGGGCGCACCGGGGAGCCGGTCGAGTTCCTTGGCGTCGTCCGCGCGCGCCGAGCCGAGCTCCACGGAACGGTCCTGGCCGTCGAGGCCGAGCCGGTGCAGTTCACGTACGACGCTGCGGGCCCTGGCGGGACCGGACGCGGTGTCTATCGCGGAGAGATCCGGAACGGAGGCCGCCGGTACGTACAGCAGCTCCGCAGCGACCGCCTGTCCGTGGCTGAGCCGGATCCTGCGCACGATGTGGACGGCCTCGTCGCCCGCCACGTCGAGCATGTTGGCCACGGCGGCCGGTGCGACTGCCGTCCGGCAGTCCGCCGACTGCCATGCCTCGCCCGCACCGCCTCCGGTCCAGTCGTGCTGCGCGGTGGAGACGGCGACGCCTACGCGCGGCGGGGCGACCGTGGTGCCAACTCCGCGGCGGCGCTGCAGCCTGCCTTCGAGTTCGAGCTGCTCCAGGGCCTGCCGGAGCGTGGCCCGGGCGACGCCGAACCGGGCGGCGAGCTCGCGCTCATTGGGGAGGATCTCCCCCACCGCAAAGTCCGAGTCGAGTGCCTCACTGAGCACGGTCTTGAGGTGCCAGTACTTCGGCTCCTGTACCGATTCCAGCTGCGTGGTCCCCACCCTGTCCTCCGCAATCGCCCGTCGGCTTTTCCGCGACGTTATTTATTAAAGGTTCCTGTCTTAACGTTGAGACCATAGGACGGCGCACCCCCTTGGTCAAGACCAATCCTCGGGCCGAGGGGCCGCGAACCGGTGATCCGCCGTGCAGCGTTCACAGGACGTTCGCGGAAGGATGGCCGCACTCAGCACAAAGCCCCACGTCCGAGCGGGTCCGTGGGGCTTCGGCAGGCGGTTGGGCGGCTTCGCGGTACGAGTAGTCGAGAGCTACTTCCGAGGAAGCGGCAAATCAGCTTCGGTCGTCTACTCTGCGGCAAAAGTGGTGAGCTTGTCAGGATTGCGAACGATATATACGCATTGAATGACTCCGTCCCGCGCCTCTACCTGGACTACGGAGTCCGGCTTGCCGCCGGAGAGCACCAGTACTGCCGGACCGCCGTTCAGCTCCAGGAAGCGAATCGACAGGTCGGGGATCTGCCCGTGAGCGACGGCGAAGAGGAACCGGCCGACCTTGTCCGCGCTCCGCAGGATCCGCAGTGGCGCCTTCGACTTTCCGCCGCTGTCGCCGACGAGCCGCGCGTCCGGTGCCAGCAGGGTGAGCAGCGCGGCGATGTCACCGCCGGCAGCCGCGGCCAGAAAGCGTTCCGTGAGGTCACGGCGCTGTGCGGGGTCGACGTCGTAGCGCGGCTTCCGCTCCTCCACGTGGTGACGGGCGCGCCCGGCGAGCTGGCGTACGGCGGCTTCGGTCCTGTCCAGCGTCGTGGCGATCTCCGCATAGGGAAAGCCGAAGGCCTCGCGCAGGACGAAGACGGCACGCTCCAGCGGGGACAGTGACTCAAGGACGACAAGGACGGCGACGGACACGGAGTCGGCGAGCACGGCCTGCTCCGCCGTGTCGGGCACGGTCGGCCCGAAGTCGGTGACCAGAGGTTCCGGCAGCCACGGTCCGACGTACGCCTCGCGACGCGTTCCGATCTGACGCAGCCGGTCGATGGCGAGGCGGGTGACGATCCTGACAAGGAAGGCGCGTGGTTCACGCACGTCCTCCCGTGAGGTTGCCGACCAGCGGAGCCAGGCCTCTTGGACCACATCCTCGGCATCGGCGATCCGGGCGAGCATGCGGTAGGCGACCCCGATGAGTACGGGCCGGTGCTCTTCGAAGACGTCGGTCACGGTTTCGGCTGTCACCTGCTCATACCAGCCGACCCACACCACGGTGTCCAGTTTCCCGCCTCGCCGCTCTTGAACTACAAGCTACCTGGCGGTAATTGTTGTTGACGGAATGTCTAAGCCGCTTGCAGGCACGGCCTCTCCGTGCCGCCTCACCCGGGAGCATCTTCATGGCCACCACGGTCTCGTTCACCGTCGAGTCACCCCGAGGACGACCGCGGACCGTCTCCGTCGCCTACGAACGGTCGGGTACCGGAGAGCCGTTGCTGCTGCTCCACGGCATCGGCCACCACCGCCAGGCCTGGGACCCCGTGATCCCGGTGCTGGCCGTGGAACGGGATGTCATCGCGATGGACCTGCCGGGATTCGGCGCCTCCCCCGGGCTGCCCGACGACCTTCCGTACGACCTGGCCACCGTGGCACCGCTGCTCGGGGCCTTCTGCGAGGCGATCGGCGTGGACCGCCCCCACGTGGCGGGGAACTCGCTGGGCGGCCTGCTGGCGCTGGAACTCGGGCGCGAGAAGCTCGCACGCTCGGTCACCGCCCTCTCGCCCGCCGGGTTCTGGACGGACCGCGAGCGCCGGTACGCGTTCGGAACGCTCCGCGCCATGCGGCTGGCCGCGGAGTCGATGCCCCTGCCCCTCATCGAGCGGCTGTCCCGCTCCGCGACCGGCCGCACCGTGCTGACCAGCACCATCTACGCCCGGCCGTGGCGGCGTTCACCGGAGGCCGCCGTGTCCGAGACCCTGGCCCTGCGCCAGGCGACCGGCTTCCACCGGACGCTGGCCGCCGGACGCGACGTCCTGTTCACCGACGACGTGCCGGGGCTGCCGGTGACCATCGCCTGGGGCGGCCGCGACCGGCTGCTCCTGCGGCGCCAGGGCATCCGGGCCAAGCACACCGTCCCCGGCGCCCGTCTGGTCCGGCTTCCCGGCTGCGGTCATGTCCCGATGAACGACGACCCCGCTCTGGTGGCGCGGGTGATTCTCGGTACCAGCCGCTGAGTCCACCGCCTGCTCACGGCCACGCCGGCGCAGGACGCCTGAGCCGATTGCCACGCCGACCCCGACCAGGCAGCTGCCCGCGGCCTGGGCGGGACCGTACGAGCCCGCACCGACCAGCGGAGCGGTGAGCGCGGCAGAGACGGGGATCAGACCGGAGAAGAGAGTGGCACGCTCCGCTCCGATGCGCTGCATGCCCCTGTACCAGCAGACGAAGCCGACGACGGTGACCACGGCGGCCTGCCAGAGCAGCGCAGCCGTCTCGCCGGGGGTGGGCGGACGCACGAATCCGGCGCCGTCGACCAGCACGCCCAGCACGGCCGACTCCGCGGCGGCGATCGCGCACACCGTGGCGGACAGCAGCTTGGGACCCAGCGGGCGCAGCACCGGTACGGCGAGCACGGCGAAGCCCACCTCCCCCGCCAGCGCGCCGACGGAGCAGATGATGCCGGCCGTGTCCGTACGCCCCCAGCCCTGGACGGTGAAGGCTCCCGCGGCGACCAGCACCGCGGCACAGAGCACGGCGCGGGCCGGCCGGCGCCCATCCAGCACGGGTGCGAGGACACCCACGAGGATGGGCGCGCACCCGACGAACACTCCTGGAACGGCCGGCTCCGCGGACCGCTCCGCAGCAAGCACTGCCAGGTTGAAGCCGACCATGCCCACAGCGGCGAGCAGGGCGAGCCGCCCCCACTGCCTGCCGGTGAGCCCGCGCAGCGTGACGACCGGCCGGGGCTCGCCGGCTCGCGTCAGAAGGGGTACGAGCAGCAGGCCTGCCAGGCCGTACCGCAGGGCCTGACCACCCGCGTAGGGATAGTCGCCGAGAACGCTGTTGGCGGTGAAGGAAGCACCCACGAGGATGCAGGCGAATGCGGCGAAGAGCGCGCCGCGCAGGTAGGTCACGTTCATGGCACCGACGCTAGGCAGCGCTGCGGCCCGGCTTAAGGTCCACATTCATGACGTCTTCGGGGACCAGTTCAGTGTCCGGCAATGGTGACGGTGCGCAGGAATCCGTTTCGGCCGCCTGGGAGTTGTTACTCCCGGCCGCTTCGGCCCCCGCCCGCGGGCGCGGACGTGCCCTGCAGTCGGCGCTGCGTGAAGCGGTCCGCTCCGGCCGCCTGGTGCCGGGTACCCGGCTGCCGTCCAGCCGTGCGCTCGCCGCCGACCTGGGTGTCTCACGCGGTCTGGTCACGGAGGCCTACGAACAGCTCACCGCCGAGAGTTACCTGCGCAGCGGGCGAGGGGCCGGGACATGGGTGAGCGGATCGGTCCGGGCGGCGGCCGGCGGTGCCCGCGATCTCTCTCCCCGTGCCCGGGGCACTCGTATCGACTTCCGCCCCGGCACCCCGGACCTCTCGCTCTTCCCCCGCAGTGCCTGGGCCGCCACCTACCGTTCGGTTCTCGGCCGGCTGCCGCACAGCGCCCTGGGATATCCGGATCCCCGCGGGCTTCCCGAGCTGCGCGACGCACTGGCCGCCCTGCTGACGAGGCGCCGCGGAGTGGTGGCGGACCCGGAACGCCTGCTGGTCTGTTCGGGCGTCGCCCAGGCGACGACACTCCTCGGATCCGTCCTGCGCGACCGTGGCCTGCGCACCGTCGGTGTCGAGGATCCCGGGAGCCCCGAACACGCCTCCCTCTTCGCCTCGGCGGGCCTGGCCACGGCGCGCCTGCCGCTCGATGAGGAAGGGCTGGCCGTCGACCCGCTCGTGCGCTCCGGCGTGCGCGCCGTCGTGACGACGCCGGCCCATCAGTTCCCTACCGGAATCGCGTACTCCGCTGCTCGCCGCAGCGGGCTGCTCGACTGGGCGAGGGAGAGCGACGGCCTGATCGTGGAGGACGACTACGACGGTGATTTCCGCTACGACCGCGCCCCCGTCGGCGCTCTGCAGGGGCTCGACCCCGAGCGCGTCGCGTACACCGGCTCGGTGAGCAAGTCACTGGCGCCCGGGCTTCGGCTGGGCTGGCTGCTGGCCCCGGCGTCCATGACGGACGAGTTGACCGACCGTAAACGAACCATGGACCTCGGCAATCCCGCCGTCGACCAGGCGGTGCTCGCCGACTTCATCGCCCGGGGCGGCTACGACCGCCAGCTGCGCCGCTGCCAACGCGCGTACCGGGAACGCCGTGACGTCCTGACTGCGGCACTCGCCGAGCACTTCCCCGGCACCGAGGTCAGTGGAATCGCGGCAGGGCTGCACATCATCGCCCGACTGCCCGAACGGTACGGTCCCGAGGCGGAGTTCGTGTCCCGCGCGAACGAGGCCCGGATCGCCCTGCGCCCGCTGAGCGACTGCGGCACCGCGCGGACCGACGACGAGTCCGTCGGTCTGGTGCTCGGTTACGCCCACTTGCCACCGGCGGACATCACGCACGGCGTGCAGCGACTGGCCGCGGCCCGGCAGGGACGCCGCTGAACGGACAGCCGAACCGCCGGGCCGGGTATTCACCTCACGTTGGTTTACCCGACTCCGGCGGGCGCGAAGGTGGGCCGGTCGCTCATCAGTCCGTGCGTCCGACCCGCTGCCCCGGAGGCCCTTCGATGTCGTACCGTCCACGATTCCCGTCCCCCGACCGACGTACCGTGCTGCGCGGTTCGCTGGCCGTCTCCGCCGCTCTCGCGCTCCCCGTGGCGGGTGCGGCGGCCCCGGCCTTCGCACGGTCCGGCCGCCCGGACGCGGCCTGGGGTGTGCAGGTGGGCGATGTGACATCCTCCTCCGCACTGGTCTGGGTACGCTCCGACCGGCCGGCCCGGATGGTGGTGGAGACGTCGGCGACCGAGTCGTTCCGGCGTGCCCGCACGTGGCACGGCCCGCTGCTGGGTCCCGGCACGGACTTCACCGGGACGACGCCTCTGTACGGGCTGCCGCCGGGCGAGCAGGTGCACTACCGGGTGACGCTCGCCGCCCCGGACGACCCCCGCCGCACCGGCGAACCGGTGTACGGCACCTTCCGGACCGCACCCGCACGCCGGCGGGACGGCGTGCGTTTCCTGTGGTCCGGCGACATCGCGGGCCAGGGGTGGGGCATCAACCCGGACATCGGGGGCTACCGGGTGTACGACGAGATGCGCCGGCTCGACCCGGACTTCTTCCTCTGCAGCGGGGACAACATCTACGCGGACGGGGTCATCGAGCCGAGTGTGTCACTCCCAGACGGGCGTGTCTGGCGCAACGTCACCACCGTGGAGAAGGCGAAGGTCGCCGAGACCCTGGCCGATTACCGGGGGAATTTCCGCTACAACCTGCTGGACGACAACCTCCGGCAGTTCAACGCACAGGTGCCCTCGGTGATTCAGTGGGACGACCACGAGGTGCGAAACAACTGGTATCCCGGGCAGATCCTCGACGACGTCCGGTACACCGAGAAGAACGTGGACGTCCTGGCGACGCGCTCGATGCAGGCCTTCCGTGAGTACTTCCCGGTGTCGACGCTGCACGGCGTCACGGGCGGGGACAGGGTCCACCGGGTGGTGCGGCACGGTCCGCTGCTCGATCTGTTCGTCCTGGACATGCGGTCCTTCCGCAACGCCAACTCCCCAGGCAGGCAGGCCGACGACACCACCGGAATCCTCGGGGCCGAGCAGTTGGCCTGGCTCAAGCGGGAACTGTCGAAGTCCCGGGCGGTGTGGAAGGTGATCGCCGCGGACATGCCGCTCGGGCTGGTCGTCGCCGACGGTGCCACGAACTTCGAGGCCGTGTCCCAGGGTGATCCCGGGGCTCCGCTCGGCCGCGAGCTGCAGATCGCCGAACTGCTGCGGTTCATCAAGCACCACCGGATCACCGGCACGGTGTGGCTGACGGCAGACGTGCACTACACCTCGGCCCAGCATTACGCCCCCGAGCGGGCGGCGTTCAAGGATTTCGCCCCCTTCTGGGAGTTCGTCACGGGGCCGCTGGCGGCCGGCCAGTTTCCCTCCAACGCACTCGACGGCACATTCGGACCCGATCAGGTGTTCGTTCAGGCCCCCGATCGGGCGAACGTCTCGCCGATGGAGACTCCGGCCCTGTTCGGCGAGGTGGACATCGACGGTGACAGTGGCGAGTTGACTGTGCGCCTCCGTGCTCAGGGCGGATCCGTCCTGTTCAGCAAGGTTCTCCAGCCCGCGCGAGTGGGGCAGTGAGCCGGACGGACTGACCGTCCGGCGACGGGCCGGGGCGGGGAGCTCCGGCTCCGCGCGCCGGCCAGGCACCGCTCGGCCCAGGTCGATTGTCAGTGGTGGGTTCTACGGTTTTTTCATGACCCGTTCCATTCAGGCCCTGGCCTACTCACGTCCGTCCGCTCTGGAGTCCTCGCAGGCAGGGCAGTTGCTCGGCCTGGAGACCGCAGGCGGCCTCACACCGCGCGGCGCCGAGCCTCATCCCCGGTTCTTCGAGGGCTTCCTCGCGTCGCCGTCCGTCGCCGCACGCGGGCTGCTCGCCGTGGCGGACGTGGCTGCCGCGCGCTACTACCAGCGGACCTCGCAGGCCTCGCTGGACCCGGTGGTGACGGGAAACGGCGACCGGCTGCGCTTTGAGTCCTTCTCCGGATGTTGCGGGGTATATGCACGGCTCGACGTTCTGAGCGAGGGTCTGGAGGGTACGGAGACGGGTCATGGCACGACCAACGTGGATGTGAACAATCCACTGCGGGAGGCTCTCTCGCGGATGGCGGGCGATGAGCCGCTCCATCTTCGGGTGGGCCCGCAGGAGATGGCGGTCACCACGCTGCACGGCCCCGTCGTGGAGAAGAAGGTCCCGCTGCCGGACCGGTGGCTTCGGGGCTTCGCCGAGGCTCAGGTGGCATCCGCCGCCTTCGACCTGCGGGCCGAACTCCCGGCGGTGGAGGCGGTCCGGTTCCTGCGGTCGATACCCCGCTCGGCGGGCCGCGCCTCGCTCGGCGCGCAATGGGTGGTCCCCGCCGGCCGGACGCTGCGGCCGACGACGCGGCCGGCGCCGGGGGCCGTCTGCCTGCCGGGGCCCCAGCGGCTGGGCGCTCTGCAGCGCATCCTTCGGTACGCCACGGCGCTGCGGGTGTACGGGCCGGTTGCCGACAGCGTCGCCACCGCGAGTGCCTGGGAGGTGATGCTGCCTGGAATGCGGCTCACCCTGACACTCTCCCCCGACGCCTCGCGCGGCTTCTCCGGGGAGGGCGGAGTGCTGGAGGCCCTCGCAACGGACGACGCCGCAGCCGATGCCGAGCTGGTGTCCGTGCTGCTGGCGTGGGAGCCCCGGATCGAGCCTGCCGACCTGGCGGAGCAGTCGGGCCTGCCGGTGGAGCGTGTCCGGGCGGCGCTCACCCGGCTGGGTACGGCGGGCCGGGTGGGGTACGACCTCGCGGACGCGGCCTACTTCCACCGTGAACTGCCGTATGACGCGGACCGGGCGGAGCGGCACAACCCGCGGCTGGTGGCAGCGCGACAGCTGGCCCGGACCGGGGCGGTCGTTCTCGACGGCGCCCTCGCCGCCGTGCACTCCGGTGACCGGCACTACCAGGTCCGCGAGAAGGCCGGCGCACTGAGCTGTACGTGTCAGTGGTGGGCGGACTACCACGGCCGCCGGGGCCCGTGCAAACACGCACTGGCCGTCCGTATGGTCCGCCGGGGCGCGACCGTCACAGGAGGTGCACGATGAAGGAGCTGATCACGGCGGTGCGCGACGGCCGCCTGGACGACATCCCCGCGCTGCTCACCCCCTTGGACAGGGCTGAACGCAGGCTGGTACTGACCGAGTTGAAGGTGATGCGCAAGGAGATGCGCAGCTGGCCCTGGGGCGAGCGCACAAGAGCCCGGAAGGCGGTACTGGTAGCCGGAGCGGGCTGCCACGCGGGGGCTGCGGGTTGCGCGACCTGGATCGGCGCACGGGAGCAGCGTGAGTGGGTGCGTTCGCCGTACCCGTGGGTGCTGGAGGTTCTGGTCGGCCGCGATCCGGCTTGGCTCGCCGATCTCGCTCGCCGTCTGACCGCCCGCACCGTCGAGTCCGAGGCGGAGTACCAGCTCGTTCTCGAACTGGTACGGATGGCGGGCTGTCCGCTCCCCGTCTCCGACGGTCTCGTGCGGGGATGGGCCGAACGCGTCGCCGGCTCGCGGTGGCAGCAAAGGCCGCCGCGGCCGCTGATCGACATCCTGCGCGCCGAGCCGCACCTCGGTGTGCTGGCTCCTCACCTTCTGGACATGCCCGAGCTGCCCCCGCCGGTTACCTGGGCCGCCACTCAGGACCCCGCCGAACACTGGCCGACCGCGCTGACCGTCCTGTCCGCGGAGGGCCTGCTGGACCGGAGCACCCTCCTGGACCGGTGCGTCACCCGCCTCGTGCGTGGCGGGAAGACCGTGGACATGCGTTTCTGTCTGCAGGTCCTGCGAGGGCTCGAACTCACCGACCGCGAGGAGGCCGCACGGGTCACCGACTGGGCTGCCATGGCCGCGGACGGCCCGTCGCCCGTGGCCGGCCACGCCCAGGAGGCGCTCACCCGGCTCGACGGACACGGTGAGCTGTCCATCGACCGGCTGGCCGATGTCTCCGGCTCGGTCCTCTTCCGTACCGAGAAGAAGTTGGTGCGTTCCCAACTGGTGCTGCTGGGACGGGTGCTGCGCCGCGTTCCCTCGAGTGCCGAGGAACTGCTGCCTGTGGTTGCCGAGGCTTTCGTGCACCCGGACATCGGAATCCAGGAACGGGCGCTCAAGCTCGTGGCCCGCCATCTTCCCGCCACTGCGCCGGACGTACGCAAGGATCTCGCGGGCATGGCTTCGCAACTGGGCGCCGTGCACCGGTCGGCGGCACGCGCGGTGTTCGGCGAGTTGCTGGTCGACGGGCCGGCCGTCGACGCCTACGAGGAGGTGCTGCCGCCGGTTCCGGTCCCTCGACGCCTCGACCCGGCACCCGCCGATACCGCCGAGCTCATCGAGGAGGTAGTCGCCCTGGTTCGTTCCAGGTCGCGCGAAGTCACCGCCTTCGAGCGGGCGCTGGACGGACTGATCCGGTGCGCCCACAACGCACGCGCGGACCTGGCCGACGCCCTGCGCGCGGCGCTGGCCGGGCAGTGGTGGACCGAGCCCGGCCCGCAGGCCGATATCGACCGGCGGTTCTTGAGGAACCACGACGGATTGCAGGTCGTAGCGGCGTCGCTGCTCGGACGGGTCTCGGAGAAGACTGTCGGAGACGGCCGTGCCCGGTGGACAACGTCGGACACCTGTTGCCACGCGGCACTCGACGGCGTGCTGTACGCAAGGCTGTGGGAGGCCGCCACCGTGATACGGACAGGTGAACTGCCCTTCCTGCTGGCAACGCCCACCTGGCACACCGGTGCCCTCGACCCGACGGATCTGGTCGAGCGGTTGCTCACCTACCAGAAGCTCGGGCTCACGCCCGGGCCCGCCGACTTCGGCCAGGCGCTGCTGCGGGTTAGGCGTACGGACGGGGCGGAGGCCGCAGCGCGGGCCGCTTCGCTGGGCACAGCGGAGGGTGACCGGCTGGCCGCCTGGATCCGGGCGGACGAACCGGTTGCGCCAGTGCTGCGCCGCCATGTGGAAACCGAATCGCCCGAGCCCCAGGGCTGGTTTCCGCGCCCGGCCCGGAGTACGCCGCGAGTCCTGCCGGCCACGAACGGACATCCGGTCATTCAGCAGGAGTTCCCCCGTTCCTTCCACTGGCTCGGGCGCCCGCACTCCCCACGACGGCAGCAGTGCTCCCACTGGGGCGACACATCTCCGCAATGGATCGCCACACTGCCCGCGGACGGCGAGACGCTGGCGGCCTGGCTTCTGCCGTTCCTCACCTGCGAGGAGGACCAGCGAGGTGTGGCATGGCCTCTGCCGGCCCTCGCCGAGACGGACGGTCCCGCCGAGGGGGCCATCCATCTCGCGCTGGCGTACGGACTCGGGGCCCGCTATCCGGAGGACCGGTTGTCGGCGGTGGATGCCCTGCTGATCCTTGCCGCCCGGGGCCGGCTGGACGCGAATCTCCTCGGCGGGGAGCTGAGCGTGCTGATCGACCGGGAGCTGATGAAACCCAGCCGACTGGCGGCAGCGGCCCGTACGGCCGCCGCCACCGGCGCGTACCAGACGGTGCTGTCCGTGCTGGTCCCGGTCCTGACAGCGTTGCTCGCGCGCGAGCAGGCGCCACGTGGACTGAGCGATCTGCTCGGGGTGGCTGCGGAGTGCGCGGAGCAGTGCGGGTCGCCGCAGACCGGCGGGATAGCCGGACTCGCCGCAACGGCCGCGCGCGGCGGATCGACCCAGCTGGTCCGGCAGGCGGCTCGCCTGGAAGCCGCCTGCCGGGAGGCGGCCGGGTGACCGGCCGCCGGTGACGGGACGGGTCCTGCCGCGCATGGGAGGGCTCATCGCACGTGATGGCACTTCGGAACCGGAGTCCCCCACGCAGCCGGGCCGGCGCGCCGGGCTCCCGGGCCGGGCTCCCGGGGCCGACCGCACTGCCCGGCCGACCCGGGCCCGGCCAACCCGGGCCGGGCCGGGCCAACCCGGGCCGGGCCGAGCCAACCCGGGCCGGAATCGCTGCACCACCTCACACCCCGGCGGAACGGAAATCGGGCGGCCCTGACCTCGCCCTCACCCCGCCTTCACCTCGCCCTGACCTCGCCCTGACCCCGCTCAAAAACCCCTTGCCAACTGGCCAAAATTGGACGATAGGCGACTAGATCCATACTTAACCCATCGGTCACAAGGCGTTCGTGATCAGGCAACACCGCTCGGTCACAGTGAGGTCATGACTGATGTGACCTCCGCGAAGAGTGCCCGCCGCCCCCACCACTGGCGCCGGGACCTCATTGAACTCGCCGCCCTGTTCACCGCGGTCGCCGTCGCCGACGCGATCGCCAACCTGATCGGACACCAGCCGGACGGCCCGTATCTGCTCATCGCCTCGGCCGTGGCGCTGACCGCCACCGCCGCGTTCCACACCTGGTGGGCACGCCGGCACAGTCACGCACCACCGCCGGATACCGAGGGTCTGGGAGTCGCGCACGACCCGGCCATACAGCCGGTCGCGGCCTCCGACGCCCCGTCGCCGGACGCCGCAGCCGAGACGGTGCTGTGGCGGATGCGCACCACGGTCCGTGACGCTCCGGGCAGCCTGGCCGCACTCTGCATCGTGCTGGCCAGCCACCGGATCGACATCCTGACCCTTCAGACCCATCCGTTGGCCGAGGGCACGGTCGACGAGTTCCTGTTGCGTGCGCCCGCCGCGCTGCCCGCCGCGCAACTGACCCGGGCCATCTCCGAAGCGGGCGGCAGCTCCACCTGGATCGAGCGCGCCGACGCCCACGATCTGGTGGACACCCCGACCCGGGTGCTCAGCCTCGCCACCCGCACGGCCCTCGACGCCGCGGAACTCCCCCTGGCCCTGCGTCAACTGCTCGGCCGGTGCACCATCCACTCGCTCCCCGCCGTTTCGATCACCGGACGCGCCACCGGTGAAACGGCCCCCGTGGAGGGAGTGCTGGAGGAGACGGTGATGCGGCTGCGCGATCCGTCGGGCGGCGTCATCACCGTCGAGCGTCCCTATCTCCCCTTCACGCCGACGGAGTTCGCCAGGGCACGCGCCCTGGTCGAGCTCGACGCCCGGCTCGGCCCCCGCGTCCCGCGCAGCGAGCACGTACTCACCCTGCCCGAGGGCAACGCGATCACCGTGCGCCGGGCAGACCGCAGCGACCTCGAAGCGGCCAGGGCCATGCACGACCGCTGCTCGGAACAGACCCTGCGACTGCGCTACCACGGACCGGTCCGGGACGCCGACCGCTACCTCGACCACCTGCTGAGCCCCCGCTTCGGCCGCACGCTCGCCGTGCAGACGGCCTCCGGCCGGACGGTGGCCCTCGGCCATCTCCTCTGGGACGGGGACGAGACCGAGGTCGCGCTGCTCGTCGAGGACGACTGGCAGCGCCGCGGCATCGGCTCCGAGCTGCTGGGCCGCCTGGTGGCGCTCGCCGTCGAGGCGGGCTGCGAGAGCGTCTACGCCGTCACCCAGGCATCGAACACCGGGATGGTCGCCGCCATGCGCGCGCTCTCGCTGCCGCTCGACTATCAGATCGAGGAGGGAACGCTCGTGATCACCGCGCGACTGGGCGCGACGCCGGTACGGCCCCTGCCTCCGTACGAGCAGGCGGAGCGCTGACCGCCTGACGTACGGGCTCCTCGCCGCTCAGCGCCTGGCACAGATCGGCCCAGAGGTCTTCCACGTCCTCCAGCCCGACCGACATGCGCAGCAGCCGGTCGCCGACCCCCGAGGACTGGCGGTCTCCTTCATCCACGATGCGGTGGCTGATGGAGGCCGGGTGCTGGATCAAGGTGTCCACACTGCCGAGACTGACGGCGGGCGTGATCAGCCGTACCGCGGCGATCACCCGGTGCGGGTCCCCGTAGACCTCGAAGGACACCATCGCGCCGCCCAGTTCCGGGTAGTGCACACGGGCGATCCTCGGGTCGGAGGAGAGCCGGCGGGCGAGTTCCGCGGCGTTCGCTGACGCGGCCCGGACGCGCACCGGCAACGTGGCGAGACCCCGCAGCAGCAGGTATCCCGCCATCGGGTGGAGCACCCCGCCGGTGGCGAAGCGCACTTGGCGCAGCCGGGCCGCGAACTCCTCGTCGCAGGCGACGACTCCGCCCATCACGTCGCCGTGGCCGCCCAGGTACTTCGTCGCGCTGTGCAGCACGATCCGCGCCCCGTGCTCGACGGGCCGCTGGAGAACCGGAGTGGCGAAGGTGTTGTCGACCAACAGCGGTACCGATCCGCAGGAGTGCGCGACCGCCCTGATGTCCACTTCCGCCAGGGTCGGGTTGGCGGGCGTCTCGACGATCACCAGCCCCGTGTCGGGGCGGATCGCCTCGGCGATGCCCGCGGGATCCGTCCAGGTCACCTCCGTGCCGAGGAGCCCGGCACCCAGAAGATGGTCACTGCAGCCGTAGAGCGGACGCACCGCCACCACATGGCGCAGTCCCATGCTCGCGCGTGCCAGCAGGACGGCGGTGAGCGCGGCCATTCCGCTGGCGAACGCCACGGCGCTCGCGGTCCCTTCGAGGCGGGCCAGGGCCGTTTCGAAACGGGCGGTGGTCGGATTGTCGAGCCGCGCGTAGACGGGCGGCCCGTCGAGCCGGGCGCCGGTGGCGGCGAAGGAGTCGATCCGTTCCGCCTCGCCCCTGGAGTCGTACGAGGGGTAGGTGGTGGACAGGTCGATCGGCGGGGCGTGCAGGCCGAGGGCTGCGAGGTCTTCGCGTCCGGCGTGCACGGCTTCGGTGGCCTGTGCCCGGTACGGGGGTGTCGTCGAGGGCGCCATCGAGGATTGGATGTCCATGTGCCCACTCTGAACAGCCACCGGGCCTGTCGTGCAATACCCCGTGCTACGTTCGGTGAATGACCGATTCCGTCGCTCTCGACACGGTGGATCTGCACATTCTGCGGCTGCTTCAGAACGATGCCCGGACCACGTACCGCGAGCTCGCGGCCGAGGTCGGGGTCGCTCCCTCGACCTGTCTAGACCGGGTCACCAGGCTGCGCCGCACGGGCGTCATCCTCGGCCATCAGCTGCGACTGGACCCGGCGAGGATGGGCCGCGGTCTTGAGGCCTTTCTCCATGTGCAGGTCCGGCCGCACCGCCGGGAGCTCATCGGCCCGTTCGTCGACCGGATCAGGACGCTGCCCGAGTCCCGTGCGCTCTTCCATCTGACCGGCCCCGACGACTATCTGGTCCATGTGGCAGTGACCGACACCGCCGATCTTCAGCGTCTGGTTCTGGACGAGTTCACCTCGCGGCGTGAAGTGGCCCGCGTGGAGACGCGTCTGATTTTCCAGCAGTGGGAATGCGGTCCGCTGCTGCCGCCCGCTCCCCGGGCGGCCGAGGGGGGTCCGGGTCAGGCCCATGGTGCCGATCGGTAGTGACGCGGAGGCCCTCCCCGTACGAGGATGTCCATATGTCAGACACTCCGAGCAGCGCGCTGCCTCGCCAGGTAGCCGACACCTACGTCGACGCATTCATCGAACTCGATCCGATCTCCGGCACCTATCTGGGTGTCGCGGAGAGCTCGCGCCGCCTTCCCGACTTCTCCCCCGCCGGCCAGGAAGCACTGGCCGAGCTGGCCCGCACCACGCTCGCGCGGCTCGACCGCGCGGAGCAGCTCCCCGGCGCCGCCGATGATGCCGAGCGTCGCTGCGGCCGTCTCCTCCGCGAGCGCCTGACGGCCGAACTCGCCGTCCACGAAGCCGATGAGCCGCTGCGGGCCGTTTCCAACCTGCATTCTCCGGCCCACTCGATCCGTGAGGTGTTCACGGTCACGCCCACCGACACGGACGAGGACTGGGCGGCCGTCGTCGAGCGCCTCAAGGCGGTTCCGGCCGCACTGTCCGGCTACCGCGAGTCCCTCGCGCTCGGCCTGGAGCGGAAGCTGTACGGCGGTCCGCGCGCCACCGCCACCTTCATCGGCCAGCTCGACGAGTGGACCGGCGACGGCACGACGGGGTTCTTCCAGGACTTCGCCGCCGCCGGCCCGGACACGCTGCGCACCGAGCTGGTCGCCGCCGCCGCGCGGGCCACCCGGTCGCTGGAGGAGCTGCGGGACTGGGTCCGGGACGTGTACGCCCCCGCGATCGAGGGTGCGCCGGACACCGTGGGCCGTGAGCGGTACGCCCGTTGGTCGCGCTACTTCAACGGCACCGACCTGGACCTCGACGAGGCGTACGCGTACGGCTGGTCGGAGTACCACAGGCTGCTCGCCGAGATGCGGACCGAGGCCGAGAAGGTGCTGCCGGGCGCGGGTCCCTGGGAGGCGCTGGCCCATCTCGATGTGCACGGCAAGCACATCGAAGGGGTCGACGAGGTCCAGGCGTGGCTGCAGGGCCTGATGGACGAGGCGATCGAGGCCCTGGACGGCACGCACTTCGAACTGGCCGAGCGGGTCCGCAAGGTGGAGTCCCGCATCGCTCCCCCCGGCGGCGCCGCGGCACCGTACTACACGGGTCCGTCCGAGGACTTCTCGCGCCCCGGACGCACGTGGCTGCCGACGATGGGTGAGACCCGGTTCCCGGTGTACGACCTGGTCTCCACCTGGTACCACGAGGGCGTTCCCGGCCATCACCTCCAGCTCGCCCAGTGGGTCCATGTCGCCGAGAGCCTCTCGCGCTACCAGGCGTCCATCGGCATCGTCAGCGCGAACGCCGAGGGCTGGGCGCTGTACGCGGAGCGTCTGATGGACGAGCTGGGCTTCCTACCGGACGCCGAGCGCCGGCTGGGCTATCTCGACGCTCAGATGATGCGGGCCTGCCGGGTGATCGTGGACATCGGCATGCACGCGGAGCTGGAGATCCCCGCCGACTCGCCGTTCCACCCCGGTGAGCAGTGGACACCGGAGCTGGCCCAGGAGTTCTTCGGCAACCACAGCGGCCGGCCCGCCGATTTCGTGGAGAGCGAGCTGACCCGCTATCTCTCGATGCCGGGTCAGGCCATCGGTTACAAGCTGGGCGAGCGCGCCTGGCTGCTCGGCCGGGAGAACGCCCGCGCGGCACACGGCGACGACTTCGACCTCAAGTCCTGGCACATGGCAGCCCTGTCCCAGGGGCCGCTGGGTCTGGACGATCTGGTCGACGAGCTGTCGAAGCTCTGACAGGAGTACCGGCCGTTCCCCGGACATGTTGTCCGGGGACCGGCCGGACGGGGTCAGCACCCGCAGTCGTCGGATTCGTCCGGTGCGGTGAGCGGGTCCGCCGTACGCCGCGCACGCCCCTGCCAGGTCTCGAACTCGAAGCCCTCTCGCGCCCAGTACTCGAAACCCCCGAGCATCTCCTTGACCTGATAGCCGAGTTCGGCGAGGGCGAGCGCGGCGCGGGTGGCGCCGTTGCAACCGGGTCCCCAGCAGTAGGTGACCACGGGCACGGCGGGGTCGAGCAGGTCCCGTGCCTGCTCGGCGATGAGCGCCGTCGGCAGGTGCAGCGCCCCTGGGACGTGCCCCTGGTCCCAGGACGCGGTGGAGCGGGAGTCGAGGAGTACGAAGCCGGGGTCGCCATCGGCCGCCAGCGCCGCGGCGACGTCCGAGACATCGGCGTGGAAGGCGAGCGAGGCTCCGAAGTAGGCGGCGGCCACGGCCGGAGCTGCGGGCGGGACGCGAAGCACCGGGTTCGAGGCAGTGTCGATGGCGGTAGCGGTGAGCTGCGAAGTCATGGTGAAAATCTATGACCGGTGACCGTTCGCCGGAAGATGAGATCCCCGGCACACCTCTTGTCCCGCCGGGGAATTCCCTGTTTCCTTTGCGCATGACCGACTATTCCCCGGACGCCACCGACTGGCGCATTCTCGACGTGCTTCAGCGCGAGGGACGCGCGACGTTCGCCGAGCTCGCGCGGGCAGTCGCCATGTCGTCGAGCGCCGTGACGGAGCGGGTGCGCCGGCTCGAGGAGGCCGGGATCATCAGCGGGTACGCGGCGGTGGTCGACCCGGAGCGCCTCGGTCTGCCGATTCTCGCCCTGGTGCGGCTGCGGTATCCGAACGGCAACTACAAGCCGTTCCACGACCTCCTCGACACGACGCCGGAGATCGTGGAGGCCCATCACGTCACCGGCGACGACTGCTTCGTGCTGAAGGTGACAGCCCGCTCCATGAAGCATCTGGAGGCAGTCTCCGGGAAGATCGGTTCCCTCGGCTCCGTCACCACCAGCGTCGTCTACTCCTCGCCGCTTCCGAGGCGGGCGGTCAGCCGCTGACTCCGTCCCCGGCCCGGTGCCGCACGGCTGATCCGTGCCGTTCCTTCACCACTTCGAGCTGGGCGGGGATACGGCGGCGGAGATCGCCGACATGGCTGACGATCCCCACGCTGCGGTCCCGTTCGCGCAGGGAGTCCAGCACGTCGAGCACCTCGTCGAGGGTCTGCTCGTCCAGGCTGCCGAAACCCTCGTCGATGAACAGGGTGTCCAGCCGTACGCCGCCCGCCTCGTCGGTCACCACGTCGGCGAGACCGAGCGCCAGGGCGAGCGAGGCGAAGAACGTCTCGCCGCCGGAAAGCGTGGCCGTGTCGCGTTCGCGCCCCGTCCAGGCGTCGATGACGTGCAGGCCGAGACCGGCCCTGCGGCCTCCCGTACGGGCATCGGAGTGGACCAGCTGATAGCGGCCCGACGACATTCGCCGGAGCCGGGCGGTGGCGGCCGCCGCCACCTGTTCGAGACGGGCGGCGAGCACGTACGACTCCAGCCGCATCTTGCGTTCGTTGTCCGCGGACGTGCCTGCGGTGAGCCCGGCGAGCCGTGCGACCCGTTCGTACTCCTCGCGCACCGGCCCCAGGCCACGCACCTCGTCGGCCGCGCGGCGGGAGAGCCGGCCGAGCTCGGCGCAGCGTTCCCGTGCCGACGCGAGGGCTGCCGACGCGTCCCGCAGCAGGCGTTCGGCCGCGTCGTACACCGTGCGCGCGGCCTCCGGAGCGGCCGGGGCGCGGTCGGCGGCCGCACGGGCCTCGGTCTCGGCCAGCCGGTCGGCCACCGCGGCCGCCTCGGCCTGCCAGGCGTCGATGCGGTGCTGAAGCGCACGCTGTCCGGACTCGGCGAGCAGGGTGTCCGCCGCGGCCTGCGGCGTCTCGAAGCCGGCCCGGAACGCGGCGTCCGCGAGCCGGCCGTCGGCCTCCTTGAGCCGCGCTGCCGCGCTCTCTTCCTCGCGCACCGTCGTGGCCGCCTCGATGAGCAGAGTGACCCGGTTCTGCAGGAGGGCCGCGTGTTCGGTGACGCTGCCCGACTCGCCCCGTGCCTGCGCCAGCACCTCTTCCAGCGCGGCCTGTTCACCGTCGAGGCCCTCGCGCCGGGAGGTGCGGGCCGCAGCCCGGCGTTCGGCCTGCTGCCGGTCCTCGGCCCGCTGCGCCTGCTCTCGTTCGGCGGCCGCGAGCGCCTCGCGCGCGGCGTGCATCCCGGCGGCGGTCCGGTACGCCTGCGCGTGCTCACGGGTCAGTGTGTCCACGAGCGCGGCAAGTGCGTCGGCCGTCGGGTCCGCCGCCGCGCCCGCGCCCGCCGCACTGTCGGCACCGGCCGCTTCCACGCCCTCCACGGCCTCCGCACGCGCTGCCGCATAGCGTTCCCGTACGGCTCCGAGCGCGTGCTCCGCCTCGGTGCGTGCCTGCTCGGCACGCCGGTGGGCGGCCTCCGCGGCGTCCTCCGTCGCCTGGTCGACATGCCCGTCACCGGCGCGGGCCGGCTTCGGATGGTCGGCGGAGCCGCAGACGGTGCAGGCCTCGCCCTCGACGAGTTCCCGCGCGAGTTCGGCCGCGATGTCGCGGAGCCGCCGCTCGCGCAGGTCGAGCCAGTGCTCACGGGTGCCCAGGGCGCGCTCACGGGTCCCGGCGAGCCGGTCCTCGGCAGTGGACGACTCGGCCGCCAGCGCGTCCCGGCGGCGGGCCGCGTCCAGGCGTCGCCGGGCCGGATCCAGCCGGCCGGCCAGCAGTTCGGCGCGGGTCGCGGCCTCCTGCGCCGCTTCGATACGGGCGTGCAGCCCGCTGCGGGTGGTCTCCCAGTCGGCGAGCCAGCCCTCGGCGTCACGGATCAGTTCGTCATCGGCCCGCGCCTGCCGCTCCAGCGCGGTGCGTTCGCTGTCGATCTCCGCGCTGCGCCGCTCGGCGCGGCGGGCTGCGTCCAGTCCGCCGAGCTCCTCGCGCAGTCTGCGTTCCAGGGCAGCGAGCTGCTCGGCGCCGGCGTCGGCCAGGCTGCCCGGCAGCCGGGACCGCGAGCGGTCGCGGGCCGTGCTCGCGCCTCGGTACGTCCGCTCGGCTTCGTCGCGCAGTTCCAGTGCCGGGGCGACGCGGTCCGCCTTGCGGGCCCGGCTCAGCTGTTCCGTGGCGTCGTCGTGCCCGGACCGGCCCGCCTCCGACGCTGCGGCGCGACGCCTGGTCTCGGCGTACCGCTGCTGAAGCGCGGCAAGCTCCCGTTCTGCGTCCAGAGCCGACCTGGCGGCCGCATGGCGGCTGTCGGCCGCGGACAGCACCTCGGCGGCGATATCGAGCCGCTCCCGGGCGCTGCTGCGGGCCGTCGCGGCCCAGGCCAGTACGGCGTCCGCGAGTCCCGGTTCGCCCGGCTGGACCTCCGGCATCGGGCATTCGCGCCCGGCCGGTCCTGCGGCCTGGGCGATCCGCTGGGCGAGCGCGAGGGTCTGTTCGTCCCCGGCCCTGACCTGGTTCTCGGCGGCCCGGCGGAGATCGGCGAGGCGCTCCTCGACGGCCGCGAAGCGGCGGGTGTCGAAGAGCCTGCCGAGCAGCTTGCCCCGGGCCTCCGCGTCGGCCCGCAGGAAGCGGGCGAAGTCGCCCTGCGGCAGGAGCACCACCTGGCAGAACTGTTCCCGGCTCATCCCGACGAGCTGCGTGATCTCCTCACCGATCTCCTGGTGCGAGCGGCTCAGCGGCTGCCAGCCGTGCTCGGCGTCGTACGCACGCAGGAGGCTCTGCGCCTTCTCCGTGGTGTGGCCGCCGCCCCGCTTCTTGGGGCGGGGCTGGGCGGGGCGCCGGGTGATCTCCAGGCGACGCCCGCCGACGGTGAGTTCGAGCCGGACCTCGGTGGGCAGGTCCGCCGGGGCGTGGTCGCTGCGGAGCGAGGTGCCGGGGCTCTGCCGGGCGCCGGGCACGGCCCCGTACAGGGCGTAGCAGACGGCGTCGAGGACCGAGGTCTTGCCGGCGCCGGTCGGTCCGTGCAGCAGAAAGAGCCCGGCCGCGGAGAGCGCGTCGAAGTCGATCTCCTGGGTGGTACCGAACGGGCCGAAGGCCGTGATGTCGAGCCGGTGGAGCCTCATCGGTTCACCTCGCGCACGCCGTCGTCGACCCGTACGTGGTCGAAGGCGCTGCGCAGCACCGTCCGCTCGTGCTCGTCGATGCCGTATCCGCCGCGGACATGGGCCACGAAGTCCTCCGCGATGCTCTGGTCGTCGCGTCCCCGCAGCCGCTGGGCGTAGGAGGTGTGCGGGTCGTCGGGTGCGCGGTCCGGTTCGAGGACGAGGCTGAGCGTGTGCGGGAAGCGCTCGACGAGACGGGCCATCGGCTCGGCCGGGCGGACCGGGTCGGTGACGGTGGCCTCGACCCAGGAGTGTTCGTGCCGGTCGAGGGCGGGGTCGTCCAGGAGGTCATCGAGCCGGCCCCGGAGCCGGGCGAGGGTGCGGGGCACCGGGCAGTCGATCCGCTCCGCGGCGATCGCGCCCGTGGCGTCGAGGTCGATCAGCCACATCGTCTTGCGGTGGGCGGCCTCCGAGAACGAGTACGCGAGCGGGGAACCGGAGTACCGGACGCGCTCGGCGACCGTCTGGCAGCCGTGCAGATGCCCGAGGGCCACGTAGTCGACCCCGTCGAAGACCCCGGCGGGGACGGCCGCCACTCCGCCGACGGTGATGTCGCGTTCGCTGTCGCTCGGCTCGCCGCCCGCGACGAAGGCGTGGGCGAGGACCACGGACCGGGTGGCGTCCGGCCGCCCGGCGAGATCGGCGCGGACCCGGTCCATGGCGGCTGTCAGCACGGCCTCGTGCCCCGCCCGCTCGGCCCTGAACACGTCCTTGACGAGAGCGGGTTCGAGATAGGGGAGGCCGTAGAACGCCACGTCGCCGTGCGCGTCCGGGATGACGACGGGGGTGGCGCATTGGGCGGGCTCGGTGCGCAGATGGATGCCGGCCCGTCCCATGAGTCCGGCGCCGACGCCGAGCCGCCGGGCGGAGTCGTGGTTCCCCGAGATCATCACGGTGGGTACCCCGGCAGCGGCGAGCCGGTGCAGCGCGTCGTCGAAGAGCTCCACGGCGGAGAGTGGCGGCACGGCCCTGTCGTACACATCACCCGCGACGAGCACGACGTCCACCTCCTGCTCGCGCACGGTGGCCACCAGGTGGTCCAGGTAGGCGGCCTGCGCCTCGTGCAACGAGACGCGGTGGAACGACCGGCCCAGGTGCCAGTCCGATGTGTGCAAAATCCTCAAGAGCCGGCTCCGACCTGCATGTTTCGTTTCCTCGTCCCCGGGTCCGGCCCGGCCGCGCACGGTGCCGGCTCAGGGGCCCGGAGACGGCGCCCACCACACTGCGCGCCCCTGCCCCTGTTCCCTCACGCACCACAGTCTCCCACCACCGGGGACGCCGCCGGGGCGGCTGCGGGGAAGTCGGCTCCGGGCAGCTGCGCCCCGCGGCCGGGGGCGGCACCTGGCCGGCGGGAACGAGCGACCGCTCAGGCGTCCCCGTACGCCTCTTCGCCCAGCGCCAGTTCCGCCTCGCCCGCCGTGGCATCGGCCAGCCAGCGCCGGAACTCCTCCACCTCGGCGTCGGGCAACCCGATCTCGATGGTCACCGCCTCCGCGTACCGGACCTCGCGAACGGTGCGCCCGGTGGCCCGCAGCTCGTTCTCCAGCCTCCCGGCGCGCTGATGGCCGACGGTGACCGTCACGACCCGGAACCGCCGGCGGGTGAGCGTGCCGATGGTGTCCAGGGCCTCGCCGACCGCTCCGCCGTACGCCCGGATCAGTCCGCCGGCGCCGAGTTTCACCCCGCCGTAGTAGCGGGTGACGACGGCGACGACGTACCGCATCTCGCGACGCGTCAGCATCTGCAGCATGGGGACGCCGGCGGTACCCCCCGGCTCGCCGTCGTCACTGGCTTTCTGCACGGAGGCGTCGGCGCCGATCACGTACGCGAAGCAGTTGTGCGTGGCGGTCGGGTGTTCCCGGCGGACGCGTGCGACGAAGTCCTGCGCGTCCTGCTCGGTGGCGGCGGGGGCGAGCGCGCAGATGAAGCGCGATCGGTTGATCTCGGTCTCGTGCACACCCGCGCGGGCGACTGTCCGGTACTGCTCCTGCATCCGGCCACCCTATGCGCAGCTGCGGGAATGGTCCGGAGCGGCCGTCCGTTGTGCGGATCATGTACGCAGACACGGAGACGATCCGCAGGATTCTCAAGGACACCGGCGACACCTGGGCGGTGGTGGGGCTGTCCAACAACCGCTCGCGCGCGGCCTACGGGGTGGCCGAGGTGCTCCAGCGCTTCGGCAAGCGGGTGGTACCCGTCCATCCCAAGGCGGAGCCGGTGCACGGCGAGGAGGGCTACGCCTCGCTGGCGGACATCCCTTTCCCGGTCGATGTGGTGGACGTCTTCGTCAACAGTGAGCTGGCCGGTGCGGTGGCGGAGGAGGCGGTGGCGATCGGCGCCTCGGCGGTCTGGTTCCAGCTCGGCGTGATCGACGAGCAGGCGTACGGGCGCACGAGGACTGCCGGGCTCGACATGGTCATGGACCGCTGCCCCGCCATCGAGATACCCGCGCTGGACCGGTAGGGCCGCCGCAGGCGTCCCGGACACCCCGCACCGGACCGCCGAAGGCCGCCGTGGGCGCCCGGTCACATGTGCGGGGTGTCACACCCCGCTCCGGACTGGGACACTGACCTGCTGTGAGTGCTGCCCACACCCCGAGGGTGCCGACCGTTCCGCACAGCAGGGCCCGTCTGGCCGGGCAGCTGTCCTCGCTCGGCGTCGAGCGAGGCGGCGTGCTGATGGTGCACGCGTCACTGCGCGCCCTTGGGGCGGCGGACGGCGGCGTGGATACGGTCGCGGCCGCCCTGCGGGACGCACTGGGCCCCGAGGGCACGCTGGTGGTCCCGGCCTTCACCCCGGAGAACTCCGACACCTCCCCGCAGTACCGCGCCCGGGTCCGCGGCCTCGGCGAGCAGGATCGGGAAGCCGTACGGGCGGCGATGCCCGCGTTCGATCCGTCCACCACGGCGGCCCCGTCGATGGGCCGGCTCTCCGAAGCGGTGCGCCTCGCCCCCGGCTCCGCCCGCAGCGCCCACCCGCAGACCTCCTTCGCCGCGCTCGGCCCGCTGGCCGGCCACGTGGTGGCGGACCATCACCTCGACTGCCACCTGGGCGAGGACTCACCGCTGGCCCGCCTCCATGAACTGAGGGCCCAGATTCTGCTGCTCGGCACCGGTTTCGCCTCCTGCACGGCGTTCCACCTGGCCGAGTACCGCGTCCCGTTCCCGCCTCGCCGCACCTACCGATGCGTGGTGCGGGACCGCGAAGGGCGCCGGTGGTGGGAGTACGAGGACGTGGCGCTGGACGACAGCGACTTCGCGGCGCTGGGCGCGGACTTCGAGCGGTCCGACCACGGCACGGCTGCCCGGACCGCCCCGGTGGGCTCCGCGACGGGCCGCCTGTTCCGGTTCCCGGCTGCGGTCGCGTTTGCCACGCAATGGCTGACGGCGCACCGCGGTGGTGTGCCGGAGCATCCGCCGAACGCCCGGGACCAGGCCCCCTATTACCCGTCGGCATAAGGCTCTGGATTCTTCACGGGCGCCGAGGCGTGGAGGGGGCCGTGGAAACTGCGCAGCGGGTGGCCCGCAGGAACGGACTGTTCTCAAGATTGCTACTGGCTCCTGCAGCAGTCGCTCTGCAAGTTGCTGGGGACCGAACGCCCCGTCACCCCGACGCTCCACCGTGCCGACCCGGTGGCCGGCAGCCTCAGCCGACGATTCCCAGGCCTTCGACCACAACAGCGCCCGGCAGCGCCGCCAGCGCCTTGCCCGGCATGATCAGCTTGCCCCGGCGGGTGCCGCTGCCGATGAGGACCCACTCCTCGTCCACCACAGCGGAGTCGATCAACAGGGGCCAGCTGTCGGGGAGTCCGACGGGCGTGATGCCGCCGTACTCCATCCCCGTCTCGCCGACCGCCGTGTCCATCGGGGCGAACCTGACCTTGCGGGCACCGAGTTGCTTGCGGAGGGCGCCGTTCACGTCGATTCGGCAGCGGGAGAGGACGAGACAAGCGGCCAGGGTGACCTCGCCGCCACGCTTGCCCGCCACCACGACGCAGTTGGCCGACCGGTTCAGCAGGTCGGCTCCGTGGTGCTCGACGAAGGCCGCCGTGTCGGCGATCTCCGGGTCCGTGTCGACGTGGATGATCTGCTCGGCGGGAACGCCGCCCCAGCCTTCGCGTACCGCTCGTGCCACCGGGGCGGTCAGGACTTCCAGACGGTCGGCAGCGGGTTGGGCGTCCTCGAAGGAGCCGATGGGTGCGCGCATGCGCGCAACGCTAACAACCCCTCGCCCCTTCCCGGTTGTGTGTCTCACCTGACGGGCGGGATCGATACGGCCATGGTGATTCCGACCGGATCGGAGCCCTCGTTGCGGTAGGCGTGCGCGTGGTGCGCCTCGAAGGTGGCGGAGGTGCCGGCGGGTACGGCGTACGTGGTGTCGTCGACGACCAGGGTGAGGGTGCCGGCGGTGACGTGGAGAAGTTCCACGGTTCCTTCGGGGTGCGGGTCGGACGCGCTGCCTTCGCCGGGCATCAGCTGCCAGGACCAGAGCTCCAGCGGGCCCCGGGCCTCGGTTCCGACCAGCAGGGTGGTGGAACTTCCCGCCTCCGTGGACCACATGAGGACGGCCTGACTCTCGGGGACCAGCCGGACCGGTGCGCTCTGTTCGTGGTCGAGCAGCGTGGTGATGCTGATCCCGAGCGCGTCGGCGAGTTTCACCGTGGTGCCGACGCTGGGGTTGGTGCGGGCCTGTTCGATCTGGATGATCATTCCGCGGCTGACCCCGGCACGCGCGGCGAGTGCGTCCAGGGTGAAGCCACGCTCACCCCGCCAGCGCTTGAGGTTCCGCGCGAGGGACTGGGTCAGCTGGTCGAGATCAGTCACATTCCGTCCAAAGTCATGGATGACCGGGTCGGAAATACTGCACTACGGTGCGGTGCACCCAACCGTTCATCGCACTGTACTGCGAGGCCCGCTCATGCCAGCGCCGTCCGCCCCGGCGCTCGCGGCCGACGACAGCAGCCCGATCGCCGCTCAGCACGGGCACCCGTGACCGTAGCCGGTTCTCGCCAGGGCAGACGCGATCGTGAGGGCCTCAGCTCTCGTCGAGCTCCGCCACCGCAAGGAGCTGCTCCGGGGTCACGCCTTCGGGGATCGGTACCGGGGCAGGCGTCCGCAGGGGCGGCTGCCACCCCTTCTCGGCGTCCCAGCTCCGTACGACGCGGGCCGGTGCCCCGGCCACCACCGCGTGGTCGGGCACCTCGCCGCGTACCACCGCGCCCGCCGCCACCACCACGTTGCGGCCGAGTCTGGCGCCCGGGAGGATCACCGCTCCGGTGCCGATCCAGCAGCCGGGGCCGATGGCCACCGGCTCCATCCGCGGCCACTGCTTGCCGACCGGTTCCTGCGGGTCGTCGTAGCTGTGGTTGGTCGAGGTGATGTAGACGTACGGGCCGCAGTACGTGTCCGAGCCGATGGTCACCGTGGTGTCGGCGACGACATGGCTCCCGCGGCCCAGCACCACGCCGTCCCCGAGCGTCAGGATCGGATCGGGTCCCAGATCCAGATCAGGCATGAGCCCCGCCGTCAGAGTGACCTGCTCACCGATGACGCAGTGGGCGCCCAGCTCGATCCACGGCTCCCCGAACACCGTGCCCTGCGGGAAGGCCAGCCGGGTGCCCTCGCCGATGCGGCCGAACCGCAGCCCGCCGGGGTGTGCCGCCGTGATCGCACCCGTCTTCTGTACCCAGCGCCAGCAGCCGTGGACGGCCCCGGACAGGGCGCGCCGCCGCCAGGCGGTCAGGGAGGAGAACGTGTTTCTGTTCTTCGGCACTCGCACACGGTAGTCGGCGGGCCCGCGGGCGGCCGCCGCGCCGCCCTGTGATCTTCACCCCACCGGACCACGGGGCCGCGCACGCGTCGCATACCGTTTCCCGGGCGGGACCGTCCGGCGGCGACCGGAGGACCGCGGCCCACATCACCGGAGCACGGAAGGACGCGCGATGGCAGAGCAGGCGTTGATCAAGGCCATGGGCGGCAAGGAGCCGGTCATCCACGCGGATGCCTTCACCGCACCGACGTCGGTCGCGATCGGCGAGATCACGATGGCCGCGGGTTCCAGCCTCTGGTACCACGCGGTGCTGCGGGCGGACTGCGGCCCGATCGTCATCGGCGCCGCATCGAACATCCAGGACAACTGCAGCGTCCACGTCGACCCCGGTTTCCCCGTCACGGTCGGCGAGCGCGTCTCGGTCGGACACAACGCCGTACTGCACGGCTGCACCATCGAGGACGACGTCCTCGTCGGCATGGGTGCCACTGTGCTCAACGGCGCCCACATCGGTGCCGGTTCGCTGATCGCCGCCCAGGCCCTCGTCCCGCAGGGGATGCGCGTTCCGCCGGGCTCGCTCGTCGCGGGCGTGCCCGCCAAGGTCAAGCGGCAGCTGACCGAGGAGGAGCTCGAAGGCATCAAGTTCAACGCGGTCGGGTACGTGGAGCTGGCCAAGGCCCACCGACAGGCGTACGAGGACTGAGCGCGCGGGCCCGGGCCGGTCCCGGCTCTCGTCAGTCGGCGACCGGTACGGACCCCGGCTCCGGTGCGGACTCGGCCGTGGACTGCGCGGCCGCCTTCTTCGCCCGGTTCTTGAGGATCAGCATCGAGGCGAGCCCGATCAGGACCGCGAGTGCCAGTCCCAGGTACGAGAACCGCTTGAGCCACGCCTCGGCGACGACACCCACGGAGTAGATGACTGCCGTGGTGCCGCCCGCCCAGGCGATTCCGCCGAGCACGTTGGCGGTCAGGAACTTCCAGTACGGCATGTGCAGGACACCCGCGAGCGGTCCGGCGAAGATGCGCAGCAGTGCGACGAAGCGGCCGAAGAAGACCGCCCACATGCCCCACTTCTGGAACGACCGCTCCGCCAGGGCGATCTGGCTCTCACCGAAGTGCCGGGGGAACTTCCCTCCGAGCCAGGCGAGCAGCGGGCGTCCGCCCTTGCGGCCGATGGCGTAGCCGATCGAGTCGCCGATCACCGCCCCGGCCGTGGCGCAGGCGCCCAGGATCCAGGGGTTGATCCCGTCGTGTCCGGCGGCCAGTAGCGCCGCGCTGATCAGGACGATCTCACCGGGCAGCGGAATGCCCAGGCTCTCCAGCCCGATGACGACGCCCACCAGGACGTACACGCTGATCGCGGGGACGGTCTCCAGCCATTCCTGGATGTGCAACGCCGGTTCCTCCGTAGTGATGTCCTCATCGCCCGCCGGACAACTCCTCGGCGCACGGCGGGAAGCCTACCGGTCGCCCTGTCGCCCCGGACAGCACGAAGGGCCGCCCGCTCCCTCCCGGGTGCGTGGCGGCCCCGGGAGGGGACAGCCGAAGTCAGGAGTTCGGGCGCAGCGTCCAGAGCACGGTCATCTCACCGGTCACGCCACCGTCGGCGCGCTGGATCCGGATGGCCACCGGGAACTCGGGGCGCTTGCCCTCGTCGAGCTCGGCGACGACGTCGGCCACCGGACGGCCGAGCGTGGCGGTCGCGGTGACCTCGCCCATGGCCAGCTTCTTGTAGGCGATCTCGGCGTTCACCGCGAGCGGGACGGCCCGCGTCAGCTGGTCGGCGAACGCGGCCATGACGATGGCCCCGCTCGCCGACTCCGCCAGCGTGAACATGGCGCCGGCGTGCGGTCCGCCGACGTGGTTGTGGAAGTCGGCCTGGTCCGGCATGCGGACCACCGCGCGTTCGGCGGTGGACTCCAGGAATTCGAGGTTGAGGGTCCGGACCATAGGAACCGACGCGGCGACCATCTCGCCCGCGGTCATCTGTTCAGCGCTCATGGGCCAGATGTTACTCACGAGTAGTGGTGTTTGGCCATGGTCTCGCAGACATGCGCCTGCGGCCCCGTCGCATCCTTCACCGTCCGCTCACGGGGGCGGCCGTAGCCGCCGGGGCGGCGCACCTCTATCGTTACTCGCCATGTGGCCAGGACAGCAGCCGCCCGGGGGCGAGCAAAACCCGCAGGACCAGAACCAGAACCCGTACCAGCAGCCGGGGTACCAGCAGCCGAACCCCTATCAGCAGCCGGGGTACCAGCAGCCTGGTCCCGAGCAGCAGCCCGGGTACGGCTACCCGCAGCAGGGTCAGCCCGGGCAGCAGCCCGGGTACGGCTATCCGCAGCAGGGTCAGCCGGGAAACCCGCAGCCCAACCCGTATCAGCAGCCGACCGTTCCGCAGTACGCGGTGCCCGGCCCGCCCGGCGGGCCCCAGCCCGGCAACGACAAGAAGAAGACGACCGTCGTCGCCATCGTCGCGGCGACCGCGGTCGTGGTGGCCGCGGCGGTCACCGGTGTCGTCGTGCTGAACAAGGACGACGACAAGGACGGCAAGAACGTCGCCGACGACAAGAAGTCGTCCGCGCCCGCCAAGCCCTCCGACGCCGCGTCCTCACCCGAGGCGAACCCGCGCGGCGCCGACGGGGACGCCAAGCCGCTCATCGCGGGCTGGAAGGTCGTGACCAACCCCAAGTGGGGCACCCAGTTCGACGTGCCCGGCGACTGGGAGGTCGCGGCCCCCGGCATTTTCTCGTACTTCGAGGACGAATCGAAGGAGGACAAGCCGCCGCTCATCGGCTTCTCCGCGCCGGCGGACTACAAGAAGAAGTGGTGTGTCGACGACGAGGACAAGGACGGCACCAAGGAGAACTACAGCCTGGCCGGCACCGGCACCCGCGGCGCGGAGGGCGCCACGGACGCCGCTCTGAACGCCCGTAACGAGGCGGGCACCTGGGCGTGGGGCGCGTACGCGCAGCACATGCCGAAGAAGACCATCAAGATCAGCAAGGCCAAGCAGTACACCACCAAGTCGGGACTGACGGGCAGCCTGGTCACCGCCACCGCCCCGAACGTCACCAAGAAGACGAAGTGCGACAGCGACGGCAAGACCATCGCCTTCACCTTCAAGAACAGCAGCGGTGCGTTCTCCTCCTGGGTGCTGTACGGCGCGACAGGCGTCGAAGGCGAGCTGCCGGACGCGACGATCCAGAAGATCCTGAGCACGGTGCGGCTGGTGAAGATCACCGAGTCCTGACCCGGCCGGAATGCATTTGGCACAACGGGGTCACTGCCGCGATAGTCCCTGAGTGACTGACGCAGCCGACCCCGCACCCCGCTCGGACCGCCCCACCCCGGCGGGCCGCAACTACCGGCTGCTGACCGCCGCCGCGATCATCACGGGCCTGGGCACCCATGGCGCGCTGATCGCGGCGGCTTTCGCGGTCCTGCAGGCGGGCGGCGACGGCGGTGACGTCGGTCTGGTGGCCGCCGCCAGGACCGCCCCTCTGGTGCTCTTCCTGCTGATCGGCGGGGCGATAGCGGACCGCCTGCCGCGTCACCGCGTCATGGTCGCGGCCAACGCCCTCAACTTCGTCTCACAGGGTGCCTTCGCCTGGGTGGTCCTGGCCGGTGACCCGCAGCTCTGGCAGATGATGCTGCTGACCGCGCTGTGCGGGACCGGACAGGCCTTCTTCAGCCCCGCGGCCGAGGGCATGCTGATGTCCAGCGTCAGCGGTGAACAGGCTAGCCGCGCCTTCGCCCTGTTCAGGATGGCCATGCAGGGCGCGGCCATCGGCGGCGCGGCGCTCGGCGGGGCCATGATCGCCGCGATGGATCCGGGCTGGGTGCTGGCCGTCGATGCCGCCGCCTTCGCCCTGGCGGGTGCCCTGCGCGCCTTCCTCGACGTCAGCCACATCCCTGCCCGGGCACCGGGTGGTGGCCTCATCGCCGATCTGCGTGACGGCTGGCAGGAGTTCATCGGGCGCCCCTGGCTCTGGGCCGTCGTCGCGCAGTTCTCCGTGGTCGTCGCCGCGGTCGGGGCCGCGGAGGCGGTCTACGGGCCACTGGTCGCCAGGGACGAGCTCGGGGGCGCCCGTCCCTGGGGCTTCGCGCTCGCCGCTTTCGGCGTCGGCACCGTGGCCGGGGGGCTGCTCATGGTTCGGTGGAAGCCGCGGCGGCTGCTGCTCGCCGGAACGCTCTGCGTCTTCCCGCTCGCCCTGCCCTCGGCCGGGCTCGCCGTCCCGCTGCCGGTGGAGGGGCTCTGTCTGGTGATGTTCGTCAGCGGGGCGGCCATCGAGGTGTTCGGCGTCTCCTGGATGACGGCCATGCACCAGGAGATCCCGGAGGAGAAGCTGTCCCGCGTCGCGGCGTACGACTGGTTCGGCTCGGTCGCCATGGTGCCGCTCGCCACCGCCCTCGCCGGCCCGGTGGAGTCGCTGATCGGCCGCAGCCAGGCGCTGTGGGGCTGTGCGGGCCTGGTCGTCCTGGTCACCGGCGCGGTGCTGTTCGTACCGGACGTACGCAACCTGACCCGCCGGACCACGTCCACCGAGGTGCTCGCCAAGGTCCCGGCGGCGTCAGCCGATGCTGAAAGCCCCGTCGGGCGGCTCGGGTGAGGCGACCGCCTCGTCGTCGCCCACGGGCCGGGCGCCCTTGAGGAACGCGGCCACCGCGTCGCCGTACTCGACCCGGGCCGGAAACGCGTCGGCGGCGCAGCGTCGGGTGAGCGCGGCCGTGTCGAAGGGCTCCCGTGACGCGACGAGGACCATGTTGCCGAAGCGCCTCCCGCGCAGCACGGCGGGCTCGGCGATCACGGCCAGCTCCCCGAAAACGGTCGCGAAGGTCGCCAGTTGCGAGCGCACGAAGCCGAAGGGCGCCCCGTCGGCCAGGTTGGCCGCGTAGATCCCGTCCGCGCGCAGGGCCCGTGCCGCGGCCTGGGCGTAGGGCACGGACGTCAGGTGGGCCGGCACCCGTGAGCCGCCGAAGACGTCCGCGATCACCAGATCCACCGAGCCGGGGGCCGTCTCCTCCAGCTGCTTGCGGGCGTCCGCTGCGTGCACGGTGATTCCGCTGCGCTCGGGCAGCGGCAGGTGTTCCGTGACGAGGCCGAGCAGCGCGCGGTCCGCCTCGGCGACGTCCTGACGGGAGCCGGGCCGGGTCGCGGCGACGTAGCGGGGCAGGGTGAGGGCGCCGCCGCCGAGGTGCAGGACGTCCAGCGGCGCGCCCGCTCCGGCCGCGCAGTCCACGACGTGGGCCAGCCGTCGCGCGTACTCGAATTCCAGGTGTTCCGGCGCGTCCAGGTCGACATACGACTGGGGTGCGCCGTCGACCGTGAGCAGCCAGGCCCGCTCCCGGTCCACATCGGGGAGCAGTCTGGCGGTGCCGTGGTCCACGTCGCGGATGACGGGTATCGACTCGTTCACGCCCCCATTGTGCGGCGTGGGATCAGCTGTTCCTGACCGCGGCGACGGCTTCGGTGTGCGCTGCCGACTGGGCGAGTCCGGCACGGGCTGCGGCGGCCCGGCTGCTGGGGTCGAGAGGGTTTCGGCCGAAGGCCTTCTTCGCCGCGGCGTCCGGGGTGATGACAACGGTCCGGGCCCCCTGCGCGGCGAGTTCCTCCGCCTGGGAGCGGGGCGAGGCGATGGCCTTGTTACCGGCGGCCGTCGGCGCGATGACGACGACGCGCTCGTATCCGGCGGCCAGATGGGCGTTGGCCGGGGAGTGCACTCCCCCGTCGATCCACGACCGCCCCCCGAAGGAGGCGACGGGCCAGACGGCGGGGACGGCGCAGCTCGCGGTGACGGCGTCCGCCAGGGACACGTCGCCGTCCTTGTCGAACGTGTGCAGCTCACCGGTGACCGCGTCGACCGCGGTGACGCGGAGCGGACGCTCCGGCCACGCCGGCGAGGGCAGCCTGCTCGCGATGACCGCCCGCCGCTCCTCCGGCGACAGGTCCACACGCGCCTCACGGGCGATGCGGGCCAGCTTCTGCGCGTACGCCTGCGGTGTGCGCGAGGTCAGCACGGCCCGTGCGTAGCGCAGGACAGTGGCCGGGCCGAGTCTGCCGCCCCGCTCGCCGGCGGCTTCGGCGAGCTGGAGTTCGTACAGCTGCGGCAGTCCGATCATTCCGGAGGCGAGCTGTGCGCCCACGATCGCACCGGCCGAACTGCCGATGATCATGTCGACGGTGGACAGGTCCAGTCCCGCCTTCGCGAGCCCGTGCAGGATTCCGGTCTCCCAGGCGCTCCCGGTGACGCCGCCGGAGCCGAGCACCAATGCTGTGTCTGCCATGCCGTCAGTCTTGCGCACGGCACCGGGTCCGCCTCCCCTGGGGTGCGGGAGACGGACCCGGAACGGCCGTACGGCTCAGAGCAGTCCGGTCACGGTGCCCGCGCCGACGGTGCGGCCGCCCTCACGGATGGCGAAACCGAGGCCGGACTCCAGCGGTACGTCCCGGCCCAGTTCGACGGTCATGGTGACCGTCTCGCCCGGCCGCGCGACCGCCGCCGCGCCGAGGTCCACGTCGCCGACGACGTCGGCGGTGCGGATGTAGAACTGCGGCCGGTAGCCGGTGGCGACCGGAGTGGTGCGGCCGCCCTCGCGCCCCGACAGGACGTACACCTGCGCGGTGAAGCGCCGGCTCGGGGTGACGCTGCCGGGCGCCGCGACGACGTGCCCGCGGCGCACCCGGTCGCGCTCGACCCCGCGCAGGAGCAGCGCGACGTTGTCGCCGGCCTCGGCGGACTCCATCGGCTTACCGAAGGTCTCCAGGCCGGTGACGACCGTCTCGATGTCCGCACCGAGCACCGACACCCGGTCGCCGACACGCACGGTGCCGCGCTCCACGGCGCCGGTGACGACCGTGCCCCGGCCGGTGATGGTCAGGACGTTCTCCACCGACAGCAGGAACGGCGCGTCGGTGTAGCGGACCGGAATCGGCACATACGTGTCGACCGCGTCGAGCAACGCCTCGACCGCCGCGGTCCAGCGTGGGTCGCCCTCCAGTGCCCGCAGACCCGACACCCGCACGACAGGCACGGTGTCGCCGCCGTAGCCGTGCGCGGACAGCAGCTCGCGCACCTCCAGCTCGACCAGGTCGGTCAGCTCGGGGTCACCCGCGTCCGCCTTGTTGAGAGCGACGACGATGTGGTCGACACCCACCTGACGGGCGAGCAGCACGTGCTCCGCGGTCTGCGGCATGATCCCGTCCAGCGCGGAGACGACGAGGATCGCCCCGTCGAGCTGGGCGGCGCCGGTGACCATGTTCTTGATGTAGTCGGCGTGTCCGGGCATGTCGACATGCGCGTAGTGCCGGGTGCCGGTCTCGTACTCGACGTGCGCGATGTTGATGGTGATGCCGCGCTGCGCCTCCTCGGGCGCCCGGTCGATGCGGTCGAAGGGGACGAACGTGCCGGTACCGCGGTCGCTGAGGACCTTGGTGATGGCGGCGGTCAGGGTGGTCTTGCCGTGGTCGACGTGGCCCATGGTGCCGATGTTGAGGTGCGGCTTGGTGCGCACGTATGCCGTCTTGGGCATGGTGAATTCCTTGGGATGCGAAGCTGGAGAGGGGACCCCGGGGCCCGGCCGACCCTCCCCTTGCGGGGTCCGCCGGACAGTCGGAGGAGGGTCAGCTTCGGGCGCCGCCGATGGGCGCTGCGGCAGCGGTGAACGCTGCTGCGACAACTGCTGCGAGGGGGTTCACGGCAGCCTTCGGCGTGTCCGCGACTGCGGACTGCGCTGCGAGGAAGGCGTACCGGAACATGTCTCGATCATGTCCGACGGCTGTCGGCCCGTCGAGCGAATTTCTGCAGGCGGTAAGGGGGTTGGGTCCGGCGCTCCTCAGAGGTGCTTGGTGGCCTCTCGTACGGACAGCGGCGCCAGCCGGTCCCGGGCGCCGTCGACGAAGTCCCGCACGGCCTGCGGGTCCGTTTTGGAGTACTCGCGCAGGCACCAGCCGATCGCCTTGCGGATGAAGAAGTCGGGGTGCTCCGCCCGGCGCAGGGAGTAGGCGAAGAGCCGCCGGGTGTCGGTGGCGTCCTTGAAGCGGAGCTGGTGCAGCAGCGCGGTACGAACGATCCAGAGGTCGTCGTCCTCGATCCACTCGTCCATGGTCCGCCGGAGCTCCGGGTCGGCGGCCACCAGCGGTCCCGCGACATGGGCGGCCAGGATGTCGACGGTGTCCCACCAGGACACCGTGGTGACCAGGTGGCGCAGCACCGGCACGAATCCGGACGAGCAGCGTGCGACGTGGCGGCGCAGGTAGTCGGCGGCGAAGTAGTGGTACTCGCGTTCGGGCAGTGCCCAGCAGCGCAGCGCGATCGCCGCGCAGTCCTTCTCCGTGGGGCGTGCGGTGCCTTCGAGGACGGTGCGGGACAGCGCCCGGCGACGGGGGGTGGGGATGCCGAGGAAGGGTGCGACGTGCTTCATGTACGCGGCGGCGGAGCGGGCACGCACAGGGTCGGCGGCCGTGGGGTACAGCTGGGCCAGCCGCTCCAGCAGCGTATCGGCGAGGACGCTGCGGGGCGGGGCGGGGCCTGGCGCGGCGCTCTCCCCGACCTGTTCGGCTCCACCGCTCATAACGGTCACATTACGGCGATCACCCATGGGTGTCGGTTAGTCTCCCCGAATGCTCGACCCCGTCCCCGCCACCCGGCCCGCAGGTGGCCTCGCCGTGCGCTGCACGCGGGTGCTGCTGTCGCCCTGGTCCCGGCTCTCCCTGCTCGTAGCGGTGCTCATGGCCGCCGCGACGACGATGCTGCTCCTGGAACCCCAGCGGCTGCTCGCCTCCGGCTGGCCGGCCCAGCTGAGCGGCGGGGCCGCCGCGGTCGCGCTCTTCGGCCTCGCGTACGGCGTCTGCACGGTGGCCTTCGTGCCGAGACCCCTGCTCAATCTCGCCGCCGGTGCGCTGTTCGGCACGCAGGCCGGGCTGGCGGCGGCCCTGGCGGGCACGGTGCTGGGGGCGGGCGTCTCGTTCATGCTCGGCCGGGTCCTCGGGCAGGAGGCGCTGCGTACGCTGTTGCGCGGGCGCTGGATGCGGGCGGCGGACGGGCAGCTGAGCAGGCACGGTTTCCGTTCGATGCTTGCGCTGCGGCTCTTCCCCGGGGTGCCGTTCGCCGCCGCCAACTACTGCGCCGCCGTCTCACGCATGGGGTATCCCCCGTTCCTCGTCGCGACCGGCCTCGGGTCGATCCCGAACACCGCCGCGTACGTGGTGGCGGGGAGCTCGGCCTCCTCGCCGACCTCGCCCGCCTTTCTTGCCGCGATGGGTTTCATCGTGCTGACGGGTGCGGGCGGGGCCTGGGTGGCCTGGCGCCGGCGCCACCGGCTGGGCGCGGAGTGATGCGGCGGGCTGCGCGGGGGTAGTCGTCAAAGTGTTCATCCGGGGGCGATACGCTGCCCGCGACCGAATGACGATCTCCGGGCCCGGTGCGGCCCTGTCATCACACGACCGCAATCCGCACGTTGCCGACGGCTCGAAGCCGTCGGCCGATGCATGATCACTCCGGGATGGCCCAAGCCCCATGAGCTGGTTCGAATCGTTCGTCCTCGGCCTCGTTCAAGGACTGACCGAGTTCCTTCCGATCTCCTCCAGCGCGCATCTGCGGCTCACCGCGGCGTTCGCCGGCTGGCACGATCCTGGCGCGGCGTTCACCGCGATCACCCAGATCGGCACGGAGGCCGCAGTCCTCATCTACTTCCGCAAGGACATCGTCCGCATCGTCTCGGCGTGGTTCAAGTCGCTGACGGACCGTTCGATGCGCGGCGACCATGATGCGCAGATGGGCTGGCTCGTCATCGTCGGCTCGATTCCCATCGGCGTGCTCGGTGTGACGTTCAAGGACCAGATCGAGGGCCCGTTCCGCGATCTGCGCCTGATCGCCACCACGCTGATCGTCATGGGCATCGTCCTCGGCATCGCCGACCGCCTTGCGGCACGCGACGAGACCGGCGGCAAGCACCGGGCCGTCAAGGAGCGCAAGTCGCTCAAGGAGCTCGGCGTCAAAGACGGCCTGATCTTCGGCTTCTGCCAGGCGATGGCCCTGATCCCGGGCGTCTCCCGGTCGGGCGCGACGATCAGCGGTGGTCTGCTGATGGGGTACACCCGTGAGGCAGCGGCGCGTTACTCGTTCCTGCTCGCCATCCCGGCGGTGCTCGCCTCCGGCGTGTTCGAGCTCAAGGACGCGGGCGAGGGCCATGTCTCGTGGGGCCCGACGATCTTCGCGACGTTCATCGCGTTCGGTGTGGGGTACGTGGTCATCGCCTGGTTCATGAAGTTCATCACGACCAAGAGCTTCATGCCGTTCGTGATCTACCGGATCATTCTGGGCATCGTGCTGTTCATCCTGGTTGGCGCGGGATCCCTGAGCCCGCACGCGGGTGAATCGGCAGGCTAATCAAGCGCCCATACCTAGCAGCATCTAGCACTTTCAGGCACCTCCACGCATCTGCGCACCATGATCATCTCCCACTTTTCTCCCACTCATCTCCCGACAAGGAGACCGGAAGACACGCAACTGAACGGGATGCAAACGCAAAGTCGCGGATACAGAGAAGGGCCCACACAGGGCCCTTCTCTGTGACTCTGAGCCAGCCCAAGCTGACCGGCCCCGCTGGCGCCGGAGGCACCCGAGATGCGCCGCGCCGTGGCTGTTCACAAGAACAAGCAAATGCGACTCATCCCACTCAAGGGCCTGTCGCGACCTACCGTCGCCCACACACGGGTTGACACGGAGCTCGCCAGCGATGGCACGAAAAGCCCCTCCACGCAAAGACTGCGGTCCCACGCTCCATGAGCTCACCGACGGCTCGGAACCGGACTCGAACCGGACCCGCGCAAGTCCCTGACCAGGCACTTCCCGTCTGACCTGGGCTGCAGCCCCCGCCCTTTCCCGTTCCTTCCGTCCATTCCCGTTCCGTCACGCATCGGTGCACCCGTGGGCGCACGGACTGTTTGTGGCGATTCGAACGAAAGGCCCGAGTGGCTGAATCCTTCCCCGTCGCCGCGTCTCGCCAGCCTCCGCGACAGCCCGGCGGCCCTCCTCCGTATCGATGAAGGGCCACCGTGCTCGGGACACGACAGTCAGCGGGTGGCAGTCCACCCGCCTCGCGACAGGGTCGCTGCACCGTCCGGCGTGATGGTGACCCGGGCGCCGTAGACGGGAAGTGTGCCCGCCCGGTTGAGCCGGTTCCTCACCCGCTGGAGTTCCCGCCACAGACGCCGGGGCCCGCCCTGGTGGACGGTGGGCGAGTCGAGGTACCCGGTCGAGGTGGCACGGGCCCAGGAGCCGTCAGCGTGCAGCAGCCACACGGTGCGGCTATCCCCGTCCTCGTGGCTCCGGTACTCAACGTCGGGAACCGCGAGGGCGAGCATCGACATGACGTCCCAGGCATCGGCGGGATACAGCAGCGGATACCGGCACGTCGTCACCTCCTCCCCGTCCCCGCGCTCGGCCACGGCCCACACCCCGTTCGCGGGGGCGTCGTAGTCCGCGCCGTGCCGGGTCCGCATGAAGCCGGCCGGGTCGGGCTCGACCCGGCCGATTGCTCCGCCGTCCGCCGTCTTGTCAGCGGTGAGGATCAGCCCTGTCCCGGCGATGGTCGTTACGAGCCGCCCGCCGGGGTGCAGCGCCTCCAGCCACGAGGTCGGGATCGGCCGTACGGACACGGTGGAAACGATCCGGTCGTACTCACCCAGCAGGGGCCCGGTGATGTCGGCGACGGCCAGATGCGGGCGCAGCCCGATGGAGTCGAGGCGTTCGCGCGCGGTCCCCACCAGGTGCGGGTCGACGTCCACACTCGTCACCTGGCCGGCGCCGAGACGGCGGCACATCAGCGCTGTGCCGTACCCGCTGCCGGTCGTCACCAACAGGCGGGTGTCATCGGTGACCATCGCGTGCCGGTGCATCATCACCACCAGCCCCGGCAGCGTGGACGACGACGTGGGAAAACCCGCCCGGCCCCACCACAGCCCCCGGGTCGGCATCGTCCGCATGCAGGGCACTGACCCGGGTGACCAAGGTGCGGTCCGAGTACGCGGCCGCCATCCACGCCTCGGCGTCGGCCACCCCGTCGCGCAGCTGCCAACCCCCTTCCCCGCTGCGCCACCAGCGAGGTACGAACACGTGGCGGGGTGTGGTGGCCAGCGGTTCGTACCAGCGCGACTCAGGCCGCACCACCGCGTCGGCCAGGCGCCGGGCATGGGTCTCCCAGCCCATCAGAATCTCCTCCTAGTAGGCGGGCTCGCAGGCGTCGCTCTCGGCCGGGGAGCAGTCCGAACCGTCGCTGTCGGGGTTGCAGGCCGTGACCCTCTTCGCGGGCGCAGGCATGCACGAATCCTCGTCCGGGAGGCAACCGGCCCGGTAGGTCCGCGGAATGCTCGCCGCGACCCGCGCCCACTCAGGACCGGTGAACACCGAAGCCAAGGAACGGGACTTGACGTCACCGGCGAGCAGGAATCGCCCCAGAACGCACGGGGCGACCGTACCGTCCGGCAGGATCGCAGCCTTGCCGTCCGCGCACCGCCCGCACAGCTCCGACGTCGAGGGCAGCAACGTGGGCTTCGCGGCGTTGCCCACGCCCCGCACACCGTCCACCCGCACCTGGTTCACACCGATCGATCGCATCTCCGCCGCGGCCTCCTGCGACCGCTGCCCGTCCCGCATGTGGATGATGCCGACCTTGACCCGGATCCCACGGCGGACAGCCTCGACGATGTTGGCCCGGGTGGAGTCGTGAGACCCCTTCCGGCCGGTGATCGCGTCGTGCTCGTCGGCGTCGTCGGAGTAGTACGACGTGCTCAGACTCACCAGCGGGTGGGCGAACAGGCCCCAGTGCTCGGCCCTCACCCGGTACAAGTTGCTGTAGACCTGGACGCGCAGCCCCACCTCCAGGGCGTGACCGAGGAGGGCGGCGAACTCAGGGTGCAGCGTGGGCTCTCCGCCGATCAGCTGCACAGTCCTCGCGCCGCCGGCGGCCGCCTCGGTGATGATGCGCGTCCAGTCCTCGACGGACATGCTGCCGTGGTCCCGGGTCGGGCCCGACTCGGCATAGCAGTGGGTGCAGGCCAGTTGGCACCGGTCGGTAACCTCCAGCTCAAGGAACTCCGGCACGGCCTGTATGGGGGCATGGGGGGCGATCGTCATGGTGTCTCTCCTCTGTGCGGGACAGGGTCCTCGAGTCGGCGGGTGCCGGCTCCGTACGCCGGTGGTGGGTTGAGCCCCGCCCGCAGACGATCGGCGTCATCCGTCTACGGGCGGGAGTCCGGGAGGGGAGACAGCGCCGCGCGCCGCTCTCATATGGCGAGGTCGTGCCAGGCGACGACGCCGATCCAGAGGCAGACGAACAGCAGGAACCCGAAACAGCTCGGCGACGCCAGCACGGACAGGCAGCCCTGCTCCTGAGCGGCGCTGCCGAGCGCCGGCAGGGCGCCACCCGCACTGCCAGGTGTGTCGGCCTGCCGCGAGCAACTGCTCCCAAGGGGTGCCGACGAAGGAGCGGTCACGGGTAGCCCCACAGATCGATGACGGATTGGCCCGTCCCGGCTGTGCAGGCGCGCGAGCCACGCAACCGGGACGGGGGTAGACCCGCCCGCACCCCGGCCACTGCCGGCCTCGGGTACAGGCGGGAGCTCAGCTGGCCTTGACGCGGTTCGGCCACTCGGCGCCGGGCCGGTCCCATGAACGGCGGGCGTACCAGTCGTAGTGGTCGCCCCTGTGGCCGGCGTTCAGTACGCAGCGGCCGGCGCTGCGCGGGTTGCGGTCCCAGCAGTAGCCCGAAATCGTTCCCACCTGCGGGGCCTTCACAGCGCCTCCCTGTACAACGGGTTGCCAGGGGCCGGGGCGACACGGAGAAAGGACGTGATGACCGCCCGGTAGCCGCGGTGGTCAGGGTTGCGGCCAGCATGGCTCAGCGCCCAGTCCTCGGGCGGCGTCCGCTCGGCGTGGGCGTCGGACCGATCCATGCACGTCGTGCACTCCACCTCGTACACCGGGCCCGAAGCACCCGGCTCACGGTCGACACCGATCGTCCAGTCCGCGTGCCGGATCACAGATCGAACAGCCATCAGCGCACCGCCACTTCACGCGTTGCGCAGGCGTCAGTGTCGAGGCAGGCCCGCGGGAACCACGAATACGCGGCCCCGGTCTGTGGCCTGGCGCGCTGCTCGCCAAGGTCAACGTCCGCGCCAACCGTGACTGGGTGGCGACACCAGACGCAGCACCACCCGCGCTGCTGATGCTCGGTGAGGTCTCTGACTGGCGGTAAATCCCTCACTGTCATGGCAGTCCCCGACTCGTCGCTGATCTGGTGAGACGAGCGTGCCAGCGCGTGACAGGCACAACGCTCACAAAAATGTGAGCGTTGTGAGTGCGGCTACAGGCCGATCCAGGTGGCCATGCCGACGAGGGCATCCGACGTCCGGCGGCTTGTGTGGAGCAGCCCGGTCACTGTCTCGCGGGTCCGAGGGTGGTAGCGGGTCTGCTCCGGAGCGGTCCGTCGTGCTGCGGCCAGGTGGCGCAGCGAAGCGTCCAAGTGCCCGGTCTCCATCTCCACCAGCGCACGGTCCACGAGGTATCGGGATCGTCGTGACGTGAGCGTTGCCGGCGGGAGTTTCACGGCGCGGGCCTGGCCAAGAGCGTCGTCGTACCGGCGCATGGTGATGGCCGCACCCATCTCGTGCAAGGTCACGTTCATCTGGCCAAAGCTGAGCCAATGCACCTCGGGGGCCTCACCGCCAACACGGTCAGCCAACTCGCGGGCCGCGGCGATGTGCTGCTCTACGGCGCCGCTATCCCCGGCCCGCGCGGCCACGGCCGACGCCCCGAGATGAAGCTGCCCGGCGACTGCCAGCCCTTCCCGCGTCGTCTGGTCGGCGACGAGTGCCTGGCCGGCCTCCACCAGCCGCCGCCCGAGGCCCTGCTCAGCCTCGGCGTGCCCGAGCGCCCTGCGGTACTGGCGGATCGCGGCCAGGCAGGGGTCAGAGGCTCGGTCGGCAGCCCACCCCATGCGGTCAAGGGCGACGACGGCGAGGTCCGGGAAGCCCAACTTCACGGCGAGGTCATGGGCAGTGCGGTAGGTGGAGGCCAGGGCCCGCCACGTCTCGGTCGTCGGCGCCGTGGTGGCGGCGAGGGTCAGGTCTCCGATGACGTCCGGGAGAGCCCGAGCCGCCTCCCTGAGGTGCGTTGCCCGTACCTCCTGGCAGAGGCGGTCCGCGTCGAGCACCAGCTCGGCCACAGGGCGCGCAGGTGTGCGCTCGCCCGGGGCGAGATCGTAGAGGGCGAGCGACTCGCGGATCGGGCGTACCAGGGCGGCGAGACGCCCATGCTGCGTATCGGTCACGTGCGACGGTCCTGTGAGGAAAGTGGTGTCGATCCCGAGCGCAGCAGCCACGGCCGCAGTGAACGCAGCACTCGCGACCCGTGCCCCGCACTCCACCTGATTCAGCAGGCTGTACGAGTACGGGATCCGCTCCGACAGCTCGCGCTGACTGAGGCGGGCGCGCCGCCGGTGCTCCTTGATGCGATCGCCTGTGCTGCTGTCGTCGGGTGTGGGCATACTGGTACCTCGTTCCTGACTCGTCATCTGGAACGGTACCCGCGCACCCGTGCGCAGGACCCTGCATCGCACCCGATTCCATCCGGTTCGGGGGCGGTTGCATGTGTGTGGTCGGATGGCGGCATGACGACTCTCTATCTGTTCGGCTCGGCCGCGCCGCCAGTCTTCGAGGTGGCCAGCGTCATCGAGGAGGCGCAGGGACGGGGCTGGGATGTATGCCTCGGCCTGACACCGTCAGCTGCACGATGGCTGGAGAACGACGTGCCCGCGCTGGAGCGTCTGACCGGTCACCCGGTGCGCTCGGAGTACAAGCTCCCCGGGCAGCCGGACGTATGGCCCAAGGCGGACGTCATCCTGCTCGCGCCGGCCACGTTCAACACGATCAATCAGTGGGCGCTCGGGCTCACGTCGACGTTCGTCGTCGGGGTCGTCGCGGAGGGCATTGGCAAGCGCATTCCGACAGTGACGATGCCGTGCGTAAACGCCGCCTACGTGCAACACCCGCAGTTCGACACATCGGTGGCCACGTTGCGCGGGGCTGGCGTGACCGTGCTCTACGGCCCGGGTGGCTTCGAGCCGAACCAGCCAGGCGAGCGTAGGCCAGAGGGGTACCCGTGGCACCTCGCCCTCGATGCCGTCGCACGCCGCACGGCGTGACCTGCGGCTAATTGTCAGTGGCCGGTCGTACGATCCAGCCCGTGGCAATCGAACTGAGTGATGAGCTGATCGAGCTGGAACGCGCGGCCTGGGCCGAGCAGCAGGAGAACCGGCGGACGGTGGAGACCGCGGCTCGTGTGCAAGCTGCGGTCACCACCCACGCCGAGGCGACCGACCAGCCACGTGATCAGGTCGAGCAGGCACTGAAGAAGGCCGTCCGATACCCCGACGGGCCGCCGCCCCGATAGCCCGGCTATCGGCTTCCGGGGCCGAAGTAGCACAGCGTCAGGGTCTCGCCGATGGCGAAGCCGTCGCCGGGGATCTTCACCTCGCGGCTCGGCAGTGTGCCGCGAGGACATCCCAGCGGACCCTCGATGACGTAGGCGCCTGAGAGATCGGGCGTGAGCGCCCGCACGTCGGCCTCGGTGAGGGACTGAACAGCCGCCGTACCGGGAGGCCCCGCGGACCCAGCCGAACCGCTGGGACCAGCCGGGCCACGAGGGCCTTCCGGCGGCATCAGGACGAATGCAGCCCCGATGGTGAGGGCCGAGCCAACAACGCCGCCAAAGATCGCGGCTATCACGGTGGTGCGTACGGGTCTGTCACTCATGCCGGGATAGTAGAGCGACCTCCCACATCCGAAGCACCCGCCCTCGCGACGCGGTCCACGCCGGAGGGGACGCCGGCATCGGAATTCCGCAACCGCCCGATGCGGACACTCCAGGACACCCCTCACCTGCGCGCAGTCCCCACCCGACCCCGGCATGGGGAACCAGTCGCTTTCCCCACGGATGGATACGACCAGTAAGCAGGATCAGGCTCGAACACGACGGTGACTGTGAGATCCGGACAGAACTGGCCCCGACGATCCAGGATCTAGGGTCTACCAATGGCATGAGGTGGACGCGCACCCCACCTCCAGCGCTACGGTCCACCACACCTCGCGGCACCCCCAGAGAGCGTGATGGAGGACCCATCCATGGAAACCGGCCAGACCAGCCCCGCACTAGACATCCGCATCGGCGGATTCCGTATGACCTTTCAGCGCATCCCCTCACGGCTCTTGGCCGCCCTGGGGACATGTGCCGGGTCGGCGTTCACGGCGTGGCTCACGACTCGCTGAACACCCCGAAGCCCGGGGGCGCCTGATCCACCCGTCCGGCGATAGCGGGGCTCACCTCCTCGAAGGCAGGGCAAGCCCCGCACGCCCACCGGCTAGGCGACGATGGGGGTATCCGGTGGATCCACCGAGGGCGGAGCTCCCTCGTCAGGGTCCGTGCACAGCAGCGCAAGCCGTTCGTTCGCGAGGTCGACCGCGTCCCGCAACGACCCGCCGGAGTTGGGGTGCAGCTCGTGTTCCACACGGGTCAGCCGCTCCTCGAACCCGCCCAGCCGCTCCATGACTCCGGCCCGGCCCGCCACCCCGGGGCGCGCCTCCTCGCCGGACCAGTCGTCCATGAACTCCTCGACCCGCTTACCGAAGTGAACGACGCCGCGCGTGATCCGCCACAGCACAGTCACCACGGCGGTAAGCACTGACACCGCCCCGCCCCACACCAGCACCGCGTCCACGGCCGGGATCCCCGTTGCGTCCACGCTCACCCACCAGCCCCCGCCGTCTCCGGGGTCTCCGCGCGCGGGGTGTGCTTGGCCTGCCATCCCGCTACGAATGTGACGAGCCCAGGGACCAGGGACAGAACGAGCGGGCTGACTGCGTCGGGCATCCAGGACAGCAGACGCGCGTTGTCCTCGACGGCCGCGAGGATGCCGAGGAGTCCGGTTGATGTGAGGTAGGCCGCGGCCGTAGCCAGGCTGACCTTGCGCTCCACAGGGGCGTACGTGGCCATGAGGTGAGTCCTTCTCAGTGGGTGACGGTGAAACCGTGCTTGGCGCCGAGGCGCGTCAGGGTGGTTCGGCCAGGGATGCCGTCCGCCGGCTGACCGGGCGCACGGCCGCGGAAGCCGCACCGCTCCTGCCACTGGCTCATCGCGGTGACGGTGGTGGTGCCGTAGTGGCCGTCCCTGCACCCCTTGGTGAGCAGCCCTTCATCCACGAGGGCGGCCTCCACGGTGGCCGTCGCCGCGTACGTCACGGGGGTCCCGGGCATGCCCGGGTTCCGCAGATCCCGCAGGGGCGTTCCTCACCGCCGGTCTTGACGGTCATTCCGCAGTCGCCGGGGCCGTGGGCTGCGATGGCCTGGGTGGTGTGGTTCCCGGTGAGGGTGACGTACCTGTCGGGCTCGACCTCGCGGACGACGAGGGAGCGGTATTGGCCGTTGTGGCAGAGGCTGGTGAGGATCGTCCCGACGTCGCCGCGCTTCGCATTGCCGGGGAACGGCTGGAGCTGGGCGAGCGGGATCGTCTCGGTGCGCAGGTAGGTGGCCTGGGTCGTGGTCTGTTTCCCCTGGTCGGCGGAGAGGGCGCAGAACGATACGGCCAGGACGGGCAGGTCCCCGTGGCCAGACCTGCAACCTCCTGCCGGGTGTTGGGTCCAGGGGATGCGGGAGGGGCCCGCACCGGTCCGCTGACGCGGTGGTGCGGGCTTCGGGGCGGAGGTCAGCAAGCCCGATTCAGGAGCCAGTCCGTGTCACAAAGAACGTAATGACCGCAGCGACGAACAGGGCGACCAAGGCGTAGAGGAGCCACTCGAAGGCCCTGAAGCGCCATGCGAGGCAATTCTTGTTGTGCTCGCTTCCCCGTTCCATTGCTGTGACCAGATTCACCAGGTGAGCCTCGTGACCAACCCGATCTCGGTACGCCGCGATGCCCCTGTCCATCTCGCCGGGAATCTCCCAGTCAGGGATCGGGTGGGAGATGTACGCGGCGACCCAAAGCGTGGCCGCGAGGGCTCCGAGCAGCATCCCGACCGCCCAAGCGGAGACCGTAACGCCACGGGCTAGCACAACGCTAAATGCGATTGATTCCGCCACAAGAATGACTTGCAGCAACTGCATCGAACGGCCGCGAATTTCGACGAGGTTGTCTGCTTGAGCTTCCATGTACCGGATTCCGTCTTCGACAGCCTTTTCCAGGACTTTGATGTCTCGGGGCACCACGGTCACCTCTGCCCATTACGCCGATTTTGGGGCCGTGCCCGCTTCCGCCGTGCTGCTCATAGGTCCAGGGTGCGCCCGTGCTCACCGGGGCGCACGCTGGCGGGCTCACCGCGCTTCGACCGTCGACCGGCGTGCATCCCGAGTAGCCGGCACCGGGCTGGTCGCGGGAACCGAGGCTGCTGAAGCATGGGGCGCGTCAGCGTCCCATGTAGTGCGGCCGGACCCGTTCGGCGGTGGCCACCAGGGCGGCCGCGCGCCGCTGTCCGGGAACGTGCGCCTGTGCCTGGAGGACTGCGGGCAAGCGGTACGCCGGCACGATGCGGACGGGGCCGAGGGCCAGTTCGGTGGCCGGTCGCCCGTGAGGGCCGAGGAGTCGGGCGCCCTCGATGGCGACGATGGCGACGACCGGCACGCCGAGAGCGCGGGAGACGGCCGCAGCCTCCTTGCCCGCGCTGGTGATGCGCCGGGTGACGTCCCGGTCACCGTGCCGGACCCGGCCCGCGCGGACGGTGACGGGGAAGCGCCGAAGTACGACTCCCACCGCAATCTCGTACTCCCGCAGTTCCTGGCAGAGCTACACGCAGCACTCCTCGACACGCACGATCACGAGTACTTCTTCCCTGCAATCAGCGGCGGCCTGCTGGCCAACGCCAACTTCAGCTACCACTACTGGCGCCCAGTCGCCGATGGGAGATCGGCCAGCGAACAGTTCGGTCGGGTTCGTCTGTGCCAACCCCAGGTGGTCACTTCCCGACGCCCCCTCCCGAAGGTGCCAGCGACCTCGTACGCCGGCAAACGGCTGTACCTCCTCCGGCACGGCGGCAAGGAATGGTTGGACGAGGACGGCCACAGCCGGATCGCCGTTGAAACTCGGATGGGCCACGAAGTCGCAGGGGTCGAAGGGCTGTTCTCTCACGTGACACTGCCAATGGAACAGCAAATCGCAAACGCGCTGCAAAGGCGATGGCTCAAGTTCATGGCCCGCGCGGGAGGGAATCTTGTCATCCCGTCTCCCGCTCGTCTCCCATTTGATATTCAGGGCTGGTGGAAACAGCAGGTCATAGCCGCTCATGACCTCGCCCGACAGAGTGGTTCATGAAGTTCATCACGACCAAGAGCTTCATGCCGTTCGTGGTCTACCGGATCATTCTGGGCATCGTGCTGTTCATCCTGGTCGGTGCCGGATCGCTGAGCCCGCATGCGGGCGAATCCGCCGGCTGACCGAGGGACCGCGCCCAGCACTGTCCAGCGGGCGCTCCTCCGTGCCCAGGAGAGTTCACCGGCCTGGTGTCTCCGGCTCTGTACCGGCTCGGGAGGCGGTTGTCGTCGCCCAGGTCCGGAACAGGGCGAGGGCCTCAGTGAGGTTTGCGGGACCGCACGCGGCGTGAAAGGCCCTCGAGGAGACCCGGGCGTGAATCCAGTCCTGCGTGCTGCGGTGGACTTCCTGGGGGGCGTACTCGCGTCCTTCCAGGTCCGTCCCCTCCACGTCGATCTCGATGATCCAGCCGGGGTTGTCGAGCGTGGCGATCTTCACGCCCCGCTCGTGCTCCCAGTCGCCGTCGCACTGCCGCGTGTACCAGTTCTGCAGCCAGTCGAGCAGTGGCTCCGAATCGCTCATGGCAGGAGATGCTAAGCGGGTTTCGCGCCGGAGTCGGGCACGAGCGGTCCGTCCTGCACGAGAGAACACGAGAGAATCCGTCCTGCACGAGAGAAGCGGTGGCGCAACCGGTACGAGTAAGCAGGTCGGCGGACCGGATCAGCTACCGCCGGCGCCTGCGCGAGCTGATGGCCACCCGGCCGGCCCGGCTCAACTGCTGTCGGCGTCATCGCCGCCGGTCTGCCCTACGGCGTTCCGGACGACCCGCCTCCTATGAACTCGCACCAGGGCGACGCTGCTGCCTCGCAGGCCAGCCCGCCGGCTGCCAAGGCTTATCGGGCCGGAGCCGTACTCAGTCGCGTCCCGGCCGTTTCCCCCGCCCTCGCACCACGCCACATCCGAACCGGATGCGGGCACGTACACATGGGGCCACGCTGGATGTATGGCTACTCCCCCGATTGTGATCCACCGGCCCACACCGTCCGGCGCACGGCTCGTCACCGTGCACCTCGCCGGCCGCGAGGAGAGGCTCGGGCTCGCGCACAGCGACCACGATGTCATCGTGTTCCTCGCCGACGCCGGCATGGCGGACCCGGCACGGGCCCTCGACACCCCGTCCCTCGTCGAGTGGCAAGGGGCTGCCGCCCACGACTTCGCAGCGGCCTGAACGGCAACCGAACGACAACCACCTCCGGGCAGACAGCCCGGTCGCCTCTTGATGCCCGTCCGGCCCCGGCGCACGCTTCGGTACGGTCCCGCCGGGCGAGCACGTTGCGCCTCAGCAGCAAGAGTTCCGCCTCGACTGCGGGGTCTCCCGGCCGCCCGGGTACCGCCGCAGACCGTGGCGCGCACGCCTGACGCCGCGCTGCCCCCGTCCCCGCCGGAGCGGGTACGGGGGCAGCGCGGGCCTCGACGCGGGTGGTGTCACTCGGTCTCGACGAAAGGCGGAAGATCGGGTTCGACGAACAGCCCCTGGTAGCGCGGTGTCGGCACGGCCTCGACACGGCCCGGGGCCTCGGACGCCGAGCCCGCCGCGTTCTCGTCCGAGCGCCGCTGAACCTGGCGGGGCGGGGTTTCAGCCATCGGGTCTCCTGGTGATTTCGCAGTTGCTTCTGAGGGCCCCGAGGCGCCACCCGGTCCTCGGACCGCGGCGGCGACGGGGTGTGGCACCGTCCCGGTCCCACACCCACCAGGGCACCGGTATCCGACGAGGCATGCTGAGAGTATCCGCTGTCCCGGCTCCGGCGGTCGCCACCGTCGCCCGGTCCGCTCGTCAATTCGCCTGCACAGCCGCGTCAGCGGGCCGGCCGGTCCTCCTGCCACCGGGTGTACGGGACGCGCGCGATCTCCCGTACGCCGCCGAAGGTGCCCCACTCGTCCTTGCCGAGCCGGGTCAGCGGGCGCAGCGCGGTGACTTCGGGGTGGCCGTCCGTCATGACGTCCTCGTCGACCGCGGCGTGCACCACGCGGCCGAACACGACGGTGGAGTCGCCGAGCAGGACCGTGCTGTGCAGCTCGCATTCCAGCGCGACGGGCGAGCCCGCCACGCGGGGCGGCCTCACCCGCAGGCTGGGTTCCTGCTCGACGCCCACGGCCTCGAACTCGCTGATGCCGCGCGGGAAGTCGGTCGCAGTTGCGTTGATCTTCTCGAACAGGGACTCCGGGGCGAAGTTCACCACGAAGGAGCCCGTCGCCTCGATGTTGAGCAGCGTGTCCTTGCGCCCCACCGAGGTGAACTGCACGACGGGCGGGCTGACACAGGCGATCGTGAAGAAGGAGTGGGGGGCCAGATTGGCCGTCTCGCCGTCCGGGGTGACGGTGGAGACCCACGCGATGGGCCGGGGGACGACCACGGCGGTGAGCAGTCGGTAGAACGTGCCGGTGTCGGTGGCCCCGGGGTCGAAGTCGATGCGCATGACGCCGAGTATGGCGTCCGGCCCTCCCGCCCTCCTACGCCTCCGTGTCCCCCGGGCCTCCCGGTCCCTCGGAACCGAACTGCTCGGCCCGCAGGGCCAGGTCCTGGAGCACGTCGGCGGACGACACGTCCGTCTGTCCGGAGTCGTGCACCTGCGCCAGCATCGCGAACGCCAGGGTGAACGCACCGACGAGTTGCTCCACCGCGCCGCCGACCTCCCGGCCGACCAGGGCCACCACGTCCTCGATCGTGGCGTCCTCGGGGATCGCGATCCGTGGCATCGTCTCGTTGAGAAGCGCGGTCACCACGGTCGAATCGGTGCTGGGGTCGTCACCGCCCGGGTTCTCCTCCAAGAGGCGACGCATCTCGCCCGCTTCGGTGAGGATGCCGATCACACGCTTCACGACTTCGCTCTGCTCCATCCCGCGAGCATAGGTGCAGGCGCACCGGCCGACGAGGACAACGGACGCCGGTCGTCCGTCGTGCCGGGCCCCGGGCGACGGCTTCCGACGTGCCTCTCCTGCAGCGGGCGCCGACCGGCCGTAGCGTACGAGGCAGGGCCCGACCGGCGCCGGGGGCGTTGCCGCGCGCCACGCGTACGTACCTGCCCGGGGCACGCACCACCGCATTCAGGAGGCATGCATGACCAGTACCGAGCTTCCCGTGATCGCCGCGGTCGACGGGTCCACGCACAGCTACGACGCGCTGGACTGGGCGGCCCGTGAGGCGGCCGGGCGGGGGCTGCCCCTGATGATCGTGCACGTCCGCCTCCTGACCCGGCGTACCGGCCAGGAGGCGCAGCAGCGCGAGGCGGAGGAACTCCTCGCACAGTCCGTGCGTCGCGTGAACGAGACCGTTCCCGGGCTGAGCCCCACGACACTGGCACCGCTCGACTTCCCTTCTGCCGCACTGGTCGCGCTCAGCCGTGACGCGTCGCTGGTGGTGGTCGGCTCACGCGGACTGGGCGGATTCCGCTCCCTGATGCTGGGCTCCAACAGCCTGGCGACCGCCTCGATGGCCAAGTGCCCCGTGGTCGTCATCCACAGCGGGCAGCCGGACGGGGAGCCGGGCGAGGGCGCCCAGGAGATCTTCCGGGACGTCGTCGCCGGGGTGGCCGCCGACGAGAGCAGTGAGGCGGTGCTGGAGTTCGCCTTCGAGACGGCGGCGTCCCGCCCCGGGGCACGGCTGCGGATCGTGCACGGCTGGACCATGTTCTCGTCGATGCTCTCCGGCGGTCCCGTCTTCGACCGGGACGCGGCGGCCGGCGCGGCCGAGCGGTCGCTCGCCGAGCTGACGGCGGGCCGGCGCGAGAAGTATCCGCAGGTCGAGGTCATGAAGGAGCCGGTCAACGGCTCCGCGTCGCGCACCCTGGTCACCGCGTCGGCGACCGCTGCACTGACGGTGATCGGCCGGCGCAAGGGCGGTGAGGCCCTCGGGCTCGGTCTCTCACCGGTGGCACAGACGACGCTCACGCACGCGCTCGGGCCGGTGGCCGTGGTGCCTTGCTGAGCTGCCTGGCGGGTGCCTCCGCCGGGCCTTCGGCGGCGGCCGTCCGGCCGGTTTCCGCCGTTCGCAGCCCGTCGCGGGTGCACGGCACTTGGCCCCGGACGCCCGTGGGCCCACACTGACCCGATGACGCAGCGCGTGGATCTCTCGACCGTGATGGACCGGCTCTCCATCGATGCAGTGATCACCGGCTACGCGGTGGCGGTGGACGACGGTGCGTGGCCGGACTACCGGGCGCTGTTCACCGCGGACGGACGCGCCGACTACCGCACCGCGGGCGGCATCGAGGGTGCCGCCGCCGAGGTGGCGGAGTGGCTCTCCGAGGCCATGCTGCTCTTTCCCGTACGGCAGCACCTGATCGTCAACCGCCGCCTGGACCTTCAGGACCTCGGCGGCTATCCGGGCGACCGGGCCCGGGTGCAGGCCGACTACATGAACCCGATGCGGCTCGTGAGCGGACCGGACGGGGAGGAAGGCTCCGCTGACCGTCCGACCGCACCGAACTTCGTCTCCGGCGGGCGGTACGCCTTCGAACTGCTCCGTACCGACGACGGCTGGCGGATCCAGGGAGTGACGGTCCACGAGAAGTGGCGGAGCCTGTCGGACTCCCTCACCGCCAAGTGATCCGCCCCGACTCGCTTCCGCTGCCCCACACTGGGGGAACAACAGGTGGAACGGATTCCGGATGATGCCTGCCCACCGGCAGGACGAGGAGGCGCGCATGCCGAGCGGGGCCGTGGGGCGCGAGCGGAGCGAACGGATACTCGGCTCGGCCCTGGGACGCGGAGGTGCCGCCCTCCTGGCCGGTGCGCTGCCCGCGCTCGCGTTCCCCGCGCCGGGACTGTGGTGGTTCGCGTACGTCGCCCTGGTCCCGTTGCTGATGCTGATCCGGTCCGCCGGCACGGGACGCAGGGCGGCCGTCGACGGATGGCTCGGCGGAACGGGCTACATGCTCGCGGTGCACCACTGGCTGATGCCGAGCCTGCATGTGTTCATCGTGGTGCTGGCGGCCCTGCTCGGTCTGCTGTGGGCCCCGTGGGGGCTGCTGGTCAACCGGCTCCTGCGCGGGCACGCCTCCGGCAGCGGGGTCGTGGCGGCCGTGGTCGTGGTTCCGTGCGGCTGGCTGATGATCGAGACGGTCCGCTCCTGGGAGGGGCTCGGCGGCCCCTGGGGGCTCCTCGGTGCGAGCCAGTGGCAGGTGCCGCCGGCGCTCCGCCTGGCGTCGGTGGGCGGGGTCTGGCTGGTGAGCCTGCTGGTGGTCGCGGTGAACACGGCGCTCGCCCTGCTGCTCACGGTACCTGCCGCCCGTGTGGGGGCCGTCGTCACGCTCGTGGCGGCCGCCGTCGCCGTGGGATCGGTGTGGGTGTGGGCGCCTCGGCCCGAGCAGACCGGGACGGCCCGGATCGCCGTCGTGCAGCCAGGTGTCGTCGAGGGGCCCGGCAGCGTGCAGCGCCGCTTCGCGCGCAGCGAGGAGCTGACGCGCTCGCTGGCGGGCCAGGACCTCGACCTGGTCGTGTGGGGTGAGAGCAGCGTCGGCGTCGATCCGGCCCGGCGGCCCGATGTCGCCGCCCGGATCGCCGCGCTGTCGCGGCTGGTGGGCGCGGATGTGCTGGTGAACGTGGATGCCAGACAGACGGACGCGTCGGGCCGGACCGGGATCTTCAAGAGCGCCGTGCTGGTGGGTCCGCAGGGGCTGACCGGGGACCGCTACGACAAGATGCGTCTGGTCCCCTTCGGTGAGTACGTCCCGGCCCGCTCGGCGCTCGGCTGGGCCACCTCGATGGGCAAGGCGGCGGGCGAGGACCGCCTGCGCGGCACGGGTCCTGTGACCATGACGCTGCCCGGCGCGCACGGCCTGCGCATCGGTCCGCTTGTCTGCTTCGAATCCGCGTTCCCCGACATGAGCCGGCGGCTGACCCGTGACGGCGCCCGGCTCCTGATCGCCCAGTCGTCCACGTCCTCCTTCCAGCACGGCTGGGCGCCCGGCCAGCACGCCTCGCTGGGCGCGCTGCGGGCCGCCGAGAACGGCCGGCCGATGGTGCACGCCACGCTGACGGGCGTCAGCGCGGTGTACGGCCCGCAGGGACAGCCCGTCGGGGCTCCGCTCGGTACGGACACGAGCGGGACGGCGGTGTACAGCGTGCCGCTGGCCAGGGGCACGACGCTGTACGTGCGGCTGGGCGACTGGCCGCTGTACGGCGCGCTGGCTGTGCTGGCCGCCTTCTGCGCCTTCGAAGGCGTACGGTCCGCGCGCAGGCGTGACCGGGGGGAGCCGGTGGGGGCGGTCGCCACAGTGGTTCCGGCCGACGGCTCGGGGGCGCTGGGCTCCGCCCGCAGTACCGAGGAGACCCCTGCAGAGTCCGCGCCGCAGTGAACCCGGCTCTCACGCGACGGAGCCCGGCCCGCCAAGTCAGCACGGATCTCAGGCAGTGGCGCCCGGTCCGGGAAGCGGGCCCGGATCTCAGACAGCGCCACCCGGTCCGTTCACCGTGACGATGTCACCCATGGCGTCGACGGTGAGCGCCACCCGTTCGACCTTGTTGGTCACGCCGAGAACCAGCCACACCGCGCCCCAGAGGAAGCAGGTGAAGGCCGTCAGGACGGCGTGCAGCACATGGTTCGGCCGCTGGCCCCGGACCATGACGACCTGGGTCCCTGAGCGGGACTCCACGCGCCAGCCGCTCGCGATCCGCTGGTTCACCGCCCAGTCCAGGATCAGGGCACGCTGCGTGGCGTCGGGCGGACGGCCGTCCGCCCTGTAGTAGCCGGGAGGGGGCTGGAGCGCTCCCCAGCCCGATGACTCGCGGTGGTGCTTCACCAGGTCACCTCCACGGGCGGGCGGTCCATCCACCCAGCCTGCATCGGGGCCGCTCCGCACGCATCCGGAGCCGTCGGCAGCAGCGGCGGCGGGCGCTACGCGCAGTCGAGGTCCCGCAGGACGCGCTCGCACAGCTCGTGCGTCTCCAGGGCGTCCCGGGCGCTCAGCAGCTTGCCGGCCCGGACTGCGTCCAGGAACGACAGGACGCTCTGTTCGATGCCGCGCTGACGGGCCACCGGCACCCAGTCGCCACGCCGTCGCAGGCTCGGCTGGCCCTTGTGGTCGATCACCTCGGCAAGGTTGAGCACTTCCCGCTTGGAGTCCTGGCCCGAGACCTCCAGCCGTTCCTCGGTCGAGCCGCTGAGCCGGTTCATCGCCCCGATGGCGGTGAAGCCGTCCCCGGCCAGCTGGAGCACGACGTGATGCATCAGGCCGTCACGGATCCTGGCCCGGACGACGGTGTGCTCGACGGGCCCGGGCACCAGGAAGCGCAGCGTGTCGACCACGTGGATGAAGTCGTCGAGAACCATGGTCCGCGGCTTCTCGGGCAGCCCTACGCGGTTCTTCTGCATGAGGATCAGCTCACGGGGGTGCTCGACGCACTGCGCGTAGCCGGGCGCCACCCGTCGGTTGAAGCCGACCGCCAGGGTGACGCCGCGCGCCTCGGCGAGCTCCACCAGGCGCTCGGACTCGGCGAGTTCGTAGGCCAGCGGCTTGTCGACGTAGGTGGGGACGCCCGCTTCGAGCAGTCGGCGGGTGATCTCCGGGTGCACGGCCGTCGGGGCGTGCACGAAGGCCGCGTCCAGGCCCTGGGCGAGCAGCGATTCGAGATCGGTGTGGCACTGCCCGGCCGGGATGCGGTGGGCGGCGGCGACCGAGGCCAGGGTGGCGGGGGTGCGGGTCTGCAGATGCAGTTCGACCCCCGGCAGGGTGGTGAGTACCGGCAGGTACGCCTTCTGCGCGATGTCGCCGAGCCCGATACAGCCGACCTTCACAGGGTCTCCTTCTCGCTGTTCAGCGCCGCACGTCGCGGTCCTCCTCCGTGGGGGTCGACCGCGGCCTGGCCGGCGCGTCCTTCGTCCGGGCAGCATACGTGTGCTGCGGCGGCCGCCAGTCGGCGATGCCGTCGAACGTGCGCAGGACGAGCCCTGGCCCGAACCGGGAGACCGTGGACATCACGAAGTCCCGTACGGCGACGGCAGGTGCGGAGGTCAGCCGCATCAGCCGGGTGACCTGTGCGGCCTTGCGGACGACCGCGGTGGTCCGCGGCAGCCGGTCGGCGGTGTACCCGGCCAGTCCCGCACCGAGGTCCCCGCCCGGTGCCATGTGGTGGGCGAGCACGATCCCGTCCTCGATGGCCTGGTTGCCGCCCTGGCCCAGGGTGGGTGCCATCGCGTGGGCGGAGTCCCCCAGGAGGACGGTGCGGCCGCGGTGGAAGGCGGGCAGCGGTTCGGTCATCTGGTACACGTCATTGCGCAGGACGCCCTCGGGCCGGGCGGCGGCGATGATCTCCGGAACAGGGGCGTGCCAGCCACCGAAACGGCGCAGCAGTTCCGCCCGTTCGTCATCGGCGCGTTCCCCTGCCGGGGCAGTGGCCGCGGCGTATGCGTAGATGCGGCCGTCCTTGAGGGGCTGGGTCCCCCAGAGGGCGCCGCGGCCCCATGTCTCGTGCGGGGCGAAGGGCTCGGAGGGGGCGGGGACGACGACGCGCCAGGTGGTGAATCCGGCGTAGGACGGTCCGGTGTGGTCCGGGAAGAGGGCGGCACGTACGGCGGAGTGGATGCCGTCGGCGCCGACGACGAGGTCGGCCTCGATCGTCCCGCCCGGTGTCCGGATCATGGCGCGCCTGCCTCCTGCTACGCCCGGGTCCACGAGGTAGGCGGGGCAGTTGGTGCGGATGGCTGATGCGGGCAGCCCGGCGGCGATGCGGTCGATGAGGGTGGCCCGGTGTACCAGGACGAGCGGGCCGCCGAACCGCTCGACGGCAGCGGCGCTGTCAGTCCGGGAGAGCCAGCGGCCGTCCGGGCTGCGCATGCCGCCCTCGCCCTGCCAGGCCGCCAGGGACCTGATCTCGTCGCCGAGCCCGATGACGTCGAGCGCGCGCTGGGCGTTGGGGGCGAGGCCGATGCCTGCACCGACGGGCTCCAGGGAACGGGCCCGCTCCAGGACCGTGACCTGCCAGCCGGAACGGTGCAGCGCCACCGCTGCCGTGAGACCACCGATTCCGCTGCCGATGACGACTGCGCGCGGAGTGTCCATGGCTCCTCCTCACATCTCAGGAACTACACCTGTAGTGACAGAAGCAAGTTACTACATCCGTAGTGCCGTCGCACTACAGATGTAGTGTCGCCGGTAGGTTGGTCCCATGGCCACACGCACCGCCGCCGGTCCTTCCCGGGCCGCACTCATCGCCGACGCCGCACTCGCACTCCTCGCCGAACGCGGCATGCGAGGGCTGACCCACCGCGCCGTGGACGAGCGCGCCGGCCTCTCGCAGGGGTCGACGTCCAATTACGCCCGCACCCGGCAGTCCCTGCTGGAGGCGACGGTGCGAAGGCTCGCCGAACGCGAAGCACGGGTACTCGCCCTGGGCGAGCTCCCGACACCGGGAGCGGGACCGGGCGGGGCCGCGGGATCCGCACCGGGGCCCGTCTCCGGGCCCGCCGCCCCGGGCGACTCGTCCGGACCGGCCGCGCTCCCCGGCCCCGACGCCCTGGTCGCCGGACTCGCGCTGACCCTCCACCGCTACCTGACCCGCCATCCGGACCTGCTCATCTGCCGGTACGAGCTCGCCCTGGAGGCCACCCGCCGGCCGGAACTTCGTGCGTTCTACGACGCGACGGGCCGGCAGTTCCGCGAACCGCTGGAGGCCCTGATGACGGCCGCCGGATCCCCGGAGCCGGAACGGCACGCCCTGTCCCTGGTGGCTTGGTGCGAGGGGCTGATGTTCTCGTGCGCGGCGGGCGCCTACCACCGCTCCGTCCCGACCGAGGCGGAGCTGCGCACCGGTTTCGGCGAGCTGTTGCGCGGGATGCTGGGCAGCCGCTGACACCCACCGCCGTGCGAGCCGCCACCGATCGGCTGCAAGCGGAGCACCACGCTGACCGGGTCACTCGTGCGGGGCAATCCGGGCTTGCCGACTCACCCGACGGCCGGTTCGCACCCCAGAGTTGATCAGGTGCATCGAACCAGAACCACCGTGAAACTCCTGGTCGGCGTGGCCGTCACGGCCCTGTCCGGGTGTGTGTCCGTGCAACCGCAGCCAAGCGCACCGACACGCCCGGAGAGCAGTCGGCCGGCGCAGGACCTGGCCCCGCAGATCGCCCAGCCCCCGGCGCGCGACACGCTGGAAGCGCTGCCGGACCCGAAGCTCTCACCTTCGGCCTCCCACCGGGCAGCCCCGGCGCCGCCCCCGCCGGCCCGGCTCGAAGGCCCGCGGCTCCCGCAGCAGCACCGCCCCGGCCCGGCCGCCCGTCCCGAGCCACGCCGGGCCGCTCCGCCCGCCCCCGCATTGCCCGCACCCGTCACCGGGGCTGACGTATGCGCGCTCGGCCGGGGGTACGGACACTGGCCCGCGGGCAGCCCTCAGTCGCGGATCTGCGACGGCACCTACGGCCGCTGATACGGCGGACCCGCACGAGGAGTCCGGTGGTCCGCCCGGGCGGACCACCGGACCGCGGCCTCCCCCGCGTGCAGGCAGCACTCGTTGACGGATGGCGGTCAGAACTCCCGCAGCCGTCGCTCCAGCCGGCCGATGGCTGCCCGGACGCCTCCCCCGTACCCGTCGTCCATACCGTCGTCCGCGAGGACGCCCGAAGCCTCCCGGGCCCGGTCCAGATGGATCCGGGCGGCGGTGGGACGCTGGAGCTTCACATAGTCCGCGGCGAGGTTGAGGTGCAGCGAGGGATAGAAGGCGCGCACCGCGAGCGCGTCCGGGTGCTGCCCCGCGCGCTCCCCCGTCAGCGTCTGCGCGGCGGAGAGGGCGCGCAGGTCCCAGGCCAGTTCGTCACCGGGGTCGTCCTGGGTGTCGGCCATGTAGTGCGCGAGGGTGCACCGGTGCACCGCGTCACCGCTCTCGCCGATCTCAGCCCAGAGCGCGCCGAAGCGGTTGCGTGCCTCCTCACGGTCACCGCCGTGGAGCAACATGATCGCCTGGCCGATTCTGGTCATGACGACGTCCTGCGACGCCTCCTGCTGCTCCGTCACCGCGGTCTCCCTCGCACCTGTCCACCCACGCCCGGCCGATCGTTTTCGAACTGCTCCGAACGATTCCTGACGGATTCTTGCTGTTTCTGTCAGATTTATCCGGTTACGGCCAGTTCGACGCTAGTCGCCGTGGCGGACATTCGCACTCAGGCTCGGGCGCGCCCTCAGCCCAGGTCGGGGATGCGCCAGTCGATGGGCCGGTGCCCCTGCGCCGCGACGGCCTCGTTGATCTGGGTGAACGGGCGCGAGCCGAAGAACTTCTTCGCCGAGAGCGGCGAGGGGTGCGCACCCTTCACCACCACGTGGCGCTCCTCGTCGATCAGCGGAAGCTTCTTCTGCGCATAGTTGCCCCAGAGCACGAAGACCGCCGGGTCGGGCCGTGCGGCGACGGCGCGGATCACGGCGTCGGTGACCTTCTCCCAGCCCTTGCCCTTGTGGGAGTTGGCCTCGCCCGCGCGCACCGTCAGCACCGCGTTGAGAAGGAGCACTCCCTGCTCGGCCCACGGCATCAGATACCCGTTGTCCGGGACCGGAAGGCCGAGCTCCTCCTTCATCTCCTTGTAGATGTTGCGCAGGGAGGGCGGCGTCTTCACCCCCGGCCGCACGGAGAAGCACAGGCCGTGCCCCTGGCCCTCGCCGTGGTACGGGTCCTGGCCGAGGACCAGGACCTTCACCTTGTCGTACGGAGTCGCTTCCAGAGCCGCGAACACCTGCTCCCGGGGCGGATAGACCGGACCGTCGGCCCGCTCCTTCTCGACGAATTCGGTGAGCTCCCTGAAGTAGGGGCTCTCGAGCTCCTCGCCGAGGACGCCGCGCCAGGACTCGGGCAGCGGGTAGGTGTCGGTCACGTCAACAACCTCCGGTAAGCAATTGGTTCTTGACCTCAGAACCTACCGGGAGCCACTGACAACGGACTCCGGGGAGCCTTCCGGGGGCCGGGCGGCCCGGCCGCCGGGCCCCCCGCGGGCCCGCTACCAGTTGGCCTTGCGGTAAAGCTCCCACATCTGCATGACCGTCTGCGGGTCCAGTGCGCGCTCGCCGCCCCCGATGTCCTCGCCCGCCGCGACATAGAGCTTGCCCTGCCACAGCGGCAGCACCCGGACGTCGTCGACCAGGATCTCCTGGGCCCGTTCGAACTGCTTGCTGACCGCGCCGCGGTCGCTCTCCTTGCGGGACTGGGGCAGCAGCTCCTTCGTGATCTCGTCCTTCACGTAGGGCATGCCGGTGACGCTGTCCTTGCCCACGAAGGGGGCGATGAAGTTGTCCGGGTCCGGGAAGTCCGGGAACCAGCCTCGGCCGAAGACGGGGAAATCACCCTTGGTGAAGCCCTCCTGGAAGGTCGTCCAGGGCTTGCTCTTCAGAGTGATCCTGAACAGCCCGGAAGCCTCCAGCTGGCGCTTGAGCTCGGCGAACTCGGGTGCCGTCGACGATCCGTAGCGGTCGGTCGTGAACCAGAACGTCATCGCGACCGGCTTGGTGATGCCCGCGTCCGTGAGGATCTTCTTCGCCTTCTTCCTGTCCGGGTCACCGAACCTGTCGAAGAAGCTGGTCGTGTGCGCCGCGATGCCCTTGGGGACCATGGAGTAGAGCGGCTCCGCCGTGCCCTGGTAGACCTTGGCCACCAGCGCATCACGGTCCACGAGCTGCGCTATCGCGCGCCGGACGGCCGGCTTCCCGGCGGCCGGGTCCTTCGGATTGAAGACCAGGAAGCGGATGTCGGCGCCGACGTTCTCGACGATCTGGAGGTCGCTGTTCTTGTCCGTGTTGTCCTCGAGGGCGACGACCTCCTCGGCGGACAGCCCGCGGTAGGTGGCGTCGATCTCGCCCTTCTTGAGGGCCGGCACCAGCTCGGCGGACTCCTTGAAGTACCGGATGGTCACCGCGTCGTTCTTGCGGTCGGCGAAGCCCTTGTAGTCGGGGTTCCTCACCAGCTCGGAGCGGTCCCCCGGCTTGTACGCGTCCAGCAGGTAGGGGCCGGAACCGGTCACCTTGCCGTCGTCGCGGATCTTGTGCTTCGAGTACGCGCTGGGCGCGACCAGCGACATGGCGGGGGTTGCCAGCACGAACGGGAAGGTGGCGTCGGGCTTGGTCAGATGGAAGATGACGACATCGTCGCCCTTGGTCTCCACCCGGTCGAGCGAGCCGAGCATTCCGACCGGGCCGCCCTTGACCGCGATGGACCTGATCCGGTCGATGGAGTACTTCACGGCCTCGGCGTCGAGCGCGTCCCCGTTGGAGAACTTCAGCCCTTTGCGGAGCTCACAGCGGTAGGCGGTGCTGGTGTTGTCGGTGAACCTGCAGTTGTCCGCGGCATCGGGCTCGGGGCTCGTACTGCCGGTGGGGAAACTCACCAGGGTCTGGAACACGTTGCGCATCAGCTCCCAGGAGCTGTCCCATGCCGCGGCGGGGTCGAGTGTGGACGGTGAGCTGGTGGTCCCGACCGCCAGCTTCTGCTCCACGTCCGAACCGCCGCCGGGGAGCAGACCGCAGCCGGCCAGCAACGACAGGGAAGCAAGGGCTGCAGCGGCCTGCAGACTGGCCCGGTAGAACACGTGCACGCTCCTCGATCAGCCATGGGTCGGCAGACCATACCGCAGTGCCCCGCCGGGTCAATCCGCTGGCCCGACGGGGCACTTGAGTCAATCAGGGCCAAACCGGCCCAGGCCGATCTCAGCCGACGCCGGCATTAAGGAAAATCCCGCCGTCGACGACCAGAGTCTGCCCGGTGATCCAGTCGGACTGGCTCGATGTGAGGAAGGCAGCGGCCCCGCCGATGTCCTCCGGAACGCCGAGCCGGCCCAGCGGGTAGGCGGCGGCCGCCTCCGCCTCACGGCCCTCGTACAGCGCCTGCGCGAACCTTGTCTTCACGACCGCGGGTGCGATCGAATTGACCCGGACGACCGGCGCGAACTCGTGCGCCAGCTGCAGGGTCAGGTTGACCATGGCCGCCTTGCTCATGCCGTACGCGCCGATGAAGGGCGAGGCGGAGACACCCGCGACGGAGGCGATGTTGACGATCGCCCCGCCGTTCTCCTTCTGCCAGGCCTTCCAGGTCTGCTGGGCGAAGCCGAGCGCCGAGATCACGTTCGTCTCGAAGACCTTGCGGGCCACGTTGAGGTCGAGCTCGGCGATCGGCCCGAAGACCGGGTTCGTGCCGGCGTTGTTGACCAGGAAGTCGACCCGGCCGAACGCTTCCATCGTGCGCTCGACGGCCGCCGCCTGGTGCGCCTCGTCGTGCGCCTTGCCCGCGACGGCGATGACCCGGTCGGAACCGAGCGCCTCGACGGCCTCCTTCAGCGCGTCCTCGCCGCGTCCGGTGATGCACACCCGGTCGCCGCGGGCGACGAGTGCCTCCGCGATGCCGTATCCGATGCCGCGGCTCGCGCCGGTGATCAGCGCGACCTTGCCACTGTCCTGCACAGTCATGATGTCCGTAACCCTTCGGGTCAGTTGAGCGGTCCGCCGGCGACGTACATGACCTGGCCGGAGACGAAGCCCGCGTCGTCACCCGAGAAGAAGGCGATGGCGTTGGCGATGTCCTCGGGGAAGCCGACGCGCTGCACCGGGATCTGGGTGGCGGCGGCTGCCTGGAACTCCTCGAAGCCCATGCCGACGCGCTCCGCGGTCTGTGCGGTCATCTCGGTGACGATGAAGCCGGGCGCGACGGCGTTGGCGGTGATGCCGAACTTGCCGAGCTCCTTGGCGAGGGTCTTGGTGAAGCCCTGCAGACCCGCCTTGACCGCGGCGTAGTTGGCCTGGCCGCGGTTGCCGAGGGCCGAGGAGGAGGACAGCGAGACGATCCGGCCGAACTTGGCGTCCACCATGTGCTTCTGGACGGCCTTGGCCATCAGGAACGCGCCCTTGAGGTGCACGTTCATCACGATGTCCCAGTCGGACTCGCTCATCTTGAAGAGCAGGTTGTCGCGGAGTACGCCCGCGTTGTTGACGAGGATCGTCGGGGCACCGAGCTCGGCGGCGACCCGTGCGACGGCGGCCTCCACCTGGGCACTGTCCGACACGTCGCAGCCGACGGCGAGGGCCTTGCCGCCTGCGGCGGTGATCTTCTCGACGGTGTCCTTGCAGGCCGCCTCGTCGAGGTCGAGTACGGCGACGGCGCGGCCCTCGGCCGCCAGACGTACCGCGGTGGCGGCACCAATGCCCCGTGCGGCTCCCGTCACGATGGCTACGCGCTGCTCGGTGGTGGACATGCTTGGCTCTCCTCGCCCTTGGATCGCGGCTCAGCGGACGTCAGGCGCATTCCCGCGAGAACGCCCCCGATAACTGAGCAACCGCTTAGTACCTTCAGCAGACGAGACGCTAGAAGCCCTGGCACCCGGTGTCAACGGCCCACGGACGCAGCGGCGCATGTCACACCGGACGGCGCCGCCTCCAACCGTGCGGGGCGGCGCCGGAAGGGGATGCCGTCAGCGGACCAACAGGTCGAGCAGCCGTTCGACCTCGGCGGCGGGGTCGGTGGTGAGGCCACTGTGCACCGGGCTCGGCTGGATGACGGTCGAGCGCGGCGCGATGAGCCAGCGGAAGCGACGCCCCGCATCGTCACCGGCCGCCTGGCCCGCGTCCGTACCGCCGCGGCAGACGCCTTCGACGGCGTACAGGGCGGCCCGCACCCCGGTCACGTCGGCGCCGGGGTCCAGGGCCCGGAGCTTGCCCTCGTCGAGTTCGGTGCGGGCGGCGACGAACCCCTTGGCGCGGCAGTAGACCACCACCCCGGCATTGAAGAACTCGCCGCGCTGGACCCGTGGCACCACGCGCAGGAGTGCGTACTCGAAGACATCGCGCTTGCTCACGGCCGGCCGCCCTTGTCGCTGTTCTCGTTGTCATGGCGCGGGGCGAGGCGCTCGGTGAGCCAGCCCGGAGCCTGGGAGGGCTTGGACGCGGTCGGCGCGTCCAGGGTGATCCGCTCGTGAATGGTGGCGGCGCGCGGCAGCAGCGCCTCCACATAGGCGCGGCGCAGCCGGTCCGTCGACTCGAAGCCCGGTTCGTCCACCAGCCACTCGTCGGGGACGTCGGCCGCGACCTCGGTGAGCAGTTCCTCGGTGACCAGCGGAGCGAGCTCGGCGGCAGCCGACGCGATGTCGGGCCCGAACGGCGCCAGCGCGTGGTCGGAGGCGTTGTACGGCTTGGCCACGGACGTCTGGACACCCGGCCAGTTGTGGTGCCAGATCATGGTGGCGCCGTGGTCGATGAGCCACAGGTCGCCGTGCCAGATGAGCATGTTCGGATTGCGCCAGGAACGGTCGACGTTGTTGATCAGCGCGTCGAACCAGACAACACGTCCGGCCTCCCGCGGGTCCACCTGGTAGGCGAGCGAGTCGAAGCCGAGGGACCCGGGGAGAAAGTCCATCCCGAGGTTCAGCCCCCCGCTGGCCTTGAGGAGCTCCTGCACTTCCTGGTCGGGCTCGGCGAGACCGATGACCGGGTCCAGCTGGATCTGCACGAGATCGGGGACACGCAGGCCGAGCCGACGCCCGAGCTGCCCGCAGATCACCTCCGCGACGAGCGTCTTGCGGCCCTGTCCGGCGCCGGTGAATTTCATGACGTACGTACCCAGGTCGTCGGCCTCGACGATCCCGGGGAGCGAGCCGCCCTCACGCAGGGGCGTCACATAGCGGGTCGCGGTGACTTCTGTCAGCATTTCGCCAGGCTATACGGCTCGGATTCCTGAGATCCACGGCCCGAAGTCAGGTCCGTGGAGCCTGGGAATCACCCCGGTCAGCCCTGGGGAGTTCCGGCCGGCGACCCGCTCCCCGCTGGGCCGGCTCGGTGTCCCGGCGGACATCGGCGGGGCCGTTCCGTCAGCCAGCGGCACACGTACCGCTTCGGCCCGACCGCCGCCGATACCGTTCGCCGCCCAGAAGCCACCGTGCACGCAGGAGGTCTGCAGGCCCTCGCGCGGCAGAACTCGCACATGCCGTCCGGCCAGACGAACGGCACGATCACCAGATCGCCCTTCGCCACCGTGGAGACCTCGGAGCCGGTCTCTTCCACCACTCCGACGAACTCATGGCCCATCGGGGCGCCCTCGCGCTACTCACCCGCCACACGGCCTCGCCTGCCTGGACCGCCGAGCAGGATCATCGGCAGCTTCACGGCGGCGCGGATCTGCCGGGCGTCCTCCAGGAGGTGGGCGTCCCGGTAGGCCCGCACGGGGTGGTGACAGCTGATCACCACCCCGTGCCGCGGCGTGTCAGGATGCGCCGTACACCGGCTGCGGTGTCTCGGCCGCAGCCAGCAGACCGGTGACCGCCGCTCCTGCCTCGGCCGGGGTCCAGCGGGCGCCCTTGTCGGCGGTGGGGCCGGGGCGCCAGCCCTCCATCACGGTGATCCGTCCCGCCTCGGTCTCGAAGACCCGGCCGCTCACCCCGGCGCATGCGGCGGAGCCCAGCCAGACGACGAGCGGCGAGACGTTCTCCGGGGCCATCGCGTCGAAGGCTCCCTCGCCCGGGGCCGCCATCGTCTCGGCGAAGGTCGCCTCGGTCATCCGGGTCCGGGCGGCCGGGGCGATCGCGTTGACCTGGACCCCGTAGCGGCCCATCTCGGCGGCGGCCACCAGGGTCAGGCCGACGATGCCGGCCTTGGCGGCCGCGTAGTTGCCCTGTCCGACGCTGCCCAGCAGCCCGGCCCCGGAGCTGGTGTTGACGACCCGGGCCTCGGGCGTCCGGCCGGCCTTCGCCTCGGCACGCCAGTGCGCCGCCGCGTGTTTGAGCGGCAGGAAGTGCCCCTTGAGGTGGACACGCATCACGGCGTCCCAGTCGTCCTCGTCCAGGTTGACGAGCATCCTGTCGCGGAGGAATCCGGCGTTGTTGACGAGGGTGTCGAGCCGGCCGAAGGAGTCGAGTGCGGTGGCGACGAGTGAGGCCGCGCCCTCGGAGGTGGCGATGTCACCGTTGTGGGCGACGGCCTCGCCCCCGGCCGCGCAGATCTCCTTCACGACCTGCTGGGCCGGCCCGGCGCCCGAGCCGGAGCCGTCGAGCCCCACACCCAGGTCGTTGACGACGACTTTCGCACCCTCGGCGGCGAGGGCCAGGGCATGTGCGCGGCCGAGTCCACGGCCGGCGCCGGTGACGACGGCGACGCGTCCGGCACACAGGGCGGTCGGTGAGGTCATGACGAGTGTCCTTTCGATGGGCGAGAGGCAATGGGCGACGTACGACGTGCGGCATACGACGTGCGGCATACGACGCGCGATGCGCGGGGAACAGGGGCGCCGGGTACCGCTGAGTGGCATGACACCCTCCCGCGGCGTCCGTATCGCTGCTACCTTTTGGGCCTAACAAACGTTTGGTGGAAAGGTAGCTGATCTGCTCATGGGTGTCTCCACCTCCGTCCCACACGAGGGCATCGCCGTCGTCACCGTGGACTACCCCCCGGTCAACGCCCTGCCCGTACAGGGCTGGTACGACCTGGCCGCAGCGGTACGCGCCGCCGGGGCCGATCCGGACATCCGCTGCGTGGTGCTCACGGCCGAGGGGCGCGGCTTCAACGCGGGCGTGGACATCAAGGAGATGCAGCGCGCCGACGGACCCGAGGCGCTGATCGGTGCCAACCGGGGCTGCTTCGAGGCGTTCGCCGCGGTCTACGAGTGCGAGGTCCCGGTCGTCGCCGCCGTGCACGGCTTCTGCCTGGGCGGCGGCATCGGCCTGGTGGGCAACGCGGACGTGATCGTGGCCGCCGACGACGCCTCCTTCGGCCTGCCGGAGCTCGACCGCGGCGCGCTCGGCGCGGCCACCCACCTGGCCCGGCTGGTCCCGCAGCACCTGATGCGGACCCTGTACTACACCTCACGCACCGTCTCGGCCGGGGAACTGCACCGGCACGGCTCGGTGTTCAGCGTCGTGCCGCGCGAGCGACTCACCGGGGCCGCCCTGGAACTGGCCGGGGAGATCGCCGCGAAGGACGGCTATCTGATCCGGCTGGCCAAGGCCGCCATCAACGGCATCGACCCCGTCGACGTACGCCGCAGTTACCGCTTCGAGCAGGGCTTCACCTTCGAGGCCAACCTCAGTGGCGTCGCCGACCGTGTGCGCGACACCTTCGGCACGGACAAGGAGCAGCAGACGTGACACAGGACAAGACGATGACGGCCGACGACGTCGTCGGCCGGCTGGAGAGCGGCATGACGGTCGGCATCGGCGGATGGGGGTCGCGCCGCAAGCCGATGGCCCTCGTGCGGGCGCTGCTGCGCTCGGACATCACCGACCTGACCGTGGTGTCGTACGGCGGCCCCGACGTGGGCCTGCTCGCGGCGGCGGGAAAGATCCGCAAGCTGGTCGCGGCCTTCGGAACGCTCGACTCGATACCGCTGGAGCCGCACTTCACGGCGGCCCGCCAGCGCGGCGCCTTCGAGATGGTCGAGATGGACGAGGCGATGATGATGTGGGGCCTGACGGCCGGCGCACAGCGGCTGCCGTTCATGCCGGTGCGCGCAGGTCTGGGCTCGGACCTGATGGAGGTCAACCCCGCACTGCGTACGGTCACTTCGCCGTACGAGGACGGGGAGAAACTGGTCGCGGCCCCGGCGCTGCGACTGGACGCGGCCCTGGTCCACCTCAACCGTTCCGACGCGCAGGGCAACGGCCAGTACCTGGGCCCCGACCCGTACTTCGACGACCTCTTCTGCGAGGCGGCAGACCAGGGATTCGTCTCCTGCGAGCGGATCGTGGAGACAGCGGACCTGCTGAAGGAGCACGGGCCGCAGACGCTGCTGATCAAGCGGATGTTCGTGGACGGGGTCGTCGAGACACCGAACGGCGCGCACTTCACCTCCTGTGTGCCCGACCACGACCGGGACGAGGCCTTCCAGCGTGCCTATGTCCGGGCCGCCCGCGACCCCGAGGCCTGGCCCGCCTTCGTCGAACGGTTCCTGTCCGGTGACGAGGCCGCCTACCAGGCCGCCATCACCGCGTTCCACCAGGAGGAAGCATGAGCGGCACCGAGACCACCGGCATCCAGGCGGCGAGCCGCGCCGAATACTGCGTGGTGGCCTGCGCCGAGGCCTGGCGGGACGCGGGCGAGATCCTCGCCAGCCCCATGGGCACCGTTCCCGCCATCGGCGCGCGCCTGGCGAGGCTGACCTTCTCCCCCGAACTGCTGCTGACCGACGGGGAGGCGCTGATGATGGCCGACACCCCGGCAGTGGGGGTGAAGCCGGGGAGCATCGAGGGATGGCTGCCGTTCCGCCAGCACCTGACGCTCACGGCCACCGGCCGCCGGCACGTGATGATGGGCGCCAGCCAGATCGACCGGCACGGCAACCAGAACATCTCCTGCATCGGCGACTGGGCCCGGCCCACGCGCCAGCTGCTCGGGGTGCGCGGCGCCCCGGTCAACACCCTGAACAACCCCACCAGTTACTGGGTCCCCAAGCACTCGGCGCGCGTGTTCGTCGAGCATGTCGACATGGTCAGCGGAGTCGGCTACGACCGCGCGGCGGCGGCCGGCCCTTCCGCGACCCGCTACCACCGCATCCCCGAAGTCGTCAGCAATCTCGGTGTCTTCGACTTCGAGACCCCCGACCGCACGATGCGGCTGCGCTCCCTGCACCCCGGCGTGAGCCTCGAACAGGTCACCGCGGCCACCGGGTTCACCCTCACCGTTCCCGACGAGGTGCCGTTCACCCGGGAGCCCACGGAGGCCGAACTCCGGCTGATCCGTGAGGTCATCGACCCCAAGGGGCTGCGCGAGCGCGAGGTCCCGGCATGACCGGGCCGGTACCGTTCCCGACCGCGCTCACCGAGCTGACCGGGGTGCGGTACCCGATCGTGCAGACCGGGATGGGATGGGTGGCCGGCCCCCGGCTCGTGTCGGCCTCCGCCAACGCGGGGGCGCTCGGCATCCTGGCCTCCGCGACGATGACGGTCGAGCAGCTCCGCGCGGCGGTCCGCGAGGTGAAGTCCCGTACGGACGCACCGTTCGGCGTCAATCTGCGGGCGGATGCGGGCGACGCGGGCGAGCGGGTCCGGATCATCATCGACGAAGGGGTGCGGGTGGCGTCCTTCGCCCTCGCCCCCTCCAAGGACCTGATCGCCCGGCTCAAGGACGCCGGCGTCGTCGTCATCCCGTCCATCGGCGCCCGCCGGCACGCGGAGAAGGTCGCCGCGTGGGGAGCGGACGCGGTGATGGTGCAGGGCGGTGAGGGCGGCGGCCACACGGGCGACGTGGCCACCACCGTGCTGCTCCCCCAGGTGGTGGACGCCGTCGGCATCCCGGTGATCGCGGCGGGCGGCTTCCACGACGGCCGCGGACTGGTCGCCGCGCTCGCGTACGGGGCGGCCGGCATCGGGATGGGCACCCGCTTCCTGCTCACCTCCGACAGCACCGTCCCCGACGCGGTGAAGGCGAAGTACCTGGCCGCCACCGTCAAGGACGTCACGGTCACCACCCAGGTGGACGGCCTGCCGCACCGTATGTTGCGTACCGCCATGGTCGACTCGCTGGAGCGCTCCGGCCGCGCCACCTCGCTGCTGCGGGCTCTGCGGCACGCCTCGGCCTTCCGGAAGGAGTCGGGTGCGAGCTGGCCCCAGTTGGTCCGCGACGGACTGGCGATGAAACACGGCAGGGAACTGACCTGGAGCCAGGTGCTGCTGGCCGCCAACACGCCGATGCTGCTGAAGGCCTCGCTGGTCGAGGGGCGTACCGACATCGGGGTGATGGCCTCGGGGCAGGTGGCGGGCCTGATCGAGGACCTGCCGTCCTGTTCGGAGCTGGTCGAGCGGATCATGGACGAGGCACGGACGGCACTGAAGTCCCTGCCGGGCGCGGGCTGACGCTGTGGCGGCGGGCGGGCGAGGGACGGTCCGGATGCTCGGGCCTCCCCACCCCGGTGCCCCATGCCCGCCGACGCCGGCTCCGGGGCGGAACACACCGAGTGCATGGGTGACGCGTGACCGAAGTGCACAGCGCTCCATGCCGTTGAACGAGGGTGCTCATGCCGTTCAACGAGGGCCGGCGCCGGGCCCTCCGTGCCGCCCAGGAGTCCGGCCCGGCGATGAAGCCGGCCACGCGACGTCGTCGATCGTGAGCCACGGAGCGACGGCCACAGCCGTGGGCGTCAGCCCGGCGAACTCCCTGACCTCGCGGTGGAGGTGGGACTGGTCGGCGTAGCCGCTCTCGATGGCAGCGCCGGCCGCGCTACGACCCGCCGCGAGAAGGTGGGCGGCGTGGTCGAACCGCACCAGCCGGGCGGCGCGCTTGGGCGCGATGCCGAGCTGGGACCGGAAGCGGGCCGACAGGCGCTTGCGGCTCCAGCCGACCTCGTCCGCCAGGCCCTCGACCCGCACCCGCCCCCGGCTGGTGCGGGTGCGCCGCCAGGCGTGGGCCACTTCCGGATCGACCGGTGGGTGAGTACCCAGCCGTCGGCCGAGGAACTCCCCCGCGATCGTGAACCGTTCGTCCCACGATGCGGCGGCGCGCAGCGCCTCCTCGGCTCGCCCGGCGTCGCGGCCCCAGACGTCTTCCAGTGCCACCACCGTTCCGCTGAGCTCGTTCGATGCGCCGAGTACCGCAGCCGCCACGACCGGCTCCAGCCGGATCTGGAGGCACTCGCCCACCAAGCCACCTGCCCGGAGTTCGCCGGGGAGGAGCCCTACGACGGCACTGCCGCACCCGCGTCGGCCGCGGGTGTCATAGACGAGGCCTCCGCCGTCGCTCAGGTCCACGAGAAGGGTGACGGACGGGTGCGCGACCATGGCGATGTCCACGGGTTCGGGGACACGCTGACAGAACCCGGCCATGCTGATCCCCGGCAGCCGGTTCGAAGGGCGCGGGACTGCGACGTCGATCAACTCCCAGTCGGGTGGTGCCGCGGGCGACAGCATCCGGCCACTCTAGAGACCTGAGGTGGCGGGCGGGATGTCGGCGTCCGTGGCCGTGAACGCCAGGAGCAGACTGCTGGTCGCCTCCGGTGCTTCGAGCAGGGGTACGTGTCCGACGCCGGGCAGCACCTCGACCTGACTGTTGGGCACCGCCTCGTACCGGTGCGCCGACGACGGCTCCCAGCGGGGGTCCGCATCGCCGAAGACCACCAGCACCGGAACGTTGAGGGCGGCAAGACGCTCGGGCACGCTCCGCTCGTTGACGTAGGCGATGTTCCGACGAGACACCGCCCGGAACGCGCGGTACGTGGTGTCCCGTACCCCGGCGACGAGGTCGTCCGGGACGTCCACCGGCCGGGCCGTCGTCGCCCTGATCCCGCTGCGGATCATCGCGTCCGAACGAATCGACCAGAGGAGCGGACCGAAGGGCGGGCCCAACAGGAGCCGAAGGATGGCCGGCTGCGGAAGGAGCGCGTCGAGACTCGGTCCGGTGCTGACCAGCGCGATCGACCTCACCAGGTCCGGGCGACCCTCCGCAAGGGCGGTGGCGACGTAGCCGCCGCTGGAGTGCCCGACCGTGGCGACCTGCCCAAGGCCGAGATCGTCGAGCAACGCCGCCACCCGGCCCGCCTGCCCGGGCACGTCGTACGACACGACGGGCGGGGACTGGCCGCAGCCGGGGAGGTCGACCCGGATGACATGGTGGTGGGCGGCCAGTGCCGGAATCATCGGGTTCCAGGTACTGCCCGAGGCCCCCGACCCGTGGATGAGCAACATCGGCGGCCCCTCCCTCGGGCCGTCGTGGACCACGTGCATCCCGTGCGAGAGCTCAACGTCGGATTCAGTCATGCCGGGATGATGCCGGGGCTGTCAGCCGTCGGTCTTGTACAAATGTCGTCGTGGGGGGGCGGCAGCAACCATGACGCCGCTCAAGGGGCCCGCCCCGGCGAAGGCTCCGCGGCGGGCCCCACCGGATCGCCGGGAGCGCGAAGGGCGTCCCCGTCCGTCATCGCACCCGCGACGTCAGGACCAGGGGGCGAACGGCGGGCGGGCGGGGGCGGGGCCGAGTGTGGTGGTGCCCGGTTCGGCGCGGTGCCCGAGGCCGGTCCGGTAGGCGTTCAGCGCCGCTTCCGTGCGGCCCTCGCTGCGCAGCAGGTCCCCCAGCAGTCGGCAGATGTCGGCGAGATCTCCGGCAGCGCCTGTCTGTTCGAGCAGGGAGAGCGCGGTGGCGTAGTGCAGCTCTGCGGACTCGGCGTCTCCGGACTCCTCTGCGATCAGCCCGAGGAGCCGGTGGGCGCCGCCGGCGTGCAGCGCGCCTCGGCCGGGCTTGAGTCCGGCCAGCAGGCTTTCCAGGAGCTCCGCGGCCTCCGCCGACTTCCCGCTCCTCCGCAAGACGTCGGCGAGCTCCACCTCCACTTGTGAGACGTACAGAGCTGCCCGCTTGGACACCAGCATCGAGTGCGCGGTGCGCAGTTCCGACTCCGCTCGCGCGAGGTCGTCGTGCTGGGCACAGACATAGCCCCGCATCCAGTGGCAGTGAGCGAGATCGGTACGGATCTGCAGCTGCTGGTAGAGCTCGGTGGCCCGCTCCAACGACGCCTGGGCGGCGTCGACCCTGCCTTCGGCGAGCAGTGTGCGGGCCACCGTTCGGTGCATGCCGGCGACCAGGGCGGGGTCCGAGACCTGGGACACCAGGGCGAGTGCGAGCTCAGCGGCCTGCGCGGCGCGGGCGTGAGCACCCATGTCCATGTACGGGGCGATCGAGGCCGTGTAGAGCTGAAGCAACGCTCCCGGGTCGTGCAGCCCGGACGTGTTCAGTTCATCGATCGCGCTTTCCAGCAGGTAGCACGAGTAGCGCAGTTCACCGGCCAGGTAGTGGGCGACCGATCGGCCCCGGACCGCCCGCGCACGGGCAGGGAGCGGCTCGTCGGCCAGCGCCTGTTCCGCCGCCTCGAACCGGGCCAGGGCATCGCTCAGTTCGCCGGTCTCCAACGCGCATTCCCCGAGGCCCACGAGCGCTGCCGCCCGTTCCTGCGCAAGTCCGTACTCCTCCGCCCGGCCGAGGATCTGCTCATAGGCTGCCCGAGCGTCGGCTGCGTCCTCGACGGCCAGCACCCGGTGGGCGTCCGCCAGTTCCATCCGCAGGGCTGTGGCGATGTGGGTGGGCTTGCCCGTGGCGAGCTCCTCGTGGTCGACGCCGAGCCGTTCGGCGATGTGCCGGAGGGCGGCTTCCGAGGGCCGCACCTTGCCGGCTTCCAGGGTGGAGACGTACGCGGCCGTGTACGCGGGCTCGGCAAGCTGCCGCTGCGTCAGTTCACGTTCCTTGCGGAGCCGCTTGACCCGGCGGCCGATCGCGGCCGGTGCGTCCTGCTCCTCCGCCCGCTCCCGGTGCGGCCGGCCGGAGGCGTCATCCCCGCTCGTGCGCTCCGGTACGCCGGTCGCCCTGCTGGTTCCCGCCATGGCTGCCCCTCGTCCCGCGTCCGCCGATGGTCACCGGCTGCTTCATGCCTCTGCGACTACTGAACCGAGGAGACCGCCGGCCGTCGCCGTCTCATACTGCCGCCCGCCCGACTTTCCGGGCGCCGCAGGCCGCACTCCCCATCGCCGCCGAGGCCTGCGGGACTGTTGCCAACAGATCGCCACCCAGCCTAGGTTATGCGACACGTTAACCGTATTTACATTATCGCTTTACTTCATTTCGGAGCTGGACGACAGAATGAGGATTGGCATGCACACCCCCAGATCGGCCGTCATATCCGTGGGCGTCGCGCTCACGGCGATCATGGGGGCGGCCCTCGCCACTCCCGCGTCCGCCGTGGACCCGGAGCCTGCCCCGGCGCCGCGTGTCACCGTCGAGTACTTCCCCCAGCCCGGCGGCGAGGGCCGGCGGACCGAGGTGCCGGTCAACACGGACACGGTGACCCGTCGTTCCGCCGCACGGAGCGTGGCACCCACCGCGGCAACCACGGACGGGGAGGTCGGGAAGCTCTCCGTGACGGGCTCCTCGGCCGACCGGCTCGACGTGGTGATCGTTGGTGACGGCTACACCGCCGACCAGCAGGGCGCCTTCCATACCGCGGCGGCCACGAAGTGGGCGGACATCACCGGCATCGAGCCGTACTCGAGCTACCAGGGCCTGATGAACGTGTGGACCGTCGACGCGGTGTCCGCCGAATCCGGAATCACCGGTGACCCCACCGCCGACGTCGCCAAGGACACCGCGCTCGGCAGCTACTTCTGGTGCTCGGAGACGGAGCGTCTCATCTGCGCCGACATCGACAAGGTCGCCTCCTACGCGGCCAAGGCCCCCGAGGCCGACCTGGTCATCGTCATCTCCAACTCCACCAAGTACGGCGGCGCCGGCTACTCGGGCCTGGAGGCGGAGGGCTACCCGTTCGACGGTGTCTCCACCCTCTCCTCGGACAACGCGCAGTCGAGCATGATCGCCGCTCACGAGATCGCCCACTCGGTCGGCCTCCTGGCGGACGAGTACACGTACGACAGTTACGGCACCTGGTCGGGCGGCGAGCTCCCCGACATCAACTCCAGCATCTTCACCACGGAACAGATGGCCGCGAACCAGACCAAGTGGTACCGCTGGCTCGGCGAGACCGACCCCACGGGCGGCACCGTCGGTACGTACGAGGGCAGCAGCTACTACCCCTTCGGGATCTACCGCCCGACCTCCAACTCCCTCATGCGGGCCCTGAACATCAGCGACTTCAACCTCCCCGGACGCGAGGCCATGATCGCCGGCTTCTACCGCGAGGCCAACGCGCTGAGCAGCGAGGTCGGCACGAGCAGCGCGATCCTCAGGACCAACCGCATCAAGGTCTCCCAGGCCGAGGTCACGGGCCTCGCCGCACCGGAACTGCGTTGGTACGTGGACGGCGTCCGGGTGAAGCGAGCGCAGGGTCTGACCGCCGTCGCCCCCGCCGCACTGGGCGTTCCCGCGGACGGCAGGACGCACACCGTCACGGTCGAGTCCGCGGACCGGACCACGTCGATCCGCGACCCCAAGGTCCGCGCCGAAGCCACCGAACGCCTGACCTGGACGGTCAAGGCCTCCGGACACAAGGGCCCGAAGCGGCACTGACGGTCGGCCGTACGGCGCCGCACCCGCTCGCCCTCACAGCCCGGGCGGATGCGGCGCCGAGGCGGCCCCACTCTCGGACAGGAGCCGCATGACGCGGCCCACCATCGCGAGCCTCTCGTCGACCGTGGCGTCGCCGGGTACCTGGATCTTCGCGCCCGCGTAGGAGAACGCACCTTCTGCCGCGCGGAGGCAACGGCGTACCTCGTCGGCGTCCATGAGGGATGCGGGCTCGTCCTCGGTGAGGGGCAGGTGCGCATCCGCCCACGGCCCCCCGTACCCGTTGGCGGTCGGGCCAGCGCCGGAGAACATGACGCCCGCCAACAGGCCCTCGGAGGCGAGCCGGGTGATGTGAGCGAGCGGCCGGCCGGCGTCCTGCGCCTCGATCGCCGAACGGCCCCAGTTGACGGCGACGCCGATCCCCCCTTCGCGCGCGAGGGGGATCTCATCCTCCAGCGACAGGAACCGCTTCTCGCCCGGGACGCCCGGTGCGTACGCGTCGCAGTGCTCCAGGACGAGCCGGGTTGACCAGGCGCCCGTGGCGGGTTCGCTCGCCGCGATCTCGTCGAGCGAACGAGCGAACATCTCCGCGACGGCCGTCACCGAGGGCGCGGTGTGCACGTGGATGACGGAGACCGACTGCTCGCCGGTGAGCTGGTTCAACTCCTCGGCCGCGACGCGGGCATCGCCGAGGAACGCGAGCGCCTCCTGCCGGCCGTCCTCGTCCCCGGAGGCGAGCCCGAAGGTGCCCGAGGCGCCCACGCGCGCCATCGTGCCGGGAATCAACGTGATCACGGACCGGGTGAAACGGCCGCGCATCTGTGCGGCCAGCCAACGGGCGTCCTCACCGAGGCCGTCGCGGAACGGAATCTCCAGCCCGTCGGCGATACCCCCGTCGGCGAGCCCCTCGTAGAAGTGTTCCTGGTCGGCGCGCAGAGAGGGCAGGGCCGCATAGGCACCCACGAGAGCGGCGGGCGGTTGGATGTCCATGGCGTTGCATTCTACCTAAGGTCAGACGTCAGATGTCTAGAGCTGGGTGCGGGCTCAACACTCCGAGCGTGGTTGTACGTGTGTAAGAACCACCGGTCCACAGGTCGCTGACCAGGGGGTTCGCACGCCTACGAAGGGGACGCCCCGGGGGGCGGAGCGTCCCCTTGTCGCGGCCTTGGCCACCCCGTACACAAGGACCCAGGGCCGCTGAGCACTGGGAAGCGCGGACGGATCAGCAGGGATGCCCCGCCCGGACACGCGGGATCATCTCGTCGGGCGCCAGGGCGACTCCGAAACGATCACTCCGGTTTCACGTTCAGGCGCCCGGACACTGCACGGTGATCCCTGCCGCCCTCATGTCATTGATGGCCCGGCTGGAACCTTCTCGGGACGCGTTGTTCCTGCCGTAGAGGTGGTGGGCGATCACCGTGATGTCAAAGGTGTGGCCCATGTAGCCGTTTCTGGCGAACTCGCTGAGCCTCTCGGCGCAGCCTTCTGCGTCTGTCTTGGTCGTGGTTGCATGGGTGCTGGAGCATGGACTCGCCGTGAGATCGATCAAGAGCGTGTGCGCCTGGCCGCCCGTCGCCAACGCTGCCGTGACCTGAGGATTTCCATAGAGGCCGCCAACGGCCGTGTCGATCTCGTCGAGCAGTTGATCTTCCGCATGGTCCATGGGCGAGTACGCGGTGGTCTCGCTGCTGAACGTTCCGATAGGCGTCCCGTTGAGTGTCGCCCGCAAGGTCACCGTAAAGCCTGGATGGGCCGTGACGTCTTCTCCCTGCCCGTAGTGGACGCGCTGCACAGCGGCGGTGGTCACGTCCGCACGCCGGGCCGTTCTGTCCTGGCGAGCAGATGCCGTCCGCTGGAGGGGGCTGGGCCCGCTCATCACCCGTCGGGCGTTGGTCACAGCTTCGCGTTCGTAGCGGTCGGAGGGGTCGGAGACCTTCAGCCCCGCGCCGTTGTCGGAGCCTGCGACCGCGCCCCTGCTCTGTTGGATCACGTGCGTGAGCTCATGGGCCAGGGTGTGCTTGTCAGCACCACCGTCGCCGATGACGACATGGTTGCCCGAGGTGTAGGCACGGGCGCCGACCTCGGCGGCCGAGGCCTTGGCGGCGCTGTCGGTGTGAACGCGCACATCGGAGAAGTCGGCCCCGAGCCGCGCTTCCATTTCGGTGCGGGTGGCGTCGTCGAGAGGACGGCCGGGGGCGCGCAGGACGTTGTGGACGGCCGACCGCTGCACCGCGGGCTGTTCGGCCTCCTGGTGACCACAGCCCGCACCGTGCTGGTGCTGCTCCTGCGCCCAGGGGTGGCCCGCCTGTCGCAGCCTCTGAATGACGGCGGCGTTGCCCACCGTGCTCTGGAGCACGGACAGCCCGGCGGGTATTCCCCTACGCGGCGTCGTGGTTCTCGCGGTGCCGGAGGAGCGCTTGTTGTCCTCGGGGGCCTTGGCTGTCTCGTTCGCGTGCATCGTTTCCTTTCCGGGCACCAGGTAGGAACTGACGGTCCGTGTGCCGGGCCGACCGCACATGCCGGTCGTCCACGGCGGACGTGATCCGTACCCAAGTTTCGCAGCACCGCGGGAGATTGCGGGCCCGGATCACGTCCCGCAGGAAACCTCCACCCAGACACATTTCGTGTACGCGTCACAGACGACGCACCCCCAGCGCGCCGCGTACGCGTCGACGAGGGCCAGGCCCCTCCCAGCCGTCTCCTCGGAATCAGCGGGCCTCGGTGCGGTGGCGGAGAGGAGGCGTTCGGGGCGGGCGTCGGTGACCTCGATACGGATGGCTCCAGTCAGAAGCAGCACGGTCAGCCGGAAGTCCCGACCGGGCAGGCGGCCGTGCGTGATCGCGTTGGACGCGAGCTCGGCCGTGACGAGGGCGACCGCGCCGACGGTGTCGGAGTCGTACGGATCGCCGCACCACTCCATGACCTGCTGCACAGCGAGCGTGCGCGCCAGCCGTGCACCACGGGGTGTGCTGCTGAGCTGAAGGCGCAATGTGCCGAGCGGCGTTCCTGCTTCAAGGGAGTCTTCCTGTTGCTTCACGAGGGCCATGCTGAGGCGCCGGCACCATGCGCGACCAGGAACAACTGCCGTACCAGGAAAGGTAGTACGCACGTCTCGTGCGGCATCGCTGGTTAGTTGTACGGGCTTTGTACGGGTGCTGTACGGGTCGCGGCCGTGTCCGGAGGAAGACCCTCGCGTTGAACGTGTCCCCGCCGGAGCCGAGTCGATGACCGTGGTGGCGGGTGGGCGGAGGGAGAAGCGGTGACGGAGAGGGGCGTGAGGACGGTGCCGGGGACGAAGAACGACGGCGCGGCACAGGCGAAGGTGAGGGAGGACCATGACCTGCCGGGAGTGTGGGTGGCCTACGGCACCCTCCTTGCCCATCTGCGCAAACGTGCCGGGCTGACCCAGCCGGCGCTGGGTGCCGCCATCGGCTACTCGGGGGAACAGGTCGCCTCCGTCGAGCAGGGACGCCGACCTGCGAAGGCGGCGTTCACCAAGGCCGCCGAGCGGGCCTTGGACGCGGGAGGCGTGCTGGAGGTGCTCCAGGCCGAGGTGGACCGCGCGAAGCTCCCCCGGTTCTTCCGCAACTTCGCCGCCATCGAGGCGGACGTGCTGAGCCGCTTCTCGTACGATCCGCTCCTGGTACCGGGGCTGTTGCAGACGGAGACGTACGCACGCGCGGTGTTCGCCGGACACTGTCCGCCGTTCAGCGAGGAGATCGTGGATCAGCACACGGAAGCGCGGCTGGGGCGCCAGAAGCTGCTGACGCGGGATCCGATGGCAGAGCTGTCGTTCATCATCGGGGAGGAGGCGTTGCGCGATCCTGTGGGGGGTGCGGACGTCATGCGCGGACAGTGGCAACGCCTGCTGGTGGTAGGTGAACTGCGTAACGTTGAGGTGCAGGTGATGCCTGCGGGGCGAGGGTTTCACCCTGGGAAGAACGGTGCATTCGTCACTGTGCAGACGAAGGAGCACGAGCATCTCGGGTACTTCGAGTCGCAGGGTGCCGGATGCACCGTGAGCGATCCGGCACACGTAAGCGCGTTCGGGTTGCGATATGGCAAGCTGCGATCGCAGGCGCTGAACGTCGAGGAGTCTGCGCGGCTCGTCGCACGGCTGGCAGGAGAGACATGAGCACGGAGCAGGCAACGGGAAACGCCGACGCGTTGATCTGGTTCAAGAGCAGCTACAGCGGTTCGGACGGCGGCGACTGCGTAGAGGTGGCCGTAGCCCAGAGCTCAGTCTACGTACGGGACTCCAAAGCCGCAGGTCATGGCCCCGCGCTGCGGGTCGGCCGGGGCGAGTGGGCGGCGTTCGTGTCGCTCGCGCGAGGCTGACAGCGCGCCGGACCGGCCCCGCGGAGCGGAGGCGGTCCGGATGGTGCCGGTTCCGTCAGAGGCGTTCGATGATGGTGACGTTGGCCTGGCCGCCGCCCTCGCACATGGTCTGGAGGCCGTATCGGCCGCCGGTGCGCTCCAGTTCGTGCAGCAGGGTCGTCATCAGCTTGGTGCCGGTGGCGCCGAGCGGGTGGCCGAGCGCGATGGCGCCGCCGTTGACGTTGACCTTGTCCGGGTCGGCGCCGGTCTCCTTCAGCCAGGCCAGGACGACCGGGGCGAAGGCCTCGTTGATCTCCACCAGGTCGATGTCGTCGATGGACATCCCGGCCTTCTTGAGCGCGTACGCCGTCGCCGGGATCGGGGCCGACAGCATGCGGATCGGGTCCTCGCCGCGCACGGAGAGGTGGTGGATGCGGGCCCGGGGGGTGAGGCCGTGCTCGGCGACGGCCCGCTCGGAGGCGATGAGCATCGCGGAGGCTCCGTCGGAGACCTGTGAGGAGACCCCGGCGGTCAGCCGGCCGCCCTCGACGACGGTCCTGAGGCCGGCCATCTTCTCAAGCGAGGTGTCGCGGCGCGGTCCCTCGTCCACCGTCACCTCGCCGTACGCGACGGTCTCGCGGGCGAACCGGCCCTCGTCGATGGCGCGCAGAGCACGCTGGTGCGAGCGGAGCGCGAAGTGCTCCATGTCCTCACGGGTGATGCCCCACTTCTCGGCGATGAGCTCGGCGCCGTGGAACTGGTTGACGGGCGCGTCACCGTAGCGGGCTCGCCAGCCGACGGAGCCCGCGTACGGGCCGTCGGTCAGTCCCAGGGGTTCGGCGGCCTGGCGGCTGGCGAAGGCGATGGGGATCATCGACATGTTCTGGGTGCCGCCCGCGACGACCAGGTCCTGGGTGCCGGACAGGACGCCCTGGGCGGCGAAGTGGACGGCCTGCTGGGAGGAGCCGCACTGGCGGTCGACGGTGGTGCCGGGCACCTCTTCGGGAAGTCCCGCGGCGAGCCACGCGGTGCGGGCGATGTCCCCGGCCTGCGGGCCGACGGTGTCCAGGCAGCCGAAGACGACGTCTTCCACTGCGGCCGGGTCGACCCCCGAGCGCTCCACCAGCGCCTTGATGACGTGGGCCCCGAGGTCGGCGGGGTGGACGGCGGACAGGCCGCCCTTGCGCCGGCCGACCGGGGTGCGTACCGCTTCGACGATGTAGGCCTCGGCCATGACTGCTCCTTGGATATGGGGTGGTGATGAGTCGTCAGGTGCGCGTGGTGATGCCCGCGAGGACCATGGACAGGTACTGGCGGGCGATCTCCTCCGGGCTGTGGGTTCCGCCGGGGCGGTACCAGGAGGCGGCCACCCAGACGGTGTCGCGGACGAACCGGTAGACGAGCCGGACGTCGAGATCGCCACGGAAGTCCTGCTCGGCGACACCGCGTTCCAGCGTGCGGAGCCAGGCGCTCTCGAACTTCAGCTGGGAGTCGGCGAGATGGGCGAAACGCGGCTGCGCGGAGAGGTGCTTGGATTCCTTCTGGTAGATGGCGACCGCGGGCCCGTGCCGGTCGATCTGCCGGAAGGACTGGGTGACGAGTGCCCCGATGGTCTCCCGGGGTCCGAGTCCCGCGGCGAGCACGGTGTCGTAGCAGGCCCACAGCTCGTCCAGGAAGGCGGTGAGGATCTCGTCCAGCATCGCCTCCTTGGAGTCGAAGTGGTAGTACAGGCTGCCCGCGAGCATCCCGGCGGCGTCCGCGATGCGGCGGACGGTCGTGGCGTTGTAGCCCTGGGCCGCGAACACCCCGGCAGCGGTCGCGAGGAGTTCGGCACGCCGCTCGGCGTTGGGGTTCGGGGTGATCGCGTTCACGCCCTCTGACTGCTGACGGAGACGGTCTCCCCGGTCATGTACGAGGAGTAGCCGCTGGCCAGGAAGACGATGACGTTGGCGATCTCCCAGGGCGCGGCGTACCGGCCGAAGGCCTCGCGCTCGGTGAGTTCGGCGAGGAGTTCCGGTGTGGTGACCTTCACCAGGTGCGGGTGCATGGCCAGGCTCGGGGCGACGGCGTTCACGCGTACACCGAAGTCGGCGGCCTCCAGTGCGGCGCACCGGGTGAGGGCCATGACACCGGCCTTCGCGGCGGCGTAGTGGGCCTGGCCGCGTTGGGCGCGCCAGCCGATGACGGAGGCGTTGTTGACGACGATGCCGCCGGTGTCCTGCTCCTTGAAGTGGCGCAGAGCCGTGCGGGTGCAGCGGAAGGTGCCGTTCAGCGTGACGTCGAGGACCTTGGACCACTGGTCGTCGGTCATGTCGACGAGGTCGGCCGTTCCGCCGAGCCCGGCGTTGTTGACGACGATGTCGAGGCCGCCGTGGCGTTCGGCGGCACGCGCGAAGAGGGCGTCGACCTGCTGCTGGTCGGTGACGTCACAGGGCAGTGCGGCGACGTTGTCCGCGCCGAACTCCTCCGCGAGGGCGGTGGCGCTCTCCTTCAGGCGGCGTTCGTGGGCGTCGCCGATGACGATCCGGGCGCCCTCCTCCAGGAACTTGCGGGCGGTCGCTCCGCCGATCCCGGCGCCCGCGGCGGCGGTGATCACCGCGGTGCGTCCGGCCAGGAGGGAGTGGCCCGGTACATAGGGCGGCTGCGGGGTCACGGACGGATCTCCTTGGGCAGGCCGAGGACACGCTCGGCGATGATGTTGCGCTGGATCTCGTTGGATCCGGCGTAGATGGTGTCGGAGCGGGAGAACAGGAACAGCCGCTGCCAGTCGTCGAGTTCGTAAGGGCCCTCGGGGGCGGTCATGCCGCCGGCACCCAGGACGCTCATGGCGAGTTCGCCGAGTTCCCGGTGCCAGGTGGCCCAGAAGATCTTCCCGATGGACGCCTCGGGGCCGGGTGCGCCGGCCGCGACGCCGTCGAGCATGCGCAGGGCGTTGCACCGGATGGTCTCAAGACCCGTCCAGGCGCGGGCGAGCCGGTCACGGATCAGCGGGTCGTCGGCGGCGCCGTTGCGCCGGGCGAGCTCGATCAGGGTTTCCAGCTCGCGCCGGAAGCCGACCTGCTGGCCGAGGGTGGAGACGCCGCGTTCGAAGCCGAGGGTGGCCATGGCGACCCGCCAGCCGTCGCCGGGTTCGCCGACGATGTGCGCGGCGCGGGTGCGGGCGCCGTCGAAGAAGACCTCGTTGAATTCGGAGGTGCCGGTCAGCTGCTGGATGGGCCGTATCTCCACACCGGGCTGGTCCAGCGGGACCAGGAGATAGGACAGGCCCGCGTGGCGGGTGGAGCCCGACTCGGTGCGGGCGACGACGAAGCACCACTGGGCGTCGTGGGCGAGTGACGTCCAGATCTTCTGTCCGGTGACGACCCAGTCCTCACCGTCCCGCTCGGCGCGCGTCCGCACGTTGGCCAGGTCGGAGCCGGCGTCCGGCTCGCTGTAGCCCTGGCACCACAGCTCCTCGACGGCGACGATCGGCGGCAGGAAGCGGGCCCGCTGCTCGGGCGTGCCGAAGGCCACCAGGGTCGGGCCGAGCAGTTGCTCCCCGATGTGGTTGACCCGTGCGGGAGCGTCGGCCAGCGCGTACTCCTCGTGGAAGGCGACCTGCTGCTCGATGGTCGCGCCCCGGCCTCCGTGCTCCTCGGGCCACCCCACGCACGTCCAGCCCTCGGCGGCCATGTGCCGTTCCCAGGCGAGCCGTTCGGCGAAGGCCTCGTGCTCACGACCGGGTCCGCCGCGGCCGCGAAGGCCCGCGAAGGCGCCGGTGAGGTTGGCGGCCAGCCAGCCGCGGATCTCGGTGCGGAACTCCTCGACGCTGCTCATGGGGGTACGTTAATCTACCAAACACTTGTTAGGGAAGGAGGGGCCGATGTCCGCTGCCCACGACGAACCGGTGCGCTACGAGAAGCGGGGCCCTGTCGCGACGGTGACCATGAACCGGCCCGACTACCGCAACGCGCAGAACTCCGCGATGACCTACGCCCTGGACCGGGCGTTCTACCGCGCTGCCGACGACAGCGAGGTGAAGACCGTCGTCCTGGCCGGGGCGGGCAAGCACTTCTCCGCCGGCCATGACATCGGAACCCCGGAGCGGGACGCGCATCTGCCGTTCGAGCGCCGGGCGGGACTCTGGTGGGACCACTCGGACAAGGAGGGCGCGGAGAGCCGCTTCGCCCGCGAGTCCGAGGTGTATCTGGGGATGTGCCGCCGCTGGCGGGAGCTGCCCAAGCCGGTCATCGCGTCCGTGCAGGGCGCGTGTGTCGCGGGCGGTCTGATGCTGGCCTGGGTGTGCGACCTGATCGTGGCCTCGGAGGACGCCTTCTTCGCCGACCCCGTGGTCCGGATGGGCATCCCCGGCGTCGAGTACTTCGCCCACCCATGGGTGATGCCGCCGCGGATCGCCAAGGAGTTCCTCTTCACCGGTGACCGGATGAGCGCGCGGCGCGCGTACGAGGTCGGCATGGTCAACCGGGTCGTCTCCCGGGACGAACTGGCCGCACGTACAGAGGAGTTGGCGCTGCGCATCGCGGAGATGCCGCGCATGGGCCTGGCGCTGACCAAGCGCGCGGTCAACCAGGCCGAGGACCTCCAGGGCATGCACACCGGCATGGATTCGGTGTTCGGCCTGCACCATCTGGCGCACGCGCACAACGCCGAGACCGCACCGGACTCACTCGGCGGCATGGACATCCGGGCGATGAAGAAGGCGGGCGCCTGATGGACCTCGATTTCGACGCGGCCGACGAGGCGTTCCGTACCGAGGTACGCGACTGGCTGGCCGCTCACGTCCCGGCCACTCCCCTGCCGTCCCTGGAGACGGCCGAGGGCTTCGCCGCCCACCGGGAGTGGGAGGCGGCCCTGGCCGCCGACCGCTGGTCGGTGGTCTCCTGGCCCGAGGAATTCGGCGGGCGCGGAGGCTCCCTGCTGCGCTGGATGGTCTTCGAGGAGGAGTACTACGCCGCCGGGGCCCCCGGCCGGGTCAGCCAGAACGGCATCAGCCTGCTGGCCCCGACCCTCTTCGAGCACGGCACCCCCGAGCAACGGGCCCGTGTCCTGCCCGCGATGGCACGCGGTGAGGTCATCTGGGCGCAGGCCTGGTCCGAGCCGGAGTCCGGCTCCGACCTGGCCTCCCTCAAGTCGACGGCCGTACGGACCGAGGGCGGCTGGCTGATCAGCGGCCAGAAGACCTGGTCCTCCCGGGCCGCCTTCGCCGACCGGGCCTTCGGCCTGTTCCGCAGCGACCCGGACGCGGACCGGCCGCACCGGGGGCTCACGTATCTGATGTTCCCGCTCGACGCCGAGGGCGTCACCGTGCGGCCCATCGGGCGGCTCGACGGGAAGCCCGCCTTCGCCGAACTCTTCCTGGACGAGGTGTTCGTACCGGACGAGGACGTCATCGGCGAGCCTGGCCAGGGCTGGCGGGTCGCGATGAGCACCACCGGCAACGAGCGCGGGCTCACCCTGCGCAGCCCGGGCCGCTTCACAGCCGCCGCGGACCGCCTGACCGCCCTGTGGCACGCGTACGGCGACCCTGCGGACACGGCGCTGCGCGACCGGGTCGCCGACGCGGTGATCGGGGCCCGCGCCTACCGGCTGTTCTCCTACGCGGGCGCCTCCCAGGTCCTGCACGGCGACGGTGGGCCCGCCGGGCCCACCTCCAGCCTCAACAAGATCTACTGGTCCGAGCTGGACATCGCCCTGCACGAGACGGCGCTCGACCTGCTCGGCCCCCACGGCGAACTCGCCGACCACGCGGCGGAAGCGCCGGACCACGGCAGCTGGTCCGAGGGATACACCTTCTCGCTGGCCGGTCCCGTCTACGCGGGCACCAACGAGATCCAGCGCGACATCATCGCCGAGCGGCTGCTCGGCCTGCCGAAGGGGCGCCGCTGATGCGTTTCCTCCTGGACGCCGAGCAGCGGGACTTCGCCCGCTCCCTCGACGCTCTGCTCACCTCCTGCGACACCCCGGCCGTCGTACGGTCCTGGGCGGCCGGCGACCACGGCCCGGGGCGCGCCGTCCAGGCCCGGCTGGCCGAGGCCGGGGTATTCGCGCTCGCGGTTTCGGAGAAGCACGAGGGGTTCGGGCCTCTGCCGCTCGAACTCACCCTCGCCTTCGAGGTGCTGGGGCGGCACGCCGTACCCGGACCGCTGGTCGAGACGGTTGCCGCGGCAGCCCTGCTGGACCGGCTCGGCGACGACCGCATCGCCGCCGACCGGCTGCCCGGCATCGTCTCCGGGAAGTCGGCCGTCTCCCTCTGTCTACCCTCGCTCGGCCCGTACGCCCTGGACGCCGACGCGGCCGACGCGGTGTTCGTGGTCGACGGTGACACCCTGCGCCTCGCCACGGGAACGGGGACCGTTCAGCCCTCGGCGGACCCCGCGCGGCGGCTGTCCCGGCCGTCGGACGGAACGGTCCTCGCCCAGGGTCCCGCGGTGGCCGCCGCCGCCGGGTACGCCGCCGATGTGGCCGCGCTCGTCACGGCCGCCCAGGCCCTCGGGGTCGGCCGGACCCTGCTGGCCCGCACCGTCGAATACGTCACCCGGCGCACCCAGTTCGGGGTGGCGATCGGCTCCTTCCAGGCGGTCAAGCACCGGCTGGCCGACACCCTGCTGGCCCTGGAGTTCGCCGGGCCGCTGGTGCACGGCGCCGCGCTCGCGCTCGCCGCGGGCGACGACGGGGCGGGAAGCGACATCGCCGCGGCCAAGGTCACGGCGGGCGAGGCCGCGTACGCGGCGGCGCGCACGGCCCTGCAACTGCACGGCGCCGTGGGCTACACCGACGAACTCGACCTGTCCCTGTGGATCCGCAAGGCACGCCCCCTGCGCGACGCGTGGGGCACCCCGGCCGCCTGCCGGGCCCGCGTCATGGGAGCGGACCGATGAGACTCGCGCAGGAACAGGAAGAGCTGCGTTCGGCCGTACGGTCGCTGCTGACGCGGTATCAAGCCGAGGCTGCCTGGACGCCGTTGACCGAGCAGATCGGCGCGGCCGGTCTGCCCGTGCCGGAGGAGTACGGAGGGGCGGGCGGCGGCGCCCGCGATGTCCATGTGCTGATGGAGGAGCTGGGCCGGACCCTGAGCCCGCTGCCGTGCCTGGGCTCCACGGTGCTCACGGTGGGAGCGCTGCTGGCCTCCGCCGACAAGGAGGCGTGCGGGCGGCTGCTGCCGGGTCTCGCCGAGGGCACCTCGGTGGGCACGCTGGCCTGGGCCGAACAGGGCTCCTGGGACCACGGGGCGATACGCGCCGAGGCGGTCCGGTCCTCCGGTGGCGCCTGGCTGATCACCGGGACCAAGGAGTACGTGCTGGACTGGCCCGGCGTGGACGTCCTGCTCGTCGCGGCCCGTACCGCCCACGGGGTGTCGCTCTTCGAGGTGGCGCCCGGCGCCGCCGGGGTCCGGCGGGAGCCCGTCGTGACCATGGACGGGACCCGGGCCCAGGCCCGGTGGGTGCTGGACGAGGCCGGGGGACGCCTGCTGGGCGTCGACGGCGACGGCGGGCGGTATCTGGAGCACGTCCGGGACCTGGCCTGCACGGCACTGGCCGCGGAGCAGGTGGGCGCGGCCGAGCGCTGCCTGGAGCTCACCGTCGAATACGCCAGGAACCGGGTCCAGTTCGGACGGCCCATCGGCTCCTTCCAGGCGGTCAAGCACCGGCTGGCCGACGCCTACGTCCTGGTGGAGTCGGCGCGTTCGGCGGCGCTCGGTGCCGCGTTCGCCGCCGACGAGGACCCGGGGGCGCTGCCCCGGGCCGCCGCCGTCGCCAAGTCCGTCTGCTCCGAGGCGTTCTCGGCGGTCGCCGGCGAGATGATCCAGCTGCACGGCGGGATCGGGATCACCTGGGAGCACGACGCGCACCGCTACTTCAAACGGGCGCACGGGGCGGGCGAACTGTTCGGGCCGCCCGCCCGCCATCGGGCGCGGCTCGCCGCCGGGCTTGGCCTGACCACCCACTGAACAGGTTCCAGTAGACGGAGAGAGGGGAGCAACACATGGACATCGGCAGCCCGTTGAACTTCACGGGACGCGTGGTCCTGGTCACCGGCGGTACCAAGGGAATCGGTGCCGCCATTGCCGGGGCCTTCCTCGGCGCCGGGGCGGACGTCGTCGTCTGCGGCCGCAACACCCCGGAGACCCTGCCCGCGGCCGGGGGCCGGGAAGCGCTGTTCGTACCGGCCGATGTGCGCGATCCGGCGGCGGCGTCCTCGCTGGTGGATGCCGCGGTGGAACGCTTCGGCCGGCTCGACGTCCTCGTCAACAACGCGGGCGGCTCCCCGGACGCCGACGCCGCCACCGTCTCGCCGCGGTTCGTGGAGAAGATCGTCGCGCTCAATCTGCTCGCGCCGTTCTATGTGGCGCAGGCCGCCCACCGCGTCATGCGGGCCCAGGACAGTGGCGGTTCGGTCATCAACATCGGCAGCGTCTCCGGCCGGGACCCGCAGCCGGGCACCGCGGCCTACACGGCGGCCAAGGCCGGGCTGCTGGCCCTCACCGAGGCGCTGGCCCTGGAGTGGGCGCCGGCGGTCCGGGTCAACCACATCACCACGGGGCTGATCCGCACCGAGAGCGCGGCGTCCGTGTACGGCCCGGACGGCGGCGCGGCGGTGGCGGGCGTCATCCCGATGGGACGGATGGCGGTCCCCGACGATGTCGCCCGCGCCTGTCTGTTCCTCGCGGGCGATCTGGCCGGATACGTCAACGGGGCGGATCTGGCGGTGCACGGGGGCGGGGAGTACCCCGCGCGCTATCTGGCGGCGAAGGCGGCCGGCGGGCCACGGTGACCGCTGCGGGGCGTGACGGGGGCTGTCCCCCCGTTCCGTCGGCCGGGTGGCCAGATGTTCCCAGGCCGGGCGGGCCCCTAGCGTCGTGCGGGTACCTCACACCCGATCCGAGGAGCACGATGCGCATCATCCGTCTGGCCACCGCGGGGCTCGGCCTGACCTGTTTACTCGCGGGCGGCATGCCCGCGTCCGCCTCGTCCGCCCCGCCCCGTGCCTCCGCCGAGCCGGCCCGCAGCCCCCTCGTCTGGGGGTCCTGTTCAGCTCAGCAGGAGGAGCTGCGCGCCGCGGGCGCACAGTGCACGAAGGTGAGCGTGCCCCTCGACCACGCCGACCCCGACGGCCCGACGATCGAGATCGCCGTCTCGCGGATCGCGGCGAGGGGAGGACACGGGAAGCGCCGAGGCATCCTGTTGTCCAATCCGGGCGGCCCCGGCGGCACGGGCCTGGCCAACACGCTCTACCTGCGGCCCGCGTTGAAGGACGCGGCCGACCGCTACGACCTGATCGGTTTCGACCCGCGCTTCCTGGGCGAGTCCACGCCCGTTGCCTGCGACCCCGCCGCCCCGGCGCCCGCTCCCGGCCCCACCACGAGCCGCCGCGCGGAGTTCGACCGGACCGTCCGTGACGCCCGGGAGACCGCGCGCCGCTGCCAGGAGCACGGCGCCAACGCCCGGCTCCTGTCGCACGCCACGTCCCGGGACGTGGCCCGTGACATGGACGCGATCCGCGCCGCGCTGGGCGAGCGCAGGCTCTCGTACTACGGCGTCTCGTACGGCGCCGATCTGGGCGCCGTCTACACCCAGATGTTCCCCCGCCGCGCCGACCGGATCGTCCTCGACTCGTCGACGGATCCCGCCGCCACCCAGTACCAGCTGTTCCAGCGGGCCGGCCTGCCGCTCGAAGAGGCACTGGACGCCTGGGCCGGATGGACCGCGCTGCACGACGGAACGTACCGGCTCGGCAGCACGCCCGCCGGCGTCCGCGCACGGGTCCAGGAGTTGCTCGACGGGGCGGAACTGCGGCCTGTCGTGGTCTCCGGTGTCCGCCTCACGGCACCGTTGCTGCGGCTCGTACTGAGGCAGTTCATCCAGCACGAGGAGCACGACCCGGCGCTCGCCTCCACGGTGCACGACCTGGTCGACGCCGCCGCGGGCCGGCCGGTCGAGCCCGGTCCGGAGCTCGCCTCCATGCTGGACATGCTCTCCTCCCCCGAACTGGCCGACAGCATGCTGGGCGGGGCGCTCTTCATGTGCGGGGACAGCGGCTGGCCCGCCGGGGGCTGGCCGAAGGACCCGGAGACGTACTGGCGCAACATGGAAGGCAGCCGCGCGAGCCAGCCGGTGTTCGGGCCGCTCGTGAACGGCATGACCGCGCCGTGCGCGTTCTGGACCAGCACTTCCCGCGAGCCCGCCACGGTGATCGACAACCACGTGCCCGCGCTGATGCTTCAGGCCCGGCTCGACAACAACGTCCCGTACGACGGGGCCCTGGCCCTGCACCGCCGCCTGACCGGTTCACGGCTGGTGACGGCGGACATCCGTTCCCATGGGGTGTTCGGGCGCGGGCTGGACGGCCTCACACCCGTCCCCTGCGCCGACCGGGCCGTCGTCGACTACCTGCGGGGCGGCAGGCTCCCCGCCGCCGACGTGACCTGTCGCCGTAGCGAGGTGGTCCGGTGATCAGCCGACGCAGAGGCCTGGCGACCGCGGCCGCGACCCTGCTCACCGGGGCGTCCGCCACCACCGCGGCCGCGGCCCCGTCCGGAACCACCGGGCCGCACACGGACGTTGGATCACACGCACGCCTCCAGCGCGATGTGGACGCGATCCTGGCCACCGGCGCCACCGGTGTACTGGCCGAGGTGCAGACCGCCGCCGGCCGGACAACGGCCCGGGCAGGCCGCACCGACCGGTCCGCCCCGTCGCGTCCGGTCCCCTGGGACGCGTACTACCGGATAGGCAGTGACACCAAGACCTTCACGGCCGTGCTCCTCCTGCAACTGGCCGGAGAGGGGCGGCTCGCGCTCACCGACACCGTCGAACGCTGGCTGCCCGGCGCGGTGCGGGGCGAAGGCAACGACGGCCGCAGGATCACGGTCGCCAACCTGCTGCGGCAGACCAGCGGACTGAACGACTATCTCGCCGTCTCCCCCGACGCAGCCGACGCGTTCACCCCGGCCGGGTACCTCCGCTCACGCTTCCGGTGCATGGCCCCCGAGGACCAGCTGAAGGCCGCCCTGGCATACCCGCCGCTCTGGCTGCCGCGCGCCGAACACCCTGAAAGGGAACGGCACTTCGGCTACTCGAACACCAACTACGTGGTGGCCGGCCTGATCGCCGAACAGGTGACGGGCCATTCCTGGGCGCAGGAGATCCACGACCGGATCATCGGACCACTGGGCCTGCGTCACACCCTCACACCGGGCACCTCGCCGTACGTACCGGCACCCACCGCCTCCGCGTACACCTGGTTCCCCGACGCCGGCCGGCCGGTCGACACGACGCTGGCGGCCGGCGGCGGGGCGGACGGCTCGCTCATCAGCACCACCCACGACCACGGTGTCTTCCTTCGTGCCCTGATGAGCGGACGGCTGCTGCGCCCGGCCCAGCTCGCCGCGATGAAGGAGACCGTGGCGGCCGACGACTGGATCACGGCCCCCGGAGTCCGCTACGGCCTGGGCATCGCCTGGCGGCCGGTGGCCGGGAGCCGCGACGGGATCTGGTTCCACGGCGGTACCCATCTGGGGACCGTCTCCGAGAGCGGGGTGACGCCGGACGGCGCACGGGCAGCGACCAGTGCGACCTTCAGCCTGCGGATGGACGACCCGGCGCAGGACGCCCAGGACGCCGCCGGGCGCCGGCTGACAGAGCGGGCGCTGACGGGCGGGTGAGCCGCGGGGTTCCCGGCGGCTGAGGAACACCGGGACGAGCACCCGGCGCGCTCATGACCGTGGGTGGGGCCGGGGTCCTCGCCGCTGTCGGCGAGGGCCCCGGCCTCGGGTTATCCCCACCCCGGATCCGCCAGCAGACGCCATGGCCCGCCGTCACCGTGATCCGTAGCGTCGAATCATCGGCTCGAAGGATCGTGAAAAGGATGGACATGAGGCAGCGCGGCGGCAAACGACAGCAGACGGACGACCGGCCGGAGGTCCAGGGCGCACCCGGTCCCGCCGTCGAACTGCGCGGTGTCCGGCGGCAGTACGGCCGTGGCACCGGCGCCGTGCACGCCCTCGCAGGCATCGATCTCGCCCTGCCGCGCGGCACGTTCACCGCTGTCATGGGCCCGTCCGGCTCCGGCAAGTCCACGTTCCTCCAGTGCGCCGCCGGCCTCGACCGGCCATCGGCGGGCTCGGTGCGCCTGGGCGGTACGGAGATCACCGGCATGCGCGAGAACGAGCTCACCGAGCTGCGCCGCAGCCGCCTCGGCTTCGTCTTCCAGGCCTTCAACCTGCTGCCCTCCCTCACCGTGGAGCAGAACGTGCTGCTCCCGATGCGCCTCGCCGGGCAGCGCCAGGACCGCCGCCTGGCCCACGCCGTTCTCGCGCAGGTCGGCCTCGCCGACAAGGCGAAACGGCGGCCCGGCGAGCTCTCCGGCGGCCAGCAGCAGCGCGTGGCCATCGCCCGCGCCCTGGTCACCGCCCCGGACGTGATCTTCGCCGACGAGCCCACCGGCGCCCTCGACACCGTCACGGCCGCCGAAGTCCTCGGCCTGCTCCGTCACGCGGTGGACGCCCTGGGCTCCACCGTTGTCATGGTCACCCACGACCCTGCGGCGGCCGCCTGGGCGGACCGCGTGCTCTTCCTCGCGAACGGGACCTTCGCCGGCAGCCTGGAGCGCGGCTCGACGGAGCAGATCACGGCGCACATGGCCGCGCTCAGCTCCCGGACGGGCGCGATGGCGGGGGTCGCTGCGTGATGCGCTTCGCCCCCAACGGCCTCGCCCGCGCGGCCGTCCGCTTCAAGCCCGCGTCGTTCGCCGGCACGTTCGTCGCGCTGATGATGGCGGCGCTGATCGTCTCGGCCTGCGGCATCCTCCTGGAGACCGGCGCCCGCGCGTCGGTGCCGGCCGACCGGTACGCGAAGGCCCCGGTCGTCGCGGCGGCGGACCAGTACGCCCGCCTCGTCACGGGCAGCGGCGACAGCCGATCCGAGTCGGCGAGCCCGCTGCCGGACACCGCACGCGTGGACACCGCGCTGGCAGGCAAGGCTGCCCGCGTACCCGGCGCGGAGACGGCGGTGCCCGACTTCACGTTCCCGGTGCGTATGGGCGAGGACGCGCTGACGGGCCACGGCTGGGGATCGCACGCCTTCACCGGCGCCGCGCTCACCTCCGGGGCCGCGCCCCGTACCGGCGAGGTCGTGCTCGACGACGCCACCGCACGGGCCGCGAAGGCCCGCGTCGGCGACACCGTCGCACTCGACACCGCCACCGGACGGGCCGGCTTCCGAGTCTCGGGACTGGCGAAGGCCGGCTCCGGCGACACGGCCGAGAGGGCCACGGGCTGGTTCACCGACGACCAGTCCCCCGTGCTCGCCGGGCATCCCGGCAAGGCCGACGCCATCGCCGTACTGGCGAGGGACGGGGCGTCCCCCGCGGACACCGCGGCCCTCTCCGCCGGCGTGAAGAAGGCGCTCGCCGGCTCCGGCGCCGAGGTGCACACCGGCGACGGCCGCGGCGCCGTCGAAGATCATGGACTCGCGTACGCCAGGGAAACGCTCACCGGGCTCGGCGGCTCTTTCGGCGGCATCGCCGCCCTGGTCGCCGTCTTCACTGCATCCGGCACGGTCGCGCTGTCCGTCGCCCAGCGCGCCCGGGAGTTCGCGCTGCTGCGGGCCGTCGGCGCCACCCCGCGGCAGATCCGCCGCGCGGTCGCTTCCGAGGCGCTGCTCGTGGCGCCACTGGCCGGAATGATCGGCTGCCTGCCGGGGATCGGGCTCGCGCGCTGGTGGTTCGCCCAGCTGAAGGACCGCGGGGCCGTCCCGGGCGCCGTGGAGCTGCACGTCTCCTGGATTCCGCTCGTCGTCGCCGTCGGCACGGTGCTGCTGACCGCGCTCACCGCCGGCTGGGCTGCCGGACGCCGGCCGGCGAAGATCAAGCCGGGTCAGGCACTGTCGGAGGCGTCGGTGGAGCGGCTGCGGCCCGGCGTGATCCGTACCGTGCTGGGTCTGGGCGCCCTGGCCGGCGGCGGATTCTTCACCGTCTTCGCCGCCCGCTCGGCCGGGGACGACGCGGCCAACGCCGCCCTCGGTGTCGTCATGCTGTTCATGCTCGCCGTCGCCCTGCTCGGCCCGCTGGTGGCGCGGCTGTGCGCGGCACTGTTCGGGCTCGCACTGGACGGCAGCGGCGCCGCCCCGGCCACGCTCGCTGCCGCCAACTCCCGTACGAACGCCCGCCGGCTGGCGTCCGCGATCACCCCGATCGTGCTGGCCATGGCCTTCGTCTCGACGCTCGCCTTCATGCACACGAGCGAGAGCCACGTCGCCGCGAAGCAGCTACGCGCCGGCGTCACCGCGGACCACGTCGTCACGCATCACGCCGGGCTGCCCGCCGACGCCGTCGGCCGGGCCGCCCGCGCGCCCGGCGTCGACGCGGCCGTGGGCCTCCTCGACACGCAGGTGCTCGTGCCCGTCGGGTCGGGCGGCGACCGGTGGCTCCAGGGCTCGTCGGCCCAGGGCGTCTCCGGCTCCGGCGCGCAGCTCGGACAGGTGCAGGACCTCGATGTGCGCAGCGGCAGCCTGGACCGGGTCGGCAGGGGCCGGATCGCCATCGACAGGACGCTCGCCACGTCGGCGGGGGCCGAGGTCGGCGACAAGCTGCCGATGTACCTTCCGGACGGCACCAGGACCAGCCCCGAGGTCGTCGCCGTGTACGGCCGTGGGCTCGGCCTGGCGGCCGTGACCATGGACCGCGCGTCGCTGGCCGCCCATGTCACCTCGGGCTTCGACACCACGTTGCTGGTACGGGGCGGCGACGCGAAGGCACTCGCCCCGCTGGGCACGGTCACCGACGCGTCCGGCTACGCGGTCGAGCAGACCACCGACCGTGAACTCAACGCCTGGGCGAACTACATGATGGCCGGTGTCCTGGGCGGTTTCGCCGCCCTCGCCGCCGCCAACACCCTCGTGATGACCGTTCTCGACCGCCGCCGCGAGCTCGGCATGCTCCGCCTCGTCGGCGCCACCCGGCGCCAGGTGATGGGCATGCTGCGCTGGGAGGGCCTGCTGGTGGCGGTGGCCGGCATCGTCCTGGGCACGGCCATCGCCGCGGCCACCCTGATCCCGATGATGCGCGGCCTGACGGGCGAGGCCCCGTACGTGCCCCCGCTCGTGTACGGGTCCTTCGCCGCGGCCGCGGTGGGCCTCGCCCTGCTTGCCGTCACCCTTCCTGCGCGAGCGGCGCTCCGGGAACGGCAGGGCTGACGCGGGTCTGCGGTCGCGAGGTCAGACCAGGTTGTCCTCGACCGTCAGGCCGAAGGCTCCGCGGCCGTACATGGCGAGGGCGCGCTCCACGTCGTTGGCGACGTGGACGCTGCCCGCGTGGGCGTCGCGCCAGGCACGTTCGACGGGGTTGCCGCGCCGCAGCGCGTTGCCGCCTGCGGTCTTGAAGAGCAGGTCGATCGCGGCGACGGCCCGTTCGGTGCCCCGGACCTGGTCGCGCCGGGTGCGCAGCCGCAGCTCCATGGGTATCTCCCGCCCGGCGGCGGCGAGTTCGGACAGCTCGCGCAGGTTCCGGTCCATCTGCAGCACGGTCGCGTCGATGTCGGAGGCGGCGCGCGCGATGGCGACCTGGGCGAACGGGTCCTCGGCGAAGCTGCCGCCGCCCAGGCTGAGCCGCACCCGCTCCTTCATCCGCGACACATACGACGCGTAGCCGCCGGAGACGGCCCCGATCACCGGTGCGGTGACGGCGCTGGTGAAGAGCGCGCCGAACGGCAGCCGGTACAGCGGCCCCGGGTTGACCTGCTGTCCCGGTACCTTCAGCTGCGCCTGCTCGTAGTTGCGGAGCACGCGGTGGGCGGGCACGAAGGCCGAGTCGACGAGGACGTCGTTGCTGGCGGTGCCGCGGAGGCCGACCACGTCCCACATGTCTTCGATGCGGTAGTCGGACCGGGGCACCAGGACGGTGAGGAAGTCCACCGGCCGCCCCTGCACCCCGACGACGAGGGCTCCGAGCAGCGCCCACGAGGCGTGCTCGCAGCCCGAGGAGAAGCTCCACCGGCCGGCCAGCTCGTAGCCGCCTTCGACGGGGGTGAGCCGCCCCACAGGGGCGTACGACGAGGAGATACGTGTGTCCCGGTCCTCGCCCCACACGTCCTCCTGCGCCTGCCGGGGGAACAGGCCCAACTGCCAGGGGTGGACGCCCAGAACGGACGCCACCCAGCCCGTGGAGCAGCAGGCTGCGGAGATCTCGCGCACGACCTGGTAGAAGGCGACCGGATCGCCCTCCAGGCCGCCGAACCGGGCCGGCTGGAGCATCCGGAACACACCGGCCCCGGACAGTTCACGGATCGTGGCGTCCGGGATGCGCCGCGCCTCGTCGGTGGCGGCTGCCCGCTTCTCGATGGCCGGCAGCAGGGCGCGTACCGATTCCAGAACCTCGTTGCCCACAGTGCGTCCTCCATAGCCTTGTTGCCCGGTGAGGCGTGTCGGTCAGACCGTCCGCAGGGCGGTCTTGTCCACCTTTCCGGTGGCATTGCGCGGAAGGGTCCCGAGGACCACGACCTCGCGGGGGACCTTGAAATTGGCGAGCCGGTCGCGGCAGTGGCCGACGAGCTCGTCCGGCTGCGCCCCCGCGCCGGGGCGGAGCGTCACGTACGCGCGTCCGACCTCGCCGAGGCGCGCGTCCGGCATCCCGACCACGGCGGCCTCGGCGACGGCGTCGTGGCCGGCGAGCACCTGCTCGACCTCCGCCGGGTAGACGTTGAATCCGCCGACCACGAACATCTCCTTGGAGCGTCCTGTGAGGACGAGGTTGCCGCGCGGGTCGAGGTGGCCGATGTCTCCGGTGTCGAGCCAGCCGTCGGCGTCGACGGCTGCCGCGGTGGCCTCCGGATCGTCGAGGTAGCCGTGCATCACGTGGTAGCCGCGTACCAGGATCCGGCCGTCCTGCCCGGCCGACAGCGGGCGCCGGCCGTCGTCGGCGACACGTACCTCGGTGCCGTCGATGGGACGTCCCGCGGTCAGGGCCACGGTCTCGGCGTCGTCGTCCGCCGAGCAGACGGTGACCGTGCCGCAGGTCTCGGTCAGTCCGTAGGCGGTGAGCACCTCGGGGAAGAGCTCGGCGCGCATCCCCGGACGAGGGTGACCGGCACGACGGCCGCGCCGGTCACCGCCAGCCGCAGCGACGAGAGGTCGAAGAGGCCCCGGCCCGGCGCGTCCAGCAGTTCCGTGTAGATCGTGGGCGGGCCGGGCAGTACGGTGATCCGTTCGGCCTCGACGGTGCGCAGGGCCCGGTCCACGTCGAACACCGGCTGCAGCACCATCGTGGCGCCGCGCAACAGGCAGGCGAGTATGCCGGCCTTGTAGCCGAAGCAGTGGAACATCGGGTTGATGACGAGGTAGCGGTCGCCGCCGGTGACTCCGGTCCGGCCGCTCCAGGCCCAGTAGGTGGCGAGGTTCTGCCGGTGCGTGGCCATGGCGCCCTTGGGGCGGCCCGTCGTACCCGAAGTGAAGAGCAGGTCGGAGGGGTCGTCGGGGTGTACGGCGGCGGTGCGTGCGGCCGTCTCGGCGTCGGGCAGGTGCGCTCCGCGGCGGAGGAACTCCTCCCAGGGCAGGGAGCCGGACGGGGTGGTGGCATCAAGTGTCACCACCTGTTCCAGCGCGGCCGGTCGGGACTCCGCCGCTCCGTCGTCCCCGGTGGTCAGCATGGACAGATAGTCCTTGCCGAGGAAGCCGTTCTCGACGAACAGCAGCCGTGCGCCGCTGCGTTGCAGGAGCAGGCGCGCCTCGGCGCCCTTGTAGCGGGTGTTGACGGGGACCAGGACCGCGCCCGCCGACGTGGTGGCGAGTGCGGCGACGACCCAGCGGTGGCTGTTGGGCGCCCAGACGGCGATACGGTCACCGGGCCGTGTACCGAGCGCGATGAGCGACTTCACGGTCGCCCGCACCAGGTCGCGATGGTACGAGCAGTTCTACGTCGACGTGGCCGATGTGAAGCCGGAGATGACGGACCGCTTCGAATTCGAGCTGGACACCACACGTCCCGTCGAGGCGTGGCAGAAGGAGGTCGAGGTGAACCTCGCCCGCAAGGCCGCCGCCGCCGAGGGCAGGCCGGTCTGATGCGGGCCGACAACCGGCTCACCGACGGAGCGCCGATGCGGCCGCTGGCGTGCGAACGCTGCACCGCGCAGGTGCTGGTGCGCAAGAGCAGCTGCCAACAGACGAGTGTGCAGTGGAACGGCAGGGCGGTGGCCCTCTGCGCGGAGCACGAGGGGGCCGGTGCGGCCTTCGAGGGCTGCGGATCCCTGCGTGACACGATCCGCGAGGCCACGCTGCGGGGAACGATCGCCCTCGTGGACGAGGGCGGAGCCGGCCGGCAGCGCACATGAGCACCGGTGGCCGGCGCTGCCCTCCCCGCACCGGGTCGCGGACCCGGTGCGTGCTCAGCGGGCCACAGCGGTCTCCCTGTCGATGCGGGACAGCTTCTCGGGGTTGCGTACGGCGTAGAGCCCGGCGATGAGGCCGCCTTCCAGGCGTACCGCCAGGACGGTGTCGATCGCACCGCCCGTCAGCACGATCAACGCCGGGTGGCCGTTGACCTGGGCCGGCCGCAAGGTCGCCGTGCCGATCCTGCGGAGTACGTCGGCCACCAGGTGTGCACCCACGACGGGCTCCAGGGCGGCCCGGACGACTCCACCGCCGTCGGTCAGCAGCACGACGTCGGGGGCGATCATGTCGAGCAGACGCTGCAGGTCGCCCGTGGCGACCGCCTGCTGGAAGGCCGCGAGCACACCGCGTGTCTGGGCCGGCGAGACGACCTCGCGCGGCCGGCGTGCCGCGACATGGGCCCGTGAGCGGTGGGCGATCTGCCGGACCGCGGCAGCCGACTTGTCGACGGCCTGCGCGATCTCGTCGTAGCCGAGATCGAAGACCTCTCGCAGGACGAACACCGCCCGTTCGGTCGGCGCGAGCGTCTCCAGTACCAGCAGCATCGCCATGGACACGCTGTCCGCCAGCTCGATGTCCTCGGCGACATCGGGCGCGGTGAGCAGGGGTTCGGGCAGCCAGGGGCCGACGTAGGACTCCTTGCGCCGGCGCAGCGTACGCAACCGGGTCAACGCCTGGCGCGTGGTGACGCGGACCAGAAAGGCGCGCGGGTCCCGCACCGTTGTCTGGTCGACGCCCGCCCAGCGCAGCCAGGTCTCCTGCAGGACGTCCTCGGCGTCGGCGGCCGAGCCGAGCATCTCGTAGGCGACGGTGAAAAGCAGGTTGCGGTGGGCGACGAACGCCTCGGTGGCCGCGTCCGTACTCGCCGCTCGTGGGCCGCTCCCGCTCCCGCTCGCGTCGGCCGCCCGCTCGGTGCCCTCGTCCATCGTCGTCTCCTGTCTGTCGCGTCCTCGTCCGTGTCACGCACAAGTCGCCGCTCCACCCGCTCCTGTGACAGGAAGTCCTGGTGGCCTACGTCACATCGCCGTCCTGTCACGGGGCCGGGGCGGGCGGCGACTCATGGGCATCAGGACGCCGCACGGACGATCCGCGCGGCACACGATCCCACGAGTGAGGACGTTGAGATGGAACCCCGTATGAACCTGTTCGAGAACGAGACCGGCGCCAGGATCGGCAAGCGGATCTTCGCCGTCAGCCAGGTGATCCAGGCGTCGACGCTGGCGGGGTCCACCCAGGAGCTGGTGCAGTTGCGCGCCAGCCAGATCAACGGCTGCGGCTTCTGCATCGACATCCACGGCAAGGACGCGGCGGCCGCAGGCGAGAGCGCGGCCCGGCTGAACCTCGTCGCCGCCTGGCGCCACTCCACGGTGTTCAGCGAGGCCGAGCAGGCCGCGCTGGCGCTCACCGAGGAGGGCACCCGCATCATCGACGGCTACGAGGGGGTCTCGGACGAGACCTGGGCCCGGGTCCGCAAGCACTACGACGACGACCAGACCATCGCGCTGGTCTCACTGATCGCCATGATCAACGCGACCAACCGGCTCGGCGTGATCCTCAATAACCAGGGCGGCGCCTACACACCGGGCGCGCTGGCCGCCGTCGCCGACTGATCGCCCGCGCTGCCCAGGGCCCGCCTCGGTCCTTCCGCCGCGGCGGGCCCTGGGCAGGCCTCGGGCAGCCGCACGGCGCTGAGCCAACCGTGCGGAACCCCGGTCCGTGCTCAGCCCCCGACCGCCGCCGCGCTGCCGGCCCGCCGTCCGAAGAACGTTCCGTCACCGAGGGAGGTGCCGCTGACGTACCCCTCCCCGTGGATGCCGGAGGCGGCCCGCCCCGCGGCGAACAGCCCGGGGACGGGATCCCCGGACACGTCCAGGACCGCACCGTCGACCGTCGTGTGCAGCCCGCCCAGCGTGAACCCCGCGGCCCCCGTCCCGCCCGCACCGGGCCGCGCGCCCCGGTGGAAGCCGGCCCGCGGGTCGACGGCCGCGAACGGCCCCGTCAACGGCCTGAGCCAGCGGGGGTCCTTGTGGAAGTACGGGTCCTGACCGTTCGCCGCGTGCGTGTTGTACGTGCCGACCGTGGACTCCAGGGCGCCCTGCGGCATCCCGAGTTCGGCCTCCAGCTCCGCCAGGGTCTCCGTGACGAACCGGGGAACCACACCCCAGCGTTCCTGCTCGGGTATCGACTCGTATCCCTCCTCGTCGATGATCACCCAGTAGGGGGCGGGCTGGGTCAGCACGGCGGCCACGCTGAAGAGGCCGGGATAGACGTCCTCGTTGATGAAGCGCCGGCCGTGGGCGTTGACCAGCATGCCCCGGGTGACCATCGCGGGCAGCGCGGTCAGCGCCAGTTCCACCACGCTCATCCGCCGGGTGGCGGCGCCCATCGCGGCGGCCATCCTGATGCCGCTGCCGTCGTCCAGTCCGTCGCTGACCTTGCCGTGGCCGATGAGGTGCGGGGCATGGTCGGCCAGCATCTCCTCGTTGTCGGCGAACCCGCCGGTGGTCAGCACCACGCCCTTGCGGGCCCGGAAGGCGAGATCCTGGCCGTGCCGGCGTGCGGTGACCCCGACGACCCGGCCGCTGTCGTCGACGATGAGAGCGGTGGCCAGGGTGTCGGCGTGTACGGCGGCCCCGGCCTCCTCGGCGGCGGCGACCAGTTCTCCATGACCAGCCAGCCGCCGAACGCGTCGGTGGCGCAGCGGTGGCCACGCGGCGCGGGACGGGCGATCTCGTTGTACGGCCAGGCGTTCTCGCCCAGCCACATCAGCCCGTCCTTGGTGGTCGGCATCCAGGTCGGTGCGTCCCACAGGCTCGGCTCGAAGGTCAGCCCGCGGTCCACGAACCACTGGAAGTGCTCGGTGCTGCCGTCGCAGTACAGGCGCAGCTTCTCCTGGTCGGTGTGCGGCCCGAGCGCGGCATCGAGGTAGGCGAACATGTCGTCCGCGCTGTCCTCGAAGCCGCAGGCGCGCTGCACCGGGGTGCCGCCGCCGAGATACAGTTCGCCGCCGGACAGGGCGGATGACCCGCCGGGTCCGCCGGCCCGCTCCAGGACGAGGACGTCGGCGCCCGCCGCGGCGGCCTCGTACGCGGCGGCGGCTCCGGCGCATCCGTAGCCGACGACCAGTACGTCGGTCTCCCCGTCGTAGTGGCCGCCGGTCCCGGCCGGGACCGGCGTCACCGGCCGGGTGGTTCTCATGTGGCTGTCCCGGGCGGGGTGAAGGCTGCGAGAGGTTCGGATCCGGACCAGTCGTGACCCCAGTAGCTGTCGGCGGTGATCTCCTCGGCTGTGTAGTGCGCTTCGTCGACGCGCATCCCGTCGTAGCCGTACTCGAGGTCCCAGCCGCCGGGTGCGCGCACGTAGAACGACACCATCTTGTCGTTGGTGTGCCGCCCCAGGGTGGAGGAGAGCGAGAAGCCCTGCCTGGTCACGTCGTCGAGGGCGCGGCCGACCGCGTCCAGGCTGTCCACCTCGACCATCAGGTGGACGAGGCCGGGCGCCTCGCCGTGCGGTGCGCCGCAGACGGCGAGGCTGTGGTGGCGTTCGTTGACACCCATGAAGCGCACGCGGCGGGGCGGGGCTTCGGACGACCGGTCGCCGACCCGCATGGCGCCGCGCGGCAGGAAGCCGAGCACCTCGGTGTAGAAGGCCACCGTCTCGTCCGGGCAGGTGGTGGGCAGCACTACGTGTCCCATTCCCTGACCGCCGGTGACGAATCGCTGGGCGAGAGCGGTCCGCACGGGACTGTGATCGAGGATCGGGGCGAAGAACACCTCGACGGGCACTCCGGCCGGGTCGTCGAAGGTGATGCCCTCCTCGACGCCCCGGTCGTCGGCCTCCTCGCGGCCGAGCGGTTTCACCGCCGTGCCGGACGCCTCGACGGCCCGGCCGACCGCGGCGAGCGCGAACTGGTCCCGTACCTCCCAGCCGACCGACAGCACCCGGTCGCTGTCGCCGGGCAGGACGACGAGCCGGGCGCGGCGCTCGTCCATACGCAGGTACAGGCCTTCCGGGTCGGGCCCGGAGCCCTCGGCGAAACCGAGGGCTTCCACGGTGAGTTCGCGCCAGCGGGCGACGTCACGGGACTGGACCCGGAGATATCCGAGTCCGCGGATCTGCGTCTGTGTCATGGAGGGTCCTCTCTGAAACCAACCTGCTGCGGACGAAGGCCTCAGATCATCGAGCGCATCGGGCCGTGCGGCGGCTCGACACCGATCTCGGTGAGGGCCGAGGCGTGGAAGACGGATCCCGGCACATGGATGGCGTGCGTGAGGCCCACGTGCGCATCACGCCAGAAGCGCTGGATCGGATTGTCGAGCCGCATCGCGTTGCCGCCGGAGCGGGCGACGATCTCGTCGACCGCGCGGACGGCCCGCCAGGCGGCCGCTGCCTGGGCGCGCCGGCCGACGGCCCGCCGCTCGAAGCCGACCTCCTGGCCGGCGGCGACGGCGTCGTAGATCCGGCAGATGTTGTCCAGCAGCGCCGCGCGGGAGGCCGCGATCTCGGCCGCCGCGTCGCTGATGGCGTACAGGACGTACGGGTCGTCCTTCACGGCCTGGCCGGTGATCTGCACCCGGGAGCGCTGGTAGTCGAGGTGGTGGGCGAGCGCGCCCTCGCAGATGCCGATGACGGCGGCGGTGATGCCGAGCGGGAACGCGGCCGAGAAGGGCAGCCGGTAGGCGGGGTTGGCCAGCCCCGACTCGGCGGCCAGGGAACCGTCCACGACCTTGTTGTACTCGATGACGCGGTAGTCGGGTACGAAGGCGTCTGCCCGCGTCGGAGCTCGGTGCGGCGACCTCGGTGCTCTCGTTCTTCCGCAGCCTCGGTGGTGCGATCGGTACGAGCGCCCTGGGCGCGGTACTCGGTCACCGGGTGGCCCAGGAGATGGAGAAGGGCTTCGGCGGGGCGGCGGGCAACGGGGGTGCCGGGCACGGTGTTCCCGACCTCAGCACCCTCCCCGAACCGGCCCGGCAGGTGGTCGAGCACGCCTACGGTGTCGCGACCGCGGATGTCTTCCTGATCGGCGCCCCCTTCGCGTTCCTCGCCCTGATCGCGGTGCTGTTCATCAAGGAGAAGCCGCTCAAGACGCAGAGCGGCATGGAGCGACTCGCGGAGGAGAGCGCCGCGGCGGCGAAGTCCTCCGCCGCCGCTACGCACTGATCGCTGGGTCACTGATCGCTGGGCGACCGATCCCTAGGTCACTGAGTCACGGAGCCCCGCATCGCACACGCCTGTCGCGTGTGGGCGCGGGGCTCCGAACTGCTCGCCGGACACGAGAACACGAACAGCGTCCGGCCTTCCGACACCTCACCGGCGGCGGGCCATGCTCCGGCACGCGTGCTGCCCTTGTTCAGCCGTGCCGCATCCAGATGTTGGGCTCTCGATACACGCCATGACCGGCGGATCGGTCCACTCGAAGCAGGCTCAATCCTCCTGGGATCACGTAGTCGCCCGAGTCGGGGAAGGCCATTCCCGTCCAGTGTTCCCACTCGGCAACCGTGCCCGTCATCGTCTGCGAGGCGGGAGCCGCCGAAAGGATCTCGGCACCGAGGCGCTGATGGGTCCGTATCCATGGGTCGAGGGCCATCCCGTCCTCTCGGGTCCACCGCATGAAGGTCTCGATGGGTGTGAGCGGATACCGGGCCTTCGTCGTCGGGCGGACCGGCGCGATGACGTGGACCAAGCCGGCTTCCTCAGCAGTCCGCCGCAGAGCCTTGAGGGTCTCTCCCGCAAGCCCGCGTCCCTTGAGCGACGGGGTGACGACAGCTCCGCAGATGACCAGGGTGTTGGCTTCGGTCTCCTGCTCACGACCTTCGACCGCACGGACAAGGGCCTGCGTATACCCGGTGGGAAGCGTCTCGGTCAGGCCGTCCCAGTGGATCGGCACACCCCAGCCCGATGCGACCGGCGTCTCCCGCTCATCCACCAGCGTGAGGTCCAGAGCGGCGAACCACTCACCGACCCTGCCTATGTACTCCTTCACCAGCCGGTCAGCGGTGATGAACTCCGGAAAGCCCTCGCTGAAAAGCTCCTTCAGCTGCTCATCCGGCCACGTGCGCGCGTCAGTTCGCTCAATCTTGAATGCCACACCAGTTCATAGCACAGACATTCTCGACACTCGCTGCACCGATACCGTCCCGCCGGAGCGGAGCCCGGCAGCATATGGGGGCGGACCGGGATGGATCGAGCGGATTTCCACCTGTCATGGTGTCGCCATGACTCCCCCCTTCAACGCACCCGCCGACGCCCACCCCGACGCCCACACGGCCGCCGTGGAGCGCTTCCCCCTCCAGTTCGCCCGCACCCGGCGCTTCTCGCTCGGCGTGCCCCGGCAGTTCACCGTCTCCCCCGACGGCGAGCGGGTGCTGTTCGTCCGGAGCACCTCGGGCACGGACACGGTGAGCAGGCTCTGGCTGTACGAGGACGGTGCGGAGCGGCTGCTGGCCGATCCCCTCGGTCCCGGCTTCGCGGACGACGCCGCCGGCGAGGTGCCGCCCGAGGAACTGGCCCGACGCGAGCGGGCCCGCGAGACCTCGTCCGGCGTGGTGTCCTACGCCACCGACGCTGCTGCGCGTCTGGTCGCCTTCCCACTCCAGGGCGTCCTCTGGGTGCTCCGCACCGACGGCGGCGCCCCGCGCCGGATCACCACGGCCGGACCGGTCGTCGATCCGCGCCCCTCCCCCGACGGCTCCGTGATCGCGTACGTGTCCGGGGGCGCGCTGCGGTCCGTACGCGCCGACGGGACGGATGACCGGCCGGTCGCCGAACCGGACGGCGAGCACATCACGTACGGGCTCTCCGACTACGTCTCGCAGGAGTCGATCGGGCGCTCGCGCGGCTACTGGTGGTCCCCTCGGAGCGATGCGCTCCTGGTCGCCCGGGTGGACACGGCCGCTCGTCTCCGTACAGACACGCGACCAGCGGTCGGTCCACGTCCTGGAGGTGGACGATGCCTCGGGTGCGACCCGCACCCTGCACCGGACCCACGACCCCGCCTGGGTCGCCCTGCGTCCGGGCACACCGCTGCGCCTCGACTCCGGAGCGCTCGTCGTCCCCGCGCGGCCGGGCGGCGACACCCAGGGGCTGGACATCGGCGGCGCCACGACACCGCCCGGCCTGGAGGTACGCGAGGTGATCGGCGCGGCGGACGGGCGGGTGTACTTCGCGGCGGGCGAGGAGCCGACCGAGGTCCACGTCTGGTCATACGCCTCCGATGATCCCAACCGGGGTTCCGTACGGGGTCACGTACGCGGTCTCGTACGGGTCAGCAGCGCACCCGGCGTGCACACCGCCGCGGTCGGCGGCCCGACGGTGGTCCTCGACAGCAGGACGCCGGGCGGCCACACGGTGACGGTGCTGCGCACCGGCGCCCCGACGGGCAGCATCGCGGTTCTGGCCGAGGAACCGCTCGTCACCCCGCGGCCGCTGTCCCTGAGCCTGGGCAAGCGGGAACTGCGCAGCAGGCTCTACCTGCCCTCCTGGCACCGGCCGGGCGACGCTCCGCTGCCGGTGCTGCTCAGCCCCTACGCCGGCCACGGCATGCAGGTCGTCCTGGAGGTGCGGACCTGGTGGGTCGCGGTCGCCCAGTGGTTCGCCGAGCAGGGGTTCGCGGTGCTGGTCACCGACGGACGGGGCACTCCGGGGCGTGGCGAGGCATGGGAGAAGTCGGTGCACGGCGACCGCCTCACGGCCGTCCTGGAGGACCAGATCGACGCGCTGCACGCGGCAGCGGACCGCCACCCCGAGCTCGACCCGACCCGGGTGGCGATGCGCGGCTGGTCGTTCAGCGGGTATCTGGCGGCGGCAGCCGTCCTGCGGCACCCGGAGGTCTTCCACGCGGCGGTGGCAGGCGCGGCCCCCGCCGACCGACGGCTCTACGACACCCATTGGGAGGAACGCTTCCTGGGTCACCCGGACGTGCAGCCCGAGAACTACACCCGCAATTCGCTCCTGGACGAGGCGGGGGCGCTGACCCGGCCGCTCATGCTCGTGCACGGTCTTGCCGATGACAATGTGGCCGTGGCGCACACGCTGCGGCTCTCCGCAGCACTGCTCGCGGCAGGCAGGCCGCACACGGTGCTGCCGCTGTCGGGGGCCGGACATCTGGTCGGCCAGGAGCAGACCGCGAGCAATCTGTTGCTGCTGGAACGGGATTTCCTGCGGAAGTCCCTGGGACGTTGAACACAGATCGCCGGCTGCGCGTACCTCTGGACGAAGCGTCGGAGCCGAGAACACCGTGGAAGGAAATGCCAGCATGAGCGCATCGCAGGACCACGAGGTCCGCATCGGACGCCGGACCGTCGTCACAGCGGCCGGCGCCGTCTCCGTGGCGGCCGTACTGACCGCGTGCGGCAGTTCGAACGAGTCGGCCGGTTCCGGTGTCGTCAAGCAGGCCGATGACGGCGGGGACGGCGGCGGAGGCCCGGTCCTCGCGAGGACCGCCGACATTCCTGAGGGCGGCGGCAAGGTCTTCGCGGAGCAGGGGGTCGTCGTGACGCAGCCCGCGGCCGGTGAGTTCAAGGCGTTCTCGTCGAAGTGCACCCACGCGGGTTGCGCGGTGTCCAGCGTCTCGGACGGCGCCATCAACTGCCCTTGTCACGGAAGCAAGTTCGACGTGGCGACGGGCGCGGTCACCACAGGTCCGGCCACCACACCGCTGCCGGCCGCCGCGATCACGGTCGAGGGCGACGCGATCAGCCTCGCGTCGTAGCAGGCCTCGCGTCGTAGCAGGCCTCACGGCCGTCCCCGGGCCGCGACTTCACCCCCTCTGCCCGGTCCGCCCGTTCATCCAGCAGCCGAGCAGCTCGTCTGTCGTGGTCACCGTGGCGACCAGGGCCAGAGTGTTGCGGATCATCGCGGGGGTGTAGTCGGCCGGCACCCCTGCGATGGCATCGGACGGCACCACCGCGGTGTACCCGAGGTTCACCGCGTCGAAGACCGCGTTGGGGATGGCCACGTTCGCCGATACGCCGGTGACGACGAGGGTGCGGCAGCCGAGGTTGCGGAGCAGGGCGTCCACGTCCGTACCCGCTATCGGCGACAGCCCGTGCAGCCGCCGGACGACGAGGTCCTCGTCCGCCACCTCGATGGGCTCGGCGATCCGTACCGCCGTGGTGCCGGAATGCTGCTGTACGGGAAGCCGCCCCGCGGCCCGGAAGAGGCGGGCGTTGCTGTTGGCGCCGCGGCCGTCCGGGCGGCGTTCGGCCACCGCGTGCAGTACCTGCACACCTGCCTCGTGAGCGGCGGACACCAACCGCGCGACGTTGTGCAGGGCCCCGGACGACCTGGCCTCCTTCGCAAGTTCGGGCAGCGCGCTGCCGGGTCCCACCACACCCTGCTGGCACTCCACCGTCAGCAGGACGGTGGTGGCCGGATCGGTCTGCTCGGCTAGCTGTTCCCTGGACGGCACGGCTGCCCCTCTCGATGACGGATCGGGCGCGCGAGGCTAACGTCCATTGCGCGATGAAGGAAGAGGCCTCATGATTCCTGACACATCGTCAGCTAACAGGAAGGGGCTTCCCATGGCCGTCAGTCAACGGCGGGGCCGCCGGATCATGATGACGGACGAGGAACGCGACACCTACCTCGCCGGACAGCGCACCTGCCGGGTCGCCACTGTCGGCACGGACGGCCGCCCGCATGTCGGCGCGCTCTGGTTCTGCTGGGACGGAACGTCACTGTGGCTCTACTCCATCACCCGGAGCCTGCGGTGGTCACAGCTGGACCACGACCCGAGGATCTCCGTGGTCGTCGACGACGGGGTGGAGTACGGGGAGTTGCGCGGCATCGAGCTCTCGGGCGACGCCGTCTTCGTCGGCGAAGCCCCGCGCACAGGTGAGCCCTGCCCGGAACTCACCGTTCCCGAGCGGCTGTTCGCCGCGAAGTACTTCGGCATGGAGGTGATGCCGCACGACGGCCGGCATGCCTGGATGCGACTCACCCCCGACACCTTCACATCCTGGGACTTCGGCAAACTGACCGGCCCGGCCGGCACCTGAGCCCTCAGCCGACCGGCCCGGCCGACGCCTGAACCCCGGGGGCCGAAGGGCAGCCCGGCTCCCACGCGTCCCCAAGAGGCGGCCCGGAGCCGACTTGGCCAGGCCGCCACGGCTGGCCGGGGCCGCGGTCGGCGGGGGTGGGCACGAGCAGGAGTTTCGCGAGCCGGGGCACCTCGGTGAAGCGGCCGGGGTCAAGGGGGACGTTCGACGTCGTCCGCTTCGGACGCGAGCACCGCCTGTGGGCCGTCATGACCCCGGACACTGACACAGACATTTCCCGGAACGTCCTCGGTCTCGCTTTTGAGTGAGACCGAGTCGGGACAGTGCATCCACGATCCGGACCTCTTCCGCCGACCATTTCCGATCTCGCTCCGGGAAAGGATCGTTCGTGAGAGTGAATGACCCTCTCGGCGTAAGGTCGGTGCCGTACGCGGGATTGCCGAAGCCCTGGTTCGGGCACCGAGGAGCCGTCGATGCCGGACCAGGATTCTGTGCGCGCCGCGCGGCTGGCTGGTTACGGGACCGTGAGTACTCAGCTCTCCTTGCTGAGCGACCACCGGCTCGGGGAGGTCGTGGCAGCTGCTGCCCCGCTCGGGTCGGGCATCGGCGGCAGGTCGGCAGAGCTGGACATCGACGGAACGCGCGTCTTCGTCAAGCGGATCCCTTTGACGGAAACCGAATTGAGCCCGGAGAACGCGCGGTCGACGGCGAACGTCTTCGAACTGCCGATGTTCTACCAGTACGGGGTGGGCTCGGCCGGGTTCGGTGCCTGGCGGGAGCTTGCCGTGCACACCATGACCACCAACTGGGTTCTGGGCGACGAGTATGCGGGGTTCCCCCTGATGTACCACTGGCGGGTTCTGCCTGACTCCCCTCCCGAAGGATTCACCTACGAGTTCGGGGGCCTGGAGGGCGCCGTCGCGCACTGGGAGGGATCACCCGCCGTTCGTGACCGGCTGGAGGCCATCGGTCAGTCCTCGTGCAGCCTGGTGGTGTTCCTGGAGCACGTGCCGCACACACTCGCCGGATGGCTGGCCCGCCACCGTGAGACCGCCGTGCCGGAAGGCGGGGGCGGCTCGCCCTTCCGCTGGGTGGAGGAAGCTCTGATGAGCGGAGCTGCCTTCATGAGTTCTCGCGGACTTGTCCACTTCGATGCTCACTTCGCCAACATCCTGACCGATGGCCGCCAGCTCTACTTCACTGACTTCGGACTGGCCCTGAGCTCCCGCTTCGACCTTTCGGCGGACGAGTCCGGCTTCCTCTCGGACCACCTCGCGTACGACCACTGCTACACCGCGAGCCACCTGCTCCGCTACCACTTGCTCGACGGCGTGCGCGGTGACACGGAACGTGAAGTCTTCCTGCACGACTGGATCGCGGGCCGGCGACCTGGCAACGTTCCGCCCGAGATCACGGCCATCATCGACCGGCACGCACGCCCTGCCGTCGTCGTGGACTCCTTCTTCCGCCGTCTGCTCACCGAGAGCAAGCAGACACCGTTCCCGGCTGCGGAGATCGAGCGGCAGTTGGGCGCCGGCGCCACGACCCCGAGCTGATCCACACCCTCGCCTCGACTGTCCAGCCGTACGGCATCGGCTGCCACTACCGCTGCCCGCCGACGGGCCTCTCGGTGCACCTTCCTGGCTCTACGCCCGTCCGGCAGCAACTCGGGTCACTTTGTAGCCGAGGCCTCGCTCCGCGGACGGGGAGCGGGGTCCTCTCGATCAAGGCGCTCCCGCCCCACTGTCTGCGTCGGGCCGGCGCATCCATGGTTTCGGGTGAGAGACCAGGATGCCGAGCCATTCGAAGAGCTTCGGCGGCCATGCCGGTCGGATGTCCTCGGGTCCTTACGACCGCCCGCCGAACTGCCAGTTGTGCACCTCGATGCCGGCGTACCGGTCCGAGGTCAGGACGGAGCGTGCCGTCTCCGAGTCCGGCGCCCGGACCAGCGCCGCCGTGCCCAGCCAGGTGGCGCCGTCGTCGGACAACAGCGGTCCGTAGGCGATCAGCTCGTCCCGGCCGGGCGGCACTGCGAGGTCGGCGGCCTGCCCTGAACCGAGGCCGAGCACCAGGTACCGGTTGCCACCGGTCGGGCCACCGGGGAAGTCCCACATGGTGCGTCCCAGGACGTTGCGCCACCGCCGCAGCAGCACGTCCCGGTACACACCGGCCTGGTAGCCGGGCTCGTCGAAGGCGAACGTGCGGGCGGCGGCGGGATCCGGGAGGTCGACGATGTGCACGCTGCCGGTGGGTACGTCGCCGACGAGGGTCGGGCCCCGGGCGATCATTTCCTTCGCGTACCGGTCCATGTAGGACCAATGCTCTTCCAGCAGCTCGTCGCGCAGCAGCAAGGATCCGGGCCGGTCACGGTGGTAGCAGAGGAACTCCATGCCCATAGTGTCTCTTCAAGGAGATAGCCGGGGCGAGCGGGTTTCACTGCGACGACTGCTCTGCGGCCTCACCCAGAGGCATGCGTGCAAGAGATCGAGCACTCGACCATCCGGCCGGTCAGCTGCTGGAGTTGACCCTGTCGCGCAACTCCAGGAACAGGAAGCACTTGCTCAACGTCTGCGAGCGGGCAGGCGAATGCCACGGGGCGAGCCGAGCTGCACCGGTCGAAGTACGCATCGGCATCGGCATCGGCGGGTTCCAAGCCCCACAGCGGCCGGCCGAACCAGGCCCGGATCTGCTCCTGGTGCCCGGCATCGCCGCGGACCAAGCCGTCCGTCAACCCTGCATGCACCAGTGCCGGCACAGAGGCGAACTGAGAACACGCTTCAGGAATCCCCTAGCGGATCGTCCAGCTCCCGCCCCGACTCCCGGAGCGCCGCGACCGCCGCCCTGATCGACGGACGCCGGTCCGCGTCCGCCCGCCACACCGCGTGCACGTGCCGCCGCATCTTCTGCCGCACCGGCACCAGCCGCACCCCGTCGGGCACCGGCCCGCGGCCCAGCCGGGGCGCCACACAGACGCCCATCCCCGCAGCGATCAGAGCGAGTTGGGTGTGGTGCTCGCCGGCGAGGTGGGCAATGCGCGGTTCGATCCCCTTGGAGCGGAGGGTGAACATCAGCCAGTCGTAACAGAATTCGCCCTCGGGCCAGGACACCCATTCGTCGTCGGCGAAGTCCTCCAGGTCGACCTGGTCCCGCTCCGCGAGCGGATGACCGGCCGGCATGGCGATGTCCGGTGCGTCGTCGAGCAGTTGCGCACGGGCCAGACCGCCCGGGACCGGCAGCCGCTTGTTGCTCCAGTCCAGCACCACGGCGAGATCGAGGTCGCCTCTGAGTACCGCCCGGATTCCGTCCTCGGGCTCCAGTTCCTGCGTACGCACCCGGAGTTCGGGATGGTCGGCGCGCAGGGCGAGGAGCGTGGCCGGGAAGAGCCCGCGCGCCGCGGTGGGGAACGCGCCCAGCCGGATCTCGCCCACCACCTCGCCCCGTTGGGCCTCGATGTCGGACTGGGCCAGCTCGACCTGCGAGAGGATCCGGGCCGCATGGTCGGCGAGCAGTTGCCCCGCGTCGGTGAGCCGGATCCCGCGGCCGTTCCTGGCCAGTAGCTGCTGGCCGACCTCCCGCTCCAGTTTCGCCATCTGCTGAGAGACGGCGGACGTGGTGACGTGCAGCCCCTCCGCGGCGCCACTGACCGAACCGAGCCGGGCCAGGGCATCCAGGGTTCGCAGGCGCTCCAGGTTCAACATGTAAGCAATGCTACGCGGACTCCAGCACAAAGTCTCACTTGTGCTACGAGATTGTATTAGTCATCGTTGACCTCATGAGCGCACCACCCGCACCGAGAAGCCCGGCCGCCGAGACCACCCCCGCACCGAGGGCCGAGCAGACGTCCATGGCCACCGCGTCCCCGGGAGTCAAGCACGCCGCCCCGACGTCTCCCCTCGCCGATCCCGCCGGCCGCTCCGGCGACTCCGGCGGCGCCGGCCGCCCGGCGCTGGACTGGCGGCTGCGCTTCGCGGCGCTCTCACTCATCTGGGGCTTCAGCTTTCTGCTGATCAAGGTCGGAACGGATGGTTACGCACCGTTCCAGGTCACGCTCGGCCGGCTGTTGTCGGGGACCGCGGTCCTGGGCGTGGCCATGGCGGTCAAGCGTGAACGACTGCCGCGAACCGCCCGCACCTGGGGCCATCTGGCCGTGGCCGCCTTCTTCCTCAACGCCCTGCCGTTCTCCCTGTTCGCCTACGCGGAACTGACCATCCCGTCGACCCTGGCCGGCATCTGCAACGCGACCTCACCCCTGTGGGGCATGGCGCTGTCCCTCGTCGCGCTCTCCGAGGACCGCCCGACGCGCCGCCGCGTCGCCGGACTAGGGCTCGGCTTCCTCGGCGTACTCACCGTGCTGGGCGCCTGGCAGGGCTTCTCCGGCCTGGACTTCAGCGGTACGGCGATGGCGCTCCTGGCCTCCCTCAGCTATCCGATCGGCTGGATCTACGTCCGCCGGACCCTTGCGGGCACCGGTTCGTCGGTCCTCTCCCTCACCGGCAGCCAGCTCTTCCTCGGTACGGTGCAGATCGCCCTGGTGACGCCGCTGTTCACGTCGGCACCCGACGGATTCCCGCTGTGGCCCACCCTGGCCGTCGTCGCTCTGGGGGCCCTGGGAACGGGCCTCGCCGTACTGCTCCAGTACGGCCTGGTCGCCGAGGTCGGCCCGACGACCGCGCAGATGGTCACCTATTTCATCCCCGTGATCGCCACCGCCGCCGGAGTCGCCGTGCTCGGCGAGCAGCCGAGCTGGAACACCCCGGTCGGCGCCCTCGTCGTCCTGGCGGGTGCCGCGCTGACCCAGAGCAGGCCCCGCGCCGCCGAAGTGCCCGCCCCGCTGGAGCCCGCACCTGGACGGCGGCTCAGGAAGCCGTCGTAGCTCATCCGTAGCTCAACGGGTTCGCGGGTCCCGCCGCTGCCGCCACCGCGTCGGCGAGCGGCCCGATGTCGGCGTCGGTGAGCGGCGACACCGTGATCCGGATCCCCTGAGGAGCGGTCATCCGGAAGCGGGCTCCGGGCGCCACCGCCCAGCCAGCGTGCAGCAGCCTCGCCACGGCCCCTGTCTCGTCGCTCACCGGAACCCACACGTTCATCCCGCTGCGTCCGTGCGCCTCGACGCCCCGGTCCTCCAGCGCCCGGACAAGTGCATCCCGGCGGCGCGCGTACGCCCGGGCCACCTCGCGGGAGTCGACCGCGCCCGTCGTCCACAGGTGCACCACCGCCCGTTGCAGCAGCCGGCTGACCCAGCCGGGCCCAAGCCGCTGCCGGCCCGAGACCCGGTCGGCGGTGACGGCGTCCCCGGTCAGCACGGCGACCCGCAGATCCGGCCCGTACGCCTTGGCGACGGACCGCACGAACGCCCAGCGGTCCGTGGCGCCGGCCAGGGGGTGCAGCGGCAGGTCGACGATGGCGTGCCCGTGGTCGTCCTCGATCAGCAGTACGCCCCGGTATCCGGCGAGGACCGCCCTCAGTTCGGCCGCGCGCCCTGCCCCGATCGCGGCTCCGGTCGGATTCTGTGCCCGGTCGGTGATGACGGCCGCCCGCGCACCCGCCCCGAGCGCGGCGTCGAGGGCGTCCGGCAGCGGCCCGTCGTCGTCGACGGCGACGGGGACCGGGCGCATGCCCAGTGCCGGGACGAGATCCAGCAGACCTCCCCAGCCGGGGTCCTCCACCGCGACCGCGTCACCGGGTCTGAGATGGGCGACCAGCACCCTTTCGATCGCGTCCAGCGAGCCCGAGGTGGCGATCACCGGCCCGGCCGGAACACCGTCCGCGTCGAACCCGGCGCGGGCCAGCGCGGCGAACTCGGGGTCCACGGACACCTGCGCATACATCCCCGGCGCCCGTGCGTACGCCTCGGTGACGGCGGCGAAGGCTTCACCCAGCGCGGGCAACAGCGCCGGGTCGGGGTTGCCGTCCCCCAGGTCCCGCACACCTGGCGGCGCCTCCACCCACACCGACCCGCGCGCGGTGCTCGCCGGTCGCGGCCGGACCCTGCTGCCCCTGCGCCCCGCCGTCTCGATCACGCCCCGCTCCCGCAGGGTGCGATAGGCGGCCGCCACCGTATTGGGATTCACCTTCAGCTGACTCGCCAACTCCCGCATGGGAGGCAGAGCTTGTCCGGGTGCCAGCTCACCCGAACCGACTGCCCGCTCCACACTCGCGGCAATTTCCGATGCACGCCGCCCACTGATCCGATACTCTCCTAGCACAAAGAACAGTATGCACTAGTGCAATGGAGTAGGCAATGCCGGAGACCGAACCCCAGCAGACCACGGCCCCGGACCTCGAAGCCGCAACCGCCTACGACCCGACCGGGCGCACGGTTCCGACCCGCTCCCGCGAACGGGCCTCGTACGACCGGGAACAGGTCCACTCGATACTCGACGAGGCGTACGTCTGCCACCTCGGCTTCGTCCGGGACGGCGCGCCCGTCGTCCTTCCCACGCTCTTCGGCCGGGTCGGCGAGCGGCTCTACGTACACGGCTCGACCGGCTCCCGGCCGCTGCGGGCGGCGGGCGGAAGCGACGAGGGACTGGCCGTGTGTCTGACAGTGACGCATGTCGACGGGCTGGTGCTGGCGCGTTCCGCCTTCCACCACTCCCTCAACTACCGTTCCGTGGTCGTTCACGGCGTGGCGCGGACGGTGACCGACCCCGAGGAGCGGCGCGTCGCCCTCGACGCGATCGTGGAGCAGGTCGTGCCCGGGCGCTCCAAGGACTCCCGGCCTGCCGACGAGAAGGAGCTGGCCGCCACCGCCGTGATCCGGCTGGACCTGCGGGAGGTCTCCGCCAAGATCCGCACCGGTGGCCCGAACGACGACGAACGCGACCTCGCACTGCCCCACTGGGCGGGCGTCGTCCCCCTCGCGCCCGGCTATGCCACACCGGTTCCTGCGGATGACCTCGATCCTTCGATCGCCGTCCCGGAGTACCTGAAGGCGCTCTGAAACGGCCCGGTATGGCGGGGCAGCGCTACGGCCACTGCCCCGCCATCCCTGCCGGTCACACGGGGACGACCGCCTCCCGGCGGGCGTTCGCGGCGCCGCGTGTCTCCGCGGCGGCCAGCCCCACCACCGCCGTGAGCAGCAGCAGCGTCCCGGCGACTGTCGCCGGTGTGAGCCGCTCGTGCAGCACGACGACAGCGATGACCGCCGCGCTGACCGGTTCGAGCAGCATGATCACCGACACGGTGGCGGCCCGCACCACCGCGGCGCCCGCGAAGTAGAGCGCGTAGGCGAGCGCGGTCGGGATCGCCGCGACGTACACGAGCAGCGTCACCACCTGCGCCGGGTGCTCCGTGTGCGCGACGAGTCCCTCACCGGCCGCCATCGGCAGCAGGAGGGCCCCCGCGATTCCGAACGCCCAGGCGCTGGTGGCGAGCGGGTCCGCGCCACCGCCGTCACGGCCGAGCCAACGGGTGAGCAGCGTGATCGCGGCGTATCCGGCCGCGGAGAGCAGGGCCAGCGCGATCCCGGCGGGCCGCACCGTCCCCGCGTCGCCTCCGAGCACCAGTACGGCGAGACCGGTCAGTGCTCCGGCGACCGCGGCGAGTCCGCCGAGCCCGAGCCGCTCCCCCATCGTCAGCCGGGCTCCGACGGCGATGAGGACCGGGCCCGCGCCGAGTGTCACCACGGTGCCGACCGCGAGGCCGGTGGCCTGGACGGCTGCGAAGTAAGCGGTCTGGAACACGGCGAGACCGATGCCGGTACCGAGAATGCGCAGCAGGCGCCGGCGCCGGGACTCGATGACGGCGGCTGCGCGGCCGGGCCGCAGCACGAGCGCGCCGAGCAGGAGCACGAGGCCGCCCGCGCAGCGCCAGAACGACAGGCCGAGGGGGCCGAGATCGCTGGACTCGAAGAGCAGCGAGGCGGCGGCGCCGGCCGTGCCCCAGGCCACTCCGGCGATGATCAGATAGCACAGGCTCCGCCCGACGGACAGGCCGGAAGCAGGATTCGACACGTGACTTCTCCAGAGGAAGACAGGAAGGTGGTCGCTCGGCTCCGCACGCGGGCAGCGACGAACCGCTCGGGGACTGCCCGAGCCCGGTCTTCGTCAGGTGTGGCTGCCCGCGCTAGGCGACAGGCGGCGGAAGTACGGTCAAATGCATGATCGCCACCCTAGGAGGCGGCGCGACCGGCAGGCAACTCCGCCTCGGACGCCGTCCGCTTCTCGTTCGCCCCTGAGGCAATGGGGCCGGAGGGCGCCTTGGGCGTTGACGACTGCGCGATGAAGGCGCCGGTCAGCACGAGCGCACCGCCGATGAGTTGCGGGGCGGCCAGATGCTCCCCGAGCAGCACCCACGCCAGCACGGTGGCGATGACGGCTTCCAGACAGGCGACGACTCCCGCCACCGCGGGCGAAAGCAGCCGCACCGAGATGACGCCTGTCACGTACGCGATGACGGTGGCGAGCAGCACGATCCAGACGAGGAGCAGCCAGGCGGGCACATCCGAGCCGTTCATGGCGGTGTCGCCGCCGAGCACGGACCAGTCCATGCCCCACGGCCGCGCCACGACGGTGAGCACGGCGGCCCCGATCAGCAGGCCGTAGGCGATGACACCGACCGGATGCGGGGGCTCGGCGCCCTCGGCCGAGTCGACGCTGCCCTGGTCGGAGAGGACGAAGTAGCCGACCTGGCAGCAGGCGGCACCGAGGGCGAGCAGCAGCCCGACAGCATCGAAACTCAGCCCGGCCCACACCTCGACGACACAGGCCAGACCACCCACCGCGAGGACGACGCCGACAGCGGCCGCCCTGGTCACCGGCCGGCGCTGGACGAAGCGCACCCAGCCGAGGACGAGTGCCGGCGCCAGGTACTCGACGAGCAGCGCCACGCCCACCGGGATCCGGGAGATGGCGGCGAAGTAGCAGGCCTGGACGCCCGCGACGGCAAGGAGTCCGAATCCCAGCAGCAGCACGGGGCGGCTGCGGACCAGGTCCCGGTGGCGCCAGGCCACCGGCAGCATGACGAGCGCGGCGCCCGCCACCCGGAGCCACACCACATGGAGCGGGTCGAGCCCCGCCTCGATGAGCGGCTTTGCCGCCACTCCGGAACCACCGAATGCGAAGGCCGAGGCGAGGGCGAGTCCCAGGCCGGCGTTTCTCCCCTGAGACGCGTGCATCGGCACATCATGACAGCTGACGTCAGGAGCGTCATCCCTGTGACGCCTGACGCGGGTAACACTCCGATGTCATTGACGCCCCTGACATAGACGGCTGGACTCTGACCCGCACCGCCCGCCCGGGACCGGGTGGCCCTCTACGCGCCGGGCTCCCCGGCCGCCGCCACTGCCGCACGGGCGACGGCCAGGGCGTCCATGTAGTCGCGTACGCGTGTGATCACTGGCGGCAGACGGGGCGACGGGGAAGCGGAACTGCGCGCAGCACTGATCGTCACCACGATGGTGGGCGTCACCATCGACCATCAGCTGCTCGGCCTCGCCCGCTCCGGGACACCCCCGCCGACCGCGTCGCCGCCCTGCTCCGCCCGGCTCTCGACGCGCTCGCACAGCGATCGGGCCGAATCCGGAAGTCACCCCTGGGGGAACGCCTCCACGATCCGGCCCTCGACCAGTGCCGCGTCGACGCCCGCCCGCTCCAGCACCTCGACGGCCCGGCACTCCCGGTCCCCGGTCAGCGCCACGAGCAGGTCGACGCCGCCGGCTCTTTCGCGCCCGAGCGACCGCGCGCGACGGTACGCACCCACCATCGCGGACGCCGCGGAGGGCGACCAGCCCTCGGCACCCGCGTCCGCCACCACCGGGAGGGCGCCCGAGTTCTCAACCGTCCCCTGCCAGCGGAGCCCGTATCCGATGCTTCGCTGGACGAGGTAGCCGAGCACCCTGGCCAGCTGCGGGCCGCCGTCGAAGGCGGTGCGGACCTCGGGGTCCGACTCGATGAGGGAGTGCAGCAGATGGGCCGTGTCGATGTGCCGGTCACCGTCCCGCAGAGCGCGCCTGCGCGCGCCCGTCACCACGGCGGCCAGCTCCGCGGTGAGGCCGGCGTCGAACTCAGCACGATGGTTCGGTGCGGGCTGCTGAGGGATCCGCGGCGTCCGGTTCTGCACCCTTCCACCCCATCAGCCGAGACGGGCCCGGGCGTCCCCGGAGAGTGCCATTGCCGCATCCCACCCGAGTCGGGCACCGAGAAGCGAGGCCTCCTCCTTACGGATGAGATCGCGCCACGCCAGGAACTATTTCCCGCTATCGGCGCGCGCCGCCTTGCCTCGCGCCCCCTGAGCAACCGAAAGCCTCCCCGCACACGTCCCACAGGCTGGAGCACTGTCACGGCGGCGGGAGGGGGTGCCGGAGGTGAGCTGGCTCGTCTCGCTGCCTGCGCTCGACGGGTACGACTACGTCTACCGGGTCCACGCACCGTCCGACGCCCTGCGCGCGGATCTCTTCTGGGCGGCGTTCCACTGCCACGACGACGGACCGCACCCCCGCGCCTGCGACCGGTTCGACGCGGCCCTGATCTGGCGGACCGGACCGGCCCAGGAGATCTGACGCTTCATCAGTATTGAATGTTCTCGCCGCTGCGGCTACGTTCCGCGACACCGTAACCCGTCGAGAAGGGGTGGTCGCATGGCCGAAGTCAGTGCAGAGGCGCGCATCGAAGCACCGGCCGGCAAGGTCTGGGCCCAGCTGACCGACTTCAGCACGTACGGGGAGTGGAACGCCACCCACTCAAGCTTCCCCAAGGGGGGCCCGGCCACGCTCGAACTCGCGGGCACCTATGAGGAGAACCTGAAACTCATGGGGTTCCCCGCCGAGGTGACCTGGACGGTGTCGGAGCTGGAGAGCGGACGCCTGCTGACGACCACGGGTAAGGGGCCGATGGGCGTCAACCTGAAGATGAGTTACGTACTGACGCCGGACGGTGAAGCCACCACGATCCGCATCGACGGCGAGTTCACCGGCGCAGCGGTCTCCCTGATGGCCGGCAAACTGAAGGACTCCGCCACGGCGGCCCTCATCGAGTCGCTGCGCAAACTGGACGGACTGATCATCGCCTGACCACCCGGAGATCGGCGACAGCGCGCCGGAGACATGGCGAAGGACCCCGCAGCACCGCCGCGAGGCCCTTCGCCATACCTGCCCACTTCTCCCACCGTCGGCTCAGTGCTCGTCGGCGAGGATGAGGTAGAGCTTCTTGCGGGCGTCGTTGACAACCGCCAGCGCCTTCTCGCGCTGATCGGCCGACCCGGTCTTCCAGACCTGCCCGAACGCCTCCATCAGGCCGAAGCCGGCCTGCCGGATCTCGTTCACGCTCTCCCAGTCGACGCCGCGGCCGGCTTCCTCCCAGGGCGCGTCGGGCCCCGACTCCGCCTCGGTGCGGCCTGCGTCGGTGAGCGTGAAGAGCTTCTTGCCGCCCTCGCTCTCACTGACGATCAGACCCTCGTCCTCCAGCAACTGAAGGGTCGGATAGACCGAGCCCGGACTGGGCCGCCAGGCCCCGCCGCTGCGCTCGCCGATCTCCTGAATCATCTCGTAACCGTGCATCGGCCGGTCCTTCAGCAGCGCGAGGATCGACGCACGCACGTCACCGCGGCGCGCCCGTCCCCGACCGCCGCCCCGGCCTCGTCCGCCACCGAAGGGGCCGCCGCCGAATGGGCCGCCGCCGAAGGGCGGACCGAACTGGCCGAAGGCCTCCCGACGCCCCTCGAAGTCGCCCCGCTCCTGCTGACCGGGCCCGTAGGGGCCTCGCCCACGTCCGTGACCGTGTCCGTGCTCATGTCCATGTGAACGCATGACCGTACTCCTTCTCGTAATGATCGTTGGTCTATCGCTGTACTGTCGCGATGGCTCAACGATATATCGGTAACAGTCGCTTAGCAAACCCCTTCGTCGAGTTTCCGATGACTTGTGTCAGCGACCCTGGACCACGTGCCACGGAGTGTGGGCCGAAGGCGCTTTGTGACAGTGAAGATGGACGGCCGCAGCTGAGACCTCTCCTGGCACGCTGGTGCCATGAACGACTTCCAAGATCAAGAGCTGGTTGATCTGCTCGCTGCTGCGGACTCTCCCTCGTGGAGCGTCAGGGCCGCTGCGGGACGTCGGCTGGCGGCGGCTCCTCGGATCGAGGCCGTCGCCGATGTCCTTCACCGCCTCTTGCTCGATGTCCAAGACACCGCCGTGACCTCGGGGACAGCCGAGGCCCTGTTGGCACGTGGGGACCTGGCCGGTCTGCGCGCCGTGCTCGCGGCCCGAGCTGACGCTACCGACCAGTGGACTGCCGACGAGCTCGGCGCGGAGCTGAACGGTGACCCTCGCTGGATGACCGGTGACGGCGCGGCGGAACTCATCCGGCAGCTTCGGGTGCTGGCGGCGGATACGGATACAGGGGTCCGCGACGAGGCCCAGCAGCGGCTTTCGCTCCTACGCCAGGATGACTGACCTGCGGCGGTCCATCTTCACTGTCACAAAGCGCCTTCGGTCCACACTCCGTGGCACGCGGTCCAGGTTCGCCGGCACAGGACATCCGAGCCGCCGACCCGGAATTGGCCTTGGCCTGCGGCTTTGCCGGGCCCCTACTGTCGGACCATGAGGATTCGAATCGTCGACGCGTTCACCGACCGCCCCTTCTCCGGCAACCCCGCAGGTGTCCTCCTCCTGGGCACGGAGGGGTTCCCCGATGACAGCCGACTTCAGCAGATCGCCACGGAGCTGAACCTCTCCGAGACCGCGTTCGCCCACCCGCTGCCACCGGGCGGCGCCGCGGACTGGGCGCTGCGCTGGTTCACCCCGGCCACCGAGGTCGACATGTGCGGTCACGCCACGCTTGCCACGGCCCACGTCCTGCACTCCGCGTCGATCGCGAGCGGAACGGTGCGCTTCGCCGCGCGGTGCGGGGTGCTGACCTCGATCACGGCCCCGGACGGATCGATCTCACTCGACTTCCCCACCGCGCCGCTGACCCCCGAGAACCCGCCGCAGGGGCTGGCCGCCGCCCTGGGCGCGGAGCCCGTATCCGTGCACGACACAGGCCCGCACGTCGGCGACCTGCTCGTGGAACTGACCGACGAGGCGGCCGTACGGGGGCTCTCGCCGGACTTCGCGGCGCTGACCGCCCACTCGCGGCGCGGCGTCATCGCGACAGCAGCCGCCGCCTCATCCGGATGCGGCTACGACTTCGTCTCCCGCGGTTTCTTCCCCGCCGTCGGCATCGACGAGGATCCGGTGACGGGCAGTTCCCACACCGCGCTCGCGCCGTTCTGGTCGGCCCGGCTCGGCCGCGACGAGCTGACCGGCCTGCAGGCGTCCGCACGGTCCGGACTGGTCCGTACGTCACTGCGCGGCGACCGCACCCTGCTGACCGGCCGTGCGGTGACGGTCGTGGACGGCGAACTGCTCGTCACCCTGTGACGACGCCGGGAGGGGGTGTGCGGCCCGTCCCGCACACCCCCTCCCGGCCCACACCCCTCCCCCGCTCAGGGCGTCGGCAGCCAGCCCACCTTCCCGGCGAGCAGCGCGTAACCGACGAACGCGCCGATGTCGAGCAGGGCGTGCGCGGCGACCAGCGGCCCCACCCGCTGCCAGCGGCGGTACAGCAGCACGAAGACGACGCCCATCACCATGTTGCCGACGAAGCCGCCGACGCCCTGGTACAGGTGGTACGAGCCGCGCAGGACCGAACTGGCCACCAGCGCGGCCATCGGGGTCCACCCCAACTGCCCCAGCCTGCGCAGCAGATATCCCACGACGATCACTTCCTCCACCACGGAGTTCTGGATCGCCGACAGGATCAGAACCGGGAACTTCCACCACACGTCAGGCAGTGACTCGGGGACGACCGTGAGGTTGAAACCGGCTGCCCGGGCGACCAGATAGAAGGCCAGACCCGCACTGCCGATACCCGCCGCCACCAGGGCCCCGCGCCCGAGATCCGGCCCCGGCCTTGTCCGGTCGAAGCCGATGGCCCGCAGCCCCGTGCCCTCCCGGATCAACAGGTGCGCCACCAGGGCGACAGGAACCAGCGCCGTCGTGATCCCGAAGAGCTGCCAGGCGAGATCCAGCCATGGGCGCCCCGGCGCGTAGGAGCTGTTGAGGGTGGCCGCCTGATCCTTCAAACCCCCTGGTTTCGTCAGGGATCCGACAAAACTGATCAGGGCAGACACCCCGCTGGCACCCAGCGAGAGAGCCAGCACCAACACCGTCTCGGACCGCAGAATCCGTCGTGAGACGGCCTCCTGAGGAAAAGAATCAGCCACTCGCACCGCCTCCACCTGTACACCTGCCCTCAGTTGTGCATTCACGTCCCATGCCGCTCCCCACCCCGCTAGGGTCTCGAATGCAGGTACGAAGATCATGCGCGACAGGCCGGGGGACGACCACCATTGCCGATGGTGTGGTCCCCCTTTTCCTTGTTCATCCTCAAGGAGGGGCACCACCGACATGGGACGTCACAGCTTGCCCGACGACTACGCCACGGACGGAAGCGGGGACCGTCCACCGCGCCGCCGTCGCACCGTGGTCATCGCCACCATGCTCGTTCTCGCCGTGGCCGCGGGAACGGCGGTCGCGGCACAGGGCGGCCTGCTGTCGTTCTCGAAGTCCTGCGAGGAAACCGCCGTACACCTGTCCATGATGACCTCACCGGATATCGCTCCCGCCGTGCGTGCCGTCGCCGACAAGGCACGCAAGGACGATCTGAGATCCGACGGCCGCTGTGTGGACGTGGACGTGGTGGCCCGCGACTCGTACAAGGTCGCGGACGCCCTCGCGCGCGGCACTCGTGCACCGGACTACCAGATGTGGCTCCCCGACTCCGATCTCTGGCTGAACCGGGCGAAGGGCAACGGGGACGCCATCCCGATCACCCCGGGCGATTCCGTCGCCTCCTCGCCCGTCGCACTCGCCATGGTGCCCTCCGCCGCCAAGACTCTCGGCTGGCCGGAGAAGAAGTACTCCTGGGCGGAACTGACGGCCGCGGCCATGGAATCCGACAAGGTGCGCCTCGGCTCGGCCGACCCCGCACGCAGCGCCACGGGCCTGCTCGCGCTGACGAGCATCGGCATCTCTTCCGACAAGCTGGGGGGAGACAGCGACACCAGAGCCGCGGCCACCGCCAAGCTGCTCGCCCAGCGGATGTCGGACGGTGACACCCAGGTCGTCGAGACCCTGCCCCAGGACAGTTCCGGCGCGGAGCAGGGCAATCCGGCACGCAACCAGGCGGTGCTGCTCTCCGAGCAGGCCACGTTCGCCCACAACGCCGAGTCGGCGGACGGCGGCAAGCTCGACCTCTTCTACCCCAAGGACGGCGCCCCGCTTCTCAACTACCCGTTCACCCTGGTCAACGAGGAGGAGCAGACCACCGACGAGAGCCGGGCGGCGCTACGGTTCATGACACTGCTGTCCGAGGACGCCGCCCAGCGCACGCTGAAGGAGCACGGATTCCGCACCGTCGACGGCACGGCGGACGACAGCCTCGTCGCCTCGGCCGGCGGCAAGTCGCCCCAGCCGTACGCCACATCACCTGGGACAGCGCCCTCGGACGAGACGCTGCAGGAGACGCTCGGCATGTGGACCATCACGGTGCAGAGCGCGCGGCTCACCACCGTCGTCGACGCCTCGGGGTCGATGGCCACGATCGTGCCGGGCCGCAACCAGTCCCGGATGGACGTCACCAAGGCCTCCCTGATCCAGGCGCTCAACCAGTTCACCCCCAACGACGAGATCGGTCTCTGGGAGTTCGCCACCCGGCTCGACGGCGAGAAGGACTACCGCCGGCTGGTGGCCACCGGCCGGCTCGGCGACGCGGCCAAGGGCGGCGGCACGCACCGCGAGAAGCTCGCCGCGGCATTCGCCGCGCTGCAGCCCGTGCCCGACGGCGCGACAGGCCTGTACGACACCGCGCTGGCCGCCTTCAAGGAGGCACAACGCACCTACGTGAAGGGCAAGTTCAACGCTGTCGTGATCCTCACGGACGGCTCGAACCAGGATGAGCAGTCCATCTCCCGCACCGCCCTGATAGCCGAGCTCAAGAAGATCACCGACCCGGAGCGCCCGGTACCGCTGCTCGCCATCGCCGTCGGCCCCGACGCCGACCGCGAAGAGGTGAACGAGATAGCGAAGGTGACCGGCGGCGGCGGATACCAGGTCAGCGACCCGGCGGAGATCCAGGCGGTGATCCTGCAGGCCGTCATGACCGCGGGACAGAGCGGCGGCGCAACCGGAGAGTAGCGCGCACGGCCAGGACGACGGCCCGGGCGGACCTCTCCCTCAGCCGCCGCGGAAGAGGTTCGCCCAAGAGCAGGGCATGCCCGGAGCAGCGGCTGGGCAACCGGCCGCCCGGGCCCGGCTCACCGTGCGGGAAGGTCCACCGGCCAGGTGTGCACGGGCTCGCCGTCCTGCATCAGTTCGGCGTAGCGCCGGGTCATGGCGGCGAGTGCCTCGGCCCGCCCCAGCCCGGCCTCCCGGGCCCGGTGGTAGGTGTCCGCCTGCCAGGACGCCCCGTTCACCCGCCGCCTGCAGCGCTCCTCGATGATTCCCAGGTAGTGGTCCCGGTCCGCGGGCGCGATGTTCCAGGCGTCGAGGCCCGCGGCGGCCAGAGGCAGCAGTTCGTCCCGCACGAGCTTGACGGCCGGCACCCGGGTCAGCCCGCCGGAACGGCCCGGCCGGGGCCAGAGCAGTTCGGCCTCGATGCCCCGGCGGCAGGCGGTGTCGAAGTTCTCGGCCGCGGCGGTGAAGGGCATCCTCGTCCACACCGGACGGGTCTCCTCCGCAAGGGCCCGTACGAGCCCGTAGTAGAGCGCGGTGTTGGCGATCACATCGGCGACGGTCGGTCCCGCGGGCAGCACCCGGTTCTCCACCCGCAGATGCGGGACGCCGTCCGCGATCCCGTACACCGGGCGGTTCCACCGGTAGACCGTGCCGTTGTGCAGGACGAGCTCCTGGAGCCCCGGCACCCCGCCGTCGTCGAGTACCCGTAGCGGGTCCTCCTCGTCGCAGATGGGCAGCAGCGGGGGAAAGAAGCGGAGGTTCTCCTCGAAGAGCTCGTACGCCGAATCGACCCACCGCTCACCGAACCAGGTCCTCGGCCGCACCCCCTGGTTCTGGAGTTCGGGCGGCCTGGTGTCCGTGGCCTGCTGGAAGAGGGGCGGCCGCGACTCCCGCCACAACTCCCGGCCGAAGAGAAAGGGGGAATTGGCCCCCATGGCCACCTGGACCGCCGCGACGGCCTGGGCCGCGTTCCACACGTCCGCGAAGCGTTCCGGAGTCACCTGCAAATGCAGCTGCACCGAGGTGCAGGCCGCCTCGGGCGTGATCGACCCGGAGGTGCAGACCAGTCGCTCCACACCTTCGATATCCAGGGAGAAATCCTCGCCGCGCGCTGCCACCATTTGATCGTTCAGCAGCGCGTAACGGTCCACGTCCGAGAGATTGGACCGGACCATGTCCTCGCGTCCGAGGGTGGGAAGTATTCCGATCATCATGATCCCGGCGTCGACCTCGGCGGCCTTCCGGTCGGCATATCCGAGACCGGTCCTCAGCTCCTCGGCCAGCTGGTCGAGAACGCGTCCTGAAAGATTATGGGGAACTATGTTCACTTCGAGATTGAACATCCCCAGTTCCGTCTGGAAATCGCGGCTCGCGATGCGCTCCAGAACCTGCCCATTCAACATCTTCGGCATACCGTCGGTGCCGACCAGATTCAGCTCGATCTCCATGCCCATGAGGTTGCGCGGCCGGTCGAACCTCCGCTCCGCCAGAAGCCTCCCCAGCCCCTCCAGGCACTGGTGGAGCTTCCTCCGGTACTTCTGCCGGTCGGACAGGTCCAAGGCGCCCGCAACGACCTTCTCCCCCATCGAAGCATCCCTCCTCGAGTGGGCAGCCCGCGGCCCAGGCCGCTCGCGTCACGATCGATAATGCCCAGACAGGGAGATCCATAACGCACCACGGACGCCGCGCACCCGCTAATCTGATGTCCGAGGCCCGGGGCACATTCACTCGGCATGGTGCAGCGCGCAGATTCCCCGTTCGGCGCCCAGGGAAAGTGCCGACACGTTTCAGCCTACCGCCGCAAGGGAAAAACCTGAGGCGGTGGCTGTGCCGCTCACAACGAATCAACATAATCTCCGCATAATTGAGTCCGGATACCGTCTTGTCGGCAATAGCCGTGGCGGCTAGTGGAAACACCGCGTGAACACGTGTCGTATAAACTCCGCGGACGAGGCAGAGAGTTGACGCACCGGCCCAGTCACCGGCCTCCTCTGGCCCCGCACGCCGACAGCGCCGTCTGCACCCGCCCACGCTCCACCGTGTCTCCGAAGTGAGAGGCGACCACTATGCCGCTGCATGTACCTCCGGCTCCCGCGCCCGCTCTGCGCAGCGTTCTCGCGGCGCTCGGTTCACCGACTGCGGTCCGCGAGGCCCGCACCCCCGCTCTGCGGTCCGCCCAGGGACCTCTGAGCCCCGAACACCCGCTCCCCGTCCACGTGCTGGACCGAATCGGCCCGGACGGGCTCGCACCCACCACCCGGCTCGCCGCATGGCGCTTCCTGATCCGCAGCACGGAGCGAGCCGTCGCCGCGGCGGACACAATGCTCACCCCGGACGGTTGGGCCTTCTCGCACTTCTTCGAAGGCCCGTACATCGCCTCGACCGAACTCGCCCTGCGCCAGGCGGAAGCGGCGGCGACGCCCTACCAGCCGAGGCTGCTTTCCATCCCCGAGCTCTACATGATGGCGCTGTGGCTGCACGGGGACACCGAGGCCGACGCCTCCGGCGGCTCACCGGCCCCGGCCGATCTGCTGATTCCGTTGGCTCCCGCCCCACCGGGTATCGCGGCACACCGCCCGCACCGGGTCGCTGATCTGCTCCCCGTGATCACCACCCGTATCGCCCCCGGCCCCGGCCCCCTGCTCGGTTCTCCCGCCTGATTGCCGGCTCCCCCCACTTGATGGCACTGTGCCCCGCCACCCGATCGGGTGGCGGGGCACAGTGCCATCAAGTGGGGGGACACGCGCCCATCCGGACTAGCCCCATCCGGCCACCCCGAACCACCCGAAGGGACAGTGCAGTTGCGTTGAACCGTCCGGGCGGGTGATGCGTCATGGGAGGAGAAGATGTGCTGCTGCGAAATCCCTGCGGATTGACGCCCGTAGGGCAACACTGGGACGGACCGATCGATACGGGGGGCGGCCATGAACACCTCTTCAAGCCGCAGGACACTCAACTCAACGCAGCGAAAGAACCCAGCCATGTGTCAGCACCAGCCAGCCTGCCCGACAGCCGACTCACCCGACCGGGAGGCCGCCCGTCTGGTGGCGCACCATCCGGAACAGGGCTGGAGCCTGCTGTGCAACGGCGTCCTGCTCTTCGAGGACACCGGTGAGCTGCTCCCGGACGGGCAGATCATCGCCCCGCACCGACCGCTGGAAACGGGCCGGGTGGTGAAGGCGGCCTGAGCGGCCGGTACGAAAAGGGGCCGGCCCGGAGAAGTCTCCGCACCGGCCCCCACGCATGTCCGCGTCACGCCCCCGTGTTCCGGCGTTCCGGAATCAGTTGTCGTACTCCTCCAGCGGCGGGCAGGAGCAGACGAGGTTGCGGTCACCGAACGCACCGTCGATCCGCCGCACCGGCGGCCAGTACTTGTCGGCGGCGGACACCCCGGCCGGGAAGACGGCCACCTCACGGCTGTAGCCGTGCTCCCACTCCCCGCCCAGCGCGGCCGCGGTGTGCGGGGCGTTGGCCAGCGGGTTGTCGTCCGCGCTCCACTCGCCCGAGGCCACCTTCTCGATCTCGCCGCGAATGGCGATCATCGTGTCGCAGAACCGGTCCAGCTCCGCGAGGTCCTCGCTCTCGGTCGGCTCGATCATGAGCGTGCCCGCGACCGGGAACGACATGGTCGGCGAGTGGAAGCCGTAGTCGATGAGGCGCTTGGCGACATCGTCGATGCTGACGCCGGTCGCCTTGGAGATGGGGCGCAGGTCCACGATGCACTCGTGCGCGACCAGTCCGGCCGGGCCGTTGTACAGGATCGGGTAGTGCGGCTCCAGCCGCTTGGCGATGTAGTTGGCCGCGAGTACGGCGACCTGCGTCGCACGCTTCAGGCCCTCGCCGCCCATCAGGCGTACGTAGGACCAGGAGATCGGAAGAATTCCGGCCGAGCCCCACGGAGCAGCCGAGATCGGTCCGACACCGGTCTCCGGACCGGCGGCGGGCTGCAGCGGGTGGTTCGGGAGGTACGGCGCCAGGTGCGCACGCACACCGACGGGACCGACGCCGGGGCCGCCCCCGCCGTGCGGGATGCAGAAGGTCTTGTGCAGGTTCAGGTGCGAGACGTCGCCGCCGAAGTGGCCCGGCTTGGCGAGGCCGACCAGGGCGTTGAGGTTGGCCCCGTCGACGTACACCTGACCGCCGGCGTCGTGCACCTCGGCGCAGATGTCGGCGACGTGCTCCTCGAAGACACCGTGGGTGGACGGGTAGGTGATCATGAGCACGGCGAGCTCGTCGCGGTGCTGCGCGATCTTGGCGCGGAGGTCCTCGATGTCGACCTCGCCGTCGTCGGCGGTCTTCACCACGACGACCTTCATGCCGGCCATCACGGCGCTCGCGGCGTTGGTCCCGTGGGCGGAGGAAGGGATCAGGCAGACGGTCCGGCCCTCGTCGCCGTTGGCACGGTGGTACGCGCGCACGGCCAGCAGCCCCGCGAACTCGCCCTGCGACCCGGCGTTCGGCTGGATGGAGACCGCGTCGTAGCCGGTGACCTCGGCGAGGCGCTCCTCCAGCTCACGGATGAGTGTCAGGAAGCCCTCGGCCTGCTCGGCCGGTGCGAACGGGTGCAGCGCGCCGAACTCGGGCCAGGTGATCGACTCCATCTCGGCGGTCGCGTTCAGCTTCATGGTGCAGGAGCCGAGCGGGATCATGCCGCGGTCCAGCGCGTAGTCGCGGTCGGCGAGCTTGCGCAGGTAGCGCAGCATCGCGGTCTCGGAACGGTGCTGGTGGAAGACCGGGTGGGTCAGGAACGCGTCGGTGCGCAGCAGAGTCTCCGGCAGCGCGTCGGCGGTCGTGGCATCCAGCGCCTCGATGTCGCCTTCGGCGCCGAAGGCGGCCCAGACGGCAGCGACCTGCGCGCGGGTCGTGGTCTCGTCGCACGCGAGCGAGACCAGGTCGCCGTCGACGAGCCGCAGGTTGACCCCGCGGTCACGGGCGTCGGCGACCACCGTGGCGGCCTTGCCCGGGACCCGGACGGTGAGCGTGTCGAAGTAGGTACCGGTCACCACGTCGACACCGGCGGCCCGCAGGCCCTCGGCAAGGATGGCCGCGTAGCGGTGGGTGCGCCGCGCGATCGTCCGCAGCCCGTCGGGGCCGTGGTAGACGGCGTACATGCCGGCCATCACGGCGAGCAGCACCTGAGCGGTACAGATGTTACTGGTGGCCTTCTCGCGGCGGATGTGCTGCTCGCGGGTCTGCAGGGCCAGCCGGTACGCCTTGTTGCCGTCCGCGTCCACGGAGACACCGACGAGGCGGCCCGGGAGGCTGCGGGCGAACTTCTCGCGTACGGCCATGAAGCCGGCGTGCGGACCGCCGAAGCCCATCGGCACACCGAAGCGCTGCGTGGTGCCGACCGCGATGTCCGCGCCCAGGTCGCCGGGCGACGTGAGCAGGGTGAGCGCCAGAAGGTCGGCGGCCACGGAGACGATCGCGCCGAGCTCGTGGGCCTGTTCGATGACGGGCTTGATGTCCCGTACGGCTCCGGAGGCGCCCGGGTACTGAAGCAGCACGCCGAAGACACCGCGCTCGGCGATCTCGGCCGGGATGCCGTCGGTGAGGTCGGCGACGACGACCTCGACCCCGGTCGGCTCGGCTCGGGTCTCGATGACGGCGACGGTCTGCGGCAGGGTGTCGGCGTCGACCAGGAAGACGCCCTTCTTCACCTTGCCGACGCGCCGGGCCAGCGCCATGGCCTCGGCAGCCGCGGTGCCCTCGTCGAGCAGCGAGGCGCCGGAGGTGGGCAGCCCGGTGAGCTCGGCGACCATCGTCTGGAAGTTCAGGAGGGCCTCGAGTCGGCCCTGGGAGATCTCAGGCTGGTAGGGCGTGTACGCCGTGTACCAGGCCGGGTTCTCCATCACGTTGCGGAGGATCACCGGCGGGGTGAACGTGCCGTAGTAGCCGAGCCCGATCATCGGGGCCAGGACCTGGTTGCGGTCGGCGAGGAGGCGCAGCTCGGCGAGGACCTCGGCCTCGGTCCGGGCGGCCGGGAGCTTCAGGGCCTCGGCGCTCCTGATCACATCGGGCACCGCGGCGGCGGTCAGCTCGTCGAGCGAGCCGTAACCGACCTGGGCGAGCATCTTCGCCTGTGCCTCGGAATCGGGACCGATGTGGCGCTGCTCGAAGGGAATTCCCTGTTCGAGCTGGGAGAGCGAAGTGCGACGGGGGGTCATGATGGAGGCCTCCTGGTCTGTCACGACCTGCGAGGGGCACCACGGCGCGGGGTGCCCGAACGGCCTCCCCCTCTGTCATCTCAACCTGAGAGCTTCACCGGTGCCCGCAGGGCGCACCGGCTTTCACCGTCGGTGAGGGAGAGGTCCTGTCCGGCCGTGGCCGTACGGGAACCTCGCCCTGCTTTCCAGAGTGACCTCGTCCGTGCGGTACGGGGGCCTGAGAGATTCCGGGGAGGATTTGCTCCTTCGGCGCCTCCGGATTTCCTCCGGAGGACTCTCCCGCACAGGGTCAGCAGCCGTTGCCAGCCTACCAGCGGGGTATGCGGTGGATATCTCGAGTGGCCAATGCCACGGATGTGCACTTCTGTAGTGCCTGTGGAGTAGCTGCGACCAATGGGAGGCCACGTGCAGACCGACATCGATCCGCGCAGCCTGATCGGCCGCAAGGCGTTCGACCGCAAGGGCACCAAGATCGGTACCGTGGACGAGGTGTATCTCGACGACGCTACCGGTGTGCCCGAATGGGCGGCCGTGCGCACCGGACTGTTCAGCCGGGACGCCTTCGTCCCGTTGGAGCCCAGCGAATTCGTCGAGGACACGCTGCGCATCCCCTTCGACCGCGCCCTGATCAAGGACGCACCCGACTTCGGCGTCGGCCGTCATCTCTCGCCGGAACAGGAGCTTCAGCTCTACCGGCACTACGGTCTGGACTCGGCGCCGGGCGGGAGCGCCCCCGACCGCGACTTCGGCAGGCTGGCGGGCCAGGACGAGTAGTCCACCGGGTTCCGCACGAGCGGCAGCGGATCGGCCGGCTGCAGTTCCGGATCGTCGATACGGAACGTGCGGACCCGGCCGGGCGCCGATTCCGGTTCCTCGAATCGCACCGTCACCCGTCCGACCCCGCTGCCCTGTACCCAGCCGTGCCCATGGGTGTCGTGGTGCACGTCGTGACCGGCCGGCCAGCGCCGCGCCGCAAGCTGCTCCGCACTCTCCTGCGCGGACTCCTCGCCCGCCGGCTCCCCCTCGTCCGCGCCCGCTTCGGTGGTGTCGGGGAGCTCGGCGGCCGTCCGCTCGGCAGCCGTCCGCTCGTCCGCCGCCTGGGCGAACAGGTCCTCTTGGGTGAAGTCGGCAAGGCCGGTGACGCCGACGCCCAGCAGTCGCACGCCGCCGGTGGTGTCCACGGACTCCAGGAGCCGCGCCGCGGCCTCTCTGACCACCGTGGGGTCGTCGGTGGGCCCGCGGAGTGTCTCGGAGCGGGTAAGGGTCGAGAAGTCGTAGCGCCGCACTTTCAGCACCACCGTGCGCCCCGACCGTCCAGCGCCCCTCAGCCGCCGGACACACCGGTCAGCCAGCCGCTCCACCTCTGTCCTGACCCGGACGCGGTCATGCAGATCGGTGTCGAAGGTGTCCTCGACCGACACCGACTTCGCGTCCCGCTCGGCGACCACGGGCCGGTCGTCGTACCCGAACGCCATGCGATGCAGAGAGCTGCCGTGCGCCTTGCCCAGCAACCGTACGAGTTCCGCCTCGCCCGCCTCGGCGAGGTCGTTGACCGTGGTCATGCCGGCGCGGCGCAGATGGTCTGCGGTGGCGGGGCCGACGCCGGGCAGGGTACGCACCGTCATGGGCGCAAGCAGTTCCCGCTCCGTGCCCGGCTCTATCAGCAGGATCCCGTCGGGCTTCGCCTCCTCGGAGGCGATCTTCGCCAGCATTTTGGAGCCAGCGAGCCCGACGGAGCCGCTGAGCCCCGTGACCGCCTCGATCGCCCCGCGCAGCTGTTCGCCGATCTCCAGGGCCGAGGCCGCGTCGTCCGCCGTGCCGCCTGCCTCCAGGTCGACGAAGGCCTCATCGAGGCTGAGGGGCTCGACAAGGGGCGAGAGGCGGCCCAGCAGCTCCATGACCTGGTCGCTCACGGTCCGGTAGAGCGTGAAGCGCGGCACGAGATAGGCCGCGTTCGGCGCCAGCCTCCTGGCCTGCGCCATCGGCATCGCCGAGTGCACCCCGAAACGCCGCGCCTCGTACGAGGCGGTGGCGACGACTCCCCGGGGCCCCAGTCCACCCACCACGACCGGCTTGCCGCGCAGGCTCGGCTTCGCAGCCTGTTCCGCGGACGCGTAAAAGGCATCCATGTCCAGATGCAGGATGGTGGGCGCGGCTCTCACATCAATCGATGGTGCCCTACGGCACTGACAGCCGCCCTGTCACAACGGCGGGCACTCCCCGGATTTCCGGGGTGCGGCCGCGATCCCACCCGGTCAGCCCGCCCGGTTGCGCCGACGGGCGAGCTCGTCGGTGGGGTTGTTGCCGATCAGTGTCTCGCCGGTGTCCACGCGCTCCCCGTGCAACTGCGACAGCGCGGCGTCCACGTCCCGCCACACCACCCCGACGGCGATGCCGAAGATTCCCTGGCCCCCTTGGAGCAGCTCGACGACCTCGGTGGGCGAGGAGCACTCGTAGACGGTCGCTCCGTCACTCATCAGCGTCATGCGCTCAAGATCCTGGAAGCCGCGGGCCCGCAGGTGCTGCACGGTGGTGCGGATGTTCTGAAGCGCCACTCCGGTATCGAGGAATCGCTTCACGATCTTCAACAGGACGACGTCCCGGAAGCTGTAGAGCCGCTGTGTGCCCGACCCGTAGGCCGGGCGGACGCTCGGTTCAACCAGTCCCGTGCGGGCCCAGTAGTCGAGCTGCCTGTAGGTGATACCCGCGGCCGCGCACGCCGTCGGGCCCCGGTAGCCGATCTCGTTGGCCGATGTCACGCCGTCCCCCGCCATCGCGTCCGGCGCAGCCGGTTGCCTGATGGTGTGGCCGGCTGTACTCCCCTGCTGCGGATACGACCCACCTGCTGCCGTACCGTCGCCGCTGCTTCTCACGCCGACCTCCGTCCTTGACCTGCCCACTCGAAGGTAGGCAGTCACCCGGGGTGCGTCAACGATCGCCACACTCGGCACGCCGAGTGATAATCACCCTGAGGGTGGTTTCCCGTGACTCACGATCGGGAAAGGCTTGTCGGATGCGCTGGCGCGCCCCTTGGGACGTCACTGACTGTTCGTACCGAAGTCCTCCGGCGAGATCTGGTCGAGGAACTCGCGGAACTTCTCCACCTCGTCCTCCTGCTCGTCCGGAATCGCGATTCCCGCATCGTCGAGCACCCCGTCACTGCCGTAGATCGGCGTACCGGTGCGCAGGGCGAGCGCTATCGCGTCGGAAGGCCGCGCGCTCACCTCGACTCCGCTGGCGAAGACCAGCTCCGCGTAGAAGACCCCGTCTCGCAGATCCGTGATCCGGACCTCGGTGAGCTCCTGGCCGACGGCCTCGAGCACATCCTTGAAGAGATCATGGGTCAGCGGCCTGGCCGGAGCCATGCCCTGCTGAGCGAAGGCGATCGCGGTCGCCTCACCAGGACCGATCCAAATGGGGAGGTACCGATCGCCTCCCACTTCACGCAGGAGCACGATCGGTTGATTGGAGGGCATTTCCACCCGGACACCCACAACGTCGAGCTCGTTCACACAGCAACCCTAGGACGTGCTCGGCAGGTTTGGGTAGTCGGGCACCGCTGGGATCAGTGAAGACGAATCTGCAGAGCGGTCTGCACGAGGGCCGAGTGCAGCCGTACAGAGAGCTCGGCGAGCTCCTTCGCGGTGGCCTCGGCATGCGCTCTGGTCTGCGGATTCCGGTGCCGGCGCAGTGGCGCGACAACCTGCTCGATCAGCCCCGCCTCCCGATCCGCGGCCGCTCGCATCGCGCGAAGATGACGAGGTTCCAGACCGAATCGCCCCAGATCCGCCACAAGCCTGGCGATGGTGACCGTCTCGGCGTCGTAGCCTCCCTGCGCCGACGGTGCGACGAGACCGTACGACTCCCACGCATCCAGGTCACTCTCGGTCACCTCTGCGGCGGCAAGGAGCTCGGCACGGCCGATGTGGGCCGCGGTGGCCCGTCCCGGCCCACCGGTCCAGCCGCCGTCAGTCAGGTCCGGCTCGCCGCCCGGGGTGGGCAGAGCGACCTGTTCACCCCGCGCGAGGGCGTCCAGGTGCTCCCGGATGACCTTCAGCGGAAGATAGTGGTCCCGCTGCATCCGCAGCACCTGAGCCAGCCGCTCAACGTCGCCGCGACGGAACTTCCGGTATCCGGAAGGTGTCCGCTGCGGCTCGACGAGCCCCTCCGCCTCCAGGAAGCGAATCTTGGAGATGGTGACTTCGGGGAACTCGTCCCGCAATTGCAGGAGCACCGTGCCGATGCTCATCGGACGGTCGTCGGCCGTGGCGGTGCCGGGTCCGGCACCGCCCGTCGGTGTTCTCAGCATGGACCTTCCTGGGGGTCCCCCCGACGGGGTCAGGGGGCGGGTCAGATGCCGCGCTGGCTTGCGTAGAAGACCAGCCGGTACTTGCCGATCTGCACTTCGTCGCCGTTGGACAGCGCGACGGAGTCGATGCGCTCACGATTGACATAGGTGCCGTTGAGGCTGCCCACATCCTCCACGGTGAAGCTGCCGTCGGGACTCCGACGGAACTCCACGTGACGCCGCGACACCGTCACGTCATCGAGGAAGATGTCACCCTGCGGGTGGCGGCCGGCCGTGGTCAGCTCGCTGTCCAGGAGGAAGCGACTGCCCGAGTTGGGCCCCCGTCGCACCACCAGGAGCGCCGAGCCGAGCGGCAGCGCGTCCACAGCGGCCTGAGCCTCGGGCGAGAGCGACGGCACGGACGTCTGCCCGGTCGCCTCCGCCTCGTAGGCCTCCAGACCCGAGATGGAGATGGTCGACGTCGTCTCCGACGCCCGCTCCGGAATCCCGCCCCTGAGCGGCGCACCGCAGTTGGAGCAGAAACGGCTGGCCTCGGCGTTGCGATGCCCGCACCTCGTACAGACCGGCATGGACGAAGCCTCCTGCCTCGGGGCGAACCCTCCACCCGTACTTGAGGTTGAGGGTTCTCCGAAACCTATGCGGCCGGGACCGGCAGGGTCAACAGACGACGCGCCGGAACCACCCGAATTGTCACCCCCCGAACCTGCCACCTGGTCACGGAAGAGGGGGCGCTCGCCGCCCTGCTCCTCACTCTGACCATGGCGCGGTGCGCGATGGCGTGCAGCTTCATCGCGAGCGCTCTTGCCGAACAACTTCCCAAACAACTTCACGGGCGATTCCCCTTGACCGAAACAGACCCGCCCGTGGGGCAGGACGAACCCTGAATGAACACACCTGCCGACCCGGACATCTTCACAACGTCCGTATCCACTCGACAGTTTCCACCACGCGCCACGATTACGATGCGGCGACCCCCCGCAACCTCCTGCCCGTGTCCCCCGACACCCACGCGTCCCGGGTTCACTGGGCCGACGACCGAGAGTAGTCAGGCCGCTCCGCCGGTCGCAAGGCGTCGACGACGATGTCGTCGGACTGCGCCACGTGCACCGTGGCCTGCTCCTTCTCCAGTGTCTGCACCACACCGCCGGGGATGTTCAGCGCCGGTTCCAGGTCCTGCGGCTTGCCGATGACCTTGAAGACATAGGGAGCGGAGATCTTGCGGCCGTCGACCTTGACGGCTCCCCCGTCCCCGGAGAAGTACGTATTGGCCACCACGCGCACGCCGTTGACCTCGATCGCCTCGGCGCCGGCAGCCCGGAGCTCCTGGAGGGCATCGAGCAGCATGTCGGCCTGCACCGCGTCCGCCGGGTCGTTCACCGCGAGGGTGATGCCGGGGCCATGCACCGCCACGGTACCCGCGAGGATACCGAGTTGGCGTTCCTTCTCCACCGTCTGCTTCCGCGCCTCTTCCGCCTGGTCAGAACTGTTCTCCAGCTCCGTGCGCTGGTCGACGAGCCGCTGCTTCTCGTCCTCCAGCCGCTGCGTCCGGTCGTCCACCTCGTCGAGGATGCGGACCAGGTCCTCCTGGCGGGCGCCACGCAAGGCGCTGTTGTCGCTGTTCGACCGCACCTGGATGGCAAGCCCCAGGCCGAGGACGAACAGCAGCACCGCGACGATGAGTTGGGCGCGGGTGATCCGGGGCGGCCAGATTCCGGCCATCAGCCGCTGGCGCCCGGTCAGTTCCCCGGGCGTCTCCCCCTCGGCCCGCTCGCCGGGTTCTTCGCGGTCGCCGTTGAATGCGTCGTTGCTCATCGGCGTCAGGCCCGGAAGACGTGCCGGCGGATCGCGGCGGCGTTGGAGAAGATCCGGATTCCGAGGACGACGACCACGCCGGTGGAGAGCTGCGCGCCCACGCCCAGTTTGTCGCCCAGGAAGACGATCAGTGCGGCCACGACCACATTCGAGAGGAACGAGACCACGAAGACCTTGTCGACGAAGATGCCGTCGAGCATGGCCCGCAGACCGCCGAAGACGGCGTCGAGAGCCGCCACGACCGCGATCGGAAGGTAGGGCTCGACCACCGCCGGCACTTCGGGCCGGACCAACAGTCCGACCACGACTCCCACGACGAGGCCCAGTACGGCGATCACGATGTGCCCTTCCCTGTATCTGCCGCACCACTGCCGGTGTCTGCGGCCTTATAAGGCTCTGCTGTGCGTACGATCAGGCTCGGGGCAGCCGGGAGGCTCACCTTCTCCTGAACGGAGATGCTGGTCCGGATGTCGAAGGTGTCCTTGAGCGCCTGCAGGTACTGGCCATCGGCACTGTCCTGGAAGTCGGCGCCGAGCTTCTTCCCGTCCCCCACCGCGAGCACCGTGTACGGCGGCACGAGCGGTTTGTTGTCGACCAGTATGGCGTCGCCCGCGGCGCGGATCGCCGACAGGGCGGTCAGACGCTGTCCATTGATGGCGATCGCTTCGGCGCCGGACTGCCACAGGCCGTTGACGACCCGCTGCATGTCCCGGTCGCGGACCCGGCCCGTGTCGGAGAACCCGCTGCTTTCCCGCGGTCCGCCACCACCCTGGTCGGTGTCCTTCGCATCGTCGACGACCAGCTTCACCCCGGGACCGTGGACAGGGGTCGCCCCGGAGAGCAGGGCCACCAGTTCGGCCTGGTCACCGCCATGCTTCTCCAGCGCCTTGCGCTGGCGCCTGCCCACGTCGTCGCGGGTCTCCTCGACCTGCGCCTCAAGGGTGTCGGCCGCAGACGTCTCCGCGTCGATCCGGTCGATGAGCTCCTCGCGCTCCTTGGCCAGGACCGGCGCGGCAACCCGCGCCTGAGCGGCACCGAGCGTCACGACAAGCGCTGCAAGCACCAGACACGCTGCGAAGCCGAGCTTCGCCTTGAGGGTCCGGGGCATCCCCGTACGCCCGTCGGCCTTGCGACGCGCCGAAGCCTCGGCATATCCGTCGTCCAGGCTGTGGTCCATCACATTGGTCAGCAGCGACATGGACGCGTCGGGACGCGAGGGCGGCGAGGCGGTACTCCGATCGGGGGGCTGCTGCGACATGCCGCACATCGTCGCATGTCGCAGCGGCTACCGCCGAATGGCCCCACCGATGTCCGGGATGCGGTCGCGCGACTCCGGCGGCCGCGCCGCGGTATCCGGGCCGGGTCCGGATGCCGGGGCGGCACCGCTCACCCGCCCCGGCAGTCCGGTCACGTCATTGACCTGCACTGTCGACGATCGCGGACCATTCGTCCAAGAGCGCCTGGGCCGAGGCGTCGTCGGGCCCTTCGGCCCACAGATGCGTGACCGCTTCGGCCCGGTCCGGCAGCACCATCACCCAGCGCCCGTCCGCCTCGACGACCCGCACACCGTCCGTCGTGTCCACGTTGCGGTCTCCCGCCGCCTCGACCACACGCCGCATCACCAGGCCCTTGACGGCCCACGGGGTCGCGAGATCACGCCGCAGCACGTGCGCACGCGGAATGCGTGCGTCGATCTGGCTGAGTGTGAGCTGCGTTCTCGCGACCAGTCCGATGAGCCTCACGAATGCGGCGGAGCCGTCGAAGACGCTGCTGAACTCGGGAACGATGAACCCGCCGCGTCCGTCCCCGCCGAAAATGGTGCCTTCCTCGCGTCCCACCCGCGTGAGGTCGTCGGGCGACGTCATCGTCCACTCGACCTGGGTCCCGTGATACGCGGCCACCTGCTCGGCTACGCGGGTAGTGGTCACGGGCAGCGCTACCCGGCCGCTACGACGCTCCGCGGCGACGAGGTCGAGCATGACCAGCAGGGCACGGTCGTCCTCCACGATCCGGCCTCGCTCGTCGACCAGTGAAAGCCGTTCACCGACGGGGTCGAACCGGACGCCGAACGCCGCCCTCGCCGACGAGACGATCTCCCCGAGCCGGACCAGCCCGGACCGGCGGGTCTCGGCCGACTCGGTCGGCCGGGATTCGTCGAGGCCGGGGTTGATGGTCAGCGCATCCACACCGAGCCGTCCCAGCAGACTGGGGAGCACAAGCCCCGCGCTGCCGTTGGACGCGTCGACGACAACCTTGAGCCCGGCGTCGGAGATCCCCGCGGTATCCACGTTCCGCAGCAGGGAGCCCGTGTACGAGTCGAAGACGCTGGACGGGAAGTGAAGGTCCCCGATCTCGCCAGGGAAGGCACGGCGATATTCCTGCCGGGCATAGACCCGGTCCAGCTTGCGCTGCCGTGCCTGGGAGAGGTCCGCTCCCCGTTCGTCGAAGAACATGATGTCGACGGAGTCGGGAACACCCGGCGAGGTACGGATCATGATGCCGCCGGCACTGCCGCGCGCGGTCTGCTGACGGGCCACGGGCAGCGGAACGTTCTCGAGGTCGCGGACGTCGATGGCGCTGGCCTGAAGGGCCGAGATGACCGCGCGCTTCAGCGCCCGGGCACCACGGGAGTGGTCACGTGCGGTGGTGACCGTGGAGCCCTTCTTCAGTGTCGTCGCATACGCACCGGCCAGCCTGACCGCCAGTTCCGGCGTGATCTCGACGTTCAGGATCCCGGAAACTCCGCGCGCGCCGAAGAGGTGCGCCTGTCCGCGCGACTCCCAGATCACCGAGGTGTTGACGAACGCGCCGGCTTCGATGGTCTTGAAGGGATAGACGCGAACATTTCCCTGGATGATCGATTCCTCGCCGACGAGGCATTCGTCGCCGATGACCGCCCCGTCCTCGATCCGGGCAGCGCGCATGATGTCGGTGTTCTTGCCGATCACGCACCCGCGCAGGTTGCTGTGATCGCCGATGTACACATTGTCGTGCACCACGGCCTTGTGAAGAAAAGCGCCACTCTTCACGACGACGTTCGACCCGATGACGGTGTGCTCCCGGATCTCCACGCCGGCCTCGACCTTGGCGTAGTCACCGATGTACAACGGCCCGCGCAGCACCGCGTCGGGGTGCACGTCCGCACCTTCGGCCACCCATACACCGGGGGAGATCTCGAAACCGTCGATCTCGACATCGACCTTGCGCTCCAGCACGTCGGCCTGGGCCTTCACGTAGCTCTCGTGCGTGCCGACGTCTTCCCAGTAGCCCTCGGCGATATAGCCGTAGATGGGCTTGCCTTCCTTCATGAGCTGCGGGAAAACATCACCGGACCAGTCCACGGAGACATCGGCCTCGACGTAGTTGAAGACCTCGGGCTCCATGACATAGATGCCCGTGTTCACGGTGTCCGAGAAGACCTGACCCCAGGTCGGCTTCTCGAGGAAGCGTTCGACCTGACCCGCTTCGTCCACGATAGTGATCCCGAATTCCAGGGGATTCGGGACGCGCGTGAGGCAGACCGTGACCAGTCCGCCTTTTTCCTTATGGAAGGCGATGAGGTCGGTGAGGTCGAAGTCGGTGAGCGCATCACCGGAAATCACGAGGAAGGTGTCGTCCTTCAACGCCTCTTCGGCATTCTTCACGCTGCCCGCGGTACCGAGCGGTTTCTCCTCGTTCGCATAGCTGAGCTCCATCCCGAGCTCTTCGCCGTCTCCGAAGTAGTTCTTCACGAGCGACGCAAGGAACTGGACGGTCACGACCGTCTCGTTGAGCCCGTGCCGCTTGAGCAGGCGTAGCACATGCTCCATGATCGGCCGATTGGCTACGGGCAGGAGCGGCTTGGGCATGCTTGAGGTCATGGGGCGAAGGCGAGTGCCTTCACCACCTGCCATCACGACGGCCTTCATGTCGGAACGTCCTCCTTGAAGAGACGACGGTCTAGCCGACTTCACCCGTCGGGGCAGCATCTGTTTGATCAGCCGCGGGCCGGCCACGTTGCGCGGCACCGCATCAACGAGCTCAATCGGCTACTGCATCCGCCTTGACCAGCCGGCGGACCTGAACCACGTAGAGGATCCCTGCCCACCAGTAGAGCGTTGTACCCCATCCTGCGAACGCCCATCCGAAAATAGTGGCCAGCGATGCCAGCCAACCACTTCCGTCACTGAGCAGCAACAAGGGGAATGCATACATCAGGTTGAACGTGGCCGCCTTGCCCAGGAAGTTCACCTGCGGCGGCGGATAGCCATGACGGCGGAGGATTCCCACCATCACGAGAAGCATCAGTTCACGGGCGAGAAGCGCGGCGGTGAGCCAGAGCGGGAGGATCTCCCGCCAGGTCAGACCGACAAGCGTGGAAAGAATGTAGAGCCGGTCGGCAGCAGGGTCGAGTAGCCGTCCCAGGCTGCTGATCTGGTTCCATCGGCGCGCGAGCTTACCGTCGAGGTAGTCACTCACACCGCTGAACATCAGTACCAGCAGCGCCCAGCCATCGCTCTGAGGCCCGCCGAACTCGGGAAGGAGAATCAGCCACAGGAAGACGGGTACGCCAACGAGGCGAGCCATGCTGAGGATGTTGGGGATGGTGAGGACCCGGTCCGTCTGAACGCGAGTCTCCTGGACCTCCACCCGGGGGCCTCCTGTGAATGAACGTGCCGATGATGCCCCCTGACCTTACCCTCAGCGATGGCCGGCAGATGCACAGGGGTGCCAGGAACGCCCCGGGAACGCAGAAAAGCCCCGTGCCACAAGGGCACGGGGCTTAACTATCAAAAGGAGTTCGGCGGCGTCCTACTCTCCCACAGGGTCCCCCCTGCAG
>NZ_JBIUUC010000011.1:0-285745 GCF_044742205.1 Streptomyces sp. NPDC087901
CTGCAGGGGGGACCCTGTGGGAGAGTAGGACGCCGCCGAACTCCTTTTGATAGTTAAGCCCCGTGCCCTTGTGGCACGGGGCTTTTCTGCGTTCCAGGCCCGGTCGCCGGCGCACTGTGGCGGGGGTGCGGGGCAGGGCGAGGACGTGGGCTCGCTCCCGGAACACCCCTGGTGGGCGGGATGGTGACGGTGCGACAGATGGTTTTGCATACCCCCTGGTTCGAGGTATGCTTTAGCTCGTTGCCGCAGGGCAGCAAGGCCCCAATAGCTCAGTCGGTAGAGCGTCTCCATGGTAAGGAGAAGGTCTGCGGTTCGATTCCGCATTGGGGCTCAGACAGACGAAAGGCCCCCGCCAGATGGCGGGGGCCTTTCGCGTATCCGGGCGTCCTGGACTGTCCGGAGTCGACGCGAGCTATACAGCGGCCTGTGGCTCGGGGACGCGCATCGCGAGGATGGCCATGTCGTCCGAGGCCGGCTCGGCGGCGAATCGCTCGACCGCCCGCAGAATGCGTGCCGCGACCGCGCCCGCTGTGAGGCCCGTGCAGTTGGCCAGAACGTCCGCCAGGCCGTCGTCGCCGAGCATGCGGGCGCCCTCGCGGCGTTCGGTGACGCCGTCCGTCACGCACAGCAGAACATCGCCCGGCTCCAGGGTCAGCGTCTGCTCGTACAGCTCCAGGTCCTCGATGACGCCCAGCAGGGGCTGCGGATCCGCCGCTGCCTCGACCGAGCCGTCCTGGCGCAGGCGCAGCGGCAACGGATGGCCTGCGCACACCACCTTCAGGAGGGCGCTGCCGTCCTCCTGCGGCCACAACTCCCCGTACAGAAGGGTCAGGAAGCGACTGCGGGCGCCCTCGTCCAGGATGGCGGCGTTCAGGCGCTCCAGGACGGCGGGGCCGCCGAAGCCCTCGCGGGCGAGGAGGCGCAGGGCGTGACGAGCCAGGCCCGTGACGGCCGCGGCCTCCGGACCCGTACCGCAGACGTCGCCGATGGCGAAACCGTAGGCGCCGTCGCGGATCGGGAAGACGTCATAGAAGTCGCCGCCCACCTCGTTGCCCTCACCGGCTGCCCGGTAGATGACCTCGATCTCGACATTGGGAACATCGGGCAGGCCCGGAGGCAGCAGGCTGCGCTGGAGGGCCTGGCTGATGGCCGTGCGCTCCGAGTAGAGACGGGCGTTGTCCAGCGCCAGGGCGGCCCGGCGGGAGAGGTCCTCGGCCAGCTCCAGGATCTCCTGGCGAAAGTGGTCGTCGGACGGCTTGCCGAGCGTGAGCATGCCGATGACCCGGTTGCGGGCAACCAGAGGAAGGACCACGGTCTCCCCGCCCACCGCGGCCGCGGTGGCGAGTGTCGTACGGATGCCCGCGCCGAGCCCGCCGGGGTCACCGAGGCCGATGCTGCGCATCGATGTGCGCAGGGCGGCCTGATGGGCGGCCTCCGACGGTGCGGACCAGACACGGGCGCCGGGCGTCGGCACCGGGTCGGGCGGCGAGATCTTGGAGAGCAGGGCCTTGAGGCCGTCGATGCGCTCCTCGTCCTCGTGCAGTACGTACGAGAGGTACGGGTCCGAGGCCTGGTCGGCGATCGTGTAGACGGCACACCAGGTGGCCAGGGTGGGGACGGTCATCTGTGCCATCAGGGCGAGCGTCTGGTCGCGGTCGAGCGTGCCGGCCAGCAGGTCGGACGCCTCGACGAGGAAGGAGAGCGAGCCGCGGCGCAGCCGTTCAAGCTCTCCCAGACGGGCGGACTCGACGGCCAGGGCGATGCGGTCGGCGGCGAACTGGAGGCGCAGGGCCTCCTCGTTGGAGTACCGGCCGGCGGCCTCGGCCGCGACACCCAGGGAGCCCGTGAGCCGCCCCTCGACCTTCAGCGGGACCGTGACCACCGAGCGCATGCCCGTGTCGCCGAGCAGGGGGACGGCGCCGGGCACGGCGTCGAGGTCCTCATGGACGGCAGGCATGCGCGCGGAGCCGTACCTTCCGGTGCCGGCTTCGACGGGGACGCGGGCGAAGCGCTGACGGGCGGAGGGCAGGCCTGTCGTGGCGCGTACTTCCAGTTCGGTCTCGTCGTCCGTCGCCAGCAGCAGGAAGGCCGCGTCGGCGTCGAGCATGTCGCGGGCCCGTTCGACGGTGCGCTGGAGCAGCCCGTCGAGATCGTCGGGGGCGGGAGAGCCGATGAAGACCTCGAAGGGATCCGTCGTGCGGCTCTCGGTGTTCGCATCGGAGACCGGCGTGCGTACCGGTGACTGGAGCACGGCCCGCTCGTAGTCGCGCACCAGCAGGCACACCGTCGAGGGTTCGCCCTGGGTGTCCCGGACGCGCAGGTGGGAGCCGTAGACCGGGATCGTGCGGCCGTCGGCGCCGCGCATGCCGTAGCTGCCCTCCCAGCGCGATAGGCGCAGCGCGTCGGCGATGCCGGTGTTGGTGCCCGGGGTCTGCGGCCAGGCGGTGAAGTCGGTGAACTGCTTGCCGGTGACCTGCTCCGCCGTGTGCCCGAACAGATACGAGGCGTCGTCGTTCCACGCCGCGACGGAGCCCGTGCTGTCGATCTGGATGACGGCGACTCTGACCCGTTCGTCGGTGACGGGGAGCAGGTCGACGGGGAGCAGTGGGCCGGCGGAGCGGATACCCACGGGGCGGTCGGGGAGATCGAGCTGGAACCAGACATGTTTGTGCGTGGGGGAGTACTCGACTCCCCAGCGGGAGGCGAGTGCCGCGCACAGGAGGAGGCCGCGGCCGCCCTCCCGGTCGGGACTGCCGAAGTCCAGCCCGGTGGACTGGAGCGGGATCTCCCGTTCCGGGTAGTGGTCGGAGACCTCGACCCGGACACCGTCCTCCGTGCGCAGGCACAGCACGTCCGCCGCCGTGCCCGCATGCACCACAGCGTTGGTGACGAGCTCGCTGGTGAGGACGACGGCGTCGTCGACGACGTCGGTGTATCCCCACCCCTGGAGCGTGTCCCGGACAAAGGCGCGGGCCGTCGCGACGGAGCGCCCGACTGGGTCGAAGGTGGCAGCCGCGCGCGCCGTGATCACAGCACTCCCCATATGGTGTCTCGTCGCTTTCCCGAGTCCTGTGCCCGTTTATCGCCGCTTCGATTCGCCTTGCCAGGCTAGACGCTTCGTGCAGGTGCCGGATACACGAGGGCCGGGTTCGGGCAAGGACGGACAGGAACAGGCGCGTGACCGGACAAGTGTGGGCTTCCTCATGGAGGGATGTGGGACAACCATGGGACGCTCCACCCCGACCGGTTCCGGCCTGGTACGTTTCAACGATTTGACGTCCGCATAGTCACCCGTCAACGGTGGGCTGTGGCGGTGAGCCTCAGATGATCTGGGCAAGCTCTCGGACAAGGCCCGAGCGATTCGGTCAACCCCTGCGGGAGGGACACGGTGGAGTCTGACGTGGCGGCGCGGGGAACAGGTACGCGCAGTAAAGGCGGACAGCCCGTGAAGAAGCAGCGCAATGGAACCGTCGAGGTCGACGCCGCGGCACTCAACAGACTGCTCTCCGGTCTGGTGGCCATGCGGGACGGCAACTTCCGCAGGCGGGTGACCGTCTCAGGCGACGGTGTCATGGCCGAGCTCGCGGCGGTCTTCAACGAGGTCGCCGACCGCAACGTGCATCTCACCGGTGAACTCGCGCGCGTGCGTCGCGTGGTCGGCCGGGAGGGCAAGCTCACCGAGCGGCTGGAGACGGGGGCCTGCGAGGGCTCCTGGGCCGCCGCGATCGACGCGTCCAACGAGCTGGTCGATGATCTCGCGCGTCCGGTCTCGGAGGTCGGGCGGGTGCTGTCGGCGGTGGCCGACGGAGATCTCGAACAGCGGATGGAGCTGCGTTCGCACACGGCGGACGAGACGGTACGGCCGCTGCGCGGCGAGTTCCTGAAGGTTGCCCGTACGGTCAACAACCTGGTCGACCAGCTGTCCGCGTTCACCGAGCAGGTGACGCGGGTCGCGGTCGAGGTGGGCACCGAGGGCAAGCTGGGCGGCCAGGCTCAGGTGCGCGGGATGTCCGGGTCCTGGAAGGACCTCACGGACTCCGTGAACACCATGGCGTACCGGTTGACCGCGCAGGTGCGCGACATCGCCCTGGTGACGACGGCGGTCGCCAAGGGCGATCTGTCGCGGAAGGTCACCGTCCATGTGGCCGGCGAGATGGCTCAGCTGAAGAACACCGTCAACACGATGGTCGACCAGCTGTCCTCGTTCTCCTCCGAGGTGACCCGCGTCGCCCGTGAGGTGGGTACCGAGGGCGAGCTGGGCGGGCAGGCGACGGTGCCGGGTGTGGCCGGGGTCTGGAAGGACCTGACCGACTCCGTCAACACGATGGCGGGCAACCTCACCTCCCAGGTGCGCGGCATCGCGGAGGTGACGACGGCGGTCGCCAACGGTGACCTGTCGCAGAAGGTCCGGGTGAGCGCGCGCGGCGAGGTCGCGCAGCTCGCCGAGACGATCAACCAGATGACCGAGACGCTCCGCACCTTCGCGGACGAGGTCACACGCGTGGCCAGCGAGGTCGGCGGCGAGGGCCTGCTCGGAGGCCAGGCGCAGGTGCCGGGCGCGGCGGGCACCTGGAAGGACCTCACCGACTCGGTGAACACGGTCTTCCGTAACCTGACGACCCAGGTGCGCGACATCGCCCAGGTGACCACGGCCGTGGCCAGCGGTGACATGTCGCAGAAGGTCACCGTCGACGTGGCCGGCGAGATGCTGGAGCTGAAGAACACCGTCAACACGATGGTCGACCAGCTTCAGTCCTTCGGTTCGGAAGTGACCCGGGTGGCCCGGGAAGTCGGCGTCGAGGGACGTCTCGGCGGCCAGGCCGAGGTGCCGGGTGCGGCGGGTACCTGGAAGGACCTCACGGACTCCGTGAACACGGCGTTCCGGAACCTGACGGGTCAGGTGCGCGACATCGCCCAGGTGACGACCGCGGTGGCGAATGGCGACCTGTCGCAGAAGGTCACCGTCGATGTGGCCGGCGAGATGCTGGAACTGAAGAACACCGTCAACACGATGGTGGCGCAGCTGTCCTCCTTCGCCGACCAGGTGACGAGGATGGCGAGGGACGTGGGCACGGAGGGCCGCCTCGGCGGTCAGGCGCGGGTCGACGGTGTCTCCGGTACGTGGAAGGAGCTCACCGACTCCGTCAACTTCATGGCGGGGAACCTGACCTCCCAGGTGCGCCAGATCGCCCAGGTGACCACGGCGGTGGCGCGGGGCGACCTGTCGCAGAAGATCGACGTGGACGCGCGCGGCGAGATCCTCGAGCTGAAGAACACCATCAACACGATGGTCGACCAGCTCTCCGCCTTCGCCGAGCAGGTGACCCGGGTGGCACGCGAGGTGGGCACCGACGGGCGTCTCGGAGGCCAGGCGCAGGTGCCCGGCGTGGCAGGTGTGTGGCGTGATCTGACCGATTCGGTGAACGGCATGGCCGGGAACCTCACTGCTCAGGTCCGTAACATCGCGCAGGTCGCCACGGCGGTGGCGCGCGGTGACCTGTCGCAGAAGATCGACGTGGACGCGCGCGGCGAGATCCTCGAGCTGAAGAACACCCTCAACACGATGGTCGACCAGCTCTCCAACTTCGCCGAGCAGGTGACGCGGGTCGCCCGTGAGGTGGGTACGGAGGGCATCCTCGGCGGTCAGGCCGAGGTGCAGGGTGTGTCCGGTACGTGGAAGGACCTCACCCAGTCCGTCAACGGCATGGCGAACAACCTGACCCTTCAGGTCCGCAACATCGCCGAGGTCACCACCGCGGTCGCCAACGGCGATCTCTCCAAGAAGATCACCGTCGACGCCAAGGGCGAGATCCTCGAACTGGTCACCACCGTCAACACGATGGTCGACCAGCTGATGAACTTCGGCGACGAGGTGACGCGGGTGGCCCGCGAGGTGGGCACCGAGGGCATCCTGGGTGGCCAGGCCCGGGTGCGCGGGGCGACGGGCATCTGGAAGGACCTCAGCGAGAACGTCAACCTGATGGCCAACAACCTGACCAGTCAGGTGCGGAACATCTCCCGCGTCTCGTCCGCGGTGGCCAACGGCGACCTGACGAAGAAGGTCACCGTCGAGGCGCGCGGTGAGGTCGCCGAGCTGGCCGACACCGTCAACACGATGGTGACGACCCTGTCGTCGTTCGCCGACGAGGTGACGCGAGTCGCCCGTGAGGTGGGCACGGAGGGTGAACTGGGCGGCCAGGCGCGCGTCCCCGGGGTCTCCGGTACGTGGAAGGACCTCACCGAGTCCGTGAACTCGATGGCGTCCAACCTGACCGGCCAGGTGCGCCAGATCGCCACGGTCACCACGGCCATCGCCAAGGGTGATCTCACCAAGAAGATCGACATCGATGCCCGCGGTGAGATCCTCGAGCTGAAGAACACCATCAACACGATGGTCGACCAGCTGTCCTCGTTCGCCGACCAGGTGACCCGGGTGGCGCGCGAGGTGGGTACCGAGGGACAGCTGGGCGGCCAGGCGCGGGTCCGGGACGTGGACGGCACCTGGCGCGACCTCACCGAGTCGGTGAACGAGATGGCCGGGAACCTGACCCGTCAGGTGCGTGCCATCGCGGCCGTCGCCACCGCGGTGACCCGCGGCGATCTCAATCTCAAGATCGATGTGGATGCCGCGGGCGAGATCCAGGCCCTGCAGGACAACATCAACACGATGATCGCGAACCTGCGCGACACCACCGCCACGAACAAGGAGCAGGACTGGCTCAAGGGCAATCTCGCCCGGATCTCCGGTCTGATGCAGGGGCGGCGCGATCTGGACGACGTGGCCTCGCTGATCATGAGCGAGCTGACGCCGGTCGTCTCCGCGCAGCACGGCGCCTTCTTCCTCGCCATGGCGACGGGAGATGCCGACGCCCTGGGGGCGGACGGGGACAGGGAGGGTTCGTACGAGCTCCGGATGCGGGGCAGCTACGGCTACTCCGCCGGCTCCATGCCGACGTCCTTCCGGCCCGGTGAGACGCTCATCGGTACGGCGGCGGAGGAGAAGCGGACGATCCAGGTGGACAACGTGCCGCCGGGGTACCTGAAGATCTCCTCCGGTCTCGGCGAGGCGCCGCCCGCGCATGTGATCGTGCTGCCGGTGCTCTTCGAGGGGAAGGTCCTCGGGGTGATCGAACTGGCCTCCTTCCAGCCGTTCACCCACATCCAGCGGGACTTCCTCAACCAGCTCGCCGAGATGATCGCCACCAGCGTCAACACGATCAGCGTCAACACCACGACTGAGAAGCTGCTGGAGCAGTCGCAGGAGCTCACCGAGCAATTGCGCGACCGGTCCCAGGAGTTGGAGAACCGGCAGAAGGCCCTCCAGGCGTCCAATGCCGAACTGGAGGAGAAGGCCGAGCTGCTGGCCCAGCAGAACCGCGACATCGAGGTCAAGAACACCGAGATCGAGGAGGCGCGGCAGGTCCTGGAGGAACGTGCCGAACAGCTGGCCGTCTCCATGCGGTACAAGTCGGAGTTCCTCGCGAACATGTCGCACGAGTTGCGGACGCCGCTCAACTCGCTGCTCATTCTGGCCAAACTCCTGGCGGACAACGCCGAGGGCAATCTGTCGCCGAAACAGGTGGAATTCGCCGAGACGATCCACGGTGCCGGTTCCGACCTGCTCCAGCTGATCAACGACATCCTGGATCTGTCGAAGGTCGAGGCGGGCAAGATGGACGTCAGTCCGACCCGGATCGCCCTGGTTCAGCTGGTCGACTACGTGGAGGCGACGTTCCGGCCGCTGACCGCGGAAAAGGGGCTGGATTTCTCCGTACGGGTGTCTCCGGAACTCCCGGCCACGCTGCACACCGACGAACAGCGGCTGCTTCAGGTGCTGCGCAATCTGCTCTCCAACGCGGTGAAGTTCACCGACGGCGGCGCCGTCGAGCTGGTGATCCGGCACGCCGGTGCCGAGGTGCCGAACGCCATTCGTGAGCAGCTGCTGGAAGCCGGTTCACTGCGGGACGCCGACGCTGATCTGATCGCCTTCTCGGTGACCGACACCGGTATCGGGATCGCGTCGAGCAAGATGCTGGTGATCTTCGAGGCGTTCAAGCAGGCGGACGGGACGACCAGCCGCAAGTACGGCGGTACCGGTCTCGGCCTTTCCATCAGCCGGGAGATCGCACGGCTGCTGGGTGGCGAGATCCATGCGGCGAGCGAGCCCGGCCGCGGCTCGACGTTCACGCTGTACCTGCCGCTGCACCCGAGCGAACTCCCGCCGCAGGGTTACCCGCAGATCGGCCCCGGCCCCATCGAGATGCACGGTGCGGCGGTCGAGAGCGGCCGGCTTCCCGAGGCCGGCCAGGGGATGGGGCAGGGCTCCGGACCCGGTTTCCAGACCTTCGGGGAGGCCTCCGGGAGGCCGGGGAGCGTGCACGACCAGGGCGGTGCGGCGGGGCTGTTGAGGCGTCGGCGCAAGGCGCTGGGCGGTGCGCGGCAGCAGCCCGCGCTGCCGCCCCGGGCGGCTTCTCCGGCGGAGCGGCAGTCCCCGCAGGAGCCGTGGACGCTCGGCGGCCAGGAGGAGCCGGAGGTCCGCAGGACGTTCCGGTTCGGCGGCGAGAAGGTGTTGATCGTCGACGACGACATCCGTAACGTCTTCGCGCTCACCAGCGTGCTGGAGCAGCACGGGCTGTCGGTTCTGTACGCGGAGAACGGGCGCGAGGGGATCGAAGTCCTGGAGCAGCACGACGATGTGACGGTCGTACTGATGGACATCATGATGCCGGAGATGGACGGTTACGCGACGACCTCGGCGATCCGCAGGATGCCGCAGTTCGCCGGTCTGCCGATCATCGCGCTGACCGCCAAGGCGATGAAGGGCGACCGCGAGAAGGCGATCGAGTCCGGAGCATCCGACTACGTCACCAAGCCGGTCGACTCTGATCATCTGCTTTCGGTTATGGAGCAGTGGATGCGCGGAGAGTGATCGGAAATTGAGCGAATCAATCGTGTTCTGTTGATTGCCTGTGTCGGAAGGAGTGTGGGAGCGCGATTTTCGGGGAACCTTCTGGTCTCTCACCGCGTTTTCCCTGTGTGCACAGTGACATCGCGGTGACAGGGTGTGGTGACGGGCGGGGTGCGGCTACCATGACCGGCACAAGGACGGACGGCGTAAGGGAGCCGTCCCCTGGGGCGGCGCCCGGTGCAATTCCGGGACGAGGAGGACGGGCCATGGTGCAGAAGGCCAAGATCCTCCTGGTCGATGACCGGCCGGAGAATCTGCTGGCGCTGGAGGCCATCCTCTCTGCGCTCGATCAGACACTGGTCCGGGCATCGTCAGGGGAGGAGGCGCTCAAAGCGCTGCTCACGGACGACTTCGCGGTCATTCTGCTGGACGTCCAGATGCCGGGCATGGACGGGTTCGAAACCGCGGCGCACATCAAGCGGCGGGAACGGACCCGGGACATCCCGATCATCTTTCTCACCGCGATCAACCACGGCCCGCACCACACCTTCCGGGGTTATGCGGCCGGCGCGGTGGACTACATCTCGAAGCCGTTCGACCCCTGGGTGCTGCGTGCCAAGGTCTCGGTCTTCGTCGAGCTGTACATGAAGAACTGCCAGTTGCGTGAGCAGGCGGCGCTGCTGCGACTCCAATTGGAGGGCGGCGGTCACGGGGGTGTGAACCGCGAGAAGGAGCCCGCCGGGCTGCTGGCCGAACTCTCCGCGCGGCTCGCGGCCGTCGAGGAGCAGGCCGAGGCCCTCTCCAAGCAGCTGGACGACGAGTCGGCGGACGCCGGGGCCGTTGCCACCGCCGCGCACCTCGAACGGAAGCTGACCGGGCTGCGCCGGGCGCTGGACGCCCTGGAGCCCGGCACCGGTGGCGGACCCATGCCCCTTCCCTCGTAGCGCGGCCGTGGGCTGTACCGCCCCTCTCCGTCAGGTCCCTTCGGGCCGGCGGGGCCTCAACTGAGCCGAGAGAGCGGCCGGTCGGCGGTCGTGTCCCGGTACGGACATCCCCGGCCGGCGGGCATGCAGTGTCCGTGTGACCGGTGAGGGAACGTCAGTTTGCGGCCGCCGTACGGCGACACGGTCGGGTGAACCGGCACGCGCACGTGTTCACTGCCGCAGACACCGGTAACCTCGGCCCCATGGCCTCACGTACGTCCGGCAAGGGTTCCCAGGGCACGGCGGGCACCGCGAAGCGCGCCGGCCGTGCCCCGGGCCCGGCCAAGAAAGCCGCGCCCGCCAAGAAGACCGCGGCGAAGAAAGCCGCACCCGCCAAGAAGGCACCCGCGAAGAAGGCGGTGGCCAAGAAGGCCGCAGCGCCCAAACCGGCGCCGTCGCCCACCAGCGGTGTGTACCGCCTGGTGCGCGCCGTCTGGCTCGGTGCGGCCCACGCCGTCGGCGCGATGTTCCGCGGCATAGGGCGCGGTGCCAAGGGGCTCGACCCCGCCCACCGCAAGGACGGCGTCGCGCTGCTGCTGCTCGGCCTCGCGCTGATCGTCGCCGCGGGCACCTGGTCGAATCTCCGCGGCCCGGTCGGCGACCTCGTCGAGATGCTCGTCACCGGAGCCTTCGGCCGGCTCGACCTCCTCGTGCCGATACTGCTGGGCGCCGTCGCCGTACGGCTGATCCTGTATCCGGAGAAGCCCGAGGCCAACGGCCGCATCGTCATCGGGCTCTCCGCGCTGGTCATCGGCGTGCTCGGACAGGTCCACATCGCGTGCGGATCGCCGGGACGCGAGGAGGGCACCGAGGCCATGCAGGACGCGGGCGGCCTCATCGGCTGGGCCGCCTCCAAACCGCTGATCTTCACCATGGGCGAGGTGCTCGCCGTACCGCTGCTCCTGCTCCTGACCGTCTTCGGACTGCTGGTCGTGACGGCGACCCCGGTGAACGCGATTCCGCAGCGGCTGCGGCTGCTCGGTTCCAAGCTGGGAATCATCGACCCGGTGTACGACCCGGAGGCGCTGGACGAGGACGACGACGAGCGGTACGACGAGCAGTGGCGTGAGTCGCTGCCCGCCGGTTCGCGCCGCTCCTCCGTCCGCCGTTCCGAGGCGCCCGACGAGTACGACCCCGACCGGGCGGAGACCGACGCGCTCTCCAAGCGCCGCAGGCCGCGCAGGCCCTCCGTGCAGCCGGCGATGAACCGCACCATGGACGCCGTGGACGTCGCCGCCGCCGCAGCCGCCGCGCTCGACGGGGCGGTGCTCAACGGCATGCCGCCCTCGCCGGTCGTCGCCGACCTCACCCAGGGCGTCTCGGTGGACCGCGAGCGCACGGGCACTCCGGTGCCCGGTGCCAGGGAGGCGGAGCCGGCCCGGAGGCCGGGGGAGAAGGCGTCCTCGCCCGCCGGGGGCGTGCCCGACCTGACCAAGCAGGCGCCCGACCGCTCGCAGTCGCAGCCGCTGCCGCCCCGCGCCGAGCAGCTCCAGCTCTCCGGCGACATCACCTACTCGCTGCCCTCGCTCGACCTGCTGGAGCGGGGCGGCCCCGGCAAGACCCGCAGCGCCGCCAACGACGCAATCGTCGCGTCGCTGACCAACGTCTTCACCGAATTCAAGGTCGACGCCGCTGTCACCGGTTTCACCCGCGGTCCCACGGTGACGCGGTACGAGGTGGAGCTCGGACCCGCCGTGAAGGTCGAGCGGATCACGGCGCTCGCCAAGAACATCGCGTACGCCGTCGCCAGCCCCGACGTCCGGATCATCTCCCCGATCCCGGGGAAGTCCGCGGTCGGCATCGAGATCCCCAACTCCGACCGGGAGATGGTCAACCTCGGCGACGTGCTGCGGCTCGCGGACGCGGCGGAGGACGACCACCCGATGCTGGTCGCGCTCGGCAAGAACGTCGAGGGCGGGTACGAAATGGCCAACCTCGCGAAGATGCCGCACGTCCTGGTGGCCGGTGCCACCGGTTCCGGCAAGTCCTCCTGCATCAACTGCCTCATCACCTCGGTGATGGTGCGGGCGACGCCGGAGGACGTCCGCATGGTGCTGGTCGACCCGAAACGCGTCGAGCTGACCGCGTACGAGGGTATTCCGCACCTGATCACGCCGATCATCACCAACCCCAAGAAGGCCGCCGAGGCGCTCCAGTGGGTGGTGCGCGAGATGGACCTGCGTTATGACGACCTCGCCGCGTTCGGCTACCGGCACATCGACGACTTCAACCACGCCGTCCGCACCGGCAAGCTCAAGACGCCGGAGGGCAGCGAGCGGGAGCTGTCGCCGTACCCGTATCTGCTGGTGATCGTCGACGAGCTGGCCGACCTCATGATGGTGGCCCCCCGGGACGTCGAGGACTCGATCGTCCGCATCACCCAGCTGGCCCGCGCCGCCGGTATCCATCTGGTGCTCGCCACCCAGCGCCCCTCGGTGGACGTCGTCACCGGTCTGATCAAGGCGAACGTGCCCTCCCGTCTCGCCTTCGCGACCTCGTCGCTGGCCGACAGCCGCGTCATCCTCGACCAGCCCGGAGCCGAGAAGCTCATCGGAAAGGGTGACGGACTGTTCCTGCCGATGGGGGCGAACAAGCCGACCCGTATGCAGGGTGCCTTCGTCACCGAGGACGAGGTCGCGGCGGTCGTCCAGCACTGCAAGGATCAGATGGCCCCCGTCTTCCGCGAGGACGTGGTGGTCGGGACGAAGCAGAAGAAGGAGATCGACGAGGACATCGGCGACGATCTGGATCTGCTCTGCCAGGCCGCTGAGCTGGTCGTCTCCACCCAGTTCGGGTCCACATCGATGCTCCAGCGCAAGCTGCGGGTGGGTTTCGCGAAGGCCGGCCGGCTGATGGACCTGATGGAGTCGCGGAACATCGTCGGCCCCAGCGAGGGCTCCAAGGCGCGCGACGTCATGGTGAAACCGGACGAGCTCGACGGGGTGTTGGCGCTGATCCGTGGGGAAACCGGTTCGTAAGGGTTTTGCGGGCAACCGTTTCGCCGGGTCGTACGTCAAGTTGAAGGGAGGGACAGCAGGATGTTCCTTCCCGGGGCGGTCCGGCGAATCCGACTCTGTTCGAATCTGATGGCGTACAAAGTCCTACCTCCCGGTTGCCCCACCCTTTCGTACCCCCCCTAGACTGAACACCCAGCAGGTGGCTCACGCTCGAAAGGCGCCCCCGTGTCCATCGGCAACTCCCCCGAAGACGACCGGCCTTCGATCGGTCGAGTGCTTCAGCAGGCTCGTATCGCCGCAGGTCTCACGGTCGAAGAGGTCAGCACGTCCACCCGGGTGCGCATCCCCATCGTGCACGCGATCGAGGAGGACGACTTCTCCCGCTGCGGCGGCGACGTGTACGCCCGCGGCCATATCCGAACACTCGCACGTGCCGTAGGCACCGATCCGGAACCGCTGGTTTCGCAGTACGACGCCGAGCACGGCGGCCGTCCCGCGCCGACGCCGGCGGCACCGATGTTCGAAGCCGAGCGGATCCGTTCCGAACCCCGGCGGCCCAACTGGACCGCGGCCATGGTCGCGGCCATCGTCGCCGTGGTCGGATTCGTCGGCTTCACCTTCTTCAAGGGCGGTGACGAGCCCTCGACCGCCGGCCAGGTGGCCGAAGGCCCGACGTCCGACAAGATCACACCCAAGCCGGCGTCCAGTAAACCCGTCGATCCCAAGCCGGCCCCCTCGGACAGTGCCATCGCGGCAGCGCCCCAGGACAAGGTGACGGTCAAGCTCAGCGCGAGCCAGGGCAAGAGCTGGATCTCCGCCAAGGACCACAACGGCCGGTCCCTCTTCGACGGAACCCTCCAGCAGGGCGAGACGAAGACCTTCCAGGACAAGGAGCGGGTCGACCTCGTCCTCGGTGACGCCGGATCGATCGATCTCTTCGTCAACGGCAAGAAGGTCGAGGACCAGTTCCAGCCCGGACAGGTGGAGCGGCTCTCGTACACCAAGGGCGATCCCGAGGTCGGCTGACCTCACGATCCGACAGTTCACAGAGGCGGCGAGCGCCGGGCCATCGTGCCGGGGGCTCGCCGCCTTTGTCACTCCCTGTAGTGGTCGAACCCTGCGCGGCGGGGCCAGTGCCGGGACAAAGTAGTCTTGAGCCCATGCCCGAACGCCGTACCGTCGCCCTTGTCACTCTTGGATGCGCCCGTAACGAGGTGGACTCGGAGGAGCTTGCAGGCCGCTTGGCAGCGGACGGCTGGGAGCTCGTCGAGGATGCCTCCGATGCCGATGTCGCCGTGGTCAACACCTGTGGATTCGTCGAGGCCGCCAAGAAGGACTCCGTCGATGCCCTGCTCGAAGCCAATGACCTGAAGGATCACGGCCGGACCCAGGCCGTCGTCGCCGTCGGCTGCATGGCCGAGCGCTACGGCAAGGACCTCGCCGAGGCCCTGCCGGAAGCGGACGGAGTCCTCGGATTCGACGACTACGCAGACATCTCCGACCGCCTCCAGACCATTCTCAACGGCGGCATCCACGCCTCCCACACCCCGCGCGACCGCCGCAAGCTGCTGCCCATCAGCCCGGCCGACCGCCAGGACGCAGCCGTCGCCCTCCCCGGCCACGCCCAGGAGGCCGCACCTGCCCCCGCCGATCTCCCGGAGGGAGTCGCGCCGGTCTCCGGCCCGAGGGCGCCTCTGCGCCGTCGGCTGGGCACCAGCCCCGTCGCCTCCGTGAAGCTCGCCTCGGGCTGCGACCGCCGCTGCTCCTTCTGCGCCATCCCGTCCTTCCGCGGCTCCTTCATCTCGCGGCGGCCCTCGGACGTCCTGGGCGAGACCCGCTGGCTGGCCGAGCAGGGTGTGAAGGAGGTCATGCTGGTCTCCGAGAACAACACCTCGTACGGCAAGGACCTCGGCGACATCCGCCTCCTGGAGACACTCCTTCCGGAGCTCGCGGACGTCGAGGGCATCGAGCGCATTCGCGTCAGCTACCTGCAGCCCGCCGAGATGCGGCCCGGTCTGATCGACGTCCTGACCTCGACGCCGAAGGTCGCGCCCTACTTCGACCTGTCGTTCCAGCACTCGGCCCCCGGCGTGCTGCGCGCGATGCGCCGCTTCGGCGACACGGACAGCTTCCTGGAGCTCCTGCACACCATCCGTAGCAAGGCACCGCAGGCCGGCGCGCGCTCCAACTTCATCGTGGGCTTCCCCGGCGAGACCGAGGCGGACCTTGCGGAGCTGGAACGGTTCCTCACCGGTGCCCGTCTCGACGCCATCGGCGTCTTCGGCTACTCCGACGAGGACGGCACCGAGGCGGTCGGGTACGAGAACAAGCTGGACGCCGACACGATCGCCGAGCGGCTGTCACACATCTCGCAGCTGGCCGAGGAGCTGACCTCGCAGCGGGCCGAGGAGCGCGTCGGTGAGTCGCTCCAGGTCCTGGTCGAGTCGGTCGAGGCCACCGAGGACGAGTCGCGCGCCGTGGGCCGCGCCGCTCACCAGGCGCCCGAAACGGACGGTCAGGTGCTCTTCACCGCACGCGAGGGGCTTGTCCCGGGCCGTATGGTCGAGGCAAAGGTAGTGGGCACCGAAGGTGTGGACCTGGTGGCCGAGTGTCGTGAACTTGCGGAGGTAGCCAGATGACCGGAGCACCGGCATCCGCGGCAGGTGGTACCGGCGCGACGCCGGTCCGCGGCGGAAAACTGGGTGCTGCGGCCGTCAACCAGGCCAGCCTGTGGAACATCGCCAACCTGCTCACCATGGCGCGGCTGGTGCTGGTTCCCGGATTCGTCGTACTGCTGCTCCACGACGGCGGATACGACCCGGCCTGGCGTTCCATCGCCTGGGCCGCGTTCGCCGTCGCGATGATCACCGACGTGTTCGACGGGCATCTGGCGCGTAAGTACGACCTGGTCACCGACTTCGGGAAGATCGCCGACCCGATCGCCGACAAGGCGATCATGGGTGCGGCGCTGATCTGTCTGTCGTACCTCGGTGATCTTCCCTGGTGGGTCACGGGTGTGATCCTCTTCCGCGAGCTCGGCATCACGGTGCTGCGGTTCTGGGTGATCAGGCACGGCGTGATCCCGGCCAGCCGTGGCGGGAAGATGAAGACGCTGGCCCAGGGGACCGCCGTCGGGATGTACGTCCTGGCACTGACCGGTCCACTGGCCACGATGCGCTTCTGGGTGATGGCGGTGGCCGTCGTGCTGACGGTCGTCACCGGCCTGGACTATGTGCGCCAGGCCGTCGTGCTGCGGCGTCAGGGGCGCGCGGAGGAGAAGGCGGCTGCCGTTCAGGGAGCTGCCGAGAACGCTGAGGCGGCTCTGGAGAGCGCCAAGGACGAGGGGCAGGCCTCCAGGCGGGCCGAGACCGCCGGGACCGCCTCCGAGGGAGCCAAGGGCCCGAAGCGGGTCGCCGGGAACCGCGGTGCCGCGGAGGCCGAGCGGTGACAGCCGCGGCCCAGGTGCTGCGGCTGCTCGTCGAGCGGGGCGAGAGCCTCGCCGTCGCCGAATCGTTGACCGGAGGCCTGGTCGCGGCGGAGCTGACGTCCGTACCCGGTGCCTCGCAGGCATTCCGAGGGTCGGTGACCGCCTATGCGACCCCCCTCAAGAGTGAAGTCCTGGGCGTGGACGCGGAGCTTCTGGCGGCGCGAGGGGCAGTGGACGCCGAAGTCGCGCGCCAGATGGCGGCGGGCGTACGCCGGGCGCTCGGCGCGGACTGGGGAGTGGCGACAACCGGTGTCGCGGGCCCCGAGCCACAGGACGGCCAACCGGTCGGAACGGTCTTCGTCGCAGTCTGCGGGCCCTGTGACGCCGGGAAAGTGACCGCGCTGCGGTTGAACGGCGGACGGGCGGACATCCGTAGAGAGAGCGTACGGAGCGTGCTCGAACTGCTCTCCGGCGAACTCGGCGGGTACGCGAGCGCACAGGATACGGAACACAACGGGGGGAATTGATGTTTGCAGCCCTGAGTGAACACGACATCGCTCCCCGCACGGCCGCAGCGCTAGGCGGTACGGTGGGGCGTGAAGGATGCGGCTACGCGGTCCGAGGAGGGAGCCACCGATGATTCTGCTCCGTCGCCTGCTTGGTGACGTGCTGCGTCGGCAGCGCCAGCGCCAAGGCCGTACTCTGCGCGAAGTCTCCTCGTCCGCCCGAGTTTCGCTCGGCTATCTCTCCGAGGTGGAGCGGGGGCAGAAGGAGGCATCCTCCGAACTGCTCTCCGCCATTTGCGACGCGCTTGATGTACGGATGTCCGAGCTCATGCGTGAAGTGAGCGATGAGCTGTCCCTGGCTGAACTGGCCGAGTCGGCGACAGCCGGTGATCCGGTACCAGTACCGGTGCGCCCCATGCTCAATTCCGTCTCCGTTTCGTCGGTGACGGGTGTACCGACGGGGCGGGTGACCATCAAGGCGCCTGCGGAAGCGGTGGATGTCGTCGCCGCCTGACCCGTTCGGTTCAGTGTGAAGCCGGAGCCCCGGTCCTCCCCTCAGGGGGTGGGCCGGGGCTTCTGCGCGTTCGAGTGGTGTGCGGGGGATGTGGCGGAGGAGGTGTTGGCGTGCTTCCGGCGGGCAGGCGCATGGATGAGACCGGGGAACGCTCTCTTCGAGCACTTCCCCGGATGACCGTTTTGCTTCGTTTGTGCCATCGTGGTTGGTGCTGAACGGAACGGATACCAGATCGGAGACGTGCATGTCTGTGGTGAAGAGCCCGCTGTCCGAGACCGACCTCAAGTCCGTGGGTGATGCGCTCCAGGGCGCCCTGGTGGACCTCGTCGATCTCTCCCTGGTGGCCAAGCAGGTCCACTGGAACGTGGTGGGGCCTCGGTTCAGGTCCGTGCACCTTCAGCTCGACGAGGTCGTCGACACCGCCCGCCAGCACTCCGACACGGTGGCCGAACGAGCCTCCGCGCTGGGTGTCAATCCGGACGGACGGTCGGGGACGATCGCCAGGACCACGGCCATCGATTCCGTGCCTGCGGGCTGGGTCAAGGATGTCGATGCGGTACGGACCCTGGTGGACGCCCTGAGCGTGGTGATCGGTCGGATGCGCGAGCGGATCGAGGTGACGGGTGACCCCGACCCCGTCAGCCAGGACATCCTCATCGCGCTCACCGCCGACCTCGAGAAGCACGCGTGGATGTTCCAGGCGGAGAGCGCCTGACCGGGGTTCCCCCGACTCACCCGGCGGGTTCTTGCCCGGCCGGGGCTCCATTCCAACCGGCCTGCCCGGGATCGGGCAGAGTCCGGTACGTACGACGCAAGGAGTTGTGATGACCGACGAAAGCGCGAAGGACAAGATCGCAGGCAAGGCCAAGGAAGCCATGGGCAAGATGACCGGCAACAAGCGCATGGAGTCCGAGGGCAAGGCGGACCAGGCGAAGGGCAAGGCCAAGGGCGCCATGGGCGAGACCCGGGAGCGGGCCGAGGGCGTCAAGGACTCCCTGACCCCCGACGACAAGGACTGAACGGCAGTGCAGCGGGGAGCCCCCACCGGAAGCGGTGGGGGCTCCCCGCTGCACCGGACCCGCTGCGGGGATACGCAGTCCGGCGGGACGGAGTGCGAGGCGTGCGACTGCTACATGCGCGCCGGTACTGCGCCGGTGCGCTCTCCCGCAGGGTGATCGGGCCGGACTAAGGTCTTCCGTTCGGATCAGGACGGATTCCGAGAACCCGGCATGCTCCGAACGACAGGCCCCGGGGTTCGCCCGAAGGAGGCAGCCATGGTGCGGCGGTGGGTGCCGGCGCTCGTGCTCGGCGGTGTGTGGTGGTGGGCCGTGCTGCGGCTGGTGCTGGAGCCTGCGCAGGCGGGGCCGGTCGAGGGGGCGGTGGCGGCGGGTGGATGGGGGCTCAGCCTCCTGCCCGTGCACGTGGCCGAGACGGCCCGGCCGACCGGGATATTCGACGCGGGCACAGGCTTGCTGCGGCGCTGTGCCGGGGGCGTGCGCGGTGTGGGCCGTACCTGGCAGTCACTGATATCGCAGTCGCCGATATCCAGCTCGTCGATACCGGGCTCGTCGATATCCGGCTCGTCGTGGCGCGAGGCCGGCCGGTCCTGGCGTGCGTCAGCCCTGTCGGGTCGCGCGAAGCGCCGGTTCTGGCGTACGGGCGGCCGGTCCTGGTCCGTCGGCAGGGCGTGGCGCGCTACCAGGGCATGGCGACGCCGCCGTTCGGGCGGAGGATCTGGCCGGTCATGAAGGCCGACGCGTCCGATGCCAGATGCAGCACCGTGTGCGCGACGTCATCGGGCTCGCCGACCCTGCCCAGCGGCGAAATGCGCGCCATCGTCGCCTCGGCCCGGTGCTGCTGCTCCGCGTCGTGGCGGGCGGTCATGGGGGTGCGGATCCAGCCGGGCGCGACCGCGTTGACCCGGATGCCGTGAGGTCCCAGCTCGGTCGCCAGCGTCTTGGTCAGCTGGACCACGGCAGCCTTGGCCGCGCTGTAGCAGAGCAGGCCGGGGCTCGCGGAGTCGACCGCGCCCGAGGCCATCGTGATCAGCGAGCCGGGGGCGCCGCGCGCGACCATCCTGCGGGCGGTTTCCTGGCAGGCGTACAGGACCCCCTTGAAATTGACCGAGAGCACACGGTCGAGGTCCTCGTCAGCGGTTTCCAGGACACTGCTCGTATGCATGATCCCGGCAACGGCGGCCAGGATGTCCAGATCGCCGGCGGCGGCGACCGCGGCCCGGACCTGGTTGCGGTCGGTGACATCGAGCGGATGGGTGTGGGCTTCGCCACCTGCGGCCGCGATCAGGTCGAGGGTCTCCAGGAGGCCCTTCTCGTCGAGATCGGCGCAGTGGACGCAGGCGCCGGCCTCCGCCAGCAGGACGGCGGTGGCGCGGCCGATTCCGCCTGCGGCGCCGGTGACGAACGCGGAGCGGCCGGTGAGGTCGTACGCGACGAGGGGCATGACCGGACCGTACGACTGCTTCTGACGGGTCGTCAACTATGGTGCGGCGATGGGTTGTCCACTGCGCTGCGGTGATGGGCCGTCCACCTGTCCAGGTGGGGCGTCCGCTATGGGGTGGGTCCCGATTGGCATCGGGGGCACCAGTAGGTGGGGCGGGTGTCCTGCTCCGACGCGCGGATCGGTGTCCCGCAGCGCAGACAGGGGCGGTGGGTCCGGCCGTAGACCCAGAGGTTCTCGCTCGGGCGGCGGGTGCGGGAAGCCGGAGTGCCGGTGGTCCGGGGCCGGGCGCCGAGGGTGGTGGTGCGGACCGGGCGGTCGCGGTTGGCTTCCAGGAGCTGTTTGGCCGTGGTGACCAGGAGGGCCGCCGTGTGTTCGGGCAGTCGGCCGATGGGGAGCCAGGGGGTGGCGCGGGCCAGGAAGCAGAGCTCGCATTTGTAGACGTTGCCGATGCCGGCCAGATTGCGCTGGTCCAGGAGAGCCTCGCCGAGAGGGCGGGCAGGATCGGTGAGCAGTCGGTGCAGCGCGGTGTCGGCGTTCCAGTCCGGGCCCAGCAGGTCCGGGCCGAGGTGGCCGACGACCTTCTCCTCGTCCCCGGTCCGGAGGAGTTCGAGAACGGGGAGGCGGTAGCCGACGGCGGTGTGCGCGGTGTTGGCCAGGACGGCGCGGATCTGGTGGGCGGGGCCGCCGCGCCACCGTTCGTCGGGGGCATAGACACGCCAGGCGCCGTCCATCCGCAGATGACTGTGGAGGGTGAGGCCGCCCTCGATACGGGTCAGCAGGTGCTTGCCGCGCGCGGAGAAGTCGAGAACGGTCCGGCCGGTGAGATCGGCGGTGGCGAACCTGGGGACGCGCAGATCGGACCGGGTGAGGACCTGACCGGCCAGCGCGCTGTGCAGCCGTTTCGCGGTCTGCAGGACGGTGTCTCCTTCGGGCATACGTCCATGATGCGCGGGGACGGCGGCGGGTGCGGGCGGGGTGACCCTGCGATCCGGGGGAGGGCGGCTGTGGCGCGATGGGCCTGGGGCCCTGGTCGCTTGGGTGTGGTGTGCAGCCCGACGTGCCGGCGGCGGGGCGTGGCACCCCCGGTGTGCTGAGGTGGGAGCGGGGATCAGGCGCGCAGGCGGAGGCCTCTCGGGGTGGCGAGGAAACCCGCCGACTCCAGAGTGCGGCCGAGGGGTGAGGTCAGGGACGAGGCGCCGTTGGTGCGCTCGACCGTGACCGTGCCGAGGGCTCCGGCGCGGGCAGAGGCGGCCAGGGCGGCCGCGGCGGCCCGAAGCGCGGGGTCGTCCGGATCGGTCGGCCAGGCCAGCAGTGTCTTGCCGCCGCGCTCCATGTAGAGCGTCAGCTCACCGTCGACCAGGACCACGAGGGAGCCTGCCTTGCGCCCGGGCTTGTGCCCGGCCCCGGCCGGCGGCTCAGGCCACGGCAGGGCCGCGCCGTAGGCGTTGGCGGGGTCGGCCGCGGCGAGGACCAGAGCACGGGGATCCGCGCCCGGCTCCGTGCGGTCGCGGGCGGTGGCGGCCGCACGGAGCCGGTCGACCGCGCCGTCCATGGCGAACTGCGCCGCCCCCAGACCCTCCACGACGTAGCCGCGGCGCGCCTGCCCGTTGTCCTCGAAGGCGGACAGCACTCGGTACGCGGCAGAGAAGCCGCCCTCGACGCCCTCGGCCTGGACCGCGCCGCGGGTCACCACGCCATGCCGGTCCAGGAGGGTGCGCGCGAGGGCGTGGGCCCGGTGCGTGGGCTCGGGTTCGGAGGGCGGCAGCAGGGACCAGCGGCCCGACACCGTGGGCGGACCGGTGCGCGAGACGGGGCGTGCCGCAGCCGTCAGTGAGCCGTAGCGGCCGCGCGGAACACTGCGTTTGGCGCGGTGCGCGGTCGACCCCGCCGTGCGCCCGGAGCCGAGCAGTGCACGCAGCGGGGCGAGTGTGTCGTTGGTGAGCCGGCCGGACCAGGCGAGGTCCCAGAGGGCGTCCGCCAGTTGCGGGTCGGTGGAGTCAGGGTGTGTGGTGGCGCGGACCTGATCGGCGATCTGGCGGAAGAAGAGCCCGTACCCACCGCTCAGCGTGGTCAGCACGGATTCGTGCAGCGCGCTGAGCTCGAGCGGACGAGGGGGAGGCAGGAGCAGGGGCGCGCTGTCGGCCGGATAGAGGGAGAGCCAGCCGTCCTTGCCTGGGAGGGCGCCCGCACCGGCCCACACGACCTCGCCGGTGGTGGTGAGTTCGTCCAGGAGCGCGGGGGAGTAGCCGCTGACGCGGCTCGGCAGGATGAGCTTCTCCAGCGCGGACGCGGGGACGGGCGCGCCCTGCAACTGCTCGATGGCACGCGCCAGTCCGTCGATTCCGCGCAGGCTGCTGCTGCCGAGATGCTGCCACTGGGGGAGGAACCCCGCCAGCGCGGCGGGAGGCACCGGCTCCAGCTCATGGCGGAGCGCGGCGAGCGAGCGGCGCCGCAGCCGCCGCAACACCGTGGCGTCGCACCACTCCTGGCCGATTCCGGCGGGGTGGAATTCGCCCTGGACGATCCGGCCCGAGGCCGCGAGCCGTTGCAGTGCCCCGTCGGTGACGGCGGTGCCGAGACCGAACCGGGCGGCAGCCGCGGTGGAGGTGAACGGGCCGTGCGTACGGGCGTAGCGGGCGAGGAGATCGCCGAGGGGGTCCTTCACCGGTTCGGTGAACGCCTCGGGGACGCCGACCGGAAGCGCCGTGCCCAGGGCGTCGCGCAGCCGGCCCGCGTCCTCGATGGCCGCCCAGTGATCGCCGCCGCCGATCCGGACCCGGATGGCGCGGCGTGCCGACGCCAGCTCCTGCGCCCACTGGGGCTCGGCGCCGCGCTCGGTCAGTTCCGAATCGGTGAGCGGGCCCAGGACCCGCAGAAGATCGGCGACCCCTTCGATGTCCTTGATCCGGCGGTCTTCCGCCAGCCACTGGAGCTCCTGCTCCAGCTCGGTCAGGACCTCGGCGTCGAGCAGCTCGCGCAACTCCGCTCGGCCGAGCAGCTCGGCCAGGAGATGGGAGTCGAGCGAGAGCGCGGCGGCCCGCCGCTCGGCCAGGGGCGAGTCGCCCTCGTACAGGAACTGCGCGACGTAGCCGAACAGGAGCGAGCGGGCGAACGGGGAGGGTTCCTGGGTGGTCACCTCGACCAGGCGGATCCGGCGGGCTTCCAGGTCGCTCATCACCTCGGTGAGCCCGGGGACGTCGAAGACGTCCTGGAGACATTCGCGGACCGCTTCGAGAACGATGGGGAACGAGCCGAACTCGGAGGCGACCTGGAGGAGCTGGGAGGCCCGCTGGCGCTGCTGCCACAGCGGTGTGCGCTTGCCGGGACTACGCCGGGGCAGCAGCAGCGCGCGGGCCGCGCACTCGCGGAACCGGGATGCGAACAGGGCGGAGCCGCCGACCTGGTCCGTGACGATCTGCTCGATCTCGCCCTTGTCGAAGGCCACATCGGCGGCGCCGACGGGGGGCTGGTCACTGTCGAGGGCTGCGTTGGCCGGGGGGAGCGGCGCGGCGCCGGGGTCCTGGACCGAGCCCTGTACGGGGTCGAAGTCGAGGAGGTCCAGACCCATCATGTCCGCGTCCGGAAGCCTCAGCACGATGCCGTCGTCGGCATGCATGACCTGGGCATCCATGCCGTACCGCTCGCCGAGGCGGGCACTGAGGGCGAGCGCCCACGGGGCGTGCACCTGGGCGCCGAAGGGGGAGTGCACAACGACGCGCCAGTCGCCCAGCTCGTCGCGGAAACGCTCGACGAGGATGGTCCGGTCGTCCGGCACGTGGCCGCAGGCCCGGCGCTGCTCGTCGATGTAGGACAGCACGTTGTCCACGGCCCAGGTGTCCAGGCCCGCGGCCAGCAGCCGCTGCCGGGCGTCCTCGGGGGACAGCCCGCCGAGCTCGCGCAGGAAGGCCCCCAGCGCACGCCCCAGCTCCAGCGGACGGCCCAGCTGGTCGCCCTTCCAGAACGGCAGCCGTCCCGGAACGCCAGGGGCAGGCGAGACCAGGACCCGGTCGCGGGTGATGTCCTCGATCCGCCAGGACGTGGTGCCCAGCGTGAAGACATCGCCCACCCGGGATTCGTACACCATCTCCTCGTCCAGCTCTCCGACCCGGCCGCCGCCCTTCTTGGGGTCGGAGCCCGCCAGGAAGACCCCGAAGAGCCCGCGGTCGGGGATGGTGCCGCCGGAGGTGACGGCGAGCCGCTGGGCGCCGGGGCGGCCTGTGACCGTACCGGCGACCCGGTCCCAGACGACGCGGGGACGCAGCTCGGCGAAGGCGTCGGACGGATAGCGGCCGGCGAGCATGTCGAGCACGGCGGTGAACGCCGACTCCGGGAGCGAGGCGAAGGGGGCGGCCCGGCGGGTCACCGCCAGCAGGTCGTCCACCTGCCAGCTGTCCAGGGCGACCATCGCGACCAGCTGCTGGGCCAGCACATCCAGCGGATTGGACGGGATCCGCAGCGCCTCGATGGACCCCTCGCGCATCCGCTCGGTGACCACGGCCGCCTGCACCAGATCGCCCCGGTACTTCGGGAAGACGACCCCGGTGGAGACCGCGCCCACCTGGTGCCCGGCACGGCCGACCCGCTGCAGTCCGGAGGCGACCGACGGCGGTGACTCCACCTGGATCACCAGGTCGACCGCACCCATGTCGATGCCCAGCTCCAGGCTGGAGGTGGCGACCACAGCGGGCAGCCGGCCCGCCTTGAGGTCCTCCTCGACCTGGGCGCGCTGCTCCTTGGAGACCGATCCGTGGTGGGCCCGGGCGAGGAGCGGCGGCGCGCCCTTCGCCGCGCCGGACTCCGCCATGACCTCGGCGGGGGAGTGGGCCTCGGGCATCGTCTCGCCGGTGGCGCGCTCGTACGCGATCTCGTTGAGCCGGTTGCAGAGCCGCTCGGCGAGACGGCGGGAGTTGGCGAAGACGATCGTGGAGCGGTGGGACTGGACGAGATCCGCGATCCGCTCCTCCACATGCGGCCAGATCGACGGTTTGTCCGCCTGGCCGGAGGAGTCCGGGTCGGTGGCGGGGGAACCGCCGAGCTCCCCCAGGTCCTCGACGGGCACGACCACCGACAGATCGAACTGTTTGGTGGACGGCGGCTGGACGATCTCCACCCTCCGCTGCGGCGAGAGGAAGCGTGCGACCTCGTCGACCGGACGGACCGTGGCCGACAGGCCGATCCTTCGGGCCGGCCGGGGAAGCAACTCGTCGAGCCGCTCGAGCGACACGGCGAGATGGGCGCCCCGCTTGGTGCCCGCGACCGCGTGCACCTCGTCGAGAATCACCGTTTCGATGCCGGCCAGCGCCTCCCGCGCCGAGGACGTCAGCATCAGGAAGAGGGACTCGGGAGTGGTGATCAGGATGTCCGGCGGCCGCGTCGCCATCGATCGACGCTCGGCGGGCGGGGTGTCGCCGGAGCGGATACCCACCCGGACCTCGGGCTCGGGCAGCCCCAGGCGCGCCGATTCCTGGCGGATACCGGTCAGCGGCGAGCGGAGATTGCGCTCCACGTCGACGGCGAGGGCCTTGAGGGGCGACACGTAGAGCACACGGCAGCGCTTCTTCGCCTCGGCGGGCGGCGGGACCGCGGTCAACTGGTCCAGGGCGGCGAGGAAGGCGGCCAGGGTCTTTCCCGATCCGGTAGGCGCGACGACCAGGACGTCCGACCCCTCACCGATCGCCCGCCAGGCGCCTTCCTGCGCGGCTGTGGGCGCGCTGAAGGCCCCCGTGAACCAGCTGCGGGTCGCGGGGGAGAACGAATCGAGTGCGGAGCCGGTCATGTCCCCCATCGTGCACCCCGCCACTGACAACGGCTGCGGAGACGGCCCGGCCGGCGCCGTGCAGCCGTCCGTGACCGAGGCCGCGACGCCCTCGGCCGGCGCTTGGGCCGATGTCCCCCGGGGCTCGCGACGACGGTCGTTGCGCCGATGTCCCCGGGCCCCGCGAACTGCGAGAATTCGACCATGGCAGCAGTATCGGGACCGGCGGAATGGGCGAGGCACTGGCAGTACGCGGAACTGCCCGACCTCGACCTGCTGCGGGCCCGCTACATCCGCCACACCTTCCCCCGCCACAGCCACGAGGGTTATGTGTTCGGCACCATCACCCAAGGTGTCGAGGACGTCGGGCTGCCCGGCGGAACGATCCACGCGGGGCCCGGCACCGTCGTCATGATCAATCCGGAGGTCACGCACACCGCCCGCGCCGGTGTGCCCGAGGGGTGGGTGTACGCCACGCTCTACCCGTCCTCCCAGGTGATCAACGACATCGCGGCCGATACGACGAACCTGCGCGGCACGGTCGGCTTCACGGAGACCGGAGTCGTCGATCCGTACGCGGCCCGGCTGATCGGGGAGGTCCACCGCGCGGCGGAGGAGGGAAACGCACTCGCGGCGGACAGCGTGCTGCGGGTCATGGTCACGCGTCTGCTCACCCGGCACGGCAGTGCGCTGCCCGCCGGCACGGCCAGGGCGGCCGGCGTGCGGGACGCGACGCGTGCCCGTGCCGTACTGGAGAGCAGGATGACCGAGCCGCCCACCCTGGAGGCACTGGCCACCGAACTCGGCACGAGCCCGTTCGCCCTGCTCCGTGCCTTCAAGAAGCAGTACGGGATGCCGCCGCACACCTGGCTCACCGACGCCCGGGTCCGGCGTGCACGGCGGATGCTCGACGCGGGCACCACCCCCGCCGAGGCTGCCGCCGCGGTCGGCTTCACCGACCAGCCGCATCTCAACCGCCATTTCACCCGGATCGTGGGGGTGCCACCCGGCGCCTACCGGCGCGAACGCGCAAGAACGTACAAGACCGGCCCCGACCTGCCCGGATAGCGTGCCGGACGTGGCAGAACAGACAGCACCCCCTCAGAACGCGGTCGGCCCGCCCGACAGCAGTGCGAGCACCGCCGGTGCCAAGCCGGACGCCGCCGTCGTACGTGACGCTCTCGGCGTCGGCATGGCCGTCGGTCTCTCAGGCTTCGCCTTCGGCGTCACCTCGGCCGGATCCGGGCTGAGCCTGCTGCAGACCTGCGCGCTCAGCCTCCTCGTCTTCACCGGCGCCTCGCAGTTCGCTCTGGTGGGCGCACTTGCCGCCGGCGGCAACCCGTACACCGCGGCGGCCGGCGCCTTCTTCCTCGGCGTACGCAACTCCTTCTACGGCCTGCGGCTGTCGCAGCTTCTCGCGCTCCCGCGGGCCGTGCGCCCCTTCGCCGCCCAGTGGGTGATCGACGAGACGACGGCTGTGACGCTGCCCCAGCCCACCCGGCGGGCTGCCCGGATCGGCTTCACCGTCACCGGGCTCACGCTCTATGTGCTGTGGAACCTCACCACGCTGGTCGGTGCGCTGGGTGCCGAGGCGCTCGGCGACACCGCCGCCTGGGGGCTGGACGCGGCAGGTCCCGCCGCCTTCCTCGCCCTGCTCGCACCGATGCTGAGGAGCACGACGGAGCGGGTCACCGCCGCGCTCGCCGTTCTGCTCGCCCTCGGTCTGCTGCCGGTACTGCCCGCCGGGGTGCCCGTACTGCTGTCCGCGCTCGCGGCGCCCGTCGTCCTCTTTCTGACGGGACGCGACAAGGACACGGCGCCGGGCCCGAGGGAAGCCCGGGATGCCGGGGATGCCGGGGATATCGGGGATGTCGGGCAACAGTGCACCACCACGCCGGAGGACGGCCGATGAACGTCTGGATCGCCATCGCGCTGACCGCCGTCGGCTGCTACCTCGCCAAGCTCCTCGGCCTTCTGGTGCCGGCCGGCGCCCTGGAGCGCCCCCTCGTGCAGCGTCTCGCCGCCCTTCTGCCGGTGGCTCTGCTGGCCGCTCTGACCGCGCAGCAGGCCTTCGGCGACGGACAGCAGCTGGTGCTCGACGCCAAGGGCGCGGGCCTCGCCGCAGCGGCTCTCGCCCTCGTCCTCCGCGCGCCCTTCCTCGTCGTCGTGGGAGTGGCCGTGGCCGTCACCGCCGGCGTGCGCGCGCTCGGCTAGCCGGCGCACACGGACGGTCCCTGCTCGGCGTGGTCAATCCAGGCCGCGCCCGTACGCCCGCAGGGTCTGCAGGGCTCTGAGCGTGACCAGGGGGCGCCCCTCCAGGGCGGTTCCCGGCGCCCACTGCCGCCAGGTCACCGGCCAGCCGCCGTCCGCCTCCTGCCCGGCCGCCAGATGGTCCAGCGCGCGATCCATCTCCGCGTCGGTGAACCAACGCAGGGCGAGCGATTCGGGCGCGCGGGCGTAGTCGTACGAAAAGTGCTGCTCACTTGGCGCATATCCGGGCGCCACCGGATACTCCGCGCGCCGTTCCGGGTTCAGGACGGCGAGCCGCTGGTCGCGCACCAGGCGTCCGAGCCGGTCGGCCGCGGCCTCGGCGCGTGGCCGGTCCGGCGCACCGTCGAGGAAGGCGACCGCGGCCTCGATCTCATAGGGGTGCGACACCTCCAGTGCGTCGACGGCCGCCCAGCAGAAGTCGGTGGCCCGGAACAGCCAGGCGTGCCACACCGAATTGCGGTGGAGCAGCCCGACGACGGGCCCGGTGACCAGGAGCTCGGCAGGGGGATGGTCGACGATCGGGATGAACGGCGCGGCCGGGTAGCCGCGTTGTGAGGGAAGCAGAGCAGGTAAGGCTCCCTCCTTGGTGGACACGGCGGTGAGGAATCGGCAGATGCGTTCCACCCGGAGCCCGCCGCAGCGGTCGATGGAGTCGAGGACGCTCAGCGCGTGTGCGGTGTGCAGCGGCTGACTGACGGGGCCGCGCAGATCGGGTTCGAGCGCGTGCCCGTACCCGCCGTCCTCGTTGAGATAGGCGGCGAGCGCCGTTTCCACGGCGTCCGCACTTCCCTTCAGGAAGTGATGGGCGAATCGCCGCTGCTCGAGGACACGGGCCGTGAGCCAGATGAACTGCTCGGCACGGTTGAGGGGACTTGTTCCGGTTCCAGCCATGGACCGACCGTAGGACGGTAAGCGCTCTCGGCAAGGCCGGGCGGCCCGGCTGCACTCTCAGGAGCGGGATACTGGTGGCATGCGGTTGACGATTTTCTGGGAACGGATGGCGGACCACTTCGGCGCGGGATACGCCGATTCCTTCGCGCGTGACCATGTGATGGCGGAGCTCGGCGGGCGCACGGTGTGGCAGGCCCTTGACGAGGGGTGGGAGGCCAAGGACGTCTGGCGCGGGGTCTGCACGGCGGTCGGCATCCCCGCGGACAGACGCTGAGGCGCAGGCCGGCGCGGCGCGGCGGAGGCCCGTCTTCCGGGGTGCGCGCCCGGTTGTCCCAGCAGTAGGCGAGACTTGCTCCGTGGCACCGACAGACGAGACAGCTCAGACCCAGCCGCCCCCCACCCCGCCCGTCCCGCCGGCCGCGCCACCCGCCCCGCCGTCCGGCACGGGGAGTGCCCGCATGCCCGGCTGGCTGCCGCGTGCCATGGTGCTGGCGCTGGCGCTCTACGCCTGCTTCCGGCTCGGCAGCTGGGCGTTCGACCAGCTCATCGGCCTGTTGATCAATGTGCTGATCGCCTTCTTCCTGGCGCTCGCGATCGAGCCCGCGGTGAGCCGGATGTCGGCTCGCGGCATGCGCAGGGGCTTCGCCACCTTCCTGGTCTTCCTCGGCGTGCTGATCGCCGGCGCAGGATTCGTCGTGCTGCTCGGTTCGATGCTCGCGGGCCAGATCGTCGACATGGTGGAGGACTTCCCGAAGTACCTCGACTCGGTGATCAACTGGGTCAACCAGACCTTCCACACGGAGCTCTCCCGCGTCGAGGTGCAGGACAGCCTGCTGCACTCCGACTGGCTGCAGAAGTACGTCCAGAACAGTGCGACCGGCGTACTCGACGTGTCCACCACGGTCCTCGGCGGCCTGTTCCGACTGCTGACGATCTTCCTGTTCTCGTTCTACTTCGCGGCCGACGGCCCCCGGCTGCGCCGCGCACTGTGCTCCGTCCTCCCGCCCGCCCGCCAGGCGGAAGTGCTGCGGGCCTGGGAGATCGCGGTCGACAAGACGGGCGGATATCTCTACTCGCGTGGCCTGATGGCGCTCATCTCAGGCATCGCGCACTACATCCTGCTGCTGGCCCTCGGCGTGCCGTACGCGCCGGTGCTCGCGGTCTGGGTCGGGCTCGTCTCGCAGTTCATCCCCACGATCGGTACGTATCTGGCGGGCGCGCTGCCGATGCTGATCGCGTTCACCGTCGACCCCTGGTACGCGTTGTGGGTCCTCGGATTCGTCGTGGTGTACCAGCAGTTCGAGAACTACGTGCTGCAGCCCAAGCTGACCTCGAAGACCGTCGACATCCACCCGGCGGTCGCCTTCGGCTCGGTCGTCGCCGGTACGGCACTGATGGGGGCCGTCGGTGCGCTGATCGCCATCCCGGCCGTGGCCACGCTGCAGGCCTTCCTCGGCGCCTATGTGAAGCGCTACGACGTCACGGACGATCCCCGGGTGCACGGACGCCATCAGTGGCGGCGCGGCGAATCGCTGTCCGTGCGGCTGCGCCGGCTCTGGCGTGCCCCTGAGGGCGAGGCCGAGGACGCGCAGGGAGAAGGCGAGGAGGGAGAAGGCGAGGAGGGTCAGGGCGAGGAGGGACGGGGCCCGGGCCCTCAGTCGCGCTCCTGAGGCGTGGGGTGCCTCCGGGCTGCGTTGTCCCCTTACGGCCGGTATTCGGTATGGCGTCGCTCACGTGTCATTGACTCCCCGGTTCGCCGATGCTAGGGCGCTATCCTTGGGGCGAGTCGGTGCGGCGTGGTGCGCTTGACACCAAAATCGAACATCCGTTCTCATGGGATTCCGGCCGGGTTTTCCCGGGCTCGACCGTGGAGTTGTCCACAGGCCGGGAGGACGTCGAGGCCCATTGTCAGTGGCAGGGGTTAGCGTCTTTGACGTGAAGCGATCGACTCAAGCAAATCGGGTGGAACCCATGGCAGGAAACGACCGCGAGAAGGCGCTGGACGCCGCACTCGCACAGATTGAACGGCAATTCGGCAAGGGCGCGGTGATGCGCCTGGGCGAGCGGCCGAACGAGCCCATCGAGGTGATCCCCACCGGCTCGACCGCGCTCGACGTCGCGCTCGGCGTCGGCGGCCTGCCGCGCGGCCGTGTGGTGGAGGTGTACGGGCCGGAGTCCTCCGGTAAGACGACGCTGACGCTGCACGCCGTGGCGAACGCGCAGAAGCTCGGCGGCACGGTGGCCTTCATCGACGCGGAGCACGCACTCGACCCGGAGTACGCGAAGCGGCTCGGTGTCGACATCGACAACCTCATCCTGTCCCAGCCGGACAACGGTGAGCAGGCTCTCGAGATCGTGGACATGCTGATCCGCTCGGGCGCCCTCGACCTGATCGTCATCGACTCCGTCGCGGCCCTGGTGCCCCGTGCGGAGATCGAGGGCGAGATGGGCGACTCGCACGTCGGTCTGCAGGCCCGTCTGATGAGCCAGGCGCTCCGGAAGATCACCAGCGCGCTCAACCAGTCCAAGACCACCGCGATCTTCATCAACCAGCTCCGCGAGAAGATCGGTGTGATGTTCGGCTCGCCGGAGACCACCACCGGTGGCCGCGCGCTCAAGTTCTACGCCTCGGTGCGCCTCGACATCCGACGGATCGAGACGCTCAAGGACGGCACCGACGCCGTCGGCAACCGCACCCGCGTCAAGGTCGTCAAGAACAAGGTCGCGCCGCCCTTCAAGCAGGCCGAGTTCGACATCCTCTACGGCCACGGGATCAGCCGCGAGGGCGGACTGATCGACATGGGCGTGGACAACGGCTTCGTGCGCAAGGCCGGCGCCTGGTACACGTACGAGGGCGACCAGCTCGGCCAGGGCAAGGAGAACGCCCGCAACTTCCTCAAGGACAACCCCGATCTCGCCGACGAGATCGAGAAGAAGATCCTGGAGAAGCTGGGCGTCGGTGTGCGGCCCGAGACTGCATCGGCCGAGCCCGGCGCGGACGCCGCAGGAGCCGCAGCGGCTCCGGCCGACGGCGCCGCGAAGTCGGTGCCCGCTCCGGCCGGCAAGGCCAAGCCGGCCAAGACGGCGGCGGCCAAGAGCTAGACCGTGACGCGTCGTACGGAGTGGCCGGGCAGCGCCGCAGAATCCGGCGCGGGTCCCGGCCCCGAATCCGCCGCCGGACACACCACCGGATCCGATGGCGAATCCGACCTCTTCCACGAGCCGGCAACGGGGGCCGGCGAGGGCAGAGGCACGGGTTCGGGGAATGGATTCGGCGAGGGGGCCGGGCGCCGTTCCCGCTCCCGTTCCAGAAGCAGCGGCTCCCCTTCCTCGTCGAGGGCCGAGAAGGGGGAGCCGCGGGACCCGGTCGAGCAGGCGCGCAACATCTGCCTGCGGCTGCTCACCGGGACCGCGCGCACCCGCCGGCAGCTCGCGGATGCCCTGCGCAAGCGGGAGATCCCGGACGAGGTGGCCGAAGAAGTGCTGTCGCGTTTCGAGGACGTCGGGCTGATCGACGACGCCGCGTTCGCCGGTGCCTGGGTGGAATCCCGGCACCACGGCCGCGGTCTGGCCCGCCGCGCGCTCGTCCGTGAGCTGCGGACCAAGGGCGTGGACGCCTCCGTGATCGACGAGGCCGTCGGTCAGCTCGACTCCGAGCAGGAGGAGGAGACGGCGCGTGAGCTCGTCGCACGCAAGCTCCGGTCCACCCGGGGCCTGGAACGCGACAAGCGGATTCGCCGCCTTGCGGGGATGCTCGCCCGCAAGGGGTACGGGGAGGGAATGGCCCTGCGGGTGGTGCGCCGGGCCCTGGAGGAGGAAGGCGAGGACACCGAGGGGCTGGACGACCCGTTCTGAGTGTCACCGGCAGCTCGTTCAGAGCGTCACGGTCCGGTCCGGTTCTCAGCGCGCTCGCGCTCGTTCGGTTGGTTGCCTCCGGTTCGGTCCGGTCACGTCGTACCCGTTCGCCGTTGGCCGGCCGCTACTGCCCGGCGCGGGCGGCACGGCTGATGGTGGCGTCGATCAGGGCGAGAGCGTCCGCGGCTGTGCGCCCCGGGTAGCGGTTCCAGGGCCCGATCAGTCCGGTCCAGCCCTGGGAGCGGAGTTCGGAGATCAGCCAGGCGCCGGCCCGGTCGACGGTGTGCACCGATCCGTATCCCAGGCGGTGCGCAGTGAGCATGGCGCCGCAGACGCATCGGGCACCCCGGGCGTTACGGAGCCGGTAGGGGGTGTTCTGCCAGCCCCATTCGGTGAGGATCTGCCGTGCATGGGCGAGGTGGACGGAGGGTCGCACCTCCGGCTGTCCGATGCGGCGCCAGGCATGGAGCCGGTCGGGCAGTACGGCACCGAGACGCCCGGGAAGCGGACGCTCGCGCGGAAGGGCCGCGGGCAGCGCGCGCACCGTGTCGGCGATGAGCTGATCCACAGGCACGGACAGCAGACTGCGCCAGTCGCCCGAGGGGGCTGGCCTCGCCTGCGCGTCTTCGGGTGAGACGGGGTGCGGGGGCTCCGGGGCAGTGAGTTCCCAGCCCGTGACGATCTGCTGCCAGGCCTCCGTGTCGTGGAGGCGAGCGGCCTGGACGTCGAGTTCGTCGGGGGTGAGGGCGGTGGTCGGCATGGGTGCGGGCTCCCCGTCGTAGCGGTGGCATGGCGACGCCGTAGCGGTGCTTGGCGTTGAGCCGAATGTCCGTCCGGCCCGCGGTTCGCTCCACCGGAGCAAGGCCAAATGGGTGTGTTGCTACGGATTCCGGGGATCCCGCCGGTGATTCCCACCGGGCATCCCACCGGTGATTCGAAGCGGTTGATCAAAGCTGGGGAAGGGACCCGGGCGGCGGCGGGGACACGAGCCGACGGATCGTGGCCGGGGGGCGTGCGCGGCCACGGCGCGGGGCCCGGCCCGGTCGTGGCGCGGCCCCGCCTCGGCGCGGCGCGGGGCCTGGCCCGGTCACGCGCGAGGCCCCGGCGCGAGGCCACGGCGCGGCCCCGCCTCGGCCACGGCGCTTGGCCGCCCGGCCACGGCGCGGGTGCCCCCCTTCCTTGGTCATGGCACGGGGGAAAGCCCCCCTACGAAGACGCCGGAACGCTCCAGTGCACAGGTATCTGTGCACAGAGCAGTGTGTGATGCATGCCAGAGAAGCCCGGTGGTACCGAGATCACGGAGCTGGCCGCCCTCAAGGCCCTCGCCCAGCCGCGACGCCAGCAGATCCTTCAACACCTCACCCTGCACGGCCCCGCGACATCGGCGCTCCTTGCCCGCGCTCTGGGCCTGAACACCGGGGCCACCAGCTACCACCTGCGCGAACTGGCCCGGTACGGCTTCGTCGCCGACACCGTGCCGCAGGAGCCGGGTGCGCGCAGGGCGCGATGGTGGCGGGCCGTTCCCGGTGACCGCCGGTTTCCGCCGCCGTCCCGCCGGACACCCGGGATGCGGGTCGTCATGGACGAGCTGAACCGCCATGCGTACGCCGCCGATCTCGCGCTCTTCGAGCGGCTCCAGCGCGAGAGCGGTGCTGCGGTGACCCGGGGCGCCGACGAGCGGGACGCCGACGGATGGGCCGACGGCCATACCTACTCACGCGGCTCGCTGCGGCTCACGCTCCCCGAACTCCAGGAGTTCTTCGAGGAGTACATCGCGTTGATGAACCGCTACAAGCGCCCCGACGCAGAGACCCCGCCGGGCGCCCGCACGGTCCACACCCGCCTGCTCGCCTTCCCCGGGCCGGGCAACGAGGCCCTCGGATCTGGAGATGCCTCCACGGACGACAACAGCACAGAGACGGACGCATCATGATGCTGCGCTATGCCCTGCGGACGATCCGCCACCGCAAAGGGGGATTCCTCGGAGCGCTACTTGCCCTCATGTGCGCCGCCGCACTCGTCACCGCCTGCGGCACCCTCCTGGAGACGGGCCTGCGCGGACGGATCGCCACCGAGCGCTACGCCGCGACGCCCCTCCTCGTCTCCGCGGACCAGAACGTCCACCGGACCACCGTGAAGCACAAGGGCAACGGGAAGACGAAGGTCAAACACAAGGCCAAGCCGGTCGCCGAACGCGCCTGGCTCCCCGCCACCGCTGCCGACCGGATTCGCACCCTGGAGGGTGTGCGGGCGGTCGTTCCCGAACTCACCTTCCTCGCCGAGCCCCTGGGACTCCCCGGCCACGCGGGAGGCAGCGCCCTGCCCTCGTACGGCCACTCCTGGGACTCCGCCCCGCTCACCCCGTTCGCCCTCACCGCAGGCCGTGCCCCGGCTTCCGCCGATGAGGTCGTGATCGACCGGGGACTCAGCGAGCGGGCAGGCCTCACGACCGGCGACCGGCTCACCGTGCAGTCCACCCGGGCTCCTCGCACCTACCGTGTCAGCGGCATCGCCGCCCCGGACGGGCACGGCGAACTCCGGCAGCAGACCTCGCTGTTCTTCTCCACGGCGGAGGCCCGACGCCTTGCCGCCCGCCCCGGCCAGGTCTCCGCACTGGGCGTGCTGCCCGCGGCCGGTGTGGACACCGACCGGTTGAAGCAGCAGGTCGCGCAAGCCCTCAAGGGCACCACCGCCCAGGTCTCGACGGGAGACGAACGCGGCCCGGTGGAGTTCCTGGATGCCGCGGCCGCACGGGTCAAGCTGGTCTCCATGGGTGGTGCCATGGGCGGCACCTCGCTGCTGGTCGCGGTACTCGTGGTCGTCGGGACCTTCGCGCTCTCCATCCAGCAACGCCACCGCGAACTGGCGCTGCTGCGTAGCATCGCCGCCACGTCACGGCAGATCCGCCGCCTGCTCGGCCGTGAGGCGCTGGTGGTGGGTGCCGTCGCCGGCGCGCTGGGCGCGCTTGCCGGGCTGCCGCTGGCCGACTGGCTGCACAGTCGATTCATCGACATGGGCGTGGTTCCGGCGACGCTGGAGCGGACGGCCGGGATCTTTCCCGCCTGCGCCGCCCTCGCCGTCACACTCCTCGGTGCCTGGGCCGCCGCCCGCATCTCCGGCCGTCGTATCGCCCGCCTCCGGCCCGCCGAGGCCATGGCCGAGTCCGCGGTCGAGCGCCGCCGCCCGGCACGGGGCCGCATCGCCGCCGGTCTGGTCCTGCTCATCGGCGGCGGGGTGCTCGTCGCCGTACTGAGCATCCTGCACACCGAGGCCGCCTCGACACCGGTGACCTTCCTGGCCGTGGTGGTGCTGGCCACGGCGGTGTCGCTGCTCGGCCCGCTCCTTGTCCGAGGGGCCGCCGTTCTGCTGGCAGGCGTGCTCCGGGTGGCCGGACACGTCGGCATCCTGGCCACGGCGAACATCCGCGGGCACTCCACCCGGATGGCCTCCGTCGTCACCCCGCTCACCCTGCTCATCGGCATGACCTGCACGGTTCTCTTCGTCCAGCCGACGCTCGGCGACGCCGCCCTGGCCCAGGCCCGTGAGGGCGTCCGTGCCACCTGGGTGCTGGGCGCGCAGGGCCCCGGCGTGCCGGCGGATGCCGCCGAGGCGGCCCGTTCGACGCCCGGGGTCACCGCCGCGACGGAGGTTGTCCGCACGACCGTCCGGGTCGGGCTCACCAAGTACCCGGCCCAGGGAGTCACCCCAGCAGGTCTCGCACACACCTGGGACCCCGACGTGACGGGCGGGTCGCTCGCTTCGTTCGCCGCGGACTCCCGCTCCGCCGCGATCAGCGAACTGGCCGCCGACCAGCTGGGCCTGCGCCCCGGCAGCGAACTGAACCTGCACCTCGGCGACGGCACCCCCGCCACCCTCACGGTCGCGGCCGTTTACCGCCGCGGGCTGGGCTTCGGCGATCTGACGCTTCCGCACGACCTGCTCGCCCAGCACATGGACAATCCCCTAGCGGCGACCGTCCTGGTCGCAGGCGACGCGAGCCGCGGCGAACTGGCGGCCGTGGTACGGAAGTTCCCGGGCGTCACGGTTGTCCCGCCTGCCGCAGCCGACCGGCTCCAGGTGGACCGTCAGCAGGAGAACGCCGAGGTCAATCTGCTCGCCATGGGGCTGGTCCTGGCCTTCACCGCCATCGCCGTCGTCAACACGCTCGCCATGTCGGTCTCCGAGCGGCTCAAGGAGTTCGCGCTCCTCAGGCTGGCCGGGGCGACCCGCCGACAGGTGCTGCGGATGCTCCGTATCGAGGCACTGTCGGTCCTGCTCGTCGCTGCCGCTCTCGGCACCGGGATCGCGCTCGCCGTACTGACCGCCTTCAGCATCGGGATGACGGGCGGTGCGGCGCCCACCATGAGGCCACTGTCGTACGCGGCCGTGGTGGGCGCCGCCGCGCTGCTCGCCCTGATCGCGACGGCACTGCCCGGCCGGCTGGCCCTGAAGGCCCGCCCGGTCGAGGCCGTCACGAGCCGGTGACCGACGGCCCGGGAGCCTCCCCGGGCCGGTGAGGCTCCCGGCCGCACCTCGACCGGGAGCCTGCCGGGCTTCATGCCTCGACCGGGAGCCTGCCAGGGCCCCGGTCCGGAGAGGCCAACGGTCCGGAGAGACCACCGGTCCGGAGCGGTCACCGGTCCGAAGCGGTCACCGGTCCGGAGAGGCCCCTGGTCCAGAGAGGCTCGCGGTCCGCCCCCCGGTCACACCTCGACCGGGAACCCCGCCGCGCGCCAGGCCTGGAAGCCGCCGATCAGGTCCGTCGCCCGGTACAGCCCGAGCCGGTGCAGCGACTCGGCGGCGAGGCTCGACGCGTACCCCTCGTTGCAGATCACCACCACCTGCAGACCGTGGCTCACGGCCTCCGCCGCGCGGTGGCTGCCCTGCGGGTCCAGCCGCCATTCCAGTTCGTTGCGCTCGACGACCAGAGCCCCGGGAATCAGCCCGTCCCGCGCCCGCAGTTCCGCGTAGCGGATGTCCACGAGCAGGGCGCCCTCCGCGGCCGCAGCCTTCGCCTCCTGTGGTCCGAGCCGTTCGTATCCGGCCCGGACCCGTTCCAGGAGCTCGTCGATCCCGACCTGGTCGTCCCCACCCTCGTGCCGCACGTCGCTCACTGCCAGTCCTCCGGGCGTTCGGTCTGCTCGAGGCGGAGCACCGCGCCGGTGCGGCTGTAGCGCCGGATCTGAGGCAGCGGCGGGTAGTACGCGTGGACGGAGACGGCGTGCTCCGTGACGGACTCGTTCAGCACCTCGTGGACGTGGTGCCGGCCGAACGCCTTGCCCTGACCTGCGGTCAACTCCCGTGACCGGTCGATGTCCTCGGCCAGCTCGAGGGTCTTCCAGCCGTCGGTGGGCAGCCGCGCCGCGAGCGAGTGTTCCTTCAGCGTGCCGGCCGCGGTGAGGAAGGCGCCGATCGAGTCGGCGTGGTCGTGCCAGCCGGTTCCGGTGCCGGGCGGCCAGCCGATCAGCCAGGCCTCGCTGCCGCCGGGTCCGTCGAGCCGGATCCAGGTACGGCCCTCGGGGTCGAGGGGGAGCGAGCCGATGAGTGCGGTGTCCGCGGCGGTGCGGCGGACGAAGTCGAGCAGTTCCGCGGCGGTCGGACCGGGGTCGGACGTACGTACGGGAACAGGTGAGGGGGAGGCAGACACAGGGACCGTCCTGAGAGTTCGCGTGGACGCCCCGGCCGCACGTCACAGCGCGCGACGGAGCAGGAGAAGGCGATTCAGCAGGACGGGCGACACACACAGCCCGCATAGCGGAGCAGGTCCACATGGACCCTCCGCCACAGGCGCACATCGGTGTCGGTCATGTTCCGGAGTAGACCATGCGCGCCTGCGTCGGTCAATTGACGTCTGCGGTCCGGCCGGAGCGTACGGAGGCGAGGACCGCGCCGCCGCGCGCCGCGTCCGCCGCCGCGAGGAGGTCCGCCGGCCTGACCCCGCCGAACGACTCCACGAGATGGCCGTCCGGCCGGACGAGCAGCACGGTGTGCGCGGATGCACCCGGATAGCTCTCGGTCACCAGCAGCTCGGCCTTCACCGGCATGCCGTCGACCGTCTCGACGAGCCGGGGCATGACCCCGGCCCGCATCCAGTGTCGCCGGTCCCAGACCCCCGTACCCGGCGCCACGAGCACCACGAGCAGATGCCCCTGCCCGAGCCGTTCCCTGAGCCGTACGGGCGTTCCGTCCGGCGCGGTGACCCGTACATCCGCGACCGGCGCACCGGGGGGCGTACCCACGGTGGTGTGCGCCTCGGCGCGTGGGGGCGCAAGGGGGGAATGGGAGTAGGACGGGGGCGCACCGAGAGGGCCACAACCCAGATGCCCGTCGGTGAGCAGCGAATCGTGCCCCCGTGCGCTCCCCGGGACCAGGGTCCGCAGACCCCCGCCGCCCCGCAGTATCGGCAGCGACTGGTCGGCGGCGCGCAGCCGCGAGGCGACCGCCGCCCGGCGCTCGGCCTGGTAGCTGTCGAGGAGCACATCGGACGCGCCCTGATGCCAGGCCAATGCCAGCTTCCACGCCAGGTTCTCGGCGTCCCGGAGCCCCTCGTCGAGCCCCTGGGTGCCGAGGGCGCCCAGCAGATGTGCGGCGTCCCCGGCGAGGAAAGCCCTCTTCACCCGCCACCTCCGGGCGAGCCGGTGGTGGAGCGTGTAGACGCCGGTGTCCAGCAGTTCGTACGGGGGTGTCTCGCCGCACCAGCCCGCCAGGGTGTCCCGGACCCGGGTGACGAGGGCGTCCGGCGTGACGAGTTCGCCACGTGGCGGCAGCAGCCAGTCCAGCCGCCAGACACCGTCCGGGAGCGGCCGCGCGGTGACCTCGGCACCACCGGTGCGCCAGGGCGGCAGCCGGTGCAGTACGGCTTCGCCGGGCCAGGGCAGCTCGGTGCGCAGCGCGGCGACGGCATGCCGCTCCACCGCCGTACGCCCGGGGAACCGGATGTCGAGGAGCTTGCGCACGGTGGACCGTGCCCCGTCGCAGCCGACCAGGTAACTCCCGCGCCACCAGGTGGAACCGGGCTCGCGCGTGTGCACCGTGACCCCGTCCGGGTCCTGCTCCAGCGTGTCGATGCGGCTGAGCCGCGCGGTCTGCACGAGTTCCTGCGCGGCGACCGCGTCCCGCAGCCCCCGCACCAGCGCGTGCTGCGGTACGTGGACGGGGGCGGCCGGCGGATCGCCGTCGGGTGCACCCTCGCCGAGCGGGAGCTCGCGTACCAGCTGCCGGCGCCGCATGGACCGCCAGCCGGACCAGCGCAGGCCCTCGTCCTGGAGCGTCTTGCAGCCGAGCCGCTCCACCAGATCGGCGGTGTCCTCGCGCAGCACGACCGTGCGGGCCGGGCGCGTCTCGTCCTTGCCCGGGTCCTCGTCGAGGAGCACGGACGGCACGCCCTGGGCCGCGAGAGCGAGCGACAGCACCAGGCCGACCGGCCCGGCACCGACGATGATCACCGGGTCCACGGCGCGGCCCCCGGAACACCTGTGGCCGGACGCACGGAGGCGCACGAGCGGAGCGAGGAGGCCGGGGCGGCCCCTGAGACGGAGGGCGGCGTCGAAGGAGATGCGGCAGCGGAGGCTCGGGGCGCGATCACAGAACGTATGCAACCTACTGGGGGTGCGTGCGTCAAGTGACACCGGAACGCGGCGAGGGGCGGTGGCATGTGCGCCACCGCCCCTCGCGCGGAGATCTGTCGACGATGCGTCAGGTGGAGGCCGAGTCCATGACGAGCACCGGCTCACCGACCGTCGTCGGTGCGCCCCCCTCGCCGTCGCTCTTCTTCCTCCGCCGGAGCCGTCGCTCCAGCCAGCTCGCGAACGAGGTGAGGGAGAAGTTCACCGCGATGTAGATCACGGCGATGATCGTGAAGCACGCGATGGTGTTCGCGCCGTAGTTGGCCGACATCGGCCGGACGGACGCCAGCAGTTCGGGGAACGTCATCATCGCGCCACCCAGCGCGGTGTCCTTCACGATCACCACGAGCTGGCTGACGATCGCGGGCAGCATGGCGGTGACCGCCTGCGGCAGCAGAACGAAGACCATGGTCTGGCCCTTGCGCATGCCGATCGCCTTGGCCGCGTCGGTCTGCCCCTGGGGGAGCGTCAGGATGCCTGCGCGCACGATCTCGGCGAGCACCGAGGCGTTGTAGAGCACCAGACCGGTGATCACGGCGTACAGGGGACGGGTGTCGGTGTCGATGTTCGTGTACTCGGAGTACACGGCGTTCGCGATGATCATCAGGATCAGTACCGGAATGGCGCGGAAGAACTCCACGACCACACCGGACGGAGCCCGCAGCCACCGATGGTCCGAAAGCCGGCCGATCCCGAACAGGGCGCCCAGCGGCAGCGCGATGATCAGTGCGAAGAACGCGGCCTTGAGCGTGTTCTGAAGCCCCGGCCAGAGGTACGTCTCCCACGGCTGGGAGCTGGTGAAGAACGGCTTCCACTTGATCCAGTCGAGCTGGTGCTTGGAGGCGAGGCCGTCGTACACCCACCACACCGCGGCCGCCGCGGCGAGCACGAACAGCACGGTGTACAGGATGTTGCGCCGCTTGGCGCGCGGCCCCTGGGCGTCATAGAGGACGGAGCTCATCGCTTCACCGCCACCTTCTTGCTCACCCAGCCGAGAAGGAGGCCGGTCGGGAGGGTCAGGACGACGAAGCCGAAGGCGAACACCGCAGAGATCAGGATCAGCTGGGCCTCGGCCTCGATCATGCCCTTCATCAGGTACGAGGCTTCCGCCACCCCGATCGCCGACGCGACGGTGGTGTTCTTCGTCAGGGCGATGAGTACGTTGGCCAGCGGATTGACCACCGACCGGAACGCCTGCGGAAGAATGATCAGCCGCAGCACCTGGGTGAAGCTGAGCCCGAGGGCGCGCGCGGCCTCGGCCTGACCGACCGGGACGGTGTTGATGCCGGACCGCAGCGCCTCGCACACGAAGGCAGCGGTGTAGGCGCTCAGCGCGAGCACCGAGAGCCGGAAGTTGATGTCTGTGAAGTCGCTGGCGCCGAGCTTGACGTTGAGCGTCTGGAACAGGCCCAGCGACGAGAAGAGGACGATCACGGTCAACGGAATGTTCCGGACCACGTTCACATAGCCGGTCGAGAAACCGCGCATCAGGGGGACCGGGCTGACCTTCATGCCGGCCAGCAGCGTTCCCCATATGAGGGAGCCGAGGGCGGAGTAGACGGTGAGTTGCACCGTCACCCAGAAGGCCCCCAACAGGTCGTAACCATCAAGAAAGTCGAACACGATCTCCCGCGCTTCCGCGTGTAGGAGGGCACGGCGCGCCGCCGTCAGTGGCGGCGCGCCCGGTCAGCCCTGCTTCACTTGACGACGTTGCCGATCTTCGGAGCTTCTTCGTTCTTGTAGCCCGCCGGACCGAAGTTGGCTTCCACGGCCTTGTCCCACGAGCCGTCCGAGACCATCTTGGTGAGCGCGTCGTTGATCTTCTTCTTGAGGTCGGCGTCGCCCTTCTTCAGGCCGATGCCGTAGTTCTCGTTGGTCATCTTGAAGCCGGCCAGCTTGAACTTGCCCTTGTTGGCGTCCTGGGCGGCGTAACCGGCCAGGATGCTGTCATCGGTGGTCAGCGCGTCAACAGCCTTGTTCTCCAGGCCGGTCAGGCACTCGGAGTAGCCGCCGTACTCCTGGAGCTGCGCCTTCGGGGCCAGCGTGTCGTGGACGTTCTTCGCCGAGGTCGAGCCGGCGACCGAGCAGAGCTTCTTGTTGTTCAGGTCCTCGGGCGACTTGATGGAGTCGTCGTCCGCGCGGACCAGGATGTCCTGGTGGGCAAGGAGGTACGGACCAGCGAAGTCGACCTTCTGCAGCCGCTCGTCGTTGATCGAGTACGAGGCGGCGATGAACTTCACGTCGCCGCGGTCGATCGCCGTCTCGCGGTCGGCGCTCTTGGTCTCCTTGAAGTTGATGTCCTTGGCGTCGTAGCCCAGTTCCTTGGCCACGTACGTGGCGACATCGACGTCGAAGCCGGTGAACTTGCCGTCCGGGGTCTTCAGGCCGATACCCGGCTGGTCGATCTTGATGCCGATCGTGATCTTCTTGCCGCCGCCCGAACCGGACGCGTCGTCCTTGTCGTCGGAACCACAGGCGGTAGCGGTCAGGGCGAGGGCGAGCACGGCGGCCGAGGCGGCGGTGACCTTACGAAGCTGCATGGTGAGTTTCCCTAGAGTTGACGCGATGTGAGTGATCAGCCGGTCAGGAAACCGGCGCCGAAGGCTCCATCAGTGGTGAAGGATCTTCGACAGGAAGTCCTTGGCCCGGTCACTGCGCGGGTTGCTGAAGAACTGGTCGGGCGTGGCCTCTTCGACGATCTTCCCGTCCGCCATGAAGACGACCCGGTTGGCCGCGGAACGCGCGAAGCCCATCTCGTGGGTGACGACGACCATGGTCATGCCGTCGCGGGCGAGCTGCTGCATGACCTCCAGCACCTCGTTGATCATCTCCGGGTCGAGCGCGGAGGTCGGCTCGTCGAAGAGCATGACCTTCGGGTCCATCGCCAACGCCCGTGCGATCGCGACACGTTGCTGCTGGCCGCCGGAGAGCTGGGAGGGGTACTTGTCGGCCTGCGTCCCGACGCCCACCCGGTCGAGCAGTGAACGCGCCTTGTCCTCGGCCGCCTTCTTGTCCGCCTTGCGGACCTTGAGCTGGCCGAGCGTCACGTTCTCCAGCACCGTCTTGTGTGCGAAGAGATTGAACGACTGGAAGACCATGCCGACATCGGCACGCAGCCTCGCCAGCTCCTTGCCCTCTTCGGGCAGAGGCTTTCCGTCGATCGAGATCGCGCCCGAGTCGATCGTCTCCAAGCGGTTGATCGTGCGGCACAGCGTGGACTTCCCGGACCCGGAGGGTCCGATGACGACCACGACCTCGCCACGGGCGATCGTCAGGTCGATGTCCTGGAGCACATGCAGCGCGCCGAAGTGCTTGTTGACGTTGCTCAGGACAACCAGGTCGCCGCCGGGCGCGGGTGCAGCGTCCTCGGCGCCCTTGGTCACTGAAACTCCGCTCATCGGCTTCTTGCTCCGTCCTCCTCGGTTGGGAAGGACCTTAGTGACGCAGTGCGACCAGCGTCATTACATCTGAGCGGAAATTGAGCATAACGATCCGGCGGCAACCGGACACTCCGTGTGAACAGGGCGCCTTGCGGGGCCCCGGGGCGTACCGGGTGCATAACGGAAACCCGGATGTAACGGGCGGGCACTTGACTGGCCCACCGGTCATCGGAGTGGATGCCCTGATACACCCTGACGTGAAACGCCCCGGTACGGGGAAGTGACCAGGGGTGTACGTGCCCGCACAGACACCGCGCATACGGAGAGAGAGGGGGGCCATGAGACTGCTGCTCGTCGAGGACGACAACCACGTCGCCGCCGCCCTGTCCGCGATCCTCGCGCGGCACGGCTTCCAGGTGGTGCACGCCCGCAGCGGCGAGGAGGCCCTGCAGGCGCTCCTTCCCACCGACACGGAACCCTTCGGTGTAGTGCTCCTCGACCTCGGCCTGCCCGACCAGGACGGATACGAGGTCTGCGGGAAGATCCGCAAGCGCAGCTCCGTACCCGTGATCATGGTGACGGCGCGGGCCGATGTCCGCTCACGGATCCACGGACTCAACCTCGGCGCCGACGACTACGTGACCAAGCCGTACGACACCGGTGAGCTCCTCGCCCGCATCCACGCCGTCAGCCGGCGCAAGACGGGCAACGAGGACACCGCTCCCACGCCCGTCGCAGCGCTGCGCCTGGGGCATGTGCACATCGAGCTTCCGACCCGCCGGGTCAGTGTCGACGGGAGCGAAGTCCAGCTCACCCGCAAGGAGTTCGATCTGCTCGCGCTGCTCGCCCAGCGGCCCGGGGTGGTGTTCCGCCGGGAACAGATCATCAGCGAGGTGTGGCGTACGAGCTGGGAGGGGACGGGACGCACCCTGGAGGTGCATGTCGCCTCCCTGCGCTCCAAGCTGCGGCTGCCCGCCCTGATCGAGACCGTGCGCGGGGTCGGCTACCGCCTCGTCGCACCGTCCGCGTAGAAGGCGTACGTCCTGTTGCGTACCCGGCTGCTTCCACTCCTCATCGTCCTCATGGCGGCCGTCCTGCTCGCGCTGGGCTTCCCGCTGGCCGTCAGCGTGGCGGCGGCCCAGCAGCAGGGCGTCGTGATCGACCGCATCGACGACACGGCACGCTTCGCCGCACTCGCCCAGTTCATCACCGAGCGCACCAGCGGCTACGACGAGCGGCGCCGTACGCTCCAGGGCGAGCTGGAGACGTACGACTCCGTGTACGGCATCCGGGCCGGCGTCTTCTACCGCGACGACTCCGCGATGGCCAAGGCGCCGGGGGCCTGGCGGCTGCCCGTCGAGGGCGAGGGCCGCGAGGCGTTCAACGAGGCGCTGCTCGGCCGCCGCAGCCACGATCCGCCCCAGGTCTGGCCCTGGCAGGACGGCCGGGTGGTCGTCGCCTCTCCCGTCGTGCGGGACGGCGATGTGATCGCCGTCGTCGTCATCGACTCGCCCACGGGCCAGATGCGCGCCGCCACGCTCCGCGGCTGGCTGCTGATCGCCGCGGGCGAGGTGATCGCGATGCTGGTGGCCGTCGGAGCCGCGAACCGGCTCACCGGCTGGGTCCTGCTCCCCGTGCGGACGCTGGACGCCGCCGCCCACGACATCGCCAGCGGCCGGATGCGGTCCCGGGTGGCGGCGTCGGGCGGGCCCCCGGAACTCAGGCGCCTGGCCCGTTCGTTCAACGAGATGGCCGACAACGTCGAGGACGTGCTGGAGCAGCAGCGCGCCTTCGTCGCGGATGCCTCGCACCAGTTGCGCAATCCACTGGCGGCACTGCTGCTGCGGATCGAGCTGCTCGCCCTCGAACTGCCCGAGGGCAACCAGGAGATCGCCTCCGTGCGTACGGAAGGCAAGCGCCTCGGCCAGGTTCTCGACGACCTGCTCGATCTGGCGCTGGCCGAGCACACCGGTGCGGATCTGCAGCTCACGGACATAGGAGCACTCAGCTCCGAACGGGTCGCCTCCTGGCGGCCGGTGGCCGAGGAGAAGGGTGTACGGCTGCGGGCGGACGGCTTTTCGGCCGTCACCGCCTGGGCGGATCCCATCGCCCTGTCGAGCGCTCTCGACGCCATCATCGACAACGCCCTCAAGTTCACCCCCGAGGACGAGGAGGTCCGGGTCACGGTCGCCTCCGACAGCACCTGCGTCACCGTCGTCGTGGCGGACGGCGGACCGGGGCTCACCGAGCAGGAGATGGAGCGCGTCGGTGACCGGTTCTGGCGCAGTTCCCAGCATCAGAACGTACGGGGGTCCGGCCTCGGCCTCTCCATCTCCAAGGCGCTCCTCGCCGCGAGCGCAGGCTCTCTGTCCTGCGCGCGGAACGAACCGCACGGGCTGCGCGTGACGGTCTCGGTGCCGCGCAACGGGCCGCAGGGCTGAGGCGCCGGGCCACCGGGGCAGGATCTCAGGGCTTGACCGAGCGGTAGTAGCGCTTGGCCCCTTCGTGCAGCGGCAGCGGATCCGTGTAGATCGCCGTCCTCAGGTCCACCAGCTGCGCGGCGTGCACCTCGCGCCCGATCCGGTCCCGGCTGTCGATCACGGTCCGGGTGAACGCCTCCGTCATCGCCGCGTCGGTGCGGTCCGTGGTCACCAGCACGTTGGCGACCGCCACCGTGGGGACGGCCTGCCCCTGCTGCGCGTTCGCGTAGGCGTCGGCGGGCATCACGGCCGAGCGGTAGTAGCGGGTGGACCCGCCTGCTGCCTGGAGCTCCTTGATGAGCGTGTCCTCCAGCGGGACCAGCCGGACCGAGAACCGGTCCGAGAGCTCCGCCACCGCGGTGGTCGGCAGCCCGCCGGACCAGAAGAACGCGTCGAGCCGGCCGCCCTCCAGCAGCTCCGGCATCGTGTCGATCCCGGCCGGCACCGCCGTCACGTCACCCACGGGGTCCAGACCCGCGGCCGTCATCAGCCGGTCGGCGACCAGCCGCACCCCCGACCCCGGCTGTCCGACCGCGACCGTCTTGCCGCGCAGATCCGCGACCCTGCGGATGTCCGATTCCCGCTTCACGACCAGCTGTATGTAGTCGTCGTACAGCCTGACGCAGCCGCGCAGCCGGTCGGCGCCAGGCTTGCCGTCCCTGAGATAGGTGGCGACGGCGTCGGTGGTCGCGATGGTGAAGTCGGCCTCGCCCGTCGCGACCCGGGCGATGTTCTGCTGCGAGCCCTCGCTGGTCTGCAGCTGTATCGACACCTCGGGCAGGTCCTTGGCGAGCGCCCCCTTGAGTCGCTCGCCGTACCGTTCGTAGACGCCGCTGCGGACCCCGGTGCTGAACTTCAGCGTCCCGGTCGGCGCCGGGTCGCCGAGGGGGAGCAGCCACCAGAGAAGCAGTCCGAGCACGACGACGAGGGCGGCGCCCGCACGAAGCGAGCGACGACGGCCGATTCGGGACAGTGCCGGGAGCATGGCGGCGATCCTGCCAGGTGTTTCCCCGCCCTGGCCAGGGGTGCCCGCGGATCTCCCCGCTACCGCGACGGCCTGGAAACCGCCCGCGGCGGGAGGCGTCCGTGCAGCGCCTACCCTTGTGGCATGAGCAGCGGCAACCGGAGCGAAGCAGTGGACGTCAGAAAAAGCTATGAGGTGCGCACCTACGGGTGCCAGATGAACGTCCACGACTCCGAGCGGCTGTCGGGGCTGCTGGAGGACGCCGGCTACGTGCGGGCGCCCGAGGGTTCCGACGGCGACGCCGATGTCGTCGTCTTCAACACCTGCGCGGTGCGGGAGAACGCCGACAACAAGCTCTACGGAAACCTCGGCCGGCTCGCCCCGATGAAGACGAAGCGCCCCGGGATGCAGATCGCGGTCGGTGGCTGCCTCGCACAGAAGGACCGCGACACCATCGTCGAGCGGGCCCCCTGGGTCGACGTCGTCTTCGGTACGCACAACATCGGCAAGCTGCCTGTGCTGCTGGAGCGCGCCCGCGTCCAGGAGGAGGCGCAGATCGAGATCGCCGAGTCCCTGGAGGCGTTTCCCTCGACGCTGCCCACCCGCCGCGAGTCCGCGTACGCCGCCTGGGTCTCGATCTCCGTCGGCTGCAACAACACCTGCACCTTCTGCATCGTCCCGGCGCTGCGCGGCAAGGAGAAGGACCGCCGGACCGGCGACATCCTGGCCGAGATCGAGGCCCTGGTCGCCGAGGGCGTCTCCGAGATCACCCTGCTCGGCCAGAACGTCAACGCGTACGGCTCCGACATCGGCGACCGCGAAGCCTTCTCCAAGCTGCTGCGCGCCTGCGGGCGGATCGAGGGCCTGGAGCGGGTCCGCTTCACCTCGCCGCACCCGCGCGACTTCACCGACGACGTGATCGCGGCCATGGCCGAGACGCCGAACGTGATGCCGCAGCTGCACATGCCGATGCAGTCGGGCTCGGACACGGTCCTGAAGGCGATGCGGCGCTCGTACCGGCAGGAACGCTTCCTCGGCATCATCGACAAGGTGCGGGCCGCGATGCCGGACGCCGCGATCTCCACCGACATCATCGTCGGCTTCCCCGGTGAGACCGAGGAGGACTTCGAGCAGACCATGCACGCGGTCCGTGAGGCGCGCTTCGCCAACGCCTTCACCTTCCAGTACTCCAAGCGCCCCGGGACCCCCGCCGCCGACATGGACGGGCAGATCCCCAAGGAGGTCGTCCAGGAGCGATACATGCGCCTGTCCGTCCTCCAGGAGGAGATCTCCTGGTCGGAGAACAAGAAGCAGGTCGGCCGCACGCTGGACGTCATGGTCGCCGAGGGTGAGGGCCGCAAGGACGGCGCCACCCAGCGGCTGTCCGGCCGCGCCCCCGACAACCGCCTGGTCCACTTCACCAAGCCCGACCAGGACGTACGGCCGGGCGACGTGGTGACCGTCGAGATCAGCTACGCGGCCCCGCACCACCTCCTTGCCGAGGGCGCGCCCCTCGGGGTGCGGCGGACCCGTTCGGGCGACGCCTGGGAGAAGCGCACCGCCGCCGCGGCCGTCAAGCCGGCCGGCGTCATGCTGGGCCTGCCCGGGATCGGCGCCCCGGCACCGCTGCCCGCCGCCTCGGCACCGGGCTGCGGCTGCGACTGACGGGCGCACGGGCTCCCGCGCGGGGTCCGGCGGCCTCCCGCGCGGGGTCCGGCGGCCGGACAGTACGCTGCCCCTCATGCTTGTCGCCGCCGCTGTCTGCCCCTGTCCGCCGCTGCTGGTCCCCGATGTCGCCGCCGGTGCCGCGCCCGAGCTCGATGCCGCCAGGACCGCGTGCACCGACGCCCTGGGCGTCCTCGCGGCCTCCCGGCCCGATCTGCTGATCGTGATCGGCCCGGCGGACCTCGCGGGCCGGGGACCGCACCCCGAGGGCGCCACCGGTGGCTTCCAGGAGTTCGGTGTGGACCTCGACGTACGGCTGGGGCGGGACCTGGGCACGGTCGCCGAGCGCCCGCTCGCCCCGTCGCTCGCGGTCGGTGCGTGGCTGCTGGCCCGCACCGGATGGGCGGGCACCCCGGTCGAGGCGCTCGGTGTGGGGGAGCCGCTGGAGACCGGCCGCTGCACGGAGACCGGGCGCGCGCTGGCCGCCCGCGCGGACCGGGTCGCGCTGCTGGTGATGGGGGACGGCAGTGCCTGCCGCACCCTGAAGTCGCCCGGCTACCTCGACGAGCGCGCCGCCGGGTTCGACGCGGCGGCCTCGCACGCGCTGGGGGCGGCGGACACGGATGCGCTGATCGCGCTGGACGAGGCGCTGGCGTACGAACTCAAGGTTGCGGGCCGCGCGCCCTGGCAGGTGCTCGCGGGGGCGGCCGAGGGTGCCGGACTGGACGGCCGGCTGCTGTACGACGACGCGCCGTACGGTGTGGGCTACATGGTCGCCGCCTGGTCCTGACCGTCCTTGCGCACCGCACGCACGACGGCCGCGGAGCGTTGCGGCTCCACGGCCGTCGTGCTGTCGCGCCTGCCCGGTGTCAGGAAGCGGGCGGCGGCGGAGTGCTGCCCGGGGCGGGCGGCGTACCGTCCCCGTCCTTGTGGGCCAGTCGGTCCACGGCGCCCTTGGCCTTCTGCGTGCCGGACACGATCTTGTCGCTGTACTTGCCCTTGGTCTTCGCGTCCACTGTCCGCGCGGCCTTGTCGAGCCCCTGGTCGATCTTGTCCCCGTGCTGCTGCGCGAGGTCGCTCACCTTGTCCTTCGCGGGGCTCAGCTTCGCCTTCAAATTGTCCATGAAGCCCATCGGACACCTTCTCTGCTGGGGGCTGCGTGCGCGTGCTCTCTCCGGCCCCGGTACCCGCCCTGCCGCCCCGCACTCTCCCGGTCGAGGCATCGGCAGTTCTGGAGAAAACGGCGGAACCATGAGAAACCACCCATATGTAGACACCATTTTACTCGGCTGAGCGTGACCAGGTGGCCACCCCACGGCCCGCGCATCGCCCATTCGGGAACGGCCCCGAGGTTTGCGAGACTGTGGCAGTGAGAAGTTCAGCTCCCGCACCGCGGGTCATCGCCGTCGTCGGTCCCACCGCAGCAGGAAAGTCCGACCTGGGGGTGTTCCTCGCCCAGCAGCTCGGGGGCGAAGTGGTCAATGCCGACTCCATGCAGCTCTACCGGGGGATGGACATCGGCACCGCCAAACTGACGCTCGACGAGCGCGGTTCCGTGCCCCACCGACTGCTGGACATCTGGGATGTCACCGAGACCGCCAGCGTCGCGGAGTACCAGCGCCTGGCCCGCAACGAGATCGACCGGCTGCTCGCCGAGGGCCGCACGCCCGTCCTGGTGGGCGGTTCCGGGCTGTACGTGAAGGGTGCGATCGACGCCCTGGAGTTCCCCGGGACGGACCCCGGCGTCCGGGCCGCGCTGGAAGCGGAGCTGGCCGAGCACGGCTCCGGAGCGCTGCACGAGCGGCTTTCCGCTGCCGACCCCGAGGCGGGCCGCGCCATCCTGCCGAGCAACGGCCGGCGCATCGTGCGGGCCCTGGAGGTCATCGAGATCACCGGCAAGCCCTTCACCGCCAACCTCCCTGGTAACGATGCGGTCTACGACGCCATCCAGATCGGCGTCGACGTGGCACGCCCGGAGCTCGACGAACGCATCGCGGTGCGGGTCGGCCGGATGTGGGAGGCCGGACTCGTGGACGAGGTGCGCACCCTGGAGGCGCGGGGTCTACGGGAAGGACGCACCGCCTCCCGGGCGCTCGGCTATCAGCAGGTGCTCACCGCGCTGGCAGGGGAGTGCACCGAGGACGAGGCGCGCACCGAAACCGTGCGCGCCACCAAACGCTTCGCGCGCCGCCAGGACTCCTGGTTCCGCCGCGACCCGCGCGTCCAGTGGCTGAACGGTTCCATGGAGCATCGCGGCGAACTCCCGGGCCGGGCGCTGGCGTTGGTCGAACGAGCGGTTACAGCGTGATCCCATGACGGGACAGCGACGGTGGGGGCCAATGCTGTACTGCCTCATCCCCGGCCGGGCCCCCGGACACGGAAGCGTACTTGTGCTCGGGCTGAGCGGATCGCGATCAGGGCTTTCGGTCCGGCTACGGGCAGGACGTCGATGAGGCGGGAGACTGTCGGATCGGAGGCCACCGGGCCGAGCAGAGCCGGTTCGGCCCGAAGCATGGCGACATCGACCAGCAGTCCCCGGACCCGCGCTGTTGTCGAGCCTCCGTGCGAGACCACTTGGAGGTCTTTGTCCGATGGTCGCAACGTTCGGTCGATCACGGGTCCGCGACCCGCCATGGAGATGGTCGGTCGGCGGTGATCACGCACGTCGGCGGTCCGGCGGGTTTGACGGTGTCTCCGCAGGCACGTCACAGGCGGGGCCGTCGTCCGGTGGCCGGGGCCGTCCAGGTGAGTGACGTATCTGGTCGGGACCAGTGTTCAGGTTCGGTGACGTGGTCCCCCTATCGTGGAAATCGGCACATCGTGAAGGCCGACGACGAGGCGGACAGCACATGAGGACACCGCAGATCGACTACGCGGCGGTCTTCCACGCACTGCCCGGTATGGTGGCGCTGCTCACCCCGGACCTGCTGTACGCCGATGCCAACGACGACTTCCTGCGGCTGGCCGGGCGCACCCGTGAGCAACTGCTCGGCCGCTACATTTTCGACGTGTTCCCCGAGAACCCCAACAACCGGGCCGCGGCCGGCATGAGGGAGACCAGGGCGTCGATGCTGCGGGCGGTAGCCACCGGTGAACGCGACACCATGGCGCTGCTGCGCTACGACATCGAGGACGCCGAGCGGCCCGGCCGTTGGGTGGAGCACTTCTGGAGCCCGATCAACGCGCCCGTGCTGGACCCCGAAGGTCACGTGGTGCTGATCGTTCACCGGGTGGAGGAGGTCACCGAACTCATCCGCGCCCGCGGCGGCCCCGGCCACAACAGTCACGCACGCGTGCTGGAGGCCGAGCTGTACACCCGTGCCCGTGAACTGCAGGACATCAATGAACGCCTTCGCAGCGCGCAGGCGCGCGATCGGGAAATCGCCCTGGCGCTGCAGGCGGCCATGCTTCCCGCCCCCACGCCGGTCGGGCACCGCCGGACGGCCGTCCGCTACTGGCCAGCGGTAGGTACCCTGCACGTGTGCGGCGACTGGTACGACCTGGTCGACCTGCCAAATGACCGTATCGCGGTCTCCGTCGGCGACGTCGTCGGCCACGGACTGTCGGCGGCCTGCGTCATGGGACAACTGCGCAGTGCGCTGAGCGCGGCCGCCCGTGTCGCCGAGGGGCCGGCCGAGGCCCTGGAGGCACTCGGCCTGTATGCCCGCAGTGTCGACGGGGCCGAGTCGACCACTGTGGTGCATGCCCTGATCGACTGGGGCACCCACACCATCAAGTACAGCAGCGCAGGTCATCCGCCACCAGCACTCCTCCACGCCGACGGAACCGTGACCTTTCTCGGCCAAGCGACCGATCCGCCTCTTGGCGCGCGCCCCGAACATGTCCCGCGGCCGGAGGCCACTACAACCTTCGCCAACGGCGCCACGCTGGTTCTCTACACCGACGGGCTGGTCGAACGCCGAACCGAAGACATCGACACCGGCCTGGCCCGCCTCGCCGACTCCCTCGTCCGGCATGGGCAAGCCGAACCAGAAGACCTGGCCGACGCCCTGCTGGCCGACCTCCTCCCACCGGGCGGCAACACGGACGACACGGCCCTGGTCATCATCCGCCTGTAAGTAGTCCCGTTCGCGCGCATGCTGCTTGTCCGCATCGGCAGCCTGCTGGTGGGGCCGGAGTCCGGCGACTGGGCGATGTGGCTTCGTGCTCACCAACATGCCGCTGCGGCACCGATAGCCCCGCCACCGACGCCGTCCAGAGTCTCAATAAGGGGCCAGAGATCAGTTCACTTGCGCGCGGCGGCCGCGTTCACGTGGACCTGTGTCCGTTCCTGGCGGAGGCGGTGCAGCAGGCGAAGCTCTTGGCCGCTCCCGTGGCGGGCTGACCACAAAGATCCACATGGCGGCGGACGGTAGGCGCCGTCCACTCTCACTCGTCATCGCTCCGGGACAGCGGGCCGACTGCACCCAATTCGATCAAGTTCTGGAGCACATTCGCGTTCCACGGCTGGGGCTGCGCAGACCTCGGCGGCTGCAGGACAGCATTGGCGCCGACAGGGCCAACAGCAACGGCGTGATCAGCGTCTATCTGCGTCGACGCGGCATCCGACACGTGATCCCGGAGAAGGGCGACAGCTAGTGGCGCGTCAGTCAGGGTCTGCCCGCACAGGAGCGGCCTCAGGTGCGTGCTCTCGGCGTGCCGGCCGGAAGCCCTCGTACTGGATGCACCTGGGCTTTCGGCCGGTGCGGCGAGAGTGCGTGCATGGCGTCGCGACGGGGCGAACCCCGGCTGACACGGCACCAGTCCGCCCGCCCGCTAAAGGGATTGCGCGGTGGCCGGCCTCCCGGCTTCGACAAGGCGCGGTACGAAGCTCGGAACACCACCGAGCGGGCGGTGAACAAGGTGAACCAGTTCAGAGGCATTGCCACGCGTTACGACAAGCGCGGCTGCGTCTACCGGGGGACCGCTACCGCTGCCGCGCTTCTGATCTGGCTGCGCTGCTGATCCATGCCACGCTCTATCCGACTTCTGCGGTGACCACCATGGTCGTGCCGGCGTCGGCCTGCGCGAGGAGGTCGCCGCCGGCAGCCCACAGCGCGGAGCCGCCACAGCCGGTCCACGCACCGGCAGGGCCGACATGGTTGGCCACGACGACGTGAAGATTGAAGTCCTTGGCGATGCCCGGATACACCGCCGCCAGCTCTTTCACTCCGCCGCCCGTGCCATACAACGAGCTGGCCAGATGCACCTGACATCCATCGGCGGCACCACGGGAGACCAGCTCGGAGAAGTGGTTGTCGAAGCACGTGGCGAGGGCGAAGCGCAGCCCTCCGAGCTCGAATCGGCCGTCGTGCTGTCCCGCTACGAATACGTCCTGCTCGTGCTCGAACAGGCGCTGCTTGCGATACGTGGTGATCAGTTCGCGTCGGACCCGAAGACCAGCGTCTCGATGGCAGGCCGCTCCCCGTCGGTGGCCGCAGCGCAGTTGACGACCGTGGCGACACCACTCGCCCGGACCGCATCCAGTCGCGGATCGTCCACCTGCACCCAGAGATCACGGCGGGCAAGCAGGGCCTTGAGCTCGTACCCGGTCAGCGCCAGCTCAGGGAACACCACGAGCTCGGCACCCAGCACACGCGCCTTGTCGGTGAGGGCGGCCATCTGCCGCACATTGGCCGGGATGTCAGCAGGAACACAGGTGAACTGGGCTGTCGCGATCTTCACAGAGCTGAGCATGTCAGCCCACCGTGTCGACGCCGGCCGGGGTACTGCCGGAGGCCTCATGATCGAAGAGTCAGGCTCCACGGCTCGTCGCACCGCCCGCTCCAGGTGCGCCGGGACTGCCATTCCGCGCGAGCCGGCCACCATGGCGTCTGCCAGGCTCGCCGGAGTGATGTGCGCGGCTTCCGCCGCTGCCGTCAGGATGCTGTTCGCGTCCTTTTGCGGGCAGGGCGTCATAGCCATTCGCGGGCCACGCGCAGGAGGCCGACCTGTTCCTTGGCGGGGATCACGGTCGGGCGTGGGCGGCACTTCGGCGGGCTGACATCGAGTAGCGGGTCGAGACCTGTTATTCCGCGCCGGTGTGCGTCCTCAGAGGATTCCCCTCACCCGCAGGAAGGCAGTGCCCGGGCCGCGGCGCCGACGTCGCTGCGTTCCATGGCAGTGATGAAGCTTCCACCACGAAGCTGTCCAAGGTGTGCATCCTCCGCGAGCCGATCTCCGGACAGGGGTGGCTGCGCACCCGGGACTCGGTCGCTGCTTTCGTGCTGCCGGTGAGACCGTGCTTGCGGGCGAACCATGCCTTCGCGTACTCATCGAAGGCCATCTCGCCGAGAATTTCCTGCTGTTCGGCGATGCTTCTCGGATTGGCCCTGCGGGCCGTGCAGAGCTCGGTCAGGCGCTCGATGGCGGCGTCCTGGGTGGGGAAGCCGGACTGCTCGGCCTGCTTACCCCGGGTGTTGCGGAAGCGGATTGCGCAGAGGTGCGGGCGGCCCGATGGCCGGGGCGCTCGCAGGGCTTGAAGGAGCTGCCCATACCCCGCGCAAGCTTGTTCGGCATGATTGAGATGGACCCTCTTCGGGCTGGTTACGACCGGTCAATCCGGCGCTGACCTGGGCCTATTGCTGACCTCTTGCTGACTGGCTGACCAGCAGCAGGCGTCTGACCTGCATAAACCCTGAAGCGGGGCTATAACAGCCTGATCACGTGATGGCATCGGGAAGCCCCGCCCGTCAATTCGGCGACCTGTGGCGTGCCATCATCGAGCATCGATCGACCAGTCCGAGTTGGGAGGGCGCGTGGCGATGGAGGCCGGCCCTCGCGACACAGAGCAAGACGCACCGGACACGCAGCACGAAGCAGGAGGCCTGAGCCCCGACGGGCCCGATGAGCTCGCTGTGACCCCCGAGGTCGAGGTGGAGCTGCGTCCCGCCCGGCGGATGCGTATCTGGCAGCTCGCGCCGATCGTCATGCTCGCCGCGCTGGGATCGCTGATGTTCGCCTTCCCGCTCGCCTTCGAGGTGGGTGACGGCGGCCCGGTGGTCGCGATGCTGGGGCTGCTGATCAGCTGCTGCGCCGCGGGCTGGGGCATGATGGCGGCCCGCCGCGTCGGGTACACCTGGCCCGGACTGCCGTCGAGGGGTTCCGGGGAGCGGGCCGACTGGCGGGTGATCGCGCTGTACGTGGCGGTGTGCGCCGTACTGGTCGCACTGGCCGTCTGGCGCGTGGCGCGACTGCAGAACTGAGGACCGGGCCGGGCCGTGGCTGACGGCCCGGGCGACCCTCCCCTTCCGGCGGGCCGGTTCTCCGAGCCGTCGGTGCGGGCTCGTACAGTTGTCCTGTGACCAACTCGCAGATCGCCTTCCTCAAGGGCCACGGCACCGAGAACGACTTCGTGATCGTTCCGGACCCGGACAACGCCCTCGACCTGCCCGCGGCTCTCGTCGCAGGGCTGTGCGACCGCCGCGCCGGGATCGGCGGTGACGGTCTGCTGCACGTTGTGCGGTCCGCCGCACACCCCGAGGCGCAGGCCATGGCCGGCGAGGCCGAGTGGTTCATGGACTACCGCAATGCCGACGGCTCCATCGCCGAGATGTGCGGCAACGGCGTGCGGGTCTTCGCCCGCTACCTGCAGCGCGCCGGCGCCGTGGAGGAGGGCGACCTCGCGGTCGCCACCCGCGGCGGCGTGAAGAAGGTGCACCTCGCCAAGAACGGCGACGTGACGGTCTCGATGGGCCGCGCCCTGCTTCCCGCGGACCGGGTCACCGTCACCGTCGGAGGCCGCAGCTGGGACGCCCTCAACGTGAACATGGGCAATCCGCACGCGATCGCCTTCGTCGACGATCTGGCTCACGCCGGAGACCTGTTCCGCGAGCCGTCCTTCGCGCCCGCCGCCGTCTACCCCGACGGGGTCAACATCGAATTCGTCGTGGACCGCGGGCCCCGGCACGTCGCGATGCGGGTCCACGAACGAGGCTCGGGCGAGACCCGCTCCTGCGGCACCGGCGCCTGCGCCGTGGCCGTCGCCACGGCCCGCCGGGACGCGGCGGACCCGGCGGAGACCGGAGCTCCGGTCACGTACACCGTCGATCTGCCGGGCGGCACCCTGGTGATCACCGAGCACCCGGACGGTGAGATCGAGATGACCGGAGCGGCCGTGATCGTCGCCGAGGGCATGATCGATCCGGTCTGGCTCGAAACGCTCAGGGGATAGAGCTTCGCTCGAATGGGTGATCCGTTTCACGCTGGGCGAGAGCCGGACTCCGCCACGTGGTGGGGTCGGTAGCATCAAGCACCGGACCCGGAGGCGCGACCGCACCTTCCCACCGCCGGTCGACGTTGCCGGAGGTGCCCCATGAGCGCAGAGGCCACCAACCCAGGTGCTCCCATCCGCAGGCGGGGCCGTCCCCGGATCGATCTCCGCAGGCTCGGCCGGGTCGCCCTGCTCGGCCCGGTCTCCCGGGACCGGCTGCCGGACGCCATCGGCCATGTCGCCGAGGCACACCGGGCCCACCATCCCGACGCCGATCTCTCCGTGCTGCACCGGGCCTACGTCCTCGCGGAGAGCTCGCACCGCGGACAGATGCGCAAGAGCGGCGAGCCGTACATCACGCACCCGCTCGCGGTCACCCTCATCCTCGCCGAGCTCGGCGCCGAGACCACCACCCTGACCGCCTCGCTCCTCCACGACACGGTCGAGGACACCGAGGTGACCCTCGATCAGGTGCGGGACCAGTTCGGCGAGGAGGTCTGCTACCTCGTCGACGGCGTGACCAAGCTGGAGAAGGTCGACTACGGGGCCGCCGCCGAGCCCGAGACCTTCCGCAAGATGCTCGTCGCCACCGGCGACGACGTCCGCGTGATGTCGATCAAGCTCGCCGACCGGCTGCACAACATGCGCACGCTCGGCGTGATGCGCCCCGAGAAGCAGGCCAGGATCGCCAAGGTCACCCGCGACGTACTGATCCCCCTCGCCGAACGGCTCGGTGTCCAGGCGCTCAAGACCGAGCTGGAGGACCTCGTCTTCGCCATCCTCCACCCCGAGGAGTACGTGCACACCCGCGCCGTGATCTCCGCCGCGACTGCCGAGGGGGATCCGCTCACCGCCGTCGCGGACAACGTGGCCGCGGTGCTCCGGGATGCCGGCATCACCGCCGAAGTGGTCTTCAGACCACGCCACTTCGTCTCCGTGCACCGCGTCCGGATCAAACGCGGCGAACTGCGCGGCAGCGACTTCGGACGCCTGCTGGTTCTCGTGGGCGAGGACGCCGACTGCTACGCGGTACTCGGCGAGCTCCACACCTGTTTCACCCCGGTCATCTCCGAGTTCAAGGACTTCATCGCCTCCCCCAAGTTCAACCTGTACCAGTCGCTGCACACCGCGGTGGTGGGCCCGGACGGCGAGGTCGCCGAAGTCCTCATCCGCACCCACCGCATGCACAAGGTCGCCGAGGCCGGCGTCATCGCGCTCGGTAATCCGTACACCGCGGACGGCACGGCACCGAGCACCGAACCCGCCGACGGCGAACGGGCCGACCCGACCCGCCCCGGCTGGCTCTCCCGCCTCCTCCAGTGGCAGCAGTCCGCCCCCGACCCCGACACCTTCTGGACCACGCTGCGCGCCGACCTCGCCCAGGACCGCGAGATCACCGTCTTCCGCACCGACGGCGGCACGCTCGGCCTGCCCGCGGGCGCCACCTGCGTCGACGCCGCCTACGCGCAGTACGGGGACGCCGCACACAGCTGTATCGGCGCCCGGGTCAACGGCCGGCTGGCCACGCTCAGCACTGTGCTCGGCGACGGTGACACGGTCCAGCCGCTCCTCGCCGAGGACGCCGCGTCCGGGCCCTCGCCCGCCTGGCTCGACCACGCACGGACGCCCACCGCCCGCATCGCCATCACCGGCTGGCTCGACGCCCATCCGCAGGACCCGGAGGCCGCCGCAACCCCGCCCGACGGCCGCAGGCCCGGCCCGCAACCGGCCAGGTCCTCCCGGCCCGCGCGACCGGGATCCGCCGGGGCGGGCGGCCGCACCGTGAGCGCGGTCGTCGAGCGGCCCGACACCACCGTGCGGCTCGCGGGCTGCTGCACTCCCGTACCCCCCGACGACGTCACCGGATTCACGGTGCGCGGAGGCGCCGTCACCGTGCACCGGCTGGAGTGTCCCGTCGTGGCCAGGATGGAGGCCGTCGGCCGGGTGCCGGTCGTCGTGAGCTGGGGCGACGCGGCCGAATGCCGGGTGACCCTGGTCGCGGAGTCCTTCGGAAGGCCCCGGCTGTTCGCCGACCTCACCGAGGCGATCGCCGGAGCGGACGCGGCGGTCATCTCCGCCACCGTCGAACCCCCCAGCGAACAGCGCGTACGCCACACGTACACCCTGCAACTCCCCGATGCCGCAGGGCTGCCCGCGCTGATGCGCGCCATGCGTGACGTACCGGGGGTGTACGACGTGAGCCGCGCCCAGCATCCGGCCGCCGCACTCTGACCGGGGGACGGCACCGTCCGCCACGGCGGATCTCGTTCGGGTGGCGCGGCGCGCGCCGTCCTGCTATGGCGGGGCGGCGCTGGTAGCCGTAGTCCATGCCGTTCCTCTCCCGCCGCCTGCGGGCCGCCCTGCTGGCCACCGCATCGGCCACCCTCGTCGCCGCCACCCTGCCCGCACCGGTGCCCCTCGGCATCGGGGACCCGCTCTTCCCGCATCTCGGCAATCCCGGATACGACGTACTCGCCTACGACATCGGCCTCAGCTACGAAGGCCGTAACAGCGAACCGCTGGACGCCGTCACCACGATCGACGCGCGGACGACCGAGCCGCTGGAGCGGATCAACCTCGACTTCACCCGCGGCACCGTGCGCTCCGTCGAGATCAACGGTCTGCGCGCCGGCTTCGCGACCGAGGACGAGGACCTGATCATCGAGCCGGCGGGCAGCCTCCCGGCAGGAGTACCCCTGCGCATCACGGTCCACCACACCAGCGACCCCTCGGGCGAGCAGGACAGCGGGGGCTGGGTGCGGACCGCCGACGGGCTCGCCATGGCGAACCAGGCCGACGCCGGACACCGGGTCTTCCCCAGCAACGACCACCCCGCCGACAAGGCGTACTTCACCTTCCGCGTCACGGCCCCGCAGGATCTGACGGTGGTGGCCAACGGCCTGCGCACCGGGCGGACCAGCCATGGCGACCGCACCACCTGGACCTACCGCACCGAACACCCCATGGCCACCGAACTGGCCCAGGTCAGCATCGGCCGGTCCACCGTCGTCGAGCGCACAGGTCCGCACGGGCTGCCCGTGCGCGACGTCGTGCCGGCCGCCGACCGGGAGAGGCTCGAACCCTGGCTGAAGAAGACCCCGGGCCAGCTGGAATGGATGGAACAGCAGGTCGGCCGCTATCCCTTCGAGAACTACGGCGTCCTGGTCGCCGACACCGAGACCGGGTTCGAGCTGGAGACCCAGACCCTCTCCCTCTTCGAGCGGCGCCTGTTCACCGACGGCGGCTTCCCCGAGTGGTACGTCGACTCGGTCATGGTCCACGAACTGGCCCACCAGTGGTTCGGCGACAGCGTCTCCCCGCGGACCTGGTCCGATCTCTGGCTCAACGAGGGGCATGCCAGCTGGTACGAGGCGCGCTACGCCGACGAGCACGCGGACAAGCCGCTGGAGCGACGGATGCGCGACGCCTACACCCGCTCGGACGGCTGGCGCGCCGGGGGCGGCCCGCCGGCCCGGCCCGCCGCGCCGGCGGCGGGCGAGAAGCTCAGCCTGTTCCGGCCCGTGGTGTACGACGGAAGCGCCCTGGTCCTGTACGCGCTCCGCCAGGAGATCGGCAGTGGCGCCTTCGACCGGCTGGAGAGGCTCTGGGTGAGGAAGCACCGCGACTCCGACGCCGCCACGGCGGACTTCTCCGCTCTGGCGTCCCGGGTGGCCGGACGCGACCTGACCACGTTCTTCGACGGCTGGCTGTACGGGACGAAGACGCCGCCCATGCCGGGGCACCCGGACTGGCGGAGCACGACACCGGCGCGGCAAGGGTAAACCCGCGTGACGGGCCGGGCCCGCCGTGCCACTATCGACGAGTCGCCACGGCGGCCGGACCGGAGAATTCCCCTCAGGGAATCATCCCGGGAGGTTACGCGTTGTGACTGATGCAACCGACTTCTATCGACGTAAGGATCCAATGACCTCCTCTTCTTCCCTTCCCCAGGACGCGCAGGACGCGCAGAGTGCCACGGAGAACGCCACCGAGAGCCTCACCGAGAGCCCCCTTCGGGCCGACGCCCTGATGGAAGAGGACGTCGCCTGGAGCCACGAGATCGACGGAGCGCGGGACGGTGAACAGCTGGACCGTTCCGACCGTGCCGCCCTGCGGCGTGTGGCCGGACTCTCCACCGAGCTCGAGGACGTCACCGAGGTCGAGTACCGGCAGCTGCGCCTGGAGCGCGTCGTGCTGGTCGGTGTCTGGACCTCGGGCACGGTGCACGACGCGGAGATTTCCCTCGCAGAGCTCGCCGCACTCGCAGAGACGGCCGGAGCACAGGTGCTCGACGCCGTCTTCCAGCGTCGCGACAAGCCCGACCCGGCCACCTACATCGGTTCCGGCAAGGCGCTCGAGCTGCGCGACATCGTTCTCGAAACAGGGGCGGACACCGTCGTGTGCGACGGTGAGCTCAGCCCCGGCCAGCTGATCCACCTGGAAGACGTCGTGAAGGTCAAGGTGGTCGACAGGACCGCGCTGATCCTCGACATCTTCGCCCAGCACGCCAAGTCCCGAGAGGGCAAGGCGCAGGTGTCGCTGGCACAGATGCAGTACATGCTGCCGCGCCTGCGCGGCTGGGGTCAGTCGCTCTCCCGGCAGATGGGTGGCGGCGGTTCCAGCGGCGGTGGCGGCATGGCGACCCGTGGTCCCGGTGAGACCAAGATCGAGACCGACCGGCGACGGATCCGCGAGAAGATGGCGAAGATGCGCCGGGAGATCGCGGAGATGAAGACCGGCCGCGAGATCAAGCGCCAGGAGCGCAAGCGCAACAAGGTGCCTTCCGTCGCCATCGCGGGCTACACCAACGCGGGCAAGTCCTCGCTGCTCAACCGGCTGACCGGTGCGGGTGTGCTGGTGGAGAACGCACTGTTCGCCACCCTCGACCCGACCGTGCGCCGGGCCGAGACACCCAGCGGGCGGATCTACACGCTGGCCGACACCGTCGGGTTCGTACGGCACCTGCCGCACCACCTGGTCGAGGCGTTCCGCTCCACCATGGAGGAGGTCGGCGAGTCCGATCTCATTCTCCACGTGGTGGACGGCTCGCACCCGGTGCCGGAGGAGCAGCTCGCCGCGGTGCGTGAGGTGATCCGCGAGGTGGGTGCGGTGGACGTGCCCGAGATCGTGGTGATCAACAAGGCCGACGCGGCCGACCCGCTGGTCCTCCAGCGGCTGCTGCGCAACGAGAAGCACGCGATCGTGGTGTCGGCACGGACCGGCGCCGGTATCGACGAGCTGCTCGCGCTCATCGACAGTGAGCTGCCGAGGCCGTCGGTCGAGATCGAGGCACTCGTGCCCTATACCCAGGGCGGGCTCGTCTCCCGGGTGCACGCCGAGGGCGAGGTGATCTCCGAGGAGCACACGGCGGAGGGCACGCTGCTCAAGGCACGGGTGCACGAGGAGCTTGCTTCGGACCTCGCCGCGTTCGTACCCGCGGTGCACTGACCGCGGCAATCACGGACGGAGGGCCCGCACCCCATGGGGTGCGGGCCCTCCGTCCGTGTCCGGACGCCGGTGCTACCGGCTGCCGAACTTGTCGCTCATCATCGTGAAGATCTGCTCGGCGCCCTCGCCCAGGTGGGGTCCGGCCAGCCAGCCGGCCGTCACCGGGCCGATGGAAGTGTTGGAGACCAGCGCGAGCTTGCCGTCGTCGCCCTCACTGAACCAGCCACCGCCGGAGGAACCACCGGTCATCGTGCAGCCGATGCGGTACATCGTGGGGGTGCCGGGGCTGATGGAGAGCCGGCCGGGACGGTCGACGCACTTGTGCATGATCAGACCGTCGTACGGCGGGGCTGCGGGATATCCCCAGGCGCCCATCGCGCTGATCTGCGCGACCTCCGGGGCGTCGAAGTTGACCGGCAGCGCGTTGCCCACGGTCTCCTCGAGGGACTTGGTGCCGCGCTCCGGCTTCACGTGCAGGACGGCGTAGTCGTACGGGGCGCCCTCACCGCCGGTGGGGCCGCCGTCGGCCAGCCACTCGCCGGAGGTGCTGGCCCAGTCCGCCCAGTAGGCGCCGTACGGGGCGATCTCCTGGGGCTGCGCGTTCTTCAGCGCCGCGGCGTTCTTGCCCTGGTCGTTGTAGGCAGGCACGAAGACGATGTTGCGGTACCAGCCACCCTTCGCACCGGCGTGGACGCAGTGACCGGCCGTCCACACCAGGTTGGACCGGCCCGGGTTCTCCGGGTCCTTGACGACGGTGCCCGAGCAGACCATGGAGCCCTCGGGGGAGTCGAAGAAGACCTTGCCGACCGGGGCCGCGTAGTTGTGGTAGGGCGTCTTCTCGCGCTCGGCGGTGACCGGCTTCGGCTCCGGGTCGCTGACACCCTGGTCGCCGGAGAGGTCCCCGGCCGACATGGTCTTGGCCGGGTCCTTCGCCGACTTCATCCGGTCGGGCTTCCACAGTCCGTCGATGACCGGGTTGACGAAGTCCTTGGCCTCACTCAGCCACTTGTCCTTGTCCCAGTTCTTCCACTCGCCGCTCTTCCACTTGTCCGGGTCGACACCGTGCTTCTTCAGGGTGTCGGCCAGGTCGGCGGATATGCCGCCGCCGGAGTCGTTGCCCTCGGCGGACGCGGTGGCGGCGGGCTTGTCGGCCGCCTGGTCATCGCTCGGCCCGCAGGCCGTCGCCGTCAGGGCGAGGACGGCGGCGAGGCCGGTCGCGCTGAGCAGTGGACGTATGGATCGCATGGAAAAGATTCCCCCTGAAGCTTGATTTGGCATGAGCGTGTCATGCCAAGTGCCGGACGGGCCGGCTGTCGGCGATGCGCGGGGACCACCCTATGACGGCCCGGACGGTGGCTGTCGCAACCGGAGGGCCGCAGGGCCGCAGGGCAGCGGACCGCGAGCACCGCCGTGCGGTGCAGGGGCCTTCGACGGAAGATGCCCCGTCGAAGGCCCCTGATGTGCCGTCATCCTGGCCCGGGCGGACGGTGATCTGTCCTGGCCCGGGCGGTGGATCGTTCCTACTGTCCCGCGTACTTCTTGCTGACCGAGTCGTAGACGCCCTTGGCCTCCTTGCCGAGGCGGGGTCCGGCCAGCCAGCCGGCCGCCACCGGGCCGATGGAGGTGTTGGAGACCAGCGCGGGCTTGCCGTCCTGACCCGCCGCGACCCAGCCGCCACCGGAGGAACCGCCGGTCATCGTGCAGCCGATGCGGTACATCGTCGGGTCGTCCTTGGTGAGCGAGAGCCGGCCCGGCTTGTCCTTGCACTGGAAGAGCTTCTGGCCGTCGTACGGCGGAGCGGCCGGGAAGCCGGTGGCCGTCATATCGGCGATCTTGGGTACCGCCGGGGCGTTGAAATCGACCGGCAGTGCCGAACCGACCGTCTCCTCCAGGGACTTCCCGGTCGAGCCCTTCTCCGGCGTCACGTGCAGCACGGCGAAGTCGTACGGAGCGCCCAGACCGCCGACCGAGGCACCCTGGTCGATCCACTGCTCGGAGGTCTGCGCCCACGAGCCCCACCACACGCCGTACGGAGCGACCTTCTCCTTGGGCGGGTTGTTCCGGAGTTCGTCGGTCGACAGACCGCTGTTGTTGTACGAGGGCACGAAGGCGATGTTGCGGTACCAGCCGCCCTTCTTGCCCGCGTGCACGCAGTGGCCCGCGGTCCACACCATGTTGGACTTGCCGGGGTGCGCCGGGTCCTTCACCACGGTCGCCGAGCAGACCATCGAGCCCTCGGGGCCGTCGAAGAACAGCTTCCCCGACTCGGCCGCGCTGTCGTGGTACGGCGTCTGGGCAGCAACGGCCCGGACCGGGACGGGTGTCGGGTCCGTCACGCCCTCGTCGCCGGAGATGTCGTTGTCGACCGGCTGCTCCGGCGCCTTGTCGGCGTCCCGCATCCGGTCCGGGTCCCAGAGGCCCTCGATGATGGGGTTGATGTAGTCCTTGGCCTCACGCAGCCACTTGTCCTTGTCCCAGTTCTTCCACTCGCCGCTCTTCCACTGGTCGAGGTCGATCCCGTGTTCCTTGAGCCGGTCCTTCAGATCATCCGGAATGGTGATCTTGCCGTCCGACGTCTGGCCCGCGGAACTGCTGCTCGGCTCGGTGCTCGCGTCGTCCTCACTCGGCCCGCAGGCCGTCGCGGTGAGGGCGAGAACGGCGGTGACCGCCGCGGCGGCAAGCACGGGGGAGGGGAAGCGGCGAGCGCTCCCCCCACGGCGTGCGGTGAATCCTGGTCGAATGAGTCGCATCTGGTGATCCCCCTGGGACTTCGTAACTCAACGCTTCTGTACTGCACTTCTGCACTGCTGTACGGCATACGGGCCGGCTCCGCCGGATGGCGGTTCGTGCGCCTCTCCGGGCATGCCGCAGTGGCCGGGAAGTTGTCCCGGAGCCACGGCACGGTCCCCCACTATGCCGGTGTGGCTGTGGACGGCGTGCGGCAGGGGCCCGGTTCCGGCCCGCAAGGATCTTCGGATTTACCCGTGATCCTCCGCGTCCGCCGTCGTTGGTACATACGGGGGACACCGAGACAGCGTTCACCCCCGCAGTCCGTCCTTGCGGGATCGTGCTGACGTGCAACGCAACTGTTACAGCAGGAGGATCAACAGCCGTGGCCGTGACCGAACCAGCTCCGGCACCACCACTCGCGCCGCACGAAGGCATCCTGCGCCGCCAGTCGTTGCGTGAATCGGCCGCCCGTACCTATGCGCGTTCGCTGCCGATCGTGCCGGTACGGGCACGGGGACTGACCATCGAGGGAGCGGACGGGCGGCGCTATCTCGACTGCCTGTCCGGAGCCGGGACCCTGGCTCTCGGGCACAACCATCCGGTCGTCCTGGAGGCGATCAAGAAGGTCATCGACTCGGGTGCACCACTGCACGTGCTCGATCTGGCCACGCCGGTCAAGGACGCCTTCACCACGGAGCTGTTCGCCACCCTGCCGCGGGAGTTCGCCGACAACGCCCGGATCCAGTTCTGCGGGCCGGCCGGCACCGATGCGGTCGAGGCGGCGTTCACCCTGGTCCGCGCCGCCACCGGACGCAGCGGTCTGCTCGCCTTCACCGGCGCGTACCACGGCATGACGGCGGGCGCCCTCGCCGCTTCGGGGGGTGCCGAGGACGTGCGGGTGACCCGGCTTCCGTTCCCGCAGGACTACCGCTGCCCCTTCGGTACCGGCGGCGAGCACGGGGCGGAACTCGCTGCGCGCTGGACCGAGAGCGTGCTGGACGACCCCAAGAGCGGAACCCCAGCACCGGCCGGCATGATCCTCGAACCCGTCCAGGGCGAAGGCGGGGTCAACCCCGCCCCGGACGCCTGGATGCGCCGCATGCGGGAGATCACCACAGCCCGGTCCGTCCCCCTGATCGCCGACGAGGTGCAGACCGGTGTCGGCCGGACCGGTGCCTTCTGGGCCGTCGAGCACAGCGGCATCGTGCCCGACGTGATGGTGCTGTCCAAGGCCATCGGGGGCTCCCTGCCGCTCGCAGTGATCGTCTACCGCTCCGAACTCGACACCTGGCAGCCAGGTGCCCACGCCGGCACCTTCCGCGGCAACCAGCTCGCCATGGCCGCCGGCACCGCCACCCTCGCCTACGTGCGGGAGAACCGGCTCGCCGACCGGGCCGCCGACCTCGGCGCCCGGATGCTCGCGAGCCTGCGGGGACTGGCCGCCCACCACCCGAGCATCGGCGACGTCCGCGGGCGGGGCCTGATGATCGGCGTGGAACTCGTCGACCCCGAGGCCGCTCCGGTGGGCGCGGGCGGCGAGGCGCCACCGGACCCCTTCCTCGCCACGGTCGTCCAGCAGGAGTGTCTGCGCCGCGGGCTCATCGTCGAACTCGGCGGCCGTCACTCCACGGTCGTACGTCTGCTCCCACCCCTCACGCTCACCGACGAACAGGCGACAGCGGTCGTCGACCGCCTCGCCGACGCCCTGGCAGCCGCCGAGCGTTCACCGCACCGACGGACCGCGACCGGGTCGATCCGCTGACCCCGGAAACCATCACAGGAAAGACCGCCGTGAACCCCACTCCCGCGCCCGAGGCCGACGGCCCTCCCTCCATCCACCACCGGGGAGAGGCCGGGACCTCCGGCCACCTCGCCGTCGAGGCGTCGACCGTGCCGCGCCAGAAGGAGGTGCCGCACGGTCAGTGGCACGCCCACCGGACGGCGACCGCCTGTCCCGCACCGGCACCCGACCCGCTGGACCACCTCGAACTCCTTGACCACTCCGATCCCCTGGGCCACCCCGACCCGCTCCGCGCCGCCGACATGGCGGGCATCGAGAACCTGCTGCGCTGCTGGGTCCGCGAATGCGACCTGCCCCGCCCTGAGGGGGAGACCCTCCGCGTCCCGCTTCCCGCGAGCGGCACCGCCCTGCTCGTCCCCGTCCGCCACTGGTCCGCCACCGGCTGGCACCGTTTCGGGCCACCCCTCCTGGAACAGGCACCCGAGGGCGCGCCGGCCGCCGACGCCGTCACCGTCGCCGCCCTCCTGGGCCGCGAGGCCGACCACCACGAGGGTGCCGACATGGTCGCCAGGGTGGCCGACTCGGTACGGCGGACCGCCGGGTTCATCGACGAACAACGACGTCGGCCCACCGCGCCCGCCGAGGCGGACCTGTTCCTCACCGCGGAACAGTCACTCCTCCTCGGCCACCCGCTCCATCCCTCGCCCAAGAGCCGGGAAGGCCTCTCCGACTCCGAGTCCCGCCTCTACTCACCCGAGTCGCACGGCTCCTTCCCGCTCCACTGGATGGCCGTGGACCGGTCGGTACTGGCCACCGACTCCGCCTGGACCGACCACGGCCGACCCGTCCCGGCCACGGAACTGGTGGCCCGTCACGCCGCGGGCCTGCGGCTGCCCGCGCACACCGCGCCGATCCCGCTCCACCCCTGGCAGGCCCGCGAACTGGCGATGCGGCCCGAAGTCGCAGCCCTGGCCGACTCCGGCCTGCTGCACGACCTCGGTCCGTACGGGGAGCGCTGGCACCCCACCTCCTCGGTGCGCACCGTGCAACGGCCCGGCGTCGACCTCATGCTGAAGCTCTCCCTCGGCGTACGCATCACCAACTCCCGCCGGGAGAACCTCCGCAAGGAGCTTCACCGGGGCGTGGAGGTCCACCGGCTGATGCGCAGCGGCCTCGCCCGGCAGTGGCACGCGGTCCACCCCGGATTCGACATCGTCCGGGACCCCGCATGGCTCGCGGTCGACACCCCCGAGGGCGAACACATCCCCGGCCTCGACGTCATGCTGCGCCACAACCCGTTCGACCGGTACGACGACGCGGTCTGCATCGCCGGGCTCACCGCGCCGCGCCCCTGGCCCGACCGGGCGGGCATGCGGTCCCGCCTCACCGACATCGTCCGCCGCCTCGGTGCTGCCACCGGCCGGACCACGACCGCCGTCGCGGCCGAGTGGTTCCTGCGCTATCTGGACCGTGTGGTGCAGCCCATCCTCTGGCTCGACGGCAACGCGGGGGTCGCCCTCGAAGCCCATCAGCAGAACACCCTGGTCCTGCTCGACGCCGAGGGCTGGCCGGTCGGCGGCCGCTACCGCGACAATCAGGGCTACTACTTCCGTGAGTCCCACCGCGCCGCTCTCGACCGCAGGCTCCCCGGCATCGGATCGGTCAGCGACACCTTCGTCTCCGACGCCGTCACCGACGAACGCTTCGCGTACTACCTCGGCATCAACAACGTGTTCGGACTGATCGGGGCGTTCGGCGCCCAGCAGCTCGCCGACGAACAGGTGCTCCTCGCCGCCTTCCGGCGGTTCCTGGGATCGGCCACCGCACTGGGATCCCCGCTCCCGGCGCAGCTGCTGGAAGCCCCCCGCCTGCGCTGCAAGGCCAACATGCTGACGCGGCTGCGCGGCCTCGACGAACTCGTCGGGCCGGTGGACACCCAGTCCGTCTACGTCACCATCACCAACCCCCTGTGCGGCTGAGGAACCCACCCCGTCCCAGCCGGGACGCCAACCGTCGAGCCTGTCCCGGCCGGGACGCCGACCGACGAGAGAGGAGAGCGTCACCGTGCCTCCCGCCGATGCGCCCACCGGCCCCGGGCCCGGCCCTGCTTCCCGGGCCGGGCCGGACGCCGAGGACACGCTGGATCTGCGGCTCACCGCCGAACTGCTCGCGCTCCTGGCGGAGGAGGCCCCCGTGCACGGGTACGGACCGGAGGACTCCGGTCTGCTCGACCGGCCGGCGGAGTGGAAGCCCGTCACGACCCGGGCCGGGGTGTTCCAGCTCGTCCCCGTGCGGCTGGAGCGCGACCTCACGGTGATCAGTCGCTGGATGAACGACCCCGCCGTCGCGGCCTTCTGGGAGCTCGCCGGAGCCGAGACCGTCACCGCCGGGCACCTGACGCCCCAGCTCGACGGCGACGGGCGCAGCATCCCCTGCCTGGGCGTGCTCTCCGGCGTCCCGATGAGCTACTGGGAGATCTACCGGGCCGACCTCGACCCCCTGGCCCGTCACTGCCGGCTACGGCCGCACGACACCGGGATCCACCTCCTCATCGGCGAAGTGGAGCAGCGGGGTCATGGGATCGGCACCACCCTGCTCCGGGCCGTCGCCGACCTCGTCCTCGACAGCCGCCCTCGGTGTACGCGCGTCGTCGCCGAGCCCGACCTCCGTAACACCCCATCCGTCTCCGCCTTCCTGAGCGCCGGATTCCGCTACTCCGCCGAGGTCGAACTCCCGGAGAAGCGGGCCGCGCTGATGGTCCGCGACCGAACCCACCGTGCCCAGCTGTGAACGATCCGCTGTCCTGCCCCCGCCGCTCGAACCCCGTCGGTTCCCTCCCGAGGAGTCCCCGTGCCGAAATATCCCGCGAGCAGTGAGGCAACCCAGTCGCCCGCGCTGCTCAGCACCCCGGAACTGAACCGCGCGGTCTGGGACCGGGCCGCTGCCCGGCTGCTCGCCAAGATGCTCGGCGAATTCGCCTACGAGGAAGTGGTTCAGCCCGTTCCGCGATCCGCCGGGGGTGATACGTACATCCTCGTGCTCGACGACGGCGGCAGCCTGAGCTTCACCGCCCGGCGTGGGGTCTACGGCAGCTGGCGTGTCGCCCCCGACTCGATCCGCGAGGCGAGCAGCGCGGCGACGGAGGCCGATGCCGTCGCCCGTGACGCGGACAGCGCGGCGGCGCATGTGCGTGCGACCGCCCGTGAGACAGGCAGCGGGGCGACGGATGCGACTGCCCGCGATACGAGCAGCGCGGTGACGGAGGCCGACGCGGCCGTCGTGACCGGCAGCGGGGCGGGGACAGCGGCGCCGGCACCGGACCGGGTCGCCGGCAGCGTCCCCTTCCGTGATCCGCTGCTGTTCCTCGCCCGGGCCCGCCGCCTTCTCGGACTGGACGGTGCCACCCTCGGCCATCTCGTCCGCGAGCTCACCGCCACGCTCACCGCCGACGCCCGCCTCGATCACGGCGCGCTCACCGCCGCCGAACTGGCCGACCTCGACTACGCCGAACTCGAGGGCCACCAGACGGGGCACCCCTGGATCGTCGCCAACAAGGGGAGGCTCGGCTTCTCCGCCACCGACGCGGCCCGCTTCACCCCGGAGGCCCGCACACCGGTCACGCTGCCGTGGATCGCGGTGTCCTCCCGGATCGCCGCCTACCGGGGTGTGGGTGCGCTCGCCGACGCCGGCCGGCTCTACGCCCAGGAACTGGACCCCTCGGTCCGCGCCTCCTTCGCCGCCACTCTGCGCGGCCGGGGCCTCGACCCGGACGGCTACTACTGCCTGCCCGTCCACCCCTGGCAGTGGGACGAGTGGATCGTGCCCCTGTTCGCCCCGGCCATCGCCGCAGACGACATCGTCCCCCTGCACGCCGACCCGGACCTGCGGCTGCCGCAGCAGTCCATCCGCACCTTCGCCAACCTGGCACGGCCCGACCGGCACACGGTCAAGCTCCCGCTGTCCATCCTCAACACGCTGGTCTGGCGTGGCCTGCCGACCGAACGCACCCTCGCCGCGCCCGCCGTCACCGGCTGGGTGCAGAGGATGCGCGACGACGACCCGTTCCTGCGGGACACCTGCGGCGTCATCCTCCTCGGCGAGGTCGCCTCGGTCACGGTCGAGCATCCGCTCTACGACCACCTGCCGGAGACCCCGTACCAGTTCAAGGAGATCCTCGGCGCGATCTGGCGCGAGCCCCTTCTGCCGCGCCTCGCGCCCGGCGAGCGGGCCCGCACCCTCGCCTCGCTCCTGCACACCGATCCGCAGGGCCGCGCCTTCACCGCCGAACTGGTCGCCCGCTCGGGTCTGACGCCCACCGCCTGGCTCACGCGGCTCTTCGCCGCCCTGCTCCCGCCGCTGCTGCACTTCCTGTACCGCTACGGCACCGTCTTCTCGCCGCACGGCGAGAACGCCATCGTCGTCTTCGACGACCAGGACGTCCCGGTACGCCTGGCGATCAAGGACTTCGTCGACGACGTGAACGTCAGCGCCCGCCCGCTGCCCGAGCACGACACGATGCCGCAGGACGTGCGGAGCGTCCTGCTCACGGAGGAACCCGCCTTCCTCACCCAGTTCATCCACTCCGGTCTCTTCACCGGAGTCTTCCGCTTCCTGTCCCCGCTCTGCGAGGAACAGCTCGGGGTCCCCGAGGGTGAATTCTGGTCACTCGTCCGGGCGGAGATCCTGCGCCACCACGCCCGGTTCCCGGAGCTGAAGGAGCGGTTCGAGATGTTCGACATGCTGACGCCCCGCATCGAACGTCTCTGTCTGAACCGCAACCGTCTGCACCTGGACGGCTATCGCGACCGGCCCGAACGCCCGCACGCGGCGGTCCACGGCACAGTGGCCAATCCGCTCCACGCCTCCGCCTGAGTCCGGGTGTGACCGTCGTTGTCAGCGGCGCCCCGTAGGCTGGTCGGGCTATGACGAAGCCATCTCTCCCCGAGCTCCTGCACGCCGCCGTGACCGCCATCGGCGGTGCGGAGCGCCCCGGCCAGGCCGCCATGGCCGACGCCGTCGCCGAGGCGGTAGACGACCACTCCCACCTGCTCGTCCAGGCGGGCACCGGCACGGGCAAATCGCTCGGCTATCTGGTGCCCGCCCTGGCGCACGGCGAGCGCGTCGTGGTGGCCACGGCGACCCTGGCCCTCCAGCGCCAGCTCGTGGAGCGCGACCTTCCGCGTACGGTCGACTCCCTGCATCCGCTGCTGCGCCGCCGCCCGCAGTTCGCCATGCTCAAGGGCCGGTCGAACTACCTCTGTCTGCACCGCCTCCACGAAGGTGTGCCGCAGGAGGAGGAAGAGGGGCTCTTCGACCAGTTCGAGGCGGCCGCTCCGTCGAGCAAGCTCGGCCAGGATCTGCTGCGCATGCGGGACTGGGCGGACGAGACGGAGACGGGCGACCGGGACGACCTCACCCCCGGTGTCTCGGACCGGGCCTGGGCACAGATCTCCGTCTCCTCCCGGGAGTGCCTGGGCGCCACCAAATGCGCGTACGGGGCCGAGTGCTTCGCCGAGCAGGCCCGGGAGCGCGCAAAGCTCGCCGACGTGGTGGTGACGAACCACGCACTCCTGGCCATCGACGCCATCGAGGGCGCCCCGGTGCTCCCGCAGCACGAGGTACTCATCGTCGACGAGGCGCACGAGCTGGTCTCCCGGGTCACCGGAGTGGCCACCGGCGAGCTCACTCCCGGCCAGGTCAACCGTGCGGTGCGCCGCGCGGCGAAGCTGGTCAACGAGAAGGCCGCCGACGCCCTGCAGACCGCGTCGGAGGGGTTCGAGCGGGTGATGGAGCTGGCGCCACCGGGCCGGCTGGAGGAGGTCCCGGAGGACCTCGGCTACGCGCTGATGGCGCTGCGCGACGCCGCCCGTACGGTGATCAGCGCACTCGGCTCCACCCGCGACAAGTCCGTCCAGGACGAGGACGCGGTCCGTAAGCAGGCGATGGCCTCGATCGAGGCCATCCACGGCGTCGCCGAGCGCATCACGCAGGGCTCCGAGTACGACGTCGTCTGGTACGAGCGCCACGACCGCTTCGGCGCCTCCGTGCGGGTCGCCCCGCTCTCGGTCTCCGGGCTGCTGCGCGAGAAGCTCTTCGCCGACCGCTCCGTGGTCCTCACTTCGGCGACGCTCAAGCTCGGGGGGGACTTCAACGGAGTGGGGGCCTCCCTCGGGCTCTCCCCGGAGGGCACCGCGGGCGATGACGTCCCGCAGTGGAAGGGCCTCGACGTCGGCTCGCCCTTCGACTACCCGAAGCAGGGGATCCTGTACGTCGCCCGGCATCTGGCGACCCCCGGCCGGGAGGGCTCCCGCACCGACATGCTGGACGAGCTCGCCGAGCTGGTGGAGGCCGCGGGCGGGCGCACGCTCGGACTGTTCTCCTCCATGCGGGCGGCCCAGGCCGCCGCCGAGGAGCTGCGGGGCCGGCTGGAGAAGCCGATCCTGCTCCAGGGCGAGGAGACCCTGGGGGAACTGATCAAGAATTTCTCGGCCGACCCGGAGACCTGTCTCTTCGGCACGCTTTCGCTCTGGCAGGGTGTCGACGTTCCGGGCGCGAGCTGCCAACTGGTGATCATGGACCGGATTCCGTTCCCGCGGCCCGACGATCCATTGATGAGCGCACGCCAGAAGGCGGTCGAGGAGGCCGGGGGCAACGGCTTCATGGCCGTGGCCGCCACGCACGCGGCCCTGCTGATGGCCCAGGGAGCCGGCCGTCTCGTCCGCGCCACCGGGGACAAGGGCGTCGTCGCCGTGCTCGACCCGCGCCTGGCCAATGCCCGGTACGGCAGCTATCTGCGCGCCTCGCTCCCCGACTTCTGGTACACGACCGACCCGAACCAGGCACGCCGCTCGCTCGCCGCGATCGACGCGGCGGCCAAGGCCGACGCGAAGTAGTCCCGAGCAGGCCTCCGGGAAACGGCAGGGCCCCTGGTATCCGTACCGGGGATACCAGGGGCCCTGTGCGTCGGACCGAGCGGTGCTTCACACCCGCCGGAGCACCGCCACGACCTTGCCGAGGATCGTCGCCTCGTCACCGGGGATCGGCTGGTACGCGGAGTTGTGCGGGAGCAGCCACACGTGGCCGTCCTCGCGCTTGAAGCGCTTGACCGTGGCCTCGCCGTCCAGCATCGCGGCCACGATGTCGCCGTTCTCCGCCACGGGCTGGCGTCGCACGGTGACCCAGTCCCCATCACAGATCGCCGCTTCGATCATCGAGTCACCGACGACCTTCAGCACGAAGAGCTCTCCGTCCCCGACCAACTGGCGGGGGAGGGGGAACACGTCCTCGACCGATTCCTCGGCGAGGATCGGACCACCGGCGGCGATCCGGCCGACCAGCGGCACGTACGACGCCGCGGGCTTGCCGGTGGTGTCCGTGGGCTGTGTGCTGGGCTGGTCCGAGCCGCGCACCTCGTACGCCCGCGGGCGATGGGGGTCGCGGCGCAGGAAGCCCTTGCGCTCCAGGGCCATCAGCTGATGTGCGACGGAGGACGTGCTGGAAAGGCCCACCGCCTGACCGATCTCCCGCATCGACGGGGGGTATCCCCGCCGCTGTACGGAGTCCCGGATGACCTCGATCACTCGCCGCTGCCGGTCCGTGAGCCCCGAGCTGTCCGCCCGGATTCCAGGAGGTCGTCCGGGAAGCGAGCGCGCTGGACGCGCGGGCTCCGGCCCCTCCGTGTTCGTGACTGAGTCATTCATGGCATGCACCGGCTCGAGTCGGCTCTGGGAGCGGTCCTGGGCAGTGATGATGGCACTGTCTGCGGTGGTGGTCACGTCGGCCCCTCTCGAATGGTCTCCCTAGCTGGACAACGGTAGTAGCTTTCGAAAGGTTGCGCCAAACACACGTTCGAGTGAAAAACGAATAAAAGTCTGTTGAGTGCTCAGCGCCGGGTGTATGAGCGACGCCGGGAGGGGTATTCCGTCGCCGGGCCGGGCTCTCGCCTCGCGCGCGAACCGAGCGGCATTTCGGACCATTACGGTAGCGTCCGTGCCCGCGGCGCCGGTGCGCGGGGTCGCCTTGCGTGCGCCGTCCGGTCGTCCGCGCGACCCCGGGGCGGCCGCCCCCGCACTCGGGGGCGCCGCCCGCTTCCCGTACCCTCGTGGTCGGCCGTACGCTGCCTTCCGGCCGCCCGGAGCGCGCGACACGCGCTAGGGCCAAATGCGCGGCCAAACCCAAGATCTAGTGGTTGGATTGCTACAGCCACCCAGAAGTTGTGGTCCCCGTCGATCGGGGGTGTGGTCATCGCCTATGCTTGAGACCGCTTCGAAGGCCCCTCACCGGGCCTGAAGAGGCTATTCAGTCGTGCTGTGAAGGAGGGTTGGGAGCCATGCACTGCCCCTTCTGCAGGCACCCCGACAGCCGGGTCGTCGACAGTCGCACCACCGACGACGGGACCTCGATCCGCAGGCGTCGCCAGTGCCCCGACTGCTCCCGCCGTTTCACGACGGTGGAGACCTGCTCGCTCATGGTGGTCAAGCGCAGCGGTGTCACCGAGCCCTTCAGCCGTACCAAGGTCATCTCCGGCGTGCGCAAGGCGTGTCAGGGGCGGCCGGTCACCGAGGACGCCCTCGCCAAACTCGGCCAGCGGGTCGAGGAGGCGGTGCGTGCCACCGGCAGCGCCGAGCTGACCACTCACGACGTGGGTCTGGCCATCCTCGGCCCCCTGCAGGAACTCGACCTCGTCGCGTACCTGCGGTTCGCGTCCGTCTACCGGGCGTTCGACAGCCTCGAAGACTTCGAGGCCGCCATCGTGGAACTCCGCGAGCGGCGGCCTCCCGTACAAGGATGCGGGACCGGCGAGACCCTTGAGGTCCCCGTTCCCGCCGTCGCCGCCGACTGAGCGGCACTCGTCGGCCCCGCTGATCCCAAGATCGGCTGCGGGCCGGCACCAAGACCTGCTCCGGACGGTGTACGCGGCGTCCGGAGTGTCAGACACACACTGTGCCCGGGGAAGTTCTCGGCACTTCAGGGCGTTTTTGCCCACATATGGGAGGCGGCATGACAGAGACGGCGAGCGGCCCGGCACGAGGTTCCCGCACCAAGGGGACCAAGTCGACTGCGACCAAGCAGGGCCTGCGTATCGAGCGCATCCACACCACCCCCGGCGTGCATCCGTACGACGAGGTGGCGTGGGAGCGCCGTGACGTCGTCATGACCAACTGGCGCGACGGCTCGATCAACTTCGAGCAGCGTGGCGTCGAGTTCCCCGACTTCTGGTCGGTGAACGCGGTCAACATCGTCACCAGCAAGTACTTCCGCGGGGCTGTCGGCACCCCCCAGCGCGAGACCGGTCTGCGACAGCTGATCGACCGGATCGTGAAGACGTACCGGAAGGCCGGCGAGGACTACAGCTACTTCGCCTCTCCCGCGGACGCCGAGATCTTCGAGCACGAGCTGGCGTACGCCCTCCTGCACCAGATCTTCAGCTTCAACTCGCCGGTCTGGTTCAACGTCGGCACTCCCCAGCCGCAGCAGGTCTCCGCCTGCTTCATCCTGGCTGTCGACGACTCCATGGAGTCGATCCTCGACTGGTACAAGGAAGAGGGGATGATCTTCAAGGGCGGCTCCGGTGCCGGCCTGAACCTCTCCCGTATCCGCTCCTCCAAGGAGCTCCTCTCCTCCGGCGGAAACGCCTCCGGACCGGTCTCCTTCATGCGTGGCGCCGACGCGTCCGCCGGAACGATCAAGTCCGGTGGCGCCACCCGCCGTGCGGCCAAGATGGTCATTCTCGACGTCGACCACCCCGACATCGAGAACTTCATCGAGACCAAGGTGAAGGAGGAGGAGAAGATCCGCGCCCTGCGTGACGCGGGCTTCGACATGGACCTGGGCGGCGACGACATCACGTCCGTCCAGTACCAGAACGCCAACAACTCGGTCCGCGTGAACGACGAGTTCATGAAAGCCGTCGAGTCCGGCGGGAAGTTCGGGCTGCGTGCCCGGATGACCGGCGACGTCATCGAAGAGGTCGAGGCCAAGTCCCTCTTCCGCAAGATGGCCGAGGCGGCCTGGGCCTGTGCCGACCCGGGTATCCAGTACGACGACACCATCAACGCCTGGCACACCTGCCCGGAGTCCGGCCGGATCAACGGCTCGAACCCGTGCAGCGAGTACATGCACCTGGACAACACCTCGTGCAACCTCGCCTCGCTGAACCTGATGAAGTTCCTCAAGGACGACGGCAAGGGCAAGCAGTCCTTCGAGTCCGAGCGCTTCGCCAAGGTCGTCGAGCTGGTCATCACCGCGATGGACATCTCCATCTGCTTCGCCGACTTCCCGACCGAGAAGATCGGCGAGAACACCCGCGCCTTCCGCCAGCTGGGCATCGGTTACGCCAACCTCGGCGCCCTGCTGATGGCGACCGGCCACGCGTACGACAGTGACGGTGGCCGCGCGCTCGCCGGCGCCATCACCTCGCTGATGACCGGCACCTCGTACAGGCGCTCCGCCGAGCTGGCCGCCGTCGTCGGCCCGTACGACGGCTACGCCCGCAACGCCGAGCCGCACCAGCGCGTCATGAAGCAGCACGCCGACGCCAACGCCGTGGCCGTGCACGCCGACGACCTGGACAGCACGATCTGGGCCGCCGCGACGGAGGCCTGGCAGGACGTCATCCGCCTCGGCGCGAAGAACGGTTTCCGTAACGCGCAGGCCTCGGTCATCGCGCCCACCGGCACCATCGGTCTCGCGATGTCCTGCGACACCACCGGTCTTGAGCCCGACCTCGCCCTGGTCAAGTTCAAGAAGCTGGTCGGCGGCGGCTCGATGCAGATCGTCAACGGCACCGTCCCGCAGGCCCTGCGCCGCCTGGGCTACCAGGAGGAGCAGATCGAGGCGGTCGTCGCCCACATCGCCGAGAACGGCAACGTGATCGACGCCCCCGGCCTGAAGACCGAGCACTACGAGGTCTTCGACTGCGCGATGGGCGAGCGTTCCATCTCCGCGATGGGCCACGTCCGCATGATGGCGGCCATCCAGCCGTGGATCTCCGGCGCGCTCTCCAAGACGGTGAACCTGCCGGAGACGGCCACCGTCGAGGACGTCGAAGAGGTCTACTTCGAGGCGTGGAAGATGGGCGTCAAGGCGCTCGCGATCTACCGCGACAACTGCAAGGTCGGCCAGCCCCTCTCCGCGAAGACCAAGGAGAAGGAGAAGGAGGCGGTCACCGCCAAGGCCGAGGACACCATCCGTACCGCGGTCGAGAAGGTCGTCGAGTACCGCCCGGTCCGCAAGCGTCTGCCCAAGGGCCGTCCCGGTATCACCACCTCCTTCACGGTGGGCGGCGCCGAGGGTTACATGACCGCCAACTCCTACCCGGACGACGGTCTCGGCGAGGTCTTCCTGAAGATGTCCAAGCAGGGCTCGACCCTCGCGGGCATGATGGACGCCTTCTCCATCGCCGTCTCGGTGGGTCTGCAGTACGGCGTTCCGCTGGAGACGTACGTCTCGAAGTTCACCAACATGCGCTTCGAGCCGGCCGGCATGACGGACGACCCGGACGTGCGGATGGCGCAGTCGATCGTCGACTACATCTTCCGCCGCCTGGCGCTGGACTTCCTGCCCTTCGAGACCCGCTCGGCCCTCGGCATCCACTCCGCCGACGAGCGTCAGCGCCACCTCGACACCGGCTCCTACGAGCCGTCGTTCGAGGAGGAGCAGCTGGAGGCCGAGAGCCTGGCCCAGTCCGCTCCCGTGCGGACGGAGCCGCTGAAGGCGGTCGCCCCCGTCCAGGCGGCCGAGAAGGCCGAACCGAAGACGGCTCACACCTCGGCCGAGCTCGTCGAGATGCAGCTCGGCATCAGCGCCGACGCCCCGCTCTGCTTCTCCTGCGGTACGAAGATGCAGCGCGCCGGTTCCTGCTACATCTGCGAGGGCTGCGGCTCCACCAGCGGCTGCAGCTGACCGGACCGGGTGCCCCGAGAGGGGCGACGGCCTTGCCGAAGGGGGCGGGCAGGACTCCGATCATGGAGTTCCTGCCCGCCCCCTTCGGCTGTCCGGCCGGTGCGTCACGCTCCGGGCGGACGGCTTCCCATGGCCGCGGCGAACGAGTCGGCGTCCCCGTCGAATCCCCGCACCGTGTCGTGGAAGTTCCAGACCCCGGAGGAGTCCCGCACGAACTCGGCGACGACGGCCGCGGTCGCCGCACCGACCGCCGAGAAGTCGTCCTCGGAGAGGACGGTGTACCCCTCACGGATCTGTACGGCGGTGTTCTCTATCGACCCGAACGGCTTGTGGCCGTCGCGCTGCTGAATGGCGACACCGACGACGACCCGGGAGTACGTCTCCGAGAGCCTGTCCAGCTCCAGCGTCATGACCTCGTCGTACCCCAGGCCCTGGCCGGTCCTGCTGTCGCGATTGAGCGTGATGGTGCCGTCGGGCGCGCGGCTGTCGAAGTGCACGAGATACCCGGGGCTGCCGTACGGCTCCTCGGCCGGGTAGGTCGCCGCGATGATGTCGAGGTCGTTGGGGGGCTCGCCGTGAGGGCTGGGATCCCACTTGACCCTGACCTCGATCTTCTCGATGTCCTTGTTGGGAGTGCTCATCGGACTTCGCTCCTTCGCGCGGGGCCGTCGGTCCGGTTCTATCACCCGATCGTGTCCGTAACGGCCCGTGGAACCAACCGGCTTGGGGACGAGGGGCGTAATCGGGCCACCGCGGGGCCAGGTGTCTCAATGCGGGATCCGACGTGGTGGGCGTTGGCGCACCCCGTCCCGGAACGCCTCGATCGCGCTGCTGACCTGACGTATGAGGTGGGTGTGCTCGATGCGGTCCAGATAGAGGCAGTTGCGGGCGATCCCCTCCAGCTCGAAGGCGAAGTACAGCGACATCAGCGGATTGATGAAGAGTTCGCTGTCGCTGGTGCGCGAGGTGAACCGGACATCCCCGAACTCTCCCCGGACCGCCGCGGCGATGGATCCGTTGACGATGCTCGGATGATCAGGAGTGTGCTCCTGGGCGTGGGCCACCGCGTCGACGAACAGAGCGCCCTCGCGGGTCGTGCGAGGCACGGAGAACGCTCCCAGATACGCGCCGTCGCGATCGAGCGCGGCGATGTTCTCCAGGACGAGGCCGTGGCTCACGCCGTGGTAGGCGTCGACGCCGAAGCCGATGGAGACGACCAGGCGGTCCGGTCCCTCGATCGCGGCGAGTGCCGCGACACTGGTCAGATCCTCCTCCGGGGTGCCCAGGCCGGATTCGTCGCCCCGCATCAGAATGTCCGTACCGCCGTCGACGAGAACGACGGCGTCGATGCCGTACTGCTCGATCAGCGCACGATAGGCGTCGCGGAGCGGCTGGACGCCCGTACGGGCCAGGGCGTGGACGCGGCCCGGGTAGCCGTGCAGAGCGAGCCACTGCGCGAGGGTCCGTTCCGGGAAGTACGACTGGTGGAGCGACGTCTCGGGGGTGATGACGGCGAGGCCGGGTGCGAGCCAGGAGTCGAGGGGGAGCCCTTCGAGCGCGCTGAAGGACAGATTGGCGAACTGCACCTGCTTGTCCCGGTGGATCAAGGAGAGCGCGAGGGGGAGCCCGGCATAGATGTCGAAGCCCCCGCCCGCACCGGCGACGAGGATCCGTTCCGCCGAATCCAGGCGGTCGAACAGCGGATTGGTGTGCAGCGAGGTCATGGCGATCATTGTGCGATCACCCGTGACCGGTTCTGATGCACTCCGTCGGAGCGTGACCCACGCCACGTCCATCACCCGTACGATGATGCGGTGCTGGTCAAGTGGATTCGCTGCAGTGTGGGGGACCGTCGCGGTTTCGAGCGGGGGCAGCGGAAGTGGGCGGGGCTGCTGGGTGAGCAGGGGTTCAGGGGGCAGGGCGGTGGCTGGAGCCGCAGCCGGCCGGAGGTGGCCCATGTCTTCGCGTTCTGGGAGAACAGGGTCTTCTACGACTCGTTCATGGCGCGCGGGCACGACGCCCTGGCCGCTGCGCAGGCCGGTACGTGCAGCGACATCCAGGTCAAGTTGTTCGAGTACCGCTTCGATGTGAAGACCGGCTTCGAACCGCACTTCACGGACGCGGATGTGGTCAGGGTGGCGCACAGCAGGGTGCACGAGGACCGTGTCGAGCACTTCGCGCTGATGCAGCAGCGGGTCTGGAATCCGGCGATGGCCGGATCGCCCGGGATGCTGCGAGGCGTGTTCGGTGAGGCGCCCGGGCACGAGTTCCTGGTCCTGTCGATGTGGCAGTCGAGCGCCGAGCGGGGCAAGTACCGGCCGGCGAGTGTCGAACGGCTCTCGCAGCGGGCGCAGACCGAGGACGACGTGGCCTCGCTCGCCGGCGACGTCGTCCAGCTCGAACCGGCATGGACGGTGTGACCGGCCGGGGCGGCCGAGGTTTCACCGGCGACATGCACCATCGGGTTCCGGACAATTGCTCGAACGCCCTCGACTCGATCTAGGGTCGGTACATGGCAAGACCGCAACGCATTGTCCTCGTCAGGCACGGCGAGTCCGAGGGCAACGCCGACGACACCGTGTACGAGCGCGAGCCCGACCACGCACTGAGGCTCACCCCGGCCGGCCTGCGGCAGTCCCGCGAGACGGGGGCGCGGCTGCGCGAGCTGTTCGACGGTGAGCGTGTGAGCGTGTATGTCTCGCCCTACCGCCGTACGCACGAGACGTTCAGCTCCTTCGGCCTGGATCTCGAACGCGTCCGGGTGCGTGAGGAGCCCCGGCTGCGCGAGCAGGACTGGGGGAACTGGCAGGACCGGGACGACGTGCGCCTCCAGAAGGCGTACCGGGACGCCTACGGGCACTTCTTCTACCGCTTCGCGCAGGGCGAGTCCGGTGCGGACGTGTACGACCGGGTGGGTGCCTTCCTGGAGAGCCTGTACCGGAGCTTCGAGGATCCCGACCACCCGCAGAACGTCCTGCTGGTCACGCACGGGCTGACCATGCGGCTCTTCTGCATGCGCTGGTTCCACTGGTCCGTGGCCGAATTCGAATCGCTCTCCAACCCGTGCAACGGAGAAACCCGGTCGCTGGTACTGGGCAAGGACGGCCGCTACACGCTGGACAGGCCGTTCGAGCGCTGGCGCACTCCTGAGCCGTACGGCATCACCGGATAGAGTGGAAGCGATGACCGAATCCGCTTCCGACCAGCGCTTCGAACGCGCCCTTGCCAGCCTGCGTGGCCTCTCCGTGGGAGACGCCCTGGGCTCCCAGTTCTTTGTGCCCGCCAACTATCCGCTCCTGAAGGACCGGGCCCTGCCCCCCGGGCCCTGGCAGTGGACCGACGACACCGAGATGGCCGCCTCGGTCCTGGCCGTGCTGCGGAAGCACGGCCGTATCGACCAGGACGCACTCGCCCGCTCCTTCGCGGTGCACCACGACTTCGACCGGGGATACGGCCCCGCCGTGAACCGTCTGCTCAGGCTGGTCCGGGAGGGCGGGGACTGGCGTGAGCTGGCCTCCTCGCTCTTCCAGGGCCAGGGTTCGTGGGGCAACGGCTCGTCGATGCGCATCGCACCGCTCGGTGCCTGGTACGCGGACGACCCCGAGCAGGCCACGCACCAGGCCGAGATCTCCTCGTACACCACGCACCAGCACCGGGAAGCCGTCGTCGGAGCGATGGCGGTCGCTGCGGCCGCCTCACTCGCGGCCTCGCCCACCGGTCCGCCGACGCCGGCGGACCTCCTGGACGGCGTGATCGCGCTCGTGCCGCGCAGTGCGGTCGGCGCCGGACTGCGCAGGGCCCGCGACATGCTGGACTACAAGGACGCGGGCACGGTCGCCGCGGTTCTCGGCAACGGGCGCCGTACGAGCGCGCACGACACCGTCCCCTTCGCTCTCTGGTCCGCGGCGCGCAGTCTCGGCGATTTCGAGCAGGCCTTCTGGGTGACCGCACAGGCCGGCGGTGACGTCGACACGACGTGCGCGATCGTCGGAGGGGTGGTCGCGGCGGGCACGGCGGGCGAACCACCGGCGGAGTGGACGGCGCAGACGGAAGAGCTGCCCGACTGGATGACGGGGTAGACCGCCTCCGGCGCCCGACTGTCACGGAACTGCCACAGCGTTGCCCCGTACGGCTGACGGCCGTCGCGGCGGGTTTACTCTTTCGGCCACGCCGCCCTCGATGATCATCACGACGGGTGTGCACCGACTGAGACGCCGGGGGCCGCGCTGCCCAGGGCCGCGTGAGCGGACCTCGGTGGGGAGGGGTCCCGTGTCAGATCACACGTCAGAATCATCCCGGCCGGAGCGTGCGCCGGGGACACCCGGCGCGGCGGAGCCGCCGGGAGCCTTCGAGCCGGCGCCGGAGCCCGCAGAGGCTCCGGCATCCGGGGAGGCTCCGGCATCCGGAGGAGCCCGGGCGCCGGAGGCGTCGACCGAGCGGGCCGGTACGTCCCGGCCGGAGAACGCCGCCGGGGCATCGCCGTCCGGTACGGCGAGCCCGCCCGCCGACGCCCAGCCGCAGGGTCACGTTCAGGGGCCCGGGACGACCGCGGTCCCGCAGCCGCGCGACACCGGACCGCAGCCGCCTAAGGTTCCGGCCTACGCGCAGCAGGCGCGGCCCCCGCAGCCCAACCCGTGGGGGCAGCCCCAGCGGACACCTTCGGATCTCTCGCGGCTGCGCCCGGTCAAGCCGGGAACCATCCCGGGTGCAACGCTATGGGCCGTACTCGCGACCGGACTGCTCAGCGCCCTGCTGCTCGGCGACGGCATCGGCCTGAACCTGCTGCTCGTGACGGTCCCCGCAGCACTCGCGGCCTACTTCGCCGCCCGTTCCGCGGCCCGCCGGCTGCGTCCCTGGACCGCCGTCTGGGCGGTCGGCGGGCTGGCCCTGCTCGCCGTTCCGGCACTCCGCGACGCCGGCTGGCCGAGCTTCCTCGCCATCGTTTCCGCCTTCGCGCTCGGGTCTCTCGCGCTGCACGGCAGCCGCAGCTGGCTCGGGATGTTCCTCGGTTCGCTGGGCCTGCTCACCTCCGTCGCCGAGTCGCTGGGCTGGGGCGCCCGCGGTGTACGCGACCGGATGGCGGGCTCCCGGGGCCGTTGGGGTGTGGCCTTCCGGTCCACGGTCGTGGCAGTCATCCTGCTCATCGTGTTCGGGGCGCTCTTCGCGAGCGCCGACGCAGCGTTCGCCGACGTACTCGGCAGCCTGATGCCCGATGTGTCCGTCGGTGACAGTCCGTGGCGGTTCTTCCTCGGCGTGCTCGGTCTCGTCGGCGCGCTCGCCGCCGCGTACACCGCCGCCGCCCCCGTGCGCTGGGACGGACTGACGGTCCGCCCGGGCAAGGCGCGTGGGCGACTGGAATGGGCGCTGCCGCTGGTCGTGCTGAACCTGCTGTTCGCCGCCTTCCTCGCCATTCAGCTCACGGTGCTGCTCGGCGGGTACGACAAGGTGATGGCCGAGACCGATCTCAGCTACTCCCAGTACGCCCGCCAGGGATTCTGGCAGCTGCTCTGGGCCACGCTGCTCACCCTGCTGGTCATCGCGCTCGCGCTCCGCTGGGCGCCGCGCGGCGGAGCACGCGACCGTACGCTCGTACGCGGCGTACTCGGCACGCTGTGTCTGCTCACGCTCGTCGTCGTCGCCTCCGCGTTGCGACGCATGGACCTTTACGTCGATGCGTACGGCCTGACCAGGCTGCGGATCTCCGTGGCAGCGGTCGAGCTGTGGCTCGGGGTGGTCCTCGTGCTGATCATGGCGGCCGGGGCCTTCGGTGCGAAGCTGCTGCCGCGCGCCGTCGCGGCGAGCGCGGCCGTCGGCGTCCTGGCATTCGGACTCATCTCGCCCGACGGTCTGATCGCGCAACAGAACGTCGAGCGCTACAGCCGCCACCACTCGATCGACATCGAGTACCTGCGTGGCCTCTCGGCCGATGCGGTACCGGCCCTCGACACTCTCCCGGAGCCCCTGCGCTCCTGCGCCCTGGAGGAGATCCAGCGGTCGCTGCGGAACTCGGACGAGCCCTGGTACGCAACGAGTTGGGGCGAGGCGAAGGCTCGGGACATCCTCGGCGACTGGGACCCCGGCTACCGTACGAGCGACTGCCGCGGTCTCGGGTCGGGGGAGAACGGGAACGAACGCGGCGACGTGGACGATCCTTACGACCCCTACGATCCGTACTGATCGCCGAAGCACGCATCGAACCGGAAGCGGGTCGTCCCCTCTGGGGCGGCCCGCTTCCGTTCGTACGTACTGCTTCCGTCGCTGCTGATTCCGGTCGCGCGGGGACTCGTCCGCACCCGCAAGCCTCTGCAAGGCGGCCGTCCGCGCGCTAAGCGGCCGGTCCTCCCGCCGACGCCTTTCCGCTCAGCGCCTCCAGATCGCTCTTGCGCACCCGGATCACCAGCAGCGCCGTCAGCAGGGCGAGGCCTGCCATGGCCACCGCGGCGAGGAACGCGGTCGAGATGCCCTGGGAGAGCACCGCGTGGCCCCAGCTCCCGGGCAGTTCCTGCGTCTTGGCGAATTCCGCCTTCTGCTCCGGTGACGCCTGCGCCAGGAACTGCGGAACCTGCTTCTCCGCCTCGGTGCGGCTCGCCGTACCGAAGACCGTGACCAGGATGGAGAGTCCCAGCGAACCACCGACCTGCTGGCTCGCGTTGAGCAGGCTGGAGGCGGCCCCCGCCTCGTGCTGGGCGACTCCGGAGACCGCCGTCAGTGTGAGGGTCACGAAGTTCAGCCCCATGCCGAAGCCGAACACGAGCATCGGGCCCAGGACCCCGGACAGGTAGGAGCTGTCGGGGGAGATGAACGTGAGCCAGACCAGACCCACACCGGTGAACGCCGAGCCCGTGACCATGAACGGCTTCGGCCCGAGCACCGGAAGGAACCGCTGCGAGAGCCCCGCTCCCACGATGATCGCGACGGTCACGGGCAGGAACGCCAGGCCCGACTCGATGGGGCTGTACGCCAGCACGTTCTGCACGAACAGGACGATGAAGAAGAACATGCCGAACATGGCCGCTGCCAGGCTGAGCATGATCACGTACGTTCCGGAACGGTTGCGGTCGGCGAACATCCGCAGTGGAGTGATCGGCTCCCTGGCACGCATCTCGATGAGGACGAACGAGCCGAGCAGGATCACCGCGGCGCCGAACGACCCCAGGGTCACGGAGTCCCGCCAGCCCTCCTCGGAGGCCCGGATGAACCCGTACACGAGTGAGGCCATGCCGAGGGTCGAGGTCAGTGCACCCGAGATGTCGAAGCGGCCGGGATGCTTCTCGGACTCGTTGATGTACAGCGGTGCCAGGACGGCGATCAGCACGCCGATCGGCACGTTGACGAAGAAGACCCAGCGCCAGTCGAGCCATTCGGTGAGCAGCCCGCCGGCCAGCAGGCCGATCGCCCCGCCGCCCGCGGACACCGCGGCGAAGACACCGAACGCGCGGTTGCGCTCGGGGCCCTCCGGGAATGTGGTCGTGATCAGTGCCAGCGAGGTCGGTGAGGCGATGGCACCGCCGATGCCCTGGAGGGCACGCGCCGCGAGCAACTGCCAGGGTTCCTGGGCGAATCCGCCCAGCAGCGAGGCCAGCGTGAAGACCAGGATGCCCGTCATGAAGACGCGGCGGCGGCCGAGGATGTCCCCGGCCCGGCCGCCGAGCAGCAGCAGACCGCCGAAGGTGAGCGTGTAGGCGCTGAGGACCCAGGAGAGATCGGTGGTCGAGAAGCTGAGCGCATCCTGGATGTGCGGGAGGGCGATGTTGACGATCGTCGAGTCGAGCACAACCATCAACTGACAGGCGGCGATGACGGCCAGGGCGATCCCCGGGCGGCCCTGGCGTCGTGCCGCGCCCGGTGCGCTCTGTGCTTCTAACTGAGAGGTTGTCACTATGGGTCCCCCACAAGTGAATTAGTGAACGGATCCGTTCACTGTTGCGTCAACGTTAGTGAGTCCCCTTCAGTGAACGCAAGCGTTCACTGAATCCTTCGTTGTCGCGCCGCGTCCGGATCCACCGTCCCGGCCGGGACCTGCTCAGTCCCGCGCCGATCCGTTGCGGCGCCCCTCTGCCACTGACCGCCCGGTCCCGAGCGCCGGCCGGCCGGCGTGGGCGTACCGACCTGTTCCGATGGAGAGAAGCTCATGGTTACTTCGCGATCGGCAGCCGCCGCCCGGCAGCCGGTGGTGTCCCTGCGTCGCCGCGGACCCGTGCTGGAACGCGCGATCCTCGAAGCCGCGCTGGAACGGCTGAGTACGGTCGGCTGGAGCGGGCTGACGATGGAGGGCGTCGCGGCCGGCGCCCAGACCGGCAAGGCCGCGATCTACCGGCGATGGCCCTCCAAGGAGGACCTGGTGGCAGACGCGCTGCGCAGCGCCCTGCCGGCGATCGGCGATGCGCCGGACTACGGGAACATCCGTGAGGACCTCTACCAGCTGTGCTGCGGGCTCCGTGACGCCATGCTCTCCAAGTCGGGCTCCGCGCTGCGTGCGGTCCTTCACGAATGTGACGCGGACACGGCTGAACGGTTCCAGTCGGTGATCCTCAGCGGTGTGATCGGGCCGACGACCGCTCTCATCAGAGAGGTGGTGAGCAGGGGGATCGGCCGCGGTGAGGTGCGCGCCGACGCGCTGCGCGGGCTGGCCTTCGACGTCATCCCCGCGATGATGATGTATCGCAGCAAGGTGTGCGGGAGTGAATGGACCGATGGGGACATCGCCGAACTGATCGATCAGGTGGCGGTCCCGTTCTTCCGCGCCGACCCCCGCTGAGGCTTCGCGGCGCCCTCGCTCCACGTCCCCGCACGAGGGGCCTCCCCGTCTCCGTCCGGTGACTTGTCTCCGTCCGGCGACCCGGCGCCGGACGGGGCTTTGCAAGTCGTCCTCGGTGATCCAGTGGGTACCGCCATCGGCTGGTGCCGGCTGACGAAACCGTCGCCGAGCAGATTCGCCATGACGGCGGGGTGGCCGGAGGCGGCGCCGGTGTCAGGCAGGAGGCAGGACGGGCCTCTCGCCCGACACGCGGTCCCAGACAGCGAACGAGTAGGCACCCGGAGCATGTTCGCCGAGCTCGGCCGTGTCCTGGGTGAAGTCAACAGCTGTGCCGGTGAAGTCGGGCCCCGTGAACAGGGTGAGGGCCATTCCCTCGGGGATGTGCGCGGACCGGATAGCCATGGTGGGCGCGTTCTGCACGCCGTCAGCGGCGGAGAGCACCCAGAAGGGACCGTCCCAAGTGTCCAGGTTCGGCAACTGGATCAGTATGACCTCCGTGGTCCTGGGCGGTTCCTCGCCGTCCCGGTAGATCGCGAGGGAGCTCGCTTTCGCCGCCCACTGGTTCAGGTCAGCAGTGGTCTCCCTGATGTCGATGAACTGACCTTGAAAGTGGAAGTGCTCGTACAGCCTCACCACCATGCCCGCGGGCAGTTGAAGGGAGCGGATCGAGTCGTTTCCGATGGTGATGTTGCCCTCGGCGTTGTCGTACTTGCCGGGTGCCAGGGTCTGGGAATGACCGGCGAACGACACCTGGTCATAGACGGTGACGGGCCCGGGACGTGGCTCGGGAGGTGTGGCGGGCATCAGTCCGGCCGGGTATACCGTTCCTTTCTCGGCGGCGTAACTGGCCGGCCTCTTCGCCGTTGCCGGATGTTCGATGGCCTCGCTGGCGCATGCCGCCACCGTGTCCAGGTCTTTCTGGGTCCCGCTCGCGGCCACTACCACCTCGGGCAGAGGGGTCGCTCCATCCCAGTCGTAACGGTCCGGATGTTTGACCCACCAGTTGAGCAGGTTGTACTGGTCGAGCAGCGCCGTGCGTTCCTGGGCGCAGAACTTCAGGATTTCCTGGGCGTTGGCGATCTGCTCCGGATTCGGCGGCGTCGGGCCCTCGGTGATGGAAATGGGCGCCAACGTCCACTCGTACGGCTGAGAGTACTTGCTGGGGTCGTCATGCATCGCCTGCATCCACGTGTTCGCCGCGTTCAGCAGGCCCGCGGGATCCGCCGGATCCGTGAGCTGAAGAGCGGGGCCGCCCTCCGAATACATCTTGCAATAGACGTTCACCTTGTGGTCCTGGGTGACCTTCGTGAATTTCGTCGCGGCCTCACCCGAGAAGAACCCGTAGGAGCCACCCAGTTCGGCCTCTATGGCGGTCGACTCCGATTCGTCGAACGTCTCCACCCGGATCAGCCCCACGAAGAGACCGCCGCGGCGGCAGGATCGGGCGAACATGTCGCCGTATCTCTGGACGAACACGTCCGGTCGGTCCACCATGGCCGCGGCGGGCGCAGTCAGAGCGCACTCAGGGATGCTCAGGTCAGCCAGATGGATAGTGGCGGTGATTGCCATGAACAGCGAAGCCGAGTGCACCTCACTGCTCTGGGCGAAGGAGAAGCGCGCGGAGATTCCGGCACCGAACGCGGCACAGCCGTAGGAGGCTTTGACGTCGACTCCCAGCTTCTCCAGCAGGTCGTGCGTCGAGGCGACACGGGATACCTCGAAGGACTGACTCGAACCGCTGGCATCGGTCGGCGGCGCGGTCGTCGGATTCACCACAAGGTTCATGGCCGTTCCGGAGAGTCGGTCCACTCCGACTCCGAAGTTGTAGGTGCCTACATGCGGGACGGTAATTTGCTGCAGTACCATCGCTGACTCCTCGGTCGAGAGAGGCGATCCAGTTGTGCTTCCGGCCCGGAATCCCTTGACTGCAAGACTCTTTGACGGAAAGTTCCCTGTTCCATTGCACACCTGACGAATGGGGTGCGCTACTCGTGTGGTGGCAGCAAGTCAGCGGTGAGCAATGTGCCGGGCTCATCTCGGCGATCCTGGTGCGGTCCTGATCGTGGACGACACCGGCCTTTCGCTCAGGCAGGGTGCAGCGTCACCACTTCGGGTGCTGACGGCCGCACGGAGAACCCTGTTTCACGGGTGCGACGAATGAGTCACTGTCTTTCCGGCCGTGCGCAACCGCCCCGGGAAGGACCTCTCTGGACTGGTGAACGAGCAACTACTCGCGGTCCCACTCATCGCAGCGGAATTCAAGGGTGGATGCCGCCCACGGACACTCTAGATCTGGTCCCAACTCCTCACCACTCGCCGTATGTTGTTTTTCCTTCAATGGCCGCCCGGGATCAGCTGCACGAGCCAGTAGTCGCAATGAATCGAGCGCGTGGGCCATTAGGTCAGCTCGTACCGAATCCGCCCTGGGTGACGTGGCGCGCGAGGCGGTCTGATGTCAGTCGTTGCCCGTCAACCGCACGGTCACCGCAACGGAGTTGCACCGCGGGGAGGAGGGACTGAGACTGAGGATTGCATGGGGTGCTCCTGCTATGCGCTGTGAGCGAGGCGATCATGTTGATGCCCCTTCCTCCCCGGTTGCGGCTACTCGGCCAGTGCAGGCTGGAACTCGGTGCCGAGCCCGTCGAGCTGTGTCACAGCGGCCAGCGGCTGCTGGCATTCATGGGGCTTCGCGGCCGGGTGTGCCGCACGGTCCTCGCCGGCACCCTCTGGCCCGAGGCCACCGAGGAACACGCCCGGGGCAGCCTGCGCACCGCCTTGTGGAAGCTTCCGCGCACCGAGCCGGCCCTGGTCCGGCGCTGCGGGGAGACCCTGGTGGTCAGCCCCGCGCTCCGGGTGGATGTCCATGAGCTCACCAGCACCGCGCTCGGAGTTCTCAAGGGACGCGAGGCGTCGGTCCACGAGCAACCCAACCTGGGAGATCTCACGGGCGATGAACTGCTGCCCGGCTGGGACGAGGACTGGGTGCTGGTCGAGCGTGAACGCGTACGTCAGCTGCGGCTCCACGCGCTCGACGCGCTGGCCGACGTCCTGACACGACAGGGGCAGACGGCCCTGGCCCTGGAAGCGGCCTGGGCGAGCGTCCGGAGAGAGCCGCTGCGGGAGAGTGCGCACAGGGCGGTGGTGTCGGCGCATCTCGCGGAGGGCAATCTGCACGAGGCGATCCGCCACTATGAGGCGTTCCGCCGCCTGTTGCGGGAGGAGCTGGGCGTCGAGCCGACTCCCCTGTTCTCAGGGATGCTTCCCGTGCACAGGACCGGTCCGTGCGTCTGAAACCGTCCGCGACGGTGCTCCTTCCCGCATGGCGATGACGGCAGAGTGACGCCGGGGTGACGACAGGACCGTAGCGTCGCAGACACAACAGAGGGCATGGGTATCCGGCGGAGTCCCTTGGCACGCACCTTCAAGCGGACCCAGATCATTCGGAGGACGGCATGACCGCCACAGCAACCATTGATGAAGTCGTATGTCTGCGACCGGCGACGTCTACGGATTTCGACCTCGCCTCCGTGGTCAACGGCCTTCTCCAGCCCGTCTACCAGTTGCCCGGTGCCGAACTCGTCCGTCATGTCAGCGGCATCGGAGACGTCGGCCAGATGATCCAGGACGCTCTGGACGAGGCCCCGGATGATCTCTACGCCACGAGCGTGCCGGCTTCCGGGGTGGATCACGCGGTGTGGCCGTCCGGCGAGACGACGGTCGAGGCCGGCGCCGGGAATCGTTTTCCCGTGGGGATCACTCTGCCGGTCGACGGCTCCCAGGACATTTTCCTCTGGGACAGGGACGCGAGTTCCGACGATCTGCTGGGATCGATCACCATCAGCGAGGCCGAGCAGGGACAAGGCACGCTGTCGAAGCTCGCCCACTCCGAGGAGGAGAACTCGTACTACTACGTCAACTACCACGTCGACTGAGTACGGCGATCCGTGCAGCTGTCCCGATGAGGAGGTCACCATGCCGTGGAGAGTCGCAACCAGTCTGGAAACGCTGCGGAAGCAGCTCGACACCCGCTTTCCCGGCCGCAGTATCGCCGCCGACGGCGGCATCGGCGACGCGGCCCACCAGACGCGCGACAGCGACCACAACCCCTGGTACGGACCCGGGATCGTCACCGCCCGCGACTTCACCCATGACCCGGCCCATGGTCTCGACATCCAACAGGTCGCGGACCAACTGCTCGACAGCCGTGATCCGCGGATCAAATACGTCATCGCCAACCGCCGGATCGCGACAAACCGGGACTGGCAGTGGGCGCCGTACGAGGGGGCCAATCCGCACGAGGCGCACTTCCATCTGTCCGTGGTGGCCGATCCGCGCTGTGACGAGCCGCAGAGCTGGAACGTGCCCCTTCTGAGCGAAACGCCGGACGGCGGGGGCGACACTGCCGTTGACGGCGACTTCGTCACCTGGGGCACGAGCGTCAACGTACGTGCACAGCCGCGTCTCGGCGCTCCGGTCGTCACCGTGCTGTCGGGGCCGACCCGAGTGAAGGTGAGCTGTCAGACCAGGGGCGACACGGTCGACACCGCGGGTCACCGTAATGACGCATGGTCGTACGTCCCCGACCTCGGCGGCTATCTCTCCAACATCTTCATCGACCACCCGGCCCCCTGGCTTCCGGGCGTCGCCGACTGCTGACGCCCGCGAGGTCCGGACCGGCAGGCAGTACCGAGAGGAAGGGGTTTGGCCATGGTGACCCTGTCCAACGTCCGGTTCGGTGCGGACAACGACGATGTGCGCACCGTGCAGAAGGCCCTGATCGCCCGGGGGCATGCCATCCCGGACGGCGCCACCGGCCTGTTCGGCAAACAGACCGCAGCCGCCTACCGGGCCGAGCAAGGTGCGCAGGGCTACAAGGGAGCCGACGCCGACGGCATCCCCGGCTGCACCTCCCTCACCGCGCTCGGGCGCAGCGCCGGCTTCACCGTCGACTGCGCCGGCGCCCCGGCCGCAGGCGGGAGCGGTCCCGGCCGAGGTCATGTGCCATCGCCCGTGCCCGGCCACAAGGTCACATTCGAATTCTTCTCCCGCGGCCCGTACGCGTGGAAGCCGGACGGCGTCGGCCGGCACACGGGGCAGGACTTCGCTGCCCGCTCCGGCGCGCCCGTGGTCGCCGTCCGCAGCGGCACGATCGCCTGGTCGAACGGTGGAGGCGGAGCCTACGGCCAGTGGATCGGGCTGGCGGCGGACAACGGCCACGTCTACACCTACTGCCATCTCTCGCAGCGCCAGGTCAAGGCCGGTCAGAAGGTGGCCGGGGGGCAGCAGCTCGGCAAGGTCGGCACCACGGGCAACTCCACCGGGCCGCATCTCCACTTCGAGATGTCGAAGGGCTCCAACTGGTCCTACGGGAACGTCACAAAGCCCAACTGGTGAAGGGAGTGCGTGACATGGAGGGCAACTGGACGCATCGGGTCACTCCTGGCCGATTGCGGGAGTGGTGGCGCGAGCGACGGTCCTGGGAACTCACCGAGGAGGCCCGTGCGAACGTCCGGAAATTCCGGGCCCTCGTGACGGTGAGAATGGGCCTTCCCTCACTGACGGACGAAGCCCGCACGATGCTTGAGCTGGCAAACGAGGAGTTGGCGTCGGCCGACAAGGTGCTCGTATTCGACGAGCACCACCGGGCCCCGCTCGGATCGCATATTACGGCTGCTCACATCCACGTCAACGCGGCCCGGTTGCTGTGGGTCAAGTCGTTCGCCATGTCGCCCCAGGAGATGTCACCCTATGTGGCCAGTCTGAAAGCGGTGGTCAGCGACCATCTGTCCGCCGGTGACGTCCGCAGAAAGTCCGTTGAGCGACTTCAGAACATCACCGCCGGCGAGGACCTGGTCCGGCTCACGGAAGCCGTCGAAGCCGCCCAGTCGGTCGCCCTGCGCGAGAGGCTGCGCGCCGCCAGCTTCGTGCGCATCGTGTACTGCGTGGCCGGGTTTTTGCTGCTCCTGGCGGCAGCGGTGGCCGTGCTCACATCCATCTGGCCGCAGGCAGTGCCCATGTGCTTCAACCCGGACCGGTCGATCGACGCCGTCGGCACCCGGTCGCCGGTGCCCTACCGGGTGGTCTGTGCCACCGGAAGCGACGACTCACCCGCCTTCGATGATCTCGACGAGAACTTCGACGCCGTCACCTCCTGGGGCGACTACGTGGTGATCGAGGTGATCGGGCTCGTCGCCGCCGGAGTCGCGGCGGCCTCAGCCCTGCGGAAGATCAGAGGAACATCGACCCCGTATCCGATCCCGGTCGCCGCGGCACTGCTGAAACTCCCCGCCGGGGCACTCACCGCCGTCCTGGGGCTGCTCCTGATGCGTGGCAACTTCGTGCCCGGGCTCAGCGCCCTCGATTCGTCCGCGCAGATCATCGCCTGGGCGGTTGTGTTCGGCTACTCGCAGGAACTGCTCACCAAGTTCGTGGACCGGCGCGGCCAAATGGTCCTGGACTCCGTGCGCGGGCCGACGAGCCCGCAGTCCGTAAAGACGGAATCCGGAGGCCCGCCGACCGCGTCCGATCCGGCCGGCATCTGAATCCGGTGTTGCGGCCACGACCCGGGATCCGGTTCGTGGCCGCAGCGTTCACACGTCAGTAGCCGCGCGGGGGACGACTGAGATCCGCCTGCTGAACACGGGCGGCGAAGTTCGAACCGGCCCGGTTCACGCCGTACCGGCTCCGCACATAGTTGATGGTGGCGCACATGCAGGCCACCACGTCGTACGGCGTCGTGGCGGTGCCGGACTGGTGATGGGCGGCGAACGTCGACGGGATGCACTGGGTCGCGCCACGGGAGCAGTTCTGCGGGTGCCCGTCGGGCATCAGGCGGCCATGGGCGTTGACGTCCGTTCTGTTCACGCGCCACTGCCGGGCGTTGTACGAAGACTCCCGCTTCGTGATGGTCACCAGCGCCGGGACGCCGAACTGCGGGTCCGTCCCGGTGAGCCGGCACGCCGTCGTGGCGTACCGCTCCATCGCGGACTGCCCCTCGGCGTCGCCAGGATCGTTGTACGTCACCTGCGGGAGGGTGAGCCTGCCGCCGGCCGGGGCGCCCACCGCAGGGGTGGCGCAGTCGACGGAGAAGCCGCACCGGCGGCCGAGTTCGGTGAGGGACGTGCACCCGGGTATGCCGTCGGCGTCGGTGTCCTTGTATCCCTGGGCTCGCTGTTCCGCGGCGTAGGCAGTGCGGGTCTGCGCCCCGAAGTAGCCGGTCGCCCCGTCAGGGATGTTCCGGCCACGGGAGATCAGAGCGCGCTGGACTGTGAGCACGTCCTCGTCGGAAGAGCCGAATTGAACATTGGCGAGTACCACCATGATGCACACTCCTAGCAACTCCCCCCTATATGACCATAGTCATCTTTTACTGGTATGCAACGGGCATTTTTGAACGGTGACTTGAGGAGGAGTCGGCTGCATTCGAAGGTGCACAGCGCCCCCGAGAGGGTGATACTGATTTTATCCAGTTATGTCCAGAACGTCCCCATGTGGACCAGAGGGAAGGAAAGTCGCCATGTCAGTCGATTCCCAACTCCAGGTGAGCGGGGGCGTCACGCAGGCGCTCATCGACGCGCTGGACCAGATCCACGACTCCGTCACGGCACGCATGGTGGGGCCCGACGGGAAGCCGTCCGGGTCCGCCATCTACATGCACCTGCCGGTGGGCTATCCCGTCGACCCCACCATGTACTCCTTCGCGTGGACACCGGCCGGTGGTGCCACATCGGCCGCCGTGTCGAGTGACGGCCGCTTCGCTCCGGCCGCTCCGGCCGCGCCCGCGGCACCCGAAGCCACCACCCCTGCGGCCGCGTTGGCGGCGACCCCGCCCACGCCCGACCCACAGCTCCAGCACTCGCTCCAGGCCGCGGCCTTCACCTCGAACCTCGTCGACGAGATGCTGATGATCACCAAGGACGGCATCGCCGTCTCCTGGCCGGACCGCAAGGTCAGCTTCGCGTACAAGTCCGCGCTGGTCGGTATGCAGGCCGAGCCGGTGCCGCCGCCCAGTCCCGAGGTGCAGGCCCGGATAGACGCCGCCAGGAAGACGCTCTTCACGCTCGACGCCGACGGCAACATGACCGGGTACTCCCGCAAGCACGAGATCTACAACCAGAACAGGAAGTCGTACGAGGACGCGGTCAGCGCGTTCGCGAGTGCCTTCGCCGCCGCCACCGCCGACCCTGCGCAGGGCCAGGTCTGGCCCGTCACCAGCACGAAGTACAAGGGCGCTGTGGACAAGGCCAGGGCTGACCTCGTCGCGATGGGCGGTCAGGAGGTGGAGGACGCCATCGCTACGACCCAGTCCATCGGAGGCAGTGCCGCGGCGTCGTTCATCGCGCAGGCCCGCACGATGTTCGACTCCTACCAGCTGGGGCTGGCCGGCGCTGTCGCGGTCAACGTGCCGTACTCCTACATCGACCCCATCTCCTGGTGGGACCGGAAGAACAAGGACTTCGGCGTGGTCGGGGTGCACTCCGATTCCAGCAGCGTCAGCAAGGCTGCCGCAGGCGGCAGCAAATCCTTCGGGAGGAGCTACTACGACAGCAGTTCCTCTTCCACCTCCGGCAGCGTCGGCTACAGCATCGGCTTCTTCGGCGCCTCTGCCGACGCATCCCACTCCGAGAGCAGCGCCTCCTCGGGCATGCACACGGACAGCGCCACATGGTCGAGCTTCCACGACGAGACCTCCAACGCCACCGTGGACTTCGAGTGGTTCATGGCGACCATCCGGCGCCCATGGATGCTCGGTGACCTTTTCCACATGGACGGCTGGCACATCGTCGGCAAGCCGAAGGGCTGCATCAGTGACGGCACGGTCGACGGCCAATCAGGGAAGACCGACAAGATGCTGCCGATGGTTCCCAAGGGTTTCGTGGTCGTCCGCAACGTGAAGATCTCGGCCGACAACTGGGGCGCGGCGGGGGACGCGTTCCAGAAGGCCGTCGCCGACGCGAGCGGCAACACCAGCACCAGCTCCACCAGCTTCGGCGGATCCGCCGGCTACCTGGGCATCGGCGGCTCGGTGCAGCACAGCGAAGACGAGTCCCACGGCGTCTTCGAGTCCAGCAGCGGCAGCGACTACGGCTGGAACTTCCACGCAGAGGGCCAGCGGGGCACGCTGGAGATCCATGGCTCGCAGATCGTGGGCTGGGTCGGCGAGATCACCCCTCCGTCGCCGATGGTGGACGCGCCCAAGGACGAGGCCAAGAACGAAGAGGCCAAGAACGAGGAGGCCAAGAACGAGGAGGCCAAGAAGGACGAGGCCAAGAAGGACGAGAACGCCAAGCCCAAGGCCGACGCGACAACTCCCCCTCCGGCCGGGGCAACCTCGACGCCTTCCGCTCCGACCGCTTGAGGAAGGTGCCGTCATGGCCACCCATGAGGACCTGCCTGTCGCCCTCGGTCAGCAGGTGCTTGACCAGTTGCTGCGGACGTATGTCACGGCCGGCGCGGGGAAGTTCGCGCTCGCCGTGCTGCCGGGCCAGGCAGTCGACGACGACATGGTGCAGGACGGCGTGGTCAATCCGTTGCTCGTCTCCGAATGGCTGCGGGCCGATTACGACTTCCCGCTGCTGCTGCGGCTGAGCGACTGTACGCCGATCCCGGCCGCACTCGGAAGCGGGATCTCCGCCTCCTCCGTCTACACGCTGATCGCCCAGTACAGCCGCCCCGCGGCCGCCCCGGACACAGACGCCTGGGTACGGGTACGGGACCTGCTCAACGCCGCGAAGCAGGGCCTGGGCCCCAACCCTGGTGCGCTGCCCCTGAGTCTCGAACCGGACGACTGGGCAGCGCCCAGCGGGGCGGCGCACTGGCAGACCTTCGACGCCACCGTCAGCGCCTCGCAGCCTCTGCCGTCGGCCGGGGAAGCTTCCCTCCCGGATGCCAATCCCGGACTCTGGCGGCTCCGTGCCGAGCACTGGACGGAAGCCGTGCCGGAGACCCCGCGGATCAAGCTGCTGGCGCTCGACGCCGACCGCGTCGACCTTCTGCGGACCGCGATGGACTCGGGGGAGGCCGATGTGCTGGCCCCCTCCGAGGTGGTCAGCGCCCGGGAGCACGCGGCGTTGAGCAGCTCGAAGCTCAGGCTGCTGCCCTCTCTGCGTCCGTCCGCCGCTCAGGAAGCCCACGAGACCGTTGACCCGGTGCCGGAGGTCGCGACCACAAGTACTCCGACCGACGGCGGTGACTTGCACATCCACTTCGAGCACACCCTGGTGCGCCTGGTACGCCGGCTCGCCGGAGAACCGTGGTGGCATCCCGAGCTGTTCGCGGAACCCGCCTGGTACGTGCCCGGGATGCGCCGCGGCCAGCTCGTGCCGTCCCCACCCGAGGACGGCACCGCGCACTGCCTTCCGCAGGCTCTCCTGCTGGTGCGGAACGTCCGTATAACGGGCGGTTGGACGGCCGAGGCGTATGCCGCTCTCGGCGCGGCGGCACCCGCGTTCGGCCCGTTCCTGCTGCGGTCGGGCTCCGCACAGGCCGCCGGCAGCTCAAGCGCGACGACCGTCCTGGGCCTGGGCACCCAGGTCATCGGCATCCTCGGCACACCGATGCCCGAGTTGCCGCCGATGGACGACCCCGGCCGGCCTCCGCCGCCCGCGTATGCGCCCTTCCCCGGTGCGCCATGGTTCAAGGGCGCGCCCAAGAGCCCGGTCATCCTCGCGATGGGCCGACGGCTGATGGAGGAGGGCTGCTCGGCCTACACGAAGGAGCCCGGGCCGCAGTGGACCCAGGCGGACCGGGACTCGTTCGCCAAATGGCAGCGCAAGCTCGGGTACCGCGGGGCGGAGGCGGACGGTCTTCCGGGCCCGGCCTCCTGGAAGGCCCTGCGCGTGCCCAGTGGGGCGTGACCGTCGACCACCGTGATCAGGCACCCGACAGGAGACTGTGATGGAACCCTTGAACACGTCGTACTTCGCTTCCGCCGGACAGGTCGCCGTCTTCGACTGGCCGTCGAACACCGTCACCGAGAGCCGGCCCCTCGGCGGCTTCTGGGGTGGACTGCCGTCCGAGTTCGCCGCCGGCATCGATGCCGCGGTCGACCTGGGAACGGGCCTGCTGTACGTGTTCCGCGGCCCTTTCTACGTCCGCATACCGATCGCCGGGGGACAGGTGGACGAGGGATATCCGCTGCCGTTCGCCGGCATGTGGCCCGGTGTCGGCTTCGATGCGATCGACGCGGCCATGAACTGGGGGGACGGCAAGCTGTACTTCTTCCGCGGTTCCCAGTACGCCCGGTACGACATCGCCACGGACCGACAGGACCCCGGCTATCCCAAGGAGGTGTCCGCGGGCTGGCAGGGTGTTGATCCCGGCTGGGTCGCGGGTGGTGTCGACGGCGCGGTCAACACCGGGTCCGGGCGCGCCTATCTGTTCAAGGGCGGCGAGTACGTGGCCCTCGACTGGAACACCAAGTCGCAGGTGCCCGGCTATCCGCTGGCGGTGGCCGACCAGTGGCCCGGAGTCGTCGTGCCCGTCGAAGCGGCATGGTCCCTCGCCGCCGGTCCGCCCGCAGGGGGCACAGCCACGACCGGGGCGGCCGACTTCTACGACCGCTACCACGCCTTCGCCGAGCCCGGAGCAGCGCAGCTCGGTGTACCCGCCCTGACGACCCTGGGCCAGGCGGCGCTGGAGTCGGACTGGGGGCGCAGTGCGCCCGGCAACAACTTCTTCGGCATCAAGGCGAAGGCGGCCGACCCCGAGGACACGCGCCAGCTGCTGCGTACCCGCGAGGTCCTGCGCCGTTCGGACGCCACCTTCCCCGAGGTCATCTCCGTGACGCCCCGGCCCGACGGCACGTTCGAGTACATCGTGCGGGACTGGTTCCGGCGGTACGCCTCCCCGGAGGAGTCCTTCACGCACCACGCCCACTTCCTGCGCGACAACGCCCGCTACGCTGCCGCCTTCGACCACAGCGACGACCCCTACGCCTTCGCGCGTGCCGTGGCGGCGGCCGGGTACGCCACGGATCCGCACTACTCCGACGTTCTCGCGGCGCGCATGCACCAGATCGAGGCAAGCCACTGACCGGACGACAGCACGAGGAGGCGGTCATGACGCTCATCGACGACAAGTGGGCCCAGGTTTCGTGGCTGGGGGCACCCGTCGACGCGGGAGCGGGAAGCGGGGAAGGCCCGCTGCCCGACGGCCGCGGCACTGCCCGCGACTACCAGAACGGTTCGATCTACTGGTCACCGCAGTCGGGTGCACACGAGGTGCACGGGGACATCCGTGTCCTGTACGCGAGACAAGGGGGCTCCGGCGGCTTTCTCGGATATCCGGTGACGGACGAGCTGGGTACTCCCGACGGCGTGGGCCGCTACAACCACTTCGAGGGTGGCTCCATCTACTGGACTCCGCGCACCGGCCCGCACGAGGTGCATGGCGCGATCCGCGAGCTGTGGGCGAGCACGGGCTGGGAGAACGGTTTCCTGGGTTACCCGGTCAGCGACGAGGCGGGCCCGCCGGACAACCGGGCGAGCCGTTTCGACCACGGCCATGTGACGTGGACCCCGGCAGGGGGCGCGGTCGCCCACCGCAGCGTCGCCTTCGACTGATCCGCGGCCGGGCCGGGCAGGACTGCACGGCCCGGAAGGAGCAGCCGGGCGATCCAAGCCCTCCGGGTGCACCGTCATATGTGCCGGACAGAGCCCGGGTGGTGGTGAAGCCGCCGCCCGGCATAAACGTGAGTTCACGACGGGCGTGAGTTCACGAAGGGCGAGCGCGGGTCACGCCGCCGGGCCCGGTGAGGCCATGACCCAGCGAATTGCTGCAGTCAGTGCGCGCCCGGTCGGTGGCACGCAGGCTTCCGCGAGGCCCGGCAGCAGGGGCAGCCCCAACGAGCTGCGGGCCCAGGTGGGAAGTGAGGCGACCGCGTTCGCGGCGAGGAGCACATATGGTGCGCGGGCGGCCCAGGGCAGTGGCGGGTGCAGCAGGATGAAGTGGGCTGCCTCGCGCGCTTCTTTCGTCCGGCGCAGTTCGCCACGGTAGGCGGCGAGTCGGGCGTCGAGTTCCTTGCGATTGCGCGGAGGGTCGACGACGCCCAGCGCTTCACCGACTCGTGCCATGTCGGCGACGTAGCCGTCGCAACCGGCGGCGTCGAGCGGCTCGGCTCCGAAGCGCTGGTGGGCGCTGAGGAAGCTGTCGGCCTCGGCGGCGTGCACCCAGCCGAGAAGATGCGGGTCGGCGGCTTCGTAGCGCTCTCCCGACGAGGTCGTGCCGCTCACCTGGCTGTGCACCGCCCGCACTCGGTCGACCGCCTGCTGTGCGTGCTCCGCGGTTCCGTACGTGGTGACGGCGAGGAAGGTGCTGGTGCGCTGCAGCCGCCCCCAGGGATCGCCGCGGAAGCCGGAGTGGGCGTCCACGGCAGCCATGGCCAATGGGTGCAGGGACTGAAGGAGAAGGGCCCTGAGTCCGCCGATGAACATGGACGCATCGCCGTGGACCGTGCGAATCGGCCGGTCGGGGCCGAACCATCGCGGGCCGGGCGTCTCGTGGATACGTGTGCGGTTCGCCGGCCCCGCGGGTCCGGCGACCCGCGCGAAAACGGCGCTGCCCAACCGCTCGCGCAGGTGCGCCAAAGCACGTGCGGGCGAGTCCATGGGGCCAGTATGCGCCCGAGGATCCTGCCCGGGCGAGCGTCACGCGGCCGGCTCGGTCGCGGTAGGAGCGGTGGCGTCTGCCAGAACGTCGCGCGGCTCCGAGGCGGGACATCTCCTCTTGGAAGGACAGCAAGCCCTGGCGTGCCCGGTCGGGGTCATGGACGAGGACGGGAGCGGTACCTGGAGCAGGGCTTCGAGGTCGGCTTCGATTTGGTCGGGGCGGCCTGCGCCTAAGGTGTGGTCGGCCACCGCGAGGAGGCCGACGACGCGGTGTTCGGTGTGGGAGGGCTTGGTCTCGGTGGAGACGGCTCAGGTGCGCCCCGGGGTGTTCTGGACGCGCCCATCGGCGTACGCTTACTGGCGCCATGCCGTATGAACCACCCACGCACACCGTCGAGCGCTCACTGCGCGCCACCACCGGTGCCAGGACCGTCGCCGGTGTCGACGAGGTCGGACGCGGAGCGTGGGCCGGACCGGTCACCGTGTGTGCCGCAGTCACCGGTCTCCGCAAGCCTCCCGCCGGACTCACCGACTCCAAGCTGATCAGCCCGAAGCGCCGCGCGTTGCTCGCGCCGCTGCTGGAGAGCTGGGTCACCGCGTACGCCCTCGGTGACTCCTCGCCGCAGGAGATCGACGAGCTCGGCATGACCGCCGCGCTCCGGCTCGCCGCCGTGCGGGCCCTGGAGGCGCTGCCGGTGCGCCCCGACGCGGTGATCCTGGACGGCAAGCACGACTACCTGGGCAGGCCCTGGCAGGTGCGTACGGTCATCAAGGGCGATCAGTCCTGTATCGCGGTTGCCGCGGCATCGGTGATCGCGAAGGTCCGCCGGGATGCCGTGATGGCCGAACTCGGCGCAGATTCCGGCGAGTACGCGGACTTCGCGTTCGGTGCCAACGCCGGCTACCCGTCCCCTGTGCACAGGGCCGCACTGGAGGAGCGGGGCCCCACGGCCCACCACCGCCTCTCGTGGTCCTACCTCGACGCGCTGCCCAGGTGGCAGCACCTCAAGAAAGTCCGCTTCTCCGCCGAGGCGGCCACACTGGAAAGCGGGGGCCAGCTCGGCTTCGACTTCTGATCGCGCACATGTGCCCACCCGCTGATGCCTCGCGCGTCGGCGTTTGATAGACAACCACCCATGCCTCTCATCCCCGAGGAGCCTCAGATTCACGAGAGCGCCCAGGGTCCCCGCGCCACGCCGGCCACCGGCCGTACCGCGTCGACCCCTCGTCCCGTACCCGGTCCGCGTTCCGCGGCCATGCCGCGCCCCGGTCGTCCGGGCCCCGGCCCCGCGAGGCCCGCGCCCCCGGCGCCACGCCCGCACTCCACCTCCGGCCAGCCCCAGGCGGCCCGGCCGGAGAATCGTTCCGCACCCCAGCTCCAGGTGATCCCCGCCGTGGCCGACGGTGCGCTTGACGCCGCCGACGAGGCGGTGGACCTGCTGCTCGACTCCGGTCGAGCGCCTGGCGACATCCTGGTGCTCACCACGGGTGAGCAGCACCCGTGGGCGACGCACGAGCTCTCCTTCGGCGAAGCCGCCTACTGGGCCCAGCACGAAGTGGGCGACGACGTGTTCTTCGCCGGTGCCGCGGCCGCGGACCGGGTGGCATCACGTCCGGTGGTGATCGTCGCGGTCAACGGTGCCGTCGACGACGCTGCCACGCGTGCGCTGTCTGCGGCGCAGGGGCGTGCCGGAGCGCTGCTCATCGTCTGCGGCGACCCGCAGCGGATCAACGCCGTGCTCGGCGCGGGTGTCTGAGCCGCGGCCTTTGTCACCGTGCTCGGCGTGAACGTCCGAGCTGCGGCGATCAACGCCGTGCTCGGCGTGGGCGTTTGAGCTGCGGCGATCAACGCCGTGCTCGGCGTGGGCGTTCGAGTCGCACTACCTGTCGGCCCGTGGTGGCCCGGCTGCCCGTGAGGGCGGCCGGGGCCCACGGTCCGGGTCAGCGAGCCGCGGTGCGGTGCAGCGCCTGGACCGCACCGCCGCCGGTACGCAGCGGGGCAGGATCCTGGTCCACTGCGGTGTCGGCGAGAGCGGGCGGCTGCGAGGTGGAGCTGGGGCGACGGCCGCCGCGGCCCTCTCCGAGCACCTGCCATCCACCGCTGGTCAGCGTGATGTACGCGCCGCAACGCAGCCCGTGCAGCGTGCAGGCGTCCCGCAGCCCCCACATCCAGGCCCCGTCCTCCTCCGTCCAGCGCTCGTCCCCCTCGCGGCAGTAGAGCAGTACCGCGGTACGGACCGGAGTGCGGCGACGGAGATCGTGCGGGATGACCCGGCGCAGGTGTGCCAGCAGCGAGTTACGGAATTCCCAGCCGTCCGCCGTCACCGAACGACGGGCGAAGGAGGCGCTGGCCGTCAGGCGTTCCTCGTGGTCGAGCACGGCGACGACTGCGGTTTGCGGGGTCGGCCGGTGCCTGGCGTGCAGGCCGCTGACCACCTCGCGGGGGCTGCGCAGCAGCGGTATGCCCGCTGCCGCCCATTCGGCCGGTTCGAGCATTCTGGCAAGACGGTTGGCGGAGTCGGCGGCTGCCGACATCGAAGTGGCTGCGGACGGAGCGAATCCGAAGGTCACGGTCCTCCCTTCGCATACGCGCCCACGATGCGGGCAGGGTCGGGTGAGGGCGCGCCGCGGCACGGCCCTTCCGGGCCCGCGAAGAGACCGTGCGGGGAGCGAGTCCAATTCTTCCTGGCGTATCGGCAGGCGGCAACGAGCAATTGGCTCGGCTGACGGTAATCAGCCGGAATGACGCGGATATCCCTGCCCAGTCCTGCACCGGATGACGCCATCTGTCACGCCTGAACAGCGAGGACCAGCGGAAACACCTGTCCGCTCCGGCCCGCCGCGGAAACCGGTGCCGGGCAGTTCGCCCGCGGGAATCCGACGGTCCTGAGGTCGACGCCCACCGCGGTGAGCCCGGGGCCGGCCCCTGCCGCGGCGATCGAGATGGTTGAGCCACTTGGGCAACGCACCAGGGAAGCCGTGCGAATTCCTGCTGCGTCACCGCTCTGACCTGCGTAAATGTGAGGTCCGGGGTGGTCGCTCCGGAGACCTTGGCTCTTCTGTTCGTGATCGGTGCGTGCCCTGCCTGCCGTTCGTGAGTCGGTTGTCACGCGGGGTGAAGTCGTCGATTGTCCGAGCCATCGGGTTGCATGGGGGCATGGACAACCTGGAGCTCCGCACTGAAGCCGATGCCGTTCTCGCTGAGCTCGTCGGTGACCCCGGGGGCTCGGCGCGGCTGCGGGAGGACCAGTGGCAGGCGGTCGCGGCTCTGGTCCAGGACCGCCGTCGTGCACTGGTGGTGCAGCGGACCGGGTGGGGCAAGTCGGCTGTCTATTTCGTGGCCACCGCCCTGTTGCGGCGACGCGGCTCGGGTCCCACGGTGATCATCTCGCCGCTGCTGGCGCTGATGCGAAACCAGGTCGAGTCGGCGGCGCGGGCGGGTATTCAGGCACGCACGATCAACTCGGCCAACCCGGAGGAGTGGGAAACGATCTACGGGGAGGTGGAACGGGGTGAGACAGACGTTCTCCTGGTGAGCCCGGAGCGTCTCAATTCCGTCGATTTCCGCGATCAGGTGCTGCCGAAGCTTGCCGCTACGACCGGTCTGCTGGTGGTCGACGAGGCGCACTGCATCTCCGACTGGGGTCACGACTTCCGCCCTGACTACCGTCGGTTGCGGGCGATGCTGGCCGAGCTGCCGGCCGGCGTGCCGGTGCTGGCCACCACGGCGACAGCCAACGCGCGTGTGACGGCGGATGTGGCCGAACAGCTGGGCACCGGTGCGGGTGAGGCTCTGGTGCTGCGCGGCCCACTGGACAGGGAAAGCCTGCGGCTCGGCGTGGTCGAGCTGCCCGACGCCGCCCATCGCCTGGCCTGGCTGGCCGAGCACCTGGACGACCTGCAGGGCTCCGGGATCATCTACACCCTCACTGTTGCCGCGGCCGAGGAGGCCACGGCCTTTCTGCGGCAGCGGGGCTTCCGCGTGGCCTCGTACACGGGGAAGACGGAGAACGCGGACAGGCTGCAGGCCGAGGTCGATCTGCAGGAGAACCGGGTGAAGGCGCTGGTCGCGACTTCGGCGCTGGGTATGGGGTACGACAAGCCGGACCTCGGATTTGTCGTGCACCTGGGTTCGCCCTCCTCGCCCATCGCCTACTACCAGCAGGTGGGGCGTGCGGGGCGTGGTGTGGCCCATGCCGACGTGCTGCTGCTGCCGGGCAAGGAGGACGAGGCAATCTGGCGCTACTTCGCCGATTCGGCGTTCCCGCCCGAGGCGCAGGTTCGCCAGACTCTCTCGGCCCTCGCCGGCGCGGGACGACCGCTGTCGGTGCCGGCGCTGGAAGCGGCGGTGGACCTTCGGCGCAGTCGGCTGGAGTCGATGCTGAAGGTGCTGGATGTCGACGGAGCGGTCAAGCGGGTGAAGGGTGGCTGGACAGCCACGGGAGCCGAGTGGGTGTACGAGGCGGAACGCTACGCGTGGGTGGCCAAGCAGCGGGCGACAGAGCAGCAGGCCATGCGCGAGTACGCGAGCACGCCCCAGTGCCGGATGGAGTTCCTGCGCCGCCAACTGGACGACGAGGGGGCGATCCCCTGTGGCCGTTGCGACAACTGTGCGGGGGCCTGGGCCGATTCCTCCGTCTCGACGGACGCGTTGACGGGGGCGACGAAGGAACTGGACCGCCCTGGCGTGGAGGTCGAGCCGCGCCGTATGTGGCCGACGGGGATGCCCGCATTGGGCATCGAGCTCAAGGGGCGCATCCCGGCCAAGGACCAGTGCGCCACCGGGCGCGCGCTGGGTCGGCTCTCGGACATCGGCTGGGGCAACCGGCTGCGCCCGCTGCTGGCGGAGAACGCGCCCGACGGGCCGGTCCCCGACGATGTCCTTCAGGCCGCGGTGGCCGTCCTCGCAGACTGGGCGCGCTCCTCGGGCGGTTGGGCACCGAATGTCCCGGACGCCATCGCCCGGCCGGTGGGAGTCGTCGCCGTACCGTCCCTGACCCGCCCGCAGCTGGTCGGCTCCCTGGCCGAGGGAATCGCGACCATCGGCCGCCTACCCCTCCTGGGAACCCTGACGCATACGGGGCCGAGTGGCGCGCACGCGGCGCGTCGCAGCAACTCCGCCCAACGCCTCAAGGCGCTGGCCGGTGCCTTCACGGTCTCTGAGGAACTGGCCGGTGCCCTGGTCGCCTCCCCGGGCCCCGTCCTGCTCGTGGACGACAGCACGGACTCCGGCTGGACCCTCGCGGTGGCAGCTCGCCTGCTTCGCCAGGCGGGCTGCGAACAGGTGCTCCCGCTGGTCCTTGCCGCGGCAGGCTGAGTTTCCCGGCTGCGGATGTGTCCCGGAGGTGTCTCCACCCCGTGCAAGCCGGGGTGGAGACACCTCCGGGAGCATGGCCTGCCCTGTGGATTGTCCGCATCCCGCATCCGCAGGGGGTGTGTCTGCTTTCAATCACTGATTGAAAGATTTCATGAGTAGTGCTCTCGTGGGGGTATGGCCACCGATTCCACCCGAACGGCATTGCTCGACGCCGCGGAGCGACTCTTCCTCGAGAAGGGTTATGACCAGGTGTCCGTCCGTGCGATCAACGCGGCGGCGGGCATGAACCCGGCCGCCGTCAACTATCACTTCGGTACCAAGCAGGACGTGGCCGCGGCACTGCTGGAACGCGGCCTCGGCCCGCTGTGGGCGGAGCCGCTCGCGGCGATGGAGCGGCGACTGGCCGATGGGCGGCCACCGCTCGTCGAGGAGCTCGTCGACGTGCTGGTGAGGCCGCTGGAAAAGCTGACCGGGCAGCCGAGGGGCAGGATGCTGATGCATCTGGTCGCGCGCCTCGTGCTGCGCCGCCGCGAGCTCCCCTTCGACGCTCGCTGGCTCGGGTCCGCGGCGTGGGGTGAGCTGCTGGGTGCCGCGCGGCCGGAGCTGCCCCGGGCGGAGGTCGCGGATCGCCTGCGTATGACGTTCGATCTGCTGCTTCAGATCTACGGAGAGCCGCAGGCCGATGACGCCGATCTGGGCCGTGCCCCGCGCCCGCCGGTGGGCTCGGTCGTTTCCTTCGTCGCAGCAGGGCTGAACGCGAGCCCTTCGCCTGATGGCGGCGCCGGGCCCGCGCGCACGTGAATGCGGCCGGGGCCGCGCGCACGTGAATGCGGCCGGGGCTGCGCGCACGTAAATGCGGCGGATTCCGACGCGGCGGTGACCCGCGCCCGGTTCCCGGCCCGTCGGTCGTGGCCCGGTCCTTCGGCCCCTGCGTGACCGCGTTATCAAGTCGGCCGTCTCCGCCGAGAGCCCCAACGGCCGAGGCTCGAACACTCCCACCCTGAACCACCAGGAGCACATCATCATGAAGACCATCGCTGTCACCGGAGCCGCCTCCGGCATGGGCGCCTCCATCGCCGCACGACTCACCGAGCAAGGGCACCGGGTCATCGGCATCGATCTGCGTGGCACCGACGTGGACGCCGACCTCGGCACCCCGGCGGGCCGGGCTGCTGCGGCAGCCGAGGTCACCGGCCTCGCCGACGGGCGGCTCGACGGCTTCGTACCGTTCGCGGGGATCTCCGGCGGCGCCGGTCGGCCCGCGAGCCTGCTCGTCTCCGTCAACTACTTCGGTGCCATCGGGCTGTTGGAGGGGCTGCGCCCGGCGCTGGCCGCAGCGGGGCAGTCCTCGGTGGTGCTGGCCTCGTCCAACTCCACGACCACGCAGCCCGGCTGGAACCCGAAGCTGGCCGAGGCCTGCCTGGCGGGTGACGAGGATGCGGCACGCACTCTCGCCGATTCGCTGAGCGACGCCGGCGGCATCTCCACGTATCCGGCCACCAAGGCGGCCATTGCCTACTACACCCGCACTCGCGCCGCCGACTACGTCGCCGACGGCATCCGCCTCAACGCCATCGCGCCGGGCTTCATCGACACCCCGATGACCCAGTCCGCCCGCAAGGACCCGCAGACCGCTGCGGGAATCGAGGCGTTCCTCAAGTCCGTCCCGGCCGGCCGGGCGGGACTCCCCGACGAGGTCGCGGAGCTGGTGCTCTTCCTCCTGTCCGCCAAGTCCGGCTACTGCGTGGGTACGTTGATGTACTGCGACGGTGGCCTGGACGCCAAACTGCGTGGCCTGGAATGGCCCAGGGTGTGGACGCCGGAAGCGTGACGGAACAGGGGCCCTCAGGCCCCGGTGAGCATGACCGTGGCGTTGTGCCCGCGACACCGATTCCGCTGCGGGCGCCGCCCGCCCACCAGGCTTCCCTTCACGAGGGCCGACCCGTTCGGCTTCGCGGTATGCCCTCGGCCCGCACGGTATTGACGGGGACTCTGCGAGGCGCGGACCGGGTCTCCGGCGAAGAGCGTTCTCGCGCCGAGGTCCTGAGGGCTGCACGGTCTGGGTTGGCCATCCGCCCATGCAACCCGATGGGTACGACAGAACGCGAACGACCGCACGGCGCCTGTGGATAAGTTATCCACAGGGGGTCGCGGAAAACGCCCCGCCGCGGGACGGTCATCCCATGAACAAGCACCACGAGTCCACCGGCCCGTCCGACGAGCAGCAGATCACCTTGCGGGGGCCGGCAGAGCTGGCCGACGCCCTCCCGTATCTCATGGGATTCCATCCGAACGACAGCGTGGTCATGGTCGCCCTGCACGGCGGCCGGGGCCGTTTCGGCGGGCGGCTGCGGCTCGGTATTCCGCAGTCCGCGCACGAGTGGCCATCGGTGGCCGAGCAGTTGGCCGAATGTCTGGTCAAGGGGAGCGAGCGGCGCCGCGGGCGGCCCGACGCGATCGTCGTCTTCCTCTGCCAGGATCCGGCCGAAGGAGAGACCGGCAATCAGACCATGGAGCGGCTGCGGCCCTTGGCTCAACGGCTGCGGACCGCCTGCGGGGAGCTGGATGTGCCCGTGCTCGAAGCTCTCTGCATCTCCGGCAACAGGTTCTGGTCCTACGTCTGCCCCGACGCCCGCTGCTGCCCGGCCGAGGGAAATCCGTTGGCGATGCCCGGCACCTCCGTGATGGCGGCAGCGGCGACGTATGCCGGTGTTCAGGTAAGGGGGTCGCTGCGCGAGATGGAAGCCAGGCTGGCGCCTCAATCGAGCGTGGCAGGCCGGGAGCAGCAGCTCGCCCTGGATTCGGCCGGGGCCGCCCTGGTGCCGAAACTCCTCGACGAGGAGAGCCGTAGGGAGGTCAGCGGCATCACCCTGACCCTGGCCCGGCGGCTCATGAAACGCCTCGGCCGGGCCCCGGCGGCAACGCCTTCACTGTCCGACCTCAACGACGACCGGCTGATCAGCCATGAGGAGGCCGCCGGGGTGATCCTGGGCCTCCAGGACCGCGAGACCCGGGACAGGGCCGCGGAGTGGATGGAAGGGCCCGAGGCGGAGTCCGCGCTGAGACTGTGGCGGGCGCTCGCGCGCCGTTGCGTCGCGCCGTACGAGGAGCATGCGGCGGCTCCGCTCACCCTGGCGGGCTGGGTCTCGTGGTCGACCGGTGACGAGCCGTCGGCCAGGGTGGCGCTGGGCCTCGCTCTGCGGCTGGATCCTGGATACACCTTTGCCCAGTTGCTGCACGAGGCCTGCAACCAGGGTCTTGATCCGGAGACGCTGCGACGCTGCCTGCGCGGTGAGCGCAGCACCCGGACGGTGCGGCGCGGTCACGGTACGGGACGGGTCGCGGGGGCCCGTTCGGTACGAGTCCAGACGGCGGGCCGGCGCCGGGCCCGGACCGGTTCCGCCCGGCCCGGCACCGCGTCCGGCCGGCGCCGCGGCGGACAGCCACGCGCCGAGGGCCGTCGCGGGACCAGGACCGGGCGATGACTGCGGTGCGGTGCCGGATCCCGGCACCGCACCGTCGGTCCAGCCGGGTGCCGTGACCGACGACGAGCATCACGAAGGGAGTGTTTATCGTCAGGCAGACGACTATGATCACGGCATGCCGCCCTACGACCCGTCGACCTTCCCGCCCTTCGCTGTCACCGTCGACCTGGTCGTGCTCACGGTGCGCCGTCACGCGCTCTGTGCCCTGGTGGTACGCCGAGGCGAGACGCCGTTCCAGGGCAGATGGGCACTGCCCGGCGGTTTCGTCAGGGCCGATGAGGATCTCGGCGCCGCGGCGGCGCGCGAACTCGTCGAGGAGACCGGACTGTGTGCGCACGATCCGGCTACCCCCGCGGTCGGCAACGGAGCTCATCTCGAACAGCTCGCCACGTACGGGGACCCCGCCCGCGACCCTCGTATGAGGGTCGTCAGCGTCGCCCATCTCGCGCTGGCCCCTGATCTGCCCGCCCCGCGGGCGGGCGGTGATGCGAACAGCGCGCGCTGGGCACCCGTCGAGGACCTGCTCGGGCCGGAGGGGGCCTACGGGAGGGACGGCGAGCGTCAGGCGCCTCTGGCCTTCGACCACGCCCGGATTCTCGCCGACGGCGTGGAGCGGGCCCGTTCCAAGATCGAGTACTCCTCGCTGGCCACCGCGTTCTGCCCGCCCGCGTTCACCGTCGGCGAGCTGCGCAGGGTGTACGAGGCGGTGTGGGGGGTGGTGCTCGATCCGAGGAACTTCCATCGCAAGGTGACGGGTACGCCGGGCTTCCTGGTGCCCGCCGGCGGCACGACCACCAGGCAGGGGGGCCGTCCTGCCCAACTGTTCCGGTCGGGTTCGGCCACGGTGCTGAATCCGCCGATGCTGCGGCCTGAAGTCTGACCCCTGAAGTCTGACCCCTGAAGTCTGCCCCCTGATGTCTGCCCCGTGAGGCCTGGCGCCCGAGGGGGACCTTGACGTACTTTCCCGCCGGATCGCCGGATCGCCGGATCGCCGGATCGCCGGATCGCCGGGCCGAGACCGTGCGGGCCGCGAGACCGCGCCGGGGCGCCGGGGCGTGGGTAGTGCGGGTTCACTCGGGCCGTGCGGGTCCGCCGGAACGCCGTGAACCCAGTGGTGCGCAAAAAGTCTGATATGTCGGGTTATCTTGCTGCGTACCTTCCTCCGTCGAGCGACCTCACCTCCTGCGAGAGAAGCGATGCTCCAGGCCATCGGACTCACCAGCGCCCCCCACCGCGGACTTCCGCCCGCCGTGGACGACCTCACGTTCGAAGCGGGATCCGGCTGTGTCACCGCACTGCTGGGCCCACCCGGTTCCGGCAAGACCTCGGCCCTGCGGCTGATGCTCGAAATCGAGCCGGGACGCGGGATCACCTACTTCCGGGGCAGGCCGCTGCATCGCGTGGCCCATCCGGCCCGGGAAGTGGGCGTACTGCTCGGGAACGTGCCGGGGCACCCCGCCCGCACCGCCCGGGGACAGCTCCGCATGCTCTGCGCCGCTGCCGGAGTGCCCGCGTCCCGGGCCGATGCCCTGCTCGACGCCGTCGGTCTCGCCGAGCTGGGGGACCAGCGCATCGGCATGCTCTCCCCGGGTATGGACCGCAGGCTGGCACTCGCCTCCGCGCTGCTCGGCGACCCGCACGCGCTGATCCTCGACGACCCCGTGAAAGGGCTCACCACACGGGAGGCCGACTGGCTGCACGGGATGCTCAGGGCCCATGCGGATCGGGGCGGCACGGTTCTGTACACCACGCAGGATCCCAAGGAGGCCGCTCGGTCGGCCGGCCATGTGGTGACCGTCGACGCCGGACGTCTTGTCGCCGATCAGTCCGTCACAGACTTCTCCCGCACCCGTCTGCGTCCTCGCGTCGCGGTCCGTTCCCCGCATGCCGCCCGCCTTGCTGTGATCGTCACCCGCGAGGCGCGAGCCGGCCGGCGCTCCGTCGAAGTCGTCACCGAGGCGAGCAGCAGCCGCATCTCCGTCTACGGCAGCAGCTGCGCGGAGATCGGGGACGCGGCGTTCCGCCACGGGCTTCCCGTTCATCAGCTCGCAGACGAGGTCGGCGACACCGGGCCGGGCGACAGCGGGCCCGGCGACGGCCCCGGCCCCGCTGGCTCCGTCGTCTCGTCCCGGCCCCTCCGTGACGGTCCGGGCGCCGCAGTGGGAGCCGGCCCCGCTCCCCTCGTCGCTGCCGACGTTCCCGAGCCCGACGCGCGCCCGGCCGCGAACGCGGCGGCGCACCTGCCGCCGCCGATCAGGCGCCGACCGGCCCGTGGCCCGCTCCGCCCGGTCCGATATGAGCTGCGCCGCCTCTTCGGCGTCAGGACCACGACGCTGATCGTCGTCGTCGCTCTCGTCGCCTCGGTCGCGTTGTCCGTCCTGCTCGCCCGCAACGGCCGTACCCCGCTGCCGAACGTACTGGCCGCCTGGCCTCCGTTGTTGCCGCTGCCTCCCGCCGCCCTGGGTGCCGGGCTGCTCGGCGCCCTCTCCTTCGGCGACGAGTTCCGCTACCCCGCACTTGCCGCCGGCCGCGGAACCGTCCCCCGTCGGCTCGGGCTGCTACTCGCCAAACTGGCGGTGTCGGCGGGCGTCGCGCTGTTGCTGGCGCTGCTCGCCGTGCTGGCCTCGGCCGAATCCCTCCGCCTCGTGTACGGCGGGGACTTGGTCCGGGTTCCTCCGAATGTGGTCCCACTGGCCGTGAGTTGGTCGGGCCTGACAGTCGGATGCGCCTGGGCCGGGTTGCTGGCTGCCGGGATCTTCCGTGTGACGGCGGCCGGTGTCGCCGCGGTACTTGCCGTTCCCGTGCTGATGGTTCCGCTCATCCAGGCGATTCCGAAGGTGCCGACCGCCCGTTCGATGAGCGGACTTCCGGGCCGGCTCGGGGAACTTTCATGGCTGCGGTGGCCGCACGAGGTGGACCGGTGGGTGCTGGCCGTGGTGAGGGTCGTGGCACACCCCGTGGGAACCGCGCTGACCCTGTCGTTGTCGGTCCTTGTCTGCGCGTATCTGTTCATGAGCCTCCGCAGCAGAGCACGTTGGTGATCGCCGAAGTGATTCAGGGCGTACCGGGAACCACAACTCCATTGGAAATGCACCTTTTATACCAATAAGGCGTCAATTGTGAGGCGGGTGCCGATCACCCTTTCGTGTGCTTTTCACCAAAGACCTCAAGGGGTGGCTGAGTCGCGCCGACAAAGGATGCGTGAGTACCCTTGCGCACACCATGATGACCGCCGCCCGCACCGCCGACACCGGCGTCGCCGGCCCGGGCGAACTCGACCGTTACACCTATGCGGAGGCGCCGGCCGGCGAACGTGCCGCCGTCCGGCCCTGGGGCGGCCCTGATACCGAGCTCGGCCGTATGAGCCGACGGGGATCGGCCAGCCGGGGCCGCGGCCTGCACGGCCAACTTGTTCAGCAGCTGGGTCAGATGATCGTTTCCGGTGACCTCGGTGCCGACCGGCCCCTGGTTCCGGAGGAGATCGGTCAGCGATTCGAGGTCTCCCGCACCGTTGTCCGGGAGTCGCTGCGTGTGCTGGAGGCCAAGGGCCTGGTCAGTGCCCGGCCCAATGTGGGCACCCGGGTCCGGCCGGTCAGTGACTGGAATCTGCTCGATCCCGACATCATCGAATGGCGCGCGTTCGGCCCGCAGCGCGACGACCAGCGTCGTGAGCTGGGCGAGCTCCGGTGGACGATCGAACCTCTGGCCGCCCGGCTGGCGGCCGGTCACGGGCGTGAGGATCTTCAGCAGCGGCTCGGTGACATGGTCGAGATCATGGGGCACGCCCTGGGGCAGGGTGACGCGATCACCTGTGCGCGCGCCGATGCGGAATTCCACTCCCTGCTCATCCAGGCCGCGGGCAACCGCATGCTGGAACACCTTTCCGGCATCGTTTCCGCCGCTCTTCAGGTCTCGGGCGGTCCCGTCACCGGTTGTGACCGGCCCAACGAGGCGTCTCTCGGCCACCACGCGCGCATCGTCGAAGCCTTGGCGACAGGTGACTCCGCGGGCGCCGAGGCGGCCATGCGGCAGCTGCTCGTGGTCCACCCCGATCGAGTGGTGCCGGCGCCGCGCGAGCACTGACCGCGGCGCGGTCAGGGTGTACGAACCATGTGTCGTCGGACCCCTGCGGTCCGGCGGCACAATTGTGGAGGGATGTCACCTCTGGTCTGGTTCGCCGTAAATGAGGTGTGACTCGGGCCACGCGGATTGGGCGTAACACTCCTCGAAACAGCGCGATGACTTAAGAGGTGACCGCCGCGGAAGGAATACAGCAGCCATTGAGGGCGCTGTGCAGTTCTGAGGCCTAGCCCGCGCCGTCGGTACATACCCAGCCCGACGGTCGTCGGTTCCAGCCCTCTCAGGGCCGGGCCGGAAGCCGTTTCCATCGTTCCGAGAGGTTGTTCGTGTCGGCCAGCACATCCCGTACGCTCCCGCCGGAGATCGCCGAGTCCGAATCTGTCATGGCGCTCATCGAGCGGGGAAAGGCTGATGGGCAGATCGCCGGCGATGACGTGCGTCGGGCCTTCGAGGCTGACCAGATTCCGCCAACCCAGTGGAAGAACGTTCTGCGCAGCCTCAACCAGATCCTCGAGGAAGAGGGTGTGACGCTGATGGTCAGTGCCGCGGAGCCGTCCAAGCGCGCCCGCAAGAGCGTCGCAGCGAAGAGCCCGGTCAAGCGCACCGCCACCAAGACCGTCGCGGCCAAGACGACCGTGACACGGACCGTCGCGGCCACTGCCGCCCCGTCGGCCGAGACCGTGGACGCGGTGGCCGATGACGCTGCCGCGCCTGCGAAGAAGACGGCTGCCAAGAAGACGGCTGCCAAGAAGACCGCCGTGAAGAAGACGGCGGCGAAGAAGACCGCGTCGAAGAAGGCCGGCAAGCAGGACGACGAGATCCTCGACGGCGACGACGCCGCAGAGGAAGTCAAGGCCGGCAAGGGTGAGGAAGAGGAGGGCGAGGGCGAGAACAAGGGCTTCGTCCTTTCCGATGACGACGAGGACGACGCGCCTGCGCAGCAGGTCGCCGTCGCCGGCGCCACGGCCGACCCGGTCAAGGACTACCTGAAGCAGATCGGCAAGGTCCCGCTCCTCAACGCCGAGCAGGAGGTCGAGCTCGCCAAGCGCATCGAGGCGGGCCTGTTCGCCGAGGACAAGCTGGCGAATTCCGACAAGCTCGCCCCCAAGCTCAAGCGCGAGCTGGAGATCATTGCCGAGGACGGCCGCCGCGCCAAGAACCACCTGCTGGAGGCCAACCTCCGTCTCGTGGTCTCGCTGGCCAAGCGTTACACCGGCCGCGGCATGCTCTTCCTGGACCTGATCCAGGAGGGCAACCTCGGTCTGATCCGTGCGGTCGAGAAGTTCGACTACACCAAGGGCTACAAGTTCTCCACGTACGCCACCTGGTGGATCCGTCAGGCGATCACGCGCGCCATGGCCGACCAGGCCCGCACCATCCGTATCCCGGTGCACATGGTCGAGGTCATCAACAAGCTCGCGCGCGTGCAGCGTCAGATGCTCCAGGACCTGGGCCGTGAGCCCACCCCGGAGGAGCTGGCCAAGGAACTCGACATGACCCCCGAGAAGGTCATCGAGGTCCAGAAGTACGGCCGCGAGCCGATCTCCCTCCACACCCCGCTGGGTGAGGACGGGGACAGCGAGTTCGGTGACCTGATCGAGGACTCCGAGGCGGTCGTCCCGGCCGACGCGGTCAGCTTCACGCTCCTCCAGGAGCAGCTGCACTCGGTGCTCGACACCCTGTCCGAGCGGGAGGCGGGCGTGGTCTCCATGCGCTTCGGTCTCACCGATGGACAGCCGAAGACGCTGGACGAGATCGGCAAGGTCTATGGCGTGACGCGCGAGCGCATCCGTCAGATCGAGTCCAAGACGATGTCCAAGCTGCGCCACCCGTCGCGTTCGCAGGTGCTGCGCGACTATCTCGACTAGGCCGCGAAGGCACGTCGGCCGAGGGCCCGGATCCCCATGGGGATCCGGGCCCTCGGTTCTGTGCGGGTGCGGGTTGGGGTCCGCAGAATGACTCTGGGTAGGCATGGTCCATCACAGAGTCAGGAGTACGTATGTCCCGTACCGTCGTCCGCACCATGACCGGGGCGCTCGCCCTCACTGCCGCAACGGCAGTGATACCGCTCGCTTCCCCCGCCTCGGCAGTCGCGGACAGCATCGTCATCGGCGGTCAGCCCGCTCATGTCAAGGACAGCCCGTGGGTGGTGGCGCTCTCCAGCCGTGACCGGTTCGGAGGTACCCGGGCCGGCCAGTTCTGCGGCGCCGTCGCGGTCGGGCCGAGGAAGGTGCTGACGGCCGCGCACTGCCTGACCCGGGAGGCGCTGGGTGTCGATGTCGCCCAGGTGCGTGATCTGGCGATCATCTCGGGCCGCGACGAGCTGAACGGCGCCGGCGGCAAGGAGATCGCGGTGAGCGGGACGTGGGTCAACCCCGGGTTCGACGCCGCCACCAACAGCGGTGACGTCGCCGTGCTGACCCTCGCTGAAGCGCTGCCCGAACAGAGTGTGATCCCCATGGCGGAGGCCGGTGACTCCGCGTATACCTCCGGGACACCCGCAGCCGTCTATGGATGGGGCGATACGACCGGCAACGGCGACTACGCGACGTCGCTCCGCTCCGCGAAGGTGACCGTCCTGCCGGACAGCTCGTGCGAGCAGGCCTACCCGGGGGGCAGGAGCGGCACGTACGACGCCTCCGCGATGCTCTGCGCGGGCGAACCCCAGGGGGGCTACGACGCCTGCCAGGGGGACAGCGGAGGGCCTCTGGTGGCCCAGGGCAGGCTCGTCGGCCTCGTGTCCTGGGGTAACGGGTGCGGCCTCGCGGGCAGCCCGGGTGTCTACACGCGGATCTCCGCCGCCATCGAGTGGATGGACGGCGCCGCCTGACCGCCACCGCTCAGCGGGTACGAGAACGGGCGGCTCCCCTCACATGGGGAGCCGCCCGTCGGCCGGTGCGGGACCGGCCCCTGGCTCGTCGTGGATGCGAGGTGTCAGTGTTGTTCCTCTTCGGCGGCTTGGGCCTGCACGGCCGTAAGCCGGTCCGTCTCATCCTGTATTTCCGCGGCGATCTTCTTGAGTTCCGGCTCGAACTTGCGACCATGGTGGGCGCAGAAGAGCAGTTCACCGCCGCTGATCAGGACGACGCGCAGGTATGCCTGGGCGCCGCAACGGTCACAGCGGTCTGCTGCGGTCAGCGGGCTCGCGGGGGTCAGAACAGTAGTCACGTCGCCTCTTCTCTAGCTCGACGAGCTGTCGTACCAGGGTCAACATCCAACCAGGCCGAAAACGTTCCCGCTCGTGGCATTTCTTCGAAACTTCTTCTCAGGATGGCTGTCTGTTGCCGGTTCGCGGCGAATGTGCCGTATTGCGTGACGGTACGGTTTCGCGTTGCTTGTCTTGGTCGGTCCCGCCGGCTGGCTTGCCGGTTGTTCATGAGGACGTGCCCGGAGCCTAAATGGTTCATGCCTGGAAGGGAACGTGATGTGCGCGTCACTCCAAGGAGGTATCGAACGCGTATGCGAGGCTGGACTAGTGTGAGGGCACTCCGAGGGTGGCGGTACACCCGCTCTACCAGGCCTCGGTACCCTCTCAGCGGCGACCGAAGCCGAGCCCGTTACCCACTGGGCCCCAAATGAAATTCAGCGAGGAGCGAACCGCGTGACCGCCGATACGTCCGTGCCGTCCACTGCGCTGCTGACCGGAGCAGACCAAGACGGTTCCAACTACACCGCGCGGCACCTGCTCGTACTCGAGGGGCTCGAAGCGGTTCGCAAGCGCCCCGGCATGTACATCGGGTCCACCGACAGCCGCGGCCTCATGCACTGTCTCTGGGAGATCATCGACAATTCCGTCGACGAGGCCCTCGGCGGGTACTGCGACCACATCGAGGTCATCCTTCACGACGACACCTCCGTCGAGGTCCGCGACAACGGCCGCGGCATCCCCGTCGACGCGGAGCCCAAGACCGGACTGTCCGGCGTCGAGGTCGTGATGACCAAACTGCACGCCGGAGGCAAGTTCGGCGGTGGCGCGTATGCGGCCTCCGGCGGTCTCCACGGCGTGGGCGCCTCAGTCGTGAACGCTCTCTCCGCCCGGCTCGACGTGGAGGTCGACCTCCACGGTGCGACCCATTCGATCAGCTTCCGCCGCGGCGTCCCCGGCATGTTCACCGAGCAGGGCCCGGACAGCCCCTTCGATCCGGCCAACGGGCTGCTCAAGGGCAAGCGGGTCCCGAAGGCGCGCACCGGCACGAGGGTGCGGTACTGGGCCGACCGGCAGATCTTCCTCAAGGACGCCAAGCTCAACCTGGAGACGCTCCACCAGCGGGCCCGCCAGACGGCCTTCCTCGTCCCCGGTCTCACCATCGTCGTGCGCGACGAGCGTGGCCTGGACGGAGAGGGCAAGACGGAGGAGACTTTCCGCTACGAGGGCGGGATCAGCGAGTTCTGTGAGTACCTCGCCCAGGACAAGGCCGTCTGCGACGTGCTGCGCCTGACGGGGCAGGGCACGTTCAAGGAGACCGTTCCCGTGCTCGACGAGGTCGGCCACATGACGGCGACCGAGGTCACCCGGGAGCTGGTCGTCGACATCGCCATGCGCTGGGGCACCGGGTACGACACCAACCTGAAGTCCTTCGTCAACATCATCGCCACCCCCAAGGGCGGCACTCATGTGTCCGGTTTCGAACGCTCTGTGACCAAGACGGTCAACGAGGTTCTCCGTTCCGCGAAGATGCTGCGCGTCGCCGAGGACGACATCGTCAAGGACGACGCGCTGGAAGGCCTCACCGCGGTCGTGACCGTACGACTGGCGGAGCCGCAGTTCGAGGGGCAGACCAAGGAGGTGCTGGGCACCTCGGCGGCCAACCGGATCGTCGCGAACGTCGTGGCCAAGGAGCTCAAGGCGTTCCTGACCTCCACCAAGCGGGACGCGAAGGCCCAGGCCAGGGCGGTCCTGGAAAAGGCGGTGGCAGCGGCCCGGACCCGGATCGCCGCCCGTCAGCACAAGGATGCCCAGCGTCGCAAGACGGCTCTGGAGACCTCCTCCCTCCCGGCGAAGCTCGCCGACTGCCGCAGTGACGACGTGGAGCGCAGCGAGCTGTTCATCGTGGAGGGCGACTCCGCGCTCGGCACCGCCAAGCTGGCACGGAACAGCGAGTTCCAGGCGCTGCTGCCGATCCGCGGCAAAATCCTCAACGTTCAGAAGGCATCCGTCTCCGACATGCTGAAGAACGCCGAGTGCGGAGCGATCATCCAGGTCATAGGAGCCGGGTCGGGCCGGACCTTCGACATCGACGCCGCCCGCTACGGCAAGATCGTGCTGCTGGTCGACGCCGACGTGGACGGTGCCCACATCCGTGTCCTGCTGCTGACGCTCTTCCAGCGGTACATGCGGCCCATGGTCGAGGCGGGACGGGTCTTCGCCGCCGTGCCTCCGCTGCACCGGATCGAGCTCGTCCAGCCTAAGAAGGGGCAGGACAAGTACATCTACACGTATTCGGACAACGAGCTGCGCCAGCGGCTGCTGGAGCTCCAGCGGAAGAACGTCCGGTACAAGGACTCGATCCAGCGCTACAAGGGTCTGGGCGAGATGGACGCCGACCAGCTCGCGGAGACGACGATGGATCCGCGCCACCGCACGCTGCGGCGGATCAACATCGGCGATCTGGAATCGTCCGAAAAGGTCTTCGATCTGCTGATGGGCAACGAGGTGGCGCCCCGCAAGGAGTTCATCACCAGCTCGGCGGCCACGCTGGACCGCTCTCGCATCGACGTCTGAGCCTGCGCCAAGCCCGGCATCGCGCCGGACCGAGCCGTTGTCTCCACCCACGGGTGGAGACAACGGCTCCACCCGTGATCCACCCCTGAGCCGATCCTTTGAGCGGGCCGTTTCCGTAGCTTCGAAGTGGCAGAACTTCCCGCAACTCGGAGGCGCCCATGCCCGGGCTCGTCAATGTCCTGGTGATCATCGCGGTCATCGCTCTCGTCGTCGTCCGCCAGTGCTCGGCGCAGCAGCTATCGGGCGACCGCCGCTGGTGGGTCCTGCCGGGCGTGCTGCTCGTCATGGCTCTGCGCGAGCCCGGACTCGTGGATCCGGGTCACGAGGCGCTGTCGTTCGTCGTCCTCGGTGCCGAACTGGCCGTGGGTCTGGTCACCGGCGCCGGCTGGGCGTGGACCACTCGGCTCTGGCGCGCGGAGGACGGGGCTCTGTGGAGCAAGGGCACCAGGGCGACCGTCTACGTCTGGACCGGAGGTCTGATACTGCGAGCGGCTCTGTACGGGCTTGCCGCGGCACTGGGCATACATCAGGGCGCGCCCGCCCTGATGATGGCTCTCGCGGCCACTCTGCTGGTGCGCAGCGGTGTGCTGGCCCGGCGGGCCGCGGAGATACCTCAGCCGCACCGTGGTCCTGCCGAAGGCGTGCCGTTCCGGCCGGCCCGGAAGGACCGCGTGTGACACCCGCTGTCTGGACGAGCTGGCCGTCGAGGGAAGCCCTCTCACGGGAGACCCGCACCCGGTCACGGACAGTGATCGGATGGTCGGTGCGGGCAGGGCTGCTGACTCTGATGCTCTGGGGGACCTTCACGGGAGGCCTCTTCGGCCCGTGGGAGATTGTGGTCGGTCTGGCCGGGGTGGCTGCGTGCGCGGCGATTGCCGTGGCCTTCTTCCGGGCCAGCCTGGAGAACCGGCTGTGGCCCTCGCTCGGCCTGCTGTTCCTGCTGATGCTCGCGGCGTTCGGGGCGCAGCAGGCCGGGGCCGACGTGCCTGCGGTGGTTCTCTGGTGCGGCTGCGCCGTCACGGCCCTGGAGCGGCTGCCCCTCTCGGCCGGTGTCCCATCGACGGCCGTGGCGCTCGGCGCGTACGCCGTGGTGGGCGCCGACGGCTGGAAGACCACGGCGATGACCACGGCCGGGCTCTGTCTCGCGGGGTACGTGCTGCGCCTGGACGCCGAGGCCCGTGGAAGCGCGCAGCGGCTCCTTGCCCAGGAGCGGGCGGCCCGGGTGGCGGAAGCCGAGACGGCGGCCCTGGACGAACGGTCCAGGATCGCCCGGGAGATCCACGACGTGCTCGCGCACAGCCTGTCCGCGCAGTTGGTGCACCTGGAAGCGGCGCGGCTGCTGATCGAGAGGGAGCCTGCGGGGGAGTTCAGGGACCAGGTCCTGCAGCGGGTGGTCGGGGCTCGTTCCATGGCCCGTGAGGGGCTTGCGGAGACCCGGCAGGCACTCTCCGCCCTGCGTGGCGAGGTGTCGCCCGTGGAGGACTTCCTGCGGCAGCTGGTAGCGGCGGAGCCGGCCGAGGTCAGGGTGGAGGGGGAGCGGCGGGTGCTGACCGCCGAGGCATCGCAGACGGTCCGGCGCGTGGCGCAGGAGGCGCTGACCAACGTGCGCAAGCATGCGCCGGGGGCCGGCGTGCTGATCAGGCTGGAGTATCAACCGGACGCGATCGCTCTGGAAGTCAGCGATTCGGGTGGAGACGGTGCCGGAGGAGAGCTGGCTGTCAGTGGATCCGGCTACGGTCTGCTGGGGATGAGGGAGCGCGCCGAACTGCTGGGAGGCAGCCTGGAGGCCGGTCCCGGCGAGGAGGGGTTCGTGGTGAGGCTGCGGGTACCCGCGTGATCGCGCGGGTGGTGGTCGCCGACGACCAGTCGGTGGTGCGTGAGGGAATCGTGATGCTGCTGGGGCTGCTGCCCGGGATCGAGGTGGTCGGATCGGCGAAGGACGGCGAGGAGGCCGTCGCTCTCGTGGCCGAGCACGCCCCGGACGTCGTCCTGATGGACCTGAGGATGCCCCGCTGCGACGGGGTGGAGGCAACGCGCCGTATCCGCACGGATTTCCCCGGCACACAGGTCGTGGTGCTGACGACCTTCGACGACGACGATTCGCTCTTTCCCGCACTCCGGGCGGGGGCCCGGGGCTACTTGACGAAGGACGCCGGCGGCGACGAGATCGTCAGGGCCATCCAGGCCGTGCTCTCGGGCGAGGCAGGGCTCTCGCCCGCCATTCAGCGCCGGCTGCTGGAGCAGGTCACCGCGGGACCTCTGCAGCGGGCAGGGAGCAGTGAGCCGGAGCTGCCCGACGGGATGACTCCCCGTGAGGCCGAAGTGCTCGTCCTGATCGCCGAAGGGATGTCCAACACGGAGATCGCTCGTAGGCTCCACATCTCGCAGGCCACCGTGAAGAGTCACATCAACAACCTGTTCGCCAAGGCGGGGCTCCGCGACCGAGCCCAGGCGGTCCGCTATGCGTACGTTCGAGGGCTCGCACAGCCGCCCGGGACATCCTTCACCTGAAGAGGTGAAGTCCGGGGAATGAAGTGCCCGGGATCTTCCCGATCTGCCCATTCTTGGGTACGCGGCCGAAGTGGTCCGTGGACAAGGGGAGTTGTTCGGTGGAGAAGGAAGCAGGGCGCGAGGCCGCAGGGATGCGGCTCGACGACCCGTGGTACGACGCACTGGCCTCCGGATGGGGGGAGCTGGACGGTACGGGGAGCTTCGCGCCCGCCGCGGTGCCCGGCCCCGCCGCACCCCGGAGTGGCCAGAGCGCGGCGGAGATCTATCTGGAGGTGCAGCGCAGCGAGGCCTTCCAGGAGGTGCGCCGGCGGTACCGGCGGTTCGTCGTCCCCGCCACCCTCGCCTTCCTCGTCTGGTATCTCGCCTACGTCGTCACGGCGGTCACCGCACCCGGTCTGATGGCCCGTCCGGTGGCCGGGGCGGTCAACGTCGCCATGGTCGCGGGACTGGGGCAGTTCCTCACCACGTTTCTGCTCACCGGGGCGTACGCGCGGCATGCGCGGCTGCGCAGGGACCGGGCCGCGCTCGATCTGCGCTGGGACACCCAGGAGATGACGCGGGGGATCGGGCGTTGAGCGGGAACCACCAGACCCTGGCGCTCCTGCTGTTCAGCGCCTTCATCGCCGTCACGCTGGGCATCACGACCTGGGTGAGCCGCAACCGTCAGGGTTCGGCCGAGGAGTTCTACGCGGGCGGCCGGCTGTTCTCTCCCATGGAGAACGGATTCGCCATCGCCGGCGACTACATGTCGGCCGCGTCGTTCCTCGGTATCTCCGGAGTGATCGCCCTCTACGGCTACGACGGCATGCTCTACTCGGTCGGCTTCCTGGTCGCCTGGCTCGTCGTCCTGCTCCTGGTGGCGGAACTCGTGCGCAACTGTGGGCGGTTCACCCTCGCCGACGTAGTGGCGGCCCGCATGGCGGAGCGCCCGGTCCGGATCGCTGCCGGAACCTCCTCCGTCACCGTCTCCGTGCTCTACCTGGTGGCACAGATGGTGGGGGCGGGCAGTCTCGTCGCCCTGCTCCTCGGCGGGACGAGCGGCGCCGCGCGGTCATGGACGGTCATCGGTGTCGGGGCGCTCATGGTGGTCTACGTGTCGCTCGGCGGAATGCGCGCCACCACGTGGATCCAGATCGTCAAGGCGGTCCTGCTGATGGCGGGCACCGTGGTCCTGACCGTCCTGGTCCTGGTCCACTTCCACGGCAACATCAATGAGTTGCTCAACTCCGCCGCCGACCGCAGCGGGTACGGCAAGGAGTTCCTGTCGCCCGGTCTGCGCTATGGCGGGAGCTGGACGGCACGCGTCGACTTCATCAGCCTGGGGCTGGCACTGGTGCTCGGCACGGCCGGCCTTCCGCACATTCTGTCGCGCTTCTACACCGTGCCCACGGCCCGTGCCGCCCGCCGGTCGGTCGTCTGGTCCATCGGCCTCATCGGCAGTTTCTACCTGATGACGATCGTGCTCGGCTTCGGCGCGGCGGCGCTGGTCGGCTCGGCCGACGTGCGGGAGTCGAATCCCGCCGGGAACACGGCTGTTCCGCTGCTCGCCCTGGTCCTCGGCGGCGGCGAGGGCTCGACGGGGGGAACGATTCTGTTCGCCGTCGTCGCCGCGGTGGCCTTCGCGACCATCCTTGCCGTCGTCGCCGGCATCACCTTGGCTTCGTCCGCGTCCGTCGCCCACGATCTGTATGCCACGCTCAGGAGGCCGGGCTCCCGGCAGTACAGCGAAGTCACCGTGGCCCGGGTTGCCGCGACCGGTATCGGGGTGGCCGCCATCGGGCTGGGGCTGGTCGCCCAGGACCTGAACGTGGCATTCCTGGTGGGTCTCGCCTTCGCGGTCGCCGCATCGGCGAACCTGCCGGTGCTGCTCTTCTCTCTGTTCTGGCGGAAGTTCACCACGCGCGGGGCGGTCTGGTCGGTCTACGGCGGCCTGATTCCAGCGGTCCTGCTGGTCCTGCTCTCCCCGGTCGTCTCGGGCAGCCCCACCGCTCTGTTCCCCGGGGTGGACTTCCAGTTCTTTCCGCTGGAGAACCCCGGTCTCGTCTCCATCCCGCTGGGCTTTCTGGCCGGCTGGATCGGCACGGTGACGTCGGCCGAGCCGCCCGACGAGGCCAGGCACGCGGAGACCGAGGTGCGTGCGCTGACCGGAGCCGGCGCGGTGTGACCGGACCGGGGCTCACGGCGCCCGGCGGCGCCTCACCAGGTCGTGGCCAGCCATGCCGTCACCGCGGCGAGCGCGATGAGGGCGGCGTTCAGGCCGGTCTCCCTGACCTCGTTCCGGGACAGGTGCAGGGCAGCTGCCGGCACCTGGAGCACGAGCAGGCCCAGTGCTGCCGCCATCGCGAGGACGGGCGCGATCCCCGTGAGCGGCGGCAGCACCAGACCGGCAGCGCCAAGGATCTCGACGACGCCGATGACCCGGACCAGCCACATCGGGACCGTGTCCACCCAGCCCATCATGGGCGCCAGTTGCTCCTGGCTCTGTGCGGCCTTCTTGCCACCCGCGTACAGGTAGAAGGCCGCCAGGAGCCCGGCGACGATCCAGTAGGCGATCTCCATGTTCCTGTCCTCCGTCATGGTGGCGACTTGTAAGCAGGCACATACTCGGTGACTATCGGAACGCTTACAAAAGGCACACGGGTGTGCCTTGCGAACAGGGGACGCCGATGTCGAAGTACCGCCACAGCTGCCTCATCCGTGGCGACGGAGGCCGGTCGATCCGCGGCATCCTCGACCGTATCGGCGACAAGTGGACCCTGCTGGTGGTGGCCACGCTCGACGGCGAACGCATGCGCTTCACCGAGCTCCAGCAACGGATCCCCGGAATATCGCAGCGCATGCTCACCCGCACGGTCCGGCACCTGGAGCGCGACGGCCTGGTGTCCCGCACGGTGTTCCCCGAGGTTCCGCCCCGGGTCGAGTACGAACTCACCGCAAGGGGACGCACCCTGATCGAGCCCGCTGTGAAGCTGGCCGAGTGGGCTGTCGACAACAATCCCGGCATCGAGCAGAGCCGGACAACCTACGACTCGGAGCATCTTGGGACGTAGGGCCCGGACGTAATGCCCAGGTGTAAAGCCCAGGCGTATTGCCCAGGCGTAGGCCTCGGCCGTGCGGCCCGGATGTCGCGGTCATCGACCGCCGGTGACCCACGCGTAGCGGTGCTCGGGGCGCCCCGTCTCGCCGTACCGCAGGGTCAGCCGGACGCGCCCGGACCGTTCCAGCAACTTCAGATAGCGCTGGGCCGTCTGCCGGCTCATCCCGGCGCTCTCGGCGATCTCCTGGGCGGAGAGCGGGCCGTCGGCGCCGCGGAGCGCCTTGCGGACGAGTTCGGCCGTCGTGGTCGAGTGGCCCTTGGGCAGATCGGGCTCGCCCGCTGTCCACAAGGCGCCGAAGAGCCGGTCCACCTCGCCCTGCTCGGCCTCGCCGCCGCTCTCCAGGGTGCGGCACAGTGCGGCGTAGGCCTCCAGCTTGGTCCGCAGCCCCGCGAACGTGAACGGTTTGACCAGGTACTGGAGGGCGCCCTGACGCATGGCCTCCTGGACCGTGGCGATGTCGCGCGCCGCCGTCACCATGATCACGTCGGTGCGATAGCCGAGACCGCGCAACTCCCGCACCACGGCAAGACCACTGCGATCGGGCATGTAGTGGTCCAGCAGGATCAGGTCCACGTGACCCTCCTCGACCGCGGCGATCGCGTCGACGGCGCAGTGGGCCTGAGCGGCCACCCGGAAGCCGGGCACCTTCGAGACGTAGGCCGCGTTGATCCGCGCGACACGGACATCGTCGTCGACGACCAGGACCTCGATCACTGTGCCGCTCCCGCCTTGTCTGCTTCCGCTTCGGTCATGGCCTCCGGGAGTACGACGGTGAATTCCGCCCCGCCCTCGTCCACCGTGTCCACCGCCACGCTCCCGCCCTGCCGCTCGGCCAGCCGCCGCACCAGTGCGAGCCCGAGGCCCCGCTTGCCGTGCGCCGGGAGTTCCTTGGTCGACCAGCCTTCCGTGAAGATCGATTCATGCTGCCCCGGCGGGACGCCGGGGCCGCTGTCACGGACCCGCAGCACCACCGTACGGCCCTCGGCCCGCAGGCCCACCTCGATCAGGGCGCCCTCCGATCCGGCGGCCGCGTCCAGTGCGTTGTCGACCAGGTTGCCGACGATGGTCACGAGCCCGCGCGGATCGACGAGCCGGTCCGGGAGCATGGTGCCGGGTGCCATGCGCAGGGCGACGCCGCGTTCTGCGGCGACCGTCGCCTTGCCGACCAGCAGCGCGGCGAGCAGCGGGTCACGGACCTTCTCGGTGATCTGTTCCGCGGTGGCCCGGTGGACGCCGACGACCTCGGTGACGAACTCCCGCGCATCCTCGTGCAGCTCCAGCTCCAGCAGCCCGAGGAGCGTGTGCAGCCGGTTGGCGTGCTCGTGGTCCTGGGCGCGCAGGGCGTCGATCAGTCCCCGGGTGGAGTCGAGCTCCCGGCCGAGGTGTTCGAGCTCGGTGCGGTCGCGGAGGGTGACGACGGCTCCTCCGTCGGCCGTCGGCATCCGGTTGGCGAGCAGCACCCGGCTGCCGCGTACGGTCAGCAGGTCCTCGCCCGCCACGTCGCCGGCCAGCACATCGGCGGTCCGCCCGGTACCGAACACCTCGGCCAGCGGGCGCCCCGACACCTCGGGCCCGACCCCGAGCAGCCGCTGCGCCTCGTCGTTCAGAAGCCGGATGCGGCCACCGCGGTCGAGCGCGACCACCCCCTCCCGGATGCTGTGCAGCATCGCCTCGCGCTCCGTCAGCAGCGCGGCGATATCGGAGAACGCGAGGTCGTGGGTCTGCCGCTGCAGGCGCCGGGAGATCAGGTAGGCGGCCAGCGCTCCCACGGCAAGCGCTCCGCCCGCGTAGGCGAGCAGGCCGGGAATCGCCGCGAGGAGCCGGGCGCGAACGCTGTCGTACGCGATGCCGACGGAGACCGCACCGGCGATGTGCCCCGACCCGTCGCGCAACGGCACCTTGCCTCGGGCCGAGCGTCCGAGCGTGCCGCTGTCGATCTCCATCACGTCCCGGCCCGCGAGCGCCCTGCCGGGGTCGGTGGAGACGACCCGCCCGATCCGGGCAAGGTCGGGATGCGACCAGCGCACGCCGTGGCGGTCCATCACGACCACGTACTCGGCGCCCGTGGCACGACGGATCCGCTCCGCGGCGCTCTGGACGGGGCCCCGGGGCGCAGGGTCCGTGGTGAGCAGCGCCTCGGCGATCTGTGGCTGGGCGGCCGTGCTCTGTGCGATGGACAGGGCCCGGCGCATCGCCTGGTCGTCGAGTTGGGCGCTGAGGGGTGCCAGGAAGAGGCCGGTGGCAAGTACGGTGACGCCGGTGGCGATGGCCAGCTGCATCAGCAGCACCTGCGAGAAGACGCGCTGGGGCCAGCCGAGTCGGCGCGGTCTCCTGGCCGTGGGCGGTGGGGCGCTCATGTAGAGACGGTAGAGGGCATTCCGGTGCTTTCCGAAATTCGTCTCGTTTCCAGATCCACGCAATCGGCTTGCGCTTCTTGCGCTAATCTTGCGCACATGACGCGACGACTTGCTCAGGTGGCACAGAAGGTTGGAGTCAGCGAGGCCACGGTCAGCCGGGTACTCAACGGCAAGCCGGGCGTTTCCGACGCCACGCGGCAGGCCGTTCTGTCCGCGCTGGACGTCCTCGGCTACGAGCGCCCGACCCAGCTGCGCGGCGAACGGGCCAGGCTGGTCGGGCTGGTCCTGCCCGAGCTGCAGAACCCGATCTTCCCCGCCTTCGCCGAGGTGGTCGGCGGTGCGCTCGCGCAGCAGGGCCTGACCCCGGTCCTGTGCACCCAGACCAAGGGCGGGGTCTCCGAGGCGGACTACGTCGAGCTGCTTCTGCAGCAGCAGGTCTCGGGCGTGGTCTTCGCCGGTGGTCTCTATGCCCAGGCCGACGCCCCCCACGATCACTACAAGGTGCTGGCCGACCGCAAGATCCCTGTCGTCCTGATCAACGCGGCCATCGCCCACCTCGGCTTCCCCTGCGTCTCCTGCGACGACTCCGTGGCCGTCGAGCAGGCCTGGCGCCACCTGGTCTCGCTCGGCCACGAGCGCATCGGTCTGGTGCTCGGCCCCTCGGACCACATGCCCTCGCAGCGCAAGCTGGCCGCCGCCCGGGTGCTCGCCGAGGCATCCGGCGCCACCATCCCGGACGAGTGGGTGGCCAGGGCGATGTTCTCTCTGGAGGGCGGGCAGGCGGCCGCCACACGACTGCTGGACGAGGGCGTCACCGGCTTCATCTGCGCCAGTGACCCGCTCGCCCTGGGTGCGGTCCGCGCGGCACGCCGCCGGGGCCTCTCGGTCCCCGCGGACGTCTCGGTCGTCGGGTACGACGACTCGGCGTTCATGAACTGCACCGAGCCGCCGCTCACCACTGTCCGCCAGCCGATCGAGGCCATGGGGCGGGCCGCCGTCGAGTTGCTCTCCGTGCAGATCGGAGGCCGTACGGTGCCGTCCGACGAGCTGCTCTTCGAGCCTGAGCTGGTGGTGCGGGGGTCGACGGCCCAGCCCCCGCGCGGCGCTTCCCGCTGACCGTCGCTAATTTGCGCTGTGGGAACCGGCTATTGCGATACGGCGGTGGGTAGCGGCTGGGGTGGCTGCGGGCCGGTGTACTGCCCACTCGGACGCATCCGCAGGGGGCGCTCCCCGTACTCCTCCAGGGCGTGCGCGATCCAGCCCGCCGTGCGGGAGATCGCGAACACCGTCTCTCCCGCCTCCACGACCATGCCCGAGGAGACGGAGAGCACAGCGAGCGCCAGATCGACATTGGCGTGCAGCGGGGTGTGGCGGGCGGTCGTGGCGACGACGTCACGGGCGGCGGCCAGGGCCGGCGCCGCCTGCGGGATCTCGGCGAGCAGCTCGAAGAGAGTGCGCGCCCGGGGGTCCTCGCCGGTGTAGAGCCGGTGGCCGAGTCCCGGCACCCGGCGTCCGGTACGCAGATGGTCCGCGACCACCGGAGCCGCCCCGCCCCGTTCCAGGACCTCGGTCAGCATGCGGTGCGCCAGCCCGCTCGCGGCGCCGTGCAGAGGACCCTCCAGTACCCCGAGCCCTGCCGAGACCACGGCGTAGGGATGGGCGCGGGCGGAGGCGGCGACCCGTGCCGCCAGGGTGGAGGCGGCCAGATCGTGATCGATCAGCAGCCCCAGCGCGGTGTCCAGTACCGCCAGTGACGCCTCGTCGGCCGGGCGGCCGGTGAGTTTCGGCCACAGCTGACGGGCCAGGCGGGGAGGTGCCGTCCCGTCCGTCGCCTCCCCGACGTCCTCCGTGACCGTCGGAAGTGCGGCGGCCAGGGTAGGGATCAGGCTCCGGGCGCCACCGAGCACCGCTTCGCGCGACAGGTCGAAACGCAGCGGATCGGCCGCGGCCGCCGCGACCACCGCCACCCGCAGCCGGTCCGTCGAGCCGCAGTGCGGCGGCAGCGCGCCGACCGCCCTGCGGGCCGCGGCGAGTGCCTCGGCCGGTGCTGTGAAGCGGACACTGGGTCGCAGCTCCCCGGTCCAGAGCCACTCCGCGACCTCCTCGTACGCATGGCGCCGGGCCAGCTCCGTGGCGTCGACGCCGCGGAAGAAGTACCGGTCGCTCCCGATGAGCGTGACGCCCGTGGGGAAGGACAGTGCGCCTGCCGGGGCAGTGGGCTCCCTGCGTCCCGTACGCCGGGCCAGGGCGTCGACCTCCGCCGCGTCGAACGTGCTTCCGCGCCCGCCCGGTGCGCGGTTGCTGCTGAGCTGGCCCCGGCTCACGTACGCGTACACCGTCTCGGGCTTCACGCCCAGGCGATCGGCCGTCTCGCGCGTGGTGAGCCGCTGCGCCAGGGGCTCGTTGAAGCCGCCCTCGCCTGCTTGATCCGTCATGCTGTCCACCGTATCCATATTGATTGAATCAACATTGACAGAACTCAAGTCAAGCATGGACAGTCGAATCAATGTCAACGCGCACGTAAACAGCAACGCGCACGTCAATGGCAACGCCCACGTCGACAGCGACGTGCGCGTCAACAGCAACGGGAATGTCCATGGAGGAAGCAATGACGACCACCACCGTCGACACACCGCTCGACGTCCCCCGGGGCCTGGCGGGTGTTGTCGTCACGGATACCGCCCTCGGCGACGTCCGGGGCCGCGAGGGCTTCTACCACTACCGGCAGTACTCGGCGATCGAACTGGCGCAGACCCGGAGTTTCGAGGATGTCTGGTACCTGATGACGGAGGGCGAACTGCCTGGCCCGGCAGCCCGCGCCGACTTCGCCGCCCGTACCGCCGGGCTGCGCCGGCTGCCGGCCGAGGTCCGCGACGCCCTGCCCGCCATAGCCCGCGCGGGCGCCGCGGCCGGTCAGCTCGCGGGGCTGCGCACGGCACTCTCCCTGCTCGGCGCCTCGGCCGGCTTCCGGCCGGTGTACGACATCGACGCGGAGCGGCGCCGCGGCGACGCCCTGGCCGCGTGCGCCGCCGTCCCCACGGTGCTGACAGCCCTGTACCGGCTGGGCCGGGGGCTCGAACCGGTGGAGCCGCGCGATGACCTGCCGTACGCGGCCAACTACCTCTACATGCTGACCGGCTCCGTACCGGACGCCGACCGGGTCAGGGCCGTCGAGCAGTACTTGATCTCCACCGTCGACCACGGCTTCAACGCCTCGACCTTCACCGGCCGCGTCGTCGCCTCCACCGGGGCGGACATCGCCGCCTGCCTGGTGGCCGCCGTCGGCGCACTCTCCGGGCCGCTGCACGGGGGTGCCCCCAGCCGCGCCCTCGACACCCTGGACGCCATCGGCACCCCCGACCGCATCGACGGCTGGATCCGCGAGCGGGTGCTCGCCGGCGACCGGATCATGGGCTTCGGACACCCCGTCTACCGCACCGAGGACCCGCGTTCGCGCATGCTGCGGTCCATCGCCCAGGGCTTCGGCGGCCCACTCGTGGACTTCGCCGTCGAGGTGGAACGGCAGGTCGAGGCGATCCTCGCCGAGCTCAAGCCGGGGCGTGAACTGCACACGAACGTGGAGTTCTACGCCGGAGTGGTCATGGAGCTGTGCGGCCTGCCGCGCGAGATGTTCACCCCGACCTTCTGCGCGGCGCGGATCGTCGGCTGGAGCGCCAATATCCTGGAGCAGGCGGAGGACTCGAAGATCATTCGCCCGGCGGCCCGGTACGTCGGTCCGCCGCCGCCCCAGCCGGTCCCGGCCGTGTGACACAGCAGGAAGGCCCCCCGTTGAACGCGTCGCCCCCGCCCCGCATCCGGCAGATCCCCGTCATCGTCCTCGCGGGATTCCTGGGATCCGGCAAGACGACGCTGCTCAACCACCTCCTGCGCCATCGCGCGGGAAACCGCATCGGTGTGATCGTCAACGACTTCGGGTCGATCGAGATCGACGCCATGACCGTCTCCGGGCAGGTCGGCTCGACCGTCTCACTGGGCGGCGGCTGTCTGTGCTGCGCGGTCGACGCGAGTGAACTGGACACCTACCTGGAGACCCTGACCCGGCCCGCCGCCCGCCTCGACGTGATCGTCATCGAGGCGAGCGGGCTCGCGGAACCCCAGGAACTCGTACGGATGCTCCTCGCCAGCGACAACCCGCACATCGTGTACGGGGGACTGGTCGAGGTGGTGGATGCCGCCGAGTTCGCCGCCACCCGGGAACGTCACCCGGAGATCGACCGCCATCTCGCCGTGGCCGACCTGGTCGTCCTGAACAAGACGGACCGGGCCGGGGAGGAGGCACCGGCGCGCATTCGGGAGGCTGTCGCGGTGACCGGCAGCACGGCGGCCGTCATCCCCGCCACGTACGGACGCATCGATCCGGAGCTGCTCTTCGACCCGGCGTTGCGGCCCGACGGCGAGGAGAAGGCCCGGCAGCTCACGTTCGAGGACCTGTACCTGGAGGAACGGGCGCGGGAGACCGGCGAGGAGCACGGGGAGCATCTGCACACGGCGTACGAGAGCGTCGACTTCACCTCCGACGTGCCGATGGACCCCCGCAGACTGATGGAGTTCCTCGACTCCCGGCCCGAGGGCCTCTACCGGATCAAGGGCCACGTCGACTTCGGCGCGGGCGATGCGGACAACGCCTACCCGGTGCACGCCGTCGGCAGGTTCCTGCGGTTCGCCCCCAGGCCCTGGACGCGCGGCGAGCCGCGGCTGACCCGGCTCGTCCTGATCGGTTCCGGCGTCGACGCGCAGGCCCTGCGCAAGGAGCTCGAAGGCTGTCGCGCACCGGCGGGGACGGGGCGGGAAACCGGGCGGGAAACGCCGCAGGACGCCGCACACGAGCGATCCATGTGGGGCGTCCTGCGGTACGTGCAACAGCCCGGCGACGACGACACGTAGCGCCGGGCCCGCGGCCTACACAGGGCCGGCGATCACCGCGACCGGGCTCTCCAGCGGTGTCCCCGAACCGTCACGCCGCGGATCGGGCTCGGGCAGCGTGGCCGGTGTGCCGTTCTTCTGCGCGGCCCTGGCCGGCGTCTCACCAGCCCAGGCGAACACCAGCACGTCCTCGCCCTTCAGGAACCGCTGGCAGCGCACCCCGCCGGTGGCGCGGCCCTTGCGCGGGTACTGGTCGAACGGGGTGAGCTTGCACGTCAGCACCGAATCGTCCAGCGTGCCGTGCGAACCGGCGACCGTGAACACCATGGCGTCCACCGCCGGATCCACCGCGGCGAACGAGAGCACCTCCGTCCCCGCGGTGAGCTTGACGCCCGCCATGCCGCCGGCCGGACGCCCCTGCGGGCGCACCTGCGCCGCCGGGTAGCGCAGCAACTGCGCGTCCGAGGTGATGAAGACCAGGTCCTCCTCGCCGGTGCGCAGCTCGGCCGCACCGACGATCCGGTCACCGTCCTTGAGGGTGATGACCTCCAGCTCCTCCTTGTTGGCGGGATAGTCGGGCACCACGCGCTTCACGACGCCCTGCAGGGTGCCGATCGCCAGCCCCGGTGAGGACTCGTCGAGCGTGGTGAGGCAGACGACCTCCTCGTCCGCCTCCAGCGTGAGGAACTCACCGACCATGGCCCCGCCCGACAGATTGGGTGCCGCATGGGTGTCCGGCAGCTGCGGCAGATCGATCACCGCGAGCCGCAACAGCCGCCCGGTGGACGTCACCACGCCGACATCGCCGCGCGCCGTGGCCGGCACCGCCGACACGATCACGTCGTGCTTGGCCCGCTTGGCGTCCTCGGCGAAGACGATCGGGTCGTCGTTGGCCGTACGTGCCAGCAGACCGGTCGAGGACAGCAGCACACGGCACGGGTCGTCCGCCACCTCCAGCGGCACCGAGGCGACCTGCGAACCGGCCGACTCCAGCAGCACCGTGCGCCGGTCGGTGCCGAACTTCTTCGCGACCGACGCCAGTTCCGTGGAGACGAGCTTGCGCAGCTCGGCGTCCGATTCGAGGATCGCGGTCAGCTCGGCGATCTCGGCATTGAGCCGGTCGCGCTCGCTCTCCAGCTCGATCCGGTCGAACCGGGTCAGCCGGCGCAGCGGGGTGTCCAGGATGTACTGGGTCTGGATCTCGCTCAGCGAGAAGTGCTCGATGAGCCGCTCCTTGGCCTGCGCCGAGTTGTCGCTGGAGCGGATGAGGCGGATGACCTCGTCGATGTCGATCAGCGCGACGAGGAGGCCCTCGACCAGGTGAAGCCGGTTGCGGCGCTTGGTCCGGCGGAACTCGCTGCGCCGGCGCACCACGTCGAAGCGGTGGTCGAGGTAGACCTCCAGGAGCTCCTTGAGGCCCAGCGTGAGCGGCTGTCCGTCGACCAGCGCCACGTTGTTGATGCCGAAGGACTCCTCCATCGGCGTCAGCTTGTAGAGCTGCTCCAGCACGGCCTCGGGGACGAAGCCGTTCTTGATCTCGATGACCAGACGCAGCCCGTGCGAGCGGTCGGTGAGGTCCTTGACGTCGGCGATGCCCTGCAGCTTCTTCGCCGAGACCAGGTCCTTGATCTTGGCGATCACCTTCTCCGGGCCGACGGTGAAGGGCAGTTCGGTGACGACCAGGCCCTTGCGGCGCGGTGTGACGTTCTCCACGGCGACCGTGGAACGGATCTTGAACGAGCCGCGGCCGGCCGTGTAGGCGTCCTTGATGCCGCCCAGGCCCACGATCCGGCCGCCGGTCGGCAGGTCGGGACCGGGGACGAACCGCATCAGGGTCTCCAGGTCCGCACCCGGATGCTTGATGAGGTGGCGGGCGGCGGCGATGACCTCGCCCAGGTTGTGCGGCGGCATGTTGGTCGCCATGCCGACCGCGATGCCGGTCGTGCCGTTGACCAGGAGGTTCGGATAGGCGGCAGGGAGGACGACCGGTTCCTGCTCCTGGCCGTCGTAGTTCGACTGGAAGGCGACGGTTTCCTCGTCGATCGACTCCGTCATCAATGACGTCGCGTCGGCCATCCGGCATTCGGTGTACCGCATGGCGGCTGGCGGGTCGTCGTTGCCGAGCGAGCCGAAGTTCCCGTGCCCGTCGACGAGGGGGAGCCGCATGGAGAACGGCTGCGCCATCCGCACCAGCGCGTCGTAGATCGACGCGTCTCCGTGCGGGTGCAACTTACCCATGACCTCGCCGACCACACGGGCGCACTTCACGAAGCCGCGTTCCGGGCGCAGGCCCATCTCGTTCATCTGGTAGACGATGCGGCGGTGCACCGGCTTCAGGCCGTCACGGGCGTCAGGCAGGGCCCGTGAGTAGATCACCGAGTACGCGTACTCGAGGAAGGAGCCCTGCATTTCGTCGACGACGTCGATGTCGAGGATCTTCTCCTCGAAGTCGACCGGCGGCGGGGTCTTCGTGCTGCGGCGGGCCATCGCTGCTGCGACTCCTTCACGGATTCTGTTCGGGCAACCTCAGGTTCTGACGCGCACCATTGTGGACCGCCCCACTGACAACCCGGACCTCGACCCGTCCCAAAGGGCGTTCTCCACCCGTCCCGAGGCGGTCGGAACCCTCTTTCCCGCGAACTTTCGCGGCACGGGAACTTCGCCAGGTGTCGGTGCGCTTGCTTACAGTGGCAGGTCTCGCACCAAATCCAGTATCGCGATCGAAGGGACGTACATGCCCATGGGTCACACGGCCACAGCCCAGGCCGGCTCCGGCGGCTTGACAGCGACCGAGCACCGTCTGGCCAACGGCCTGCGCGTGGTGCTCTCCGAGGACCATCTGACCCCGGTCGCCGCGGTGTGCCTCTGGTACGACGTCGGTTCGCGCCACGAGGTCAAGGGACGCACCGGTCTGGCTCACCTCTTCGAGCACCTGATGTTCCAGGGCTCCGGCCAGGTCAAGGGGAACGGACACTTCGAGCTGGTCCAGGGCGCCGGCGGCTCCCTCAACGGGACGACCAGCTTCGAGCGGACCAACTACTTCGAGACGATGCCGACACACCAGCTGGAGCTGGCCCTGTGGCTCGAGGCCGACCGGATGGGCTCGCTGCTCGCCGCGCTCGACGAGGAGTCCATGGAGAACCAGCGCGACGTCGTCAAGAACGAGCGCCGACAGCGCTACGACAACGTCCCGTACGGCACCGCGTTCGAGAAACTGACCGCGCTCGCCTACCCGGAGGGCCACCCCTACCACCACACCCCGATCGGCTCGATGGCCGACCTGGACGCCGCGACACTGGAAGACGCGCAGACCTTCTTCCGTACGTACTACGCGCCGAACAACGCCGTGCTCTCCGTCGTCGGTGACATCGACCCCGAGCAGACGCTCGCCTGGATCGAGAAGTACTTCGGCACCATCCCCTCGCACGACGGCAAGCAGCCGCCGCGCGACGGCGCGCTCCCCGGGACCATCGGCGGTGAGCTGCGCGAGGAGATCCGCGAGGAGGTCCCGGCGCGTGCGCTGATGGCCGCCTACCGGCTGCCGCACGACGGCACCCGGGAGTGCGACGCCGCGGACCTCGCTCTGACGGTGCTGGGCGGCGGCGAGTCGTCCCGGCTGCACAACCGCCTGGTCCGTCGCGACAGGACGGCCGTCGCGGCCGGATTCGGGCTGCTGCGGCTCGCGGGCGCACCCTCGCTCGGCTGGCTGGACGTCAAGACGTCCGGTGGTGTCGAGGTGCCGCAGATCGAGACCGCGGTCGACGAGGAGCTGGCCCGGTTCGCCGAGGAGGGGCCCACACCGGAGGAAATGGAGCGGGCTCAGGCTCAGTTGGAGCGCGAGTGGCTGGACCGTCTCGGTACGGTCGCGGGCCGTGCCGATGAACTGTGCCGGTTCGCTGTGCTGTTCGGTGACCCGCAGCTCGCCCTGACCGCTGTGCACCGGGTGCTCGATGTCACCGCGGAGGAGGTCAAGGCTGCCGCCAGGGCCCAGCTGCGGCCCGACAACCGGGCGGTGCTGGTCTACGAGCCGCTCGAGCCCGCCGAGGCCGCCGAAGAGGCGGATGCCGCCGACACCGACACCGACGCGCACGAAGGAGCGGACAAGTGACCGACGCTGCCGCGACTGGAGTTTCGATGGAGTACCACCCGCAGCCCGCCCCAGGCGTGGCCAGGCCCTGGGCCTTCCCCGCGCCTGAGCGCGGCTCCCTGCCCAACGGGCTCACCGTGCTGCGCTGCCACCGCCCCGGCCAGCAGGTCGTGGCGGTCGAGATCTTCCTCGACGCCCCGCTGGACGCCGAGCCCGAGGGCCTGGACGGGGTCGCCACGATCATGTCGCGCGCCCTGTCCGAGGGCACCGACAAGCACAGTGCCGAGGAGTTCGCCGCCGAGCTGGAACGGTGCGGAGCCACGCTCGACGCCCACGCCGACCACCCCGGTGTCCGGGTCTCCCTGGAGGTTCCGGCCTCCCGGCTCGCCAAGGCGCTCGGCCTGGTCTCCGAGGCCCTGCGGGCGCCGGCCTTCGCCGACAGCGAGGTCGAGCGGCTGGTGGGCAACCGGCTGGACGAGATCCCGCACGAGCAGGCCAACCCCGCCCGGCGCGCCGCCAAGCAGCTCTCGAAGGAGCTCTTCCCGGCCACGGCCCGCATGTCGCGTCCCCGCCAGGGCACCGAGGAGACCGTGGCACGGATCGACTCCGCCGCCGTGCGCGCCTTCTACGACGCCCACGTCCGCCCGTCGACCGCGACCGCTGTGGTTGTCGGCGACCTCACGGGCATCGACCTGGACGCCCTGCTCGCCGACACCGTCGGCGACTGGTCGGGCAACACCGCCGAGCCCCGCCCCGTCCCGCCGATCACCGCCGACGACGCGGGCCGGGTGGTGATCGTGGACCGCCCCGGCGCGGTGCAGACCCAGCTGCTGATCGGCCGCATCGGCGCCGACCGGCACGACAGCGTCTGGCCGGCGCAGGTGCTCGGCACGTACTGCCTGGGAGGCACGCTCACCTCCCGGCTCGACCGGGTGCTGCGCGAGGAGAAGGGCTACACCTACGGCGTGCGGGCCTTCGCCCAGGTGCTGCGCTCCTCGGCCCCGGACTCCGCCTCCGGGGCGACGGGCGCCGCGATGCTCGCCATCAGCGGTTCCGTGGACACGGAGTCCACCGGCCCGGCGCTGCAGGACCTGTGGACGGTCCTGCGGACCCTGGCGGCCGAAGGACTGACGGACGCCGAGCGCGAGACGGCCGTGCAGAACCTCGTGGGTGTCGCCCCGCTCAAGTTCGAGACGGCGGCCTCGGTCGCGGGCACCCTCGCCGACCAGGTCGAGCAGCATCTCCCGGACGACTACCAGGCGCACCTGTACGCGCGCCTCGCGGAGACCGGCACCGTCGAGGCGACCGCGGCCGTGGTCAACGCCTTCCCGCAGGACCGGCTGGTCACGGTTCTGGTCGGTGACGCGGCGCAGATCGCCGAGCCCGTCCGGGCGCTCGGCATCGGCGAGGTGTCGGTCGTGGCCGGCTGAGCCGACCGGCTACTTCACCTGATACCGGGGCAAACGGAAGGCCCTGACGGAGCTGCCTCCGTGAGGGCCTTCCGTTTTGTCTGCTTTGCGGGAGAGGTTGCCCGTCTGCCCTGTGGGATGCGCTACAAAATGGCCTGTCCGTTTGGTGTGGGGAAGTGACCCCGCTTAGCGTCGGCTCCGCTGTCCGTCACTCGTATGCCGCATCCGCGACGTACCGGACAGTCATCGCCGAGTCCCCGTCAGGCGCGAGCCTGGGGAGCCGGGGACCCACGCAGTCCCTGGGGTGAATCGGATGCCTGAGCCTCGTACGAGGCCGGGGGATCCGTAGGAGACCTTCCTGCTCCGAACCCGTCAGCTAACCCGGTAGGCGAGAAGGAAGGAAAGGAACCAGCCACTTCATGGCGTTCACCCGTGCCACCGGGAAGCACCGTGCCCCGAGCCGCCTGACGCGCACCGGCGCGAAGGCCGTCGGCATCGCGACTCTGGCCACCACCGGCGTCATCGGCGGACTGGCCTCCCCGGCCCTCGCCGCGGACACCGAGACCCCCGCCGTCAGCGAGACCGGCCTCACCCAGGTCATCGCCATCGAGAACGTCCTCGCCGACCGGATCGAAGCACAGGCGGACGCGCAGCGGCACCAGGCCGACGTCGCGGAGAAGAAGGCCAAGGCCGAGGCGGCCAAGAAGAAGGCCGAGGCGAAGAAGAAGGCGGAGCTCAAGGCGAAGGCCAAGGCCAAGGCGGCCGCGAAGGCGAAGGCCGCCGCCCGCGCCGAGGAGGCCCGCGAGAGCGCCTCCCGCGCCGCCCGTTCCGCCGAGCGCGCCAGGCTCGGTTACTTCCAGCTTCCTGTCGCCGGTTCGTACGTGAGCACCGGCTACAAGTCCAGCGGCTCGCTCTGGTCCTCCGGCAGCCACTCCGGCATCGACTTCCACGCCGCGTCCGGCAGCTCCGTCGTCGCCGTCGGCGCCGGCACGGTCGTCGAGGCCGGCTGGGGCGGCGCGTACGGCAACAACATCGTGCTGCGGATGACGGACGGCACGTACACCCAGTACGGCCACCTCTCCTCGATCGGTGTGTCCGTCGGTCAGAGTGTCGGCGGCGGACAGCAGATCGGCCTCTCCGGCTCCACCGGGAACTCGACCGGCCCGCACCTCCACTTCGAGGCCCGGACCACACCCTCGTACGGCTCCGACATGGACCCGGTCGCCTACCTGCGCGCCCACGGCGTCACCGTCTGACCGACCCCAGGACACCGACGAAGGCCCCGGCATCACGCCGGGGCCTTCGCTGTGTGTCGGCATGCCGCGCCGTTCCGCGCCGGTCGTTCCCGAACGGCCGGTGACCAAAAGATATTCATGAATTTCCACCCGCCGTCGGAAATGCGACCGCATTGCAATAGAGTCACAGGACAGGCGTCGATCGGCCGCGTTTCGCGGGGATTAAGGCGGAGGTTCGGACATGCGCATTCCGGCGCATTCGGTATGCACGGCAATCCGTGAAGACATCGTCTTGGGTGTCTTCGAGCGCGGCAGCCGACTCACCGAGGAGGTGCTCGCGCGCCGTTACGGGGTCTCCCGGGTCCCGGTGCGGGAAGCGCTGCGCACCCTGGAGTCCGAGGGGTTCGTGGTCACCCGCAGGCACGCCGGAGCCTGCGTCGCCGAGCCCACCGAGCAGGAGGCCGCCGACCTCCTGGAGGTCCGGATGCTCCTGGAGCCGCTCGGTGCGGCCCGGGCCGCCCACCGTCGCACGGACCCGCACCTCAAGGTGCTGCGCGGCCTGGTCAGGCTCGGTCAGGAGCGGGCCCGCAGGGGGGAGGGCGACGATCTGCGCTCCCTGGGCGGCTGGTTCCACGAGACGCTCGCGCAGGCCTCCGGCAGTCCCGGCCTGATCGCGATGCTCACCCAGCTCCGGCACAAGACCGCCTGGATGTACGTGGTCGAGCACCCGGCCCGTCCGGCCGATTCGTGGGCCGAGCACGGAGCGATCGTGGACGCCGTGGCGCGCGGTGACGCGGAGAGGGCGAGGTCCCTGGCCGCCCAGCATGCCGAGCGGGCCACCACCGCGTACCGGCTGCGCCGCCCCGGCCGGCCGGATGCCGCTGCGGTCCGCCCCGCCCGGGTGAGGACCTCGCAACATGCCGTAAACACACCGAGCGGCCGGCATTAACAATTGCGCCGTATACAAAGAATAGGCATTCCGCAGGGCTTTCTTTCTGCTGCCCTAATGGACTTCGGCGGAACCGATTTGCCGGGCGCGTCCCTTTGCCGGGCGAAGGCCGTTCGTGTTGTGAAGGTCTTCACCTAAACGAAAGAGCCGCGGCTCCCGGTGAAGGGTGCCGCGGCTCTTCCGCAGGAATGCCTGCTGTCGTGACCCGTCGGGGTCAGACGGTCTCCGGAAGCTCGTCGAGCCCCTCGGCGACCAGCTTGGACAGACGGTCCAGGGCGGCTTCGGCGTTGTCGGCCTCGGACGCGAGGACGATCTCCTCGCCGCCCTGCGCGCCGAGCCCGAGAACGGCGAGCATGGAGGCCGCGTTCACCGGGTTGCCGTCGGCCTTGGCAATGGTCACGGGGATGCCGGAAGCCGTGGCGGCACGGACGAAGATGGAAGCGGGGCGGGCGTGCAGGCCCTCGGCCCAACCGACGTTGACGCGGCGCTCAGCCATGGTTCTGCCCTTCACGAATCAATGGTTGTCTAGACCAGTCTCTCATGCAGTGCGCGATGCTCCGGCCGACTCGCGAGCTGTTCTCGGCCCGCGCATACCGTCGCCCGGCCCCCCTCAGACTGCCCCTGCCCCGACCCCCACGCGACCGGTGACGGAGCCGTAGGCTTTGCCCATGCAGCCCTCTCCGGAGCAGAGTCCGCATCACGCCTACCCCGATCACTGGGAGGCGGACGTGGTGCTCCGCGACGGCGGCACCGCGCGCATCAGGCCCATCACCACGGACGATGCCGACCGGCTGGTCAGCTTCTACGAGCAGGTCTCCGACGAGTCGAAGTACTACCGCTTCTTCGCTCCCTACCCCCGGCTGTCCGCCAAGGACGTCCACCGCTTCACCCATCACGACTACGTCGACCGGGTGGGACTGGCCGTCATGGTGGGCGGCGAGTTCATCGCCACCGTCCGCTACGACCGGATCAACGAGCAGGGCAGGCCCGCCTCGGCCCCGGCCGACGAGGCCGAGGTCGCCTTCCTCGTCCAAGACGCGCATCAGGGCCGCGGAGTCGCCTCGGCCCTGCTCGAACACGTCGCGGCCGTCGCGCGCGAACGGGGCATCCGCCGCTTCGCCGCCGAGGTGCTGCCGGCCAACAACAAAATGATCAAGGTGTTCCGGGACGCCGGGTACACCCAGCAGCGCAGCTTCGAGGACGGCTCCGTCCACCTCACCCTGGACCTGGAGCCGACCGCCGAGTCGCTGGCCGTCCAGCGCGCCCGGGAACACCGGGCGGAGGCCCGCTCCGTGCAGCGGCTGCTCGCCCCCGGCTCCGTCGCCGTCATCGGCGCGGGCCGCACCCCCGGCGGTGTAGGCCGTACGGTGCTGCGCAACCTTCTGAGCGCCGGCTTCACCGGCCGCACCTACGCCGTGAACAGCGCGTTCGCCGCCGATCAGGCCACGATCGACGGCGTGCCCGCCCACCGCTCCCTCGGTGAGATCGGGGAACCGGTCGACCTGGCCGTCGTCGCCGTCCCCGCCGACCGCGTGCCGGAGGCCGTCGCGGACTGCGGGGAACACGGCGTCCAAGGGCTCGTCGTGCTGTCCGCCGGATACGCGGAGTGGGGGGCCGAAGGCCGCGAACGCCAGCGCGAACTGGTGCGCCAGGCCCGCTCGTACGGCATGCGGATCATCGGCCCGAACGCTTTCGGCATCATCAACAACTCCGAGGCCGTCCGGCTCAACGCCTCCCTCGCGCCCGAACGGCCCGCCTCCGGACGCATCGGCCTGTTCACCCAGTCCGGCGCGATCGGCATCGCCCTGCTCTCCGGGCTCTACCGGCGCGGCGCGGGGCTCTCCACCTTCATCTCGGCCGGCAACCGCGCCGACATCTCCGGCAACGACTTCCTCCAGTACTGGTACGAGGACCCGGACACCGATGTCGCCCTCCTCTACCTGGAGTCGCTCGGCAACCCCCGCAAGTTCACCCGCCTCGCCCGGCGGATCGCGGCCGTGAAGCCGGTGGTCGTCGTGAAGGGCGCCCGGCACAGCGGCTCCACCCCGCCCGGCCACGCGGTCCCCGTCAGCCGGATCCCGGACGCGACGGTCTCCGCGCTGATGCGGCAGGCGGGCGTGATCCGCGTCGACACGGTGACGGAGATGGTCGACGCGGGCCTGCTCCTGGCCGACCAGCCGCTCCCCGCCGGCGGACGGGTCGCGATCCTCGGCAACTCGGAGTCCCTCGGGCTGCTCACGTACGACGCCTGCCTGGCGGAAGGGCTGCGCCCGCGCCCGCCCGTCGACCTCACCACGGCCGCCACCCCGCAGGACTTCAGGGACGCACTGGCCGAGGCGCTGGCCGACGACGGCTGCGACGCCGTCGTCGTGACGGCGATCCCGTGGGTGGGCGAGAACGGCGAGGCGGAGTCGGGCGACGGGGAGGTCCTGGCCACCGCCCTGCACGCGGCAGCCGCCGCAGGTCCGGCCAAGCCCGTGACCGTCGTCCATGTGGAGATCGGCGGCCTGGCGGAGGCCCTGGCCGCCGCGACCAGCACGGTGGCGCAGCAGCGCCCGGGGCAGGCGTCGCCGGGACGCCCGGCTGCGGCCCCACCCGGCCCCCGGCCGGTCGGTGCCGCCGCGGACCCGGCCCCCGGAGCCGCCGATCCCGGCGCCCCCGCCCCCGAATCCCCGGCCCCCCGTGCCGTCGGCCGGATCCCCGCCTACCCCGCCGCCGAACGCGCGGTCCGGGCGCTCGCCGAAGCCGTGCGGTACGCCCAGTGGCGTCGCCAGGCCGCGGTCCCCGGAAAGGTGCCCGAGTTCCTCGACGACACGATTGACGAGCCGGCGGCAGCCGCCCTCATCGACGCCCTGCTCGGCCCGGACCCCGATCCGCGTGGCCGGCCCCTGGAACACGACGAGGCCCGCGAACTCCTCGCCTGTTACGGCATCACCGTCCGGCCCACCCTCCCGGCTCCCGGGCCGGACGAGGCCGTGGCCGCGGCGGCGCGGCTCGGCTACCCCGTTGCGCTGAAGACGACCGCGCCCCATCTGCGTCACCGCGCCGACCTCGGCGGAGTCCGCCTGGACCTCGACGGCGAGAGCGCGCTGCGCCGGGCGTACGGCGAACTGACCGACCTGCTCGGCAAGCCCGCCGAGCTCCGGCCAGTCGTGCAGTCGATGGCCCCGCGCGGCGTCGACACCGTCGTACGGGCCGCCATCGACCCGGCGGCCGGCGCCGTCCTCTCCTTCGGCCTGGCGGGCGCACCCTCCGAACTCCTTGGTGACACCGGGCACCGCCTGGTGCCCGCCACCGACCGCGACGCCGCCGAACTGATCCGGTCCATCCGGGCGGCCCCGGTCCTCTTCGGATGGCGCGGCTCGGCGCCCGTGGACACCGCCGCACTGGAGGAACTGCTGCTGCGGGTCTCGCGGCTGGTCGACGACCATCCCGAGGTGGTCTCCATCGCCCTGGAACCGGTCGTGGTCGCCACCCACGGGCTGACCGTCCTCGGAGCGAGCGTCCGGCTCTCGCCACCCCCGGCCCGGACCGACCTGGGCCCCCGCCGCCTGTCCAACTACTGACCCGCGCCTCCCGCCTCCCGTCCGGTGGGGTGGCAGGACGTCCCGGGCAGTCACCAGCCCCCCGTAGGATGGTGCGTATGGCTAAGACCGGTACGACGACCCAGGGGCTGCGCGCGGCGATCGAGCGCAGCGGCTACTACCCGGCCCTCGTGGCCGAGGCGGTGGAGGCCGCCGTGGGCGGTGAGCCGGTCGCTTCGTACCTGGTGCACCAGGAGACGACCTTCGACTCCAACGAGGTGCGCCGTCACGTCACGGTGCTGGTGCTCACGGACACCCGCTTCATCGTCAGCCACACCGACGAGCAGAACGCCGACACCAGCTCCCCGACGCCGTACGCCACCACCTCCACCGAGTCGGTCAAGCTGGACCGGATCTCCTCGGTCGTGGTCAGCAGGGTCGTGGCCAACCCGGAGAAGTACGTCCCTGGCACGCTGCCCCGCGAGGTCGTCCTGACCATCGGCTGGGGCGCGGTCTCCCGGATCGACCTGGAGCCCGCCGCCTGTGGCGACGCCAATTGCGAGGCCGACCACGGCTACACCGGCAGCTCCACCGCCGATGACCTGAGCCTGCGGGTCAGCGAGGCCGGCGACGGCCCCGACACCGTGCGCCAGACTCTCGCGTTCGCCCAGGCGCTCTCCGAGGCCACGGCCGTGACCCCGGCGGCCGGCCGCTGATGGTCCAGCCGGCCTGGCAGGACCCTGTGCTGCTGCCCGTCGACACCGCCCCCGTGCCGGAGTACGGCAGTGGCTCGCTCGCCGATCTGCTGCCGACGCTCGTCGCGGGACAGGGTGTCCCCGGTTTCACCGCGGCGATCCCCGAGCTCACCCCCGCCGACCGCAACTGTGTCTTCCTGATCGACGGTCTCGGCTGGGAGCAGATCAAGGCGCACCCGGACGAGGCACCGTTCCTGCACTCACTCCTGCCCACGTCCCGCGGTGGCACGGGCCGCCCGATCACCGCGGGATTCCCGGCCACCACCGCGACCTCGCTGGCGTCGGTCGGCACCGGGCTCCCGCCGGGCGAGCACGGCCTGCCCGGCTACACGGCCCGTAATCCGGAGACCGGCGAGCTGATGAACCAGCTCCGCTGGAGGCCGTGGACAGCGCCGAAGGTCTGGCAGCCGTACCCCACCGTCTTCCAGCTGGCCGACGCGGCCGGAGTGCGTACCGCCCAGGTCTCCGCCCCCACCTTCGAGCAGACCCCGCTGACCAAGGTCGCGCTCAGCGGCGGATCCTTCCTCGGCCGGCTCACCGGCGAGGAGCGGATGGACGTCGCCGCCGAACGGCTGGCCGCCGGGGACCGCTCCCTGGTCTACACGTACTACAGCGAGGTCGACGGCAAGGGCCACCGCTTCGGCGTCGACTCCGACGCCTGGCGCGGGCAGCTGATGTACGTCGACGGCCTGGCCGGGCGCCTCGCCGAGCAGCTCCCGCCCCGCTCGGCGCTGTACATCACCGCCGACCACGGAATGATCGACATCCCGTTCGACGAACAATCCAGGATCGACTTCGACGAGGACTGGGAGCTGCGCGCCGGCGTCGCCCTGCTCGGCGGCGAGGGCCGTGCCCGCCATGTCTACGCCGTCCCGGGTGCCGAGGCCGATGTGCTGACCGTCTGGCGCGAGGTGCTCGGCGAGCAGTTCTGGGTGGCGAGCCGTGAAGAGGCCGTCGAGGCCGGCTGGTTCGGCCCGCGGATCGACGAGCGGGTGCGTGGCAGAATCGGCGACGTGGTCGCGGCGGCTCACGACGACGTGGTGATCACCGCCTCGGTCAACGAGCCGCACGAGTCCGCGATGGTCGGCATGCACGGCTCGATGACCCCTGTCGAGCAGCTCGTCCCGCTCCTCGAAGTACGTACCTAGACCCCGCTTCCCGCTCAGCCCTCCTCCTCGCCTGTTCCGAAAGGTGCTCAACCCCTCATGCCCGAGCTTGTGTTCTTCTCCGGAACGATGGACTGCGGAAAGAGCACGCTGGCCCTCCAGATCGGACACAACCGTTCGGCACGAGGGCTCCAGGGCGTGATCTTCACCCGTGACGACCGGGCGGGGGAGGGGAAGCTGTCCTCCCGGCTGGGCCTGGTCACGGAGGCGGTCGAGGCTTCCGAGGGCATGGACCTGTACGCGTACCTGATTGCTCAGCTGACCAAGGGCGGCAGGGTCGACTACGTGATCGTGGACGAGGCGCAGTTCATGGCTCCGGCCCAGATTGATCAACTGGCCCGCGTCGTGGACGACTTGGACATGGACGTCTTCGCTTTCGGTATCACGACGGACTTCCGCACGAGATTGTTTCCTGGTTCGCAGCGACTGATCGAGCTGGCCGACCGGATCGAGCAGCTTCAGGTTGAGGCTCTCTGCTGGTGTGGAGCCCGTGCCACCCACAACGCGCGGACCATAGACGGCGAGATGGTCATCGAGGGGGCGCAGGTCGTGGTCGGTGACGTGAACCGGCCGATGGGTGAGACCTGTTACGAGGTTCTCTGCCGCCGTCATCACCGGCGCCGTGTGACTGCTGCGTCCGCCCGCATGGGTGCACTGTCCCCGGATGTTCTGCCTGTGTCATCCGCGTGATGCCTGACCTCGGGCTTCACTAGCGGCTTGTGCGGGCGTTCAGCAGATAGGCGGAGAGTGCTGCTGAGCAGCGACGAGGGGACTTGCCAGGGGTTCCGTCCACTGCGAAAGATGTGCACTCCGAAGGTCAACGAGTGCATCGTGCCGGACCCCGCTCTCCGCGGTGTGGGAACTTGTAGGTGCCCACAAAATGGCTGGTCACGGGTGCGGTCCGTGCAGGACTGGCTTTGTCGAGCAGTAGTGACGTTACTTGTCGACGGATTTGGGAGGCGCCCAGAACCACGGTCGGGTGATGTTGATGAGTTGGGAAGGCGCCGGGGTCCTTGCCAGAGCAGCATCGGGATGCCCCTGGTGAAAAGTCCTGGTCATGCCCGTCGAAGGTCGAGCTGCACGCGGAGACCCGCCGTGACCATCACGGCGGCATGTCGATGCGGGAGCTTGAGCGCAACCACCGCGTGACCTGGCGGACGGTTGTGGTGGCAGTCGTGGCGCTTCTGACGTCGATCCGGCGGTTCGGCCCGTCCTGAGCGGCTCGCGCGCGCACGCTCAGGACGGGCCCTCACCCGACTACGGGCCCGATCAGCCCGCGCAGAGCTTCACGTTCACCGTGTCGCCCTTGCTCACGATCTTCGGGCTGTGGGGAGTGACCTCGATGACCGAGGTCGGCTTGCAGCCGGGACTGGTCACCTTGACGATCGTGCCGAGCTTGAGCTGAGCCTTGAGGAACTGTCCCTTGGCCGTGGCCAGGTCCATGCCCGTGAGGTCGACCGCGATGGGCTCCTTCGTGAGGCCGCCCAACAGGAAGGTGGCCCTGTTGTGGTCGACGGTGGCGGCGGCGGGCTTCGCCGACGTCTGTGAGGCACCGGTCATGGAGGCCAGCGCCGTGCCGCCGCCCGCCACGATCAGGGCAGCGGCGAAACCGGCGATGAGTGTGGTCCGCCTGCGGCGGGTGCGGTGGACCATGCCGGCCGTGTCGAAGGCCGGTGCGTTGGTGGAGTGCGCGAAGTTGTTCATAGCGTCGATCAGTTCCTCTTCGAAAGGTGTGCAGCCGGAAGGCCGCGGTTCGTACGGACTCATCGCGTTCCTTCCAGGAGCTGCTGCGGTGAAGGGGTGGAGGGTTCTGGGAACTGGCTTCTGAGCCGGTCGATGCCGCGGGCGAGCTGGGAACGGACGGTGCTCGGCGAGATCTTCAGGTCGACCGCTATCTCGGCGTCGGACAGGTCGTGGAAGTACCGCAGCACCACCACCGTCCGCATCCGTATCGGCAGTTGCTGAAGAGCGCGGACCAACTGGTCCCGGCTGTCGATCCGTCCGTACTCGTCCCTCGACGCGGCCGGGTCGCCGTCGACCGGGTGCTGAGCCGTACGCCGGAATCTTCGCCAACGGTCGTTGGCGAGATTGACCATGATCCGCCGCACGTACGCGTCCGGGGCGTCCTTGGCGCTGATGGTGCGCCACTTGCGGCAGGCCCGCTCCAGGGTCTCCTGCACCAGATCCTCCGCCGCGTCTCGACTGCCCGTCAGGACGAGTGCTCCCCGGAACAGCGCGGCCGACCGTGCGGTGACGAATCCATGGAAGTCCCCCTCCGCCGACTCGGTCCCGCCGCGCTCGGCCCCCACTGCCCACTTGGCTGCCAGATCCACACCCGCCTCCCTTCCTGTCACCCATCCTTGACGGGGAAGGCCATGGAACTGCTGCACGGCCACAGTGTGACCTGGGTCACACTGGTTACGTTCACCCTTCCTGCCGGCCGACCGCTCCCGGCCGTGCCGCGAGCTGCGTCGCCTGCGCCCCCGCGGACTCATCGCCAGCTATCGGCCGCGGGCGGGACGTAAGCCGAAACGCTGGCCCTGCGGATGTTGGGATCGGCGTCCGTCAGCAGCGCCCTACGCACCCAGTCCGGGGCATCGCGCCAGTACTGGATGATCGACGACCGCACACTGGGCTCTGGGTCTGAGGCCAGGCGGGCCGGCAGTTCCGGCGGCAGGTGGTCGTTCATAGTGAGAAACGACCGCACGGAGGAATCTGGATCGTCTGCCAACCGGGCCGGCAACCCTGGCGGCTCGTCCGCGACGCTCGCAGCGACCCCGCACCGGACCGACGGCTCCGGGTGCTCCGCCAGGCGGGCCCTGATATCTGCGGGCACGGAGGTGTTGGCCGCGAGGGAACGTGCAGAGCCGAGTTCGATGATCTCCTCGATCAGCTGCTCGGTCAGGTCTCGGCGCCTCAGCGCCACCGAGCGGCGGGCCACCGGATGCCGGAGCAGACGCCACACCAGGTCGACGGGGAGGTCCTCTTGAGCTGCCAGCGCGCTCAGTTCAGCATCCAGACTCATGCGCCGCAGGCTAAGCGTCTGCACGGAGATCCGTGCAGAAGGGGAGTTCGTCATCCTGGTGTGGTCGCATCCCCCGCTTCCGTTCCGTCCCGTCCGCTACGCGCGCTGCCGCGAGCCCCGCTGCGGGGGTACTCCCGTCTGATTCTGCAGCGTCTCCTCGGCCACCCGGCCACGGTCTTGCGCCGCTGGTGGCGGAGTCAGCGTGACTCCGGCGTCCGTGAGGACAGACAGGTCCAGAGCGTAGTCGCGGCCCGAGCGTGCTTCCCAGACGCCGAATGCGGCGTCGATGTGTTGCATCGCCTGTCCCTTGGTCATGCCGGTCACCTTCACCAGGTGGGCGAGCGCCTGATCGGCAATGCCCCGGACCTGAGCAAAGCCAAAGTGGGTCACTGTGTGGCAGTCGGTGCACAAGCAGATCAAGCGGCGGAGTGTCTGCGTGAGCTTCTGGTCGTCGAACGTCCAACGCTCGTGCGCTTCCAACCAGCGCTTCACGTTCCTGTCCTCGGACGCGCCGCATGCCTCGCACTTCATGCCGGCACGTCGCGTGATCATGCGGCGTAGACGCTCCCAGTCTTTAGGCGCCACACAGGAACGGACATTCGTGAACCAGCAGGACCTGGGGACAAGGTCGACGAACAGCCCCTGCCCCAGAGTGCGATCTTCACCAGGAAGCAGATCCGGAACGTCGGGTGACGCCGTCCACTTCGAAAGCGCGCTCTCCTTGCCAGGCGGGGCGTACCAGCGTCGCGCCGCACCATCCCAGCGTGCACCTGTCGCCTTTGCTTCGTCCTTCTCCTGATAGGAGACGTCGAGCCATGTCCGTGCAACCGCCATGCGAGTCCCTCGTTCTGACGTTGGGTCATTGAGGAGACACGCTAGAGCGCCACGCTGACAGCCGTGCTGCCGAGCCGAAAGATGGCCCGACCTCACGGGCACAGCAGCCGGGACAGCGGCGTGGGGTGGGCGCCGGTTCTTGCGGCCGGGCCGGTAGGTCGGTGGTGACGTCCGACAGTGGTTCGGCCGGGGGCTCGACCACTGCCTCTTCGGGATCGAAGTTGCCGAAGGAGACGCCGGGAGCTCGGCGTGGCCAGGGTCGCGGCGGTGCGGCCAGCTCGACGTTCTTGATCTCGCCGGGGTACCAGTCACGGTGGCGTGCCGGGTACCTGACGGGCCCTGGACTCGCTTCCCTGCCGGCGCTTCGGCGGGCCGAGGGGGAGGCGTAGGGGTGGGGGAGAGTTCCGACGCGCAGAAGTTCTTCAGAGCCCCGTTTGCCAGGGGAGCTCAGGCATGACAGCGGCACGCAGGGAACCCCTGATGAGCCGGGGGAGTGGTCTTGAGGACGACGCAGTCAGCGGTGGGGCACGGGCGGGGAGTGACATGGAACCCTGCCGCCACCTCACCCACGGAGCTTTTGATGAAGCGCACCGCCACGGCCACCACGTGTGCCGCCGCCCTGCTTGCCACCATTCTGACCGGATGTTCCGACAGCACCAGCGACACCTCAGGCGATGGATACGGCTCCACGCCCTCCAGCGCCTCGCCCTCCAAACCGGCCACCATCGACACGAAGTCCGTGGGCAAACTCGGCACGATCGTCGTCGACGAAAAGGGCCGCACCCTCTACCTCTTCCTCGCCGACAAGAAGAACAAGTCGAACTGCGAGGGCGACTGCGCCAAAGCCTGGCCTCCGCTGCTCAGCAAGGGGGATGCCAAGGCCGGAAAGGGCGTGGACAAGAAGCTGCTCGGCCTCACGAAGCGATCCGGTGGTGAAGAGCAGGTCACCTACAACGGTCACCCCCTCTACCACTACGCCGGCGACACGAAGCCCGGCCAGACGAACGGGCAGGGCCTCGACCAGTTCGGCGCCGAGTGGTATGCCCTGAACGCCAAGGGCAAGCAGGTCGAAAGCTGAGACGGGACACGACGGCATGAGTTCGCGGCGCGACGGCGAAGGCGGCGGGAGCCGCGCTACCGGTGCGGTGCTCGCGCCCCTCGCCTTCCTGGTGCCTGTCGCGGTCGGCGTCGGGATCTACCTCTTCGGAACCCACCACACACCTGACTACGGGTACGGGCTCTTCGGCAGGCACGGCAACGCCGCAGTCGACCTCAAGGCGCAACTCGGCACCGCACTGCTCGGCCTCGCCCTCATTCAACTCGCCCTCGCCCTGTGGATGTACGGCCGTATCCCCGGAGCCCGCGCCGCGCCCCGACGGGTGCGATTGGGACACCGCGCGCTTGGATTCCTCACCTTCCTCTTCTCGCTTCCGATCGCCTACCACTGCCTTCAGACGTACGGGATCGAGACCACATCGCCACGGACCACGATCCACTCCATCGCAGGGTGCGCCCTCTTCGGTGCCTTCGTAGCCAAAGTGATGGTGGTGCGCAGCAGACGCCTGCCCGGCTGGCTGCTCCCTGCGATGGGCGCCCTGCTCGTGCTCGGAATCGCCCTCCTCTGGTACACCGCCGCTCTGTGGACCCTGAACGCCGACTCGGCACCGGGCCTTTCCGCCACCTGACTTCAGTGCTTCGTGTGGTTCCCGTGGCTGGTGGGGCGACAGCGCTTAACGCCCCAAAGAACCGGGGCGGGCGGGCTGGTCGCAGGACCCATGGCGCTGGACTGTGGTCTCGGCGCCTCGGTGGGTGATTTTCTCTTCCGGCCGGCCGGGGACGGCAGCCAGTCCCCGGGCCCCGTGGCGACCTGCGCGTGCTGTGCCTCGCGGTCCTCCTCGGATGGTGGAGCTCGTGGCGTACGGCGCCTGGAGGTCCCAGGGCCCGTAAAGCGCTGATCCTCGTGACGGCGTCAACGACGCCCCTGCTCTGGCCGCCGCCCCCACGGCATCGCCATGGGCCGTGCCCGCTCCGACTTGGCCCCGGAGACCGCCGACGCCGTCATCGTCCACGATCTACACCGGCATGCTCGTCGACTGGGTCAAGGAGGAGCTCCACCTCGTTCTCGAGATCGTCAAGCGCAGTGACCAGCCCCGTTTCGTGGTGCTGCCCAGGCGATGGGTGGTCGCATGGGCGTGAACAACCATCGGCAATGCCGTGATCCGGACGACCGGGACGGAATCGGGCCGGCCGTGCGAATACCGGGCCCGTGCCGTGGACGTGGCCGAGGAGCCCACGGTCCTGGGCCTGCTGGGTCTCCTCGCCACGCATGCCGTACCCGCCCGTGCCGCGGGCTGCGGGCGGGACGCCGGACTTTATGCGTACAACCTCAAGGACGGCGACCCGGGCGATGGCGCTGCTCTCCTGCGCACCAGCCGCGACGACGAGACGGTCGTCGAGTTCCGCGAGGCGCGCTGACGGCGCCGCCGCTCGCCGTCCTCCTCAGCGCTCCGCCGACCGTACGATCGTGAACGCCGCGCCCTCCGGGTCCGCCACGGTGGCCACCCTGCCGCTGGACCCCTCCCTGGGGGGCTGCAGGATGTGTCCGCCGAGTTCCACCACGCGCTGCGCCGCCTCGTCCGTGTCGGCGACCTCGAAGTACGTCATCCAGTGCGGGCCCCGGTCGCGCGGCAGGGCGTGGCCGACGCCGTGCAGCGAGGCCACCGGGCGACCGTCGAGGTGGAGGGTCTGGTAGTCGAAGTCGGCCGAGACGATCGCCTCGGCCTCGTAGCCGAAGACCGCCTGGTAGAACTTGGCGACCGTCGACGTCTCCCGGGTCACCAGCTCGTTCCAGACCGGAGTGCCGGGGGCGCCGGCCAGCGTGGTGCCGACGTGCGCGGCCGCCTGCCAGATCCCGAACACGGCTCCGCCCGGGTCGGAGGCGATGGCCATCCGGCCCGCCTGCCCGGCGTCGAGCGGTCCGACGCCGACCGTGCCGCCGCAGGCGCGGATCGTCTCCGCCGTGAGGTCGGCGTCGTCGGTGGCCAGATAGGTCGTCCAGGCGATCGGGAGGTGCCGGTCGGGCGGCAGCTGTCCGATGCCCGCGACCTCCTGCCCGTCGATCAGTGCCCGGACGTACGGGCCGAGCTGCTCGGGGCCGGGACCGAACTCCCAGCCGAACAGTTCGGCGTAGAAGTTCTGGGTCGTGTGCAGGCCGTGCACGATCAGGCTCACCCAGCAAGGTGTTCCGGGTGTACGCCGAGCGGCAGCCTCGGTCATCGTCACACTCTCCTCGGACCATCGTGGTGGCCGTACGGGGGGAACGGGGCCGGCGCGCCGTTGTGCGGTACGGGATGTGTACGCCCCGTGCAGATGCTTGCACCACCCGGCGCGTGATGCGCCCCGGCCGCGCCGTCTTTTCCGTGATCTCGACAGAGAAGGTCCGGTTCGTGGCGGTATATCCTTTTCGGCGCTGTTACGGGTGAGGCGGCCGCTGCGCGAAGATGGCATGCATGAAGCCCATCATCTCCGCATCCGAATGTGTGAGCGAGTCGGCGGGGCCACGTCCGCCAGTGCTCCTGGACGTACGTTGGCAGCTGGGCGGCCCCCATGGTCGCTCCGACTACGAGGCCGGGCACATTCCCGGCGCGGTCTTCGTCGATCTGGACGCGGAGCTCGCCGGTCCGGCCGGTGACGGCGGACGCCATCCCCTGCCCGACCCGGTGGAGTTCGGTGCGGTGATGCGCCGCGCGGGGGTCGGGCGGGACAGTTCGGTGATCGTGTACGACGGCGGCCAGGGCTGGGCGGCGGCCCGTGCCTGGTGGCTGCTGCGCTGGACGGGGCACCGGGACGTCCGGGTGCTGGACGGCGGTCTCAGTGCCTGGACCGGTGAGCTGTCGAAGGAGATCCCGGCTCCCGCGGAGGGTGACTTCGTCCCCGCGCCCGGTGCGCTGCCCCTGCTGGACGCGGACGGCGTGGCCGCCCTCGCCCGCTCGGGTCTGGTGCTCGACGCGCGGGCCGCCGAGCGCTACCGGGGCGATGTGGAGCCGATCGACCGGGTGGGCGGGCATATCCCGGGAGCGGTCTCGGCGCCGACCGTGGAGAACGTCGGCGAGGACGGGCGATTCCTGCCCGCCGAGCGGCTGGCCGCCCGGTTCTTCGAGCTGGGCGCCTCCGAGGACGCCGAGGAGGTCGGCGTCTACTGCGGCTCGGGGGTCTCCGGTGCCCATGAGGTGCTGGCACTGGAGGTCGCCGGATTCGCGGGCGCCCTCTACGCGGGCTCCTGGTCGCACTGGACGCGCGACGGGTCCCGCCCGGTCGCCACGGGCCCCGACCCGCAGTAGGGGAGCCGGGCGGGGCTGCGGCTCCGGCCCGGGCAGCGCGCGAGGGCCCGTACGCGGCTGCGTACGGGCCCTCGTCATGCCGCGGTCACCCGGTTCCGCTCAGTCCTGCTTCTTACGGCGCGTGCCGAAGACGATCTCGTCCCAGCTCGGCACCGCGGCCCGACGCCCGGGCCGGACCCCGTCCGCCTCGGCCTGCCGGTCCGTCGTCCCGGTGAGCCGGTCGCGGTGACCTGCGACCGCGCGCGGCATCAGCACGTCCGCGTACGCGGAACCGGCGCCGGCCGACGCGGCGGGGGCAGGTGGCTCCTCGGCCTCCGGCTTGTGGACGGCGGGTTCGAGCGCCGGGGGCTCGGGCGGTGCGGGCCGTTCCGGTACGACCATGTCGCCGCGGAAGCTCGGTACCGCCTCCAGCAGGCTGGTGAGTGAATCCCGCTCGCTCGCGGTGACCCCGCCGATGCGCTCCTCCGGCTCCGGCGGCGGAGGCGGCGTGGGGCGTTCCATCTGGCGGTCGAGGGCGCGGTCCAGCGGCCGGTCGCGCGGCAGCCGGGCGATCCGGGGGACGAACGGGAAGCTGGGTTCGGGTGCGGCGACGTCGTCGGTCTCGCCGATCAGCGAGCGCGCCTCGTCGTCGACGGCCTGGACCAGCCGGCGTGGCGGGTCGTAGGTCCAGCTCGCCGAGTGCGGCTCACCGGCGACCCGGTACACCAGGAGGACCTCCCAGGTGCCGTCGTCGCGGCGCCACGAGTCCCACTGGACGGTTTCCTTGTCGGCGCCGCGCAGCAGCAGGCGCTCCTGCACCGCCTCGCCGAGCTGGGGGCCGGTGTTCTCGCCTGGACGGCGCACAGGAGTCTTCCGGGCCCGCTCGGCCATGAAGGCGCGCTCCGCGAGCACGGGGCCCTCGAAGCGGCGGACACGGTCGACCGGAATCCCGGCGAACTGAGCGACCTCCTCCGCGGAGGCACCGGCCCGTATCCGGGCCTGGATGTCGCGGGGGCGGAGGTGGCTCTCCACCTCGATCTCGATCTGGCCGAGCCGTGCCCGGTCGTTGCGCACGGCGGCTCGCAGCCGCTCGTCGATCGGGAGCGTGTACTCCGTGCTGTCTGCAGCCTTGAGCACCAGTCGTGTGCCGTCGTTGGAGACGGCCACGACACGCAGTTCGGGCATGGGGACCTCCCGGGTGGTGCCTGCCGACGTCACGTGCGTCGCTGCTTCCGCTAGTCGAGTGTGGCCTGCCCGGGTGCTGCCTGCCACAACATTGCCGTGTTGCCCGGCGTGTCGGGCGTGAGCCCTTGATCGCCGGTATGACACGGTGACCTCTTGCGCAACGCAAAGTAACCGATGGTCGCTCAGCGTAGCTGGCCCCGTGCGATGCCGCGGCGCCGCCGGATCGAGTGCCTCCTTCGGCTCCCTCCCCGAAGGTTCCGGATTCCACGCGGGAGTCCGGCCCCAGGGCTCGCCACAGTACTCCATTCGGGCCATGGGGGTGGACCGCCGCGCCGCCGAAGTTCTCGTGAGGCACGGGAGTTGAGGTACCCAGTTGGAGGCGGAATGCCCCTCACGCGTGTCCTGCTTCACACAATCCCCGTAAACGGAACTATCCGCTTCGCTCAAATGTCCCTTGTTGTTGCATGGTGGGAGAGATGTCAATCAAGGGCTGGAAATGGTGCAGAAGCCGGAAAGCGACATAGAACCCAGAGAAAGGCGGATAGATCTGAGCCTGCCCCAGGTGGCGGGCAGTGCCGTGGCGGCGGTCGCGGCGGCGGTGGCGGCCTCTCAACTGGGTGTGTACGGGACGATTCTCGGCGCCGGGGTGATGAGCGTCGTGGCCACCTGCGGCGGCTCGGTCTTCCAGCACTTCTTCCGCCGCACGGGCGAGCAGATCCGCGAGGTGACGGTCCAGGTGAAGCACCCGGGCCGTGAGGTGACGGTTCACACGCGTCAGACGCGTGACGGCGGTGACCCGGATGCGGAATGGGTGACTTCCGGGACGCGGGTCGCGTTGCGCGAGACGGCCGGATCCGCCGATGCCACCGCGATGCTGCGCCCACTGGATGCCACGACCGTCCTGCGGCAGGTGGATTCTCCGGTGCGGGGCGGGGTCCCCGCGCAGAAGGACGCCGACGCCACAGCCGTCCTGCGGCCGGTGGATGCCACGACCGTGCTGCGCAAGGTGACTGTCGACCCGGACCGCACGCAGCTGATCGAGTCGCCGGACGGAACCCGGCGGCTCACGGCGGCGCCCGCGGCCCCGTCGCCGGACGACGAGTTCACGCAGGCGACCACGCACGGCACCCGGATCCGCGGCTGGAAGCGCTCGGCCCTCGGGGCAGCCGTGGTGTTCGTCGTCTCGATGGCGGGGATCACCACGTTCGAGCTGGTCTCCGGGAACGACCTGAGTGGCGGCCAGGGGACCACCGTCGGCTCCGTCGTGCGCGGCGAGCGGGGCTCGGGTTCCTCGGACCCGGCACCGTCCCCCAGCACCGACCCGGAACAGGACGCCACGGCACCCGGCCAGGACAACAGCACGGAGCCCGGCACCGACACGCAGGACGGCGGACAGAGCGCGAGCCCGGAACCGGACCGGGACGGCAGTTCCTCGGCCGACCCGACGCCCACGCCCACCCCGTCGGCATCCGCCGGGGACAGTACGGCTCCGGCGCCCGCGCCCAGCCCGGCGACCACCGGTGACGGCAGCAGCTCCGCACCGGACCCGACGGGTACGGCGAGCGCTCCGGCGCAGGAGGACCGCGCACCCGCCGATACGGACACCCAGGAGTGAGCGGACGCGGCCGGTCTCCGGCCGCGACGCAGTCGGCCTCCGCCCATGACCAGGGCGGAGGCCGACTGCGTCGCGGTGAGGGACGAGGTCAGTCGCCCAGGACCCGGCGCAGGTAGTCGTTGGCGAAGAGCCGGTCCGGGTCCAGCCGGTCCCGTACGGCGGTGAACTCACCGAAGCGCGGGTACACGCCCGCCAGATACGCGGCGTCGCGGGTGTTGACCTTGCCCCAGTGCGGACGCCCGCCGTGCGCGGTCATGATCCGCTCGACCGCCGTGAAGTACGCCTGGTAGGGCGTGCCCCGGTAGAGGTGGACGGCGATGTACGCGCTGTCCCGGCCCGAGGCCGTGGAGAGCGCGATGTCGTCCGCGGGGGCGATGCGCACCTCCACCGGGAAGCTGATCCGCAGCGGGGAACGGTCCACCATCGCCTTGACCTCGTGCAGCGCCTCCACGGCGGCCTCGCGCGGCAGGGCGTACTCCATCTCCACGAACCGCACCCGGCGCGGGCTGGTGAAGACCTTGTACGGGATGTCGGTGTACGTACGCGCCGACAGGGCACGGCTGGAGAGCTTCGCGACCGAGGGGATCGTGGCGGGGACTGCCCGGCCGAGCGAGCAGGCCACCTGGAAGATGCCGTTGGAGAGGAGCTCGTCCTCGATCCAGCCGCTGACCTTCCCGGGCGGGGCCGCGGGGCCCGCGCTCCGGTTGTTGCGCTTGGTGTTGCAGTTGCCCGTGTGCGGGAACCAGTAGAACTCGAAGTGTTCGTTCTCGGTCACCAGCTGATCGAAGTCCGCCGTGACCTTGTCGAAGGTCATCGGCTCCTCACGCGCCGTCAGCAGGAAGACCGGCTCCACGGCGAAGGTGATGGCCGTGATGACGCCCAGCGCGCCGAGCCCGATCCGGGCGACGGCGAAGATCTCGGGGTTCTCGGCCGCCGAACACGTCAGCACCGTGCCGTCCGCTGTGACCAGTTCCAGGGCGCGGATCTGCGCGGATATCGACGCCGAGTCGCGGCCGGTGCCATGGGTGCCGGTCGAGGTGGCCCCGGCAACCGTCTGCTCCATGATGTCGCCCATGTTGGTGAGCGAGAGGCCCTCGCGGGCCAGCGCGGTGTTGAGCCGCTTCAGCGGGGTGCCGGCCTCGACGGTCACCGTCATCGCCGCCCGGTCGATCTCACGTATGCCGGTGAGCAGATCGGGCCGGATCAGCAACCCGTCGGTGGCCGCGGTCGCGGTGAACGAGTGGCCGGTGCCGACCGGCTTCACCTTCAGACCGTCCTCGGACGCCCTGCGCAGCGCCTCGGCGAGCTCGTCCACGGAGGCGGGGGACACGGTCCGTACCGGACGGGCGGTGACGTTCCCCGCCCAGTTACGCCACGCGCTCGTCGTCGTCCGTGCGTAGGTGTCGGTCATCTTCCCCGCGCCCTTCCGTAGGAACCGGCCCTGCGAGCCGGCGGTACCCCAGGAACGCCACCGCGGCCGCGAGCGCTCCCGCCACGGCGGGCACCGCGTACCCCGCCTTCGCCCCGGACGCGTCGACCACCCAGCCGGCGGCCGAGGAGCCGAGCGCCACACCTACGGCGAGCCCGGTGCTGGTCCAGGTCATGCCCTCGGTCAGTCTGGTGCGCGGTACGTGCTGTTCGACGAGGGCCATGGTGGTGACCATCGTCGGTGCGATGGCGAGACCCGCGACAAAGAGCGCCACGGCCAGAAACGGAAGGCTCCCGGCCAGTTGGAGGGGGATCATACTCACGGCCATCGCACACACTCCCACCAGCCACCGGGTGGACGGCCTGCCCTTGAGATGCAACAGGCCGAAGACCGCTCCGGCGAGGCAGGACCCGAGCGCGTACACGGCCAGCACGAGGCTCGCCGCGGCCTTGTGGCCCTGCTCCTCGGCGAAGGCCACCGTCACCACGTCGACCGCTCCGAAGACCGCCCCGGTCGCCACGAAGGTGACCACGAGCACCTGCAGCCCGCGCGAGCCCAGCGCGGAGCCGGTGGCGTGCCGGGCGTGCGGGTGCGGGACCGGTTCGGTGGCCCGCTGTGCGGTCAGCCAGAAGACTCCGACCAGCAGGAATCCGGCGGCGAGCAGCGGGCCGGCCTCCGGGAACCAGGCGGTGGAGAGCCCGATGGAGATGATCGGACCGAAGATGAAGCAGACCTCGTCGACGATCGACTCCCACGCGTACGCGGTGTGCAGCTGCTGCGCCGAACCGCGGTAGATCTCCGCCCAGCGGGCCCGGACCATCGACCCGACACTGGGCACACACCCCGCACCCGCCGCGAAGACGAACAGGGTCCAGTCGGGCAGCCGCTGCTGGGCGCAGACCAGCAGCCCGGCCACGGCCGCCAGCGCGACGAGCGTCACCGGACGCAGCACCCGGCGCTGCCCGTGTCGGTCGACCAGCCTGGACACCTGCGGTCCGACCACCGCGGCCGACATCGCCAGCGTCGCGGAGAGGGCGCCCGCCAGCCCGTACCGGCCGGTCAGCTGGGAAACCATGGTCACCACGCCGATGCCCATCATGGACAGGGGCATCCGGCCGAAGAAGCCGGCCGAGGAGAACTCCTTGGAGCCGGGGGCGGCGAAGATCGCGCGGTAGGGACTGGGCACGGGAGACTCCGGTACGGCGTGGTCACACGCGGTGTCAGGGGTGAACGTGGCCGACACAGCTTACGGGCGCGCGGGAGGGGCCGACAGTGGGATTCCGGGGCCCGCCGGTGAACGCGCGGGGCCGGGTGGGGGCAGGTGTCGGTGGGAGCCGGACCGCGGGCGGGTGGCAGGATCGATGTCATGTCCGATCTGCGCGATCCCGCTCCCTACGACGCCCTGCTGCTGCTCTCCTTCGGAGGCCCCGAAGGCCCGGACGACGTGGTTCCGTTCCTGGCGAACGTGACCCGTGGCCGGGGAATCCCCGAGGAGCGGCTGAAGGAAGTCGGCAAGCACTACTTCCTCTTCGGCGGCGTCAGCCCGATCAACGCCCAGAACCGGGCACTGCTCGACGCCCTGCGCAAGGACTTCGCGGACCACGGACTGGATCTGCCCGTGTACTGGGGCAACCGCAACTGGGCGCCCTACCTGACCGACACCCTGCGCGAGATGGTCCGGGCCGGGCACCGTCGCATCGCCGTCCTGGCGACCAGTGCGTACGCCTCGTACTCCGGCTGCCGGCAGTACCGCGAGAACCTTGCCGAGTCGCTGGCGGCCCTGGAGGCCGAGGGACTGTCCGTGCCGCGGGTCGACAAGCTGCGGCACTACTTCAACCACCCCGGATTCGTCGAACCGATGGTGGAGGGGGTCCTCGCCTCGCTGGCCGGCCTTCCCGCGGACGTACGGGCCGGAGCGCATCTGGCCTTCACGACGCACTCCATCCCCACATCGGCGGCGGACACCTCCGGACCGGTGGAGGCACACGGCGACGGCGGTGCGTACGTCGCCGAGCACCTCGACGTCGCCCGGCTTATCGTGGCCGCCGTGGCCGAACGGACCGGCGTCGCGTACCCCTGGCAGCTCGTCTACCAGTCGCGCAGCGGCGCCCCGCACATCCCGTGGCTGGAGCCCGACATCTGCGACCACCTGGAGTCGCTGCACGGTGAGGGTGTCCCTGCCGTGGTGATGGCACCCATCGGGTTCGTCTCGGATCACATGGAGGTCCTCTACGACCTCGACACCGAAGCCACGGCGAAGGCGGCCGAGATCGGACTCACGGTGCGCCGGTCGGCCACGGTGGGTGCCGACCCGCGCTTCGCGGCGGCCGTGCGGGACCTGGTGCTGGAGCGCGCCGCCACCGAGCAGGGCCTCCGCCGGGAGCGGTGCGCCCTCGGGACGCTCGGGGCGAGCCACGATCTCTGCCCGGTCGGCTGCTGTCCGGCCCGGGCGCCCAAGCCGGCTGCCGCGGGCGCCGACAGCCCCTACGCGTGACGCGCCACCGCCGACCTCCGTACCCGCCTCACCCCCTTGGGAGCGCCGTGACCGACCCCCTGCTGTCCGAACTGCTCGACCTCGCCCTGGACGTCGCAGGCCGCGCCGGCGCGCTGCTGCGCGACGGCCGACCCGCCGACCTGGGAGTGGCCGCGACCAAGTCCAGCCCGGTGGACGTCGTCACCGAGATGGACATCGCCGCCGAGAAGCTGATCACCGGCCTCCTGGCCGACCGCCGCCCCCAGGACGGCTTCCTCGGCGAGGAAGGCGCCAGTTCCGAGGGCACCAGCGGCGTCCGCTGGGTGATCGATCCGCTCGACGGCACCGTGAACTATCTCTACGGCCTGCCCACGTGGGCCGTCTCCGTTGCCGCGGAGCGCGACGGCGAGCGGGTCGTGGGCGTGGTGGAGGTCCCGATGCGCGGGGAGACCTACCACGCGGTCCTCGGCGGCGGTGCGCACGCAAAGGGCGGAGCGTACGGGGACGGCGCCCGGCTGCGCTGCCGCCCGGCCCCGCCGCTCGACCAGGCGCTCGTGTCGACCGGCTTCAACTACGTCGCGGACGTCCGCGAGCACCAGGCGGACGTGGCGCGCGTCCTGATCCCGCGGCTGCGGGACATCCGCCGCGGCGGCTCCGCGGCGATCGACCTCTGCGACGTCGCCGCCGGCCGCCTCGACGGCTACTACGAGCGCGGCCTTCACCCGTGGGACCTCGCCGCCGGGGACCTCATCGCCCGGGAGGCGGGCGCGCTCACGGGCGGCCGCCCCGGGCTGCCCGCCGACGGCGGACTGACGGTGGCCGCGGCGCCGGGCGTCTTCGAACCCCTCCAGGCCCTGCTGGAGGAACTGGGAGCCTGGCACGACTGACCAGGTCACCCGAACCACCCAGGGCCTGCGAGAGCCGCTGAGCGGGCCGTGGGCCCCACCGGAACCGAGAAGGCCCCGCAGCGCCTGTGCGGCACCGCGGGGCCTTCCCGTGACGGCTCAGACGCTTGTGGCGCCGATGTGAACACCGTGCTCGGCAGCGAGGCGGTGCAGGTCGTCCAGCTCGCCCTGCTCGACGTCCGCAAGGAAGTCGTCACCCGTCTCGCGGGCCTTCGTGAGGTCGGACTCGGTGGTCTGGATGCGTTGCAGCAGACCTGCGGTGAAAGCGTCCATGAAGCGCCCCCTCATCGTGGGTCGGTGGCACGGGGGTGTGCCCGGGTTTCCCTCCGCCGAGGCGGTAGGGCGGGTGATCACGCACTCTCCGGGGGACGGAGGGGCCTGTGGCACGCCACATACAAGACGTGATCGCGGGTGTGAATTCGTCCTCCCCGGCCCAACCCTCAGAGAAACCTCAACTGGCCCGGGAATCCTCCGAATTCCCGGAAGCCGCAGGTCGGGCCACGCCGTCTTACCGCCGGTTTATACGTGTTGCGGGCAGGATGGAGCCGCACAGACCGTGCCGAGGCGTGGTCCGGATCACGACCATGCGTCCGTCCGGACGCTCCGCCGGTCTGTTTCGAACGTTGTGAAGTTCAGCCGTGAAGTTCTGTTGTGAAGCACTTTTGTGAAGTTCTAAGGAAGGAAGCGCCGTGCGCGTACTCGTCGTGGAGGACGAGCAGCTGCTCGCCGATGCGGTGGCCACCGGGCTGCGCCGTGAGGCCATGGCCGTCGATGTCGTGTACGACGGTGCAGCGGCCCTGGAGCGCATCGAGGTCAACGACTACGACGTCGTGGTCCTCGACCGGGACCTCCCCCTGGTGCACGGCGACGACGTCTGCCGCCGGATCGTCCAGCTGGGCATGCCGACCCGGGTGCTCATGCTCACCGCATCCGGGGACGTCAGCGACCGCGTGGAGGGCCTGGAGCTCGGCGCGGACGACTATCTGCCCAAGCCCTTCGCGTTCAGCGAGCTGACCGCGAGGGTCCGGGCCCTCGGCCGCCGTACGACGGTGGCGCTGCCGCCCGTCCTGGAGCGCGCGGGAATCAAGCTCGACCCCAACCGCCGCGAGGTCTTCCGGGGCGATCAGGAGGTGCAGCTCGCTCCCAAGGAGTTCGCGGTGCTGGAGGTCCTGATGCGCAGCGAGGGCGCCGTCGTCTCGGCCGAGCAGCTCCTGGAGAAGGCCTGGGACGAGAACACCGACCCGTTCACCAACGTCGTCCGGGTCACCGTCATGACCCTGCGGCGCAAGCTCGGCGAGCCGCCGGTGATCGTCACGGTGCCCGGCTCCGGCTACCGGATCTGACGCCGGTGCCCATCGTTCCGCCGCCCGCGGCGGCGCCCCCCAAACCCACCTGGGAGCCCAAGCAGCAGGAGCCCCCGTACCCCTGGCTGCGCCCGACCATCCGGATAAGGCTCACCCTGCTGTACGGCGGCATGTTCCTGATCGCCGGCATCCTGCTGCTGTCGATCATCTACATGCTGGCCGCCCAGGCCCTGCACGTGGGCAGCGAGCTGCCGTTCGAGATCGCCAACGGGCAGGTGACCAGCAAGGTCTGCAACCTGCCGGACAAGGCGACCCCGGACGACTTCAACGCCGCGATGAACGCCTGCGTCAACCATCAGCGCCAGCAGGCGCTCGACACGCTCCTCAACCGGTCGCTGCTGGCCCTGGTGGGGCTGAGCGTCATCGCCTTCGCCTTCGGCTACGCCATGGCGGGGCGGGTGCTCGCGCCGCTGGGCCGGATCACCCGCATCGCCCGCAGGGTGGCCGGAACCGATCTGTCCCGCCGCATCGAACTGGACGGGCCGGACGACGAGCTCAAGGAGCTCGCCGACACCTTCGACGACATGCTGGACCGGCTGGAGCGGGCCTTCACCGCGCAGCAGCGGTTCGTCGGGAACGCGTCGCACGAGCTGCGCACCCCCTTGGCGATCAACCGCACACTGCTGGAGGTCCACCTCTCCGATCCGGAGGCGCCCCCGGAGCTCCAGCAGCTGGGCAAGACACTGCTGGCCACCAACGAACGCAGCGAGCAGCTCGTGGAGGGGCTGCTGCTGCTCGCCCGCAGCGACAACCAGATCGTCGAGCGCAAGCCCGTCGATCTGGCAGAAGTGGCCTCCCGGGCGCTGGATCAGGCCCGGGGCGAGGCCGAGGCCAAGGGCGTGGAGATGCGCAGCGAGCTGGCCCCGGCCGTCGTTCAGGGCAACGGCGTCCTGCTGGAGCGGATCGCGTTGAACCTCGTACAGAACGCGGTGCGCTACAACGTTCCGGCGGACGGCTGGGTCGAGGTCAGCACCGAGCTGCTGCCTGGGCAGGCCCTGATGGTCGTCGCGAACACCGGGCCCGTGGTGCCTGCCTACGAGATCGACAACCTCTTCGAGCCCTTCAGGCGGCTGCGTACGGAGCGAACGGGCAGCGACAAGGGGGTCGGTCTCGGCCTGTCGATCGCACGCTCCGTCGCGCGCGCGCACGGCGGCCGTATCATCGCCGAGCCCCGCGAAGGCGGTGGTCTTGTGATGCGCGTCTCACTGCCTGTCTGAGAAGCTGGGCGTGGCGATATGTGTGCGGATTATTTTTGTTCGCTTTGAGCGGAATTTTCGGGACTCGATCCCGGAGGAGTCGTGTGTGATCGATCACAAGAGCGATATTCCGCCCGTCCACGCTCCGTGATCAGGGATCCTTCCGAAAATCCGGCAAAAGTCGGGTTTTCGGGGGTCGATATCACGGGAAGTACACGGGGTGGTGCTGGCAAACAGCGCCACCGGGACCGTGTACGGTCCCCATCGCCACCCAAGCCGATCACTCTCGAGCGGTCCTTTTGGGTGTCGATTGAGTAACAGACCTTGATGTGAGGCAAAATCTCCGCCTCGGGTCGGGCACAAGTCCGGCCTCTCACGCGTTACGTGCGCTGAGACACCGCAGACACCCAGAGGGGGAGAGCGACAATGGCAACGGATTACGACACCCCACGCAAGACCGACGACGACGTCGATCAGGACAGCCTTGAAGAGCTCAAGGCTCGCCGGAGCGACAAGACGGCGTCCGCCGTCGACGTCGACGAATTCGATGCGGCCGAAGGACTGGAGCTGCCCGGCGCAGACCTGTCCAACGAAGAACTGGCCGTAAGGGTCCTGCCCAAGCAGGCCGACGAGTTCACCTGCATGAGCTGCTTCCTCGTGCACCACCGCAGCCAGCTGGCCCGCGAGAAGAACGGCCAGCCGATCTGCCGCGACTGCGACTGAGGTCCGGTCGGCCGTGGCAGGGGACAAACCGTTCCGGAAGCGGCGCATCCGGCGCAAGGAAGGGCCGGAGGCGCAACAGGGCGGTACAGGCCCGGCAGAGGGCGTAGCAGCGCCTGCCGAGCGGTCCGCCCTGCCACCCACGCCGGGCGAACAGGACGACGAGCGAGGCCTGCCGGCCTCGCTCGAAGCAGTCGAAGCAGCTGTCGCGGCCATCGAGGCGGCTGCGGAAGTCGACGCGGCCGACAGGGCCGGAGAGGTCGACAGGACGGAGCCCGTGACCGGGGCAGGCCGTCTGAAGTCAGTGAAACGGGGCGTACGCAAGGGCGGGGAGAGCGCCAAGGCGGCGATCGGTCATATCGCCGACCTGATCATCGATATCGCTCCCCGCGTCCCTGTACGCGATCTCGCCACCCTCCGCAGGCAGTTCCCGGGCCTGGGGCCGGAGGAGATCGCCGACCGGCTCATCGCCGGCGCGAGCAAGGGCACCGCCACCGTCGGCGCCGGCATCGGCGCGGCGGCCATGATGCCCGTACCACCCGCCATGCTCGCCGAGCTGGCGGCCGAGATCACCGGCGTGGCCGCGATCGAGATGAAGCTCGTCGCGGAGCTGCACGAGGTCTACGGACTGCGCCCGCCGGGCGGCATCGGCCAGCGCTCCACCGCCTACCTCACGTCCTGGACGGAGGAGCGCGGTATCGACGTGGCCCACCCCACGACGGTCAACGCGGCGCTCGGCGGCCAGATGAAGCGCGAGCTGCGCCAGCAGATCATGAAGCGCACCGCGCGCGATCTGCCCAACCTCATCCCGTTCATGATCGGCGCCGCCGTCGGCGCGATGATGAACCGGCGCGACACCAGGAAACTCGCCGAACGGGTCAGGAAGGATCTGCGCAAGCGGCAGGTCCCCTGGGACCGGCTGACGGAACTGCCGCCGCTGGAAAGCCCGTACACGGCCCGGCCCGGGAAGCCGAAGGAATCGGACGGCTGAGGGCCCCCGCAGGACGCACGAGACCTTCAGGAGCCCCGTACGAACAGCCCGGGCCCCGGCCTCGGGTCGGACAGGCCCCCCGGCCCCGGGTCGGACAGGGCCCCGGCCTCGGACCGGGCCTCGGACCGGGCCTCCGGCACCCGATCAGGCCGGATCCGCCGTCTTCAGGGCTGCCACCAGTGCCTGCGGCTCGCGCGTCGACAGGTAGACGTACGGAGTCGGGTCCTGCGGATCCGTGATCTCCACGCGCACCGCCGTGGGGATGTAGCTGCGCAGCAGCATGAAGGCCCGCGTGTCCGCCTTGTACGAGCGCCAGGCGCGCGCCTCGTCGGCGTCCAGCACCTCGGCCTCGCCGAGCGCCGACACGGGGATCCGCGCGTCGCCGGCGACGAGGGCGCCGGCGACCACCCGGATCCGGGCGGAGCCGTAGGAGCTGACCGCCACTGCCGACAGTGCGGTGCCGCCCGCCAGCCCGGCGAGCAGCGGCAGGGTGCCCAGCGGCAGCAGCATCAGCGCGCATGCGATGCCGACCAGGACGGCGATGAGCCACCACGAACGGGGTGCGGTGAGACGTTCGTCGAAGGGCGGGGTGGAAGGCTGCATGAAGCCAAGCTTGGCACGGCGCGACCTGCGGGTACCCGCGCGGGTAAGGTCTGCGGCTGTGAGTGGAACATCTGCGGCTCTGAAGCCCCCGGCCGACGCGGTGAAACCGGTCCGGCATCCCGACGCCCCCGCACCCGGCGAGCTGCTCGGCGCCCATTACGAACACTGTTTCGGCTGCGGTGACGGACAGCCGCACGGGCTGCACCTCCAGGCGCGGGCCGGTGAGGGCGTCGGCGTCACCGCCGAGTTCACCGTGCAGGCCGCCCACCAGGGCGCCCCGGGCCTCGCCCACGGCGGGGTGCTGGCCACCGCGCTCGACGAGACACTCGGCTCGCTGAACTGGCTGCTGCGTGTGATCGCGGTGACCGGGCGGCTGGAGACCGACTTCGTCCGCCCCGTGCCGGTGGACACCGTGCTGTTCCTGGACGCCGAGATCACCGCTGTGCACGGCCGCAAGATCTACTCCCGGGCGACCGGCCGGATCGGCGGCCCGGACGGGCCCGTGGCGGTCCGGGCCGAGGCCCTGTTCATCGAGGTCAAGGTCGATCACTTCATCGACAACGGCCGCCCTGCCGAGATCCGGGCCGCGATGGCCGACCCCGACCAGGTCAAGAGGGCCCGAGCCTTCGAGGTGAACCCCTGATGCGCCATCCCGTGGACGTCCTGATCCGCCGGGTCGACCCGGACGTGCCGATTCCGGCGTACGGGCACCCGGGCGACGCCGGAGCCGATCTCGTCACCACCGAGGCCGTCGAGCTGGCGCCGGGGGAGCGGGCGGTACTGCCGACCGGGGTCTCGATCGCGCTGCCGGACGGGTACGCCGCGTTCGTGCACCCCCGATCCGGCCTCGCCGCACGCTGTGGAGTCGCCCTGGTGAATGCCCCGGGGACGGTGGATGCCGGGTACCGTGGAGAGATCAAGGTGATCGTCATCAATCTCGACCCGCGCGAGTCCGTGCGGTTCGAGCGGTTCGACCGGATTGCCCAACTGGTCGTGCAGCAGGTCGAGAAGGTGCGCTTCCACGAAGTGTCGGAGCTTCCCGGTTCGGCGCGGGCCGAAGGGGGCTTCGGGTCCACCGGCGGTCATGCCGCCGTTGATGTTGATGGCGTCCGGGGCGGGGTTCCCCAGGGCGGGAACAGCTACGCTTCGGTCGAATCCGACCGGGAAGGAAAGTGACGTGTTCGGACGTCGCAAGAACAGTGGTTCCGCCGAGGACACGGCGGACGAAGCGCGCGAGGCCGAGCAGGTCGTCGACGAGCTCGATGACGCCGAGAGCGGGTCGCGCCGGACGAACCTTCCGCCGGCTCCGCGGCCGGACGGGCCGTGGGACATCGACGAGGTCTCCCAGCCCGGCGAGGGCCGGGTCGACCTGGGCGGCATCTTCGTGCCCGGTGTCGAGGGCATGGAGCTGCGCGTAGAGGTCGCCGGTGACGCGATCGTCGCCGCCACGGTCGTGCTGCGCGACAGCGCGATCCAGCTGCAGGCCTTCGCCGCCCCCAAGAAAGAGGGCATCTGGGGCGAGGTCCGCGAGGAGATCGCCTCCGGTATCACCCAGCAGGGCGGCATCATCGACGAGGTCGAGGGCCCGCTGGGCTGGGAACTGCGCGCGCAGGTCCCCGTACAGCTTCCCGACGGGGCGAACGGCGTGCAGATGGTGCGCTTCGTCGGTGTCGACGGTCCGCGCTGGTTCCTGCGCGGAGTGATCTCCGGCCAGGGTGCCGTGCAGCCGGAGGCCGCCGGTCTCCTGGAGACGGTCTTCCGGGACACCGTGGTCGTCCGCGGTGACGGCCCGATGGCCCCGCGCGACCCGATCGTGCTCAAGCTCCCCAACGACGCCCAGATGGTCCCCGAGGGCGTTCAGCAGGAGGAGCAGGAGGGCTCGAAGTTCTCCGGCGGCATGGCAGGCCTCCAGCGCGGCCCCGAGATCACCGAGGTGCGCTGACCGCACCCCGAGATCACCGAGGTGCGCTGACCCGCACCCCGTATGCACCGGCCGGTGGCCCGTACCCCCTTCGCAGGGATACGGGCCACCGGCTTTTGCGTGTCACGGGGCGGGGCGGCGCGTGGCCGCCCGTATGGGGCGCGTATCGGGCACGTAATGGCGCCGTCAAGGCCGCGCCCGAACCCGTAAGGAAGCCATCAACGCAGGTCACGGGGGTGCGGGCAGGGGGTTTGCTCAAGGGGTCCGAGAAATCCGCACCTCATTCAGGAGCACCCGATGGCCGACGTGGCCTTCGTCGTCACCACGATCGCGGTCTTCGCGCTGGTGGCTCTCATTGCCAAGGGGGTGGCGAAGCTGTGACTGCCGAAAACGTGGCCGGCCTCGTCGTGGCCGTAGCCCTGCTGGGCTATCTCGTCCTCGCCCTTCTGTACCCGGAGAGGTTCTGAGCCCGATATGAGCCCCGTCCTCGCAGGCGTGCTCCAGGTACTCGCGCTCGTTGTGGCGCTGGGTCTGGCATACCGCCCGCTCGGTGACCACATGGCCCGTGTCTACACCTCGCCCCGCCATCTGCGGGCCGAGAAGTGGATCTACAAGGCCATCGGCGCCAACCCTGACACGCAGATGCGCTGGCCCGCCTATCTGCGCGGTGTTCTCGCCTTCTCCGCCGTGAGCGTCCTCTTCCTGTATCTGCTGCAGCGGCTCCAGGGCTCGCTGCCCGGCTCGCTCGGCTTCTCCTCGATCGACCCCGACCAGGCGTTCAACACGGCGGCCTCGTTCGTCGCGAACACCAACTGGCAGTCGTACTACGGCGAGCAGGCCATGGGCCACGTCGTGCAGACCGGCGGCCTCGCGGTGCAGAACTTCGTCTCGGCCGCCGTCGGCATCGCCGTCGCGGTGGCACTCGTCCGGGGATTCGCCGCCACGCGCAGCGGTGAACTCGGCAACTTCTGGGCCGACCTGGTGCGCGGCACCGTGCGGATCCTGCTGCCGATCGCGGTGATCGGCGCGCTCGTGCTGGTCGCCTGCGGAGCGATCCAGAACTTCTCCGGCATCCATGAGGTCGGCCAGTTCACGGGCGGCTCGCAGCAGTGGAACGGCGGCGCGGTCGCCTCGCAGGAGGCGATCAAGGAGCTGGGCACGAACGGCGGCGGCTACTTCAACGCCAACTCGGCCCACCCGTTCGAGAACCCCAACGGGCTCTCCAACCTCTTCGAGATCTTCCTGATCCTCGTCATCCCGTTCGCTCTCACGCGCACCTTCGGCCGCATGGTCGGCTCCCTCAAGCAGGGGTACGCGATCCTCGCGACGATGGGCGTCATCTGGCTCGGCTTCACCGCGCTGATGATGTGGACCGAATTCGCCCACCACGGGCCCGCGTTCGACATCGCGGGCGGGGCGATGGAGGGCAAGGAGAACCGGTTCGGGGTCGGTGGCTCGTCCATCTTCGCGGTGGCCACCACGCTCACCTCGACCGGTGCGGTGAACTCGTTCCACTCCTCGTTCACCGGCCTCGGCGGCGGCATCACGATGCTCGGCATGCAATTGGGTGAGATCGCGCCCGGTGGTACCGGCTCCGGTCTCTACGGGATGCTGATCATGGCGATCATCGCGGTGTTCATCGCCGGTCTGATGGTCGGCCGTACGCCGGAGTACCTGGGCAAGAAGATCGGCACCCGCGAGATCAAGCTCGCCGCCTGCTACATCCTCGTCACACCGGCCCTGGTGCTCTGCTTCACCGCCGCCGCGATGGCCCTGCCCACCCCGGGCAACTCGATGACCAACTCCGGCGCGCACGGTTTCTCGGAGATCCTTTACGCCTACACCTCCGGCGCCAACAACAACGGTTCGGCGTTCGCCGGGCTCAACGCGGACACGCAGTGGTTCAACACCACGATCGGACTCGCGATGCTCCTGGGCCGGTTCCTGCCCATGGTGTTCGTCCTGGCCCTGGCCGGCTCGCTGGCCGGGCAACGGCCCGTACCGGCGACCGTCGGGACCCTCGGCACCCACAAGCCCCTCTTCAGTGGACTGCTGGTCGCCACCATCATGATCATCGCCGGTCTGACCTACTTCCCGGCCCTCGCCCTGGGGCCGCTGGCCGAGGGGCTGGCGTCATGACCATCCGTACGAAGCAAGAGGACGCGATGTCCACAGTCACGCCGGCCCGCGCGCCGCATCAGGACACTCCGGCCGGGGCCGTTCCCGAAGGGCGCGTCGGCGCCGGGCTGTTCGACCCCAGGATGCTGATCGCCTCCTTCCCCGACGCGATACGCAAACTCGACCCACGGGTGATGGTCAAGTCGCCGGTGATGTTCGTGGTGCTGGTGGGTTCGGTGCTCACCACCGTGCTCGCGGCACTGGATCCGACGGACTGGTTCGGCTGGGCGATCGCCGTCTGGCTGTGGTTGACGACGATCTTCGCCAACCTGGCGGAGGCGGTCGCCGAGGGCCGCGGCAAGGCCCAGGCCGACACCCTGCGGAAGGCCAAGACCGACACCGTCGCCCGCCGGATCGTCGGCACGGACGAGGAGCGGGTCCCCGGTACCGAACTGCGCATCGGAGATCTGGTCGTCTGCGAGGCCGGCGACATCGTTCCGGGCGACGGAGATGTCGTCGAGGGCGTCGCCAGCGTCGACGAGTCCGCGATCACCGGCGAATCGGCCCCGGTCATCCGGGAGTCGGGCGGCGACCGCAGTGCCGTCACCGGTGGTACGAAGGTGCTCTCCGACCGCATCGTCGTCAAGATCACCACCAAGCCGGGCGAGACCTTCATCGACCGGATGATCGCTCTGGTCGAGGGCGCGGCCCGGCAGAAGACGCCCAACGAGATCGCCCTGAACATCCTCCTGGCGTCCCTCACCGTCGTCTTCCTGCTCGCCGTCGTCACCCTGCAGCCCTTCGCGATCTACGCCGGCAGCGAGCAGTCCATGATCGTGCTGGCCGCGCTCCTGGTCTGCCTGATTCCGACCACCATCGGCGCGCTGCTCTCCGCGATCGGCATCGCCGGCATGGACCGCCTCGTGCAGCGCAACGTGCTCGCCATGTCCGGGCGGGCCGTCGAGGCGGCGGGTGACGTGTCGACGCTGCTGCTCGACAAGACCGGCACCATCACTCTCGGCAACCGGCAGGCCGCGGCCCTGCTCCCCGTAGCGGGTGTGACGGAGTCCGAACTGGCGGACGCGGCCCAGCTCTCCTCGCTGGCCGACGAGACGCCCGAGGGCCGGTCCGTGGTGATTCTCGCGAAGGAGAAGTACGGGCTGCGCGAGCGCCATCAGGGCGAACTGTCCGGCGCCGAGTGGGTCGCCTTCACCGCCCAGACCCGGATGTCGGGTGTGGACGTCGACGGACGCAAGGTCCGCAAGGGCGCGAGCGGATCGGTCGTCGCCTGGGTGAAGGAGCGGGGCGGCAGCGTGTCCGCGGACGCGCAGGCGCTCACCGACCGCATCGCGGCGGCCGGCGGTACGCCGCTGCTGGTGGCCTGCCAGGACGCGGACGGGGCCCGGGTCCTGGGCGTGATCCACCTCAAGGACGTCGTCAAGGAGGGCATGCGGGAGCGGTTCGACGAACTGCGCCGGATGGGCATCCGTACGGTCATGATCACCGGCGACAACCCGCTGACCGCGAAGGCCATCGCCGAGGAGGCGGGCGTCGACGACTTCCTCGCCGAGGCCACCCCCGAGGACAAGATGGCCCTCATCAAGCGGGAGCAGGCGGGCGGCAAACTCGTCGCGATGACCGGCGACGGCACGAACGACGCCCCGGCGCTCGCCCAGGCCGATGTCGGCGTGGCCATGAACACCGGAACCTCGGCCGCCAAGGAGGCCGGGAACATGGTGGACCTGGACTCCAACCCGACCAAGCTCATCGAGATCGTGGAGATCGGCAAACAGCTCCTGATCACCCGCGGCGCACTGACGACGTTCTCCATCGCCAACGACGTCGCCAAGTACTTCGCGATCATCCCCGCGATGTTCGCCGTGGTCTACCCGGGCCTCGACAAGCTCAACGTCATGGACCTCTCCTCGCCCCGGTCCGCGATCCTGTCCGCCGTGATCTTCAACGCGCTGATCATCGTCGCGCTCGTGCCGCTCGCTCTCAAGGGCGTCCGCTACCGGCCCAGCGGCGCCGACTCGATGCTCCGGCGCAACCTCGGCGTCTACGGACTCGGCGGCCTGATCGCCCCGTTCATCGGCATCAAGATCATCGACCTGATCATCTCCCTCATCCCCGGAATCGGCTGACCTGCCATGAACAACTCCGTAGGAAACTCCGCCCGGCTGCTCTGGGCAGGACTGCGCGCCCTGCTCGTCCTCACCCTGGTCTGCGGCGTCATCTACCCGCTCGCCGTCACCGGCGTCGCCCAGGGACTCATGCCCGGCCACGCCAACGGCTCCGAGATCACGGCGAACGGCAAGGTCGTCGGATCCGAACTCATCGGCCAGCGCTACGACCTCCCCCTCAAGAAGGGCCAGGAGACCGCGGACCCGGACCTCAAGTGGTTCCAGCCCCGCCCCTCCAACGGCCTCGGCACCAACAGCGTCAACACCCAGTACTCGCTGATCCTCTCCGGCGCGACCAACCGCTCCGGTGACAACAAGGAACTCATCGACTGGGTCACCGCCGCCAAGGCCGCCGTCGTCAAGGACAACTCCGTCCCCGGCCACCCCGTCAGCCCCTCCCAGGTACCGGCCGACGCCGTCACCTCCTCCGGCTCCGGCCTCGACCCCGACATCTCCCCGGCCTACGCACAGCTCCAGGTGAACCGTGTCGCCGCACGCAACCACCTCGATGCCGCCCAGGTCGCCAAGCTCGTCGACCAGCACACCGACGGCCGCATCCTGGGCTTCGCCGGGGAACCACGCGTCAACGTCCTCCAGCTCAACATCGCGCTGAAGCAGCTCGCGAACGAGGCCGGAACGCACTGAACGCCCGAGCGCCCGGGTCCGGCCCTACGGCCGGACCCGGGCTCTGCCCGCCCCAGCTGGTGGCACATCAGCGAGCAACGACAGGGGAGTCGACGGCGTCGCGCCGGGACAGCCCTCAGGGCCACACCGCCGTGACTGGCGAGGGTGGATCACCACCAGGGAGTTGCCCCCCACGGAGGAGCCGCCGACCGCCTGGGCGCTCCGTCGGCCCGTCCGACGAGGAGTGCCCCGTGCGCATGCGATACGGAATGAACCCCCAGCAGACCGCCGCCGAAGCCGCCCCCGTGCACCCGGGGCGCCCGCCACGGAGGGTGCTCAACGGAGTCCCGTCCTACATCGACTGGCAGATCCGGGTCGTCGAGGGTGAGGGTGAGGGTGACCTGACCGCCGACGAGCGGGACCGCTGCCGGGACGCACTCGGCAGCGAACCACCCGAGCTGGACGCGACGCCGCGCACCGAATGGCTCGGCCGGCTGACGGGGGTCTCCTTCGTGTCGGACGGCTCACTGCCTTTCCGGGACAACGTCGACCACGCCCGGCGCCGCGGGGTGACGTGCATCGCGGAGCCTGGTGGTTCGATCCGGTCCGACGAGGTCGCAGAGGCCTGCCGCGCCCACGGGATCGCCCTGGCCCGCACCGGCCTGTGGCTCTTCCGCCACTGATGGTGTCGGCGCCCGCTCCCGGTCGAAGGCCCCCGGCCGGGAGGGGGCGGGCTCCTCCCGCGAAGGCATCAGAGTTGTGTCAATACGGACCGCACCCACACCACCCGCCCGATATGCGTGAAATTCACGGGGTAGTTTCGACAGTGGCTGCCGCATGGGCTGCCACCGGCTTCCGTGAAAAGAGCCGGTTCCAGGAAGACAATGGGGCCATGGCGCGCGGCAAACTTCGGATCTATCTCGGTGCGGCACCCGGCGTCGGCAAGACGTACGCGATGCTTTCCGAGGCGCACCGCCGTGTGGAGCGGGGCACCGACTGCGTCGTCGGCTTCGTCGAACACCACGACCGCCCGCGCACCGAGGTCATGCTGCACGGCCTGGAACAGATCCGGCGCCGCGAGATCGAGTACCGTTCCGCCGTCTTCACCGAGATGGACGTCGACGCGGTACTGGAGCGGTCCCCGGCCGTCGCCCTGGTGGACGAACTGGCGCACACCAATGTGCCGGGCTCCCGCAACGCCAAGCGCTGGCAGGACGTCGAGGAGCTCCTCCAGGCCGGAATCGACGTGGTCTCCACGGTCAACATCCAGCACCTGGAGTCCCTCGGGGACGTCGTCGAGTCCATAACCGGCGTACGCCAGCGTGAGACCGTGCCGGACGAGGTGGTCCGCCGGGCCGACCAGCTCGAGCTGGTCGACATGTCGCCTCAGGCCCTGCGCCGCCGGATGGCCCACGGCAACATCTACAAGCCGGACCGGATCGACGCCTCGCTCTCCAACTACTTCCGCCCCGGCAACCTCACGGCCCTGCGCGAGCTGGCCCTGCTCTGGGTCGCCGACCGGGTCGACGAATACCTCCAGCAGTACCGCGGCGAGCACAACATCCGCACCACCTGGCAGGCCCGCGAACGCATCGTCGTCGGACTCACCGGTGGTCCCGAGGGCCGCACCCTCATCCGCCGCGCCTCCCGCATGGCGGCCAAGGGGTCCGGCAGCGAGATCCTCGCCGTCTACATCGCCCGCAGCGACGGACTGACGTCGGCCTCGCCCAAGGAGCTGACCGTCCAGCGCACGCTCGTCGAGGATCTCGGCGGCACCTTCCACCACGTCATCGGCGACGACATACCCTCGGCACTCCTCGAATTCGCCCGGGGCGTCAACGCCACCCAGATCGTCCTCGGCTCCAGCCGCCGCAAGGCCTGGCAGTACATCTACGGACCCGGCGTCGGCGCCACCGTCGCCCGCGAGTCCGGCACCGACCTCGATGTCCACATCGTCACCCACGACGAGGTCGCCAAGGGCCGCGGCCTCCCGATCGCCCGCGGCGCCCGGCTGGGCCGGGCCCGCATCATCTGGGGCTGGATCGTCGGCGTGGGCGGCCCGGTCCTCCTCTCGCTCCTCCTCAAGGGCATGGAGAACGGCCCGGGGCTCGCCAACGACGTCCTGCTCTTCCTCTTCATGACCGTCGCCGCCGCCCTTCTCGGCGGACTGCGGCCCGCCCTCGCGTCGGCGGCCGCGGGATCGCTGCTGCTGAACTACTGGTTCACCCCGCCCACCCACACCCTGACCGTGCAGGACCCCGAGAACTTCGTCGCCATCGTGATCTTCTTCGCGGTGGCCGTCGCGGTGGCCTCGGTCGTCGACCTCGCGGCCCGCCGCACCCACCAGGCCGCCAGACTGCGCGCGGAATCCGAGATCCTCTCCTTCCTGGCCGGCAGCGTGCTGCGCGGCGAGACCACCCTGGCCGCGCTTCTGGACCGGGTCCGCGAGACCTTCGGCATGGAGTCCGTCGCCCTGCTGGAGCGGCAGAGCGACGTCGACCCGTGGACCTGCGCAGGCAGCGTCGGCCCGGCGCCGGTCACCCGGCCCGAGGACGCCGATGTGGACATGCCCGTCGGTGACCACATGGCCCTGGCCCTCTCCGGCCGGGTGCTGCCCGCCGAGGACCGCCGGGTACTCGGTGCCTTCGCCGCCCAGGCCGCCGTCGTCCTGGACCGCCAGCGTCTGGTCGGTGAGGCGGAGACGGCCCGCCGGCTCGCCGAGGGGAACAGGATCAGGACCGCGCTGCTGGCCGCCGTCAGCCACGACCTGCGGACCCCGCTCGCAGCCATCAAGGCCGCCGTCAGCTCCCTGCGCTCCGACGACGTCGCCTGGTCCGAGGACGACGAGGCCGAGCTCCTCGAAGGCATCGAGAACGGCGCCGACCGCCTCGACCACCTCGTCGGCAACCTCCTCGACATGTCCCGCCTGCAGACCGGCACCGTCACCCCGCTGATCCGCGAGATCGACCTCGACGAGGTCGTGCCCATGGCGCTGGGCGGCGTCCCCGAGGACAGCGTCGAGCTGGATATCCCCGAGACGCTGCCGATGGTCGCCGTCGACCCCGGACTGCTGGAGCGGGCCGTCGCCAACATCGTCGAGAACGCCGTCAAGTACAGCCCCGACCGCGAGCGCGTCACCGTGGCCGCCAGCGCGCTCGGCGCCCGGGTCGAGCTGCGCGTCGCCGACCGCGGCCGCGGCGTCCCCGACGAGGCCAAGGAACGCATCTTCGAGCCCTTCCAGCGCTACGGTGACGCCCCGCGCGGCGCCGGAGTGGGCCTGGGGCTCGCCGTGGCCCGCGGTTTCGTCGAGTCCATGGGCGGCACGCTGGACGCCGAGGACACCCCGGGGGGAGGCCTCACCATGGTCCTGACGCTGAAGGCGGCCTCGGGGTACGTTCCGGTCAGCCCCGACCTGCCCGCACGGGTCACCTCATGATCCGCGGAGACCTCCGCGGCCCACGTACAGAACAGACGTGCGGCACAGACGTGCGGCACAGACGTACGGCACAGACGTACGGCACAGACGTACAGAGGCACGCACAGATCCACGCACAGGCCCTACGCACAGATCCACGCACAGATCCACGTACAGCAGAAAGGCAGGACCGCGATGACCCGGGTGCTTGTGGTCGACGACGAGCCGCAGATCGTACGCGCCCTCGTGATCAACCTGAAGGCGCGCAAGTACGAGGTGGACGCGGCGCCCGACGGAGCGACCGCGCTCCAGCTGGCCGCCGCACGCCACCCCGACGTCGTCGTCCTGGACCTGGGGCTTCCCGACATGGACGGCGTCGAGGTGATCAGGGGCCTGCGCGGCTGGACCCGGGTGCCGATCCTGGTGCTCTCGGCCCGGCACACCTCCGACGAGAAGGTCGAGGCCCTGGACGCGGGCGCCGACGACTACGTCACCAAACCGTTCGGCATGGACGAACTGCTCGCCCGGCTGCGCGCCTCGGTGCGCCGCGCCGAGCCCGTCGGCCAGGACGGCGGCGACGAGGTCGTGCTCGTGGAGACCGAGGGCTTCACGGTCGACCTCGCCGCCAAGAAGGTCCACCGCGGGGGGCGCGACGTCCGGCTCACCCCTACCGAGTGGCACCTGCTGGAGGTCCTGGTCCGCAACAGCGGCCGGCTGGTCAGCCAGAGACAGCTGCTCCAGGAGGTCTGGGGGCCCTCCTACGGCACCGAGACCAACTACCTGCGGGTCTACATGGCCCAGCTGAGGCGCAAGCTGGAGGCCGACCCCTCGCACCCCCGGCACTTCGTCACAGAACCGGGGATGGGCTACCGCTTCGAGCGCGCCTGAGGCGCCGCGGCCGGGTCCCCGCATCGCTCGTTCGAGTGAGACGGCGGACACCCTCCAGGACCTCGCGAGACCGGTACCCTTCGGGTATGAGTGCTGTTCCTCGATTCGAGAAGTCCCAGAAGGCCGAGCGGCCCTCCGGGCGCTTCCGTCGGATGCTCGACCGGCTTTCCAGCTCCCAGGAGGACCTGGAGTGCGAGGAGCTGGAGGAGGACTCGCAGGCATCGGGGTGCACCCGGATCTCCGAGTGCACCGACCGCCAGATCGTGAAGGTCACTGGTACCTTGCGGACGGTCACCCTGCGACCGCGTGCCGGAGTACCCGCCCTCGAGGCGGAGCTCTTCGACGGCACCGCGCCGCTCGACGTGGTCTGGCTCGGCCGCCGCTCCATCGTGGGCATCGAGCCGGGCCGCAAGCTCATCGCCTCCGGCCGCATCTCCATGAGCCACGGGCGCCGGGTGCTGTTCAACCCCAAATACGAACTCCGACCGCTCGGCAAGGAGTAGCCGGTGACGTCTCTCGACAAGCCGACGTCCGATACGGACCGCACCACCGACCAGCAGGAGGCCGACGCGAAGGCGGTCACCGAGGCCGCGCTCTTCGAGGCCTTCGGCGGCATCCGGGGCATGGTGGAGACGGTCCTGCCCGGACTGCTCTTCGTCACGATCTTCACCATCGACAAGAACCTCACGAACTCGGCCATCGCGGCCGTGGCCGTGTCGCTGGTGCTCGTGGCCGTCCGGCTGATCCGCAAGGACACCGTCAAGCACGCCTTCAGCGGTGTCTTCGGTGTGGCCTTCGGCGTCGTCTTCGCGAAGATGACCGGCAACGCCAAGGACTTCTATCTCCCGGGCATGATCTACACGCTCGGACTGGCCATCGCCTACCTGGTCACCACCATCGCCGGCATTCCGCTGATCGGTCTCATCCTGGGCCCGGTGTTCAAGGAGAACCTCTCCTGGCGCACCCGGAACCCCGGCCGGAAGAAGGCCTACGCCAAGGCCAGCTACGCCTGGGGACTGATCCTGCTCGCCAAGTGCGCGATCCTCTTCCCGCTGTACTGGTGGGCCGACACCACCCAGTTCGGCTGGGTCCTGATCGCCCTGAAGATCCCGCCGTTCCTGTTGGCGGTCTACCTCACCTGGGTTTTCCTCGCCAAGGCGCCGCCGCCCATCGACGTCTTCGCCGAGATGGAGGCCGAGGAGCAGGCCGAGAAGGCCCGTAAGGCGGCCGCAGCCGAAGCGGCCCGCGGCCAGGACTTCTGAGCCACAGACCATGCGAGAGGGCCTGTTACCGCCACCGGCGGTAACAGGCCCTCTCACATGTGGTGGGTCGCTGCTCAGCTCTCCGGGTCGCCCTGGCGCACCGACAGCAGGTCCTCCAGCTGCTCCTCACGCGCCTGGGCAGCCACGAACAGCAGCTCGTCCCCGGCCTCCAGGGTCTCCTCGGTGCTCGGCGTCAGCACGCGCTGCCCGCGGATGATCGTGACCAGCGAGGTGTCCTCCGGCCAGGCGACCTCCCCGACCTGGGTGCCCGCCAGCGCCGACTCCGGCGGCAGCGTCAGCTCGACCAGGTTCGCGTCGCCGTGGCTGAAGCGCAGCAGCCGGACCAGATCGCCGACGCTCACCGCCTCCTCGACCAGGGCCGACATCAGCCGCGGCGTGGAGACCGCCACATCGACGCCCCAGGACTCGTTGAACAGCCACTCGTTCTTCGGGTTGTTCACCCGGGCGACGACGCGCGGCACGCCGTACTCCGTCTTGGCGAGCAGCGAGACGACCAGGTTCACCTTGTCGTCGCCGGTCGCGGCGATCACGACGTTGCAGCGCTGCAACGCCGCCTCGTCCAGCGAGGTGATCTCGCAGGCGTCCGCCAGCAGCCACTCGGCCATCGGCACCCGCTCCACCGAAATGGCGGTCGGCGCCTTGTCGACGAGCAGCACCTCGTGACCGTTCTCCAGCAGCTCGGCCGCGATGGAACGGCCCACCGCGCCGGCCCCGGCAATCGCGACACGCATCAGTGACCGCCTTCCTCAGGGCCCTCGGCGAAGGCCGCCTCGACCTTCGCGATCTCGTCCGTACGCATCATCACGTGGACGAGGTCGCCCTCCTGCAGCACCGTCTGCGACGACGGCAGTATGGCTTCGCCCAACCGGGTGAGGAAGGCCACGCGCACGCCCGTCTCCTCCTGCAGGGTGCTGATCTTGTGGCCGATCCAGGACGGTGTGGTGTGCACCTCGGCGAGCTGCACACCGCCGCTCGGATCCCGCCACAGCGGCTCGGCGCCCGAAGGCAGCAGCCGGCGCAGCATCTGGTCCGCGGTCCAGCGCACGGTGGCGACCGTGGGGATGCCGAGGCGCTGGTACACCTCGGCACGCCGGGGGTCGTAGATCCTGGCCGCGACGTTCTCGATGCCGAACATCTCGCGTGCCACGCGGGCCGCGATGATGTTCGAGTTGTCGCCGCTGCTCACCGCAGCGAACGCGCCGGCCTCTTCGATACCCGCCTCACGCAGGGTGTCCTGGTCGAAACCGACCCCTGTGACGCGACGGCCGCCGAAGCCGGAGCCGAGGCGCCGGAACGCCGTGGGGTCCTGGTCGATGACTGCGACCGTGTGCCCCTGCTGCTCCAGGTTCTGCGCGAGAGCGGCCCCTACTCGCCCGCAGCCCATGATGACGATGTGCACCTTGCGCCTACCTCGCAGTCCTGGTCGTCCGGCTGACCTGCGAAAACACCCTGCTCACACTCATTCCTCGGCTGGCCGGGCAAACAATGGGGCAACGGTTCGTCCCGTTGCCCAGGATGAGCTTAAGCGGCGCCGGGTGCGTTGCCTCATTCGAGTGTGCTCATCGCGGGGCACTGTGGCAAAGGCGACGTCCCCCGAAGTGTTCGGGCGGGCTTTCGAAGAGCGTTCGACGCCCTTTCGGGTGGTCGCGGTGCAAGGATTCCGTTAAGGATTTCGTGGTCTTTCCGTCCGAGTGCAGGAGATTACGGGGCCACGGGGGTGGTGCGTGGGTTGCTCCCATACGGAACCCTTACGATCCTCAGCGTGTCCAAACTGACCGACGTGCCCAAACGGATCCTGATCGGACGGGCCCTGCGCAGCGACAAGCTGGGGGAGACTCTCCTTCCCAAGCGCATCGCGCTCCCCGTCTTCGCATCCGACCCGCTGTCCTCGGTGGCGTACGCACCCGGAGAAGTCCTCCTCGTGCTGTCCATCGCGGGTGTGTCGGCGTACCACTTCAGCCCGTGGATCGCGGTCGCCGTCGTGGTCCTGATGTTCACCGTCGTCGCCTCGTACCGGCAGAACGTGCACGCGTACCCGAGCGGCGGCGGCGACTACGAGGTCGCCAACACCAACCTCGGCCCGAAGGCCGGACTGACCGTCGCCAGCGCACTGCTGGTCGACTACGTCCTGACCGTCGCCGTGTCGATCGCCTCCGGGGTGGAGAACCTCGGCTCGGCGATCCCGTTCGTCGTCGAGCACAAGACGGCCTGCGCCGTCGCCGCCATCGTGCTGCTGACCCTGATGAACCTGCGGGGCGTCAAGGAGTCCGGCAAGCTCTTCGCGATCCCCACGTACCTCTTCGTGGCCGGCGTGTTCATCATGATCATCTGGGGCGCCTTCCGCGGACTGGTCCTCGGCGACACCATGCAAGCCCCGACCGCCGACTACACGATCAAGCCGGAGCACCAGGGCCTGGCGGGCTTCGCCCTGGTCTTCCTGCTCCTGCGGGCGTTCTCCTCCGGCTGTGCGGCCCTCACCGGTGTCGAGGCCATCAGCAACGGCGTCCCCGCCTTCCGCAAGCCCAAGAGCAAGAACGCCGCCACCACCCTGGCGGCGATGGGCCTGCTGGCCGTCACCATGTTCTGCGGCATCATCGGGCTGGCCATGGCCACCGACGTGAAGATGGCCGAGAACCCGGCAGAGGACCTGATCAACAACGGCACAGCGGTCGGTTCGAGTTTCGTCCAGGACCCGGTGATCTCCCAGGTCGCGGCCGCGGTCTTCGGCGACGGAACGTTCTTCTTCGTGATCCTCGCCGCGGCCACGGCCCTCGTCCTCTTCCTGGCCGCCAACACCGCGTACAACGGCTTCCCGCTGCTCGGCTCGATCCTGGCCCAGGACCGCTATCTGCCGCGCCAGCTGCACACCCGCGGCGACCGGCTCGCCTTCTCCAACGGCATCGTGCTGCTGGCCGGCGCCGCGATCCTGCTGGTCTGGATCTACGGGGCCGACTCGACCCGGCTGATCCAGCTCTACATCGTCGGCGTGTTCGTCTCCTTCACGCTCAGCCAGACCGGCATGGTCCGGCACTGGAACCGGCACCTGCGCACCGAGAAGGACCCGCTCAAGCGCCGCCACATGATCCGCTCCCGCGCGATCAACACCTTCGGCGCCTTCTTCACCGGCCTGGTGCTCGTCGTCGTCCTCGCCACCAAGTTCACCCACGGCGCCTGGGTCGCGCTGCTCGGCATGGTGATCTTCTACGGCACGATGACCGCGATCCGTAAGCACTACGACCGGGTCGCCGCGGAGATCGCCGCCGACGAGACCCCGTCCGACGAGACTGTCCGCCCCTCCCGGGTCCACTCGATCGTCCTGGTCTCCAAGCTCCACCGCCCCACCCTGCGCGCACTCGCCTACGCGAAGCTGATCCGTACGGACCATCTGGAGGCGCTGTCCATCAGCGTCGACCCCGCCGAGACGAAGGCGCTCAAGGAGGACTGGGAGCGGCGCGGTATCAACGTCCCGCTGAAGATCCTCGACTCGCCGTACCGCGAGGTGACCCGTCCGGTCATCGAATACGTCAAGGGCCTGCGCCGGGAGAGTCCGCGTGACGTCGTGAGCGTCTACATCCCGGAGTACGTCGTCGGCCACTGGTACGAGCACCTGCTCCACAACCAGAGCGCCCTCAGGCTCAAGGGCCGGCTGCTCTTCACCCCGGGAGTGATGGTCACCTCCGTCCCGTACCAGCTGGAGTCCTCCGAGGCGGCCAAGAAGCGGGCCCGCAAGCGCGCGGACTGGAGTGCCCCCGGTTCGGTGCGACGCGGCCCCGTGGAGCGCAAGCCCAAGGAGCCGACGCACAAGGGCTGACGCGCGGTAGCTGTACCTGCGGTATCCGTTCCTGGTAAGCGGCCGGACGACACCCACGTAGACTCGTAGGTTGTTGTCCGGCCGCTTTTCCTTTGCGCTCGTTCCCCCTGTTTCCCTTTGATCTCTGGAGCCACCCCCTCATGCAGAACGAATCCATTTCGCCGCAGGCCGGGGAATCGCAGGCCGGGGAGTCGCAGACCGAGGAGATCCAGGCCGAGGAGACGTCGACCGAGGAGACGCAGGCCGGGGAGAAGCAGGCCGGGGAATCGCTCGTGGGGCAGGAGTACGAGGTCGAGGTCGGCCCGGTCGCCCACGGCGGCCACTGCATCGCCCGCACTTCCGAGGGCCAGGTCCTGTTCGTACGCCACACGCTGCCAGGCGAGAAGGTCGTCGCCAAGGTCACCGACGGCGCCACCGACTCCCGCTTCCTGCGCGCCGACGCGGTACGGATCATCGAGGCGTCCAAGGACCGAGTGAAGGCCCCGTGCCCGTTCGCGGGCCCCGGCAAGTGCGGCGGTTGCGACTGGCAGCACGCCAAGCCGGGTGCCCAGCGCCGGCTCAAGGGCGAAGTGATCGCCGAGCAGCTCCTGCGCCTCGCGGGCCTCACCCCGGAGGAGGCCGGCTGGGACGGCACCGTCATGCCGGCCGAGGGCGACAAGCTCCCGCCGGGCGAGGTGCCCGCCTGGCGCACCCGCGTCCAGTACGCCATCGACGAGGACGGCCGGGTGGGCCTGCGCAAGCACCGCTCGCACGACGTCGAGATCATCGACCAGTGCATGATCGCCGCGCCGGGCGTCACCGAGCTCGGCATCGAGAAGCAGGACTGGCCCCAGATGGCCACGGTGGAGGCCATCGCAGCCACCGGATCCAACGACCGCCAGGTCATCCTCACCCCGCGCGAGGGCGGCCGCCTCCCGCTGGTCGAGCTCGACAAGCCGGTCTCGGTCCTGCGCGTCGACGAGCGCGACGGCGGCGTGCACCGCGTCCACGGCCGCGGCTTCGTCCGCGAGCGCGCCGACGACCGCACCTACCGCGTGGGCTCCGGCGGCTTCTGGCAGGTCCACCCGCAGGCCGCGGACACCCTGGTCCGCGCGGTCATGCAGGGTCTGCTGCCCCGCAAGAACGACATGGCGCTCGACCTCTACTGCGGTGTCGGCCTGTTCGCCGGTGCTATCGGCCAGCGCATCGGCGAGAAGGGCGCGGTGCTCGGCATCGAGTCCGGCAAGCGCGCGGTCGAGGACGCCCGCCACAACCTCAAGGACCTGGAGCGGGTCCGCATCGAGCACGGCAAGGTCGACCAGATCCTGCCGCGCACGGGCATCACCGAGTGCGACCTGATCGTCCTGGACCCGCCGCGCGCGGGAGCCGGCAAGCAGGTCGTCAAGCGCCTCTCGACCCTCGGGGCACGCAAGATCGCGTACGTGGCCTGCGACCCGGCGGCGCTGGCGCGGGACCTGGCGTACTTCGCGGAGGGCGGCTACAAGGTGCGGACGCTGCGGGCGTTCGATCTGTTTCCGATGACGCATCACGTGGAGTGCGTGGCGATTCTCGAACCTGCCGCAAAGGGAGCCTGACCTGCGAGTTCGGGTGGTGTGCGTTATGTGCGCTGTGGGCGTTACGGGCGATGTCTTGACGCTCAAATAACGCTCTCCGAGGCATCGTGACGCTCATTTGACGCTCGTTCTGATGGGCCATCAGGCTCATTGCGCCGCTGGTCAGGTGGCCTCCTGGCTGGCGGGTGCGGCAAGGCGACGGGAATTTCGTGGTGGCGAGCGGTACCGCTCAGTCACCTTTGCTGGGAAGGGCGTTACCGCCTCTCGACGATAGGAGCAGATACCGAAAAGGGGTCCGGGACGAGGGCCTGTGGGGTACGCCCGATGAAGCGTCGGAGCAAGTCGGACCTGGGCGGAATGTGCTGGGACGGGCAGCTCGCGCTCTCGCCCATGCCGGCGGGTTCGGCCTCAGGGACTTGCTCGCATATTCACTGTTGCACGCCGTCCTTCTTCTCCTGCGCGGTATGTGGCAGCGCCTGTCCGGTCGGCTCCGGATGGGGGTGGCGGTTGGCATGGTGGGGGCCGTGCCAGTCGAGGCACAGTACGGTGGCGTCGTCGGCCAGGCGGCCGTCGAAGGCGTCGGTGACCGCTGTGGCCAGGACGCGCACGACCTCGCGGGGGTGTTCGGAGGCGGTGTCGTTGATCAGACGGGGCAGATCGACGGATCCGGCCTGTCGCTCCTGCATGCCGTCGGTGTAGAGCAGGAGGCGGTCGCCGGGGCGCAGGTCGAGGTCCTGTACGCGATAGGTGGTGCCGCCGGATGCGCCGAAGAGCAGGTCGACGTCCATGTGCACCTCTTTCACTGCGCCGCCGCGCAGGAGCAGAGGTGGGGGGTGTCCGGCATTGACGAGCTGTGAGCCGGTTCCGTCCAGGGCGATGCGCAGAAGCTGGCCGGTGGCGAGGGTGTGGTTGCCGTGGCGGAGGAGGGCCTGGTCGATCCGGCCGGCCTGCTCTGCCAGGTCGGCGCCATCTCGGCGGGCGCCGCGTGAGGCGTTGACCAGGAGGGTGGCCATGAGTGCCGCGTTGACGTCGTGGCCCATGGCGTCGGTGATCGACAGATGCAGGGTGTCGTGGTCGAGGGTGTAGTCGTAGGTGTCCCCGGCGGCTGATTCGGCGGGCACGAGGGACGCGGCGAGCGCGAACTGTGCGGCTTCGCAGGATGGTGCGTCGGGCAGGAGCTGTCGCTGGATCTCGGCGGCCAGGCTGAGCGGGGTGGCGCGCTGGCCCAAGCGGTAGAGGTCGGTGAAGCGGCGGTCGGTGACGATGATGTACGCCAGCGCGTGAGCGGCCTCGCGGACCTCTTCCAGGATCTCCTCGCTGACGTGCGGCAGGGACAACTCCAGCGCCCCGATGGTGTCGCCGCGATTGCTCACCGGAGCGAGCACCCGCTTTCCGTGACCGGCGTCAGGGGCCTGCACCACCAGCTCCTGGGTATGCAGCACTCGGTCGTAGACGCTGCCGGCCAGTCGGATACGACTGGCGTGGCGGTCGAACTGCGAGGCGGTCCCGTCGCTGACCCGCACCACCTGCTGGCCGACAGCATCGACGAACAGGAACGACACCGCCCGCGCGTGGAACCGGTCGCGCAGATTGCGTGCCACCACGGCGAGAGACGCCCCCGGCGCCGCGTCCTCCGCTGCGGCGAGCAGCTTGGCCAGTCCGAACGGGTCTCCCGGCATCGTTGCCTCCCAACCCTTGCCGTGCGCACGCTCCGCCCCTGACCGCGGGCACTGCGCAGCGAATCTCTCACCAGTTCCACCTTGCGCCTTTTCAGGACACCAAGCGCGTTCAGCCCCTCGTATACGAGACCACCTGCCTGCCTGCCTGCTCACGAATCGGCGGGACACGAGCGCTGGGCGGGCATCTTCCGCTGCCCCGGTCCAGGCCGGCTGACTGTCTTCGGTGCACGTTCTGCAGCAACTGTCGCCCTTCGATGCAGTCGTGCCCGCGTGCGAGGCTGCAAGGCATTCGACCTTCCCTGGGTCAGTCGCTCTGGCGTAGAACCGGTGTTCCGTCGGCCACCGGGATGTCCGACGGCCAGGCTGGCCGGGTGCTCGATCTCCCCCACCGCTCCCGCGCACGGGAACAGCTCGGTATCAGCCGGGCCGTGCGCACCCACCTCGTATCCAGGCGCCCAGCAGAGGCGCTGAGGGTTCCGAACGACGGCAGGGGCGCGGAATGGTAGAGGCGGCGGGGCGGGGCGGGGCGGGTACGGGGCGGAGGGTGGCCTGGATCTGGGCTTGAGACGGGGCCGTGGTGGGCGGCGATCGCCAACAGCCAGGTGCGCCCAGCTCGAGCGCAGGATGTTCTTGCTCGGGCGCTTGGCCGCACCGCACGTGGGGGCCGGCGAGGGAAGGGGCTGGTGGCCAGGCAGGCCATCAATTCCCGGCTCAGCCTGGTTGCCGGAGCGGCCCTCTCTCACTCCGTGGGCGCCTGGGCGCCGAGGGACTGTCCGTCCTGTAAGGACCCCGCTCGGGGTGATCCGCCCTCCATGGTTGTCGGGCAGGTACCGGGGAGGCAGCCGCATGACACGAGCGGATGAGGGCGCCGGCTCAAGGTCGCCCGGGGGAGTAGATGGGTCTGTGAGCGGTGTGTGGACGTACGGGCAGGAGCGTGCTGATCCCGGCTGCGCCGTCACTGCCCGATTCCGCGGCGCAGGCGGTGAAGGGCGCACCGTCCCGGGGAGAAGATCAAAGCTGCTCCACGGTTCACTACCGAGGGTGGGCCGGCCGACCGTGCCCGAAGTCGACGACTGCTGCCTCTCCCCGCACCCCTGAGCCAGATGGGGGTGCCCCGCATGAGCACGGCAGGCATCGTTGCCGGGCATCTCTTGACCTGGTGTCCGGCTGGCCTGTTGGTAATTTGCCCCTCTCTCTGAGGGGCGGGGTTTCGCTGCCTGTGGCGGTGTCAGCGGGGGAGGAAGGCCGTGACGGTTTTGCCGCCGGCTGTCCGGCGTGTGATCGCGGTGGTGCGGGCGAGGTGGTTGACCATGGGCCAGCCGAAGCCGCCGCCGGCGCCGGTCAGGTCGGGGGTGCGCATGCGCGGCAGCCGTGGGCTGGTGTCGTCGACGGCGATCTCGATGGCGTCGGGGTGGGCGTTCAGGCGGAGAGTGAAGGTGCCGCCGCCGTGGCGCAGGGCATTGGTGACGAGCTCGGAGACCACCAGGACGCAGGTGTCTGCCATGTCCGGACAGGGTGCTGGGGTGAGGCGGTCGGCGAAGGCGCGGACGGCCTGGCGGGCCTGACTGATGCCGGCTGCGCTGTCGCCCCGGACCGTGGCCGGCATGGGAGGCGTCTGGGAGATGGTGATCTTCGTACTGCTCATGCGCGTACACCCCAACTGGGTCGGTTGTGCCGTGCAGACCCGTCTGCCCGTCTCCGGTAGCGCTCACACTCGGAGGACGTACTCCGGTGCAGACTCCCAGCTGTGTGTACCCCAGAACTTCACTGGCGGTTTCCATAGAAAAACTGCCACGGCGGGAGTAGACATTCGGGTGCTGCCGGGGTTAGTGTCTTGTCCGTAGCCAAGAGGTCGAGCAGGCCCGGCAGGGATGAACTGCCGGGGAGTACAAGTGAGCTCAGGTCGGTACGGTGGTGGAGTTCCGAAGCCAAGGTTGTTGAGGACGGCGACGGAACTGACCCCGGACCGGGCGGCCCGTAACAAGCAGGGGCTGCCGGTAGTGGTACCTCGGCAAAGGCGTCAGACCGTGGCGCGCGTGCCGGGAAGTTCGGCAGTGGGGTTCTAAGCCAGAGCAGGTGCAGGACGGGCGACGGGGCTGGCTGCCGGAGCGGTGGCGCTGCGAAAGGTCACCGAGTAGTACGCATCACCCGCAGTATGCGAGACGAGCAAGTAAGTGATCCCCAGAGGGAAGAACGGAGGAGTTGAGCGCCATCAGGATCGCCCGGGCGGAATTGTTGGGCCCGGGTACCGCAGGGCATCGATAGTGAGGTGGTCTCCGGTCAAGCAACCGCGATCCCCGCAACCCCCGGACCTCTTCCCGGCAGGTATGCGGAAACACAGAGCCGGCGTAGCCGATCACGGCCGGCTGATGGTGTAGCAGTTCCTTCGGGGCCCTGGTGCCAATGGCACCAGGGCCCCTCCGACGTGTTCCACAGGAAGGTACAGATGACAGTAGACGACTCTTTTCGGCCGTCTCGACGATGACGACTACCCCGCCTACACCATGGGCCGGGCCGCCGAGATGCTCAATACCACCCAGAGTTTCCTCCGCGCCATCGGCGAAGCCCGCCTGATCACCCCGCTGCGCGCCGCAGGCGGCCACCGCCGCTACTCCCGCTACCAACTGTGCATCGTCGCCCGTGCCCGCGAACTTGCCGACCAGGGCACCCCCGTCGAGGCCGCCTGCCGCATCGTCATCCTTGAGGACCAGCTGGAAGAAGCGCAGCGCATCAATTCCGAGCATCACCGGGCCGGCGAATAGAGCAGTCCACGAGATCGTGCCCGTCCGGCCGACGGGATGCAGTTTCGGTCTCGCAGGTTCCACATGCCCCCAGCAGCGATGCGTCCAACTGTGCGTCGGCCGGGACTGTTCGGTGCTGGGATGATCCTGATCAAGAGTGACTCATCGAGCGTCCGCAAGCTCCGGCGGTGCGGCTTGCTGCCCGACCGTGGGGGGGCTTCGATCAGGTCAGAGCCGTGATCGGCGTTGCGTCGGGTGGATTCGGTGCCTTACCGGTCAGTGGAAGTACGACAGGGCGGGGTGCCCTGGTGGCCGGCCCGCAGAGCGCGAACGTACACCTGCTGTTCGAGGTCACAGGCACTCTTGGACCTCCCGCGGTTCCCGGGTGTGCTGCCCCGGGAATAATGCCCGCTGCTCCCGGTGAAATTCGGGCCGTCCCGAGAGGAACGACGGTCAAGCGGTTCGCATCCGGGACTCACCGTCGCTGAGGCTGGAGGTCTGGCCCAGGATTGCCAGGTCGACGGTGCGGAGTGCTTCGCTGTCCAGGATCGCGGCGACCGCCTGGTCGCGCGAAAGCTTGATGTGTGCCGCGGTGAGCTCTCGGGCTGTGGTGGCATCGTGTGCGGCGATCGCCTCTAGCTGTCGGCGACGGAGCCGACGGAGGCGGTCGCGCCGGTGTTCAGCAGCCGCTCGTCGTAGCGGATGGACACGTATTGCGAGCCGTGGTGCTGTGATGAATCAGTCCCGAGCCCTTCTTGATTCCCCGCCGCCACAATTCCATCTTCAGTGCGTCGAGCGAGAGATCTGTGTGCATGTGGGTGGCGAGCTGCCATCCGACGCTACGGGCTCGGTGCCTGGTGGATGGCGCTCACAACTTGTCCCTTGGCGCGCTGTGTAGGGGACATACTGGCCTGCCAGGCTAGATCTCACAGTGAGCCCCGCTCCGTTATCCGTAACACCGCTGGTTGATCGAGCGAAAGGTGTGCTGCGGGCAGCCGGACCGCGGCTCCGGAGTAGAGGCGACGGCTATCCGGGCGTTGTGACGTACAACCGTTTCGGTTCCGCCAGAACGGCACGTGCGCCGTCGAAGTCGGCGAGTCTCGCGGCCACCGTGGCGGTGGCCAGCCGCAGAGGGAGCGCTGCCGAGAACTTCAGCCCGTGGACTGCGCGCGGGTCGACGTCCGGAAGGACCATCACCGGAGCTGCCTCGGCGGCCTCGAGCGCGGAGCGCCACATGACGTGTGACAGATCCTCCCGCAGCCGCAGATAGCAGTCCGTCGGGCGCTGAACCGGATCGGCGATCGATGACAAGGTTGCGCCCAGCGTCGCGTTGGCGCGGTATCCGGCCCACGTCCACCAACGAACGTCGTTACCCTTCCGGGCCACAAGCGTCCCAGCAGGATGAACGATGTGTGGCCCCTCGGTTTCACGCCATGAGCTTGTATGGCAGGCGAGCAACTACGGCGGTCTTCCCTCCCGGAAAGTGGATCTCCTGCTGGAGCACGGTCACCTGGACCTGGTGATCCGGGCGGCAGAGGAGCGCGGCGAGTGGTTCTGCGCGAAGGGCGCGGTGGAGGAGCTATGCCGGTCGGGTGAGTTCGTGCGGGCGCTGAAGGTGATGGAGCCGTTCGTCGCGACCGGGTGGCGGACAGCCCTGTTGGCGAAGGCGGAAATCTTGCTGCGGGCGGGCCGGACGGATGAGGCGCTGGATCTAGTCCGCCGGGATGAGGAGGGCCGCGCCTCACAGATCGTGTGCCGTGACTTCGCCGAGCTGCTCGCCAAGGCAGGACGCGTCGACGAGGCCATTGACCGATCTCGGCCGTGCCGAGGAAGCGATCGCCGTGGTCGAAGCCCACCCGGATCCGTGGACCGACCCTGGCATCGTCAGGGCTGGCCTCCTCAGAACCGCCGGCCACCTCGCTGCCGCCGCCGCTGAACTGCGGGACCTCGGCACGATCGAGGCACGTCAGGAACTGTTCGAGCTCCTGGTCCAGCAGGGGCAGGCGGCCGAGGCCATAGCCGCCCACCCCACAGCGGCAGAGCAGCGGGCCGCCAAACAGCGAGCCGCCGAAGCAAAGACCGAATCCGTCCCTCTCCGCGAGGACGGGTACTCCCTGGAGCCACCCTTCTAGGGTGGCGCTGTCACGCCCACATCAGGAGTGAGGCGAGGGCGACGGCTGCTTTGTAGGACTCGGCGGTCTTGTCGTAGCGGGTGGCGATGCCTCGCCACTGCTTGAGGCGGTTGAAGCACCGTTCCACGATGTTGCGGTGCTTGTAGACCTCACGGTCGAAGGTCGGCGGGCGGCCTCCGCGGCTGCCTCGCCGGGCCCGGTTGCGGACCTGGTCGAGCCGCTCGGGAATCGTGTGGGCGACGCCCCGCTGGCGGAGCCAGGTGCGGATCGCCATTGAGCTGTATCCCTTATCGCCCAGGACGTGATCCGGCCGGTTGCGAGGCCGTCCCGGTCCGATGCGAGGCACCCGGATCGCTTCCATCACGGCGGTGAACTGGGTGCAGTCGTTGGTGTTGCCGCCCGTCACGACGAATGCGAGCGGACGGCCCCGGCCGTCGCAGCCCAGGTGGATCTTGCTGGTCAGGCCGCCTCTGGACCGGCCGAGGGCCGGGTCGCGGCGCCCCCTTTTCGTGCCCCGGCGGCGTGCTGGTGGGCGCGGACGATCGTGGAGTCGACCGACACCAGCCAGTCAATGTCGCCCGCCGCGTCCGCCTTCGCCTGGGCGGCCCGGAGCATCCGGTCGAACGTGCCGTCGATCGCCCACCTGCGGAAACGGGTATGGAGCGTGGCCCACGGCCCATATCGCTCGGGCACGTCCCGCCAGGCTGTCCCGGTGCGGAACTTCCACACGATCCCGTTCAGGACCCTACGGTCGTCCAGACGCTTCCGCCCCCGCAATGACACCGGCAGCAGCGGCTGGACGAAATCCCACTCCACATCGGTCAGTTCATGACGTCCTATCACAACCCCATGATTCACCACACCAGAGCATTTGAAGACACTGCCTAGCGGCCCTCCCGAATGCAGCCGTCGAATCGACCTGTTTCCCAGCCTGTGGCGCTGGTTAGACGCTTTGGGTGACCGCAGGCGGGGCAGCGAGCGGGACAGTCCTTCCACCCCAATGCGGCCGGGCAGGCAGGCGCCTACCTGCCCGCCCTCCTGGCCGCCGCCTGACCCGAACCTCGCCGTGTCGTCACGCGGTTCGTGCGAGGAACGCGGCGAGGTGCTTGTCATAGGTGTCTGGATCGGCGTTCCAGGCGCCCGTGTGGCTCGCGCCCTCGACGGTCACGAGGGTGATCTTGTCCGGCCAGTCGCGCGCGAAGGCGACGCTGGTGGAGTGGGGAACGATGCGGTCGCCGGTGCCGTGAAAGAGGAGCACGGGCTGCCGGGGTCCGCCGGCCCGGCGATTCGCGGACAGGGCGTCGACGGCGTCGAGGTCGGCTCCGGATCGGAGTTCCACGAAGGCGGCGGTGATGCCGCCGACGGCAGTCGGCAGGCCGAGGTCGCTCGCAATCGTGTCGATGGCGGCGCGGTAGTCGAGTGCGGGAGAATCGAGAATGACGGATCGGACCGCACTGGTGTCGGTGGCGCGGTGCAGATAGGTCTCGACGATGCCGCCTCCCATCGAGAAGCCGTAGAGCACCACGTCGGCGGCTCCTTGAGCGCGGGCATGGCGGACGGCGGCTTCCAGATCGCGCCACTCGCTGTCGCCGAACTGTCGGTTCCCGTCGGCGTCGTGCGGGGAGGCGGGATCGTTGCGGTAGGTGATGTCGAGGACGGGGTAGCCCAGTGCGTGGAGCTGGGGCAGGGTACGAAGTCCCGCGCTGCGGCCGGCCCCGAGGCCGTGGACCTGGATGACCCAGGTGCTCTTGGTGCCGGGGAGGAACCAGGCCGGCATCGGGCCGTACTCGGTGGGGTAGGTGACGTCCCGGTGGTCGAGGCCCAGTGCACGCCTCGGGTCGGCGGCCCACACGGTCACGGAGATCTTCGCTTCGGCGTCCGCGACGGGTGGGGTGCCGTCGTGGGTGAGCTCGCGGGTCACCGTGTCGGCGTCGGCCCGGACGATCGGTCCGAGGGTGCCCTGTCGGCGCTCGCCGGTGGAGTCGTCCTTCCAGATCAGGCCGTAGACGCCGGCCTGTCGGCTCTCATCAGTGGCGGGCAGGGTCACCGTTCCTCGGCCCGCCGAGATGACGTGGGTGTTCAACGGGGTGTCGTCGATGGGCTGTACGAACTTGCCCGTGATGAGCCACAGCGAGCCCACCCCGAGGGCGACGGCGATCGCGAGCACGCACGCGAGTCCGGTCAGCAGGCGCCGGCGCAGACGGGACCGGGGGGCCGCCGGACGCCGGGCGGTATCGGTGGGGGCGGCGTGCTGCTCGGGAACCGCTGGAACGTGGTTTCTGTTCATCGTCGCCATGGTTCGTCGGGGTGCGGCAGGCGCGAGAGTACGGTCCGCGCCGGAACACGGCAGGCGTCGATGACGAGAGCGCGGGCGGTGCGGCCTTCGGGGGTGGGCATGAGGGGGAAGACATGCGGCATGGCGGCGGCTTCGTGGTAGTCGACCGGGACTCCGGCCGCTCGGGCCTTGTCGGTCAGAGCGCGGCTGTCGGTGACGAGGATGTCGTGGGTGCCGCACAGGACGGTGAGCGGGGCGAGGCCCTGCATGGTTCCGTGCAGTGGGCTGACCAGGGGGTCGGCCGGGTCGAGCCCGCCGGCGTAGAGGCGTCCGGCTTCGACGAGTCCGGGGCGGGCGAGCATCGGGTCGAGGGGTTCGATGGCCACCTGGTCGGGGTGGTTCGTCGTCACGTCGAGCCAGGGCGAGATGAGGACGGTACGGGCGGGCTGCAGGCCGTGGTGGTCGCGCAAGTATTGGGCGGTGGCGAGTGCCAGGCCGCCGCCCGCCGAGTCACCCATGAGGATCATGTTGTCCGCCCCGGCCTCCTCGATCACGCGGGCAAGGAGGTCTGCAGTAGCGGGAACCAGGTCGGAGGCGTGGCGGCGCGGGGCCAGGGGGTAGATCGGCACGGTGACCCGCGCCGAGGCGCGGCGGGCGAGCTGGGCGACGAATCGCCAGTGGGCGGGGAGGATCTCGAGGAGGTAGCAGCCGCCGTGCAGGTACAGCACCCGCCGACTCGCGGCTTCGGTGGTCGGGCCGATGTCGTACAAGGGCCAGTCGCCCTTGAGGTCGGCCGTGAGGGCGGTCCCGCGCTCAAGCGATTTCGGCGGCGCGTACGGAGCGGGGCGCAGCGCACGCTGGGCGACGCGGGCGCGCGTGTGGTCCGCGGACGCTAGCACCTTCTTGCCTCCCCGCAGCCGCAGGATCGTGCCGAACGCTCTGGCCTGCCAGCTGGGCCCGGCCGTCGCCATGCCGATCCTCCCTTCCCTCAGTACTCGTGTGATCGTGTCGGGCGGTGTGGGTCAGGTCCCACGGTGGGACCGGGTAGGCACCTGCGTCGGTCCACTCACACCAGGCGGCTCAGCGCCGCCGACACCAGTGTCCGGACACCCGGCTCGAGTACCGACGGGTCAGGGGCGAACAGCGGGCTGTGGTTGCCCGGCACCTTGCCGATCTTCTCGGCCAGGTCTGTGCCGGGGGCCGCCTCCCACACGTCGGCCGGGGTGGAGGTGACGTACCAGTAGTCGTACGGGACGCCGTCGGGTGCCAGTAGGGAGAAGTCCTCGCTGCCCATCGCCGGGCCGAAGTCGAACACGGTGTCGGCGCCGAAGAGTTCGCGGTGCACGGCCGCGATCTGCCCGTCGAGTGCGGTGTCGTTGACGGTGTTCGGGTAGCCGGGCCGGAGCGTGACCTTGGGCGGCACCGGGCAGTCGGCGGTCCGGCACTCGCCCTCGACGATGCGGCGGACGGCTCCGAGGACCCGCTGGCGTACGTTCGCGTCCTGGGTGCGCAGGTTCAGGGAGAGCCGGGCGTCGGCGGGGATGATGTTGTGTTTCGTACCGGCGTGGAACTGTCCCACCGTCAATACCACCGAGTGCGCCGCCGCGACCTCACGCGAGACCACGGTCTGCAGGCGGGTGACGATGTAGGCGGCCGTCACGATCGGATCGATCGTCGATTCGGGGCGTGAGCCGTGGCCTCCGACGCCGTGCACGACGATGTCGATGTCGTCGGTGGCCGACATGGTCAGGCCGGGGGTATGGGGGTAGAACCCGGCGAGGCCGGGCGTGACGTGCTGGCCGAGTAGGACGTCGGGGCGGGGGAAGCGGGTGTGCAGCCCGTCGGCGAGCATGGCCGAGGCGCCGCCGCCGGACTCCTCGGCCGGCTGGCCGATGACGACGAGAGTTCCGGACCAGGTGTCGCGGGCGGCGGCCAGCGACTCGGCGGCTCCGGCGAGCCAGGTGACGTGCAGGTCGTGGCCGCAGGCGTGCATGACGCCGTCGACGGTGGAGGCGTACCCCAGGCCGGTGGCCTCCTGAACCGGCAGGGCATCCATGTCGCCGCGCAGCCAGACGACGGGACCGTCGCCGTTCGCGAGGACGCCGACCACACCGGTGCCGCCGACGCCTTCGGTCACGTCGTAGCTCGCCACGCGCAGGCGGGCTGCGAGCTTCGCCGCGGTGCGGTGTTCCTGGAAGGCGAGTTCGGGGTGGCGGTGCAGGTCCTGGTAGAAGTCCTTCAGCGCGGCGGGCTCCAGGTCGGCGGTGATCTCCCGGGTGAGGCGGGCGACGGTGGTCGGCTCGCTCATGCGCGAACCTCCTTCTCCTCGAATGTCGGCACGCTCGCCAGCAGGCGGCGCGTGTAGGGGTGTCGGGGCGCGCCGTACACGTCCCGCACCGGCCCCTGCTCCACCAGTTCGCCCTGGCGCAGAACAGCGACCTCGTCGCTGACGTGGCGGACGACGGCAAGGTCGTGGGAGATGAACACCATCGTCAGGGACAGTGAACGCCTCAGCTCTTCAAGGAGGTTGAGGACCTCGGCCTGCACGGAGGCGTCCAGTGCCGAGGTGATCTCGTCGGCAATCACTACCTCGGGTTCCACGGCGAGGGCCCGGGCCACGGCGATGCGCTGGCGCTGGCCGCCGGAGAACTCGTGGGGGTACTTGCCGGCTGCCGAGCCGTCCAGGGCGACGGTCTCCAGCCACCGTTCGACCGTCGCCGCATGCTTCCTCGCGTCGGCCCGCACGGGGTCGACGGCTTCGGCGATGGCCTCACCGATGGTCATGCGCGGGTTGAGCGATGCGTAGGGGTCCTGGGAGACGAGTTGTACGCGGCGGCGCACCGCGGTGAGGTCCCTCCCCTTGAGGCCGGTGAGGTCTTCTCCGTCGAGGGTGATGCGGCCTGTCCGGACCGGGTGAATGCCGACGATCACCTTGGCGATCGTCGACTTGCCGGATCCGGACTCGCCGACCAGGCCGAGCGTCTGGCCGGCCCGGACGCCGGTGGACACGCCGTGCAGCACTTCGCGGGCGCGCCGACCGTGCCCGAAAGCGACGGTCAGATCCTCGACGACCAGCTTGTAAGGGGACGTGGTCATACGGGCTGCACCTCCTGGCGTACGGCATGGCAGGCGACGGCGTCGATGAGGTGTGGCCGTTCGGTCGCGCAGAGGCCGTCGAGCACCACCGGGCAGCGGTCGGCGAACGCGCAGCCGGCCGGCCGGTCGGCGGGCGCCGGTGGACGGCCCGGGATCGTGGCGAGCAGTGCGCGTTCCTCGGTGCCCGTGTCCTGAAGCCGCGGGCTCGCCGCCAACAGCGCCTTGGTGTAGGGGTGTCGGGCGCGTCCGGCCCGCAGGTCGGCCGTGGACAGCTCCTCGACAACGCGGCCCGCGTACATCACCACGACCCGGTGGCAGACCGTGCCGATCACGCCGATGTCGTGGGAGATGAAGAGCATGCTCGTGCCGTGCGTGCGGTTGATGTCCTTCAGGAGGTCGAGGACGTCGGCCTGGACGGTCACGTCGAGGGCGGTGGTCGGTTCGTCGGCGACGATCAGCCGTGGTCCGGGCAGGACGGCTGCGGCGATCATCGCGCGCTGCCGCATGCCGCCGGACAGTTCGTGCGGGTACTGCTTCACGACCCGGACCGGGTTCTCGATCCGTACCTGCTCCAGCGCCTCGACGGCGCGCCTGTGTGACTCCGCTCTGCCCACTCCCTGGTGCACGCGGAGTGTCTCGGTCAGCTGACCGCCCATCTTCAGGGCCGGGTTGAAGGAGGCCGACGGGTCCTGGTACACGATGCCGATCTCGATGGCCAGTCGTCCGGGGTCGGCATCGGGGCCCGCCAGGTCGAGGTCGTTCAGGGTCAGTTCCGCCGCGTGCGCGGACAGCCCCTCGGGCAGGAGTCGAGCCACGCTCATCGCCGTCAACGACTTGCCGGAACCGGACTCTCCCACGAGGCCGACGATCTCGCCGGGCATGACGTGGAAGGAGACGTCGTCGACGAGGCGGGTCCCGTCGGGCAGGGCGACGACGAGGCCGTCCACCTTCAGCAGGGCATCCACGGGTGCCCGGAGTGATCTCGGGGGCACCGGGGCTGGGTGCCTCGTCCTGGCTTTCGTGCCACCGCCGCGGGGGTCGAGTGCCGTGGCGAGGCCGTCGCCGACGAAGCCTCCGAGGACACCGGTGAGCGTGATGGCCACCACCGGGCCGATCGCCTCTGCCGGATTGGTGTAGAGCGACTCCAGGCCGGAGTTGAGAAGCGACCCCCAGTCGTAGTCCGGCGACTGCACGCCGACCCCCAGGAAGGACAGGCCGGACAGCGCGACGAGCACGTTCGCGAAGGCCACCGAAAGCAGCACGAGCAGCGGCCCGGAGATGTTGGGCAGCAGGTGGCGGGCGAGCAGGCGGTGAGGCGGCACGCCCATCAGGCGGGCCTGCGTCACGAAGTCGCGCTGGGCGACCGAGGCCGCCATGTTCGCGGTCAGACGGGCGAACGCGGGTGCGCCGCCCAGGCCGATCGCGAGGATCGAGGCGGTGGGCCCCGTCCCGAGGACCGTGGCAATCACCATCGCCAGCAGGAGCGCCGGGTAGCAGATCATCACGTCGATCAGGCGCAGCCCCAGCTCGCGCACCCTACGGCCCGACACCCAGACGACGGTACCGAGCAGGATGCCCGCCACCGAGGCGATCGCGGTCGCCGCGAGAGCCATCTCCAGGGTCAGGCGGGTGGCGACCAATGTGCGGGCCAGCACGTCACGGCCGAGGGCGTCGGTGCCGAGCCAGTGCTCGCCACTTCCATGCGCGCGGGCGGCGCCGCTCAGCCCGGTCGCCTCCTCCTGCCAGAGGAAGGGGGCGACGATGCCGAGGAGGGCGATCAGTCCGAGGCCGCTGAGGGCCACCACCAGGGGCGTGTTCCAACGTATACGTCGCATCAGCGGCCTCCCTTTCCGGCCAGGGTGCGCGGGTCGAGCAGCGCGAGGACGACGTCGACGAGCAGGTTGAGCACGGCGGCGAGCAGGCCGAGGACCAGGACACAGCCCTGGACCACGGGGTAGTCGCGGACGAGGAGCGCCTCGACGACCCGCTGGCCGATGCCCGGCCAGGCGAAGACCGACTCGACGACGACCGTGCCGCCGAGCAGCCCCGCGAGGATCAGCCCGCCGAGGGTGAGCGTGGCGGTGAGCAGATTGGGCAGGGCGTGGCGGGTGTACAGGCGCACCGCGGGCAGGCGGCGTCCGCGCGCGGTGCGCATGTAGTCCTGGGCGAGGACGTGTCCGGCCTCGGTGCGCACGATGCGGGCCATGACGCAGGTCCCGGGCAGGACCAGCGCGGCGACGGGAAGCACCATCGACGTCACCGTCTCGGCGCCCGCCGCCGGGAGCCAGCCCAGTCTGATGGCGAAGCCGAGGACGAGGAGCGTGCCGATGATGTACTCGGGTGTGGCGCCGACCAGACCGGTCACGAAGGTGAACGCCCCGTCGGTGCGCCGCCTGCCGCGTGCGGCGACGGCGAGCCCGATCGGCACGGCGAGCACCAGCACCACCAGGACAGAGAGGAACGCGATCTCGGCGGTGAACGGCAGGCGGCTGCCGATGATCTCGGCGACGGGCTCCTTCGTCTGGAAGGCCGTGCCCAGGTCGCCGCGCAGCAGACCGCTCGCATACGTGCCGAACTGCGCCAACAGCGGCCGGTCCAGGCCCAGTTCGTGGCGGGCCAGCTCCACGTCGGCGGGCGTCGCGTCGGCGCCCGCGACCACACGCGCCGGATCGCCGGGGATGAGCTGCACCATCAGGAACGTGCCGACGACGAGCGTGACGGCGACGGCCACGAGCCCGACAAGACGTCGGACAAGAAAGGTTCCCCAGGGGCCGAGCGCCGTCGTGCGCCCGGCGCCCGCAGCCGGCTTGCCGGTCAGTGTCGCCGCCATCAGCCGGTGACCCGGAGCGTGGCGAGGGTCAGGAGACCGCCCGGCATCGCGAACGAGATTCCCTTGCGGGCGATGTAGTGAACGTTCACCGTGGCGAGCGGGATCACGTCGTTCGCCTTGAGCAGCACCTCCTGGGCCTTCTGCCAGGCGGCGCACTTGGCGCCCTGATTGGTGGTGGACGTCGCCGCGACGTAGTTCTCCGCGTACGCCGCGTTCTTCACCGCGCCGTAGTTCTGGCCGCCCTTGGACGGCTCGGGACCCAGGAAGTAGCTGCCGCCGCGCGCGAGAGTCCCGCTGATCAGCGGGAAGACGGTGACGTCCCAGTCGCCCTGGTTCGCGGTGACGTCGGTGGCCCAGGTGGCGTTGTCGGAATTGGTGAGCTTCACCTCGGCACCGGCGGCGCGCAGGGCCTCGGCGACGTAGGAGTTGCCGGCGCCGCCGGCGACGCCGTTGGTCCCCTCCAGCTTGAGGGACACCCCCGTGAGGGTCTTCTTCGCCACGGCCGGGTCGGTCGTGGTCAGCAGTTTGCTGTCGGTGGAGACGCAGGCGGCCTTCTCGTCCACGTACGAGGTCATCGTCTGACCGGCGCCGCCGAAGACCTTGTTGAAAGCGGAGGCGCTGACGGCCTGCGCGACCGCTTTGCGGACCTTGGGGTCGGCGCCCGGGTGCCCGGGGCGCTGGTTGAAGGCGATGTAGTTACGGATGAACGGCGTCGACCTGATCGTGTACGCGGTCTTGCCGGTGAACCGTGCGGTGTCCGTGCCGGTGAGGGGGGCCAGGTCGAGGGCGCCGGTCTGCAACTGGTTGGCCAGGGTCGACTCGTTCTTCGCGATCTGGATCCGCAGCGTGTCGGCCGGCTTCCCGGCGGGCATCGAGGCGTAGCGCGGGTACGCGTCGAAGCCCTTGCGCAGCCGCAGTTCGTACGATGCTCCGCGCCGCGCCGTCGCCATCTCGTACGGGCCGGAGGCCGCGCCCTTGACGGCGCCCTGGGCGAGCGCGGCGGCCCCCGCGCCGAGACCCGCCTGGCAGATGATCCCGGCGCCGGTGCTGGACAGGCCGCTGAGGACCTCACCCCACGGAGAGACGGTGGTGATGGTGACGGTCCGGGCCGCGTCGTCGCCCGTGATCCTGGTCTTCTCGCCGGTGTTCGTGGCGCCGAAGGTGAGCAGGGCGCCGGCCGAGGTCGCCCGGTAGCGCTTGAGGGAGGCGACAACCTGCGAGGCGGTCAGCGGGGAGCCGTCGGAGCAGGTCAGGCGCTTCTTCAGGGTCAGGGTCGTCTTCTTCGGGGTGGACGTCCAGTTCTCGGCCAGACCCGCGACGAAGGTGCCTCCGTCGTCCTGGCCGATCAGCGGCTGGTACAGCAGCGACGTCATCGCGTAGTCCGACGCGCTCGCGCCCTTCGCCGGGTCGAACGAGGTGACATCGGAGGTGAGCCCGACCTTGACGGTGCCCCCACTCGCGTTTCCGCTCGACGAAGGACCGCCGACGGAGCCGGTGGTGCAGGCGGAGGCCAGGAGGGACGTAGCGGCGACCGTGATGGCGCCGGCGAGGAACCGCGAACGGTGCATGGAGGACTTCCCAGGGCTGAGGGCGGTGCTGCGGTGTGATGCGGGATACAGAACAGGCCACTTTCTCTCCCATCCTGAAATTGCAAGAATCCGCACAGGGATGGTGATCACATGCGCGAATCCGCAAGCTTTGTTGGCCCGGTCACGGTCGACACCCCGGCTCGGGGAACACTCGATGAACTCGATCTCGCACTCGTCAACGCCCTGCAGATGGCGCCCCGCGCCCCCTGGGCGCAGCTGGCGCGCCCGCTCGGAGTGGACGCGGCGACGCTCTCACGACGCTGGGCCCGGCTGCGCGCCTCCGGCGAGGCGTGGATCACCTGCCACGCGGCTCCCTCCCAAGTGACGTACGGCGCTCTCGCCTTGATCGAAGTGTCGTGCGTACCCCAGGCCCGGGAAGCCCTGGCCTGGCGGCTCGCCCAGCACCCGCAGGCGACGAGCGTGGAACTGGTGGCGGGATCGTGCGACCTGCTCCTGACGGTGGCCACGGCGACGAAGCCGTTGATGACCGCATACGTCCTCGCTCTTGGCCGCGACGAGGCGGTGACCGCCACCCGCACCCACCTGGTACAGCGCCTGCACCAGGACGGAAGCGAGTGGCGCATGGACTCGCTCTCACGCGACCAGCGGCGCGACCTGGCGGAGACCGAGGACAGCGCCGCCCACACCGCCGCCGCGATCCTCAGCCCCGAGGACCGCGCCCTGCTGCTCGCCCTCGCCGAGGACGGCCGCCGCTCCGTCGCTTCGATCGCCGCCGAGTTGGACCGCCCCGAGTCGACGGTGCGACGGCTGCTGCACTCGCTGCTCCACGGCGGCAGAGCGGTGCTGCGCTGCGACACTGCCCACCTGTACGCGGGATGGCGCAGTTCGGCGACCCTCTGGATGTCCGTGCCACCCGCGCAACTCGCGACAGCCGGAGAGCAGTTGACCCGGCTGCGGGACACCCGCATGGCGGCGTCGGTGTCCTCCGAGGCCAACCTGTTGAGCGTCGCGTGGCTGCACGCCCTGGACGACCTCGCACGCTACGAGGCCCAGGCCGCCGCGCGGATCCCCTCGCTGCGAGTGCTGAACCGCACGGTCACCCTGCACTGGGCCAAACGCATGGGCCGCCTGCTCGGAGACGACGGCCGCAGCACCGGCTGCGTCCCGATCGATCTGTGGCACACGATCGCCTGACCCCCTCCCGAGCTGTCTGCGGTTTCCAGCGCAAATCCTCTGGTCATGGCGGATCCGTGCAATCAGGGAGACGGGTGGGACGGGTACCCGAGGCTGAGGCACCACCGCCGGACGGACGGACGGCCGGCCTAGCCCAAGACCGAGAGGGACACCTCCATGCCCAGCAACCCGCCCGCCGGCGACGACCTTGTCCACCTCAGCGCCACCGAGGCCCTCCGGCTCTTCACCCGCCGTGAGGTGTCCCCCGTCGAGCTGATGCGGGCCGTCACCGAACGCGCCGAGAAGATCGAACCGCGGATCAACGCCTTTACCGAGCGCCTCTTCGACGAGGCCCTGGAGCAGGCCCGGCACGCCGAGGACCGCTACCTCGGCAAGAACGGTCTCACCCCCCGCCCCCTGGAGGGCATCCCGGTCGCGGCCAAGGAGAAGCACGCCATCCTGGGCCGCACGCTGACCGAGGGCTCCCTCGCCAGGAAGGGCCAGGTCGCCACCGAGAACGCCCCCGTCGTCGACCGCATCCTCGACGTGGGCGGCATCATCCACGCCCGCACCACCACCCCGGAGTTCTCCCTCGCCACCTACACCCACTCCCGCATGTGGGGCGTCACCCGCAACCCCTGGAACCCCGACTTCTCGCCCGGCGGTTCCTCCGGCGGCGCGGGCGCTTCCCTCGCCGCCGGCACGACCCTGCTCGCCTCGGCCTCCGACATCGGCGGCTCCACCCGCATCCCGGCCGCGTTCACCGGAACCGTCGGCTTCAAGGCCCCCTACGGCCGCAACCCCGGCCTCGGCGTGCTCACGGCCGACCACTACCGCGGCGACGGCCCCATGGCCCGCACGGTCGACGACGTCATCGCCCTCCAGAACGTCCTGGCCGGCCCAGACCCCCGCGACCACACCTCGATCCGCCCAAAGCTGACCCTGCCGACCTCGTACGTGGACGTCACTGGCATGCGGATCGCCCTGTGCGTCCGCCTCGGCGAGTACGACGTCCACCCAGAGATCGAGGCCAACACCCGCGCCGCCGCCCAGGCCCTCGCCGACGCCGGCGCGCATGTGGAGGAGATCACCCTCCCCTGGACCCACCTCGACCTGCTGACCGCGGTCGCCGGCCACTTCTCCACGATCTTCGGCGCCCTCGTCATCGAGGCCGCCGAGACCCACCGCGACCTGCTGAGCCCGTACGCGGTCGCCTTCGCCGACATCATGACCCACGCCCGCACCCAGGTCAGCTACCTCGACTCCCTGCGCGCCGAACACCAGCTGCAACGAGGGCTCGCCACCGCCATGGACGGATTCGACGCCATGATCTGCCCCACCACCGCCATCCCCGGCTGGCACGCGGGCGACGACCTCGCGGGCGACAAGGTCATGGTGAACGGCGAGGAGGTGGCCGACACCCTGTGGAGCGCCATGACCACCCCCTTCAACATCAACAACCGGTGCCCCGTCCTCAACGTCCCCTCCGGCATGTCGAACTGGGGAATCCCCACCGGCCTCCAGATCGTCGGCCACCCCTACGACGACCCCGCCGTCTTCCGCGTCGGCAAGGCCCTGGAGACCCTCCGACCCTGGTCGTACGCGCAGATCGAAGACCAACTGTCGTAACCACAGCAGGAATTCCTCGGCGGGACAGCTGCGGTGACAGCTGAGCCGCACCGGGTGCGGCGAACAGCCCCAGCGAGTGTTGCCTCAGGGGGCGGAGGCGATATCTCGACAGCTGCCCCACCTGAACGCGGTGAGAACAAGCTCCGCCCACGATCGCCGACCGGCCCTGACGGGGCTGAACATCAGGCGGCAACACGACGGTTGCCGCCAGGCAAGCGCTCAGACGTCCCCGCCCGCGCGGGAATACCCGGTCAGGCACCAGCCCAACGGCTTCACACCCAACCGGAAAACCCTTGAAAGGTCCGGTCCCGGACGGGCCAGCGACGCAGAGGCACCCGGGAGGTCTTCGCGCCGCAGAGGTCCGGGACTTCCGCTTGGAGGTGACCACCGAGCTCTGCCGTGCCCCAGAGGATGCCGTACTGACCTGTCTTCGTGACCTCGATGTCTTGGACGAGCCGCTGGTGGCTCGCGTCGGTATCGCCCCGGACGTGGCACTTCTTGTTCAGGACAGTGCCGTCGTCGGGTGGAGCCTGACTGACCCGGTCCGGTACGTGACCACCGGGTTCGCCGCCCCCGACCCGGCCCCTCCCGCCCCGTCGACCCGGGTCCTGTTCACCACGTGCATGGACCTCGTCACCACGCCGTGGCTGGACGCGGTGCGGCGCCGTGATCCGGCCGCCGTGTCCGACTTGCGCCAGCCTGACCGCAGGCTGCGCGACCAGCGTGAGGACCGGCACCGGGCTGACGCGCTCCTCGCTTTGACCGGCGGACTGGTCGAGGACTACGGGAGTCGGTGACGGTCGGCCGATTCGGCAGCGGCCCCGTGTCGCCGTAGCGGCAGGTTAACCCCGGTGCGGGTTCGGCTCCTTGCGGAAGGGCCGCAGGAGCGTTGGGGGCTCGAGGCCGGAAGCGAAATGGTGACCGCCTGAGGCGCTGCGGCGATGACCGGTCCGGTCGCTGTTTGCGATCACCGCTGGCGGCACAGAGGGCTTTACGATGCGCCAGCCGGGGCTCGGGTCGATGTGGCCCAGCTGTGGCGGGCCCTGGCCGCAGGCGGCGGACTGCCAGGTGGTGCAGGCTGAAATTCGTGCGCACCGGCCGTGACGCTCATTTGACGCTCCGAGCCCAGGCAGCCCGCCTACAGAGCCGAGGAAACCCATCTGACCTGCAGCTCCTCCCGCTTCGACTGTCGGTGACGTGTTTCCGATGACGCATCACGTGGAGTGCGTGGCGATTCTGGAGCCGGCGGCGAAGGGCTTCTGACCTGCCGTTTTTGCCCGTGTGTTGATGTGCGGCGTGGGCGTCACGGGCGATATCTTGCCGCGCGTCCTGACGGGTAATCAGGCGAGCGTTTCTTCAGGTGACGGTGTGTCGGGTGGTGGCTGTCAGAGTTCTGCCTCTGCTCATGCTTAGTGAAGGCTCGTCGGGTATAGCGTGAATTGCGGTCAAGTGGGGTCCGTAAGGGCTCCAGTGGGCGGCCGTGTTCTCCCCGTATAGGAGGAGAACTTCTCGAGGCCCAGTGCATTGGAGGGCGGATCCTCCACCGCGACGTTCTGCCACCTGCACAGGGCTGAGCGGATCGCTGAACTGCCGTGCACCGCCAACGGTCGCGGGTTCGGCGTTCTTCAGCTCCGCGTTCTCGTCGCTGTCATGCTGTTCTGGGGCTCCCATGGGCCCCAGCATGTCCCGCCGACATAGACTTCGGATTTTTCACGGCGGCCCGGTGGAAGAAGGCCCCTCCCATCACCAGGGTGGGGCCTTCCCGTGGCCGCCGCACTGTCGCTGGACCGGTACAGCCGAAAGATCTGCACTGCTTCAGGATCTTGATGGCTGGGCTCGCGTCGTAACGAACGAAGAGTGCTGATCAGTCGCCGGACTTCACGGGCTCCAGCTTGATGCTGAAGTGTCGGAGGATCGGGGACTGGCCCGTAACCCGGTAGCCACGGACCGATTCAGGATTCTTCGCGATATCTGCCAGGGTGGCGGCAACGTGGTCGTAGTGGCTGCGGGTGTAGACCCGTCGGGGGAGAGCCAGCCGTACAAGTTCGTAGGGCGCCGTCTTGACAGGGTTGCCGTGCTCGTCCTCTTCACCGAGGTACAGCGATCCCAGCTCCGCCGAGCGGATGCCTCCGCGCAGGTAGAGCTCGCAGACGAGTGCGGTGCCGGGGTACTGGTGCGGGGGGATGTGGGGCAGGAGGCGCCCGGCGTTGACGTAGAGGGCGTGCAGACCGGCGGGTTCCACGATGTCGACGCCGGCCTCGCGGATGCGTGCGGCGAGATGGGCGGCTATGTCGGCACGCTCGGCGAGGTAGGCCGGCTCGGTCACTTCGAGGAGGCCGCGGGCCATCATGTCGAGGTCACGTCCGGACAGACCGCCGTAGGTGGTGAATCCTTCGGTGGCGATGAGCAGACCCCCGCACCGCTCGGCGAGTTCGGCGTCCTTCAGGCCGATGAAGCCGCCGATGTGGACGATCCCGTCCTTCTTCGCGCTCATGACGCAGGCGTCGGCGAGGCGGAACGCTTCCTCGGCGACCTGGCGCGGGGTGCGGTCGGCGTAGCCGGGTTCGCGCTGGGTCACCAGCCAGGCGTTCTCCGCGAACCGGGCCGCGTCGAGGATCATCGGAACGTTGTGACGGCGGCACAGTTCGGCGGTGCGGTGCAGGTTTTCCATGCTGACCGGCTGGCCCCCGCCACCGTTGTTGGTGATGGTCATCAGCACTGCCCCAACGGGCGTCCGGTCCGCGTTCTCCAGGGCCTGTTCGAGGGCGATCAGGTCGATGTTGCCCTTGAACGGAAAGTCGTTGTCGAGGTCCTTCGCCTCGGCGCAGGGCAGGTCGTACGCCGTACAGCCAGTCAGTTCGACGTTGGCGCGCGTGGTGTCGAAGTGCGTGTTGGACAGCACACTCATGCCAGGCCGCAGCAGCGAGGAGAAGAGGATGCGCTCGGCCGCGCGGCCTTGGTGGGCCGGCAGGATGTGGGGGTAGCCGGTGAGTTCGGAGACGACCTCGTGCCACCGGTAGAAGGAGCGGCTGCCGGCGTAGGACTCGTCGCCCTGCATCCCTGCGGCGAGCTGGTCTGCGGAGATGGCACCGGTCCCGGAGTCGCTCAACAGGTCGATGGTGACTTCGTCGGCCCGCAGATCGAAGGGGTTGTAGGCGACCCGCTTCAGCGCGGCCTCGCGCTCCTCCCGGGTGGTGAAAGCAAGAGGTTCTACGACCTTGATGCGGTAGGGCTCCACGTGACTTCCTTCTGTGTGGTGTGCGGGCTGACGTGGCCGACGGCCTGGTGCCCGAGGTCCAGGACACTCTGGGTGCGCGCAGGCATCCAGGTGCCCCGCGGGTACTGCTCCTGCGGCGGCCGGACGCGGTAGGCCTCGGAACTCAGGTAGGCGGTGAGCCGGGGCGGCCGGTTGCGCTCGTACACCAGGGCCAGGTAGGCGATCAGCCCCATGCCGTCGGCGAGGGTTCGCTGTGTGAGCGCTCCCAGACTTCGGTTCAGGACGGTGGGGTCCATGCCGGCCCGGGTCAGCAGGGCTGTGGCGCGGGCGAGGGCCTCTTCGTCATCGCGCACGTAGTCGCGAACGGGAATGTGGAGCGTGAAGCCGCTCGGGTTGCTGTCGCCTTCGGTGAAGGAGTGGCAGGTGAGCGCCGGCCGCCGCACCAGTCGCAGGGTGTCGTTTCCGCCGCGCTCGGACGGCGCGAGGGAGCCCGCGGCCGCGTGGAAGAAGTAGCGGATGTCGGCCGCTGTGGCTCCGGAGGTACGGCTGAGCGCGCAGGCGTCATCGGCTGACATGCGCGGGTGTCTCACGTAGACCTTGACGCGGGGGGACGTCCAGGCGCCCAGGTCCAGAGCGAGGAACGGATAGCCGGCCCCCGGAGGCAGTTGCTCGAATGCCTGGCCGTAGCCGAGCCGCCGCAGTGCCTCGCGCACGGTGCGGGCCGCGCTTTCCGGGCCGGAGGCGGAGGGGTTCAGGTAGACCTTGACCCCGGGGACCCCTCCGGCGCGCAGATCGAGCGCGTACCACAGGGCCAGGGGGCCCTGGGCTGCAGCGGGGAAGAACAGGTCAGCGAGGGCGTCGAGTTGGTCGGTGGCGAAGCCCCAGCGGGCGCCCATTGCGCGGATGACCGCAAGCCCGGCGCGGCCGCTGTCGACCATGTCGCTGTGGGCCCACCCGGGCTCCACGAGCACTCGCAGGGCCGGGGCGGCGTCCGGAGCGCCGGCGAGGGAGAACTCGACGGGGGTGTGGTCATCGGAGAGGAAGGTGGGCGAGGCCGGCGGCAGGCACAGCGGCCGGTGGGCGGCGCCTGCGAGGGAGTCGATCAGGACCTGTCCGTACAGCTCGGTGTCCGCCTCGCTCAGGCCCACCGTGGCGCCCAGGCGCCGCAGTTGACCGAGTACGTGGTCGCCGAGCGTCGTCTCACCGGGGCTGGTTGCCGGTACGCCGGGGCCCGGGCGGGAGGTCATCGTGCGCCTCGCACGTCGTGGCGCGTAACGCGTCTGGACGGTGCGGGAGTACGGGGACGTGCTCCGCCGACAAGGGAGGGGGCGAGGGCCAATCCGCTGCCGGGAGCAGCGGGTATTCGGTCCTGCGTCTGGTCGGGGTCGCCGCCCCCGCACGGGTTCCGTCTGCTGGGGGTGGTGCGCCGTGGGCCCGGTCGGGCGCTTGCGGATGGGGGCGCGGAGATGCTTGCGAGGTCCACTGGCTCTCCTTCATCTTGTGTCACTCCAGACACTCCGCGCCGTCCTACCCAGGAAGTTGATCTTTCATGCAGGCTGCGTCAACTGCCTGTGTCACATGCATCACAGGGGGTGTGGGCTACTGGCCCGTCAGCCAGTTCATGAAGCTGCTCCAGCGCCCCGCTTTGCCGGTGGGCTGCGGCGCCGCGGGCGCGGGTGCGGCCGCGACGGGGGGTGCCTGGTAGCGGGGCTCGGCCGTCGGCTCCGGTGCGGCCGCGGCGCGCGGGGTGACTGCGCTGAACCGGACGGGCAGGGAGGCCAGGGCCCGGTTGAAGGGGCCGGGCCGCCAGGCGAGGCTGTCCGCGGGGACGGCGAGTTCAACGTCGGGCAGGGCGTTGAACAGCGTCTCCAGGCCCGTCAGGGCGATCAGCCTGGCCGGCTCCTTCGACGGGCAGGCGTGCGGGCCCGCGCTCCAGGCGAGGTGACCGCGGGTGTCGGCACCGCGGTCCGCGAGCGCCGTGTTGGCGGCGCCGAAGGACACCAGCACCAGGTCACCGGCGCGCACCTTGTCGCCGGCCACGTCCGTGTCGACCACCGGGTAATGGGGCGCATAGTTGGACATCGGCGCATTGCGCCACAGAGTGTCGTCCACAGCCTTGTCGAACTGCCCCAGGCGCGCGAACTCCTCGTTGGTCAGCATCGTGTAGAAAGCGTTGCCGATCAGGTTGCCCTCCGGCTCGCCGCCCGCACCGAGGAGCAACACCAGCGTGTGCGCCAGTTCCTCGTCGTTCAGCTGCGCCGGATGCTGCATCAGGTAGGACGTGACGTCCTCCCCGGGCTGGGCGCGCTTGAGCGCCACCAGCTCGCTGACCGCTCCGAGCAGGACCTGGCTGGCCGCCTCGGCGTTGACTCCGTCGAACATGCCGGAGATGCCGAACAGCACCCGGTCGCCGATCTCTGCCGGGCAGCCGAACAGCTCGTTGAACACGTACAGCGGGAGCTGCTGGGCGTAGTCGCGGAGCAGGTCGGCGCTGCCGCGGGCGCTGAACTGGTTGATCAGGAACTGGGCTGCCTGGCTGACGATCCGGCTGAGCCGCTTGTTGCTGACGCGGGCGAAGGAGTCGGTGATGGCCTGCCGCAGCCGCACATGCTCGGCGCCGTCGGTGAACATCGCGTTCGGCCGGTAGCCCAGCAGCGGCAGGACCGGGCTGTCGGGGCGGATGCAGCCCTCAGACAGTGCACGCCAGCGGCGTGAGTCCTTGCGAAAGGTCGTCGAATCCTGCAGCAGTTCCAGAGCCGCGTTGTAATCGGTCACCAGCGTCGCCTCCACGCCGGGGGCGATGGTGACCGGAGCGGTGGGGCCGAGCTCGCGCATGTAGCGGTAGTAGGCGTGCGGATTGGCAGCGAACTCCGCGCTGTCCAGCGGTATGCGCTGCCCGCTGCCGTGTGCGGGGCAGCCGGGCGGAGGTACAGAGGGGGTTGTCATGCGTGCTCCAGGTCGGCGCGCTCGTGCAGATAGCGGACCAAGGTGATCAGGGCGTCGACGGACGACTTCTCGTCGCGTGCGTCGATGGTGACGACGGGGGTGTCGGGCAGCAGGTCGAGTGCCTCCCGGACTTCCTCCGGGGTGTGGACCGTACTGCCGTCGAAGTGATTGATGGCCACGGCGAAATCGAGGCCGTAGCTCTCGACCAGATCCATGATGTCGAAGGAGTCGGCCAGGCGCTCGGGGTCCACCAGGACCAGGGCGCCCAGCGCTCCGCGGGCCGTGTCGTCCCACAGACTCACGAAGCGCTGCTGTCCGGGGGAGCCGAACAGATACAGAACGATGCGCTCGCTCAGCGTCAGCCGGCCAAAGTCCAGGGCGACGGTGGTGGTGGTCTTTCCCTGAACCCCTTTGAGGTCGTCGACGCGCTCCGAGAGCGTCGTCATCCGCTCCTCGGTGGACAACGGCGTGATCTCGGAAAGTGAGCCGATCAGGGTGGTCTTGCCGACGGCGAAATGCCCGACGACCAGGATTTTCACTGCAGTCTGCTGTGCGCCGCTGGGCACGTAGGCATCCTCAGACAGGGAGAGCCTTGAGGCCATCGAGCACCTCCTTAAGCAAGGCCTTGTTGGTGGGACGGGCCGAGGGCACCGGCGCCCGGGTCACGAGATAGCCCCCCTCGGCGAGGGAACTGAGCAGCACCCTGACCACCCCGAGCGGCAGCTGGGAGTGCGCGGATATCTCAGCGACCGAGAGGTAGCCAATAAGGCACATCTCCAGGATCTGCTGCTCCTCGGGCGAGAGCCGCTGGGGGCGTTGCTGCTCGTCGTTTGCCGTCGTAACGAGAGTGATGAGGGCGAACTCGCCCTCATCGGGCAGGTCACGGCCACGGGTGATGACGTAGGGCCGGACTAATTCTCCGGCCTCGGACACGAACTCGGGCTCGGGCTCGGGACGGCCGGGTTCCGTCATGAGGTGACCGTGTCGCCGCGAAGGCCGGTCGACATCGCCTTGCCCAGCCGGCTGACCAGCTGCTGCATTCGGTACGTGATGTCCTGCATGTCGACCTCGGCCGACGCCGCCACGGCAAGGTAGCTGCCGCCGCCCGCAGCGTTCAGGAACACCCAGCCCCCGTCGAACTCGATGAGGGTCTGGCGCCAGTTCGCTCCGTGCTCACCGCAGAAGAAGCTGACAGCCCGGCTGAGCGACTGCAGGCCGGAGACGGCGGCGGCCACCTTGTCGGCATCGCCCCTGTCAATCTCCGCGGTACGGGACATCTGGAGGCCGTCGCCAGAAATCAGGACCGCGTGGAGAGCATGCGGAATCTGCAGCGCGTCCTCAAGCATCCAGGACAGTTCGTCGCTCACGGGGCATCGAATCCTTCGTGTGAATCGGCAGTGCTATCACCTTCGGCGGCCGGTACCCCCGCACCTCGGCCGCTGAGAGTGCCGCGCTGAAACGCACCCATGGCCGCCACCCGTGCCTCTGCTGACCGGGCCGGCGGCGCTTCATCAGACCTGCGGCCGCCGTCCGGCACGAGCGCCATGCCGCGCTTGTTCCGTCGCCGGGGCAGCCCGCCCTCCGTCGCCGCAGGAGCCGAACCGCGGCTCGCGGCAGCGGCATTGACTTCTTGCGTGGTAGTGGGCGTCTTGGGCTCGGGCATCTCGGTCAACAACTCCTTCGGCACCATCACCACTGCGCGAACGCCGCCGTAGGGAGAGGTGCTGTCGATGGCGACCGTGAACCCGAACCGCGCACACAGGGCACCGATCACCGCGAAACCGAACGCGGGAGGGTTGCCGAGCTCCGAAACGCTCACCGCAGACCCGCTGGACAGCAGAGTGGTGGCGTTCGTCCGTTCTTCCTCGCTCATGCCGACACCGGCGTCGTCGATCACGATGCAGATGCCCCGGGGCACCGTCCGCACCTCGACCTCGACCATGGTGGACGGATCGGAATAGCTGGACGCGTTGTCGAGCAGCTCGGCCACCGTCAGCGCGATCGGTTCGACGGCACGGCTGGTCACCGCGAAATCGACCCGTGAGGCGATTTCGATGCGCTGGTAGTGCCGGATACGGCCCTGCGCTCCGCGGATCACGTCATAGACCGATGCAGCCTCCCGCTGCCGGCCAAGCCACCCGCCGCACAGCACAGCAATGGACTGTGCACGCCGGTTGAATTGCGAGTTCATGTGGTCGATGTCCAGCATGTCTCGCAACAGGGCCGAGTCGCCGTACTTCTTCTGCAGCCCGGAGATGGCCCGCTGCTGCTCCGCGGCGAGGCCTTGAAGGGTCCGCATGGCCGACTTCAGTACGGTGTTTGTGGCCTCCTCCGCCTCTTCCTTGGCCTGGCGGACCACCTCGTCGTAGCCGCTGCGCAGCTCGGTGACGGTGGACTCGAGGTCGGCGGCCCTGCCCTGCGATGCGGTCAGCTCACCCTGAAGGCCCAGCTTTTGACGGCGTAGTGCCTTGATCGTTTTTCGCTGGCGAGTGATTACCGTGGCGGCGACAGCGACGCCGACGGCAAGCGCCCAGACTGTCGGATCCTGCCAAAAATTCGTCATGTGACTCTCTATTGAGCGGCTGTAGTCCAGCTCTCGAAATCTGTCCAAGCGGACCCTCGGCTGTGGGCAGACGTCACCGCCCGGAGAGCCCCCCTGGCTGTAGCCATGCCAAGGCGAAAGCTCACGTGGCATGTGCACGCGAGCTTATCACCAGACGATCATGAGGCTCTGTCAAGTCCGCCACGTCGTTGCCCCGTTGGCGAGAAATGCATGTTCATGTCAGTGAGGAAGGTGTGCCTGCGAGGTGGAGGCCCACAGTGGCGGAGCGCGCACCATGCTGCTCAGTCGTGTGGCACCTGGGTTCTTGCAGCTCTGCGGCGCATCTCGCCTTGTAGCGGGCTGACGCGGCGATACAGAGCAGGGCGAGTGCCATCCGACCAGTAAGCGTTCCCAGGGCACAAGATGGCCGATTCGAGAGCGGGCTACGGACAGCGACGCGAGCTGCGACTCAGGACAGGTGACCGCAGTCTCACGATCTGGGCTTCCTTGCCGCCAGTGCACGTGTCGGTGAGAAATCGGCCGACGTGGTCTTCGGTGGCGGCGTAGTTCGTGGTGGCCATGCGGGCGCGGGCGGGGCCGGCGAGGTTGTCGCGCGTGCTGCTGGGGTCTCGGGTGGCGAGGAAGCGACGGGCGCCCTCGATCCAGGTGAGGATGCCGGGAACCTGGCAATTTATCCGGACTGTTACACGTAGGCCGCTGACCTGCGGCAACTTCCACATGCTTTTGTTCCACGTGTTCTGTGATGACGCACCACGTGGAGTGCGTGGCGATTCTGGAGCCCGTGAAGAAGGATGACTGACCCTGCGGGGTCAGTTGCTGTGCGCAAGGTTCGGCGGAGGTGCGGGCAACACAGCCTGCCTTCCCCGATTCGGTGCAGCGATCAAGGTTTCCCGGTCGAGTACCTGCCGAACGCCCGCATCGCGACGGCGCCCGCCAGCGGGCCGGGCGCCAGGAGGAGGAAGGCGTGGCGCCAGCCGACGGCCTCGGCCAGCAGAGGGGTGAGCTGGATGGTGATGACCGTCAGGGCGAATCCGATTGCGGTCTGGGCGGTGAGGGCCGTTCCGATGTAGCGGTGGTCGGCGACCTCGCTCAGTGATGTCGAGAACACCCCCGAGTCCGCGATCACGGCCGCACCCCACAGCATGCAGAAGGCGAACAGAAGCAGCGAGGAGGAGTGGAAGAAGAAGGGGGAGACCAGGCAGCACAGACCACTGAGAAGAAGAGCTGCCATGGCGGCGGGCGGGCGGCCGAAGCGGTCCGCGCCCCAGCCGCCGAGCAGGCAGCCGGCGGCTCCGCCGAGTCCCATGGTGAGGAACACGGTGATCTCCACCGAGCCAGGAAGGCTTTTTGCGGCAGGCGTCGCCAGCAGGAAGGACGGGATCCACGTCCACAGCGCGTAGAGCTCCCACATGTGCCCGAAGTAGCCGAGGTTGGCCAGCCGCGGCCCGCGCTCGGTGAACATGGTCAGCGCGTACCTGGGATTGCGGGCAGGAGCGGAGGTCGCCGCGTAGGGGCCGGGCCGGACACAGAGCAGAGCGATGGCGGAACCCACGAAGCCGGCCGCCGCGGCGGCGAGCAGAACGTCACGCCAGCGCAGTGATCCCACCCCGGCGATCAGATGAGGAAGCGCGGAGCCAAGGGTGAGGGCGGCGATGAGGACGCCCATGGTCCTGCCCCGTCCGGCACTGCCGGACCAGGAGACCATCAGCTTCATGCCGGTGGGGTAGACCCCGGCCAGGAACATCCCGGTCATGAAGCGCAGCGGGATGGCGACGGCCAGCCGGTCGGCGACGAGGGCCAGCACCACGGTGCAGACGGCGGCTGCCGCAGCGCTGGCGGCGAGCAGACGCTGCGGCGGGACGCGGTCGGCCAGATTCGTGGCGGCCGAGGCCACGGCCCCGGCGACGAAACCGATCTGTACGGAGGCCGTCAGCCATACCGCACCGCCGGCCGTGAGTCCCCAGTCGGTCCGGAGGCTGGGCACCACCGCCGACATGGAGAACCACACAGCTAGGCCGAGCACCTGCACCGCAGCGATCGCGCCGCGTTGCACAACGATGTTCACACATACCCCTTTTGGGTCGAGCCTCTGCTCCGCCGGACGCGCACGCTGCGGCCGAGGCCGACCCTATGCTCCCGGCCCGGTGCGTAACGGAGACAGCAGGCTGCCCGGAAACGTGACGTGCCGGGGCCGGGAGGTGCCGAGCCGCAGCGCGTCGATGAGGGCCTTGGTGACGTCGTCGGTCGTGGCGGCCGAGCCGACGACCTCACGTGTGTCTCAGCTGCTCGCCCCCGTCTCTCGTCCGTCTGTACCGAGTAGCCATCCCTCTCGCCGGGTTGGAGGTACTCCCGAAGGAGGGGCGGAGAACCGTCGTGGGTGAAGGGTGTCCGCGGTCCACCTGGCCGGGGGATGGGCAAGGGGGGCCTCATCCGGGAAGATGAGCGAGCTGGCTGCGCCGATCGCCCAGGGGAGTGGCAGCTGATGAGAGCGTGTGTTGTCGGGGCCGGCCCCGGAGGGATCGCCACCGCCAAGGTGCTGCTGGAAAATGGGTTCGACGTCACGGTCTTCGACAAGTACCCGCAGGTCGGCGGAATCTGGTCAGTAGAAGGCTGCTACGACGGGCTGGCCAATCAGTCCGCGTTCCGCATCTTCGAATTCGCTGATCTGCCCAACAGCCTGCACTTCGCCGGTGCGGTGGAAACGCAACGCTACCTGGAGAACTACGCCAGGACCTTTGGGGTGCTGGACCGCGTCCGGCCCGGCACCGAGGTGGTCTCCGTCCGCCCGCGGAGAGGCCCGGACGGGTGGGCGCCTCCGGCTGGTTGATCGACTCCCGTCCGGTGGGGGACAAGTCGGCAAGGGTTCAGCGCGAAGCATTCGACTACGTAGTGGTCGCCAGCGGGGCTCATCATCATGCCCGGGTGCCCGAGCTGCCTGGGCGTGAGTCGTTCCGTGGGACCGTACTGCATTCCAACGAGGTGCGGGCCGGGATGTTCGCCGGCCGGCGCGTGGTCGTCGTGGGCGGCGGCAAGTCCGCGTTGGACCTGGTCACCCGTGCCGCGCGTGAGGCGGCTTCGGCCACGATCGTGCAGCGCAAGGTGAACTGGATGATCCCCGAGCGGCTTCTGCTCGGAATGGTCGGCTACAAGTGGATCCTGTTCACCCGGCTCGGTGAGGCGCTCCTGCCCCGGTACCACGACTCGGCCTGCATCCGTCCGGTCGACCGCATCGACAAGCGGGTCAAAAGGGCACTGTGGTGGCTCGTCACCCGTGACATGCTCATCTCCACCGGGCTGTACCGGCTGCCGAGGGAGCTGCGGCCCACCCACGCGCTTCCCTTCCACCTGACCCACGCGGGAGTGATGCCACGCGGCTACGCGCGGGCTGTCCGCCGCGGCTCGATCACCCCCAGGATCAGCGCCGTCGAGGCGTACACCGCCGCGGGGCTGCTCCTGGCGACCGGCGAGGAACTGCCCGCGGACGTGCTCGTGTTCGCCACAGGGCACCACAAAGTGTTCCCGTTCCTGCATCCGTCCGTACGCGTGCATGATTCCGCGGGGCGACTGAGGCTCTACCGGGGCATCGTGCCACCCGGCGCCGACCGGCTGGCGTTCGTCGGATTCCGGCAGGTCTTCAACAACATCATGGGCGTGGAACTCACCGCGCACTGGCTGACCCGCCATTTCCGGGCCACGCTGAGCACTGCCCCGAGCGAGCAGGAGATGTGCGAGGCCATCGACGCCCGGATGGCCTGGCAGGAGCGGGTACTGCCGGGCTCCGGCGGCTATGACTTCGGGCCCTACGACATCCACTGCGCGGACGAACTCCTGCACGACATGGGCTTACCGTCTCACCGCGCCCGCAATCTGCTGGCCGAATACCTGCTCCCCGGAGGGGTCGCACACCGCTACGCGGGCCTCTCGCGACAGCGATCGCGTGCGACGGAATGAAGGAGGGAGCGGGAAGCCCGAGCTCCTGTGCCACCACCTCACTGCGTGGATACGGGCACGAGGAGGCTGAAGTGGCAGGTCGGAGCGGCGCCGCGCGGCGGAGGACGCGACCGCACTGACGTGCCGCAACGAGCAGCAAGACGTTCGGGCGTGTGCAGCCCGACCGGGCGAAGGACAGGTTCCGAATCTCCCTTTCACCATGCCCCTCGCCCGCAGACCTCGCCGCAGAACCGTGCCTGGGAACGGTTCCATTCCCCTCAGATGGTCAGCCCGTGGTGCACGACACCGTCGGCCAGGTCCAGGATCCGTTGGTCTGAATCGTCACCCCCCAGGTGTTTCCGCTGCCGTTGGGCTTCGCGGTCAGGACCTGGGCGCCGGGGTAGGCGGTGCTGACGTTCCAGGTGGAGAGGATCTTCTCGGGGGCCGGGACGTTCATGGTGACGGTCCAGTTGCCGGCGCCGGTGACGGCGACGTTGAGGTTGTAGCGGTCGCTCCACTGCTGCCCGGCGGAGAGCGTCGCGGTGCAGCCGCCGGTGCCCCCGCCTCCACCGGTGCCGCCTCCGCCGGCGCTGCCGTCGGGTGCGACGGCCCGTCCGGTCTGCGGCGAGATCATCCCTGAGCAGAGGCCGCGGGATGCGAGCGACTGAGCGATGCGCGGGATCGCGGCGAGTGTGTTGGCCGGCCACTCGTGCATCAGGATGACCTGACCGTTGGTGAGTCGTCCGACGGCCTGCACGATCGCGTCGCTACTGGCACCGTTCCAGTCCTGCGAGTCGACGTCCCAGATCACCTCCGTCAGTCCGTACTTGGCCTCGACGGCCTTGAGGGTGGAGTTGGTCTCGCCGTACGGCGGCCGGAACAGCTTCGGCGTGCCTCCGCCAGCGTTGGCGATGGCCTGCTGGGTCCGGGAGACCTCCGAGTCGATCTCGGCCTGGCTCTTCTGGATGAGATGCGGGTGTGTGTAGCTGTGGTTGCCGACCCACATGCCGGCATTGATCTGGGCCTGTACCTGGCTCGGGGCGGAGGCGGCGTACTGCCCCTCGTTGAACATGGTGGCCCGCAGGCCGTTCTGCTGGAGAGCGTTGAGCAGGGCGGGGGTGTGGTCGTTGGACGGGCCGTCGTCGAAGGTGAGGCCCACGTAGCCGTTGCAGGTGACGGCCTGTGCGGGAGCGGCGGCCGTGGCGGTCAGGCCCAGGGAGGCCGTCGCGGCGAGAGCCAGACCGGCGGCCAGGGTGGCCGGGCGACGGCGGGGAAGGAGATGCATGGGGGTCCTCCTGGTGGCGGAGGTCCGGCCACGCCGAAAGCGCGGCCGGACGCGTGGTGAAGGGGAGGGGCACTGCGGACCCGGTGGGATCAACCGGCGCTGCAGGTGACCGTGGGCCAGGTCCAGGAGCCGTTGGTCTGGATGGTGGCTCCCCAGTTGTTTCCGCTGCCGTTGGACTTGGCCACGAGGGTCTGGCTGTCCGGGTAGCTGGTGCTCACATTCCAGGTGGACAGCACCTTCTCGGGCGAGGGGACCTTCATGGTGACGGTCCAGTTGCCGGAGCCGGAGACGGAGACGTTCAGGTTGTAGCGATCGCTCCACTTGTCTCCGGCGGAGAGCGTCGCGGTGCAGCCGCCCGAGCCTCCGCCGGTACCGCCACCCGTTCCGCCACCGCCCGTGCCGCCGCCGGAACTGCCCTCGCTGACGGTGATGTTGGAGCTGCCGCTGCTCTGGTAGCCCTCGGTCGCCATGATCATGTAGTTGAAGGAACCCATGCTCATGCCGTGGCTCGACCAGGCGTCGAAGTGGTTGCCCGTGGTGATGGTGCCCCCCGTCCGCTTCGACTGGCGGACGCTCCAGTACTGCTTGAAGGTCTTGGTGCCCTCGATCGAGGGCTGGTTCACCCGGGTCGTCTCATAGATGTCGTAGGTGCCTCCGTCGCTGGTGACCGTGCCCTTGAACGTGCCGGTGGGGCGATACGTGCCGAAGTTCTCGACGACGTAGTACTCGACCAGTGGGTTGGTGGTCCAGCCGTAGAGCGCGAGATAGGCGTTGCCCGACGGGTTGAAACTGCCGGAGTAGTTCACGGACTTGCGTCCCCCGGTGCTCCACCCCTTGCCGCCGACGAAGTTGCCGACGTTGCTCCACTGGTAGCCGTAGTTGCCGCCCGAGCCCAGCGTCATCGACACCGAGCCGCCGCCATCGCTCCAGTGCGAGTAGTAGTAACCATTGTTGGTGCCGGTCTGGTTGGAGTTGATGACGGTGTCGGCGCTGGCGGCGTTGGGCAGCAACAGCACGGCGACCGCGGCCAGGGCGATCGCCCAGGAGCTTCTCAGCAGGGTCATGAAGCGGCCGGGTCGGCGTCTGCGCGGTGATGGCACGGGTGCGCTCATGGCGGTGTCCTCCAGGGGCTGTGACGTACGGGTGATGCCGGACGGTCCCTGCCGACTCACCTCAACGCTGGGGCGCTACCGCACGGTTGGGCTCACGCGGCAGTCGGCGATCGTTGTCCGGCCCGATCACGGAGTCTTGATCTGCCCCCGACAACTGTCAATAGTTTCGGCAAGTATTGCGAAACCTTCGGTCTCGACGGAGGAGTGCCCTTGGAGTCATTTTCCCAGGTTCATACGCAATATCGAGAGTATGGAAACTGGCGCAGGCCGGTCGCGACGAGGCGGATGATTCATTCTGCATATGGGCAACTCCGAAACTTTCGAGATTGCTCGAATCCCGTGCCGTGCCCAGGGGTGCCCAGGGGTGCCCAGGGGTGCCCAGGGGTGCCCGCCGTTTCGGCGAACAACTCGCGCGCGTTGGTGCCGTCGTTGGCGCCGGGGTCGCGGCGACGCTGCCTGCGGTCGTCTGCGGGCAGGCGTGGTTCGGGTCGGCGAGGAGGCGGCGGCAACTGCCCGGGTGAAACGCATCGAGAGGTTGGGCGGCGCTGCTGACCTGCTGTTTCCCGCGCCTCGTGCCGGTCATGGATGCGGTGCTCCGGGCTTCGCGCGGATGGGTGCGAAGCCTCCGTGACGCTCAATTGACGACCACTCCGATGAGGTGTCAGGTCAGCCTCGCTGCTGCGTGCCGGGACTGGGTGACGCGGGTGCGGTGGGCGTCAGGGTGGTTCCGGACCGGCAGCCCTTGCGACCTCTCTCGGGACGGCGACGGACACGCGGTGGGCGGGGCGCCGGTGGACGCCCGCGGCGAGGCCGGAGACGACGAGGGATCCGGCGGCGAGGTGGGCCTGGCGTTCCATCGGTCAGACGCGGCGATATACCGACGCTGCCCGGTCCTCGCCGGCCGAATCTCGGTCAGGCCCCGGTCTACCAGCCGGTCCAGAGCAGGTGGCCGACCGCCAGGGCGACCACCGCCTGAGCTGCCAGCCAGCCTCGGCGGCCGCGCGTGGGCAGGAGCGCGGCTGCAGGGAGGAGCCAGAGCATGAACGGCTGCCAGATCCGTTCCGTCTCCGCCTTGCTCATCCCCGACAGATCGGCCGCCAGCAGGGCCAGCAACGCCGCCGACACGAGCAGGACCAGATGCTGCAAGGGAGAGGTGGTCCCCGTGCGGAAGGTGCGTACCGTTCCGGGGGCGCCTGCCGCGGCTCGGCGCAGGCCCGCGAGTGTTGCCGGTCCGACGGCGATCGCGGTGCAGGCGAGGTTGGCCCAGACCCAGTAGGAGTAGGGACGGATACCGCCCGCACCCTGGTGGTAGCGCTCGACGAGCAGCCTGTACGCCTCCCACCAGTTGAAGCCCGCGAGCGTGAATACCACCGGCACCACCAGAGCCCCTAGTGCGAAGAGGGGGAGCGGCCGGGCGGTGCGGGCGAGCACGAGGACGGCGAGGAGCGGGAGCGCGATGAGTGTCAGACCGTAGCTGAGGTAGCAGGTCAGCCCGAAGAGGAGGCCGGCGGCCAGTGCGGTGACCGCGGGGCTGCGGACCGTGCGGGTCGCAGCCAGGGACAGCAGGGTGACGGACCAGGCGGCGACCGCGGTGAAGTACCCGTCCGCCGAGGTGCCTGCCCAGATCGCGACCGGGGCGAGGACGACGAACGGCGCGGCGCGGCGGGCGGTGTATTCGTCCGCAAGAGTGCGGACGGCGATCAGGACGGCCACTGCGGCGGAGGCGCCGGTCACGATGCACCAGACCCCGGCCCAGGCGCCGCCGCCCAGCCCGATGCGGTCCAGTAGGACGAAGGTCAGAGTGGACCCCGGCGGGTGTCCGGCGACATGAGCCGGCCAGTTGCCCGGTGGGCCGACCAGGATGTGGTCGTTGAATCCGCGCAGGGCGGCACCGATGTCGTCGAAGCGGCCGATGACGCGCAGGTACTCGTGCTTCGTGGTGAGCCGCTCGGCAATCCCGCGGCCCCAGCCGTCGATCAGCGCGAGCGAGAAGACCCAGGCGAGCGAGGCGGTGTAGCAGCTGAGGAGCAGCTGACGCCAGCGCAGCCGGTCGGCGAGGACGGGACCGTAGGCAATGACGGCTGCGGCGACGACGGGTGCGGCCCAGGTGCCGGGGCCGACGTGCGGGTACCAGGACGCGAGCAGCGGCGGCCAGTGGACCACGAGGACGCGGGCGGAGTCGTCGAAGGCCCGGCCGATGAGCACGGCAGCGGCGACCAGCAGGAGGCCCGCCACGGCGGCGGCCAGATCGCGGGGGTTCCCGGAACGCTGCGCGGGGAGCCGTTCGGCGGATTGTTCAGTGCGGTCCACTGTCTTCACACCGGCACCGTACGCAGGACGGGGCGGCAGGGGCGCCGTGTGGCGGGGCGCGTCACCGAACTGTCAGATTCCGGAGCGTCAGAAACGGCCGGTGCCGACCCGCCTGCGCGCTCACCGGGGTGACGTCATCGTTTCGTCAGGAGTCGCAACCGCCCGCCCCCTCCACTCCCGGCATAGCGTCCGGGGCATGGGCGACAGCCGTCGGAAGAGTCCGACCCCACCCGCGTTCCTCTCCCGCCTCCTCGCCGGACGCGCGACCACGATCACCGACCGCCTGCCCTCCGCGCCGGGGTTCTGGCGCAGCCCGGTGCGCGGCGTGCGGTTCACCGCGGTGCTCGGTGTCGTCCTGCTCGCCGGTATCACCGTGCTGTTCGTGACCGGCCTGCTCTCGTACGCCGCCTACAACCCGGAACTGAACCCGGTCAACGACAAAACGCCTGACAAAGGGCTGCTGGGCTTCTACCTCTTCGCCTGGCCGACCGGGCCGCACTGGCTGTACCGGCTCACACAGGGGCTCCATGTCACGCTCGGTATCGTGCTCGTCCCGGTCCTGCTGGCCAAGCTCTGGTCGGTCGTGCCGAAGCTCTTCGCGCTGCCGCCGGTCCGCTCCGTCGGGCACGCGCTGGAGCGGATCTCACTGCTCCTCCTGGTAGGCGGGGCGTTGTTCGAGTTCGTCACCGGGCTGCTCAACATCCAGCTGGAGTACCTGTTCCCGGGCTCCTTCTACCCGCTCCACTTCTACGGGGCGTGGGTGTTCTTCGCCGCCTTTCTCGCCCACGCGGGGCTCCGGGTGCCGCAGGCCGTACGGGTGCTGCGCTCGGGAGGGCTGAACGAGAGTGTTGCGGGCGACTCGCTGGAGTCCCCCGCCCCTTCTCCGCCGACGCTGACCCGCCGCGGGGCGCTGACCATGGTGGGCGCCGGTTCGCTGCTCCTGCTGATCACCTCGGCAGGACGGAGTTTCGACGGACCGCTGCGGCGTCTCGCCGTCCTCACTCCGCACGGCGCCGCCGAGCCTGGCTCGGGGCCCAACGGCTTCCAGATCAACAAGACGGCCGCCGCGGTGGGCATCACCCCGGCCGAAACGGGGGAGGGGTGGTGGCTCACCGTCAGCGGGCCGGCCGGCGAGCTCCGGTTCACCCGGGGGCAGTTGCTGGCCATGGACCAGCACAGCGCGGCGCTTCCGATCGCGTGCGTGGAGGGCTGGTCAACATCGGACCAGTGGTGGCGCGGGGTACGGCTGAGGGATCTGGCTGCACTCGCCGGGTACCCGGACGGTGCGCCCGGGCTGCTCGTGGAGTCGGTTCAGCGCCGTGGGCCGTTCCGCCGGGTCGCGCTGCGCGACAACCAGGTACGCGATCCGCGTTCCCTGCTGGCTCTCGCCGTCAACGGGGAGGAGCTGACACTCGATCACGGATATCCGGCACGCATCATCATCCCGGCGGCCCCTGGCGTACTCAACACCAAATGGGTGTCCCGGCTGACCTTTGGAGCACCGTGAACAGGTATGACCCGTGGGCCGTCATTCGGCGTTGGTACGGGGAGGGGCCGCTGCACTTCCTGCTGATGGCCTCCTCCTTCGCCCTGGCGGGCTATGCGGGCGTGCGGCTCCTGGCGGGTGACACCTTCGGCGTGGTCGTGTGGTTCGTCGGCGCCGGACTCGTGCACGATCTGGTGCTGGTTCCGGTCTACGCGTCCGCGGACCGGCTGCTGTGCCGGTCCGTCGGCCGGCGCTCCGGCCTGGTGAACCACGTGAGGGTGCCGGTGTTCCTCTCCGGACTGCTGCTGCTCGTGTGGTTCCCGCTGATCACCCGGCAGACCGAGCGTTACGAGCCGGCCAGCGGACTGTCCCCCGATGTCTTCCTCGGGAACTGGCTGCTGATCACGGCCGCACTGTTCCTGGTCTCCGGGGCCTGGCTGGTGGTCCGGACCGCCCGGATGCGCCGCAGGGAGACGAAGGCACGGCCGTCCGTGTCCCACTGATCGACGGAGTGCAGGCCCTCGGGGCGGGCATACCTGAGCAGTGCGGCAGTGCCGAGCCGGGACCAGGGGAAGGCGGCTGCAGGCGCCGGCCCGGACGCTGAGGCGCGTCCGTCGTCCAGCTGCACACGCACCCGCTCGTCGATGTCCTGCGGGGCGGTTTCCACGATGAGCAGCCCGCCGGGAGCGAGAAGGTCCGCCGAGCGCCGCAGCAGGCTGGGCGGGTCGCCGCCGATGCCGATGTTGCCGTCGATGAGCAGGACGGTGCCCCAACGCCCCTCGTCCGGCAGTGGTTCGAAGACCGAGCGGTGCAGTGCGGAACCGCCGAGCAGCAGGGTGCGGTCGACTGCGGCCTCGCTGACATCGATCCCGAGTGCGCGGTGGCCGCGAGCCGCCAGTGCGGCGACCAGCCTCCCGGGCCCGCATCCGATGTCCAGGACGGGGCCCTCGCAGCGGTGCAGCGCCGACAGATCCGCGGTGTCCGCGCCGGCGCACCAGCGCTCGACATCCAGCGGCAGCAGCCAGCCGTCCGTGCGGCGGAGGAAGAGCGGCCCGTGGCCTTGACGCAGGGCGATGGCGTACGGGTCGGTGCCCCATGAGTCGGTGGTCCATGACGTGACGTCCGGGCGCGGCGGGTTCATCGTGCCGCGGTCCCGGCCCGTGGGGGTCATCGGATCGCCGCATGGGACAGCCTGGCGAGTGCGGTGGCGAACCGCCCGTCCGGTGCGAGTGCGGCGACGTGCGCGGCGTCGGCCGCTGTGTCCACGTCCCGTAGCCGGGGAAGATCCCGGACCGCCAGTCCCGCCTCGACCAGTCGGCGGCGCTGCACGGCACCGGTCTCGGGGACGGACATCGGGACGCCGCGCAGGAGTCCGGGGTCGGGTGCGGCCAGGCCCAGCGCCCAGAATCCGCCGTCCTCGGCCGGGCCGAACCACGCGTCGCAGCCGTCCCAGGCAGTGGGGGAGAGAGCGGCGGCCAGATCGGCCGCCGTGACCTGCGGCGTGTCCATCCCGATCAGGAGGGCCGGCCCGGTGCAGGAGCCGAACGCGGCGGCGAGACGCTCGTCGAGACCCCCCGCGCACTGCTCCACCACATCGATGCCGGGCGGCAGCCAGCGGCCGGGCCTCCCGTCCAGGACGACCACGCGCCGCGCGGCCGGCAGCGTGCGGACGGTATGCAGGGTGTCGGCGAGCGACGCCTCGGCGAGGCACGCGGCCTCGGTGGGGGAGAAGGGCGGAGTGAGCCGGGTCTTGACCCGGCCGGGCAGTGGCTCCTTCGCGATGACCAGCAGGGTCGTCACTCCGGCCGGGGCTGCGCATACGGAGCCGGGCACGGATGAATTCATCGGGAGACCCCCACCGGGACCGGTACCTCACCCAGCACGGCCCGCATATCGCGCACCGCGTGCCAGGTGCCCAGCCAGGTGCCGGTGACCTTCGACTTTCCCGTCCGAGCGAGGTACGGGACGTCCGTCTCGGTGACACGCAGTCCCATGTCGGCCGCGCGCACCACCATCTGCAGCGGATATCCGCTGCGCCGGTCGGTGAGACCGAGCCCCAGCAGATCGGCCCGGCGCGCGGCCCGCATCGGCCCGAGGTCATGCAGCCGCAGCCCGGTGCGGCGGCGCAGCATCCGGGCAAGCACCGCGTTGCCGGCCCGGGCGTGCAGCGGCCAGGCGCCCCGCTCCAGGGGACGGCGTCTGCCGAGCAGCAGGTCGCTCTCGCCCTCGGCAATCCGGCGGACGAAATCCGGCAGAAGCCCGGGATCAAGCGAGCCGTCGCAGTCACAGAAGCAGACGAACTCCGCCTCGGAGGCGAGCAGCCCCGCGTGGCAGGCTGCGCCGAAGCCGCGACGCGGTTCGCGCACCACCGTCGCGCCGAGGGACTGGGCCAGCTCGGCCGAGCCGTCGCTCGAGCCGTTGTCCACGACGATCGCCCGCCAGCCGCGGGGGACCGAGGCCAGCACCGCGGGCAGGGCAGCAGCCTCGTCCAGACAAGGCAGGACGACATCGGCGCGGGGGCCGAAAGTATCGGAAGGAGGAATCACGCAGCTCACCCTACGGAGCGGAAACCGGCAAATCGGGTACCGGATTCTTACGAAATATGGACGTCGCCAGCTGGTGGCACAGGGGCGTCCGCGCTCCGCCCCGGCAGGTGCCAAGGTGGTGGCATGCAGCTGACCCCGGATCCCGCACCGCGCAGCCCCGCCGACGGGACGCCTCTCGCCTGCCCGGCGCGTGACGGCAGCCGCCCGGGAAGCGGAATCAGACCGTCCTGTGCGACCACGAAAACACGGAGCGCACCGCCGGCAGGCAGAACCGCGCCCGAAACCTCTATCCGCGGCCACGTACTCGTCGTGGACGACGACCCCACTGTCGCGGAGGTGGTCACCGGATACCTGACGAGTGCCGGATATGAGGTGGCCCGGGCGGCCGACGGACCGGCCGCGCTGGACCTGTTGGCCGCCCGGCGCCCGGACCTCGCCGTCCTGGACCTGATGCTGCCCGGCATGGACGGATTCGAGGTCTGCCGCCGCATGCGGGCTCACGGACCGGTGCCCGTCATCATGCTCACCGCGCGCGGGGACGAGGAGGACCGCATCCTCGGCCTGGAAACAGGCGCGGACGACTACGTCACCAAACCGTTCAGCCCTCGCGAACTCGTCCTGCGGGTCGACTCCGTGCTGCGCCGCGCCAGGGCGGCCGCGGCCCCGTCCGGCCCTTCGGCCCTGCTCGAAGGCGCGGGCCTCGTCCTCGACCCCGCGGCCAGACGCGCGACGTCCGGGGACCGGGCACTGTCCCTCACCCTGCGGGAGTTCGACCTCCTCGCTTTCTTCCTGCGCCACCCGGGCCGCGTCTTCACCCGGGAGGAGCTGATGCGCGGGGTCTGGGGCTGGGACTTCGGGGACCTGTCGACCGTGACCGTCCACGTCCGCCGACTGCGCGGGAAGGTGGAGGCAGATCCGGCAAGCCCGGAGCTGATCCGTACGGTCTGGGGCGTCGGCTACCGGCTTGACCTGCCCCCGGGCAGGGGCGCCGCCGCCCCACCGGAACCCGGGCCCGACGCCGGCGCAACGGACCCGTCGGCCACGGGCGTAGCCGGCTCCGGCCGACCAGCCCTCGGCCCGTCAGCTCCAGGCCCTGTAGCCCCCGGTGGCTGCGGGGGCGGAGCGGCGTCATGACCGACATCCTGCTCATCGCCCTCTTCGCCTTCCTCGGCGCCGCCGCGGCCGGGCTGCTCGGCGCGCTCGCGCTGCGGCTCTTCCGCCATCGTTCGCTCGTCGTCTCACTGACCGTCGTCGCCGCCGTGGCGGTCACCGCGATGCTCGCCGGCACCCTGGCCGTCGCCTGGGCGATGTTCCTGTCGCCGCACGACCTCACCGTGGTCACCACCGTCGTCGCCATGGCCGCCGTCGTCTCCCTCGTCACCGCGATGCTGCTCGGCCGCTGGGTGGCGGCGAGGAGCCGAGATCTGACCCTCGCTGCCCGTTCCTTCGGCGACGGCGGCACCTTCGCGGCCCCGGAGGCCCCGGCCACCGCCGAACTCGCCGCACTCACCCGCGAACTGGCCGCCACCAGCGCCAAGCTCGACACGTCACGTGAACGGGAGCGCGCACTGGAGACCTCGCGGCGTGAGCTCGTCGCCTGGATCTCGCACGACCTGCGGACCCCGCTCGCCGGTCTGCGAGCCATGTCCGAGGCGCTGGAGGACGGCATGGCCGTCGACTCGCAGCGCTATCTGCGGCAGATACGGACCGAGGTGGAGCGGATGAGCGACATGGTCGGCGACCTCTTCGAGCTGTCCCGCATCCATGCCGGCTCGCTCGTCCTCACCCCTACCCGAATCTCCGTCTACGACCTGGTGGGCGACGCGCTCGCCGGTGCGGGGCCGCTGGCCCGTGAGCTCGGAGTCCGGCTGGTCGGGGACCGGATCGAGGCGGTGCCCGTCGAGGTCGACGGCAAGGAGATGAGCCGGGTCCTGGGCAACCTCCTGATCAACGCGATCCGCCGCACCCCCGCCGACGGCACCGTCGCGGTGACCGCGCACCGCGCGGACGACGGGGTGGTGCTCTCGGTGACCGATGGCTGCGGCGGCATCCCGGAGGAGGACTTGTCCCGGGTCTTCGACACCGGCTGGCGCGGCACCCATGCCCGTACGCCCCCGGCCGGGGCGGGACTCGGACTCGCCATCGTGCGCGGCATCGTCGAAGCACACGCCGGCCGTGCGGAGGTCCGCAACGTCACCGGCGGCTGCTGCTTCGAGGTGACGCTGCCGGTCGTGTGAGCCTCAGGTGGAGAGCCCGACGGTGGCCGCCTCCCGCAGCGGCTCCGCCGCGAACCGAGCCATCCCCGTGGCGAAGCCCATCTCCGGCTTCCAGCCCAGTTCCTCGCGCAGCCGCCGCGAGTCCGCCGTCACATGACGTACGTCCCCCAGCCGGTACTCACCGGTGACGACCGGGGCTGGGCCCCCGTGGGCCGAGGCCAGGGCCGCGGCCATCTCACCGATGGTGTGCGGCTGCCCGCTTCCGGTGTTGTACGCGACGAAGCTGCCCGGCCCGCCTTCCGTGACCGCCTCCAGCGCCACCGCGTTCGCGGCGGCGACGTCCCATACATGGATGAAGTCCCGGCGCTGGCCGCCGTCCTCGAAGACGCGGGGCGACTCGCCACGGGCCAGAGCGGAACGGAAGAAGGAGGCGACCCCGGCGTATGGGGTGTCGCGCGGCATGCCCGGTCCGTACACGTTGTGGTAGCGCAGCGACACCGCGCGCCCGCCCGTCGCCCGCGCCCACGAGGAGGCGAGGTGTTCCTGGGCGAGCTTGGTCGTCGCATACACGTTGCGCGGGTCCACCGGCGCGTCCTCACCGACGAGACCGGGTAGCAACTCCGTGTCGCAGGAGGGGCAGCGGGGCTCGAACCGGCCCGCGGCCAGATCGTCCTCCGCGCGCGGTCCCGGCCGGACCTGACCGTGCCGACGGCAGTCGTACCGGCCCTCCCCGTACACCACCATCGAGCCCGCGATCACCAGGCTCCGCACCCCCGCCCCGGCCATCGCGGCGAGCAGTACGGCCGTCCCGAGGTCATTGCACCCCACGTAGTCCGGCGCGTCCGCGAAGTCCTTGCCGAGTCCGACCATCGCCGCCTGATGACACACCGCGTCGATGCCCCGCAGCGCACGGTCCACCGCCTCGCGGTCCCGCACGTCCGCCACGATGAGCCCGCTGTCACCGCCGGGCGGCGGGGCGGGGACACGGCCGTGGGCCGAGGGGAGCAGGGCGTCGAGCACCACCGCCTCGTGCCCGGCCGAAACGAGTGTCCGCACGATCTCCGAACCGATGAACCCGGCGCCGCCGGTGACCAGTACACGCATGACCACCACGGTAGGCCGCCCGACGTCGAGTCGTGCACTGACGACTCGGCATGTCACGGGACCGTAAGCGATGTGTCAGGGACCTGCCGCGTCAGCGACGCGCAGGGTCGGTGACCAGTGCTGCGGCGCCGTCCGACCCTCAGGACCCGGCGGCGGAGAGGACGAGCGTGTCGGCGGCCGCGTAGAGGTTGGTGGATGCTCCGGTGCCGGCCACGACCGCCGCAGGGGGAAGGCAGTCGTGGTGAGGGTGGCCGGGAGGCGGAGTGGGACGGGGGGCGCGCTGCGCCGGCAGGTAGTCCAACTCGCCCGCGGTCACCGGGATCGCTGAGCTGCTGCTGCGGTGCCCGGACGGGTGAACAGGAACGGAGAACAGGCGGGGCCGCAGTGGGCGCGCCTCACGTTGTCGGGTCCGCGCCGGGGTGTGAGGGCGCCGATGCGTTGCTGCTCCTGTGTGGGGAACGGCGGACGGCGAGGACCGCCAAGTCGTCCTGCTGCGCGCCGGCGGTGTAGGCGTGTACATCGTCGACGAGTGATCGGGTGAGCCGGCTCGCAGTGATGTCGTTACGGCCGGTAAGGCGTTCCTCCAGCGGGTAGAAGGTGCCTTCGGATGATCGGGCCTCGGTCAGGCCGTCGGTGCACAGCAGCAGCGTCGCCCCTTCGGGGAACGTGAACCAGGACACCGTGCGCGGCTCGTCCACCAGGTCCGCCAGGCCGAGCGGCGCATGCTCCGTCCCCGCGCCGACGGCCGCGACGACTCCGTCGTGCAGCAAGTAGGGCGGGATGTGGCCGCAGCTGACGAGTTGGGTCTCGGCGCCGGAGTCCACTCCCAGGACGACGGCGGTGACGAACCGTTCCGGCTCGCCGCGCTGTTGCGCGTAGCCGTTGTGGCGGACCACCGCCGCCTCGAGCGAATCGATGAGGGCGGTAACCGTCGGTTCGCGGTGAGCGGCTTCGCGGAAGGCCCCGACCACCTCGATGGCCATGCCGATGGCGGCGAGCCCCTTGCCCTGGACGTCGCCGATCAGCACACGGGTGCCCCAGGGGGTGGCCGCCACGTCGTAGATGTCGCCGCCGACGAGTTTGTCCTGCTGCACCGGTTCGTACACGCCATCCACGAGAACGTCGTCGGTGAGCAGCGGCAGAGGCCGCAGGATCTGCCGCTGCATCGCGGCAGCGGTCGACCGCAGGCTGACCAGAGCCATCTCGCGAGCGATGCGCAGCCGCGATCCGTAGACGGCCAGTACGCCGAAGCCGAGGGCGAACAGAGCCAGGGTCACCCGGTCGGCGAGATTCTCCCCGGACAGGGCAACGGGAATGATGACGAGAACGCTCACCCAGACGGAGACCAGTGCCGTCTGGCGAGGAGTGCACAGCGCGGCGGCGAACGCGGGGAGGAACACCAGCAGTCCGAGCAGGAGCACTGCCGTTCCGGTCAATTTGCCGAGGGCGATGGTCACCACCGTCACTGCCACGGTCACCAGGACGACAGCGCGCGTGGTGGGCGTGCGGATGGAAGTGCTGCCATCCCTTTCCGCGAGGTCTTCCACTGATCCCAGCGCAGTTCGCAACGAACCGAACATGCGAGCATCCTCCAGCGGCGGTGTGACAAGGCGGCGCAGGTGCCGCACGCAGCAAGAGACGTGCGGCCCCCATGATGCAATCCGGTTGAAATGCCGGAGGGAGGCTGGCCGGACCCGCGTTGAAATGCGTCCTTTCAGCTGACCCGGAGGCGCAACTGCACCCGAGCCCTTGCTCTCGCCGCTCCGGGGCAGCGGAACAGCGGCCGGCCGGCCACCCCGCGGGGGGAGGCCGGCCGGCCGGACTGTGTGGTTACCGGACGTCGTAGGCGCGGGTGATGGTCTGAGTGACCGCGTTGCCGTTGGCGTCGGTGAAGGTGGCCCTGGTGGTGACCTGTTTGCCGGTGGCGCCGGAGTGGTCGAGCACGGCCGACCACTTACCGTTCCGCTGCTGGGCCGGAGCCTGCACCCAGGTGGCGCCGCCGTCGTAGGAGTACGACAGCGTGGCGGCCGTGATCGCACCCGGCGTGTACCCGGCGTGCCCCTCGACCGACAGGCCGACCTTGATGCCGCTCTTCGCCGGCAGCGTGTTCAGACCGGCCACCGGCATGTCGTACGCCGGTGCGAGGAACGGCAGGTCGCGCGAGAAGACGGTCGGCTCCCGGTGGGAGCGGAAGCTCCACGTGGTCGTGACGGCGGTCGAGCGCAGCCAGTTCCGGTCCGACGTGTCGATCTTCTCCAGGATCTGGGTCAGCTCGTACGCGGAGTCCTCGTCCGGCACCGTGAACACGGCGTACGGGTAGGCGCTGCTGCCTCCTGCGACCCGTTTGTGATTCACCACCGGGCCCCATTCCCGCAGCTCACGAGTGATTCGGGGGACGCTCTTCCGGTTCTGCGTGCGTTGTCGAAGCCTGGCGGTATTTCTGCATGAGGGGCGACTTTGCCGGTGGTGCCCGCACCGTGAAGAAGGTGATGCCGTGAATAAGGCGATGCCGTGACACCCCCAGGTGCACGCCGGAACGGCTGGATGCGCCCCGCGCACTACTCACCGTTCGAGTGAATGGAAGGTGCGTTTCCCCAGGTCGAAGCGGTACGGGAGTCGTGCGAATTCGCTATTCAATTGAATGAGGAAATTCTTTTGCGGGCCCGTCTGATTTGCGGTCTTACATTTCATCTATTTCACTCAAAACGTACGGCAACCCCCACTTCCCACAGGACGGGGCAACACCCATGTACACCACTGAATCCACTGCCACCGACATCGAGATCGACCTCGACGCGGCGCTCAACCCGGGCGAGGCCGAAGGCTTCTACCGCGACTCCCGCGAGTGCGCGTATCTCGCCCTCCTCGGAGGCGGCTCCGCACTGCTGCTCTCGCCGCCGACCCCGCGCCCGAAGAAGGGCTAGTCGGTAGCACATGGACCAGTCACATGCCTCGTCCCCCCTCGCGGGTGCCGTGCATGACCTGGCAACAGAGGTGGTCCTCGCTCTTCGGAGCGGGGACCACCTCGCCACGGTGTGCGGCGCGGCCGGAATTGACGAGGACAACCGGACAGGAATTGCCGCGGTACGCGTCATCGGAGCCGATCTGCTGTTGCCCAGTGTTCTGCACGGCCACCATCCGCATCCCGGAGACCTCGCGGTGCTCCACCGTGCCGTGCGGGAGTTCCCGCCCCGGCCCGACGCCTCCGACGCCACGGCCTGGAGCCACTGGGGCATGAGGTCCGCCCTGCACCGGACGGCACCGGCCACCACCCCCGGGCAGCTGCCCGCCGCCGGGCCCGGCACCGGTGAGCCGGATGCGGCGTGGCTCGAAGGAGCCCCCTGGCAGGCCTTCACCCATCAGCTCTCCGTGCTGGCGCCGCTCGCCGTGCCGGCCGCCTCGTCGGCCGTGCACCGGGCCGCCGCCCACCGGGTCGTGGATCTGTCCCGGGGATTCGTGCGCGCGGTGCGGCGGCGCAACTGGCTCCAGGCGGCGGGTGCCGGCCGCTGGCTGGCCGGGCTGGACGGCCGGCCCGACACGCTGGGCCTGGACCGCGGACTCGACTTCGTCGAGCTCATGGGCGGCACGGACCCCCGGGTCGCACTGCACGTACGGGCCGCCCGGCTGATGGCAGAGGGGCGGGCGCGGTGACGGCACCGGCGGCCACCGCCCCCGGCGGTACGGAGGGTGCGGCGCTGTCCGTCCTGCCCGGCGTGCTGCGGCAGGCGCTCGGCTGGGCCGACGCCCACCGCGCGGGGTTCGTGCTCCCTCCGGACGTCCTGGAACCGCACACCCAGGTCAACAGCACACTCAAACCCCTTGGCGAACTGGCCCAGCTCTGCACCACGATCCGCCGCAGCACCGCCCCGGACACCCCGGACCACGGGACGGCCGGGGAACTCGTCATGTTCGCGTGGGAACAGGTGCACGCCGGCGACCTGTTGCTGGAGCTGCTGCGCGGCGAACCGTTCGCCGCGTACCCGTACGAGATCTACGCCGCCTTCGCCGGATACGGGCTGCGCAACGAGGGCTTCGAGAGCCTGGCCGGGACGCTCGCCGCGACCAGGGGCTGGGCCCACACCGAGCAGCAGGCCAACCGGGAGCTCGGGCTGATCAATTCGGAGCGGCGGATCGGCAACCCCCTCCACACCGACGCCGGTTCGGTCCTCGCCCGCACCTGGCTCGGCGGGCTGTCCGAACCGTGGATGTTCGAGGGTCCCTCCGGCTACGCGCTGACCCACACCGTCTTCCACATCACTGACTGGTGCTGCGTTCCCGAGCGGATGCCCGCCGACATCGACGCATATCTGCGGGCCTGGCTGCCGCCCTGGGTCGACGGCTGTCTGGAGAGCCGGCAGTGGGACCTGACCGGCGAACTGCTCGCGGTCGCCGCGGCCCTGCCGGGGCCGCCGCCCACGGACCTGCTGGACGCGGCCTGGCCCGCGCTCGCCACCGCGCAGGCCCCGAGCGGCGCGGTGCCGGAGACGGGTTCCACGGTGCGGGCCGCCCCGCCGGACGATGCGGGACCGGGACCGGGCACGGAGCCTGACCCGTATCCGTTCCTCGCCTGCTACCACTCCACCCTGGTCACCGCGTTCGCCGCCGCGCTGTGCCTCAAGCGGCTCACCGAGCACCGGGCCGATGCAGCCGCAGAGGCCACCGGGGCCGCCGTATGAGCCGCACCGTCCTCAGATGCCGCACCAGCCGCACGAAGGGAGCTGCCGCATGAGCGGCATCCAGCAGATCCATGACGTGGGCGCGCGGGCCCTGGGATGGCTGTACGAGCACCGGTCCGGCTTCCGGCTGGACGACGACCCGCCTCCCGAGGTGGGTGTCCTGGACCGGTTCAAGCCGCTCGGCGAACTGGCGCTCATCAGCAAGGTCATCTTCCGCGAAGGCGTCGCCGGATCCCGGCAGGCCGCCCTGGCCCGCAAGCTCCTCGATCACGCCTGGCACGAACTGCTGGGCTCGGGGAGCCGGCTGGTCGACGGTCAGCGGCGCGAACCGCTCTGCCCCGTCCCGATGGAGGTCTACGTCCCGTTCCGTGAGCTGGGGTTCCGGGAGCCGTCCCTCGAGGCCGCCGTCCGGCTGAACCACCGGCTGAGCAGCTGGGGCGCGCTGGAGGTCGTCCCGGTGCGCCGGCTCGGACTCAGTGCCATGGAGCGCCGTTTCGGAGTGGAGCCGAGCATGCCGGTCGACGAGGCGTACCGGCGCACCTGGCTGTCCAAACGGCCCGAGCCGTGGACCGTCGAGGGCAATATCGGCTACGACATCACCCACACCGTCTTCCATCTGACCGACTGGGGCGCCAATCCGGCCGGGCTGCCCGCCGACGTCGCGGACTACCTCGCCCTCTGGTTGCCGGTGTGGCTGGACGACTGGCTCGATCTGGGCCGCTGGGACCTGCTGGGCGAACTGCTCGTCGTCGACGCCTGCATGCCGGAACCGACCCTGGACCCGGCCGCCTGGGAGGGATTCGCCGGGGCCCAGCAGGAGGACGGGGCGATGCCGGTGATGGGTGCCATGCCGGAGGGGGACGAGGAGTCCGTCTTCGACCTCGTCTACCACCCCACGCTGGTCGCGGCGTTCGCCTCGGCGCTGGCCCTGTCCCGCGCCCTGTCGGACCTCGCCGCTCCGGCCCCCGCGTGACGGCCCCGCAGGACGTCGGCCGGGCCCCCGCCGACCGTCCGCCCCAGGACGACGGCGAGCGGGCCCGGCTGCTGACCGAGGCGGCCCGGACCATCGACGCACCCGACCTCGTGATCGCGCTCAGCCACCGAGGCCACCGCACCTTCCAGCTCGGCGCGGACGTGCCACTCGGCAAAGCACCCCTCCATGGGCCCGGCGACGGACTCCGCTACGAGCTCGGTTCCGCGTCCAAGCCCTTCACCGGTCTGCTGCTGGCCGCACTCGTCGCGGACGGCCGCGTGCGCTACGAGGACTCCGCGGCCGGACTTCTGGCCCCGGGCCACCCGGTGCACCCCGCCGTGCGCGCCATCACCCTGCGCCATCTGATCACCCACACCTCGGGCCTCCCCGCACTGCCGGCCGACTTCTATCCGCAGGCACTGCCCCGGTGGTCCACCGCGCCCTACAGCCGCTACCCGGCCGACCGGGTCGTCCGGGCGTTCCTCCGCGCCCGCCCGCGCCATCACCCTGGTACCCGATGGCACTACTCGAACTTCGCCGTCTCCGTACTCGGACACACCCTGGCCGCCGCCACCGGCACACCCTGGGAGGCGCTGCTCCAGCAGGAGGTACTGGGCCCGCTCGGGCTGGAGGGCACGCGCCTGGGCCCGGGGGATCCGGCCGGCGACGCGGTGGGGCACCGACGCGACGGCAGGCCGCTGCCCGCGCTGGACACCGGCGGCTTCACCGCCGCCGGAGCGGTCCGGGCGACACCGCCCGACCTGCTCACGTTCCTGGAGGCACATCTCCCGGCATCGGCAGCAGCAGTGGATGCGGCAGTGAGTGCGGCAGTGGCACTGGCAGTGGATGCGACAGCGACATCGGCTGCGGCTGCGCCCACGCGGCCTCCCGCCGCCGCGTTCGCGGACGTGCGGCGCCCGCTGCTGCGGCGCGGCCTGCGGCATGCGCACACCCACACCCTGACCTGGTTCCGCCATCCGTCACCGCGCGGGCCGGTCTGCTTCCACGCGGGAGCCACGCTCGGGCAGCAGATGTTCCTCGGCTTCCGCCCGGACACCGGTACCGCCCTGGCGGCCATGTGCGCACGGCGGGTGCACAGGACCGACCCGTTCATCGCGACGGTCCACGAGCTGCTCACGGAGAAACTCTGACCGTACGGATCCGCTCCCGTCCCTGCCGTAGTAGCCCCCGGAAAGGTCTCCGGCGTGACGGCCCCACGGTCGGTGAACGCGCGAGCCCCTCACGTGGAGGATCAAGCAACGTGACGGTGTGCCGACCGACCACCACCGACCACCCACCACTGACCGACCGGCTGGCCGACCACCGACCGACCGACCGGCTGACCGGCCGAACCGCTCGCCAGTCATCGCGGGTCATCGCCGGTCATTGCGGGCCATAGCGGTTCATGGCCGGGGCAACGGCGCCCGTAGACTCGACCGCATGGTTCGAGCGTCCCGTGGTGAGGCGGCCCCCGGGATGTGGCGGCGGGAGGCGGGCACAGTGGTGCGCCGGGCCGTGGCCGTTCCGGAGCAGGCGGTAGCCCCGTTCGCCATCAGCGCCAGGTTGCGGATTCCCCGTGTTCCCACGGAGTGGGCGCTGCACTCGCATCCTCTGCACGAGCTCTTCTGGGTGCGCGGGGGGACGCTGACGTCCCGGGTGGGGGACCGCGTCTTCACCGTGTTCGAGGGGCACGGGCTGTGGATGCCCGCGGGAGTGGTTCACGCGGGCCGGGCCACGGCGGGTGCGGAGTTCCACGACGCCCTCTTCACCCCCGACCGCACGCCGTTCGCGTTCGGGGAACCGAAGGCGATCGCGATGACGCCGTTGCTCGAGTCGCTGCTGGCCCATCTGTCCCGTACGGATCTCGACGCGCCGGCCAGGGCACGCGCGGAGTCGGTCGTGTTCGACGTGATCGAGCCGTCGAGGCACCAGTTCGCGTTGCAGCTGCCCGGTGACCCCCGGATCGACGCGATCGCCGAAGCCCTGCTGGACGACCCCGCCGACGGAGGCTCACTGGAGGAGTGGGCGCAGCGGCTGGGGATCAGCGACCGCACGATCACGCGCGCGTTCCGTCAGGCGACAGGTCTCTCCTTCGCGCAGTGGCGGCAGATGCTGCGGGTGCATCGGGCGCTGATGCTCCTGTCCGAAGGTTTCGAGGTGATGACGGTCTCCGAGGCGCTCGGCTATGCGCAGCCCAGTTCCTTCATCGCCGCGTTCCGGCGGGTCATGGGAACCACGCCGGGCGCGTTCTTCGACGCAGCCCGTGAAGCATCGGGAAATGTCCGGAATCCCGTATCGCATGTCCAGAACTCCTGATTGTCGACATCGCGAGCGGAATATAACCTTCTCGGAGTTAGGTAACCCTTAGTTTCCTCTCGCCGTGGACGGTGCTGTCCGTGCGCGGGTGGGCTCCAGGCCCGGCCGGTGAAGGCCGGACGGAGGGTGCCGCAGTCCTCGCCCCTTCGAACGTCCGGACTCATCGATGTTCACAAGCCCCTTCCGGCACGCCGGTAGCCCCGCGATCGACCCCGCTGCCCCGGTGGCCGGGCTCAATGGGCACGACCTGGTGCTGCGGTACGGCGGCAAGCCGGTCGTCCACGGCGTCTCGCTCGCCCTGGAACCCGGCCGCGCGACTGCCCTGGTGGGGCCGAACGGCAGCGGGAAGTCCACGTTGCTGCGCGCGCTCTCGCGACTGCACCAGGTGGACGGCGGGCGGGTGACGCTCGGCGCCTCCGACGGACCGTCCGAGCGCGAAGCGTCCCTGCTCAGCGCCCGCCAGTTCGCCCGCGAGGTCACGCTTTTCTCCCAGTCGAGGCCGGCGCCCCAAGGGCTGACGGTCACGGAGGTCGTGTCGTTCGGACGTCATCCGTACCGGCGTGGCTTCGCCGGACCGACCGCGGAGGACCGGAGCGCCGTCGACCACGCCATGGGCGTCACCGGTGTGCGGGACATGGCAGGCCGGCCGGTCGGTGAACTCTCCGGTGGGGAGATGCAGCGTGTCTGGCTCGCGGCCTGCCTGGCCCAGGACACCGGTGTCGTGCTGCTGGACGAACCTACCAATCACCTCGACCTCCGCTATCAGGTCGAGACACTCGACCTGATACGCGATCTCGTCGAGGAGCACGGCATCGCGGTCGGCGTCGTGCTGCACGACCTCGACCAGGCATCCCGCGTCGCGGACACGCTCGTCCTGATGCGCTCAGGCCGCGTGCACGCAGCGGGCGCACCCGCCGACGTCCTCACCGCGCAGAACATCGGAGAGGTCTACGACATCCGTGTCGAGGTCGGTATCGACCCTCGCACGGGCCGTCTCCGCATCGACCCGATCGGGCGCCACCCCGTCTGAAGCGGCCGGACCCCACCGGCCTGTGGCCGCCGGACCCCATCGGTCCGAAGCGGCCGGAACGCAGCCGTCTGAAGCTGCCGGGCGCCACACGGTCCGAAGCGGCACAACCGCCGCGGCAACTCATCGCAAGAAATCGCAAGAAATCGCAAGAAAGAGGATCGTTCATGAACCGTGCCCATCGCCTGGCGGCGTCAGCCTCCGCAGGGCTCATCGTCCTCGGCGCAACGGCCTGCGGCACGACCACCGTCGACAAGGCCGACACCAAGAACAGTGCCAGCGCGTCGCCCGCGTCGGCGAGTTGTGCACAGGACACCACGGCCACCTCGACGGAGCCGGTCTCCTTCAAGGACGGCGTCGGCCGGCAGGTGAAGCTGGACAAGCCCGCCAAGCGGATCGCGGTCCTGGAATGGCAGCAGGTCGAGGACGCGCTGACCCTGTGCGTCACCCCCACCGCGGTCTCCGACGCGAAGGGATACAGCACCTGGGTCAGCGCGGAGAAGCTGCCCGGCGGAGTGACCGACATCGGCACCCGTGAGGAGCCCGACCTCGACACCCTCTACGCGGCGAAGCCCGACCTCATCGTCGTGGAAGCGTTCAAGGCCGACGACGAGACCCTCGCGAAGCTGGAGAAGCGAGGCGTCCCCGTGATGGCCACGCTGGGCGCGGACCCGAAGGACCCGATCGGGAACATGAAGAACGTGTTCAGCATGATCGGCAAGGCGACGGGGCGCAATGAGCGGGCCGACCAGGTGCTCAAGGAGTTCGACGAGCACCTCGCGACAGCGAAGAAGCAGGTCACCGACGCCGATCTGCCGACGAACGACTTCCTGTTCTTCGACGGATGGCTGGAGGGAGGCAACCTCACGGTCCGCCCCTACGGCAAGGGCGCCCTGTTCACCCAGATCGGTGAAGAGCTCGGAATGAAGCCCGTGTGGACCGACGACGTCAACAAGGCCCACGGTGACGGAGGCGTCGACCCCTCCTACGGTCTCGCGCAGACCGACGTCGAGGGACTCACCGCGGTGGGCGACGCCAACTTCTTCTACGCCAATGACGAAGGGGCCGGCGGGTACGTCGCCGCGCTTGCGAAGAACCCGCTCTGGAAGACCATCCCGGCCGTGAAGGAAGGCCGCGCGCACGCGTTCCCGTCGGGCGTGTGGGGCGCCGGCGGCCCGCTCTCCTGCGAGCAGGCGATCGACGCCTACGTCGACGTGCTCGACAAGAAGTGAGCACCTCGCAGACATCGGTACCCCGGAGGGAATCGCTGCCGCGCGCCGAGCGCGGCAGCGGTCCCACCGGGGCGGCCGTCCTGGCAGTTCTGACCGTCCTGACCGTCCTGGTGGGCATGTGGCACCTGACGCAGGGGACGTCCGGAGTCGGGGTCGGCGACCTGGTGAGGTACTTCACCGGGGAACGGGAGACCACCGGCGGAGCGCCGGTCGGTGAGATCCTCATCGGCTCGCGCCTGCCGCGCCTGCTCGCGGGCGTGACGGTGGGTTTCGCCCTCGGATCGGCCGGCACGCTGCTGCAGTCCGTCACGCACAACACGCTCGCCTCCCCGGACACCCTCGCGGTCACGGCCGGGTCCTATTTCACGCTCTCGCTCGTCGCGGCCTTCGGTCTCACTGTCCCGCTATGGGCGTCGGGCGCCGTCGCCTTCGCCGGTGGCCTGGCCGCGGCGGCCCTCGTGCTGCTCCTCGCGGGCCGGGCCGCGGGCACCTCGGGTACCCGCCTCATCCTCGCCGGATCGGCGATAGCGATGGCCCTGGACTCGGCGACCGCGATGGTCCTCATCCTCTTCAAGCAGAACACCACCGGTCTCTTCGCCTGGGGGAGCGGTTCGCTCGCCCAGATGAACATCGACGCGTCGGTACGCGCCCTCCCGGTCGTGGCCGTGGTGCTGTGCGTCGCCCTGGCGCTGTCCCGGCGGCTCGACGTGATGAACCTCGGCGACGACGCCGCGTCCACCCTCGGCGTGCCGATCCGGGCGACCCGTGTGATCGCCGTGATCTGCGCGGTGGTCCTGACCGGCTCGGCAGTGACACTCGCGGGCCCGATCGCCTTCGTCGGCCTCGGCCCCCCCGTGTTCGCCCGGCTGATCGCGGGGCGGGTCCGGGCGCTGCGCCGCCACATCTTCCTGGTGCCCGCGGCCGGGCTGCTCGGCGCGTTGCTCATCCTGCTCGCCGACGCGACACTGCGCGCGGTGCAGGGTGCGGACGGGGCCGCCTCCATTCCCACCGGCGTACCGACCGCGCTGCTCGGCTCCGTCGTGATCGTGGTTCTAGCGCTCCGTCTCCGTGACACGGGCCGGCTCCGGCAACCACCGCATGCGCGGGTCGTCGCACGGTCGCGTCGCGCGTTCCTCCTCGTCATGTTCGCCGCGGTGGCACTCCTGGTCGTGGCGGCCGTCGTGGCGGTCCTGGCCGGAAGCCTCTGGCTGCGGACGGGGGACATCGTGCTCTGGGTCCAGGGCGCCGCCCCCGGCCTGATCGGGCAGGCGCTCGACGACCGGGTCCCGCGCGTGATCGCCGCGGTCCTCGCCGGTGCGGCACTCGGACTGGCCGGATGCGTCGTACAGGGCGCGGTACGCAACCCGCTCGCGGAGCCGGGTGTGCTGGGTATCACCGCCGGTGCCGGGCTGGGCGCCGTCGCCATTGTCACGTCGGGGCTGTCCGGCGGCCGTCCGCTGCTCATCGTGGCCGCCGTCGTGACGGGGCTCGCCACGTTCGGGCTGATCGCCCTGCTGTCCTGGCGCGGCGGCTTCCTGCCCGACCGGTTCGTGCTCATCGGCATCGGCTGCGGGTACGGCCTCAGCTCCATCACCACCTTCCTCCTGCTGCGTGCCGACCCGTGGAACACGCCCCGGATCTTCACCTGGCTCTCCGGCACGACCTACGGGCGCACGTTCCCCGACGTCGTACCGGTCGCGGTGGCCCTGGCGCTCGCGCTCCCCGTACTGCTCGCCATGCGTGACCGGCTCGACCTGCTCGCCGTCGACGAGGACACTCCGCGCATCGTCGGCGTCAGGCCGGTGCGTGTGCGCTTCGCCGCACTGGCGATCGCCGCGGTGCTCGCGGCACTCAGCGTGATCGCCGTCGGCGTCGTCGGCTTCGTGGGGCTCGTCGCCCCGCACCTCGCCCGGTCGCTGGTGGGCGCTCGGCACGGGAGGTCCATCCCGGTCGCGATGCTGCTCGGCGGACTGCTGGTCTGCGTGGCCGACGCCCTCGGCCGCACCGTTGTCGCCCCGTCCCAGGTGCCGGCCGGCCTCATGATCGCCTTGGTCGGCGCCCCGTACTTCGTCTGGATACTCCGGCAGTCCCGTGCGTGACACCGGGCGGCGGCCCAGTCCGCACAGGCCATGCAACCGCCGGTGAACGCACCCGTCCCTCCTCCCGCCCCTTCCCCCTTCCCCGTCCTCTCCGTCCCGCCAGGAGCACCGGAATGCCGTCCCAGCAGGAAACGCCCGTGAAGAGCATCGTCGTCCCGTTCGTGCCCGATGATGCGCCGACCCTGCAGAGGCGGCTCGGAGACCACCGGCTGCCGGAGCGCTGGCAGGCGGTCGACCGCTCAGCTCACGCCCCTCACCTCGTGGGCGTTCCGCGTGACGGCGGCGAGGGCTGGAGTGCTGCCGCGCTCGTGACGGCCCGCCCGAACACGGCCTATCTGAAGATCGTCGACGCCGTCGGCGATGTGCAGGCAGCCGTTGCGGCGGTGGTCGCCCACGCACGCCACCGAGAGCTCGCGCAGGTCAAGTGGGAAGGCTGGACGGCAGTCCCGGAGGATGCCGTTGCCGCCGGGTTCGCTCCCTTGAGCCCTCCGCTCACACAGCCGGAGGGTGCGGCCGGACCCGTTGCCGGTTACGTCCGCTGGCTGAGCGACGGCGTGGTCGCCGAACCCCCGTACTACGGGCAGACCACGCACTTCACGTGCGGTGCCGTCACCGCCCTGGTCGCGCAGGCGCACGCGGGGACGTTGCCGCGGGAGGCCCTCGACCGTCAGGCGGAGCTGACGCTGTGGCGCGACGCGACCAACTTCCTCGCCTGCGAGCCCGTCGGACTGGGCGTCGCCCTGCGCCGGGCCTGGCCGTCGTCCCCCGTCGCGGTCCACCTCGACACGGAACGGCCCGTCCTGCTCGACCATTACCCGGAGAAGGAACAGGAATGGCGTGCCGTGCTCCAGCGCGCGTCACGTACGGACGCCGGACGGATCGGTGTCCCGATCGACCCGGGCCACCTCTCCATGACCGCGATCCGGGATGCGGTCGGCCGACGGGAACACGTGCTGCTCCTGCTCTCGCTCGCCGACATGCAGGGGTTCGACGTGCCGCACTGGGTGCTCTGCCACGGCGTCGTACCCGGCGCTGTCGTGATCGAGGACCCGTGGGCCAACGCGGCAACGGGGGACACCTGGGTCGACGCCCACCTCCTGCCGGTCCCCGACGCGTCGCTCGACACGATGTCGACCCTCGCGCCGGACCGCTTCCGGGGCGCCGTGACCATCGGCCGCCCGTAGGGGCACAGCCGGTCCGGCGGACGAGTAGCCCCGTCCGTTCGGATCATGCCGGGCCGGCGGGGGCTCCGCCGCCACGCCTCGGTCCTCCGCGGTGCAGCCGCACGCACCGCCCCCCGCACCCTGATCCGGCCTGATCCGAACGAAAGGCCCTAGTTCACTACGGCCTCCCGGGCCTCGTTCCGTCCGGCGGCGGACTCGGCCGGGAGCTGGTCGGGGGAGTGGTCGGGGCGTCGGACACCGATCATGCCGACGGCGGTCAGGACCGCGGCCACGGCGGCGGCGATGCCGCAGATCAGGAAGGCGCTGCCGAAGCCGCTGCCCAGTGCGTCGAGGGCGAGGTCGTGCGCCGCCGATCCCGGCGTGCCGGGCGGCACGCTGTTCACGGCGATCGGTCCTCCCTCGGCGGCGATCCCGCGTGCGGCTCCGAGCTGGTCGGCCGGAAGCTCCGCCCCGCTCAGGTTCGAGGAGAACGCCGAGGCCGCCTTGCTCAGCGCGACCGCACCGACGACGACGGGGCCGAGCGCGAAGCCGAGATCGCGGAGCATGTTGGTCGTCGCACTCGCCATGCCGGCCAGCTGCGGCGGCACGCTGTCCAGCGCCACGGCCGTCACTGAGCTCACGCACAGCGCGAAGCCGATGCCGATCAGCAGGTCGGGTACGACGAAGGCGGTCAGGCCGGGGTCCGTGACATCGAGTCCGGTGCACAGGAAGCAGCCGATGGACATCAGGGCGAAGCCCGACGTCAGCAGCCAGGTCGGGGCGACCCGGTGCAGCAGCCGGGAGACGACGGGGATCAGGACGAACGCGGGCCCCTGCAGCAGCAGGAACGGCACGGCGACGCGCAGCGGGTCCTGGTGCTGGACGGGACCGAGCCACATGCTCGTCGCGAAGCACGCGCCGAGGAAGGCGAGCATGCCGATCACCGCGACGACGGACGACACCGTGAAGGCCCGGTTCCGGAACAGGCTCAGGTCGAAGATCGGGGACTTGGCGCCCACCTCGACCAGGACGAAACCGGCGAGGAAGACGAGACCGAGCATGCCGGACAGAAGAACGGGAAGGGTGGTCCACCCGGACTCGGGTCCCTCGACGGCCGCGTACAGCACCAGGATGAGACCGATGGCGAAGGTGATCTGGCCCGGGACGTCGAGTTCGCGGCCCTCCGGGGATTTGGACTCAGAGGTCAGCGAGAGCGTGAGCACCATGCTCGCGACGGCCAGTGCGACGAGCACCCAGAAGGAGCCGCGCCAGGAGCCGACTTCGGCGAACACCCCACCGAGGAGAGGGGAGAGGGCCGCACCGGCGGACAGGAACCCGCTCCACAGCGCGACGGCCTGAGCCCGCTCCCGGGGGGTGCGGGTGACCGACGCGAGCATGGTCAGTGAGCCGGGGAACAGTGCGCCGGCGCCGAGACCGTTGAGTGCCGCGCCGACCCAGAGGACCTGCACGCTGGGCGCGACCGCGGCCACGGCGCTGCCGATGGCGACGAGTCCCGCGCCCGCGGTGATCAGCTTCTTGCGGCCGAACCGGTCGCCGAGCACGCCGAAGGTGAATTCGAAGCAGACCACGGCGACCATGAAGGCTGCGGTGATCCAAGTCAGTTGGGAGCCGTGGGTGTTCAGGTCCTCCTGGAACAGTCCGTTGAGCGATGCCGGCAGTGCGTTGGCGACCTGCGCCACGAACACCGCACAGCTGGTTGCAGCCAGCGTCCCCGCGTAGCCCGGCTTCCGGGCAGCCCCCGCGGTTGGGCCGTGGGACGTCGCTGTCCCTTTGTTGAGCGTCATTGCTTTCTCCCTGGCTGGGAAGGTGATCGCCCCGCCATCGGGCGGGACGGGCTCCGGCCGACGGCCGTAGTGAGGGGAGGGGGCGGGGAGCGTTGCGCGTCGCTCTCCGGCCACGCCGGTTCTCCGGATCCGGGCACGCCGATGAGGTTGTCGTCGGGTGCCACGGTCTGTCCCGTGCGGACAGGTGCGGCGAGCCGCTGCCGTGATCGCGGCAGTGGGGGAGGGGGCACGCGGCTCGTATCCGGCGTGGTGCCGTGGAGAATGACACTTCGCCATACAGCATGTCAATGAAATGTACGTTGCTTAAGGTGAATTGCCTCGACGTAATGTGGAGCTGGCACGGCGGAGGAGTGCGGAAGTGGGGGGGTGGGAGAGGCGTGCGGGGCAGAAGAGAGGTCTACGGGACGCAGGCGTACGGAACGGTGCCGCACCGGGCGCAGCCGCACCGCAGGGCGAACCGGCATGCCGGCGTGCGCCCGGCAGGCTCACCGGCCCCCGGACGTCGCCCCGCCGCGTCGCCCGGTCAGTGCGCCGCGGCCAGGTCCGTCTCCACCGCGCGCGCCGCGGCGTTGAGCGTCGCGACCAGCGACGGGAGGTCATGGGAGTCGTAGCGCACGCTGGGCATGGACACCGACAGGCCTGCCAGCGCCGTCCCGTCCCGGTCGCGCACCGGGACGCCCACGGCGACGAGCCCGCGCTCCGAGCGTTCCTGGTTCACGGCGAACCCGTTGCGGGCGATGCGCCGCAGCTCGCTCCGCAACCGCGCGAGGTCCGGGCGGTCCGCGGGGCGGTCGTGGTAGCGCGCGGCGGAGTAGATCTCCGCCAGTTCGGCGTCGTCCAGTCCGGCGAGCAGGAGTAGACCGGCGGTCGTGCGGTGGGCCGCGAACACCATTCCCTCCCGGGAGCCGACCCGTAGCGCCTGCCGGCTCTCGACGCTGGCGATGAACCTGGTCGTGTCACCCGTGCGGATGGTGAGGTTCGCCGTCTCGTCCAGCAGGCCGACCAGCCGGTGCAGGTGGGGCAGGGCGGCGGCTCGCAGCCGGGACACCTGGGACTGCGAGTGCGCCGCCAGTTCGAGGACGGGGCCCGCCCGGTAGACGCGGTTCTCGTCCTGCACGGCGAAGTCCCGGTACACGAGCATCGCCAGGAGCCGGTGCGCGGTGGACCGGGCGACCCCCAGTCGCTCGGCGATCTGCGAGACGGTCGCCGGGCCCTCCAACTGGAGCATGGTCGCCGCCCTGAGGGCGTGGTCGACGCTCGCCACGGGATACGGCGGCGGGGTCTTGAGCGGCTTGTCCACGGTGCCTCCTCGGGCGGGCTCCCGGCCGTCGTCCGTGCGGCGGCGTGCCGCTCCGGCCGGGGACCGAGCCATAGATTCTGCTCTCCAGAATCTACATGTCTTGTATGCGAACCCGGCGCACGCTGAGGCCGTGACTCAGTCCTCCCTCGCTCAAGACATCGCTACGGGCTCGCCCGTCCGGCTGCAGGCCGTTTCCGCAGCCGGTCAGCCCAAGGTCACCCCGGCACTCGAGGAGCTGTACCGGGGCTTCGAACAGGAACTTCTCGTCCCGCTGTGGACCGAGATCGGTGACCTGATGCCGGACCGTCCCCGCTCGCACGCCGTGCCGCACGTATGGCGCTGGGAGCAGCTGCGGGCGCTCGCGGCGCAGGCTGGAGAGCTTGTCCCGGTCGGCCGCGGCGGTGAGCGCCGCGCCATCGCGCTGGCCAATCCCTCCCTGGGCGGCCGCCCGTTCGCCACGCCCACCCTGTGGGCCGCCATCCAGTACCTGATGCCGGGGGAGGACGCCCCCGAGCACCGCCACACGCAGCACGCGTTCCGCTTCGTCGTCGAGGGCGAGGGCGTGTGGACGGTCGTCGGCGGCGATCCGGTGGCCATGCGGCGCGGCGACTTCCTGCCGCAGGCCGGATGGAACATGCACGCGCACCACAACGCCACCACCGAGCCGATGGCCTGGATCGACGGACTCGACATCCCGTTCCAGTACGCGAGTGAGACCCAGTTCTTCGAGTTCGGCCGGGACGAGATCAGCGAGGCCGAGCGGACCACCCCGGACCGCTCGCGTGCCGAGCGCCTGTGGGGCCACCCCGGGCTGCGCCCCGTCGCCGCCACCGGATCCGCCCCAGGCACGCCGCTCCTCGCGTACCGCTGGGAACACACCGACCGCGCCCTCGACGACCAGCTCGCCCTGGAGGCGGAGGGCTTCGCCGGCACCGTCGAGCCCGGTCACGCCGCCGTCCGGTTCACCGACCCGTCGACCGCGGCCGATGTGCTGCCGACCATCCGCGCGGAGATGCACCGCGTCGTGCGCGGCGCCGAGACGGCCCCGGTGCGCGAGACCGGCTCGTCGGTCTACCAGGTCTTCGACGGCTCCGGCACCGTCACCGTCGGGGAGAGGACCTGGACCGTGACGCGCGGCGACCTCTTCGTCGTCCCCTCCTGGCAGCCCCTGTCCGTGCGGTCCGAGGCCGGCACCACCGACTCCGACTCCGGCGCCCTGGACCTGTTCCGCTTCAGTGACTCCCCGATCTTCGAGGCCCTCCGGCTCGACCGCACCCATGTGAAAGGAACCACCCGATGAAGCTCGCCACCCTCCGTACCGGCGGCACCACCAAGGCCGTCAGGATCGACGGCGATGTCCTGATCGACCTCGGCGTCCCCGACGTGGGCACACTGCTGGGCCGGGGCGACTGGGCCGAGCACGCCGCCGCGGCCACCGCCGGGAACTCCGGGACGTACCCCGTCGACGGCGCCGAGTACGCGCCTGTCGTCCCGCAGCCCTCGAAGGTGATCTGCGTCGGACTCAACTACCGGACGCACATCACGGAGATGGGCCGGGACCTGCCCGAGCACCCCACCCTGTTCGCGAAGTTCGCGGACTCCCTGATCGGCGCGGGAGACGACATCCTCCGGCCGGACGAGACCGACCAGTTCGACTGGGAGGTGGAGCTCGCGGTGGTCGTCGGCAAGCAGGTGCGCCGCGCCCGCGGCGAGGAGGCCGAGCAGGCGATCGCCGGGTTCACCGTCCTCAACGACATCACCTGCCGGGACTGGCAGTTCCGCACCCGTGAGTGGCTCCAGGGCAAGATGTGGGACTCCAGCACCCCGGTCGGCCCCTGCCTGGTCACCCCCGACGAACTGCCGGGCGGCGTACGTCCCGCGCTCGACGTCCGCCTGACCGTGGACGGCGAGGTCATGCAGTCCGACACCACGGCCGACCTGCTCTTCGACCCGGTCGCGCTGGTGGAGTACGTCTCGACGATCACGCGCCTCAACCCCGGCGACATCATCGCCACCGGCACCCCGGGCGGTGTCGGGCACGCCCGCAAGCCGGGGCGCTATCTGCTGGGCGGGGAGACGGTCGTCGCCGAGATCGACGGCATCGGCCGCCTGGAGAACCGCGTCGTCAAGGAGAAGTCCGCCTGATGTCCCGTACGTTCGAAGACGCTCGCCGCTGGGCGCAGCTCGGCACCGCCCTGTTCGTGCAGGCGGCGGACCTCGCGGACGCCGGACAGGACGCGCCGAGCGCGCTGCCCGGCTGGACCCGCAAGCACCTGGTCGCGCACGTCGCGGCCAACGCCGACGCCCTGGGCAACCTCGTCCACTGGGCCGCCACCGGTGAACCCACACCGATGTACGCCTCCCCCGAGGAGCGCGCCGCCGGTATCGAGCGGGGCGCCGGGATGCCGGCCGCCGAGCTCACCGCATGGCTGCGCCGCAGCGCGGAGGAGCTGGCGGGGGCCACCGCCGCGCTCGGCGACGCACAGTGGCAGGCCCCGGTCGTGACGGCGCAGGGCCGCACCGTGCCCGCCACCGAACTGCCCTGGATGCGCTCCCGTGAGGTGTGCGTCCACGCCGTCGATCTGGGCACCGGCCTGACCTTCGCGGACCTGCCGGCCGGATTCCTTGCCGCGCTCTGCGACGACGTCGTGGCCAAGCGCGCCAAGGAGTCCGGACCGGCGCTGGTTCTGGAGGCGACGGGCAGCGGTGCGTTCTGGAAGCTCCCCGGAGAGGGCGAGCCGACCGCGATCGTCGGCGACCTCCACGAGATCACCGCGTATCTCACCGGGCGTGCCCACGCCCTCGCGGCGCCCGACGGTGGACCGGTGCCCGCCCTGGCCCGCTGGCTCTGACCCACCGGACCGGGCAGGGGCGGGCGGTCGGGCCCCTCCCTGCCCCACCACGGCCGCGGGCGCGCGACGCCCCGATGGCCCCAAGCGCTTCTGCCACTCGACGACTCCCGCGATTCGAGGAAGAGACGATGAACCCTGCGACCCCTCCCACCGGCGAAAACCCTGACGTGATCATCGTCGGAGGTGGCATCGGTGGCCTCAGCTCCGCGTTCGCCCTCGCCCGGCAGGGGCTGCGCGTGCGCGTCCTCGAACGGGCTCCGGAGTTCGGCGAGGTCGGCGCCGGCATTCAGATCGCGCCCAACTGCACCCGCATTCTCGACGAGTACGGCCTGCTCGACGAGGCCAAGGAGCTGGGTGTGCTCCCGGAGAACATGGTGATGCGCGACGCGCTCGACTCCCGCGAGCTGACCCGGCTCGACCTGCGGGACGTGGAGCGGCGCTACGGCTTCCCGTACATGGTGATCCACCGCAGCGACCTGCACGGCATCTTCCTGCGCGCCTGCCGGCGGGCCGGTGTGGAGCTGCTGACGGATCGGACGGTGACGGACTACGAGCACACCGACGGCGGCGCCCGGGTCCACCTGGCGGACGGCAGCACCGAGGAGGCGCCGGTGGTCATCGCCGCCGACGGACTGCACTCCGTCGCCCGGCGCAAGCTGGTCGGCGACAACGTGGTCAGCTCCGACTACGTCGCCTACCGCGCGGCCGTCCCGATCGCTGAGGTGCGCGAGAACGGCATCGCGGAGAAGGACGTCACCGTGTACGTCGGCCCGCGCTGTCACTTCGTGCAGTACGCCCTGCGCGGCGGCGACATGTTCAACCAGGTCGCCGTGTTCGAGTCGCCGAAGGCGCTGGCGGGGAAGGACGACTGGGGTACGCCGGACGAGCTGGACGCGGCCTTCGCCGCCACCTGCGACACCGTACGCAAGGGCATCCCCCTGATGTGGCGCGACCGCTGGTGGCAGATGCTCGACCGGGACCCGATCGAGACGTGGGTGCACGGCCGGATCGCCCTGCTCGGCGACGCCGCCCACCCGCCGCTCCAGTACATGGCGCAGGGGGCGATCATGGCGATCGAGGACGGCTGGGTCTTCGCCCGGCACGTCGCCCGCCAGACCGCCGTGAACGCGGGGGCGGACGCGAACACCGGGGCGGACGGAAGTGCCGGGGCGGACGCGAACGCCGGAGCACCGGACTGGGACGCCGTCCTCGCCTCCTACGAAGCGGTCCGCGTCGAGCACTGCCGTCGGGTGCAGACCACCGCCCGCGCCTGGGGCGAGCTGTGGCACCTGGACGGGGAGAGCCGGCTGCAGCGCAACGCGATCATGCGCGGCCGGGACGACCACGACTACGGATTCACCGACTGGGTGTACGGCCCCACCGCGCTGTCCCCGGACGAGGAACCCGCGATGTTCACGCCCATCCCGCTCGCCTCGGCCCGGATCGAGGAGCAGACGGGCCACGTCGCTCACGAGGTGGCCCAGGCATGATCACGACCATCGCCGCGACGGTCGACGAGGCCGTCGTGGGTGTCGAGGACGGTTCGACGGTTCTGGTGGGCGGATTCGGTCTGGCGGGCATGCCCTTCGACCTGATCGACGCCCTGATCCGGCAGGGGGCCGGCGAGCTGACCGTGGTGTCCAACAACGCCGGGAACGGTGATGTGGGCCTGGCCGCGCTGCTCAAGACGGGCCGGGTCCGCAAAGTGATCTGTTCCTTCCCCCGGCAGAGCGACTCCTATGTGTTCGACGAGCTGTACCGGGCCGGGCGCATCGAGCTGGAGGTGGTGCCCCAGGGCACCCTCGCCGAACGGCTGCGGGCCGCAGGCGCGGGAATCGGCGCCTTCTACTGCCCAGTCGGCGCCGGCACCCTCCTCGCCGAGGGCAAGGAGACCCGGGAGATCGACGGGCGTGCCCATGTCCTGGAGTACCCGATCAAGGGGGACGTGGCCCTGATCTCGGCGTATCGCGCCGACACCATGGGCAACCTCGTCTACCGCAGGACCGCCAGGAATTTCGGCCCTGTCATGGCCACCGCGGCCACGACGGTCGTCGCGCAGGTCACCGACATCGTGCCCGTCGGGGAGATCGATCCGGAGGCCGTGGTCACGCCCGGAATCTACGTCGACCGTCTCGTACGGGCCGAGGCCCGACGACTCACCGTGCAGGGAGCCCGCTGATGACGGCCACGAACACCACATTCGGGACGGGGCCGGTGGAGCACCTCGGCCGGGGCCCGCTCACCACGGACGAGCTCGCGGCCCGTATCGCCCTCGACATCGCCCCCGGTTCCTACGTCAACCTCGGCATCGGGCAGCCGACCAGGATCGCCGAGCACCTGCCGGCGGACGCGGGGATCGTGCTGCACACCGAGAACGGCATGCTCGGCATGGGCCCGGCCGCGGCCGAGGACGAGATCGACCCCGATCTCACCAACGCGGGGAAGGTGCCGGTCACCGAACTGTCCGGGGCCGCGTACTTCCACCACGCCGACTCCTTCGCGATGATGCGCGGTGGCCACCTCGACGTGTGCGTCCTCGGGGCCTTCGAGGTCTCGGCCCGCGGTGACCTGGCCAACTGGCACACCGGTGATCCCGCTGCCATCCCCGCCGTCGGCGGAGCGATGGACCTCGCCGTCGGGGCCCGGCAGGTCCTGGTGATGATGCGGCTGTTCACCCGGGACGGCGCCCCCAAGCTCGTCCCCGTCTGCACCTGCCCGCTCACCGGCGCGGGCTGTGTCAGCCGCGTCTACACCGACCACGGCATCTTCGCCCCCGGTCCGGACGGGGTCCGCGTCCTGGAGACGTACGGGTCCACGGTCGCGGAGCTGCGGAAGCGGGTCGCGGTCGACCTGATCGGATGAGCCGCGCGAGGGGAGCCGAGTGAGCGCCGGTGAGTCGTTGTACGTCGCGTCAGGACTCGGTGCGGTGTGTGTGGTGTGCAGCCGGTCCGTACGATCGACGCACCGCGGCGCGTTAGGATCCGGTCATGGCGAACCTTCGTGAGGCACAGAAGCAGATGACCCGCCGTCTGCTTCTGGAGTCGGGAATCGAGCAGTTCAAGACGAAGGGGTACGCCGCCACCACGGTCGACGACATCGCGACCGCGGCGGGTACGACGCGGGCGACGTTCTACGCGTACTTCTCCTCCCGCAGCGAGCTGATGCAGGCCCTCATCGACGAGCAGCTCAACGAGGTGTTGCAGCGCGTCGGCTCTCCCGAGCACGGTTCCACGGCGCAGGGCCTCGTGGCCACCGTCGCCGACGGGTCGCCGGAGGCGATCACGGACTGGCTGCGCCGCACCGCCGACAGCTGGCCGGCGATCTGGCCCCTCATCCGGATCGGCCGTGACGCCGCGGTGGTCGATCCGGAGCTCGCCGACCTGGTCGAGCAGTGGATGGAGGAGGCCATCGGCGACATCAAGGACGGGCTGACGGCGGCCGGGCGCCTGGAGCCGTATCAGCGGCACTTCCGGGGCGTGCTGGCCATGGCCGAGCTCGACTTCGTCGCTCAGAACTGGCACCGCGCCGACTGGAAACTCACCCGCGACCAGATGCTCGACGAGCTCGGGACCAGCTGGGTACGCCTGCTGCACTGAGCGCGGTCGCCGTGACGGACGGCGTCGGACGGCGCCGCCCGCGGTCGAGGTCACAGGCTCGCGGCGGCGTCGAACAGCAGAGCCCGCAGCCATTCGGTGAAGTACTGATCGGTCAGGCGGGGGTTCCAGACGATGTCGATCCCCAGCCCCGGAAGCGGGAACGGGAACTCCTCGATCCGCAGGTCGGTCAGCGCCCGCATGGCGGTGGCCACCTGGAAGCGCAGCAGCGCGACGCCACCGCCGGCACGGGCGACCAGGAACGGCACCAGCAGGAAGTCGGAGATCAACTGGCCGACCCGGTAGGTGATCCCGTTCTCCTCCAGCAACGAGTACGGGAAGACGCGCCGTTCGGTGTCGACGACGATGTGCCGTTGCGTGGTCAGGAGTTCGAGCGCGCTCGCCTCCGGCGGCGTGTCCGGTGAGGCCACCACCACACAGCGGTCGTTGTACAGACGCTCGCGCGGGTACGGCGAGAAGTGGCCCTCGGAGACCAGCACGACATCGACGCCCTTGTCGGTGAAGGTGGCCTCGGTCGGCACCGTGATCGTGCGCACACGCAAGGTGGCGTGCGGGGCGCGCTCGGCGACGAGCCGGGTCAGGTGGGGACCGACGACGAACGCCGTGCTGTTCGTCATGGCGACGGTGATGACGCGCCGGTCCGCGGCGGGGTCGAAGCACGGGAAGTCCACGATGCGTGCCGTCTGCTCCAGGGCACTGCGCAGCGGCGCGATCAGCTCCAGCGCGCGCGGGGTGAGCGTGACGCCGGTCCCCTGCCGGACGACGAGGTCGTCACCCAGCAGACGCCGCATCCGCGTGAGGGCGTGGCTCATCGCCGGCTGCGACAGACCCACCCGCTCCGCCGCTCTGGTCACCGAACCCTCCTCCAGGAGCGCGAGAAGAGGCACCAGCAGGTTGAGGTTGACCGAGGCCAGCCGGTCCAACCCCGAGCCTGTGGTGCCCTCTTCGCCGTCGCTCATGGAGTAGACCTTACGAGTCCGCCCGGGTCATGCGACGCAGCCTGGGGATCGGGATCCGGTAGTTGAGAGCCACGGCCGCACCGGTGCCGTCGGTGTGGGACCAGCGCATCAGCGCCGGCTCGCCACCTGGACCTCCGTCGACGTACGCGGGCTCGCCCTCCAGCGGCAGGAAGCCCACCGCTTTGAGGCGCAGCCCGAACTGCTCGGTCCAGAAGTACGGCTGGAACCGGAGCGGCGGCGCGTCCTCGCCGTGGACGAGCGCCCGTGCGGCGGTCTTCGCCTGCTCGATCGCGCTGCTCCACAGGGGGAGGCGGCGCAGACCGTACGAGGTGGGGAAGGCCGTGAGGTCGCCGACGGCCGCGACATCGGAACGGACGAGCCCGCGCGAGTCGACCGGGATGATGCCGCCCTCGGCGACAAGTCCCGTGTCCGCGAGCCACTCCGTGTTGGGGATGTCGCCGACGGCGGACACGAGAAGGTTCGCTTCGAGGACCGCGCCGTCGTCGAGTACGGCCCGGGCGGTGTCCCCGGACCCTTCGATCCGCGCCGATCCGGTCTCCACGAGGGTGAGCCCGAGGTCCAGCGCGGCCCTGACGAAGACGCCGGCTAGGTACGGCCCGAGCTGGACCGTCAGGGGCACGCCCTGGGAGACGAGGGTGACCCGGCAGCCGGCGGCCAGGCACCCGGAGGCGATCTCCATCCCGAGCGGGCCGCCGCCGACCACGACGACCGAGGGCCGGCCCGCCAGCCGGCTCCGCAGGGACAGGGCGTCGTCGAGTCCCCGCAGGGTGAGCTCCCCGGGCAGGGAGGACAGCCGCCGCGCCCGGGAGCCGGTGGCGAGGACGAGGCGGTCGTACGGCAGGGCGGTGCCGTCGTCGAGCGTGACGAGCCTGCGGTCGAGGTTCAGCCCGGTCGCGCGTACGCCCAGGAGTTCCTTCGCACCGTGGCCGGCCGGCGGCAGCTCGTGCGACGTCAGGTCGGCGTCGTCGAGCAGGAGCGCCTTGGACAGTGCCGGGCGGCTGTACGCCGGGTGCGGTTCGTCGCCGACGATCGTCAGCTCGCCGTCGAACCCGGCCTCGCGGAGCGTGTCGGCCGCGGTGAGCCCGGCGATCCCGTTGCCGACGACCACGACGCGGTCCACCGTCGCGCCGCTCATGCGAGCCTCAGCGCGGCGACCGGACACACGCGGACTGCGGCGTTCGCCGGGGCGGCGTCGGCGCTGTCGATCTCCTCGCGGTCGAGGACGAGCTCGCCGTCGTCGTCGAGGTGCATGAGCTGCGGTGCGGCTTCCTCGCACAGGCCGTGGCCCTCGCAGCGGGGGCGGTCGAGAACGATCCTCATGCGGGAATCACCTCCAGGACGGGGAGCTCCTCGATGCTCCGGGTGATGTTGCCGGGAATCCGGACCTCGGGTCCGACCACGAGGCGCTTCACGCGCCGGGACAGCGCGTCGATCACCGCGTGGGCCTCCAGCCTGGCGAGCCCCTGGCCCGCGCAGCCGTGCGGGCCGTAGCCGAACGAGAGGTGGTCGACGGGATTGCGCTCGACCAGGAAGGTGTCCGGGTCCTCGAAGTGCCGGGGGTCGCGGTTGCCGGCGCCGAACAGGACGGCGACCTGGGCGCCTGCGGGGATGACGACTCCGTCGATCTCGACGTCCTCGGTGGCGCGGCGGCCCCAGGCGTGCACGGGGGCCCAGAAACGGAGCACCTCGTTGAACGCCGCCGGCACCAGCGAGGGGTCCTTGCGGATCAGGTCGAGCTGGCCGGGGTGCGAGCCGAAGAGGGCGACGATGTTGCCGATCGCCGCCACCGTGGTGTCGACTCCCGCACCGAGGTACTGGTGGATGATGGCGCCGGCCGAACCCGGCGCGATGGCGCCGCGTGCTTCGGCGTCGAAGATGCCCCGGCCTACGGACCCTTCGGCCAGATCGATGGCCCGGACCTGGGAGCACCAGGCGTAGAGCTCGCCCGCGATCGGGAAGTTCTCCGTCGTGCGCCGGTTCATCGGACCGATGACCTGCATGGCGGCCTGTCCCCAGCGCAGCATGTTGTCGCGTGCCTGGCCGGTGAAGCCGATCAGGTCGGCGACGACCTCCAGGGGGAAGGCCCGGGCGAGGGCGTCGATCGCCTCGAAGCTGCCCTGTTCGACGAGTTGGGCGACCAGGGCGTCGGCCTTGGCCTCGATGCGGCCCTTCAGCCCGCGCAGCGCGCGTGGGGAGAGGTTCTCGGTGAGCGTCGCCCGCAACTGCGGGTGCACCGGCGGATCGGACGCGAGCGAGGTGCCGCTGAGGGCCTCGTTGACCGTCGGGTTGAACCCGATGGAGTCCGATGAGAACGACTGCCAGTCGGCGAGCGCGCCGCGGATGGCTTCGTACCGCGTCAGCACATGGACGTCGTTCTTCCGGAGACGGACGACGGATCCCTGTTCCCGCAGCTCGGCGTAGACGGGATAGGGATCGAGCACGACCTCGTCCGCGAAGAGGTCGATGTCGGAGGCGCATGGGGTGGTCATGCGCCCAGTGAAGTGGCTGCCATCACATCCAACAAATGAATGATTCGCATGCATCTACATGCAGAAGATGGATGAATCTCTCCCTCACCCCTCCTTTCCTGACCCTCAGATGAATATTTTTTCTAGGTGTCTGCTTCATTGACGCCGTGTAAAGCGAATGGCTACGGTGACTCCAGCCACAGGGTGCGATGCACCCCACCCGTACTTGTGAGGGCAGGCATGAGCGTCAAGAGCAACACCGTGAACACCGTCCTGGGGCCTGTGCCGAACGAGGATCTGGGCGTCGTCTCGGTCCATGAGGCCCTGCTGTCGGTCGTGCCGGGCGCGGAGTACGCCTTCGACATCACCATCGACCGCGCGGAGATCTTCGAGACCCTCGCCGCGAAGCTGACGGACTTCCGGGCCCATGGCGGCGGCACCGTCGTCGACAGCACCGGCATGTTCCACGGCCGGGACGTCCGGCTGTACGAGGCCCTCTCCCGCGCGACCGGCGTGCACATCGTCGCCTCGACGGGGCAGGGCCCGGAGGAACTGCTCGGCGGCTACTTCCTCACGCCGCAGACCAACCCGCCGACCCCCTGGCCGGCCGAGAAGTTCGCCGGCCTCTTCACCGAGGAGGTCACCGAAGGCATGGTGGTCCCGCGCGTGGAGCGACGCGGCGCCGCCGGCCTGGTCGCCACCGTCGCGACCCCCGAGGGCATGACGGCGACCGACGAGAGCCTGCTGCGCGGCGCGGCCCGGACCGCCCTGAGCACCGGTGTCGCGGTCTCCGTCCGCTACGGCAGCGACGCCCTCCACGACCTCGGCGTCGCCCTGGACGAGGGACTGCCGGCCGACCGCGTCGTCGTCGCGGGCCTCGACCGCAGGGACGCCGTCGAAACCGGCGCACCCCAGGAGGTCGCCCGGCGCGGCGCCTACGTCGCACTCGACCACGTCGGCGTGGAGGACGAGGCCCACATCACCGACGCCGAGCGTGCCGCACTGGTCGTCGGCCTCGTCCGGGCCGGCCACGGCAACCGGGTCCTGCTGTCGAGCAGCGCGACCGGGGTGGCGAAGGGTCACCCCGGCAACGACCTGCCCTACAGCTACGTCCTGACCACTTTCGTCCCGCTCCTGAAGGCACAGGGTCTCAGCGACGAGGACGCGCAGCGGATTCTCGTGGACAACCCGCGCGACCTGCTGTCGGTGCGCTGAGCGTACCGGCGCGCACGACCATCAAGTCTCTTCATCCAAAGGTGAGTGTTGTGTCGAGAGTGAACACCGTCCTCGGGGCGATCCCGGCCGAGGAACTGGGCCTCGTGGCCATCCATGAGCACATTGGCTACGGCATGCCCGGCTCCGAGCTGGACACGAAGTGGTGGAAGACCCCCGAGCAGCGGTACGAGGAGACCGTCCCGAAGCTGCGCACGTTCCATGAGAGCGGCGGCGGGACCTTCGTCGACGCGACGGGGATCTGCAACGGGCGGGACATCGACTACTACAAGTCGCTGTCGGCGAAGACCGGCGTCCACATCGTCGCCTGCACCGGCTTCGTCGGGGGCGACACCGCCCTGCCGCACTTCGCGCGGGCCGATGTGGACTACCTGACCCGGCAGTTCGTCCACGAGATCACCGTCGGCATCGGCAACACCGGCAGTCTCGCGGGAGTCATCAAGGTCGGGGTGAGCCGCGGCGGCCGCATGACGGACCTGGACAAGCGCATCTACCGCGCCGCGGCCCGCGCCTCGCTCGCCACCGGCGTACCGATCCTGACCCATCTCGCGATCGACGCCGAGAACGCCATCGCGATCTTCGCCGAGGAGGGACTCCCGCTGGACCGCGTCCTGTTCGGGCACGTAGACGACGGCGTGAACGCGGACAAGACGCGCGATGTCTGGATCGCGGAGCAGGGCGGGCGCATCGGCTTCGACACCTTCGGTTACGAGACCGAGCTGCCGGACCCGCCGTTCTGGGCCCGCCCGCGCAAAGAGCGGCTGGACCACTTCCTCCGGTTCATCGGTGACGGGCGGCTGAAGCAGGTCCTTGCCTCCGCCGACGCCAACTGCTCCCCGCTGGGCTGGCCGGGCGTGAAGGGCCACACCGTCAACTACATCTTCGACGACCTCATCCCGGACCTCCGCGCCGCGGGTCTCGACGAGGCCGCGATCAAGACGATCTTCGTGGACAACCCGGCCGGCTTCCTCACCATCCAGAAGTAGAGAGAACCACCATGCAGCTCTCAGACCTCAAGAACCTCAAGATCGCCATCGTCGGAGCCGGGTACGGCGGTGCTGCGGCAGCCAAGGCGCTGAGCCTGCTCGGCGCGGACGTCAACGTCTACGAGCAGGCGAACCAGATCCGGGAGGCCGGCGCCGGCATCGGTCTGCGTCCCTCCACGATGAACCGGTTCCGCGAGTGGGGAATCTTCGACGCGATCGCGAAGGTGAGCTCCCCGAGCGAAATCTTCGAAATCCTCACGCCCACCGGTGATCTGATCATGAAAGAGGAGTGGCCGGTCGCCGGCGAGCAGACCGACACCCACCTCATCCACCGCGGTGACTTCATCGACGCTCTCCTGAGCGTGCTCCCCGAGGGCATGGTGCACCTCGGCCACAAGCTGGAGAGCGTCCAGGACAACGGCGACGGCGCCGCCCTCACCTTCGCCAACGGTGCGAGCGTCGAGGCCGACCTGGTCATCGGCGCCGACGGCATCAAGTCGGTCGTCCGCCGGGAGCTGTTCAGCGAGAAGGAGCCGGTCTTCTCCGGCGAGCACGCCTACCGGGCCGTCATTTCGGCCGACGACGCCTACGGGTTGGTCGTCGACGACAACCTCCGCATGTACATCGGCCGGGGCACGAAGATCTATCTGCTGCCGTTGCGCCACCGCAACCAGGTGTCGTTCGACATCACCGCCCTGTGTCCGGACGGCACCTGGGTGCCCGAGGTCTCCAAGGAAGACCTCCTGGCGACGGTGGAGGGCTTCGACGAGCGCCTCGTGAACATCACGCGCGACCTCGACATGGACACCGTGAACATCCGCGCCGTCTACGACATCGACTCGATCGACACGTGGCACTCGGACTCCGTCGTCCTCATGGGCGACGCCGCGCACTCGATGCTGCACCACCAGGGCCAGGGTGCGAACTCGGCCGTCGAGGACGCCGGCGCGCTCGCCGACGCCCTGCGGGATGCGGACTCCGTGAAGGAGGCGCTGGCCCTGTTCCAGGCCACCCGCAAGCCGGTGACCGACAAGCTGCAGGCGGTCTCGCGCCAGGGCTGGAGCGAGGGCGAGATCGACGAGGTCTTCCCCGGCCAGAAGCCCGCGGCCGCCGGCGTGAAGGGCTGACGTCATGACGTTGCATCCCGAGATCGCCAAGTTCGTCGCAGGCCTGCCGGCCCACGCCCCGGGCCCGCTCGACCCCGTCGCCATGCGCGCCGGGGACGAGGCACACGTCGCACCCCTCGACGAGCGCCTGCCGCTCCACGCGGTCGAGGACGTCACCGCCCGGACCGCATCGGGCGAGGTACCGGTGCGGATCTACACCCCAGCCGAGGCCGGCAGCCACGGCGTGCTGGTCTACTTCCACGGCGGCGCGTTCTTCCTCGGCAGCCTGGACACGCACGACCACGTCGCACGCTCCGTGGCGAAGGAGACCGGACTCAAGGTCATATCCGTCGGCTACCGCCTGGCGCCCGAGGCCGCCTTCCCGGCCGGTCTCGACGACTGTTACGCGGTCGTGCGCTGGGCTGCCGAGGAGGACGAGAGCCTCGCCCGGGACGGCGCGGTCCTCGCCGTCGCGGGGGACAGCTCCGGCGGCAACTTCGTCGCCGCGGTCGCGGCCAGGGCCCGCGACGACGGCTTCCACCGGATCACCCACCAGATCCTCTACTACCCCTCCCTCGACCTGGACTTCGACGTCGACCGCTACGCCTCGCTGCGCGAGAACGCCGTGGGCTACGGCCTGGAGACGGCCGGGCTGAAGTCCTTCAACGCCTTCTACCTCGACAGCGGCGCCGACCCCGCGGACCCGCTCGTCTCGCCGCTCAGGCGGACCGATCTCACCGGGCTGCCGCCGGCCCTCGTCGTCACCGGGGAACACGACCCGCTGCGCGACGAGGGCGAGCTCTACGGCCGGCGGCTGCGGGAAGCCGGCGTGGACGCGACGGTGAGCCGGTACGAAGGCGCGGGCCACGGGTTCGTCCAGCACTTCTCCTGGATCCCCGAATACCACCGGGTCTTCACCGAGACGCGCGACTTCCTCGACCGGCACTGACCCGGCCGCCCCACGTACGAGTGAGGAAAGAAGACCATGTCGAACACAGTCAACGTCCATCCCCTGTTCTCGCCGTGGGGCCGGTTCGGCCTCTACAGCTTCTTCATCGACGCACCCGAGCCGGCCATCGTCGACACGGGGATCGCCTCCTCGCCCGCCGAGGGGATGGCTCCCGCACTGGAGGCGATCGGCCGGCGCATCGAGGACGTGCGCTGGATCCTGCTGACCCACGGTCACATCGACCACGTCGGTGGGGCACATGCCCTCTGGGAGCTCACCGGGCGGCGCGCACAGGTGGTGATCCACGAGGCCGATGCCCCGATGCTGCGCTCGCGGCGCGCCCACGTGGAGGAGTACCTCGCGGGCCGGGGCGGGTATGTGGGCGACCCCCAGGGCGAGGCGGAGGTCACGGCCGCGACGCAGGCCGTCATCTCCGGCGAGATGGAGCCCTCACTCCTCGTCAACGGCGGCGAGACCCTCTCCCTCGGCGGTGACGTCACCGTCTCGGTGCACGCGATCCCGGGGCACACACCTGGATCGGTCGCATACTCGATCGACGGACAGCGCTCGGTGTTCGTCGGCGACGCGGTGCAGGTCCACGGGGCGGCCAACGGCTTCCCCGGCTACACGGACCCGGCGGCCTACCGCACCGGCCTGGAGTACGTGCGGGACGAGCTCCGTCCGCAGCACCTTTACCTCGGACACCCGTACCGCCGCACCGACGGAACCCCGTACGGCGTCGAACTCGACGCCGCGCAGGCCCAGGAGGCCCTCACCCAGAGCCTCGAAGTCGAGGGCCGTGTCGGCGCGGCCGCCTGCGGCTGCCTCCGGGCCGGTCTGCGGGAGACGGATTCCCCGTACTCCCCGTTCGCCCCGGCCGCCGAGGAGCTCGGCTACACCGGCGACCCCGCGCTCGAACCGTCGCCGTTCTTCACGTCGATGCACGGCTACCGAACGCAGCACCACCAGAACTCGTAGCACAGGAGCACTCATGACCGACTTCCAGACGATTCAGGCGGGCGGGCAGAAGATCGCCGTCCGCAAGGATCTCCGAGTGCCGATGCGCGACGGTGTCGTGCTCGCCGCCGACACCTACAGCGGCGTCGACGACAAGCCCCGGCCGGCGCTCGTGGCGCTCAGCCCGTATGGCAAGGAGCTGCAGGCGCTCGCCCTCACCACCCCGCCGCAGCGGCGCCCGAGCCCCATGTGGGACGGCTGCATCGAGGCCGGTGACATCGCGGGCGTCGTCCAGGAGGACTACGTGCACGTCATCGGCGACCTCCGGGGCTCCGGAGCCTCCGAGGGCGAACACATCGGCAACTACAACGCCGGTGGTGTTTCGCTCGGCCAGGACGCGTACGACTTCATCGAGTGGGTCGCGGCACAGCCGTGGTGCGACGGCAACGTCGGCATGATCGGCATCTCCTACTTCGGCTCGATGCAGGTGCTGGCAGCGGCCGAACGGCCGCCGAGCCTCAAGGCGATCTTCGTCAGCGGCGGTCACTACGACTTCTACGAGACCACCTACCACGGCGGCATCATGTGGTTCATGCCGCGCGCCGCCCGCGAGGGCCGTGGCGGCGACTCCGGCTGGGCCTTCACCGACGGCGTCAAGTCCCGCATGCTGGAGACCTTTTCGCCCGAGGAGATCAAGGAACGCGTCGCCGAGCGCCTCCAGGACCCGGACGTGGCCGCCTGGCCGAACCTCTTCCACGTGCTGAACTACCCGAAGAACCACGAGGCATGGTTCGACATCGTCATGAACGAGGTCGACAGCGAGTGGTACGAGGAGCGCAACCCCATCACGCTCGCGCCCGCCATCGACATCCCGGTCTGGCTCCAGATCGACCAGGGCCGCGGCTGGACGATGGACGGCACCATCGAGACCTACCACGCGCTGAAGGGTCCGAAGAAGCTCGACATCGGCCCCTACCCGCCGATGCAGTCGCGCCCCTTCATCGAGGAGCACGACAAGATGTTCCGCTGGTACGAGTACTGGCTCAAGGGCATCGACAACGGGATCATGGACGAGCCGCCCGTCACCGTCCACGTCGAGGGCTCGCGCGAGACCGTCACCGGAGCGCAGTGGCCGCCGAAGGACGTGGCGTACAAGTCGCTCTACCTGCGGCCGCGCCGCAAGCTCTCCTTCGAGCCGGAACTCATGGGCGCCGAGCACGCCGCGCCCGACGGCTTCTACCAGGCGCCGCTGACGGTGACCGACAAGGTGGAGATCCTCAACTGGAGCACCGAGCCGTTCACCGTGCCCACCGAGATGATCGGCCAGGGCGCGGCGCACATCTTCGCGGAGATCGACCAGCCGGACACCAACTTCATCCTGCGCATGTGGGACGAGGCCCCCACCGGCAAGCGTCAGCTCATCACGACCGCCTACCTCAAGGCGTCGCACCGCGAGCTCGACGAGGCACGCACCAAGGAGGGCGACCCCTACCACCCGCACACCCGCGCGGTGCCGGTCGAGCCGGGGAGGATCGAGGAGTACGTGCTGCGCGTCTACCCGTTCGCGGCGACGTTCCTGCCCGGGCACAAGCTGGTCGTGGAACTGTCCAACGACGAGCCGCTGGCCGACGAGCACAACGCCCTGCTGCCGCCGGACGCCTTCCATCTGCCGGTGGGCCGGCCCGTCACCCACAAGATCTACCGCGATGCCGCGCACCCCTCCCGGCTCGTGCTGCCGTTCACGACGGCCACGGCGGCGGACACGACGCGGTAGGGCGCGGCGCGTCACCGTCGAAGGCCGGCCCCCGGCCGGCACGTGCCCCACCCTCCGGTGGGGGCACTGTCGTCGTCGCCGGAACCCCGGCCGCTCAGCCGGTGCCGGAGGCGGCCGGCGCAAGTTCGGTGGTGAGCGCCTTGACCCGGCGGAGGGTGAGTACCGTCTCCGCGGTGTGTACGTCGCCCAGGGAACCGATCTTCTCGGTCAGGAAGCCGTAGAGGTCGTCGGTGGTGCGGCAGAGCGCGGAGACGACGAGGTTGGTCCGGCCCGTCACGGCCGCGGCGAAACGTACTTCGGGGTGGCGCGCGACCTCCTGGCCGGCCCGGGCCAGCGCGTGGGGAGCGACGGTCAGCCAGCACAGGGCCTCGACCCCCTGGCCGAGCGGTTCGTGGTCGTACTCGACGGCGAGATACAGCACGCCGGTGGCGCGCAGCCGTTCCAGGCGCCGTTTGACCACGGTCTCGGACAGGCCGGTGGCGGCCTGCAGTTCGGTGAGCGGGGCTCGGCCGTCCCGCCGCAGCACCTGGAGCATGGTCTGCTCGGCGGCGTCCAGCACGACCGGCGCCGCAGAGGGCACGGAGGCGGGAGCGCGGAGCGCGCTCTCCTCCTCCGGGTCGAGCGCGCTGATCTTGCGCAGCCACCTGAGGGAGTTGCCGTAGTAGGCACGCAGGATGCAGTGGGCGCTGACCGAGGTGACGTGAGGAGTGCGCTGGAGGCGCTCCAGAAGCAGTTCGTCACGGTCCTGCCTGCTGTGCGGCTTGATCGCGCACACGACCTCGGTACCGCCGGCGGCCAGGTCGACGTAGTGGGTGTCCGGCCGGCCGGCGAGCACGGCGGCCAGCTGCGCCGCGGTGTCGTGGGCACAGCCGAGCCTGACGATCCAGCTGGTCCGGCCGAGCCGGCTGTCGTCGATCATGCCGGTCACACGCAGACGTGCGGTGCCGCGCAGCCGACGGAACCGGCGCGCGACGGTCTGGTCGGAGACGCCCAGCACGTGCGCGATGTGACTGAACGGCGCCCGCCCGTCGAGTTCCAGCGCCTGAAGCAGCTTCAGGTCGAGTATGTCGAGGGTCTGGTGCGCCACAAGGTTCTCCCGCGTGAGCTGAAGGGGCGGCGCCATCCCGTGACGCGGCTGGGCGATGACATCGTACGGGGCCGCGTCCCATTCCATCCTCAAGGATTCAGGGAAATTTATCGGCGGCCCGGTGATTGACTCTCTTCGCCCCGCCATGGGTCATGTCCCCTTCCGTCGGCCAGTCAGAATGTGCCGAACAGGGAAATCCGACATCAACGTCGGAGGAATGAGGGATTCCCGTCACGCGATCGACCCCGGCAGGGTCTCGATACGGTGAACTGCCAGCTCATGACCACTTTGAGGAGTGAGGGAATCCGGCGTCCGGGATCCTTCCCCTCTCGATTCCCCTTCCCTGTATCCGTCGATCCCAGACGAAAGGGTCGTCGGGAATCGGTGTTCTCCGAGAGAGTATTTTCCGTGATGACGCAAGCACCTGGGGGCGCAAGCAATAGGTGCGTTCCTGCCTGGTTCCCGCTTTGTGAAAAGGCCGTTACGTTCACCTCGAATCCGGCCCCCGTGCGTTCCCGCACCGGGGCCAAGGTGACGAACCCGGGTGGTTGCAATGAACGGAAGCACTGTTCTGATCGTCGGCGGCGGGATCGGTGGGCTGTCCGCCTCCATCGCGCTGAGTGACGCCGGCTACGACGTCAATGTCGTGGAGATCCAGGAGGACCTCCACTCGTCGGTCTACGGCGTGGGAATCATCCAGCCGGTGAACGCGCTGCGAGCGCTGGACGCGATCGGCTGCGCCGAGGCATGCATGGCCGTCGGGTACGCGACCACGGCCTGGGGACAGATGCTCGACGTGGACGGCAACCTCATCCGTGAGATGCCGGGAGCCAGGATCTCCGGGTCCGAACTGCCGCCCATGAACGGCCTCACCAGGCCGCAGCTGCACAGGATCCTGACGGACAAGGCCCTCGAATCGGGCGTCACCATTGACTACAGCAAGACGTTCACGACGCTGACCGACGGTCCGGGAGGCGTCGCGGTCACCTACACCGACGGCTCCGCGAACGTCGTGGACTTCGTCGTCGGTGCCGACGGCGTCTACTCCAAGGTCCGGCCCTACGTCCTGGCAGAGGACATGCAGCCGGTCTATCTGGGTCAGTCGGCCTTCCGGCTCAACATCCCCCGGGAGCCGGAGATCGACCGGATCATCCTGCAGCACGGTCCGGAAGGCCTCGCCGGGTTCGTGCCGATCGGTCCCGACCTCGCCTACCTCTTCTACAACACCACGTGGGAAGAGGGCCGCTGGCTGGACCAGGACAAGATGGCGGACGAACTGCGGGAGCGTCTCGCGCCGTTCGGCGGTCTGACCGGGCGGGTCCGTGACAAGTACGTCAACGACTCCTCCCAGATCGTGTTCCGCCCCGAGGAGTGGCTGATCGCACCGGCGCCGTGGCACAACGGCCGCATCGTGCTCATGGGAGACGCGGTGCACGCGGTGACCCCGCACCTCGGACAGGGGGCGGCGCAGGCCATCGAGGACGGTGTCGTTCTCGCCCGGTGCCTGTCGTCCCACAGCAGTCACGAAGAGGCGTTCGCGGCATACACCGAGCGCCGCTACGAGCGCTGCAAGCTCGTCGTGGAGTCGTCGGTGCAGATCGGCGAATACGAGATGGACCCCGCGAGCCACCCGGACTTCGACCACGCCGGACTGACCCAGCGCGTTCTGGAGGCGATGGCCCAGCCGATCTGATCGCGGCCGGCCGGGCTGGTGACCGTCGGCCGGCACGCTCCCCACCGGCACAGGGATTCCGATTCCGCCCCGCGCGAGTTGGCCGGCATTCGCTCACACTCCTGACGGCAGGGCCGTCATCCCACCTGCTCACCCGCAAGCAAAGGCGGTTCACCATGCCCTTCTCAGCCCGTCTCCGCCGGGGCCTCGCCGCGTCGCTGGCCCTCGGCACCTCCGTCGCACTGAGCGGCTGCGGTGCCGGCTCCGGCGGCGGCAGCGACGGCTCCGTCACCCTCGGCTTCGTCAACGGCGACACCAGCGAGTTCGCCACCTGTCTGCAGAAAGCCGTCGAGAAGACGGCGAAAGCGGCAGGCGCCGAGCTCTACCTCGCCAACTCCCGGATGGACCCCGGCAAGGAACTGTCCAACATCGAGGACATGATCTCGCGCGACGTCGACGTGCTGGTCGTGCAGACGGTCAACGTCGATGCGCTCGAAGGCGGCATCGCGAAGGCCGGCTCCGCCGACGTGCCCATCTTCCTGACGTCGGTCGCCACCGACGACGTCTCCGGCATCCTCGGTGCGGCAGTCGTCGACCTCAAGCACCTCGGCGCGCTGGACGCCGGCTGGATCGCGAAGGACGCCGCCGGGAAACAGGTCGAGGTGGGCATCGTGGCGGGGGCACCGGGGGCCGCCTCGGACCTGATGGTCTCCGGCTTCACCGCCGCCCTGCCCGAGAACGCGAAGGTCGTGGCGAACCAGCCCGGGATGTTCAACCCGGTGGAGGCCCAGGACGTCGCGGAGAACATGATCGAGGCCCACCCCGACCTGGACTACGCCTTCGTCGCCAACGAGGAGATGGCCTTCGCCGTCCGCAAGGCGTTCGACGACGCCGGCGCCCGGGACGTCCGGATCGTGACGGAGAACGGTACGGACAAGGGGCTGTCCGCCATCAAGGACGGGCGGTTCTCCGCCACCGTGGCCAACTCACCTCAGGTGATCGGCGAGACGGCGGTGACGAACGCGCTCGCACGCTGGAAGGGCACCGAGCAGGCCGACAAGATCGCCCGGATCCCCCTCGCCCTGATCACGAAGGAGAACCTGGCCGAAGCGCCCCCGTACTGTTCCGCGTAGACCCCGGGAGGTCAGGCACCGTGCTCTCTCAACGAAGCCCGTAGTAGAGCGAGTTGTGCGCGGTGTCCGGCAGATACAGCACGTCGTTCCCGTCCGGGTCCTGCCGCACCGCGAGCCGGTCCGCGCTCACTCCCGGCGCGGCGGACTGCGAGGTCCACGTGCCGCCCGAACCGGTCGCGGCGAAGACGCGGTCGGTGCCGGAACCGGTCACGTAGTACACCCGCCCGGCGTCCGTCGCGTCCCAGGTGATGCCGAGGGCGGCAGTGGTCTGGCCACCGGCGTACACGGTCTGGCGGGCCCAGCTGCCGCCGCCCGGGGACGCGTAGTACACGCGGAAGTCGCCGGCGCTGTCGGCCGAGCGGTAGCGGTAGGCGACCTTCGGCGAGGAGCCGTCGAGGGTGAGTTTGGCGCTCTGTACCGCCGGACCCGTGTAGGCGTTGTCGATGCTCCACTCCTCACCGGCCGTGAGTTCCTGGATCACATCGGACGTGGCCGGTGTCACCGGAGTGGTGACGGCCGCGCCCGTGCTGTCCGCGAAGGCGCCGGTCGACGGGTCGTAGCGCAGGTAGGAGAGCTGGTGCCGGAACGCGGTCGCCGGGGCCTTGGCCCACTCGTACAGGAGGTGCACGCGCCCGGCGGCGTCCACCGTCAGGTCGTCGGGGTACACGGAGCGGTTCAGCGCGCCGGCGAAGGTGGCGACCACACTCCAGTGCGCGGTGGCGTTGTCCCAGCGGTACAGCCGGCCGGGGCGCTGGTCGGCCCCGGCGCCGACGCGGGCGGCCAGGTACAGGTCGCCGTTGGGTGCGGTGGTCACGACCGGGTAGGTGATGGCCTCGCCCTGGTCGGGCAGTTCGGCGGCGTGGTCCGTGACGTCCCCGCCGGGGGCCTCGGTGCGGTAGTAGCGCCAGGGGTTGGCGTGCATGGAGGTGAACACATGCAGGCGGCCGCTGCCGTCGCGCGCGACGGACGGCTGGTTGTGACCGTTGTCGTCGGCGAACTCGGCCTGCTGTCCGCTCGCGGCGAGCAGCGGCAGACGGCTCCACACACCGTCCGGGTCGCGCCGCGCGATGGCCGGGCGGTGCGTGGCGGCCGTCGCGCCGGGCTCGTTGAAGGCGAAGTACGTGTACTGGCCGCGGCCCTTGTAGGTGGCGGCAGGCGTCCACCAGGCGGCCTGGTTCGACGAGTCCATCGCGTACGGGACCTTCTCGATCACCGTCGCCGCGGCCGCTGCCCGGTCCGTGCTGTCGGCCTGGGCGATCGGGCCTGGCGTGAGCAGAGCGGCCAGGGCCGCTGCCGAGGCGGCGTACGCGCGTGCCGTGGGACGTCGCAAGGTGAACTCCTTCGCGGGCGTGATGGTGGGGAACGGATACGCCCCGTGGGCCGGTCCGCTCCTCCGCTGCGTCCCGGAATTTACAACAGTTCCCATATCGTGAATAGGGATTGCACAATGAGGATTCTGCATACGCGTGAGGGAAAGAGTGTGCGGCAGCTGCGGGCATGGCGAAGGGCCCGGTGAAGGCTGCTCCGCCTTCACCGGGCCCTTCGCCACGCGCCGTCTCAGCGCTTGATGAGCGCGGCGACCTCTTCGCCTGCCTTCTTCATCGCGTCCTTCGGCTTCGACTTGCCGACCAGGACGGCCTGGACCTGCTTGGCCACGGCCTCCTCGATCTGCGCGTTCTGGGCGAACTGCCAGAACGGGCTGCCGGTCGCCGTCTTGGTGATCTTCTCGGTCCACTCGGTGGTGAAGGTGTCCTCGGCGACCTTCGGGTCGGCCAGGCCCGCCGTGGTGGACGGCGGCAGGGCCCGCGACGCGAAGTACTCGGTGGTGGTGGCGAGGTCGGAGGTGGTGTGCAGCGCAAACTGCGTGGCAGCTTCCTGCCCCTTGCCGTTGACGATCGCGATCACGCCGCCCCACAGCAGTGCCTGCGGCGTGTCACCGGAGCGCAGTACCGGGCGCTGCATCGGCTGCATCGCGTCGGCCAGCGTCTTGTCCTTGGACTGGGCCGCGGTCACGCCCTTGCCGATGACGGCGTCGTCGTAGAAGGCGGCCTTCCCTTGGCCGAACAGGGCGCGCGCGTCGAAGCGGTCCACGTCGGCGGCGATCAGCTTCGCGTCGTGCAGCTTCTTGTACCAGGTGACCGCGTCCACGGACGCGTCGTCGCCGATGGTGACCTTCTCGCCGTCCATGAGCGTGCAGCCGAAGGTCTGCATCCACGGGAAGATGTCCTTGAGCTGCGCGACCTTGGTGGCCGCCGCGTAGGGCACGACACCGCCGCCGAGCCCCTTCAGCGCCCGCAGCGCGTCCTCGAACTCCTCGACGGTGGTGGGGTGCTTCTCGATGCCGGCCTTCTCCAGGAGCTTGGAGTTGGCGATCACGCCGATCGAGCCGGTGTTCCACGGCAGGCCGTACTGCTTGCCGTCGTACACGCCGCTCTTCAGCGCCACATCGGTGTAGCCGCCCTTCGGGGCCACGGAGCCGAGGTCGGCGAGCTTGCCCATCTGCGCCACCGCGGCGAGCCAGGCGATGTCGAGGTGCACCGCGCCGGTCGTCTCCCCGCCGCCGAGCTTGAGGGTGAGCTGGCTCAGGTACTCGTTGTACGGGTACGAGACCGCGCGGACCTTGGACTTCTGGGCCTTCTCCCACGCGGCGACGATCTTCTCGATCGAGGGTCTGGCGGCCTCCTCGTTGAGCGACCAGGAGGTGAAGTCGAAGTCCTTGGACTTCGTGTCGCCACCGTTGGAGGAGCTGCCGGAGCCTGCCGGGGACGGCGCGCAGGCGCCCAGCGCGCCGACGCCGGCCACACCGAGGGCGCCGATGCCGAACATGCGCAGCGCGCCGCGGCGGCTGATGCCAGAGGTGGTCATGGTGTCTCCATGGGGAGTGTACGGACGGGGAGGTGCGGGGGGAGGGCGCGGGCGGGAACCGCGGACCCGGCTCGGGGCCGGGCCGGAGGGTTCCGCGGTCTCAGCTCTTGACCGAGCCGGCGGTCATGCCGCCGACGAGGTAGCGCTGCAGGAACATGAAGGCGACGACGACCGGGATGGACACCACGAGCGAGGCGGCCATCAGCTCGGGCCAGGCGGCCTGGAACTCGCCGATGTAGGTGGAGACGAGGCCGGGCGGCAGGGTCTGCTTCTCCTTGTCGGCCAGCGTCACCGCGAAGATGAAGTCGTTCCAGCCGCGGACGAAGGCGAACAGTCCGGCGGCGACCATCCCGGGGGCCGCCAGCGGAGCCACGATGGAGTGCAGCGTCCGCCACCGGGACGCGCCGTCGATGGACGCGGCCTCCAGCAGGGCGTCCGGGATGGTGTCGAAGATGCCCTTCAGCATCCAGACGCACAGCGGCATCGTGAACGTGGTGAAGGACAGCACCAGGGCGGTGTACGTGTTCAGCAGGCCGAAGCTGGAGAACACGGCGTACAGCGTCACCAGCAGGAGCGCCTGGGGGAACATCTGGGAGGCCAGCACCATGTGCATCAGCGAGCGCCGGCCGCGGTAGCGGAACTTGGAGAACGAGTACCCCATGTACGTGGCGACGACCACGCTCAGGACCGCGGTGATCGAGGCCACGATGAGCGAGTTGAGCAGGTACTTGATGAGCTGGTCGTTCTCGGCGAGCGCCGTGAAGTTGCTGAAGGTGATCTCGGTGGGGATCAGTTTCGGCGGGAACTGGAAGGCCTGCTCGGGGCTGCTCAGGGCGGTGGCCAGCAGCCAGTAGACCGGCAGGAGTCCGAAGGCGCCGATCAGGAGGACGGCGGTCCAGGCGACGATCCGCGAGCGCAGCAGATCCTTGCGCATCCGGGGCCGCGAGGTCCGTCCGGCGGACGTGACGGACGTCTTCAGGCTGTCGGTGCCGGGCAACGGGGTGGAGGTCGTGGACGTCATCAGGCGTCGCCCTTCCGCTCGGTGATCCTGAGGTAGACGGCGACCAGGATGAGCAGGAGCAGCATCCACAGGCCGCCCAGCGCGGTCGCCCGGCCGATGTCGAAGCCCTTGAAGGCGGTCTGGTACACGGCGGTCGCGAAGGTCTCGGTGGCGCCGGCCGGGCCGCCGCCGGTGAGCACGTAGATGGTGTCGAAGTGCTGGAAGTTCCAGATGAACTCCAGCAGCAGCACGATCGAGGCGACCCCGCGCACCTGGGGCCAGGTGACGGCGAAGAAGCGCCGGACCGAGCCCGCCCCGTCGATCGAGGCCGCCTCGTGCAGCTCCTTGGGCACGGTCTGCAGACCGGCCAGGAGCATCACCATCATCCAGGGGAAGCTCGCCCAGGTCTTGGTCACGATGACGGCGAGCATGGCGGTGCCCGGCCGGCCGAGCCAGGACACGGACTCCTCGATGATCCCGGCCTTCATGAGCGCGCCGTTCAGCACGCCGTAGTTCGCGTTGAAGATCCACATCCAGAGGAAGGAGACCACCACGCCCGGGATCACCCAGGGGAACAGGAACAGGCCGCGCAGGAAGCCGCTGCCCTTGAGTCCGGAGTTCAGTGCGAGTGCGAGCGCGAATCCGAGCACGAAGGGGACGAGCGTCGCGCCGACGGTGAAGACCATCGTCTGCTTGAAGATCGTGAGGAAGTCGCCGTCCAGCCAGTAGGCGAAGTTCTCCAGGCCGACGAACTCACGGCCCGGCAGCCGCAGATCCTGCTTGAAGAAGCCGGTGAACAGGGCCGACAGCAGCGGATAGAAGATGATCGCGGCGAACAGGGCGAGCCCCGGTGCGGTCAGCAGCAGTGCGAACGCGCCGTTGGAGAGTCGTCCACCGGTCCGCTCGCGTCGTGGAGCGGCCTTCCGTGGAGGTGCGGCCGTACTCATGGATCAGTCCTCTCGAACGGGGCGGGAGCGGTGGTGCAGGGCGTGCCGCGGCGGCCGCGCTCCGACGGGCGGAGGTGATGCGGCCGGACGGGCGGAGGTGATGCGGCCGGACGTGAGCCGTGAGCCGCGCTGTCCCGTGCGTCGGCCGAGGCCCTGTGTGAAGGTCGTGGCTGCTGCGTTGAATGCAAGTTGCAGCATGCGGGATCGTTCTCCATATGGTGCGAAGACGTCAACCCTTTTGGTCGGTGAATCGTCGGTTCTGTGTGGAACCGGCGAGGTGGTTGACCTGCTGTGAGCTCGAACGGTGACCCGTCGCCGACGGCATCGTTGACTGCGCCGGAAACTTACAACACATCCCACTGGCTGAACAGTAGTTGCACAATATGGATGTGATGTACGTTCATGGTCGCTCCGCTGTGGCGGAGGAATCCGTGCTTCACACCGAGGAGGCCGCCCCGTGCGGGAAGAAGAGGTCCATTACGACATCGCCGTCATCGGCGGTGGCCTGGCGGGGACCTGCGCGGCCATCGCCGCGGCCCGGCTCGGCCGGCGCGTCGCCCTGGTCAACAACCGGCCGGTGCTGGGCGGCAACGCCAGCAGCGAGGTCCGCGTCTGGGTCTGCGGAGCCACCGCACACGGCGTGCACCGCTGGGCCCGGGAGACCGGCATCATGGGCGAGCTGTACACCGAGAACCAGTACCGCAACCCCGAGGGGAACCCGTACTACTGGGACCAGGTCGTCCTCGACGCGGTCCGGGCGGAACCGGGCATCGACCTGTACCTCAACACCGACGTACGGGAGGTCGACGCGAGCGGCCCGGACGACGCGCGCGAGGTGCACTCCTGCACCGGCTGGATGATGGGCTCCGAGCGGCGCATCACCTTCCACGCCCGTCAGTTCCTCGACTGCACCGGGGACGGCCTGCTCGGCCACCTCGCGGGCGCCCACTACCGCATCGGCCGAGAGGCGCGTGCGGAGTTCGGTGAGCCCTGGGCGCCTGAGGAAGAGGACGAGGCGCTGCTCGGGTCGACCATCCTGTTCCACACCAAGGACGCCGGCCGGCCGGTGAAGTTCGTTCCGCCCGCGTACGCCCGCGACCTCACCACCACGCCCATCCTGCGCAACCGTGTGCTGCGCACCGGCGACAACGGCTGCGACTACTGGTGGGTCGAGTGGGGCGGCGAGCACGACACCGTCCACGACAACGAGCGCATCCGTGACGAACTCCAGGCCGTGATCATGGGCATCTGGGACCACATCAAGAACTCCGGCGAGTTCCCCGACGCCGAGAACCTGACGCTGGAGTGGGTCGGCAGCCTCCCGGGCAAGCGCGAGTACCGCCGCTTCCTGGGCGACCACATGCTGAGCCAGCAAGACGTCCTGGAGCAGCGGCAGTTCGACGACCGCGTCGCCTTCGGCGGCTGGTCCGTCGACCTCCACCCCGTACAGGGGATGTACGCCGACGAGCCCGGCGCCCGTCAGCGCTACGCGGACGGCATCTTCCACATCCCGCTGCGCTCCCTGTACTCGGTGAACGTCACGAACCTCCTGTTCGCCGGGCGCAACATATCCGCCACCCACATCGCGTTCGGCGCCACCCGCGTGATGGCCACCTGCGCCACACTCGGCGAGGCCGCGGGCACGGCCGCCGCACTGTGCGTCGCCGAGGGCATCGGCCCGCGCGAGCTCGCCGCCGAGCGCCCCGAGCTGGTGCGCCGCACCCTGCTGCGGCAGGACGCCTCGGTGATCGGCCTGGACGACGACGACCCCGGCAACCTGGCACGCGCGGCCCGGGTGAGCGCCTCCTCGCACCTGAGCCGGCTGGCGGCGGAGCCGACGCCGGACGCGCCCGGTGAGCCGTACCCGCTCACCCGTGACCTCGCGCTGCTGCTGCCGGTCGACCCCGCGCTCGACACGGTCGACCTGCTGGTCCACGGCGCTCCGGGCGGGCCGAGTGAGCTCACCGTCGAGCTGTGGAGCACCGGCCGCCCCGAGAACGCCGTCCCCGTCGATCGTCTGCTCACCACCACGGTGACCGTTCCGGCCGACGGTCCCCACTGGGTCACGGCCCGTCTCGGCCACCGCCCGGACGCCCCGGAGAACGCCGTCCTGATCGTGCGCGCCTGTCCGGACACGGCGCTGGTCCTCGTCCCCGTGCGCACCGACGGTGTTCTCGCGCTGCGCAGCAGGGTCGAGGGTGATGTGGCCGTCGACCACGACATTCCCGAGGAGGACGGCCAGCTGGTCCTGGAGTGGCAGGCCCGCGGCCTGCGCCGGCGGGCCTTCGGCTTCCGTGCCGCCCCGGAGACCGCGGCGTTCCTGCCCGAGCGGGCCGTCGGAGGGTTCCAGCGCCCCTACGGGGGACCGCAGATGTGGTCGTCGGAGCCGTTGGCCGACCCGGACCGTGCGGCGCAGTGGCTGCGCCTCGACTGGGGCGAGGAGCGCCGGCTCACCGAGGCGCGCGTGGTGTTCGACGACGACGTCGACGAGTACCTCAACAACCTGCACCGGCACCGCACCCCCTTCGAGGTCATGCCGGAACTGGTCCGCGACTACCGCGTCCAGAGCCGCGAGCCCGACGGCACCTGGCGCACCCTGGAGACGGTGACGGAAAACCGCCGCCGCCACCGCGTGCACGATCTGCGCGGTCCGGACGGCAGCCCCGTGAGCACCGGCGCCCTGCGTCTCGTGGTGGACGCGACGCACGGGGCGTCGCACGCGCACGTGATCGCGTTCAAGGCGTACGGCGCATAGGAGCGCGGCGGAAAGGGGGTCTGTCACAGGTCGGCCGACCTGTGACAGACCCCCTTTCTCTGCGGCGTGTGACTCAGACGGCGCCCAGCGCCTGGCTGATGGCGTCGGCGGCTTCGATGACCTCACGGGTCAGTGCGAGGCGCTGCCCGTCCGTCTCGGTGTGGCTGCCGAGGAGGGACGTGGGGCCCCACAGGGAGATGGCGGCCACGACGTCCCCCGAGGCGTCGCGGACCGGTGCGGCGAGGGAGGCGCGGCCCAGGGCGCGCTCCTCGGCCTCGACGGCGTAGCCGGTGCGGCGCACGGTGTCGATCTCGGTGTCGAGGAGGTCGTGGCTGGTGGTCGTGTAGTCGGTGTGCGCCGCGAGCGGTTCCGGAAGCAGTGTGCGGCGTTCCTTGGGTGTGAGGCCGGTGAGGAGACACTTGCCGATGCTGGTGGCGTGCAGCGGGGCGGTGTGTCCGGCCTGTGTGTAGGACTTGGGGGCGCGCGTTCCCTCGAAATTGCACAGGAACATCAGCTCGGTCCCGCGGCGGATGGCGACGTTGGCCCCCAGCCCCGTGCGCGTGGCCAGATCCTGGAGGACCATGCGGGCCGCGCGGTGGACGGGGTGGCGATTGGTGGCGGTGGCTGCGAGGGGGAGGATGCCCAGGCTGAGGCGGTAGAGGTTGCTGACGGGGTCACGTTCGACCATGTCGAGGCGTTCGAGGGTGGACAGCAGGCGGGAGGTGGTGGAGGATCCCAGCCCCGTGAGTTCGGCGACGTCGGAGACGCGGAGCTCGGCGCGGCCGGAGTCGAGTGCACGCAGCACCGAGACGGCCCGTTCGACGCTCTGGTTCGTCCCGGCGTCGGTCGCCCGAATGGCCATGACCCTCCTCATTTTGCAAACCGCTTGCACAATCTGCATCAGCATATCGCGTAGGCCGGAGGGGTAGCTGCGAAATCCGGCGGAACGCGCACCGCCCCAGGGCGCGCGTTCCGTCCCCGGTCCCCGCGTCAGGCCGGGCGCAGTCCGAACCAGTCGAAGGCCGCGCTGCCGCGGGTCGCGTACATGCCGATGACCCGGCCGGTGAAGCCTCCCGCGACCTCCGTGCTGAGATAGCGGCCGTCGAGCGCGGCCAGGATCTCGAAGCCGCCGTCGGCGGTCTCGTACCCCAGGTGGAGGGTGTCGGGTCCGCCGACGCGCAGGCCGGGCGGGGCCGTCGCCGCCGGGTCCGTGACGGAGGGGGGCAGGACCACGGTGGTCGTGACGTCGATCCGCAGGGTCAACGGGCCCGGCGGCAGGGCGTGTTCAGCCAGGGTGTGGCACAGCGGACCGATCCTGGCGACAGCGCGGACCATGCCGGAGCCGTCCGTCTCCACCCGGTAGTGGTGCGCCTCGTCGAGTCGTACGGCGAGCCCGCCCAGGCCTCCCGGGGCGATGTCGGCCCGCGTACGGGCGATGCAGTCGGGGTCCTGCTGGCGTCGCCCCACGAAGAGTGCGCCGGGCACGTCGAGGCTGTCCGCGCGGGCGTGCAGCACCAGGTGCCCCGGCCGCTCGTCGAGGCGGACGGCGGCCGGATCGTGCCGCCGCGGCGACACCCAGCACGGCGCGAGCGCGGGGGAGTCGAAGTCGTCCCGCTCCGGCTCGTCGGGCCACGGGTGCGGCGACAGTGCGGGGGCCTCTGCGCGCAGGTCCACCGGCCCCGGCAGCGGCCACTCGTCCTCCCAGCGGACCGGCGCAAGGAACGTCTCCCGGCCCAGGCCGTGGTACTTGGGGGTGTCGCCGCGGGGCCGGGTGCCCAGCAGCACCATCCACCAGGTGTCGTCCTGTGCCTGTACGAGGTCGCCGTGGCCGATGTTCTGCACGGGGTGGCCGGTGCTGCGGTGGGAGAGCACGGGGTTGTCCGGGTGCGGTTCGAACGGCCCCGGCAGGCTGCGGGCCCGGGCCACCGACATCGCGTGGCCGCGTTCGGTGCCGCCCTCCGACAGAAGCAGGTACCACCAGTCGCCGATCCGGTACAGGTGCGGTCCTTCGGGATACTGCAGCCCGCTGCCCGACCACAGTGCCACCGGCTCGCCAAGCGCTTCGCCCGTCTCCGGGTCGATGCGCACCCCGTGGATGCCGTCGTCCGAGTACACGCACCAGCAGGTGCCGTCCTCGTCCCAGGCGAGATCGGGGTCGATGCCGGGTACGCCGACCGGAACGGGGTCCGACCAGGGTCCGGCGGGGTCCTTCGCGGTGACCAGGACGGTGCCGGCGTCGGTGACCACGGTGGTGATCATCCAGAAGCGGCCGTCGTGGTGCCGCAGGGTGGGCGCGTACACACCGCACGAGGCCGGGACCGAATCCGGAAGCTCCAACTGGCCGGGGCGGTCCAGCGCGTGCCCGATCAGCCGCCAGTTCACCAGGTCGCGGCTGTGCCACAGGGGCACCCCGGGCACGTACTCGAAGCTGGACGTCGCCACGTAGTAGTCGTCGCCCACCCGGCAGATGCTCGGGTCCGGACTGAAGCCGGGTATCACGGGGTTGTCGAAGAGCGCCATGTTCGTCCCAGGGTGTGGCCGGGTGGCGGGAACGGCTGCCCGCCGGACCGCCACGATCGTCGAAGCGCTTCGAAAGTCGCACGGGGACGGTGAGCTGTCAACGGTGGAGCGCGCTCCGTTCGGGCCCCCGCCGAGCGAGCGGCGGGGGCCCGAACGCAGGGTCAGCCGGCGGCCGGGCGCAGGCGTACCGGCAGGGTCTGGTGCCCGTTGCTGATCAGGGAGGGCAGCGGCTTCAGTTCGGCTGCGGGAACGGCGAGTTCGGCCTCGGGGAACCGCTCGAAGAGCTGCTGGAGCGCGGTGGCGATCTCCAGGCGGGCGAGCGGGGCGCCGAGGCAGAAGTGCACGCCGTGGCCGAAGGCCAGGTGCTCCTTCGTCGGCCGGGTGACGTCGAAGAGGTCCGCGGATTCACCGTGCACGCCGGGGTGGCGGTTGGCGGCGGCGTAGGAGGCGAGGATCGCCTCGCCCCGGGCGATCTTCTGTCCGTCGGGCAGGGGGATGTCCGCCAGGGCGAAGCGCATGGGGAGGTGTTTGACGGCGGGCTCGTGCCGAAGGGTCTCCTCGACGACGCTGTTCCAGTCGGCGCGGCCGGCCCGCAGATGGGCCAGCTGCGCGGGATCGGCCAGCAGGGCGGTGATCGCCTGGTCGATCACGTTGACCGTGGTGTCGTATCCGGCGGAGACCATCAGCAGCAGCGTGTCGCGCAGTTCGTCGTCGGTGAGGGCGCCGCCGTCCCCCTCGTCGTCGCGGGAAGCGATGAGGAGCGAGGTCATGTCGTCACCGGGCTCCGCGCGCTTGGCCGCGATCAGTCCGTTGAGCGCCTCGTACAGTGCGGCCGTGTTCGCGGTGGCCTCCTCGACGGTGAGGGTGGTGTCGAAGACACCGTCGACCAGGGCGCGGAAGCCGTCGAGCTGATAATCGGGGACACCCATGAGCTGGCCGATCACCGCGATCGGCAGCGGGTAGGCGAGGTCCTGGCGGAGATCGGCCACTTCACCGGCCGGCCGGGAGTCGAGTTCGTCGAGGAGCGTGGCGACCACCTTCTCGACCGATGACCGCAGGTCCTGGATGCGGCGGGCGCTGAACGCCGGGGCCACCATCCGGCGGAGCCGCCGGTGGTCGCCTCCGTAGGCGGTGAACATGTTGCTCACGGCGACCCAGAGGGCGAGGGGCCAGGTGGCGACGGTCTCGGCGAAGGCCGGCCAGTGGGCGCGGGCGTCCTTGGAGACCTCCGGGCTGGTGAGCAGTTCCTTGAGGAGTGCCGGGTCGGTGACCGACCACGCGGTCACCCCGAGGACGTCCACACGGGTGGCCGGACCGCGGTCGCGCAGGGCCTGGTACTCGGCGTGGCGGTCGGAGCCGGTGGGATCGAGAACGAGTACGGGCTGCTCGGGCATGGTGTCTCTCTCTCAGCGGGCGGTGGCGAAGCGGACGGGGAGGGATTCCAGGGCGCGGTGGAAGGGGCCCGGACGCCAGCGCAGTTCAGCGGCGGGGACGGCGAGATCCATCTCCGGCAGGGCGTCGAGCAGATAGGTCACCGCGGTCTCGGCGATGAGATAGGCGTGGGAGCGGGCCGGGCAGGTGTGGGGGCCGATGCTCCAGGCCAGGTGAGCACGGTTGCCCGAGATCCCGGCCGGCCCCTGGGTGAGTTCGGGGTCGTTGTTGCAGGCCGCCATGGATATGACGACGGGCTGGTGGGCCGGGAGCAGGAAGCCGTCGATGTCCGCGGGATAGGGCGGATAGGTGATGCAGTAGTTCGCCATCGGCGGGTCGGTGTACAGGACGGTGTCGAGCGCGTCGCGCACCGTGGACTGGCCCGCGTGCAGTCCGGCGGAGAACTCCTCGTCGGTGAGGATCTTCAGCTGGGTGTTGGCGATGAGGTTGGTCAGGGGCTCGATGCCGGCGCCGTAGAGAGTGACGAGCTGGTGACACATCTCCTCGTCGGTCAGCTCCGCCGAGTGGGCAAGAAGGCGCGAGGTGATGTCGTCGGCGGGATCGCGCCGGCGCAGGGCGACGAGGTCGATGAGGGCCTGGCCGAGGATCTGGTTGCCCTGATGGGCGTCGGTGGTGTTGAAGATGCGCGCCATTCCGTCGGCGATGCGGGCCCCGATCTCGTCGGGGCAGCCCAGCAGAGCATTCAGGATCCGGAAGGCGATCGGCCAGGCGTACTGGGTGAGCAGATCGGCGCTGCCGGTGGTGAGGAAGTCTCCGACGGACTCCGAGGCGATCTTCTCCACCTGGGCGCGCAGGTGGTGCTGGTCGACGGCGTTGATGCCGGCGGTGTTGGCCGCCCGGTAACGGGCGTGTTCCGCACCGCCGTTGCGCAGGGCGTTGGGCCGCCACTCCATCATCGGCAGCACGGGGCACGAGGCCGGCACCTGCTGCTCCCAGATGCGCGGGTCGGGCGGGAAGTACATGGGGTCGTTGAGGATGCGGCGGGCCTGGAGGTAGCCGATCACCAGCGTGGCCGGGATACCGGGGGACAACTCGACGGGCACCAGAGGGCCGTAGGTCTTGCGCATCCGCTCGTAGGCGGCGTGCGGGTCGGCGGCGAAGCCCGGCTCGTACAGCGAGACCCTGCCCGGTGCGACCGTGGGCACGGAGCTGGTGAAGGTCATGACGTGGGCTCCAGGGAGAGGGCTTCGCGGTGCGAGATCAGGTACTCCGCGAGCGTGATCAGTGCATGCAGGGAAGAGGTACGGTCGCGCGCGTCGCATGTGGTCAGCGGCGTGTGAGGGTCCAGGGCGAGGGCCTGGCGCAGTTCGTCGGGGTCGTAGACGGGCGCGCCGGGGAAGGTGTTGATCGCCACCGCGTAGGGGATGCCCTCGCCTTCCAGCAGACTCAGAGCCTCGTGGCTCGCCTCGAGGTCACGGGTGTCGGCCAGGACGAGGCAGCCGAGAGCACCCTGTGCGAGGTCCTCCCACAGAGGCTGGAAGCGGACCTGTCCGGGGAGTCCGAACAGATACAGGGCAAGGGCACCGCCGGCCAGGTGGATACGGCCGAAGTCCATGCCCACGGTCGTCGTGGTCTTCTGCGGCGTGCCGCGCAGATCGTCGATCCCGACGCTGTCCTCGGTGATCGGCTCTTCCATGCGCAGCGGCCGCACCTCGGACACGCTGCCGATGAAAGTCGTCTTGCCGACGCCGAATCCGCCGGCGATCACGATCTTGGCGGACCGGGTCACCGTGACCGGCACGTACGAGACGGGGTTCGGCGTGTCAGACCAGTTCTCGCAGTCCATCAAGCACCTTCTGCAGGAGGTCGTTTTCGGGCTGATCGTTCTCGGCGGCCGCCGGGCTGGCCAGATGACCGCTGTCCATGAGGGAGGAGACGAGGATCCGGATGGTGGAGGGCGGCAGCTGCAGCGCGGCGGCGATGTCCGCAACGGCCAGCCCTCCGTGGCCCACGGAGAACAGGCTCATCACCCGCCGGGCATCGGGCCCCAGCTCGCCGGTGGGGCTGGTCGCGGCGATGACCACGCTCTCCAGAAGTACGTTTTGGCGCGGGCGGACCCGTCCGCCCGTGCGGACATAGGGCCTCACCATGTCCGGGTCATGCCGCGGACCGGTCATACCGCGGTGCCTCCGTCCGGCTGGAGGACGGGCCTGCGTTCGGTGGTGCCGAGCTGCTCGCCCAGGCGCACCACGAGCAGGGCCATGTGGTGGCTGATCAGGCCGACGTCGGCGTGGGGTCCCGTCGTGACGACCGAGAGCATCGTGTTCTGACCGGCCGCCGTTGTCAGGCCGATCCGCTCGACGCTCTCGATCAGCTGCTGGCGCACACCGCGCCCCCCGGTGAAGTCGTCCCACGCCCGGCCCGAGGCCCGCAGTGAGGCGGTCAGAGCGGCCAGCTTCTCGCCGTCCTCCTGGCCGATGGTCTCCGTCCGGGCCTTGAGCAGGCCGTCTCCGCTCATCAGTACGGCGTACCGGACGCCCTCCACTGATCCCAGCTGCTCGTCCAGCAGCCAGCCCAGGGCGTTCGAGTGGGTGTCCGACATGATCAACGTCCTTCGTCAGTGCTGGCGGTGTTCTGGTTGTCCCGGCTGAGACGGCTGCCGGCCATCCATGCGGCGGCCACGGCGGGCGTACCCGGCTCCACGGATGGAGGGGCCGGCCGCGTGTCGGGGGCGGGGCCCGTTCCGTCGACGGGGCGCGGGGTGCGCCGGCGGACGGTGAGCCCGCTTGCCGTGGTGGGCGTGGGCGCCGGCGCGGGCTCCGCTTCCGCGGCGGGGGCCGGCCGGGCGGCGGGCATGCTCTGTACGGACGACGGCCGGGGAGGCTGGGGCGTCGTCAGCAGGGCCTGCGGGAGCACGATGATCGCGCGGGTGCCGCCGTACAGGTTGGGCGCCGTCAGCTCGACGCGGAAGCCGTACTGGTCGGCGAGCACGGACGCGACGCGCAGCCCGGTCTGCGGGTAGGCACCGAGCTGCGTGATGTCGTCCCGCTGCTTGCCGGACATCACCTCGCGCGCCCAGGTCAGCCGCTCGTCCTCGATCCGCAGTCCGGCATCGTCCACGACGAGGAAGGCAGCGTTCGCCCCGTGCTCCAGGGAGACGTGCACCCGGGCGTTCGGCGGGGAGTAGCGAAGCGCGTTGTCCAGCAGCACCGCCAGGGTGTGAACGACGGCTTCCACGGCCCTGCTCTGTACGGCGAAGGACTCCAGGTCCGTGTGCTGGATGCGCTGATAGCCCTCGACCCGGCCCATGGCCGTGCGGACGACGTCGGTGAGTGTGGTCGCCGGCCAGCGCCGCGACAGCTTGTCGCCGGCCAGGACGCCGTACCCGGACGCGGTGAGCAGCATCTGCTGGGCCAGGTGATCCATCTCGACCAGCGTGGCGTACGCCTCGTCCGAGACATGACGGCGCACGCCGGCGCTGATCGCGCTGCTCAGCTTCGCGGCCCGCTGCACCGTGTTGGAGGCGAAGGCGCGTACGGCCGCCCGGGCCACGTTCACCGACTCCTGCCGCGCCTGGGCGATCTGCTGCTCCGCCTCCGCCCAGACCTGCGCGACCTGGTCCTGCGCGACGTTCTGCGCCAGTTGTCCGGTCTGGCCGATGGCGGAGCAGGCCTGTCCCGCGAGAGCACCGAGAGCGCCCGCCATCTGGGTGTGGACCAGCTGGGGCGGCACGGGCAGATCGGGCTGATAGGCCTGTCCGGACTGGATATGTGCCGCAGCGGCCGGAATGACGGTGTGCGCGATATATCCGGCGAACTGCTCGGCGGCGCGCAACTGCTGCCCGAGCTGGTCGACGTGCTGCTGAAGGCCGTCGGCGCGGCGCCGCTGGGCGCGGGCCTTGCGGAGGAAGTAGAGCGTCGCACCGGCGCCGACCGCCAACGCGGCCACGATCATTATCAGTTCGGTCATCAGGCCCTCACGAGAATCGGGGAGACGGTTCCGGTGTGTATGCCGCCGGTCGGGCCGTGCTGCTCGTTACGGGGGTGGGATTCCATCGTGTCTGTACTCCGTAGTGCCCGGGTTTCGGGGTCTGTTGGCTGCCGAGGCCGACCGTGGGGGGACGGGGGCGGTCGGCTCCGGACGATGAGTCAGAAATCTGCCGTCTCCCCTGCCTCCGTGTACGCAGGAGGGAAGGGTGGATCCGGGGGATCGGCGAGATGGCGAAATTCGGCGCGCGCGCCGGTTTGCGGCGGGGCCTGCCCGAGTGCCTCCTCGCGGTCCGGCCCGCTGTGCACGCAGGGGCCTTCGAGGAGCGTCCGCGAGGCCGTGAGCTGCCGTTTCCGGCCGGCCCATGAGCGCCCGGCCGGGCAGGAATGGCGGAGTCGGCCGACTGCCGGCGGTGTGAGCGTAAGGCCGGCGAGATGGGCATGACAGAACTCTAGTTGGAATTGGCCTTGTTGCGCATGAGGCCCTTGTGTCTGATGGGAGGCTTTGCTGTGAAAGCGGATGCATTTTGGCCGTGTTGAGGAACGCCGGAATCCGAAACGGAAGTCGCGCGGGGGCCGTCTCGCCGCATTTTGGTCCGGATGACGGCACATCAAGGCAAATATGCGGCACGGCAGTTGAGCGTGAGGATGCCTGACGGGGCCGCGCTGGTGAGAGGGAGCCGGTTTGCCACCCCGTGCCGCCCTGCCCGCCGAGCGGCTTGCCGGCCGGAAGTACGTGAGTCCGTGGTGGTCCAAATCGGGCCCAGGATATGGACCGTGGGGGCGGCGGAGTCGAACTCGCCTCGGGTGCCGCTTGGGTGGCGATCCCGTTCTGGTTCGCTGCGGGGTGCGCCGGCGCGAGTGGGTGAGTGACGGAGCGTCGGTATTACTCCTCGCGGGCTGATCCGGCCGTACGCCGGCATGCGGCGCACTCGCCCCCGATAGTTACCGCAGCGTAACTTACTGATGGGTTACCTGCGGTAAGTGCCGCTGCTAACTTGCGTTCACCTGCATTCCGAGCAAAGCGAGGAGTGAGCTGTGAGCCGCAAGAGCACCCGTTCGCTTTCCATCTCCCCCACGACGTCCCCCATGGTTTCCCCCGCCCGCGGGCCACGCCCCCGTGGCCTGCGGGCGGTGGCGGTCGCCGTGACCGCGGCGGCCTGTGTGGCCGCGTACGCCGCACCCGCGTCCGCCACCGACGGGTCGCAGCCCGTGGTGTCCCGGGGGGTCACGATCCCCGACTTCTACAACCCGCCGGCCGAACTGCCCTCCGCCAACGGCGCGGTGATCCGTCACGAGCCGCTGCCCCTCGGTCTGAGTCTGCCGGGCCTGGACGGCCGGCCGATGCCGGGTAGGGCGACCCGGCTGATGTACCGCTCCACCGACTCGGGCGGGCAGGCTGTCGCGGTGACCGGCGCCTACATCGAACCGTCCGCCGCCTGGAAGGGCTCCGGCCCGCGTCCGCTGGTGGCGCTGGCCTCGGGAACCGTGGGTCAGGGCGACCAGTGCGCGCCCTCCATGACCCTCCAGTACCCGCTGACCCTCAGCGGCGAGACCGTGTCGGTCGGCTACGAGACCCTGGCGGTCTACCGGCTGCTCTCCGCCGGTGTCGCCGTCGTGGTCACCGACTACGTCGGTCTCGGCACGACCGACCGGCTCCACACCTACGTCAACCGGCTCGACCAGGGGCACGCCCTGCTCGACGCGGCCCGCGCCGCGCACCGGCTGCCCGGCACCTCGATCGCGCCCGACTCGCGCACCGGTCTGTACGGCTACAGCCAGGGCGGCGGAGCCAGCGCGTCCGCCGCCGAACTCCAGCCGTCCTACGCGCCCGACGTCAAGCTCGCCGGCACCTACGCCGGTGCGCCGCCAGCGAATCTGACCGCGGTCATGAAGGGCATCGACGGCAGCGCCCTCGCCGGCGCCCTGGCCTGGTCGATCAACGGCTTCGCCCAGGCCGATCCCGATCTGAGGGACGTCATCGAGGCCAACGTCAACGACGCCGGCCGGGCCGCGCTGAAGGACGCCTCGACCATGTGCGTCGGGGACGCGATCTTCGGCTACGGCTTCACCAAGAGCACCAAGTGGACCACCAGCGGCAAGTCCCTCGGTGACGTCATCGCCGCCGAGCCCAGGGCGCAGGCCGCCCTGGACAGGCAGCGCATAGGCGCGCTGAAGCCCGCAGGTCCGGTGCGCCTGGCCACCGGTGTGCAGGACGACATCGTGCCCCACGCCCAGGCGCGCCAACTGGCCGTGGACTGGTGCCGCAAGGGTGCCGACGTCACCTACGACGCCATCGTTCTGCCGAACCTCGGCGACAAGCTCCTGACCAACCACCTGGTCCCGCTGATCACCGATCAGGGTGACGCGATCTCCTGGATGACCGACCGCCTCTCGGGCAAGGGCACATCCTCCAACTGCTGGACGATGCCGCTCCAGCCCTGACGCCCGACGCCCGACTCTCGACCCGGACCTGCCGGGCGGACCTCCGGTCCGCCCGGCAGTCGTGATTCCGGTGCCCGGTCACGGTAAACCGGTGTCGCGACGGGGCCGGTGACACGATCATGGGATCCGGCCCCCTGCCCGTCACCCGTGAAGGAAATCGCGCACCATGCCCGTACCGGCCGATCCGACCGTGCTCCACCCGATGCCCGACCAGCCGCGGGTGGTGCAGCTCAGACCCCTGGTGAAGTCCCCGCTGATCGAGGTCGGGGAGTACTCGTACTACGACGACCCGGACGACGCCACCGCGTTCGAGACGCGCAACGTCCTCTACCACTACGGCCCGGAGAAGCTGGTCATCGGCAGGTTCTGCGCCCTGGGCACGGGGGTGCGGTTCATCATGAACGGCGCCAACCACCGTATGGACGGGCCCTCGACGTTCCCCTTCCCCACCCTGGGCGGCTCGTGGGCCGACCACTTCGACCTGCTCGCCGGACTGCCGAACCGGGGGGACACCGTCGTCGGTCATGACGTCTGGTTCGGCCACGGCGCCACCGTGCTGCCCGGGGTGCGGATCGGAAACGGAGCGATCATCGGCACCGGTTCAGTGGTCACCAAGGATGTGCCCGACTACGGGATCGTCGGCGGCAACCCGGCCCGCCTCCTGCGCGCCCGCTACGACGACGGGGACATCGCCCGGCTGCTCGCCGTGGCCTGGTGGGACTGGCCGGCGGAGCACATCACCGCCCACGTACGCACGATCATGTCGGGCACCGTCGACGATCTCGAGGCCGCCGCCCCGTCCGAGTGACGGCTGCCGCGCACCGGGCCCGCCGAAATCCAGGTGCGGCGGGCCCGAGCGCCGGATATGGTTTTTCGCATGTTCTTCCAGCAGCTCTACGGCTGACGCGGGACGGGGCAGCGCCCCGTCTCCGTCCGGCATGCCCTGTGCGCGCCCACGACCGGCCTCTGTGCCGGGGCGGCCGACGCACGGGTTCGCCGTGTCCCTTTCGCCGCAGACCTGAATCGAGTGATCTTCCATGTCACGTCGCCGTGCACACATCGCCATGGTCGGTATCCCTGCCGTCAGCCACGTCCTGCCGAGCCTTGAGGTCATCCGCGAACTGGTGGCCCGTGGCCACCGGGTGACGTATGCCAACGACCCGGTGGTGGCCGACCGGATCGAGGCCACCGGCGCCGAGTTCGTCCCGTACGGCTCCGTCCTGCCGGTCGCCGACAACAACTGGCCCGACGACGCCATCGGCGCGATGGGCCTCTTCCTCGACGACGCCGTCCAGGCCCTCCCGCAGCTGCGGGCCTTCTACGACGACGATCCCGCGGACCTCTACCTGTACGACATCGGCGCGTACGCCGCGCGTGCGCTGGCCGAGTCCCAGAAGCGCCCGCTGATGCAGCTGTCCCCGACGTTCGTCGCCTGGAACAGCTACGAACAGGACGTGGCGGCGCACATGTGGGGGCTGCCCGGTGCCGACGCGTACCGGGCGAGGTTCACCCGGTGGCTCGCTGACGGCGGCGCGTCCACCACCGACATGGACGCCTTCTCCGGGCGTCCCGCGCACACCCTCGCCCTGATCCCCCGGGCGATGCAGCCGCACGGTGCGGACGTCGACACGGACACGGTGACGTTCGTCGGCCCCTGCTTCGGCGGACGCGCCGCCGAGCAGACCTGGACCCGCCCCGCGGGCGCGGAGCGCGTGCTGCTGGTCTCGCTGGGCTCGGCGTACACCGACCGGCCCGAGTTCTACCGCCAGTGCCTGGCCGCGTACGGAGACCTGCCCGGCTGGCACGTCGTGCTCCAGGTCGGCAGGCACACCGACCGGGCGGAGCTCGGCACCATCCCCGGCAATGTCGAAGTGCACTCCTGGGTGCCGCAGTTGGCGATTCTGGAGCAGGCCGACGCGTTCGTCACCCATGCCGGGATGGGCGGAAGCGCCGAGGGGCTGTACACCGGAGTGCCGATGATCGCCGTCCCGCAGGGCGCCGACCAGTTCATGAACGCCGACCGGCTCGTGGAACTGGGCGTAGCCCGCCGCATTGACACCGCGGACGCCACCGCCGAGGCGCTGCGAACCGCCCTCACCGAACTCGTCGCCGACCCGGAGGCCGCCCGCCGCTCGGCGCGGCTGCGTGCCGAGGCGCGGGCCGAGGGCGGCACCCCACGGGCCGCCGACCTCGTCGAGGAACTGCTGGGCTGACACCCCGGCGAGGGCGAAGAGCCGGGTTCCCCGGTCGTCGTCATCGGCCGTAAGGGCTGCGACCATGCCGACCATGCCGATTCGCCCTCAGCCCTGTTCGGCTCCTGCCACCCGACCAGGTGAGCGGGGCCGAACGGGTGGAGGGCGAGAACGCGATGGACAGGGGGCAACGGTGCGGGGCCGCGCGGTGGGTTCACCGTGCGGCCCCGGACTGCGGGTCCTGCTGTTGTGCCGTGTGCTGCCCGGCCGGGTCAGCCCTTGCGGGCGGTGACCTCGTCGGTGAGCTGCGGGACGACATTGAAGAGGTCACCGACGACGCCGTAGT
>NZ_JBIUUC010000012.1:0-279951 GCF_044742205.1 Streptomyces sp. NPDC087901
TTCACGACCCCGCCCCCGACCGACACCTCCGACAACAACGTCACCTGCGGCACACCCAGCCGCTCCGCGAGCAGCGCCGGAACCACACCCATCGTCCCGTCCGTCGACGCCATCCCCGAGATCACCAGGTCATAACCAGTCTTCTCGACCGCCTTCGCCAGCACCAACGACGTACCCACCGCGTCCGTGCCGTGCAGACCGTCGTCCTCGACGTGAACAGCCCTGTCCGCACCCATCGACAACGCCTTGCGCAACGCGTCCTTGGCATCCTCCGGACCCACCGTCAACACGGTGACCTCCGCATCGTCCGCCGCGTCCGCGATCTGCAACGCCTGCTCGACCGCGTACTCGTCCAGCTCCGACAGCAGCCCGTCGACATCCTCACGATCCAACGTCAGGTCATCGGCGAAATGCCGGTCACCGGTCGCGTCGGGCACGTACTTCACACAGACAACGATCCTCAAGCTCACGCCGGCTCTCCTGTACTTCGTGGTGTCTCTGCAGCGATCCTATGGTACCCAGTACCCTTCGTAAAGGTACGCAGTGCCGGATATGCCGTTCCGGTGCTACGTTTCCCGGCATGACCGATGACCGCGGGCCGGCCAAGAAGCCCCCCATGCGTGACGTGCTCGCCGAGGCGGCCTTCGCGCTCTTCATGGAGCGCGGGTTCGAGCGGACCACGGTGGACGACATCGTGGCCAGCGCCGGGGTGGGGCGGCGGTCCTTCTTCCGCTACTTCCCCTCGAAGGAGGACGCGGTCTTCCCCGATCACGAGCGGTGCCTCGCGGACATGACCGCGTTCCTGGAGGCCGCGGGGGAGGGCGACCCGGTGGAGGCGGTGTGCGATGCGGCCCGGCTGGTGCTGCGCATGTACGCCGAGAAACCCGAGTTCTCCGTGCAGCGCTACCGGCTCACCCGGGAAGTGCCCGGCCTGCGTACCTACGAACTCTCCGTCGTGCGCCGCTACGAGCGGACCATGGCCGGGTATCTGGAGCGACGGTGGGACGGCGCCCCGGACGCGGCCCTGCGGGCCGAGGTGATCGCCGCGTCGGTGGTCGCGGCGCACAACAACGGGCTGCGGTCCTGGCTGCGTTCGGGCGGCCGGGGCGATGCCGGCGCCGAGGTCGACCGGGCGCTCGAACTCGTCCGTTCCGTATGGGGGGCGGCGGCCGATCGCCCGCCCGCGCCCGCCACCGAGGACGACGTGATCGTGATGATCGCACCGAAGGGCGCCCCGATGTGGCGCGTCGTGCAGCGCATCGAATCGGCATTCGGCGAGGAACAAGGCACCACTGAGAGGTAGTTCACTCAGCGGTTCACCTCTTCCCGGCACTCAGTACCTTTACTTCATGGAACTAAGTGCCATACGGTGCCGATGTGCCGTCGCCGGAAGTGCGGCGCGCCGAGTCGAGCGCGGGAGGCCGAGACGTGTCCATCACCGGAATCGACGTGGAACCCACTGCTCGCGACGCAGCGGGGCCCCGCAGCACGGAAGGTCTGGTGTACCAGGTGTGCCGGTGGTGCGGCACCGCCTCGTTCCGTAAACTCCTGTGCCCCGTCTGCGCGTCGAGCGATCTGGAAGCGGAGCACAGCGACGGCCACGGTGTCGTCGTACGGTCCAGCGTCGTGAACCGCTACTCGCGGGTCATGCGCAACGAGTCCCTGGTCCGGTTCCCCGAAGGCTTCGTGTACCGGTGCCGCATCGTGGGCGCCGCTCCGCACCTGGTGAACGCCGGAGACCGGGTCCGGCCCGTCGGCGGCATGACCTCCGAGGCGGGTGAGGTGGTGCTCGAACTGTGCGACCCGCCCGGGATGGCCGATTGGTACGCGTGAGCCCGGGGCCCTCACGCCTCCAGGTGGCGCAGCACGGCAGGGATCCGGCGGTTGCAGCCGGTGCGGTGCGCCGGCCCCGGCTTGTCGAAGACCGTGTTCAGGTTGTTCTCGACCGCGCTCGGCGAGATGTGCAGTTTCCGGGCGATGGCCGCATTCGTGCAGCCCTGTGCCGGCGCCTCCAGGACGGTGCGCCCGCGCGGGGTCAGCCGCGACAGCGGGTCGGCTCCCGTCCCATGGGTCAGGGGCGGGCGTCCGGCACGGCCTGAGGTCCGCCGGATCCCGCTCCACCGCCCATCCGCCGCCGATACTGCCAACTGGCGTCCACGAGGTGGGTGCTGGGCCAGGACCGCCAGTCGACCGGCCCCTCGTGCTCGTTGCCCTCCAGACAACGTGGGTCGTCGCGTTCGGCCAGCCCGTACACGGCCCAGATGCGCACCATCTGGTCCTCGTCGCCGAGGCGTTCGGCCAGTACGTCCGTGATGTCCTGGGCGTGGCCCTGATGACCGGCAAGGAGTGAACACGCGTGTGCCCGTACGTCGCTGTCGGGATCCCGCGTCAGGACGAACAGTGCCCGCAGCGCCGCGAGGGAGAACGACCCCTCGGATCGCTGGAGGACCGAGGCCGCCGAGTGCCGCACCTCCGCGTCCGGGTGGGTGACGTAGGAGAGAGCCACCGCCTCGACCCGAGGGTCCGGGGAGCCGGACTCGGACAGTGCACGCAGTACGGGACGGAGGACGGCCGGGTCCGTCTCTCCGACGGCCCACGGGAGGAAGATCTCCGGTGCCCGCGGTTCGAACACGACCGGCCGCGCATCGGCCACCGCCTCCCTCTGGACGATGCCGCGCAGGACGTCCGCGGCGAACATCCGGTGCAGGGGTTCGGGGTGGGACCGCAGCCTCGCTGCGGCCGCCCAGGTCTCCTCGTCGGTCCGGTCGGCGAGAACACCCACGGCCTCGGACCAGTCGGCGTGCTCCGGGTCGGGATGCGCGAGGGCGCGTCCGAGCAGTTCATCGACGGACTGACGCTGCCCGAACCACCTTTCCAGATTGCTGAGAACCGCGGCGTGCCCGTCGCGCACGGTCAGTCCGCCGAGCGTGATCTCGTCGTAGTCGGTCCACCAGTCGCCGTCCCGCACACGGATCCGGCAGGGCGGGCCCAGGTCGCCCGTTCTGCGCCGCAACTCGGTTACCACACCTGCCTCGTGCCAGTGCCGCGCGCGTGCCAGCAGTTCAGCCCGCTCGGTCTCGCCGAGGTGCTCCCCGAGACCGGGCAGCACCGCGAGAACGACCGAGACCGTGCCGCAGTCGACGGCTCGGAGCAGGGGAGTGGTTCCGTCGGGGAGCAGCCGTTCCGGATCGGCGCCTCCCTCGGTCAGGGTGGAGGCGACCGGTTCGTCGAACGCGGCGATGGCCAGGCAGAGCGCCGGGACGCCCCGGGCGTCGGCCGATTCCGGGTCGGCGCCCGCCTCCAGGAGCCTGCGTACGGCCTCCGCGTCCCCGCGCCGCACCGCATCGATCACTGCGCCCTCAGCCATTCACAGCCCCCACTTGCACGCATGTCCCCGGAGGAACCCTAATCGCCCCTGCCGTACGACATCGTTGAGGATCGTCCAGCCCGGCGGCCTCCCTGGCCGGTTGCCGGCCTCACCGACGCCGAACCGGGGGCGGTGGGGGGATCCCAGGGCGCCTGTGCGTGAGGGTCGAAAATCCCAACGCCGTTGCCCCGTACAGGTATTGAAGTGGTGGGCCGACCGCCCGAAGCTTCGGCGGCAGTGTTGCGGGTGAATTGCCTGACGCTGCCGCAATGGTCTCTCCGTGGGTCGCGAAGTCATCCGATGAACCCTGCCCTTCACCCTTCTCCCGGCGAGCCCGCGCCGCTACCATCGGGACGCGAATGGGAGCGCTCCCACATCTGTACCCGCCCTGTACCGCCGCTGTCGGCGGTCTCGTTCGGAGAGGACGTTTCCGTGCGCTCAAGCGCTAGACCCCTTGCCGCCCTCCTGGCGGCACTCACTCTCACCGCAGGCCTGTTCGCCACCGGCGCCCCGGCATCGGCGCGAGCCAACGCTGCCGTACCGGCCGCCGAAGCATCCGATGTGTCCCTGGCCGCGGACACGTACGACTGGAAGAACGTCCGCATCGACGGCGGCGGTTTCGTCCCCGGCATCGTCTTCAACCGGTCGGAGAAGAACCTCGCCTACGCCCGCACCGACATCGGCGGTGCCTACCGCTGGGACCAGGCGGGCAAGCAGTGGACACCGCTGCTCGACTGGGTGGACTGGGACCACTGGGGCTGGTCCGGCGTGGTGAGCCTCGCCTCCGACTCTGCCGACCCGGACAACGTGTACGCCGCGGTGGGCACGTACACCAACAGCTGGGATCCGACCAACGGTGCGGTCCTGCGCTCATCGGACCGGGGCGCCAGCTGGAAGGCCGGCACCCTCCCCTTCAAGCTGGGCGGCAACATGCCGGGCCGCGGCATGGGTGAGCGCCTCGCGGTCGACCCGAACAAGAACTCCGTGCTGTACCTGGGTGCGCCCAGCGGCAAGGGCCTGTGGCGCTCCACGGACTCGGGGGCGACCTGGTCCGAGGTGACGGCCTTCCCGAACCCGGGCAACTACTCCCAGGACCCGACCGACACCAGCGGATACGGCAACGACAACCAGGGCATCGTCTGGGTGACCTTCGACGAGCGCAGCGGCAGCGCGGGCAGCACCACGCAGGACATCTACGTCGGGGTCGCCGACAAGGAGAACACCGTCTACCGCTCCACCGACGGTGGCGTCACGTGGTCGCGGATCGCCGGACAGCCGACCGGATACCTGGCCCACAAGGGGGTGCTCGACTCCTCGGGCGGCTATCTGTATCTGACGCTGAGTGACACCGGCGGCCCGTACGACGGCGGCAAGGGCCGGATCTGGCGCTACACCACCGCGACCGGTGAGTGGAAGGACGTCAGCCCGGTCGCCGAGGCGGACACCTACTACGGCTTCAGCGGACTGTCCGTGGACCGGCAGCAGCCCGGCACCCTGATGGCGACCGCGTACAGCTCCTGGTGGCCGGACACCCAGATCTTCCGCTCCACCGACAGCGGGGCGACCTGGACGCAGGCCTGGGACTACAGCAGTTACCCGAACCGCACCAACCGCTTCACCCAGGACGTCTCCTCCGTGCCCTGGCTGACCTGGGGTGCCAGTCCGACGCCGCCGGAGACCTCGCCCAAGCTGGGCTGGATGACGGAGGCGCTGGAGATCGACCCGTTCGACTCGAACCGGATGATGTATGGCACCGGTGCCACGATCTACGGCACGGAGAACCTCAAGAACTGGGACTCCGGCAGCCAGTTCAGGATCACCCCGATGGTGAAGGGCCTGGAGGAGACGGCCGTCAACGACCTGGCGAGCCCGCCGTCCGGGGCCCCGCTGCTCAGCGCGCTCGGCGACATCGGGGGCTTTCGCCACACTGATCTCGACGCTGTACCGGGCATGATGTTCACCTCGCCCAACCTCACCTCGACCACCAGCCTCGACTTCGCGGAGACCAGCCCGAACACGGTCGTACGGGTCGGCAGCGCCGACGCCGCCCCGCACATCGGCTTCTCCACTGACAACGGGTCCAACTGGTTCCAGGGTTCCGAGCCCTCCGGGGTCACCGGCGGCGGCACGGTCGCGGCCGCGGCCGACGGCAGCGGGTTCGTGTGGAGCCCGGAGGGCGTGGGCGTACAGCACACCACCGGGTACGGGAGTTCGTGGTCCGCGTCCACCGGCATACCGGCCGGGGCGGCCGTCGAGTCCGACCGGAGGAACCCGAAGAAGTTCTACGGGTACAAGGCCGGCACCTTCTACGTCTCGACGGACGGCGGCGCCACCTTCACCGCGAAGGCGTCGAGCGGTCTGCCCGCCGAGGGCAACGTCCGCTTCAAGGCGGTGCCCGGTACCGAGGGCGATGTGTGGCTCGCGGGCGGCAGCACGACCGGGGCCTACGGACTGTGGCACTCCACCGACTCGGGTGCGACGTTCACCAGGCTGTCCGGGGTCGAGCAGGCGGACTCGGTCGGCTTCGGCAAGGCGGCCGCGGGGGCTTCGTACCAGACGCTCTTCGTCACCGCGAAGATCGGCGGCGTGCGTGGTGTCTTCCGCTCCACGGACGCGGGTACGACCTGGACCCGGATCAACGACGACGCGCATCAGTGGGGCTGGATCGGCGCTTCCATCACCGGCGATCCGCGGATCTACGGGCGGGTGTACGTCTCGACCAACGGGCGCGGAATCATGTACGGCGACTCCTCGGACAGTGACGGGGGCGGCACGGACCCCGGGACCGATCCGGGCACGGACCCCGGCACCGACCCGGGGAACCCGCCCGGGGACGCTGCCTGTTCGGTGACGTACAAGGTCACCAACCAGTGGTCGGGCGGCTTCCAGGCCGATGTGACGCTCACCAACACCGGGACCGCGGCTCTGGACGGCTGGCAGCTCGGCTGGACGTTCGCGGACGGCCAGAAGGTCACCCAGATGTGGAACGCGACGCCCACACAGGACGGGGCGAAGGTGAAGGCCGCCAGCATCTCCTGGAACGGCAAGGTGGTGCCGGGGGCCTCGGTGGGCTTCGGTTTCACCGGCACCCTGACGGGCGGTAACTCCGAACCGGCCGCGTTCGCCCTGGGCGACGAGGTCTGCGCCACCGGCTGACCAACGGGGCGAGGGGGAGCGGGGGAAGAGGAACGGGGGGAGGGGCGGGCCGAGCGGTTGGGCCCGCCCTTTGCCGCGTCCCCGGTCCCGGGGAGGTGGCGGCGCGCGACGACCTCACTGGCCCCGTACAGGTTAGTCGGCCATACTGCCCGCCGTGGAGCAGCGCATAGATTCGAACACTCAGCCCGCGTACGCCGCAGGGACAGACCCGGCGTACATCCCTGGTCTCACGGCCCCCCGAACCGTCGCGAAGGCGGACGAGGACCCGGAGCAGACCGAGGAGCCCGCACCCGAGGATGCCGCGCCCGAAGATGCCGTCGTGGAGGCCGCATCCGAGGACGCGGTGCCCGACGGCGAGCCCGCCGCCGGAACGGCGTCGGACGACGAGGAGGACGAGAACGAGAACGTGGCAGGGGCGGTTGAGGGCCCTGCGTCCGAGGACGGGGCCGCCGACGGCCCGTCGTTCGAAGTGAGCGACCGACGTGGTTCGATCTCCGCGGACCGGGAGGGTATCCGGTTCACGCTGGACGACCAGGCGGCCGACTTCCACTGGGACGAGATCGGGGCCGTCGAGCTGAAGCCGGCCCGGTTCGGCCGCCGGTTCACGATCACGGTCCACGTGTCGGCCCAGCGCTGGTTCAACGCCGAGGTCGAGGCACCCGCCAGGAGCAGCCTCCAGGAGTGGACGGAGGGCTTCGACGCGGTCCTGGACGTCTACTTCGAGGAGTCCTGAGGCCGCGGGGCTCCGTGGCCCGTGCCGAGCAGCACAGCGAGGACGTGCGGCCAGGCGGCCGCCCCGAGTGCGGCGTCGGCGGCGGGTGAACCTCCGTACCGGAAGCGGTCGGACGGGGTCGCGGGGCCCTCGCCGGGCAGCCGGGGGCGGTGTCCCGCGTCGGCACGGGTGACCAGGCGTACGGGGAGACCGGCCGCCCTGCGACGGGCGGCCAGCTCCCCGGCGAACCGCAGGGAGGGCCACATCAGGTCGTCGCCGCCCGCGACCAGCACGAGCCCGGTGCCGGGCCCGGTCGGCGGGATCGACGCGGCCGGGACACGGCCGGCAGCGGTCCGCAGGCTCTGCTCGTACCAGCCGAGCACCGAGACGGGCTCTCCGTCCGGCTCCACGGGTACCCAGGCGTCGTCGTAGGGGACGAACGGCAGCGGCTTGCCGCGCCAGGTCCAGGACGACCGGTGCGGCCGCGTCCTGCCGTCGCGGCCCGGCCCCACATTCGCCCAGGTGAGCGAGGTGGGTGAGAGCGCCACGACGGCGTCGACGCCGTCGTGGAGACCGGCGAGGTGCAGCGCGGCCTCGGCGCCCTTGGAGGTGCCCAGGACGCCGATACGGCGCACCCCCGCCGCTCGCAGCCACTCGATCGCGGACACGAAGGTCTCCAGCGGGACTTCGCAGATGCCCGGGGGCTGTCCCGGGCCGCCGAACCACTGGATCGACAGGGCGGTCATGCCGTGCCGGGCCAGCAGCCGGCACCGCGCGTCCTCGATCCGCCCGCTGGACCCGGCGAGGACGAGTACGCCGGTACAGCCGCCGTGCTCGGGGGTGGCGAGAAAGCCCGTCCAGGCGTCCGCACCGCCCCCCGGTCCGGCCTGCACCGCGCGTTCCGCGATCCTCATGTCCCGCTCGGTATCCGGCTCGGCTCAGGCGTCCGCCAGGACCACCGACCGGGTCAGATGGCGCGGGCTGTCCGGGTCCAGACCGCGGGCGGCGGCGCGGGCGATGGCCAGGCGCTGGACGCGGACCAGTTCGGCCAGCGGGTCCAGGCCGCTCTCCACCCAGCGGGCGCCGGTGGCGAGGACCTGCTCGCGCAGTCCCTCGGGGGCGGCGCCGAACGTCCAGGTCGCGGTGCCGGTGGTGGCGATGCTGATGGGACCGTGGCGGTACTCCATCGAGGCGTACGCCTCCGTCCAGGACAGCGAGGCCTCCTTCATCTTCAGTGCCGCCTCGTTGGCGAGGCCGGCCGTCCAGCCGCGGCCGAGGAAGGTGAACTGGGTGCAGTCCAGCAGCCCTTCGGGCAACGGCTCGGCCAGTGCGGCCTCCGCGTCGCGGACCACGGCGTCGGTGTGCAGACCGAGGTGGGCGCGGAGCAGGGTGAGCAAGGTGGTGGCGAACCGGGTCTGCACCACGGACTGCTCGTCCGCGAAGTCGAGAACGACGACGGCGTCGGCGGACGTCATCACCGGCGTGTTCGGGTCGGCGGTGATGGCCACCGTGGGGGTCGTGCCGCGCAGCCGGTCGAGCAGTTCGAGTACCTCGGTCGTCGTGCCCGAGCGGGTGAGGGCGACGACACGGTCGTAGCGGCGGCGGGCGGGGAACTCCGAGGCGGCGAAAGCGTCGGACTCACCCTGTCCGGACTCCTCGCGGAGCGAGGCGTATGCCTGAGCCATGTAGAACGAGGTGCCGCAGCCGACCACGGCGATGCGCTCGCCGGGGGCGGGCAGCGCGGCGGCATGGCTCGGAGCGAGGTCTGCGGCGCGGCGCCAGCAGTCCGGCTGACTGGCTGTCTCGATCTCGACAAAAGACACTTTTGCACTCCGTACTGAGGGTTGGATGCTCGTTTACGCACGTTACTCGCAATGAGCAAGCATTATCAAGCATTCAGCGTGCATGCGGCTTGACTCGTCGGAGCCTTGTGCGACGCTTGCGCGTGTCCGGTGATCGCGCCCGAGGGGATGGGTGCTCGCAGACCGGGCCCGTAAGGAGACTTCTCTTGTCCAGGGATACCCGGTGGAACGAACTGCTGGAACTCGTCGGCAAGCACGGCCGGGTGGACGTCGAGGACGCCGCCAGGACTCTGGACGTGTCGGCCGCGACCATCCGCCGCGACCTGGACCAGCTGGCCGAGCAGCAGCTGCTCACCCGTACCAGGGGCGGCGCGGTCGCGCACGGCGTCAGCTACGAGCTGGCCCTGCGCTACAAGACGGGACGCAACGCTCCGGAGAAGCAGGCCATCGGCCGTGCCGTCGCCGAACTGGTCGCGGTCGGCGAGGTGGTGGGGCTGACCGGCGGCACCACCATCACGGAGGTGGCGCGGTCGCTCGCCGTGCGGTCCGACCTGGTGGGTGAAGGTGCGGGCGGGTCGTCCGGCCAGCCGACCCTGACGGTCGTCACCAACGCCCTCAACATCGCCAACGAGCTGGTGATCCGGCCACAGATCAAGATAGTGGTGACCGGCGGCGTGGCCAGGCCCCAGTCGTACGAGCTGACGGGCCCGCTGGCCAGCGGTGTGCTGGGCGAGATCACGCTGGACGTCGCCGTGCTGGGCGTCAACGCGATCGACACCGAACGCGGCGCGTACGTCCATCACGAGGGCGAGGCCAGCATCAACCGGCTCCTCGCCCAGCAGGCCCAGCGGGTGGTGGTGGCGGCCGACTCGTCGAAGATCGGCAAGCGGGCCTTCGCGCGGGTCTGCGACCTCGGGCTGGTCGACTTCCTGGTCACCGACAAGGGTGTCACCTCCGAGGCGGCCGCACGCTTCGCGGAGGCGGGTGTCACCGTCATCGCGGTCTGACCCGGACCGAACGGCCCGTACCGGGCCCATGCGTGACTGCGGGCCGCCACATCTCGTGTGGCGGCCCGCAGTCACGCGCGGGCCCGAGAGGTTTCGCGGTGCGTGAAGCTGCTTGTGATCTTCGCCAACTGATCACAACCACGCACCGGAGTACCGCTCCTGACGGTGTCGCAGCCCTTTTCGGGGCCGGATAGCGAGGATGCTGCGTCGCTTGTGTGCCGATTTCGCATCCCTGCTTGACCCTCCGTTGTGCTTGCGTCGACTTTTCCATGCCAATAGATGTTCGTTACTTCAGTGAAATGAACAACTCTTGCCATGGCGGTGTGTGGTCGTGAACTATGTGGGCTGTCGCCGCGAAGGAGCTGCGGACGCACCCGAACCGGTGCGCGCCGCCTCCGCGTCTGCGGGACGTTCTCTCGCTCCATCAGCCCTGGAGGTGCCTGTGACGATGGCAGATGTGCCGGTCACAGCCGTGCGGTCGCCCGAACCGCAGCCCCGCGACCCCGACGACGCGGACCGCCCCGCCGGGAAGAAGGGCGGGAAGCCCCGAATACGGCAGCCGCTCCGATACCGCCTGAAACGGGACAGGACGCTTCTGCTCCTCTGTCTGCCTGGCGTGCTGTACTTTGCGCTTTTCTTCTACCTGCCGCTCGCGGGCAACGTCATCGCCTTCCAGGACTACCAGCCGTTCCTGGGCTTCAAGCAGAGCCCGTTCGTCGGCCTCGCGAACTTCAGCGCGCTGCTCGCCGAACCCGAGTTCTGGAGCGCGGTCTCCAACACGCTGCAGATCACCGCGATCCAGCTGCTCCTGTACTTCCCCGCGCCGATCGCCCTGGCCCTGCTGCTCAACTCGCTCATCAGCGAGAAGATCAAGCGGTTCATCCAGACCGTCGTGTACCTTCCGCACTTCCTGTCCTGGGTCGTCGTCGTCGCCATGTTCAAGCAGGTACTCGGCGGAGCGGGTTCGGTCACCACGCTGCTGATGGAGCACGGGGTCAGCATCGGCAACGTGATGACGGACCCCGGCACGTTCAAGCTGCTGATCACCGCCCAGGCCATCTGGAAGGACTGCGGCTGGGGCACGATCATCTTTCTGGCGGCCATCGCCTCGATCGACATGGGCCAGTACGAGTCCGCCGCGATGGACGGCGCCGGCTGGCTCCGCAGGATCTGGCACGTCACCCTCCCGGGCATCCGGCCGGTGATCCTGATGCTGCTGATCCTTCGGCTCGGCGACATCCTCTCGGTCGGCTTCGAGCAGATCATCCTGCAGCGCGACGCCGTCGGCCCGGACGCCTCCGAGGTCATGGACACCTACGTCTACTTCCACGGCGTCGTCGACGGCGACTGGGGAATGAGCACCGCCGCCGGTCTGATGAAGGGCGTCATCGGTTTCGCCCTCATCCTCGCCGCCAACAAGCTGGCCCACCGCTTCGGCGAGCAGGGAGTGTACCGATGAGTCAGCAGTCCGTCGCGACCCGGCTGCGCCGCGCCCGGTTCGGCCCCCGGGGCGCCTCGCGCCCCCGCGTCACCCACGGCAGGCCGCCGTGGATGGAGCGCCCCCACTGGTACGGACAGGGCGCGAAGGCGGCGGCCCTGGTCGTCCTCACCGTGATCGTGCTCTACCCGTTCGTCCTCGCCATCGGCACCAGCCTCGCCGGCCGCGAGGAGCTGAACGCCAACGGCGGTTACGTACTCCTGCCGCACCACCCGACGCTGGAGGCCTACCGGGTCATCCTCTCCGGCGGTGTCGTCACCCAGGCCGCCCTGGTGTCCATCGGCATCACGCTGATCGGCACGGCGCTCAGCCTGGCGTGCACGGTGATGATCGCCTACGGCACCTCGCGCCCGGGCACGGTCCTCGGCAAGCCGATCCTGCTGCTGGTGCTGGGCACCTTCCTCTTCGCGCCCGGCATCATCCCGACGTACCTGGCAGTCCAGCAGTTCAAGATGCTGGACACCTACGCCGCGCTGATCCTTCCGGTCCTGCTCAACGCGTTCAACATCGTGGTGGTCCGCTCCTTCTTCCAGAGCATCCCCGAGGAGCTGTACGACGCGGCGCGGATCGACGGGGCGGGTGAGGTCACGGTCCTCTTCAGGATCGTCCTCCCGCTGTCCAAGGCGGTTCTCGCAGTGGTCGGCCTGTTCTACGCGGTCGGCTACTGGAACAGCTTCTTCAACGCGGTGCTGTACCTGAACGACTCCAGCAAGTTCCCTATCCAGGTGATCCTGCGCAGTTACGTGCTGAACGGGCAGAGCATCAACGCGTCGGCCATGGGCGTCCACGCGGTGCCGCCCGCGACCTCGCTGCAGATGGCCGTGCTGATCATCGCCATCGTGCCCATCTTCTGTGTCTACCCCTTCCTGCAGAAGTTCTTCGTCAAGGGCGTCCTCACCGGGGCGATCAAGGGCTGATCCGCCCGCCCCGCCACTGCCCAGCAGGCCACACACTTCTAGGAGCACCATGTCCACCAACTTGTCCCGGCGCGGCTTCATGGGTGCCGCGGGAATCGCCGGCCTGACCGTGGCCGGCCTGTCCACGCTGAGTGCCTGTGGCAGCGGCGCGACGGTCAGCAAGGGCGGCGCGAAGGCGTCGGCCAGGCTCAAGCTGCCGACGTACGTGGCCGCGCAGACCGCCCCCGCCGACCTGGCGGGCAACGCAGCGGGCCTCGACGCCACCTACCTCCGCTACCCCAAGGCCCTCACCACATCGGTGGTCAAGGCGCCCGGCGACGGTAGCCGCATCACGGCCCTCACCGAGACCTTCACCACGCCCGCCCCGCCGCAGGCCAAGAACGCCTACTGGCAGGAGCTCAACAAGCGCCTGGGGGCGCAGTTCGACATGACGATCGTCGTGGACCAGGGCGTCGACGCGTACCTCACCAAGTTCAACGCCATGATGGCCGGCGGCGACATACCCGACCTGGTGTGGTTCCCGCCGAACCAGGGCATCCAGCGCGTGCCAGAGCTGCTGGACGCCAAGTTCCACGACCTCACCCCGTACCTCTCGGGCGACGCGGTGAAGGCGTACCCGAACCTGGCGAACCTGCCGACCACCGCCTGGAAGACCGCCGTGATCAACGGCAAGATCCGCGGCGTCACCGTGGCCTACGGCTCGATGGGCCAGGTCTATGTGGTCAACCAGGACTTCTGGAAGCCCGTCGGCGGCGCCGAGTTCAGCAGCGCGGAGGACTTCCTCGCCAAGGGCAAGGAACTCGCGGACCCCAAGCGCAACAAGTACGTCCTGGAGCCGGCGTACGTGAATCACGTCGGCCAGTTCGGCCAGTGGTTCGGCGCGCCCAGCGGCTGGCGGCTCGAGGGCGGCAAGCTGACGCACATGTACGAGACGGAGGAGTACCAGGAGGCCCTGGCGTTCGGGGTCAAGGTGGCGAAGGCCGGGCTGTTCTGGCCCGACCCCAACCTCAGCACGACGATGGAGAAGATGGCGCAGGGCAGCCTCGGCGCCTATGTGCAGTCCTTCCCCAGCTTCCTGGTCGACTCCAAGACGTACGACTTCCCGTTCGGTGTCATCGTGCCGTTCGCCGCGAAGGAGGGCGCGAAGCCCCGGTACAACATGGGCTACGGCTCGGTCGGCTACACCGCCATCAACAAGAAGGCGGACGCCGAGCGCGTGAAGATGCTGCTGGGTGTCATGGACTACCTGGCCGCGCCCTTCGGGACCGAGGAGCGGCTCTTCCTCGACAACGGCATCGAGGGCAAGCACTTCACCCGCACGGCCAAGGGCGACATCCAGCTCACGGCCAAGGGGAACTCCGAGGCGGTCACCACGGCCATGCCGCTGGCCTTCCTCGCCGCCGGCCCCGAGTACGTCTACCTGCCGGGCAAGGCCGAGCTGGCCGGGAACATCCACGGCTGGCAGCAGGAGCTCCTCAAGATCAGCCAGTCCAACCCGACGAGCGGGCACTTCTCCGACACGTCGACCAGCAAGAGCCCCTCGCTCACCACCGCCATGGCCGATGTCCAGCTGGACATCATCGCGGGCCGCAAGCCGATCTCCGCCTACAAGGAACAGCTGAGCAAGTGGCGTTCCGGCGGCGGCGACAAGATGCGCGCCGAGTTCGAGGCCTCGCTCGCCGGCAAGTAGCCTCCGCCCGCACCCTCCGCCGTACCCCCCAGAGAAAGGGACTCCCGTGTCAGACCTGCGACTCGGTGTCATCGGACTCGGCCTGCGCCGTTCCATCGCGATGTCAGCCCACCACCCGGGACAGGGGTCGGCGATCACCGCCGTCTGCGACCTCGACCCCGAGGTGCGCCGGCGTGAGGCCGAGCGCTTCGGCACCGATGTCGCGGTCGAGGACTACAAGCTGCTCCTCGACCGGGACGATCTCGACGCGATCATCATCGCCACCCCGGACGACACCCACGAGGTCATCGCGATCGACGCACTCCGCGCCGGCAAGGCGGTCTTCGTGGAGAAGCCGCTGGGGATCACCGTCGAGAGCTGCGACAACGTCCTGCGCGCCGCGTACGAGACCGGGACCCGGCTCTACGTCGGCCACAACATGCGGCACATGGGTGTCGTGCGGCTGATGCGCGACATCATCGCCCGCGGCGACATCGGGGAGCCCAAGGCCGTCTGGGTGCGCCATTTCGTCGGCTACGGCGGGGACTACTACTTCAAGGACTGGCACGCCGACCGGACCCGGACCACCGGTCTGCTCCTCCAGAAGGCCGCGCACGACATCGACGTGCTGCACTGGCTGGCCGGCGGCTACACCCGGCGGGTCAACGCGCTGGGTGACCTGCTCGTCTACGGCGGCCTGCCGCGCCGGGAGGCGGACACCCCGCGCCCGGACAACTGGCTGCGGGAGTTCGACTGGCCGCCGACGGCCCGCAAGGACCTGCACCACATCGTCGACGTCGAGGACGTCTCGGTGATGAACATGCAGCTCGACAACGGCGTCGTGGCCGCCTATCAGCAGTGCCACTTCACGCCGGACTACTGGCGCAACTACACCGTCATCGGCACCGAGGGCCGGCTGGAGAACTTCGGCGACAGCCCCGGTGACGAGGTCAAGGTCTGGAACACCGGACCCAGCGGATACCGCGCCGACGCCGACATCACCTACCGGGTGCCGGAGGCCGGCGGTTCGCACGGCGGCGGCGACACCCGGATCATGGAGGAGTTCTGCCGGTTCGTGCGCGACGGGGGCGTCACCGACACCTCGCCGGTCGCCGCCCGGATGAGCGTCGCCGCCGGTGTCCTCGCGACCCGCTCCCTGCGTGAGGGCGGTGCGCCCTACGACGTGCCGGCCCTCGACCCCGAGCTGGTGGCGTACTTCGAACGCGGGCAGGTCCGTTCCTGAGGATCTGACCGGGAAAGGCCGGACAGGGCCACGGCCCTGTCCGGCGGGTTTCACCGCACGAAACGCACCGAGCCGGTGCATGCGAAACGATCCCCGTCCCCCCATCAGAAGCAGGTGCACCGCATGACTCTGCGCCACTTGTTCGGAACCCTCACCGCCACCGCCGCGGCAGCCGCTCTGGCCCTGCTCGGCACGGCCGCCCCCACACAGGCAGCAGGTATCGGGACGACTCCCGGCACCTACACCAACTACTCCTTCTCCGGTGCGCCGAAGCTGACCGACGTCACCTGGTCCACCACCGTCCTGCACGATCCCGGATACCAGGCGAACGTCTTCTGGAGCCATCAGTTCGGCTTCGACCAGGGCAACGGCGCGTACATCGGGATGCAGTCCAACGGAGGGAAGAGCCGCGTGCTCCTCTTCTCCGTCTGGGACGTCTCCGAGGCCAAGGCGGGCTCCACCGGTAGCTGGTGCGAGAGCTTCGGCGGCGAGGGCGAAGGCATGAGCTGCCGGATGAACCTCGCCTGGACCGCGGGCCACCGCTACACCTTCAAGGTCGCGGCCGAGGGCGACGGCTGGTTCGGTGCCACCGTCGCGGACACCACCGCGGGCACCTCGTACAAGCTCGGCACCATCAAGACCCCGGCCACCGCCATCTCGCCCACCGGGATGGTCGACTGGACCGAGTACTTCGAATGGAACGACTCCCGCGCCAACTGCTACGACCAGCCGTTCAGCGACGCCCGCTTCGGGACGCCCACCGGCAACGGCGGCACTGTCACCGGCGCGGTCTCAGGCACGTCCAACAGCGGCAACGCGTGCGCATCCACGACCCGGACCGACGTCGTCGCCGGCTCCACGGTGCAGAACCTCGCGATCGGCAACTCGGTGCGCGGCCCGGTGACCGGACTGGCCGGAAAGTGCCTGGACGCCGCGGGAGGCGTCTCGAACGGTACCGTCGCCGACCTCTACACCTGCTCCGGCGGCGCCAACCAGGCCTGGGTGAGAGCGGCCGACGGCACACTGCGGCTGCCGTCCGACTACTGCCTCACCGCAGACGGCACGGGCAACGGCGCGGCCGTACGGGTACGTGACTGTGCGGGAACGGGGACAGGCGGAGCCGTCACCGATCCGGCCAAGCAGTGGACTTACAACAGTTCCACGCACGCACTCGTCAACAAGGCGTCGGGCCGATGCCTCGACGCCCCGGGCAGCGCCACCACGGACGGGACCGCGCTGGACGTGTGGGACTGCCACGGCGGCGCCAACCAGCAGTGGAACGTGCCCGTGACCTACTAGGAAGTGAGCCACAAGCCCCCGGCGGGCCGCCTCCAGCGGTCTCGGCCGGGGGCTTTTCGGCGTCTGTTTTCAGCCATGCTCGGTGGGTAATCAGCCTCTGCCGGTTTGACGTCGGTCCGCTGCGCATCGGTGATGAGGGAGTAGGTATTCGGGGGAATTCTCATGAACTGTTCCGTTGTCGCACTGCGGCTCCCGGCTCGATTGCTCTCGGACGGTCACCAGTCGGCGGCCTCCGAAGTGGCGGGCAGTCGATTTCACGCCAACAGCGGCCCGTCGTGGCCGGGTTCGAACGCAAGACCGGAAACCGGTCGGCATAATCGCGTCCATGTCGATCACAGGTGGAGACGTCGTTGACCTGGGCCGGGGCCTGTACGCATGGCTCCCGCCGAAACGGGGTTGGGGCCTGGCCAACTGCGGCCTGCTCGTCTCACCGCGTGGCGCGCTCTGGTTCGACACCCCGTACGACACGGTGCTTGCTGGACAGTTCCTGGCCGAGAGCACGAAGCTGCTGCCCGACGGCGTCTCCATCGACCGCGTGATCGTCACGCACGCCAACGGGGACCACTTCTGGGGCGCCGGAGTGCTGCCGGACGCGGAGATCATCGCGACCCGCGAGGCCCGGGAGCACATCCACTACGAGCCCACTCCGCAACAGCAGCACGCCCTGGTCAACGGCAGCGATCCGGCCACCGCGCTCGGCGCCTACCTCGGGCGCCACTTCGGCCCCTTCGACTGGTCGCAGACCGATCCGGTCCGGCCGACGACCTACTTCACCGGGGAGCTCGAACTGACCCTGGGAGAGTTCCCCGTCCGGATCACCGCCCTGCCGTCCGCGCACACGACGGGGGACCTCATGGTCCACCTGCCCGAGCAGAGCGCCGTGTTCAGCGGCGACATCATCTTCTCCTCGACCCCGCAGCAGCCGGGCGACCACCCGATCCACTGGGCCGGCCCGCTGAGCAATGTGATCGCGGCCTGCGAACAGGTGCTGGCCACCGGTGCGGAGACGGTCGTGCCGGGCCACGGACCGGTGCTGGACCGGGCCGGCGTACGCGACCACATCGTCTACCTGGAGTACGTGCGGGAGCGCGCCCACGCCTTCCACGCCGCGGGGGTGCCCGCCATCGAGGCCGCCCGTCGTGTGATCGGGGAGGGGCGCCATCCCGAACTGGGCCTCCCCGAGCGGCTGGTGGTCACGATCGGCAGCGAGTACCGACAGCTCGACGGCTCCGAACTGCCCAGCGTGCTCCAGGTGATGACGGACGTCGCGACGGTGGCACAAGAAGTGGAGCAGGCCCGTGGGACGGCAGTCCGGGCGGGCTGACCGCCCGGTCCTTCGCCACCCCGGCCACAGGACCGACCCGACGACAGAAACGCGGTAACGGCATGGGATGGATCGTGGCGGTGATCGCCGTCGTCGTCGCTGTGACGACGGCGGTGCGCTCGTACAACGCCGCCCGCTCGGAACAGCTGGCCGTGGCCCACGCCGAACTGGCCGAACGCCAGGCGAAGGCCGCGGAGGCGCGCACCGACGCCCTCGTCGACGAGATCCGGCAGCTGGCGCGCAAGCGGATTCCGGCTGCCGCGCTCGCCCTCTCCCACCCCAGCGCCCAGGTCCCCGGGCTGCGCGAGGCGGCCGAGGTCGACGGCGGCGCGGCCCGGCTGCTCACCGAGGCGGTGCAGGCGGCCAGGACCGCGGTCATGGAGGAACGGCAGCGCGTCGACGCGGCCGCCCGAGCGGCGATGCGCGGCACCTCGGCCAAGATCCAGTCCCTGCTCAACCAGTCCCAGCAACTGCTGCACGAGCTCCAGCACGAGTACGACGACCCGCGCATCCTGCAACTGGACTTCCGCAACGAACTCGCGCTGCGCCGCACCCAGGCCACCGCCGTGCTCTGCGACGCATGGCCCGGCCTCGCCCGGCAGAGCTCACCCCTCGTCGAGATCGTGCTCGGCGCTCAGTCCCGGGTCGCCGGCTACGAGCGGATCAAGGTGGCCAACCACTTGCGCGACGAGCGGCTCGCGCTCGCGGCCCGGGCCGCCGAACCCCTCGCGATCGCGCTCGCCGAACTGCTCGCCAACGCCACCGCCTATTCGCACCCCGACACCGACGTGCAGGTGACGGTCCAGCAGAGCGGCGGCCGCGGAGCGTTCCTGGTGGTCGACGACGCGGGCATCGGCATGGACGAGGATGCGCTCGACCGGGCCCGCACCCTGCTGGCGGGCCCCTCCGAGGTCCTCCTGACCGAGCTGGGCGACCCTCCGCAGACCGGGTTCGCGGTCGTCGGCCGGCTGGTGCTGCAGTACGGCTTCCACTGCCACATCGAGGCCTCGCCGTTCGGCGGCATGCGCACGATCCTGCGTGTCCCCGCGCACCTGCTGACCGTGCTGGAGGACGACCACACCCTTTCCGTCCTGGCCCCGGTGCCCGTGTCGGCGGCCCCTGCCCCGGACCGTCCGGCCGGTCCCGCGGAACCCGGACCGGAGGCACCGCAGCCCGCCGCGGCAGCCTCGGGGCCCTCGGGGCTGCCCAGCCGGCGCCGCCGCGCGCCGCGTCCCGCGCCGGCCGCCACGGCCCCCGCCGCCCCGGCCGCCGGACAGGTGTCCCGTACACCTGAGCAGGCGGAGTCTTCCTGGGCGGCACTCCAGCAGGGCACCCTGATCGGCAGGAGCGTCGCCGGGCGGGCCCCCGCACCGGATTCGGACGGCCACGACCACCTGGGCGACCAGGACGAGCAAGGAGACGACGAGAAGTGAGCGCCCCTACTCCCACCACCGGTGACCTCGCATGGGTGCTGACCCCGCTGCTGGAACTGCCCGGAGTCCAGCACGCCGTGGTCGCCACCGGCGACGGTCTCGTCGAGGGCGCCTCGCCCGGCCTCGACCGGGCGTCCGGCGAACGGGTCGCCGCGATGACGGCCACGCTGCACGCCGCAGCCCGCGCCTTTACCACCGCCTTCACCAACGCGGAGTCCCCGCAACTGGCCCAGACCGTCGTCGAGTCGGACCTGGGCTTCGCGATCGTCGTACCGGCGGGGAAGAACACCACGCTCGCCCTGTTCGCTGAACCCGGCGCCAAACTCGGTGACATCGCCTACCAGATGCAGGTGCAGGTCACCGCGCTGACGCGGGCGATGCACGCGCCCGCTCGCCAACCGGACACCTCCCCACGGCCATGACCGCCGGCCCAGGACGCCGTCTGATCCCCGCCTACCTCGTCACCGGAGGCCGGTCCCGGCCCACCGGTCCCACGCTCGACCGCCTCGCCGTGCTCGTGCGGACCGAGGAGGCGCTGCCGCAGGACACCGGCTCCGAGCAGCGCAGGCTGTGCGGACTGCTGGAGCCAGGCGCCCTCACCGTCGTGGAGTGCGCGGCCCATCTGGACCTGCCGGTCAGCGCCACCGTATTCCTGGCCACGGACCTCGCGGCCGCCGGACTTCTGCTCACGCGACCGCCGATACCCAGTGCCGGGGAGATCGACCGGTCGCTCGTCGAGAGGCTGCTCGTTGGACTCCGCTCCCTCCACTGACCGGACGGGTGTCGGCTATCTGCCGGCTACCGCCCGGACCCTGATGAAGCTTGTCGTCACGGGTCCCTTCGGCGTGGGCAAGACGACCCTGATCCGAACCCTCTCGGAGATCCCCACGCTCCACACCGAAGAGGCGATGACCCAGTCCAGCACCCTGCTCGACGACACAGCAGGGCTGCCCGACAAGACCACGACCACGGTCGCCATCGACTTCGGGCGCCTCACCGTCCTGGACGACCTCGTGCTCTACATGTTCGGCACGCCGGGCCAGGAGCGGTTCCTGCCGCTCTGGGAGGACATCGCGCGCGGGGCCCTGGGCGCGCTGGTCCTGGTGGACACCCGCCGGCTCGCCGACTCCTTCGCCGTCATGGACATGGTCGAGGAACAGGGACTGCCGTACGCCGTCGCGGTCAACCGCTTCCCCGATGCCCCCGCCCACAGCGACGAGGTCCTGCGCAAACACCTCGACCTCGCTGCCGGGACCCCGCTGATCCAGTGCGACGCGAGGGGGCGACGCGGCAGCATCGACGCCCTGATCGCACTGGCCGAACACGTGCTGACCCGACTGCCGCAGCCCGAGGACCCGTCATGACATCGCATCCGCAGCCGCCGCCGTCCCTGGCGCTGTACGGCCCCGACTTCGCGGCCGACCCGCACGGCCACTACCGCAGACTGCGCGAGCACGGCGCCCTCGCACCGGTCCGGATCGCCCCCGACGTCGAGGCGATGCTGGTCACCGACTACCAGGCGGCCGTCGACCTGCTGCGGGACACCCACACCTTCAGCAAGGATCCCCGCACCTGGCAGGCGACGGTCCCCGCGGACTCGCCGGTGCTGCCCGTGCTCGGACACCGCCCCACCGCGCTGTTCAGCGACGGCCCGGAGCACACCCGCTACCGCGACGCGATCAACGACACCCTGGCCCTGATCGAACCGCACATCCTGCGCGCCGAGGTGGCCAGGGTCGCCCAGCAGCTCATCGGTGAGTTCGCCGCCACCGGCAGCGGCGATCTCATCGCCCAGTACGCCCGGCTGCTCCCGCTGCACGTCTTCGTCACCTGGTTCGGCGTCGATCCCGAGGACGGCGAACGCATCGTCGACGGCGTCGGCGGCATGATGAACTCGGCCCAGGGCGCCGCCGCCGCGTACGCCGACCTCGTCGATGTCGTCACGCGCCTCGTCGCCGACCGGCGGGCCCGGCCGCGTCGCGATCTGACCTCGTACTTCCTCGCACATCCGGCGCGTCTCGACAACGACGAGACTGTGCGTCAGATCACTTTGCTGATGAGTGCGGGCCACGACCCGGCGACCAACCTGATCGGTAACGCGATCCTGCACATGCTCACCGACGGACGGTACGCGGGCTCGCTGCACAGGGGTGCGATGACCGCCCACGAGGCGATCAACGAGGTGCTGTGGAGGGATCCGCCGATCGCCAATCTGGCGGCGCACTACCCGCGCCACGACACCGAGTTTCACGGGGTCAGGCTGCGCGCCGGACAGCTCGTCCTGGTCTCCTTCGGGGCAGCCAACACCCAGTCCGCACCTGCCACTTCGGACACCGTTGTGCGGTCCGGGGGCAGCGCCCATCTCGCCTGGTCGGCAGGGCCCCACCGATGCCCCGCGAAGCAGCCCGCACTGCTCATCGCGATGACCGCGATCGAGCAGCTGACGAGCCAGCTGTGCGATGCGGAGCTCGCCGTTCCGGTGGGTGAACTGCTGTGGCGGCCCGGTCCGTTCCACCGCGCACTGGTGCACCTTCCGGTACGTTTCACACCCCTGGACACCACCGCGTCCACGGGCCCGGACCGGGGCCGGGCGGGTGAGCCGGCCGTTCCGATCGGCTCCTGAACCGTGTCGCTGGTAGGCCGAACGGGTGAGGGGCGAGAGAATTGCCCGATGAACAGTGAGCGCAGCCGGCGCAACGCCAACCGATGTACAGACGGGGTGGTCCGGTGAGCAGGTACGACAGGTATGACGTCACGGACGAGCAGTGGGAGGGGCTGGCCCAGGTCGTACCGTTGCGCGGCCGCAACGAGTGGCCGTCCCGGGTCGACCACCGCACGGTCCCGGACGAGCGGGAGAGTGCCGAGCAGCGGCGCATGGTGGTGCTGCGGGTCCAGATCTTCGCGGATGCGCGCGAGGTCGCCGAGTACCTGGTCGCGCAGATTCCGGTGCTCCTCGATCTGACCAGCGCCGAGACCGACGTGGCCAAGCGGATCCTCGACTTCACCAGCGGGGTCGTCTTCGGTCTGGGCAGCGGAATGCATCGCGTCGACCGCAACGTCTTCCTCCTGTCGCCCATCGGCATGGAGGTCGAGGGCATGACGGCGGCGGGCGTACCGGGGGCGTAGCCGGTCTTTCCGAGGGCGCCGCGGCACCCGGTACGGCGTCGTCTCCGGTACGCCGTGACCGGGTGCGGCCCGGTATGCCGTTTGCCCGCGCGGGCGCCGTGGCTGGTGGTGTGGCCGATGGTGGTGCCGGTGGGCGGTGCCGGTGGGCGCCGCCGGTGGTGGGGCGCCTTCACATGCGAGGCCGCTTCCACGGGCGGGGGCCGCTTCCACGGGTGGGGGCAGATTCCGGCCGCAGGGCGCCGGGGCGGCAGTGGTAGACCTGGGGCCGTGACAGAACTCGACGTACGGACGCTCCAGCAACGGCTCGCCGCCTTCGCGGCCGCACGGGACTGGGGGCAGTACCACACCCCGAAGAACCTTGCGTCGGCGCTGAGCGTCGAGGCCGCCGAACTCGTGGAGATCTTCCAGTGGCTGACGCCGGAACAGTCGGCGCGCGTCATGGAGGACCCCGGAACGGCGCCCAGGGTCGCGGACGAGGTCGCGGACGTTCTCGCCTACCTGCTGCAGTTCTGCGAGGTGCTGGGCATCGACGCGCTGGCGGCCCTGGCGGCGAAGATCGAGCGGAACGAGCGGCGCTTCCCGGTGCCGGAGCCGGCGGACCCTCCCCTCCGTCACTCTTCGGAGTGATCGACTTGTTCACAGTCGACTCGGTGTCCACAGATTCCCGAAATCCTCTGGCCTTTCGGTACCACCGCCCTCACTGTGGGTAATGGAAGAGGTGAGTGGGTTTTCGCATCGAACGGGGGCGACGGATGGAAGCGGAGCGGCTTGTAGCAGTCATCCGGAGGGCGCTGGCACAGAGCCGGGGCACGCCGGACATCATCGCCGAGGCCTGGCAGGCCCAGGCGCTGGCGCAGGCGATCGGGAGCCGGCTGGCGGCGAGCGGCCCCAAGGAGTTAAGGGGCGAGGCGGGCGGACTCAGCGAGATCGGCGGGCGGAGCAACGGGGCGCTGGACCATCCGGCGGCGCGGGCCGGTGTGGCCCGGGCCGCGCAGCTCTCCGAGGTCGCCGATCCACGGGCGTCCCTGACCGGCCTCGGCGCGCTGCTCGGGGAAGTGGGGATAGCCCTGGTCGGAGTGGCGTGCGAGACGGATGAACAGGGCCTGTACTGGCAGTGCATGGAGGCGATCGACGCCGCCGACGAGTCGACGGACCGGGTGCACGGGATGCTCCGGCTTCTCGACGAGCGCGACCGGGAGTACCGGGAGGATCTGGAGCGCGGCAGGGAGCGCGACGGCCCGCACGGTGTGCTGCACGGACCGGTGGGGCCCGCGACCGACATCGGCTGAGCGTCCGGCACCCGGCACGTCCGGCACTCGTCGCGTCCGGCACTCGGCACGACCGGGGCGCGGCGCGGTGGAGAAGGCAGCGGGAGGGGAATCGGGGCGTCCGGAGGTGCAGGATGGAGGCATGGATCTTCGAATCTTCACCGAGCCCCAGCAAGGGGCGAGCTACGACACACTGCTCACCGTCGCGAAGGCGGCCGAGGACCTCGGTTTCGATGCCTTCTACCGGTCCGATCACTATCTGCGCATGGGACAGGGCGACGGCCTCCCCGGCCCGACGGACGCATGGATCACGCTGGCCGGGCTGGCGCGCGAGACCAAGCGGATCCGCCTCGGCACACTGATGACGGCGGGGACGTTCCGGCTGCCCGGTGTGCTCGCCATCCAGGTGGCTCAGGTCGACCAGATGTCCGGCGGCCGCGTCGAACTGGGCCTGGGGGCCGGCTGGTTCGAGCAGGAGCACAAGGCGTACGGCATCCCCTTCCCCAAGGAGAAGTTCGGCCGGCTGGAGGAGCAGCTGGCGATCGTCACCGGTCTGTGGGCCACCGAGGTCGGCAAGACGTTCAGCTACGACGGTGCGTACTACCAGCTCACGGACTCGCCTGCGCTGCCCAAGCCCGCGCAGGCCAAGGTGCCGGTGCTGATCGGCGGACACGGCGCGAAGCGGACGCCGCGGCTGGCCGCTCAGTACGCCGACGAGTTCAACATCCCCTTCGCCTCTCTGGATGACAGCGAGAAGCAGTTCGGCCGGGTCAGGGCGGCGGCCGCGGAGGCGGGCAGGCGGCCGGACGATCTGGTGTACTCCAACGCCCTGGTCGTCTGTGTCGGCAAGGACGATGCGGAGGTGGCGCGCCGGGCCGCCGTCATCGGACGGGACGTGGCGGAGCTGAAGGCGAACGGACTGGCCGGCTCGCCCGCCGAGGTGGTCGACAAGATCGGCCGGTTCGGCGCGATCGGAGCGTCGCGTATCTACCTCCAGGTACTGGACCTTGACGACCTGGAGCACCTGGAGCTGATCTCGTCGCAGGTCCAGTCCCAGCTCAACTGAGAGGAGCCCCTGTGTCCCCCGCCCGTCATCCCGGCCGATCCGCCGGGCCTCCCGCCGGAACTCTCGCGGCCGCGCTCGACGAGGGCCCGGTTCTGCTCGACGGGGGGCTCTCCAACCAGCTGGAGGCGCAGGGCTGCGACCTCTCCGACGCGCTGTGGTCCGCCCGGATGCTCGCTGACGGGCCGGAGCAGATCGAGGCGGCGCACGGGGCGTATGTACGGGCCGGCGCGCAGGTGCTCATCACCGCCAGCTATCAGGCGAGTTTCGAAGGGTTCAGGCAGCGCGGTATCGGGCGGGTGGAGGCGGCCGGGCTCTTCGCCCGCAGCGTGGAGCTGGCCCGTCGGGCGGCGGAGGCGGTGGACCGTGACGTCTGGGTCGCCGCCTCGGTCGGCCCGTACGGGGCGGTCACGGCGGACGGGGCGGAGTACCGGGGCCGCTACGGGCTCACTGTCCGGGAGCTGGAGCGCTTCCATCGCCCCAGGATCGAGGCCCTGGCCGCCGCAGGCCCCGATGTGCTGGCGCTGGAGACGGTGCCGGACACGGACGAGGCGCAGGCGCTGTTGCGGGTGGCGGGGGAGTGCGGGCTGCCGGTCTGGCTCTCGTACACCGTGGCCGGCGACCGGACCAGGGCCGGGCAACGGCTGGAGGAGGCATTCGCCCTCGTCGACGGAGAGGTGCAGGTGGTGGCGGCAGGGGTGAACTGCTGCGCCCCGGCCGACGCGGACGGGGCGGTCCGGGTGGCTGCGGAGGCGACCGGGAAGCCGGTCGTCGTCTACCCGAACAGCGGGGAACGCTGGGACGCGAAGGGGAGGAGATGGGCCGGGGGTGCCACGTTCGACCCCGGCCGGGTCGGGGCCTGGCGGAACGCCGGGGCTCGGCTGGTCGGCGGCTGCTGCCGCGTCGGTCCGGCGACCATCGCGGAACTGGCCGCGATGCTCGGCGAAGGAGGAACGGCAACCGAGCCCGGGGGGTGAAAATGCCTGGTGAGGGCGAATGAACCGGACCATACTCGGACGCGTGTTCCTGACGATCAGTACTACCGGCACCCCGGAGCGTCCCGCCACCGATCTCGGCTTCCTGCTGCACAAGCATCCCGAGAAGGCGCAGACGTATTCCACCTCCCATGGCACCGCGCACGTCTTCTATCCCGAGGCGTCCGCGGAGCACTGCACGGCAGCGCTGCTGCTGGAGGTGGATCCCGTGGCGCTGGTGCGGCGGGGCAAGGGCAAGGGACGCGGCGGTGCCCCCGACGCGGCACTCGCGCAGTACGTCAACGACCGCCCCTACGCCGCGTCCTCGCTGCTTTCCGTCGCGATGAGCAGCGTCTTCAAGTCCGCGCTGAGCGGCACCTGCAAGACGATGCCCGAGCGGGCAGCGGCGCCGATGCCGCTGCGGATCGAGGTGCCCGCCCTGCCGGCCCGTGGTGGTGCCGAGCTGGTGCGTAAGCTCTTCGGGCCGCTCGGCTGGTCGCGGGTGGAGGCGGTGGCCGTACCGCTGGACGAGCAGTTCCCCGAGTGGGGGGACTCGCGGTACGTACGGCTCGTACTGGAAGGCGAGTTGAGGCTCGCGGACGCGTTGCGTCAGCTGTACGTCCTGCTGCCGGTACTCGACGACGCCAAGCACTACTGGGTGGCGCCGGACGAGGTGGACAAGCTGCTGAGGGCGGGTGAGGGCTGGCTGGCCGGCCACCCGGAGCAGGAGCTGATCACCAGCCGTTATCTGTCGCGGCGCTGGGGCCTGACCCGGCAGGCGATGCAGCGGCTGGAACTGGTGCGGCTCGCCGAGTCCGACGACCTCGACGTGGAGAACATCGACAACGCCGTCGACGAGACGGCCGACACCGAGGAGCGCCCGGTGCCGCTCGCCGAGCAGCGCAGGGCCGCGATCCTGACGGCGCTGACCGCTGCCGGGGCGAGCCGGGTGCTCGACCTGGGCTGCGGTCAGGGCCAGTTGGTGCAGGCCTTGCTCAAGGACGTGCGCTTCACCGAGATCGTCGGCGTCGACGTCTCGATGCGCGCCCTGACGATCGCCTCGCGGCGGTTGAAGCTGGACCGGATGGGGGAGCGGCAGGCCGACCGCGTGACGCTCAGGCAGGGCTCGCTCACGTACACGGACAAGCAGCTCAAGGGGTACGACGCGGCGGTGCTGAGCGAGGTCGTCGAGCACCTCGACCTGCCGCGGCTGCCGGCCCTGGAGTACGCGGTGTTCGGCGTGGCCCGCCCCCGCACGGTGCTCGTGACCACGCCGAACGTCGAGTACAACGTCCGCTGGGAGACCCTCCCGGCCGGGCACGTCCGGCACGGCGACCACCGCTTCGAATGGACGCGGGCCGAATTCCGGGACTGGGCGGGCGAAGTGGCCGTCAGGCACGGGTACGGAGTGGAGTTCGTTCCGGTGGGCCCCGACGACCCCGAGGTGGGTCCGCCCACCCAGCTGGCCGTGTTCACGATGACCGCGGCCGACGGGACCGAGAGGACGGACGGGACCGAGAGGACGGACGCGGCCGAGAAGCCCGGCGCGGCGGAGAAGCCCGGTGCGGCGGGGAAGCTCGACGCGCCCGCGAACGCTGACAAGACCGAGACACCCGACAAGACCGACAAGACCGCGAAGACCGAGAAGGAGGCGAAGGCAGCATGAGCAGTACCAGCGACAGCACCAGTGATGTCACCCGTGACAGCACCAGTGACACCACCGGCGGCAGCACCAGCGACGCCACCCGTGACACCACCGGCGGCAGCACCGCGCGTGTCCTGCCGGTGACCGACCTCTCCCTCGTCGTCCTCATCGGGGCGAGCGGCTCGGGCAAGTCCACTTTCGCCCACAGGCACTTCAAGCCGACCGAGATCATCTCCTCGGACTTCTGCAGGGGCCTGGTCGCCGACGACGAGAACGACCAGAGCGCCAGCCGGGACGCCTTCGACGTCCTGCACTACATCGCGGGCAAGCGCCTGGCCGCGGGACGGCTGACCGTCGTCGACGCCACCAACGTCCAGTCGGAGAGCCGCCGCCAGCTGGTGCAGCTGGCCCGGGAGCACGACGTGCTGCCCATCGCGATCGTCCTCGACCTGCCCGAAGAGGTCTGCCTCGCGCGCAACGCGGCCCGTCCGGACCGTGCCGACATGCCCCGCCATGTCGTCCACCGCCACCGCCGGGAGCTGCGCCGCTCGCTGCGCGGCCTGGAGCGCGAGGGCTTCCGCAAGGTCCACGTCCTGCGCACCGAGGAGGAGGCCGAGCACGCCGAAGTGGTCCTGGAGCGCCGTTACAACGACCTTCGCCACCTCACCGGGCCCTTCGACATCATCGGTGACATCCACGGCTGCGGCTCCGAGCTGGAGACCCTGCTCGGGAAGCTCGGCTACGTGGACGGCTCGCACCCCGAAGGGCGTACGGCGGTGTTCGTCGGCGACCTCGTCGACCGCGGGCCCGACAGTCCCGGCGTGCTGCGCCGCGTCATGGCCATGGTCGCGGAAGGCGACGCGCTCTGCGTTCCCGGCAACCATGAGAACAAGCTCGGCCGTTACCTCAAGGGCCGCAAGGTCCAGCAGACCCACGGGCTCGCCGAGACCATCGAGCAGCTGGAGCGGGAGGACGCCAAGGACCCGGAATTCCGGGAGCAGGTGCGGGCGTTCATCGACGGCCTCGTCAGCCACTACGTGCTGGACGAGGGCAAGCTGGTCGTCTGCCACGCCGGTCTGCCCGAGAAGTACCACGGACGCACCTCCGGGCGGGTCCGCTCGCACGCGCTCTACGGCGACACCACCGGCGAGACCGACGAGTTCGGGCTGCCGGTGCGCTACCCCTGGGCGGAGGACTACCGCGGCCGCGCCACCGTGGTCTACGGCCACACCCCCGTGCCGACCACCTCCTGGATCAACAACACCATTTGCCTGGACACCGGGGCCGTGTTCGGCGGAAAGATGACCGCGCTGCGCTGGCCGGAGCGTGAGCTCGTCGACGTACCGGCCGAACAGGTCTGGTACGAGCCCGTGAAGCCGCTGACCACCGAGGCGCCGGGCGGCCGGGAGGGCCGGCCGCTCGACCTCGCCGATGTGCAGGGCCGCCGGGTCGTGGAGACCCGGCACATGGGCCGGATCGCGGTGCGCGAGGAGAACGCCGCGGCCGCGCTGGAGGTCATGAGCCGGTTCGCCGTCGACCCCCGGCTGCTCGCCTACCTCCCGCCGACGATGGCACCGACTGCCACCTCGCACGAGGAGGGGTATCTGGAGCACCCGGCCGAGGCGTTCGCGCAGTACCGGTCGGACGGCGTGGCCAAGGTCGTGTGCGAGGAGAAGCACATGGGCTCCAGGGCCGTGGCCCTGGTCTGCCGGGACGCGGACACGGCAAGGGAGCGCTTCGGGACCGGCGACTTCGGCGAGGGCGGCCCGACGGGTGCCCTGCACACCCGGACCGGACGGCCGTTCCTGGACGACCCCGCGCTCACCGAGGCCGTGCTGGGCCGGCTGCGCACGGCCGTCACCGCTGCCGGGCTGTGGGAGGAGTGGGACACGGACTGGGTGCTGCTCGACGCCGAGCTGATGCCCTGGTCCCTGAAGGCGGCCGGACTGCTCCGCTCGCAGTACGCGGCGGTCGGTGCCGCATCCGGCGCCGTCTTCCCCGCCGCCACCGGGGCGCTCGCGGCGGCTGAGGCACGCGGCATCGACGTCGGTGCGCTCGCGGAGCGGCAGCGGGGGCGGGCCGAGGACGCGGCCGCGTTCACCGAGGCCTACCGCCGATACTGCTGGAGCACCGAAGGCCTGGACGGGGTGCGCCTTGCGCCGTTCCAGATCCTTGCCGTGCAGGGCCGTTCGCTCGCCTCCGTACCGCACGACGAGCAGTTGGCCTGGCTGGACCGGCTGGTGGAGCACGACCCCACCGGTCTGCTCCAGGTCACCCGGCGGCTCGTCGTCGACACCGCCGACGAGGTGTCGGTCCGCTCCGGCATCGACTGGTGGCTGGAGATGACCGGCCGCGGCGGCGAGGGAATGGTCGTCAAGCCGCTCGGCGCGCTGGTCAGGGACGGGAAGGACCGCCTCGTACAGCCCGGGATCAAGGTGCGTGGCCGGGAGTACCTGCGGATCATCTACGGCCCCGAGTACACCCGCCCGGAGAACCTGGACCGGCTGCGCGGACGCTTCCTCGGCCACAAGCGGTCGCTCGCCCTGCGTGAGTACGCCCTGGGCCTGGAAGCCCTGGACCGGCTGGCCGAGGGGGAGCCGCTGTGGCGGGTCCACGAGGCGGTGTTCGCGGTTCTGGCGCTGGAGTCGGAGCCGGTGGACCCGCGGCTGTAGTGCCTCACCGGCGGGCCGGGACCGTGAGGGGTCCCGGCCCGCCCGCAGAACCTGCTGGCGATTCGCCGGGTGAACGGTGTCCCGCGCGGTGAGGATGAGGGCATGGGATTCCATGTCGACTCCGAGGCCGGGCGGCTGCGCCGCGTCATCCTGCACCGCCCCGATCTGGAACTGAAACGGCTCACTCCGGGCAACAAGGACGCGCTGCTCTTCGACGACGTGCTCTGGGTGCGCCGGGCCCGCCAGGAGCACGACGGCTTCGCGGACGTGCTGCGCGACCGCGGGGTGGAGGTGCACCTCTTCGGTGACCTGCTCCGGGAGTCGCTGGAGATTCCCGTGGCCCGACGGCTCGTACTGGACCGGGTCTTCGCGGAGAAGGAGTACGGACCGCTGGCCACCGAGCACCTGCGGGCCGCCTTCGAGGAGCTGCCCACGGCCGACCTCTGCGAGGCGCTGGTCGGCGGGATGACGAAACGGGAGTTCCTGGAGCGGTACCGCGAGCCGACCTCCGTGCGTTTCCACGTCATGGACCTGGACGACTTCCTCCTCGGCCCACTGCCCAACCACCTCTTCACCCGCGACACCTCGGCCTGGATCTACGACGGCGTCTCCATCAACGCCATGCGCTGGCCGGCCCGGCAGCGCGAGACCGTCCACTTCGAGGCGATCTACCGCCACCACCCGCTCTTCACGGGCCCCGACGCGGGCGCCTTCCACCACTGGTCGGAGGGCCAGGACGACTACCCCTCCACGATCGAGGGCGGCGACGTCCTCGTCATCGGCCAGGGGGCCGTGCTCATCGGGATGAGCGAACGCACCACCCCGCAGGCGGTGGAGATGCTGGCCCGCGGTCTCTTCGACGCCGGGTCCGCCCGGACGATCGTGGCGCTCGACATGCCCAAGAGCCGGGCCTTCATGCACCTCGACACGGTGATGACGATGGTCGACGGGGACACCTTCACCAAGTACGCGGGCCTGGGCATGCTCCGCTCGTACACCATCGAACCCGGGGACGGGCCGCGCGATCTCAAGGTCACCGACCATCCGCCCGAGCACATGCACCGCGCCATCGCCGAGGCACTGGGGCTGGACGCGATCCGGGTCCTGACCGCCACCCAGGACGTGCACGCGGCCGCGCGCGAGCAGTGGGACGACGGCTGCAACGTGCTGGCCGTCGAACCGGGTGTCGTCGTCGCCTACGAGCGCAACGTCACCACCAACACCCATCTGCGCAAGGAAGGCATCGAGGTCATCGAGATCCGCGGCAGCGAACTGGGCCGGGGCCGGGGCGGGCCCCGCTGCATGAGCTGCCCGGTGGTCCGGGATCCGGTGTAGGAGGAGCGTGCGGCGGGGGCGGGTGGCGGTCCCGCAGGTCGGCAGTCCCGCAGGCGGTCGGGTCAGCGATCCACCGCTCTGTATAGCGATGCATTGCGTCGTATAGACTTCCAGGGTTACCGTATGCGTCCCCGTCCGACCCAGGAGCAGTCACCATGGCCATAGACCTCGCAGGCCGCCACTTCCTCAAGGAGCTGGACTTCACGGCCGAGGAGTTCCGCGGCCTGATCGCCCTGGCCGCCGAGCTCAAGGCCGCGAAGAAGTCGGGGACCGAGGTCCAGCAGCTGCGCGGCCGGAACATCGCGCTGATCTTCGAGAAGACCTCGACCCGCACCCGCTGCGCGTTCGAGGTGGCAGCCGCCGACCAGGGGGCCTCCACCACCTACCTCGACCCCTCCGGCTCGCAGATGGGGCACAAGGAGTCCGTGAAGGACACTGCCCGCGTCCTCGGCCGGATGTTCGACGGGATCGAGTACCGCGGTGACAGCCAGGACGCCGTCGAGGAGCTCGCGGCGTACGGCGGAGTTCCGGTCTTCAACGGGCTGACCGACGACTGGCACCCCACCCAGATGCTCGCCGACGTCCTCACGATGACCGAGCACAGCGAGAAGTCGCTGGAGCGCATGGCCTTCGCCTACCTCGGCGACGCCCGGTTCAACATGGGCAACTCCTACCTCGTCACCGGCGCTCTGCTGGGCATGGACGTGCGGATCGTCGCGCCGAAGGCCTACTGGCCCGCCGAGGCCGTCGTCGCACAGGCCCGTGAGCTCGCCGCGGTCAGCGGTGCGACGGTCACGCTCACCGAGGACGTCTCGGAGGGAGTGCGCGGCGCGGACTTCGTCGCCACCGACGTCTGGGTCTCGATGGGTGAGCCCAAGGAGGTCTGGGACGAGCGCATCGCCGCCCTCGCGCCGTACGCCGTCACCATGGACGTCCTGCGGGCCACCGGCAACTCCGGCGTGAAGTTCCTGCACTGCCTCCCGGCCTTCCACGACCTCGGCACCAAGGTGGGGCGCGAGATCCACGCCCGGCACGGTCTGACCGAGCTGGAGGTCAGTGACGAGGTCTTCGAGTCCCCGCACTCCGTCGTCTTCGACGAGGCCGAGAACCGGATGCACACGATCAAGGCCGTCCTGGTGGCGACGCTGGCCGCGCGCTGACGCGGTCGTCACGCATGGTCATGCACCTAATTGGGTGAACATGCGTACGGGTGCCTAATATGGTCCCCGTTGGTGGGGTTCGAGCTCGCACGCTCGAACCCCATTTTCGTGTGCGGCGACCGGCCCCCACTGCCGTCGCCGCACCATCCCCCCACCTGCACCGCCAGAGATGAGACCACCGCCGTGAGCCCCCTGCGCCTGCCCGGCCCGCCACACCGCGTCAAGGACCCGCACCAGCTGATCGCCGAGTCCGGCGCCGACCTGGAGGGCCACGGGCTCAAGCGCACCATGGGCCTCTTCCAGCTGGTGTGCTTCGGGGTCGGTGCGGTCGTCGGCACCGGCATCTTCGTCGGCCTGTCCGACAGCGTGGCCGAGGCCGGTCCCGCCGTCGTGCTGTCCTTCGTCCTCGCGGCCGTCACCTGCATCTTCACCGCGTTCTCGTTCGCCGAGCTGGGCAGCGCGATTCCGGTGTCCGGCAGCTCGTACTCCTTCGCCTACGCCACCCTCGGTGAGCGCACCGCCTTCCTCGTCGGCTGGTGCCTGCTCCTGGAGTACGGCGTATCGGTCTCCGCCGTCGCGGTGGGCTGGAGCCAGTACGTCAACGAGCTGCTCGACAGCCTCTTCGGATGGCAGCTGCCGGCCGCACTCTCCGCCGGTCCCGGCGACGGTGGTGTGATCAACCTGCCCGCCGTGCTCGTGGTGATGATGGCCGCGACGCTGCTGGTGCGCGGCATCCGGGAGAGCGCCGGGGCCACGGCGGCGATGGCCGTTCTCAAGATCGCCATTCTGATCATGTTCTGCGTCATCGCCTTCACGGCCTTCGAGCACGGCAACCTCACGCCCTTCATGGCCCATGGCGCGGGCGGAGTCACCGCGGGTGCGTCGCTGGCGTTCTTCTCGTACATCGGCTTCGACGCCATTACCACCGCGGGCGAGGAGGTCAAGAACCCCCGGCGCAACATCCCGGTCGCGATCATGATCTGCATCGGCCTGGTCACGCTGCTCTACTGCGCGGTGGCCCTGGCCGCGATCGGCGCCCTCGGCCCGGAGGCCGTCTCCGACAAGCCGGCCGCGCTCTCGCTGATCGTCGACCAGGTCACCGGCTCGACCGTCGGCGGCGGGATCATCGCGTTCGGCGCGATCGTGGCCATCGCCTCGGTCGTCCTCGCGGTGATGTACGGACAGACCCGCATCCTGATGTCCATGTCGCGCGACGGCCTGGTCCCGCGGGTCTTCGAACGGGTCTCGCCGCGCACCGCGACGCCGGTCGCCAACACCTGGATCGTCGCCGGCGTCTTCGCCGTTCCGGCGGCCTTCTCCTCGCTCGACGTGGTGGTGAACCTGACCACCATCGGGACGCTGGCCACGATGGTCGCGGTCAATGTCGCCGTGATCGTGCTGCGCCGCCGCAATCCGGAGGTGAAGGGCTCGTTCCGGGTCCCGCTCTACCCGCTCAGCCCGCTCCTCGGCGTCGGCTTCTGCGTGTATCTGATGTACGGGACCGGCTGGTCGACCTGGGTGCAGTTCGCCGTGTTCCTGGCGGTGGGAGCCGCGGTGTACGCCGGCTACGGGCGCAGCCGTTCGCGGCTGGCGGGCCGGGTGGACAGCTGAGCGGTCTCCCCGGTCAGGACGTCGGGCGGGTGCGCGACGGCAGGGTGAACCACACCGCCTTGCCGCGCTCCGTCGTGCGGTGACCGCAGGACGAGCTGAGGGTACGGATCAGCAGCAGCCCCCGGCCGTGCTCCTGCCATGGATCGGGCGTCCAGCCCGGCTCCGGGCGGGAGAGATCACCGGGCGGGGCCGGATCGCCGTCGTGCACCTCCACCTGGCACCCGGTCGGCAGGAGCTCCACCACCAGCTCGACGGGCTCGTCGCCGGGGGTGTGCTCCACGGCGTTGGCGACCAGCTCCGCGGTCAGCAGTTCTGCGGTGTCGCTGTCGGCGGGGGCGTCGGAGTCCGAGTCGATGGATGCCAGCACCGCACGGATCAGCGCGCGGGCGATCGGCACTGCGGCCGCGGAGTGCGGCAGTGCGATACGCCAGGTGGCGGGTGCGGGGACATCGGGCGGCACGGCAGGGCTTCCGTTCGGGAGAGCGTCAACAGTCCTGGGCTCAAGGTTCCGGAGCTCAAAACTTCTTGGTTTCAACCATACGAATCCCCATGACACGGGCAAGGGCCTGCCGACCGGTACGAACGGGACGTTCGTCACTACGGTTCACGCTCCGCTTATCGCGTACTCGTGACGGAAGTCACGTACGAGTGATAAATTCGTGGTCAGGCAGCAGCCCGACGGCCGAAGGGGACCACCCTCGATGAGCCCGTTTCCCAGCTCCGCATCCCCTACGGAGAACTGGCGCCATCTACGGGTCACGACGCAGGACGGCGTCGCCACCGTCACCCTCGCCCGGCCCGAGAAGCTGAACGCGCTGACCTTCGGCGCCTACGCGGATCTGCGCGACCTCCTGGCCGAGCTGGCGCGGGATCGCTCCGTGCGGGCCCTGGTGCTGGCCGGTGAGGGGCGCGGCTTCTGCTCGGGCGGCGACGTGGACGAGATCATCGGCGCCACCCTCGCGATGGACACCGCCCAGCTGCTGGACTTCAACCGGATGACAGGCCAGGTCGTACGGGCCCTGCGGGAGTGCCCGTTCCCCGTCGTCGCGGCCGTGCACGGGGTCGCCGCGGGAGCGGGCGCCGTTCTCGCGCTGGCCGCCGACTTCCGGGTCGCCGACCCCTCGGCCCGGTTCGCCTTCCTCTTCACCCGCGTCGGGCTCTCCGGCGGAGACATGGGCGCGGCCTACCTGCTGCCCCGGGTCGTCGGCCTCGGCCACGCCACCCGGCTGCTGATGCTGGGCGAACCGGTCCGCGCCCCCGAGGCCGAACGCATCGGGCTGATCAGCGAGCTGGCCGAGGAAGGCGGGGCCGACGCGCAGGCCGCGGCACTCGCCCGCCGCCTCGCGGACGGACCCGCGCTCGCCCTCGCCCAGACCAAGGCGCTGCTCACCGCCGAACTCGACATGCCGCTGGCCGCCGCCGTGGAGATGGACGCCGCCACCCAGGCCCTGCTGATGCACGGCGAGGACTACGCCGAGTTCCACGCCGCGTTCACGGAGAAACGGCCGCCGAAATGGCAGGGCCGGTGATCCGGGTGAGCCCCCCCGAAGTCCCGCTCCCCGGCCCCTTGCCCCCCGGCAGGGAGGCGAACAGGCTCCGCCGGATCGCCGTCATCGGCGGTGGACCCGGCGGGCTCTACGCCGCGGCACTGCTCAAGCGGCTCGGCCCGGAGCGTGAGATCACCCTCTGGGAGCGCAACGCCCCCGACGACACGTTCGGCTTCGGCGTCGTCCTCTCCGACGAGACCCTCGGCGGCATCGAGCACGCCGACCCCGCCGTCCACGCCGCACTCCAGCGCGAGTTCGTCCGCTGGGACGACATCGACATCGTCCACCGCGGCCACACCCAGACCTCCGGCGGCCACGGCTTCGCCGCACTCGGCCGCCGCCGGCTCCTGGAGATCCTGCACGAACGCTGCGCCGGCCTCGGGGTGCGGCTCCGCTTCCGGGAGGAGGCGCCGCCCGCCGCCGAACTCGCCGCCTCCTACGACCTGGTGATCGCTGCCGACGGGGTGCACAGCCCCACCCGCGACGCGCACGCCGAGAGCTTCGGGCCCCGCCTCACCACCCACCGCTGCCGGTACATCTGGCTCGCCGCCGACTTCGCCCTGGACGCGTTCCGCTTCGAGACCGCCGAGACGGCGTACGGCGTGATGCAACTGCACGCCTACCCCTTCTCTCCCGATGCCTCGACCGTCATCGTCGAGATGCGCGAAGAGGTCTGGCGCGCGGCCGGATTCGACACCTGCGACCCCGCCGAGTCGACCCGGCACTGCGCCAAGATCTTCGCCGACGCCCTCGGCCACCGCCCGCTGCGCTCCAACAACTCCTCCTGGCTCACCTTCCGTACCGTTGTCAACAAGCACTGGTCGCACGGGAACACCGTTCTCATCGGCGACGCCGCCCACACCGCGCACTTCTCCATCGGCTCCGGCACGAAGCTCGCCGTCGAGGACGCCCTCGCCCTCGCCGCCTGCATCGAGGAACAGCCCGGACTGCCCGCCGCTCTCTCCGCGTACGAGAGCGAGCGCCGGCCCGTCGTCGAGTCGACCCAGCGCGCGGCCGCGGCCAGCCTGCGCTGGTTCGAGGAGCTGGGTACGTATGTCGACCAGCCGCCCCGCCAGTTCGCCTTCAACCTCCTCACCCGCAGCCGCCGCGTCACCCATGACAATCTGCGGCTGCGCGACGCCTCGTTCACCGCGGCCGTCGAGGACGAGTTCGGCTGCGCCCCCGGCACCCCGCCGATGTTCACCCCGCTGCGGCTGCGGGGCCTGGAGCTGCGCAACCGGGTGATCGTCTCGCCCATGGACATGTACTCCGCCACCGACGGCGTCCCGGGCGACTTCCACCTCGTCCACCTCGGGGCGCGCGCTCTCGGAGGCGCCGGGCTGGTCATGACGGAAATGGTGTGCGTGAGCCCCGAGGGTCGCATCACCCCGGGCTGCACCGGCCTCTACACCGATGAGCAGGCGGCCGCCTGGACCCGGATCACCGATTTCGTGCACGCCGGATCACCCGGCACCGCGATCGGAGTCCAGCTGGGCCACTCCGGCCGCAAGGGCTCCACGAAGCTCATGTGGGAGGGCATCGACAAGCCGCTGGACGACGGCAACTGGCCGCTCGCCGCCGCCTCCCCGCTCCCGTACGCTCCGGGCGTCAACCAGATTCCGGACGCCCTGGACCACGCCGGCCTGGAGGTTGTCCGCGAGCAGTTCGCGTCCGCCGCCGGGCGGGCCGACACCTGCGGATTCGACCTCCTCGAACTCCACTGCGCCCACGGCTACCTGCTCTCCGGATTCCTCTCCCCGCTCACCAACCACCGCACCGACGCGTACGGCGGCACCCTGGCGAACCGGCTCCGCTTCCCGCTGGAAGTCTTCGACGCGGTCCGCGAACGGTGGCCCGACGACCGGCCGATGACCGTCCGGATCTCCGCGACGGACTGGGCCGAGGGCGGGACGACGGGCGAGGACGCCGTCGAGATCGCCCGCGCGTTCGTCGCGCACGGCGCCGACGCCATCGACGTCTCCACCGGCCAGGTCGTCCCTTCCGAGCGGCCCGAGTACGGGCGCTCGTACCAGACCCCGTACGCCGACCGGATCCGCAACACCCTGTGCGTGCCCGTCATCGCAGTCGGCGCCATCTCCTCCTGGGACGACGTGAACTCGCTGCTGCTCGCGGGGCGCGCCGACCTCTGCGCCCTGGCCCGTCCGCATCTGTACGACCCGCACTGGACGCTCCACGCGGCGGCCGACCAGAGCTACTCCGGACCGGGCGCGCCCTGGCCGCTCCCGTACCGCGCGGGCAGCCGGACCCCGCCGGCCGGCCGCACCGACGCACCGAAACCGCGGCTCACCCTGGACTGAGCGGCAGGCACTCGTGGCAGAGGCAGGGCTCGGGGTGCGGGGCGGCATGGTGGGTGTGGCGCCCCAGGCGCGCGGTGCGCTCCAGCCGTTCCGCCAGTTCCGCCGCCTCCTCACGCGTCTGCGGGAGCATCCCCGCACACCGTCGGAGTACGGCCGGGGAGTACACCAACTGCGGCCGGAAGGTGTGCAGATGCCGGGTTCCGGTGTCGATGGTGATCCAGCGCCCGGTGTGCCGGCCGTGGCCCACCGCGGTCAGCTGCTCGTTCCCCGTCCCGGGGTACGTGTCCAGGACGTAGACCTTCGCCACGGCCCGGAACGCCTTCGTGCCGGGCCGGAACTCCTGCCCCAGATCCCCGTACCGCCGCCATCGCACCACGTTCGCCGCGACCAGCCAGAGCGGCTCGGGCGGTTCATCCATCGCCCGCCCCCTCGGCGCTGACCACCAGCCGGTCCGAGACCGCGCGATAGCCGATGCGCGTGTACACGCCGTTGCTCGTCGGGTTGGCGAGATCGGTGAAGAGCAGCACCTCGTCCGCACCCGCCGCCCGGGCCGCGCGGCTGACCTCGGCGGTCACCGCCGCCGCATAGCCGCGGCCGCGGTGCTCCGGCGGGGTGTAGACGGGAGCGACGCGCGCGGTGCCCGCGAGCTGCGGCGAGATGCCCGCCATCGACACGGGAACACCGTCGTCCTCCCAGAGCGTCAGCCGGCCCTCCGCCGTCCGCTCGTCGACCGCCCGCCCATGACGTTCGGCGTGCCCGCCCGGCCCGCCGATGTCGACGGCGAACGCGGCGTACCAGCGCAGCAGCAGCTCCCGGTCCGCAGGAGCCGCCGCCCGTGCCCGGCCGCCGGGAGCGGGCGACGGCGGGACCAACTCGCCCAGCCGGTAGAGCCGCTGCTCCCCGTCGACACGGTGTCCCGGCCAGTGGGCCGTCACCGCCCGTGCCGTCGCCCGGTCCGCGTTGACGTGGGTGAGCCGGCGGGCGTCCATCAACGGACCCACCGCCTCCGGGGAGAGCGCGTTCAGCGTCGCCGGGTAGGGCGGCGTGTGCAGCAGGGTGCCCGCCACCTCGCCGTCGGCACCGCGCCACCAGCCCATCACCGGGGCCCGGTCGCCATAGGCATGCGGGCCGTGGCGGCGCAGGGCCGCGGTGACGGTCAGCACGACCGTGCTCTCGGCCGGGCGGGCGGCCAGCGAGGGCCCGGCGTTGTCGAGGAACACGTCGACGTCGTCAGTGAAGGTCCAGGTCATGTGTCCGCATTCTGCCGGGCACACCACCACCTGGGCAGCCGGTTCATCCACGGACGAACTCCGCCCCCGCGTCCCGCAACCGCTCGTGCAACAGCCCGAAGACCTCCGCCGACCTGCCGCCCGGCCACTTCTCCGGAAGCAGCTCCCTCGGCAGCCCCGGATCCGCGTACGGCACCTGACGCCAGGAGTCCAGCGCCATCAGGTAGTCCCGGTACGCCGTCTCCGGGACGGGCGATCCGGCCGGACGCGCCTCCCAGGACCGCAGCACCGGTTCGTGGCGCTCCAGGAAGTGGTCGTGGAGCCGGGCCACCGCGTCGAGGTCCCACCAGCGGGCCACCGACTCCCCGGTGGCCGCGAAGCCCAGATGGTCACCGCGGAACAGCTCCACGTACGGGGCGAGACCGAGGCGCTCCAGGGTGTGCCGGGTCTCGTCGTACAGTGCGGCCGGTGCGATCCATACCCCGGGCGCGGCCGTGCCGAAGCCGAGGCCGGACAGCCGGGAGCGCAGCAGATGCCGCTTGTGGCGTTCGGCCTCCGGTACGGAGAACACGGCGAGCACCCAGCCGTCCTCGATCCGCGGGTCCGGATGCCGGTAGATCCGCCGGTCCCCGTCGTCGAGCAGCTGGCGGGCGTCGGCCGAGAGCGCGTACCCGGCCGCCCCGCCCGGCGTGCGGGCTGCGACGAGCAGTCCGCGCCGCTTCAGCCGGGAGACGGAGGACCGTACGGCGGGGGCCTCCACACCGACGGCGCCCAGCAGCCGGACGAGTTCCGCCACCGGCATCGGGGCGTCGCCCGGGGTGCGGCCGTACGCACCGTAGAGGGTGACGATCAGTGAGCGGGGGGTGTGCGGTTCGACCATGTGATCATTCTCGGCCCGGTGCGCCGGAGTCCGCACCGGGTTCGCCCTCACGGAGCCGGAACCGTTGCAGCTTGCCGGTCGGGGTACGGGGCAGTGCGGGCAGGAACGTGATGAGGCGGGGGCATTTGTGCGGGGCCAGTTCGGCCCGCATGAAGGTGCGCAGCGCGTCGGCCGACAGGGTGGAGCCCTCGCGCAGCACCACGTACGCCGCCACGATCCGGCCGCGCAGCTCGTCCGCACGGCCCACCACCGCGGCCTCCGCCACCTCGGGGTGGCGCAGCAGGGCGTCCTCGACCTCGGGGCCGGCGATGTTGTACCCGGAGGAGATGATCATGTCGTCGGCGCGGGCCACGTACCGGAAGTAGCCGTCGGCGTCGCGTACATAGGTGTCGCCGGTGAGGTTCCAGCCGTGCCGTACGTACTCCCGCTGCCGCTCGTCGGCGAGGTAGCGGCAGCCGACCGGCCCGCGCACGGCGAGCAGCCCCGGCTCGCCGTCCGGCACCGGTTCGCCGTCCCGGTCCACCACCCGGGCCTGCCAGCCGGGGACCGGGACGCCGGTGGTGCCGGGACGGATCGCCTCGTCGGCGGCGGAGACGAAGATGTGCAGCAGCTCGGTGGCGCCGATGCCGTTGATGATCCGCAGACCCGTCCGCTCGTGCCAGGAGTGCCAGGTCGCGACGGGCAGGTTCTCACCCGCGGAGACACAGCGGCGCAGCGCGGAGAGGTCGTGACCGTCGAGCTGGTCGAGCATCACCCGGTAGGCGGTCGGGGCGGTGAACAGCACCGAGACCCGGTGCGCGGCGAGGGCGGGCAGCAACTGCTTGGGGCCCGCCTGCTCCAGCAGCAGGGCCGAGGCGCCGGCCCGCAGCGGGAACACGACCAGGCCGCCGAGCCCGAAGGTGAAGCCGAGCGGCGGACTGCCGGCGAACACGTCGTCGGGCACCGGCCGCAGGACGTGCCGCGAGAAGGTGTCCGCGATGGCCAGCACATCGCGGTGCAGATGCATACAGCCCTTGGGGCGTCCGGTGGTCCCCGAGGTGAACGCGATCAGAGCCACGTCGTCCGCCGCGGTGTCGACGGCCCGGTACGGGCCCGGCCGGCCGGCGGCCAGCCGCAGCAGGTCGTCGGGTGCGTGGCCGCCGTACGCCGTGATCCGCAGCCCCGGAACCTCCGCCTTCACCAGGTCCTCGACCGACCGGGCATCGCACAGCGCATGGCTGATCCGGGCGATCGAGCAGATCGTGGCGAGTTCGGAGGCCCGCTGCTGGGCCAGTACGGTGACGGCGATCGCGCCGGTCTTCAGCACCGCCAGCCAGCAGGCGGCGAGGTGGGGCGTGGTGGGTCCGCGCAGCAGCACGCGGTTGCCGGGCACCACTCCCAGGTCCGAGGTGAGGACATGGGCGATCCGGTCGACCAGATCCCGCAGCTCCCCGTAGCTCAGCACCCCGCCGTCGGGCGTACGGAAGGCGGGCCGGCCGGGTCCGAAGCGCTCGGCCGTACGGTCCAGGAGCTCGGCGGCGCAGTTGAGCCGGTCCGGATACTGCAGCTCGGGCAGGTCGAAGACCAGTTCCGGCCACTGGCCGGCGGGCGGCAGATGTTGCCTGGCGAAGCTGTCGATGTGCGCTGAGGTATTCGGGTCCATGAAGGATCGCCCCCTTGTCGCCCTTGGAGCGTATCGTTTGGGTGACGGTAGTCAACGGTCCGCGATAAAACCCACGGCGTCCAGCAGGACGGCACACGCACGGCTTTGACGGGACTTTCGACCAGAGAGGCGCCGGTATGACGGCATTCTCGCTCGATCCGGCACAGACCGCCTGGTGCGAGGAGCTGCGCACCCTGGCCGGTGAGCGGCTGCGCCCGCTCGCCGAGAAGGGCGAGCCGGGGCACGTCAACCGCCCCCTGGTGGCAGCGCTCGGCGAGCTCGGACTGCTGGACCGGCTGTTCGGCTCCGGAGCGCTCGACCTGTGCCTGCTGCGCGAATCGCTCGCTCGCGGCTGTACGGAGGCCGAGACCGCCCTCGCACTCCAGGGCCTCGGGGCGTACCCCGTGGTCCAGGCGGGCACCCCCGCCCACCGCGAGCGCTGGCTCCCCGAGGTCCGCGCGGGCCGCGCCATCGCCGCCTTCGCGCTGAGCGAGCCGGGGGCCGGCTCCGACGCGGCGGCCCTGGCCCTCGACGCCGTGCCCGCGCCCGACGGCTGGCGGCTGACCGGCGAGAAGTGCTGGATCTCCAACGCCCCGGAAGCGGACTTCTACACCGTCTTCGCCCGGACGGCCGCGGGCGCCGGAGCGCGCGGTGTCACCGCGTTCCTGGTCCCCGCCGACCGTCCCGGGCTGACCGGCACCGCGCTGGACATGCTCTCCCCGCACCCGATCGGCGTCCTCCGCTTCGACGCGGTCCCGGTCACCCCCGACGACGTGCTCGGCGAACCGGACCGGGGCTTCAGGGTCGCCATGAACACCCTCAACCTCTTCCGGCCCAGCGTCGGCGCCTTCGCTATCGGCATGGCCCGGGCCGCCCTCGACGCCACCGTGGAGCACACCGCCACACGCACCGCGTTCGGCGGACCGCTGAGCGACCTTCAGGCCGTCTCCCACCAGGTCGCGGAGATGGCCACCCGCACCGAGGCAGCCCGGCTGCTGGTGTACGCGGCCGCCGCCGCGTACGACGCGGGGGAACCCGGCGTCCCGCGACGGGCCGCCATGGCGAAGCTGTACGCCACCGAAACCGCGCAGTACGTCGTGGACACCGCCGTCCAGCTGCACGGCGCCCGCGCCCTGCGCCGCGGCCATCTCCTCGAACACCTCTACCGGGAGGTCCGCGCCCCCCGCATCTACGAGGGCGCCAGCGAGGTCCAGCGCACCATCATCGCCAAGGAGCTGTACGCGAACCGGGAGCCGTCCGCATGAGCCCGATCCACCGGATCAACCCCGCCGAACTCTCACCGCCCGCGGGCTTCTCGCACGCGGTCACCGCCACCGGGAGCCAACTGGTGTTCCTGGCCGGGCAGACCGCCCTGGACCAGCGGGGCGACATCACCGGGACCACCCTGCCCGAACAGTTCACCACCGCCCTCACCAACCTCCTCACCGCCCTGCGCGCGGCCGGCGGCTCCCCGGCCGACCTGGCCCGGGTCACGGTCTACGCCACCGACGTCGCCGACTACCGGGCGAACGCCGCCGAGCTGGGCCGCATCTGGCGGCGGCTCGCGGGCCGCGACTACCCGGCGATGGCCGTCATCGGGGCGGCACGGCTCTGGGACGAACAGGCACTCGTCGAGATCGACGGGGTGGCGGTCCTGCCCTGACCACACGAACGCCCCGTGCGGGCCCGGGAATCCGGGCCCGCACGGGGCGTTCGCGACGATCGGCGCACTCAGCGAATGATCAGTACGGCTGCACCAGCACGTGCGCCGCACCCGGGATGCCGACCTTCAGCAGCTCGTCCTCCTCGGGTGTCGTCTCCCCGCCCGTCTCCTGCTTGAGCACGGCACGCGACATGGCCTGCACCCACATGGCACGGGGGCGGCGGCGGGCCTCCCAGACGTCGAGCGCGGCGGCGACGTCCGCCTCGGCGTCCAGCGACTCGGCGAGCACCAGCGCGTCCTCCACGGCCATCGCCGCACCCTGCGCGATGTGCGGGGTGCTCGCGTGCGCGGCGTCACCGGCCAGGACCACCCGGCCGACGTGCCACGGCTCCTCGACGGTCACCTGGGAGATCCGCGAGTACACCACCGCTTCCGGTCCCGTGACCGCGGCGAGCGCCTCGGCGACCGGGCCGGAGAACATCGGCAGTCGCTCCTTGAGCTGCTCGTGCGCCTTCTCCGCATCGGGCCGGAAGTCCTCGGACTCGGCGAACACCGCGCCCAGGTACATCAGCTCGTCCGTGATCGGGGTGAGCAACGCCTTGGCGGCCTGGCCCGCCGTGCCCATCACGACGCCCCGCACGTGCTCCTGACGGGGCACGGTGACGCGCCAGTTGGCGAAGCCGGTGTACTCGGGGACGTACCGGTCGCCGTACAGCCGGGTGCGCAGCGGCGAGCCGATGCCGTCGAAGCCGACGACCAGGTCCCAGCGCGCGGCCGAACCGTCGGACAGAGTGACGTCCACGCCCTCGCCGTCGTCGGTGAGCTCCGAGATGGTCGCGCCGAAGCGGATCGTCGCCCCCGCTGCCGTGGCCGCGGCGCCGAGCACCTGGGCGAGCGCGGGGCGCGGGATGCCGTTGTTGGACGGGGCGTCGCCCATGCGGGGCTGCGGTATCTCGGCCAGGGTGTTGCCGGCCGGGTCGGCGATGGTGAGGACCTCCCACTCGAAGCCCGCCTTGAGGCAGTCGTCGAGGACCCCGATCTCCCGCATGACGTGAAGGGCGTTGGACGGCTGGATGATGCCGACGCCCAGGGCGTCCAGCTCGTGGCGGAGTTCGGCGACCTCGACGGTGTGGCCGCGTCGGGCCAGGGCGGTGGAGAGCGTCAGCCCGCCGATGCCGCCACCGTGGATCAGGACGCGCAGAGGTGTTGCCATATCGGATCTCTCCAGTGCGGGAAAAGTATGAAGTGTCGGGGGAGGAGGAGTCAGCCGGCCGCGACGGGCAGGCTCATCAGGTGGTCCACGAGGGCCAGCAGCACATCACGCCCGAAGGGCCGCTCGCGTACGTCGCCGAGCAGCAGGGGGACATGCGGATCGAGGTCGAGAGCAGCCCTGATCTCGTCCAGGGTCCGGGTGTTGTGGCCGTGGAAGCAGTTGATCGCCACCACGAACGGGATGTCCCGGCTCTCGAAGAAGTCGATCGAGGCGAAGCTGGTCTCCAGCCGCCGGGTGTCGGCGATCACGACGCCGCCGAGGGCCCCGTTGACCAGGTCGTTCCACATGAACCAGAAGCGCTCCTGGCCCGGTGTGCCGAACAGGTAGACCACGAGCTCCTGACTGACCGTGATCCGGCCGAAGTCCAGGGCCACGGTGGTCGTGTCCTTCTCGCCGACACCGGCCAGATCGTCGATGCCGATGCTCGCCTTGGTCAGGAACTCCTCGGTGCGCAGGGGCGCGACCTCGCTGACGGCTCCCACCAGGGTGGTCTTGCCGACGCCGAAGCCGCCGGCGATCAGGATCTTTACGGCGGCGGGGGCCGCCTGACTGATGGTCATCTTGGCTCAGAGTCTCCCGAGTCCGTCGCGAAGGGTGGCCAGCATTCCCATGTCGGCGCCGCCGGCCGCCCGGGCCACCGAAAGGGGCGCACGGGCGAGCAGCAGGCCCTGGGCGACCAGGTCGGCCAGCAGGATCTTGGTCACGGTGACCGGGAGGTTGAGGTCCGCGGAGACCTCGGCGACCGCGGCGGGGCGCCGGCAGCGGTCCAGGATCATCCGGTGCTCCGGCTGGAGCCTGCCCGGATGGACCGCCGCGCCGTGGCCGTCCCGCGGGTCGTCCGTGGTGGTCAGCACGGTGATGAGGGTGAAGTCGTCCCGGTCGGGTGCGGTCCGGCCACGGGTGATGGTGTACGGGCGCACCATGGTGCCCGCCCCGTCCTCCCCGTCCGCCCAGCCCGGTTCGGTCTCCTCGTCCTCCCAGTGCGGGGTCACGCGCGCGGCCCGTCCCCGCCGCCGAAGGCGTTGAAGTCGCTCCGCACGGGGGTGGTGAGCTTCTGGCCGACCTGCTGGACGAGGTTGTGCATGGCGAGCGACATGATCTCGGCATCCACCTCCTGGGATGCGACGACGGCCAGGTGTGTGCCCTGGGCGGCCGAGATGATGAAGAGCCACAGATCCGACAGCTCGACGATCACCTGGTGCACGCCGCCGCCGTTGAAGAGCTGGCCCACGCCGCGGGCCAGGCTCTGCTGGCCGGTGCAGATGGCGGCCAGCCGCTCGGCGTCGGACCGCTCGACGGTCCGCGAGTGGCTCACCACCAGGCCGTCGTCGGAGAGCAGCACGGCGTTCAGGGTCTCGGCCACCGAGTCCACCAGACCGTCGAGCAGCCAGTCGAGGTCCTGGTGAGTGGCGGTTGTGCGTGTCATGGCCGTTCTTCTCTCGTGGGGAGGGGTGCGGGAGGGGCGGGCTGCGTCGGCGGCTCGTCGGTCGCGCGGGCGGCGCGGGACCGGCGCTGGAAGGCTCCGATGGCGGCACCGGCGCGGCGCGGGGCCTGCCGGGGCATCGGGTTCACGGACCCGCTCGGCGGCTGAGGTGCGGCAGGCCCGGAGGCCGGGTCGATCCGCAGTTCGTCCGCGAGGCTGGCCTGTCGTACCCGGCGCGGCAACGGGGGCTCCGCGGCGGGTGCTGCCGGCAGGGCGGGCCGCCCCGGCCCGCTCTCCCGGCCGGTCGTTCCCGCCGCCGGGGGTGCCGGATGGTCGGGTTCGGCCACCGGCAGCTGTCCGGGGTGCCCGGCGGCCGGTTCCGGCTGCCGGGGTCCGGGGAACGGGAAGCCGGTCCGGTCGGGGACGCCCGCGTACGGTCCCTCGTACGGCTGGTGCGGAGTCATGTACGGCTCCTCGGGCGTCTGGTAGGGCTGGTGCGGCACCGGGTACTGGCCCTCGGCCTTCATGTACGGCTGCTCGGCACCGGCGTACGGGGCGGAGCCGCCGTACGGGGTGTCGTTCCCGCTGCCGTACCCGTTCCGGTCCGTGCCGCCGCCGTACGGGGACGTGGGCGCGGTGTGGCCGTACGTGTTCCCCGGCGTGCTGTCGGCGTAGGGGGTGTACGGAGTCACCAGGTCACCGAACGGGTCGTCGGCGGGGGCGGGCTGCGGCTGCTCCTCCCGGTCGGGGAAGGGCTCTTCCGCCACCGTGTAGGGCGCACCGGTGGTCTCCAACGGTGCACTCGCGGCGTGCAGTGCCGTGACCCCGGCGAGAGCCTGACCGCGGCCCCGGCTGGGCAGCGCGTCGGCGTCGCGGGTCGGGGCGGGTGCCGGGGCCGGTTCGGCGCCGATGTCCTCGGGGGCCGGCACCGCGACCGGACCGGAGTGCGGACCGGGAACGGTGAGCGCGTCGGGGACGAGCAGGACGACCCGGGTGCCGCCGAAGGCCGAGTGGCGGAACTCCACCCGCAGGCCGTGCTGGTCGGCGAGGCGCGCGATCACGTACAGACCCAGCCGGATGTCGTCGGCGTGCGCCAGCACGTCCATCCGGGGCGGCCTGCTCATCAGCTCGTTGGCCTCGGCGAGCTGCTCCTCCTCCATGCCGAGCCCGCGGTCCTCGACCTCGATGGCCAGGCCCCGGCTGACCCGGGCCGCCCTGACCTCGACGGGACTGGGCGGCTTGGAGAAGGTGAGGGCGTTCTCGATCAGCTCCGCCAGCACATGGGAGACCGGGCCGACAGCGCGCTCGGAGAGCCACGGGGCGCCGTCCAGATCCAGCACCACGCGCCGGTAGTCCTGTACTTCACCCTGGGCGGAGCGCATGACGTCCAGCAGCGGTACGGGCTTGCGCCAGCGCCGGTGCGGGGAGCCGCCCGCGAGGATCACGAGGTTCTCCTCGTAGCGCCGGAGGCGGGCGGTGAGGTGGTCGAGGTCGAAGAGGCCGTCCAGCACCTCGGGGTCCTCGTGCTTGCGCTCCAGCTCGTCCAGCTTCTTCAGCTGCTGGCCGATCAACTGCTGGGTGCGGCGCGCGATGCGCTGCAGCAGCCGCTCGAAGCCGCGGTGCTGGTCGGCCTGTTTGACGGCAGCCTGGAGAGCACTGGTGCGTGCCAGGTCGAGCGCGTCACCGAGCTGGGTCAGCTCGTCCGCCTTGCCGCCGGCCTTGCGGTCGTGTCCGATGGCGCGGGCCTCGGTCTCGACATCGATGCGTTCGCCCTTGCCGAGCCGCTCGACGACATCGGGCAGCGACTTCTCCAGCTCCTCGGCCCGCTCCTGCAGCCCGCCGATCCGGCGGCGCAGATTGCGGGTGAGGCGCCAGGTGATCCAGATGACCGCCACAACGGCGAGGAGGCCGACGACCGTGGTGAGAACGACCCTGGTCAGCAGGGAGATGACACTGTCCTTGCCGTTCGCGACGACCAGTTCGGTGCGGTGCTCCATGAGCTTCACCAGTTGGGGCGTGACCTCGTCCATCGCGCCGCGCCAGGTCTTCTCCTCGACGCCGAGGCGGACGAAGCCGGAGCTGTCCGGGGCGGTGGGCCGCAGCACCTCGGTCTCCACCTGGGTCTTGGTCTTCCAGGCCGAACTGGCCGAGATCTCCTCCCACATGGCCTTCTCGTCCGCCGGAAGGTACGGGACGACCTTGGTGGCGTACTGGAAGGACTGGCCGGAAACAGCCTGCCGGACCTGCTGGAGGTCTTCCGTGCTCAGCTTGCCCTTGGACCAGCCACGCGCCAGCAGTGCGTCCGAGCGCGAGATCATCTCCTTGGCCCAGAACAGGTCGACCAGGGGCTGCGAGAGCGTGGTGATCTGGCCGTTGTCCACGTGGCTGAGCGCGGTGAAGAGCTTCAGGTCGACGGCGATCAGGTCCGTGTAGTAGCGGTACACGGCCTTCTGCTGGTCGTTGTCGCCCTCGTCCACGAGGGACCGCTGGGCCGGGAGTTGGGTGATCGCCGTACGGGCCTGGACGACTGCCTCCCGGACCTCGCCGGGGGCGTCGTCGGTGGCGATGTCGGAGAGGGACTGGAAGCTGGTGATCGCTTCGTCGGTCAGCTTGCGCTGCTTGCGCAGCGCGTCGGTGGCACCTCCATGGGCGGCCAGAGCCTCGGCGCTCAGCCGCCGCTCCTCCTGCAGGTTGTAGTAGACGATGTTGGACGGCTGGCCGGCCTTCTGGGCCAATTGACCCTGGGCTGCCTGCCTCTGGAAGTCGAGCAGAGTCTGACCACTGGTGACGGCCCAGAGGGCGGCCAGTGCGACACCGGGGACGATGGCCAGTACGAGCAGGGCCGTCCGCAGCGACATTGTGGTCGAGTCGCTCCGCCTTGACGCGCGCGTGCGCAGGGCATGCTCCTTGACGTGGTGCCAGCCTCGCGACTGGCCAAATCCGTTGGAAACTTCGACAGATAGATATTAGTCACACTGCAAAAATAGAAAGGAAGTGGGCTCACATGTGCAACACCGATCACCCACAGAAACACCATCAACGCGCGGAGCCGTCCGGGAAGTGACGTCGAGAAGTCGGCTCCGAGGAGCGGGGGCGTCGGTTCGGGACGCCGTCGAAGCCGGTACGGAGCGATGGTGACGGGGCGTCACCGGTGGCCCTCACGCGCGCGGCCGTCCGTGTGCGTCACGGCCGGGGGCGCCGGCCGCAACTGATCCCAGTGCGCCGGAGTGGGCGCGGCGCGCCGTACGGGTGAAGCGGGGTCAGGGATATATCTGTACTTAGTGCCCATTGTCTGTTCTGTGACTCCTCGCACCGCACGACCCGGTGCCGTGACCCGTCGTGCTTCGACAGCGCGCGCCGTGCCGGCCGGTGCGGCACGGGCTGTCGGGCTCCGGATCCCCTCCCGGGACGGGCGCGGGGCACTCCGCGGGGCCGTATGACCGCGCTCGTCATCTGTCACTTCGTCCTCGCCGCGTGCGCGCGCCCGCTGGTGCGGCGGCTGGGAGCACGCGCCTTCGTGGTCCTCGCGCTGCCCCCGGCCGCCACCACCTGCTGGGCTCTCGCCCAGTGGGACACGGCGGCCTCCGGCGCCTCGGTCACCTGGTCATGGACCTGGATCCCCGCGTACGACGTCTCCGTCGCCCTGCGCCTGGACGCCCTCGCCGAACTCATGGTGCTGCTCGCGGCGGGCGTCGGCACGCTCGTCCTGCTCTACTGCGCCTCCTACTTCACCGACGGCACCCCGCAACTGGCGGGATTCGCCGGGAACCTGCTCGCCTTCGCCGGGGCCATGCTCGCCCTCGTCCTCGCCGACGACCTGATCTTGCTCTATGTGTTCTGGGAGCTGACCACGGTCTTCTCCTACCTGCTGATCGGCTACGACAGCGAGCAACGGCACAGCCGCCGCTCCGCCCTCCAGGCGCTCACCGTCACCACTCTCGGCGGACTCGCCATGCTCGTCGGCTTCCTGATCATCGGACAGGCGGCGGGCACCTACCGCATCTCCGCGATCCTTGCCGACCCGCCCGGCGCCGGCCTCGCCGTCTCCGTGGCCGTGGTGCTGATCCTGTGCGGAGCCCTGTCGAAATCGGCGATCTGGCCGTTCAGCCTCTGGCTCCCGAACGCCATGGCGGCGCCCACCCCCGTCAGCGCCTACCTGCATGCCGCGGCCATGGTCAAGGCCGGCGTCTACCTGGTCGCCCGGCTCGCCCCGGGCTTCGCCGACGTACCCGTCTGGCGGCCCGTCGTGATGATCCTCGGCGCTGCGACGATGCTCCTCGGCGGCTGGCGGGCCCTGCGGCTCAACGATCTGAAACTCGTCCTCGCCTACGGCACCGTCAGCCAGCTCGGCTTCCTCACCCTGCTCGCCGGCGTCGGCAACCGCGACGCGGCGCTGGCCGCCGCCGTCATGATCCTCGGTCACGCCCTGTTCAAGGCGCCGCTGTTCCTCGTCACCGGCATCGTGGACCACGCGGCCGGCACCCGCGACCTGCGCAGACTCTCCGGTGTCGGACGGTCACTGCCGCATGTCTGCGCCGTCGCGGTGACCGCCGCCGCCTCCATGGCCGCGCTGCCCCCGCTGCTCGGCTTCGCCGCGAAGGAGGCCGCCTTCGACGCGCTGCAGCACGGCGACACCGCGGACCGCTGGGCGCTGGGCATCACGGTGGTGGGGTCGATGCTGACCGTCGCGTACACCGTCCGCTTCGTCTGGGGCGCCTTCTGGCGCAAGGCGGGTGTGGCCGACACCCCCGTCCACCGGGTCGGCTGGGCCTTCCTGGCCCCGCCCGCCCTGCTCGCGGCCTGCGGGCTGGTGCTGGGTCCGGGCGTCGGGTGGACCGACCGGCTGCTGAGCGCGTACGCGGACACCTTCCCCGCCTCCGCCCACCCCTACCACCTCGCCCTCTGGCACGGCTGGGGCACCGCCCTGCTGCTGTCGGCCGTCGCCACGGCGGGCGGTGCGGTGCTCTTCGCCGCGCGCGGGCCGGTCACCCGCCTCTCCCGGCGGATCGCCTGGCCGACCGCGGACAGCGTCTTCGGCCATCTGCTGCTGGGCCTCGAACGGTTCTCCCTCCAGGTCACCGGTTTCGTCCAGCGCGGCTCCCTGTCCGTCTACCTCGCCACCACCCTGCTCGTGATGCTCGCCGGTCAGCTCGCCGTGCTCGGCATCGACCGGCCCTGGCACGGCGCCGCGGCGCCACGCCTCTGGGACGTACCGCTGCAGGGCGCCGTCGCGGTGCTGACCTGTGCGGCGGCACTGTTCTGTCTGACCGTCAGGCGCCGTATGAAGGCCGTGGTGCTGGCCGGACTCACCGGATACGGGACCGCGCTGCTCTTCGTCGTCCAGGGTGCACCGGACCTGGCGCTCACTCAGTTCTGCGTGGAGACGGTGTCGATGATCGTGTTCGTGCTGGTACTGCGGCGGATGCCCGTGCACTTCCAGGAGTCGATGAGCACCTGGCGGCGGGCCGTCCGTATCCCGGTGGCGCTGGCCGCAGCAGCCACCCTGAGCGTGGTGGTGTGGGTCGCGGCGGCCGCCCGTACCGCGGAGCCGGCGGGCGCCGCCATGGTCGAGGAGACCGCGCACCACGGCCTCAAGGACGTGGTGGCCACGATCCTGGTGGACCTGCGGGCCTGGGACACGATGGGGGAGTCGGCCGTCCTGGCCGCCGCGGCGATCGGCGTGACCAGCCTGATCTATCTGCACCGCCGCGCCGAGGGAGCGGCGGTACCGCCGGAGGTGCAGGGACGCACCGCCTGGTCGGTCACCACCACCCCGCTGACGGGCCTGCCGCAGGGCGACGAAGGGGCGCCGGAGCGCAGCTGGCTGGCGGCCGGCTCCACGCTCGCGCCCGAGCACCGCTCCATCGTCTTCGAGGTGGTGGCCCGGCTGCTGTTCCACCCGATCCTGGTGCTCTCCGTGTATCTGCTGTTCTGCGCCGAGAACATGCCGGGCGGCGGTTTCGTCGCCGGGCTGGTCGCCGGGCTCGCGCTGATCACCCGCTACCTGGCGGGCGGCCGCTTCGAACTCGCCGAGGCCGCGCCCCTGCAGCCCGGTCTCTTCACCGGCCTCGGCCTGTTCCTGTCCACCGGAGTGGGGCTGCTCGGTCTCGCCGACGGCACGGTCCTGCACGCCTGGACCCACCACGGACACCTCCCGCTGATCGGCGACTACCACTTCGGCACGCCGGTGATCTTCGACTGCGGGGTCTATCTGCTGGTCCTGGGCGTGGTGCTGGACATCGTGCGGGCGCTCGGCGCCAAGATCGACCGGCAGATCGAGCGGGCGGCTGCCGAACAGGCGGCAGCCGGGCCGATGGCAGGGCCCGCTCCCGAGACGGGAGGCGCCACCCCGTGACCGTCAGCGCCTCGCTCCTCGCCACCGCCGCGGTCCTGTGCGCGGTCGGCGGCATCCTCATGCTCACCCGGCCCCTCACCCGGATCCTGCTGGGCGCGGTCATCGCGGGCAACGGCATCAACCTGCTCGTCCTGTCCGCCACCGGATCGGCCGGCCGCGAACCCCTGCTCTACGGCGTCGACCTGGGCCGCGTCACCGACCCGCTGCCCCAGGCCATCGCTCTCACCGCCATCGTCATCACGCTGGCCACCACCGCGTTCCTTCTCGCCATGGCCTACCGCAGCCACCAGCTGACCGGCACGGACGAGGTGCACGACGACGACGAGGACCGGCGCATCGTGCTGCGCGCCGAGGTACTGGGGGAGCGCGACGAACTGCGCGAGCAGTACCGGGCCGGGTCCGAGCGCACGGCCGAGGCCCGCCGCCGCTACCGCGAGGAGCGCCGCCGTCTGCGGGCCAGGCTGCGCGCCGACCGCGCCCTCCAGGCCCGCGGCCGGGACGCGAGCGGGGACCTGTGGCACGACGTCCTGGGCGCGGACCCGGAGGACTACGCGGCGGAGCGGCCCGCCGGAGGCCCCGAACACACCGAAGGTCCGGAACACAGCGAAGGCCCCGAAGACAGCGAAGGCCCTGAACACAGCGAAGGCCCCCAACACAGCGAAGGCCCCCAACACACCGAAGGTCCGGACGGGCCCGAGAACCCCGACGCCCCCGACGACGCGAACCGAGGAGACACCGGGTGAACGCACTCGTCCCGCTGCCGGTGCTGCTGCCGCTCTGCGCCACCGGCCTGAGCCTCGCCTTCGGCACCCGGCTCAAACAGTTCCAGCGCTTCATCAGCGTCGCCGTGCTCACCGCCGTACTGGGTCTCTCGGTCGCCCTGATGATCGGCGCCGACAGGAACGGCCCGCTCACCGTGCACCTCGGCGACTTCGCCCCGCCGCTCGGCATCACGCTGGTCGCCGACCGGCTCTCCGGACTGATGCTGACCGTCTCCTCGGCCGTCACCCTCTGCGTCCTCGTCTACTCCCTGGGCCAGGGCATGGCCGACCGGGACGAGGAGACACCGGTCGCGGTCTTCCATCCCGCCTACCTGATCCTGGTCGCCGGGGTCTCCTGCACCTTCCTCGCCGGTGACCTGGTCAACCTGTACGTCGGCTTCGAGATCATGCTGGTCGCGAGCTTCGTCCTGCTCACGCTCGGCGGCACCGGGCCCCGGATCCGGGCGGGCTCCACATACGTGATCATCTCCCTGTTCTCCTCGATGCTCTTCCTCACCGCCATCGCCATGACGTACGCGGCCACCGGCACCGCCAACTTCGCCCAGCTGGCCGGCCGCCTCGCCGAACTCCCGCTGGGCGTCCAGACCCTGATCCAGGCCATGCTGCTGACCGTCTTCGCGATCAAGGCCGCCGTCTTCCCCCTCGCCGCATGGCTCCCCGACTCCTACCCGACCGCGCCGGCCCCCGTCACCGCGGTCTTCGCCGGACTGCTCACCAAGGTCGGCGTCTACTGCATGCTGCGCACCGAGACCCTGCTCTTCCCCGGCAACCGGCTCGGCGACCTGCTGATGGCCGCGGCACTCGCCTCGATGGTCGTCGGCATCCTGGGCGCGGTCGCCCAGACCGACTTGAAGAGGCTGCTCTCCTTCACCCTCATCAGCCACATCGGTTACATGGTCTTCGGGATCGGCCTCGCCACCCGGGAGGCCTACGGCGGCGCGATCGTCTACGTCGTCCACCACATCACCGTCCAGACCACGCTGTTCCTGGTGGCCGGGCTGATCGAGCGGCGGGGCGGCACCACCGAGCTCACCCGGCTCGGCGGCATCGCCAAGGCCGCTCCGCTGCTGGCCGTCCTCTTCTTCGTACCCGCGATGAACCTGGCCGGCATTCCGCCGCTCTCCGGGTTCATCGGCAAGCTCGGACTCATGCGGGCCGGTGTCGCCGACGGCAGCGTCTGGGCGTGGATCCTCGTCATCGGGTCCACGGTGACCAGCCTGCTCACCCTGTACGTGATGGCCAAGGTCTGGAACCTCGCGTTCTGGCGGGCCGCGCCGCCCGGCCAGGCCGCGGACGGCACGGTCCTGGAGTCAGATGACGACAGTGGCGACGACGACAGCGACGAGGGCCCCGACCGGATGCCCGGCACCGGCGACGAAGGGGTACGCCCCCGCCACGAGCCGGCCGGCCGCGCCGTCGCGGCCACCCTCCACGGCCACGCCGTCAGGACCACGGCCAAGCTGCCGCATCTGATGACCTGGGCCACCGCGGCCACGGTCGCGCTCGGCCTCGCCTTCACCGTGTTCGCCGGACCGCTGACCTCGTACACCGACCGCTCGGCGGCCGAACTCATCGCGCGTGTCCCCTACATCGAGGCGGTGCTCGGCCGGTGAAACGCCTGATCACGTTCCCCTACCGGAACAAGAACCTGCCACCCTTCAGCGTTGAGTTCGGCGGCCGCCGGCCGCGTGTGCTCGATCTCCCGCTGATCGCCTGGCTCACCGTCATCTGGGTACTGCTCTGGTCCAGCCTGAACTGGGCCAACCTACTGACCGGTGCCGTGGTCGCGGTGGTTGTCTGCCTGGCCTTTCCCCTGCCACAGGTCGATCTGGGGCTGCGGCTGCACCCCTGGGGCATCCTGCGGCTGGCCGCCTATCTGCTCTACGACATGTACACCTCCGGTGTGAAGGTCACCCGGCAGATCTTCGTGAACCATCCGCACCGGGCCGCGGTCATCGCCGTACCGCTGCGCTGCCGCTCGGACCTGATGCTCGCCGCGACGGCCGTCGCGGTGTCGAACGTGCCGGGCGGATCGGTCGTCGAGGTGCGCCGCGCCACCGCCACCGTCTTCGTGCACGTCCTGGACGCGGACCGGCCCGCCGAACTGGTCGCGGCCCGGCGTTCCGTCTGGCGCATGGAGGAGCTGACCGTCCGGGCCTTCGGCACCCGCGACGAGATCGACCGCGTCGCCGGACCGCCCCCGTCGCCGCCGCGCACCGGCGGGCGGCCGGGAGACGAGGAGGAGGGCGCATGAGTGTGCCGGAGACCGTCGACCGGGTGCTGCTGACCGCGGCCGTCGTCCTGATCGTCGTCGCCGGAGCGGGTCTGCTCTTCCGGATCTGGCGCGGCCCCTCGATGCTGGACCGGGCGATCTCGCTGGATGTCTGCGCGGCGCTCATCATCGCCGGGCTCGGCGCCAAGTCCGCCTTCGCGCGGGACCCGTTCTACTTCCCGATCATGCTGGTGCTGGCCTTCCTCGGCTTCACCGGCTCGGTCGGCATCGCGCGCTTCATCGCGGTACGCGACCGGCCGCCGAGCCGCCCGCGCACCGACGGCGACCCGCGGACCGACAAGGAGGCACCATGAGCCTCTGGCTCCAGATCGTCGACACGGCGGGCGCGGTCCTGCTGCTGATCGGCGCGGCGGTCTGCCTGCTCGGCGTGATCGGCATGCTGAGGTTGCCCGACGTCCTGTCCCGCAGCCACGCCGCGACCAAGCCGCAGTCCCTCGGCATGCTGCTCGTGCTGGCCGGGGTCGCGCTGCGGCTGCGCAGCGGCATGGACCTCGCGACGCTGGCGCTGATCGGCTTCTTCCAGCTGATGACCGGCCCGGTGGCCGCGCATCTGGTCGCGCGCTCCGCGTACCGCACCGGCCAGATCGACCACGACGAGCTGCTCTTCGACGAACTGGACGAGCAGCTCACCGAGGAGAGCTGACCCCGAGGAGAGCTGACCCGAGGAGAGCTGACCCGAGGAGAGCTGGCCCCGAGCGCCCGTCAGTACTCCTGGCGCATCGCGCTGCGGCCGGCGGCGGACAGCAGGGAACCGATCGCGATGCCGATGACGAGATACAGCGCGGCCGAGCCGATCCTGGCTTCCAGCGCGGCGGAGGTGGTGAAGGGCAGCAGCACCATCACGGCGGTGGCGAGAGTGACGATCCAGACGAAGAAGGTCCCCGGCTGCGGCGTCGCCAGCATCAATACGTGCAGGAGGCCGGTGGCCACCAGGGCGGCGAGGGCCGCCCCCATGGCCAGCACCCCCGTCGATGCGTCGCCCATCGCCCCGTCACCCTCCGGAGCGAACACGGGAATGCCCAGGACGCCGCGGATCAGCAGCAGTCCGACGACGGCGGTAAGCGCGGCCACGACGGCGGTCATGGCACCGCCCGCCCACAGCCGCCCGGCGTCGACGCGGGGGGCCTGGGACCGGGGCCGGTGCTGGGGCGGTACGTATCCGGTCTGCTGCGACTGCCACTCGTAACCGTCCTGCGGGCCCATGACAGACCTCTCCCCTCGCTCGACCGAATCCCGATCGTCGAACGGCCGCCGGGGAACGGCGACCGGGCGCGGACCGTACGGGTGACGCCCCGCCGGCTACCCGTCCCTCTGCCGGCCTTCGGCTCCGGCCGTCAGGAGTGCCTCGACCGTGCCTTCCTGGAGCGGGTGCGGGGACTGGGCGCCGAGGCGTGCGTACAGGCGGTGCCAGGCGGCCTCGTCGTCCACCGGCAGGTGCTCGCGCACCAGCTCCGCCACCCTGCTCACCGCCTCGGCCACCGCCGCGGGCGCGTCCGCCCGGTGACGCGCGTCGCCGAGGTACCGCAGGACGCAGGGGCCCTCTCCGCCGACGCTGATCAGGTCGTCGGACGTGACCGGACCCTGCTCCAGCATCCGGTCCAGCTGGTCGACGGCTCCGTCGGGCGTGCTTCCGTAGCTGATGCCGGTCCGCAGGATCCCGCGGGCGACCACCGGATCGTCGCTCCGGCACACGGTGCCGTGGGGCATGCTGCGGGCTGCCGCCCTGGCATGCCGGGCCAGCACCTCCGGGGGCGTCGAGGGGCGGTTGACGACCTGGGGCCAGTGCTTGAAGGGCTCACGGACGTGCTCCGCCTCCAGGTATGGCCAGTCGGTCTCCCAGCTGTCGAAGAGCCCCATCAGCTGCGCCGTGTCCGTGGCGCCCGAACTCCGGCTCACCCGGCGCAGCCGGGCGGCCAGCTTCGGCGTGGTGAACTCCCGCTGGGCCCGCGCACGGAGTGCGGCGCCGGGATCGGGGGCCGTCAGCGCCTTGGCACACATACGGGCGACGGCGGGCGCGACCAGGCCGCTCGCCAGGAGCGCGGCCAGCCGGGCCGGCCCACCCGCGCGCAGGAGCGCCAGACAGCCCGTCAGGTGTTCCTGGGCCTTGAACTTCTTCTGGTGGAATCCGGCGAACGCCGCCTCGATCAGCTCCGGTTCACGCGCCTGGAGGCATTCGTGGTGGACGAGGGAGGAGATCTCCGACACCCGCGGGGCGAGATCCACCGCAGGGTCGGTGAGGGCCTTCCGACGCTGATCCGGAGTGACCCGGGCCCAGGTGTTCACCACCATCAGATGGATGTCCTGATCGCCCAGGGCCAGCAGGGGCACGGCGGTCCGCCCGTCCAGATCCACGCCGCCGGCCAGGACGAGCAGCGCGGCGCGGTCGCCGACGGCCATGAGATGACTCAGCACGGCCGGGGGAGTGCCGTGCCGCAGGGCGACCACGTACTGGGCGAGCCGCACACCCGTCTCGGCGGGAAGGGCGGGCATGACGAGCGCGAGGACGGCGCTGTCGGCCCGCCGCAGCACCTCACCGGCCGGCCACCACCATGTCGCGTCGAACAGTTCGTCCGCAGCTGTTCTCCGCACGCTGCTGCGCGAGTACATCCACTGGTCCTCCAGGTCGCGGGTGGGCAGCAGGACGGCGGGATCGGGCTCGGTGGACGCGGCCAGTCCGAGCAGCTGCGGCCAGGTGATGTCCGGCTGGTCAGAGGTGCTGCGGCACGTCAGCTCCACCGCCGTCAGAAGCCTGAGCCAGGCCTGCTGATCGGTGCCCAGCGCTCCGGTCAGCAAGGTCCGCAGTGCCCGCTCGAAGGCATGACGGACGCGGCTCGGCTGCCACCTCACCCGGACCGGCATCGACAGGCGGGCCGGCAGCACATCCAGGATGTCCGCGGCCGTGACGACGCCGCCCAGGTAGTACGGGGAGAGCCAGGTGGCGATGTCCGCGGCGCTCCTGCGGCCGGGCAGGCCTCGCGCCGCCCGGTCCGTCTCGGTCCGCAGCCGCTCCAGGACCTCCGCACGGCCGGGCACGGGTGCAGGGCGGGGGCCGCGCGGGTCGCCCTCGGGGAACCCGCAGTCCGCCCACGCGCCCGTCAGCCAGTCAGGGCACCCCGTCGCCGGCGGCCAGAAGGTGCTGTGTGTGGCGCCGAGGAACCGGACGACCTCCGGATCGCGGGGCACCGGCGGCAGGGCCCCGCTCCCGTCCGCCGCCAGCCGCCACAGCAGGTCGATCGCGGCGACGGCGGCGCGCTCGGCCGGACTGAAGGGGGCCCAGTGAGCGCCTCGGCTCCGATCGGTGCGCCCCGCTTCGGAGGCCGGCACCCGCGCCGCGCCGTCAGTTTCTGTGTCTGCCTCTGCTGCCCCTGTGGTCATCACGGGAGGAGTTCAGCACACGGCTCAGACAACGACGCGCGGGATGGCCGCCGTTGGCGCCGCATTCGGTCAAGGGGACTGGCTGCCTCGGATGTTGGAGAGACCGAGGCCCAGTATCCGGCCGTGCCGGTGGGTCAGTCCGTCCTCCATCACCTCGACGAGGAGCGCGAGGGCGTCCACCACCTTCGCCCGGTCCTCGCCGAGACCGGCCAGCAGTTCCGCCTCGGTGGTGAGCTGGCGCGGGAAGATCTGGTCGATGGCCTGCTTGCCCGACTCCGTGATCGTCACGAGTGCGGCCCGCCGGTCGGCGGGGTTCGGCGTGCGTTCGATGTGGCCGCGCTTCTCCAGCTTGGCCAGCGTCTTGCTGACCCCGGCGCGCGACATCCCCATGTTGTCGGCCAGCCGGCGGGCGATGGACGGCTCGGTCGCGTGGCGCAGGGGAATGAGCAGGTCGGCCTCGGGGGCGGTGAGCGGAGCGCCCTCGTAGACCGGTTCAAGAGCGCGGTCGAAGAGTGCGGACACCTGCTTGACGAGGGCCACGACCTCCATGGCGGAGGCGTCGAGTCCAGGATTGTGACGGACCCAGTCGTCGCGGACACCATCGGGATGGGGCTGCACCAGCACTCCTTTGTTAACCAGTGAACCATCGGTTATCTTTGTCTCCATGCTAACTCCTCCCCCCGCCTCCGACGAGGCGGTGTCCCAGGCTGTCCGGACCCCGTCCGGCCCGCAGTCGTCCGCCCCGGCCGCGTCCCCCATGCGGGTCGGCGCCCTGATCGCGGTCCTGGGCGCGCTCACCGCCGTGGCCCCGCTGGCCACCGACATGTACGTGCCCGGATTCCCCTCGATGGGGGCCACGCTGCACGCGAGCAGCTCGGCCGTGCAGCTCACGCTGACGGCGTTCCTGGTCGGCATGGTGGTGGGCCAGCTGCTGATCGGCCCGCTGAGCGACGGCTGGGGCCGTCGCAAGCTCCTGCTCGCCGGGTCGGCGGGCTTCGTCCTCTTCTCCCTGCTGTGCGCCGTCGCACCGAACGTGGAGCTGCTCACCGCCGCCCGCTTCCTCCAGGGCTTCGCTGGCGCGGCCGGCATGGTGCTCGCCCGCGCGGTGATCACCGACTGCTTCCGCGGAGCGGACGTACCCCGCTACTTCGCGCTGCTCTCGCAGATCCTCGGCATCGCGCCGATCGCCGCGCCCGTGGTCGGCGGCGCGGTCCTTTCGCTGTCGACCTGGCGCGCCGTCTTCGTCGTCCTCGCCGTCCTCGGCGCACTGCTGATGTTCGCCGTACTGAAGAACGTCCCCGAGACGCTGCCGCCCGAACGCCGGCACAGCGGAGGTCTCAGCGGCACCTTCCGCACCATGGGCACCCTGCTCAAGCACCGTGCCTTCATGGGGTACGTACTCGTGCTCAGCTTCACCTCGGCGGCCCTGTTCGCCTACATCAGCGGTTCCAGCTTCGTCTTCCAGAACGTGCACGGCGTATCGCCCACCGCCTATTCGCTGATCTTCGCGTCGAACGCCGTGGGCATGCTGATCGCCGGAGTCACCTTCGCACGGCTCTCCGCGCGGGTCCGGCTGAACACGCTCCTGGTCGCCGGGCTCGGCGTCTCCGGACTCGGAGCTGTGGCCCTGCTCGTCCTTCCGCTCGCGACGGGCGAGAACCTGGCCGTCAGCTGGATCTGCCTCTTCGTCGCCATCTCCGGCATCGCGATCATCTTCCCCTCGACCATGAGCATCGGCCAGAGCCTGGGCCGCAGCGCACCGGGCGCGGCCTCGGCGCTCATCGGCGGACTTCAGTTCCTGTTCGGCGCCGTGGCCTCACCACTCGTCGGCCTCTTCGGAGAGGACAGCGCGACTCCCATGGCCGCCATCATTCTCATCGCCCTCGCCCTGGCGGGCGTCTGCCTGGTTCTGCTCGCCCGGCCGTGGATGAGCCACGGTGAGGTCACCCACGAGCCGGTCGGGCGCGGGAAGGCCTGACGGGCTGCGCACCCGGTCCGCCCTGTTCCTCCCCGCGGGTGTTCCCGTAGCTTCCTCCCGCACGGTGACGACGGCGCGCGGGAGGAAGCAGTGGACGACAACCGGATGAGGGCACGTGAGCTGGGCGTCCCCCTGACCGGCGATCCGGGGCGGTGGAACGCGATCACGGACGTTCCCGGCGTCGAGGTGGGCTATGTGACCCTCTGCGAGGGTGACGACGTACGTACCGGAGTCACCGCTCTCCTCCCGCGCGGCAGGGACGGCGTGGGCATTCCCTGCTCGGCCGGCTGGCACTCGTTCAACGGCAACGGCGAGATGACCGGCACCGCCTGGATCGAGGAGAGCGGTTCGCTCGCCGTTCCGGTGGTCATCACCAACACGTACGCGGTCGGCCCCGTGCACCGCGGCGTCGTCGAGTGGGTGCGCGCCAACCGCCGTGACATGGCGCCCGAATGGCTGCTGCCGGTGGTCACCGAGACCTGGGACGGCCACCTCAACGACATCCACGGCGCGGCCGTGGAGCCCCGCCACGCGGAGGACGCCATCGAGGCGGCGTCCTCCGGTCCGGTCGAGGAGGGGTGCGTGGGCGGCGGTACGGGCATGCGCTGCTACGGCTTCAAGGGCGGCTCGGGCACCGCTTCGCGGATGGTGGAGTACGGCGAGGACCGCTACACCGTCGGCGCCTTCGTGCAGGCCAACTTCGGCGCGCGGCGCGAACTGGTGGTGGCCGGCGTCCCGGTGGGCAGCGAACTGCCCGTCGGGCCCGAGCCGGCGTCCGACGGCGAGCGCCAGGTGCCGCCCGGGGCGGGCTCGGTGATCGTGGTGGTGGCCACGGACGCGCCCCTGCTGCCGGGCCAGTGCAAGGCGCTGGCCCGGCGGGCTACCCTCGGCCTCGCCCGTACCGGCACCACCGGGAGCCACTTCTCAGGCGACATCTTCCTTGCCTTCTCCACGGCCAACGAGGGTGCCCTGACCAGTACGTTCCCCGAGGACGACGGCAGTGCTACGTACGAGTCGATGCGCTTCGTGCCGTGGGGCCGGATGGACCCCTTCTACGGCGCGGTCGTCGAGTCGGTGGAGGAGGCGGTCCTCAACGTCCTCACCGGCGCGCACTCGATGACCGGCAGGGCCGGCCACCACGTCCCGGCGCTGCCGCTCGACCGGGTGTCCGAACTGCTCGCCGCACGGGGCGTGGTGGCGTAGGACGCGCCCCGGGCGGACGCGGCCTACCGGGCGGCAGGCTTCGGCGCCGGGCGTTCCAGCGGCGTCCGGCGGATACCGGTGATGACCCAGGTTCCGCCCTGCTTGGCCAGGTTCACCGTCCGGTGCTCGGTGTACGGAGTCCCCACCGCGAGGCCGCCCTTCTTGAGGTACGCGGGGTCTCCCGCGGTGAACTCGAAGACGGTGTCCATCTCGGCCTTGGCGGTCCTGCGGTCCCGGTAGACGGTCGACCGGTACCAGGCGACCTTCTCCTGGCGCGTGGCGAGAGCGTTGTCCCGGAAGAGCGTGGTCACCTTCGTGCCGTAGCCCTGCGCTTCGAGGGCCTTTCTGAACTCGGCGCCGTAGAAGGCGAACTCGCTCTTCACGCTCTCGGTGACCGATGCGCTGCTGCGGTCGTCGACCGTGCCCGAGTGGAGCACGACGGTCCTGCGGATCGCGGTGACGTCGGGATCGTCGTCCGCCAGGGTCCCGATGGTCTCGCCGTCGGTGCCGATGAGCGTCCACAGGGAGCGGTTCTCCGGGCCGGTGGGCGGTCCGCCCTGCCGCGCGGCGGGGGAGGGGGCCGGGTCCGGGCCGGTGGTCCCGGAATCGCAGCCGCTGAAGAGCAGCACGGCAAGCGTCGGCAGGACGAGGCGGGTGGCGAGGCGGCGTGCGCGCATGGGCGGGGCTCCTGGGTGGGTGGCGCGCCCCGGTGGCCGGGGCGCGCCGTGGTGGGTCAGCGGTGGCTCACGACGCCGGTTCCGGCGTCCACTGGCTCGTCCAGTAGCCGGCCGGCACGTCGCCCTGTTCGACATATCCGGTCAGGCCCTCGGTGTGCGCGTAGCCGCCGGACGCGCGGTTCTTCAGGCGGAGATAGCCCGCCTCGGACTCCTCCGTCCAGTCTGCTCCGGGTGCGTCGGCGGCCGCTGTTCCGTAGTGGACGTAGCCGTCCGACGCGGAGGTCAGGTAGTCACCGGTCCACCGGTTGCGGAAGCGGGTGTAGCCGGCCGGTGTGGTCTCCGGCGCCCACTGGGAGCTCCAGGCGGTGGCGGGCGGGGTGCCGTACTCGGCCTTCCCGGTCTTGTTCTCGATGTGCAGGTACTGCGAGGTCTGGCGGTTCTTCAGCCGCTCGTACCCGCTGCCGCCGTACCCGCCGTCCTTCTTCCACACGCGCAGATAGTCCACGCTCCAGGACTTGGGCCAGACGTCGTTGTGCTGTCCGGAGCCGGCGTCCGTGTAGATGCCCATGATCATGCCCATCGGCATGTTGGGGGCGTCGTTGATGGTCTTGTACAGCTGGTTGTCGTAGTAGAAGTTGAGCTGGGTGGGCGTCCAGTCCATCCCGTACACGTGGTATTCCTCGGTGGGCTCGCCACTGGGCACCGGGTCCTCGTGGGACACCCAGGAGCCGAGGAAGTTGGGGTCGCCCCAGCCGTACGCGGCGATCCGCCAGGTGTCCGGCTTGCTGAAGAACGTCTCGATCATGTCGATCTCGGCGTTGGCCGACGCACTGCTCGTGTCCTTCGTGCCGACCAGCCACAGGGCCTGGTGGCCCCCGCCGCCGACGTCGGAGAGCTTGGCGCGGGTCTCGACGTAGCCGTACTGCGTGGAGTAGCCGTTGAAGTCGGGCTCGTGGTGGTCGTTGGGCATCGCGTAGTTGAACCGGTGCCACCAGTCCTTGTCGTACGTCTGGATGCTGGAGATCTTCACCGTGCCGTCGTAGGCGGGGTTCCAGGCCGGGGTGTCCTGGTCGACGTGCTCGGTGAGCACGCCGTCCGCGACGGTGTAGCGGGCCTTGGCCTTCTCGCGGTCGGACGTCCAGTGGGGGAGGTAGTACGGCAGCCACTTGCCGGTGTCCAGGGAGCTGCCGCTGAACTCCTCCTGGAAGTCCAGGGTGTACCCCGGCTTGTCCGTCGGGTTGGCGGGGAAGTCGGCGGCCGACGCGGCCGGGGCAGCGGCCAGTGTGCCCAGTGCGCCGAGGGCGGCGGCCAGCACTCCCAGGAGAGGGGTGCGCAGACGGCGGTGTCTCAACTTGACTCCTTCGCGGCAGAGTTCAGGAGGCCCCGGCTGCCGCTTTGACGGCAGGGCGACGCAGCCGACACGGCCGACGCAGGTGACACGGTCGACGCAGGTGACACGGTCGACGCAGTCGCCGCAACCGGGCTTCCGAAAGAAAGTTTCCTGCGTAATGTGCCGTCAGGTCTGCCCGCTGTCAACAGCCGCGTAGGCGTCAGTTCGCCGCCTGCTCCGCCGCGAACAGCCGTCCGCGCACCAGGTCCCGGGCGGCTTCCACGCCGCCCACGGCCACGGCGCCCGCGCTGAGCGCGCTGAGGGTCAGGGGCGGAACCTCGTAGCAGATGTCGGTGAGTTGCTCCCGCACCGCCTCCAGGACGGCCGGGCCCGCCCCGGCCAGTGCGCCGCCGAGCACGATCAGCTGCGGGTCGACGGCGAGCACCATCGCGCCGATGCCGTCCGCCACCGCGCGGGCGTAGCTGTTGACGGTGGCCCGGGCGGCCGGGTCGCCGTGCCGGGCGCGGGTGAACACCAGATGGCCGGCCTCTCCGGCGTCGGGCAGGGCGGCACCGGAACCGCCGCCGAGCTTGGCGGGGGTGTCCGCCCAGCCCAGGCTCGGGTGTCTGCCGATCTCGCCCGCCGCCCCCGTGCGCCCGGTGAACGGCTTGCCGTTGACCAGGATCCCCACGCCGAGCCGGTTGTCCAGGTGGACGTACAGCACGTCGGAGGTGCCGCGGGCGGCGCCGGTCCGGTGCTCGGCCAGGACGGCCAGGTTGGTGTCCTTCATCGCCACGACCGGGCAGCGCAGCAGCTCGTGGAGCTGGTCGGCGAGGTGTACGCCAGACCACTGGGGGATGGCCACGCTCAGTCGCACTGACCCGCGCGCGTCCACGATGCCCGGCGTCCCGACGCCCGCCCCCCACAGGGGTGAGCCGCCCGCGGGAAGGTGCTCGCGCACCAGGTCCGCGGCCTCCCGCAGGCGTTCGTCGGGATCGAGCGCGGTGGGGGTCGGGCGGCCGGCCTCGGCCAGCAGGGTCCCGCCGAGATCGGTGATGCGTACGGAGATGCCGTCGGAGTCGATGTGGATGCCGGCGAGGCGTCCGGCGTCGAAGTCGAAGGCGTAGCGCTGTGCGGGCCGGCCGCCGGTGCGCGTCGCGTCCTGGCCGTCGAGGGTGAGCCGGCCGTCCGCCACGAGGGCGGTGACGATGCCGCGCACGGTGGGGCGGGAGAGCGCGGTGACCTGCGCTATGGCGTTGGTCGTCAGCGGCGGTCCGTCGTACAGCAGTTGCAGGATCCGGCTGGTGTTGAGATGGCGCAGGGCGCTCTGATCGCCGCCCGGCAGGACGTCCGAGTTCTTCATGTCCCCCACTTGCTGCGTACTTTCCATGTCACGGAACGACAATCTGCCCTTTACCTCTTGACGGGCGCAGTGGCGTATCTCATTCTTTCGAAGGAAAGTTTCCTTCGAAACTCGCTGGCAGGCAACCTCGGCTCGACATCCTGCCACACCAGCGATTCCTTCCCCCGTGTTCACAGGAGAGCAGCGTCGATGAAGATCAGCAGAGTTCTGGCAGGAGCCGTCCTGGTGGCGTTGTGCGGGACCGCCTGCGCACCCGGTGCTTCGACGGACACGGCGGGAGCGGAGCCGTCGGGCCCGGTCAGGAAGGGGCTGACCGACGAGAAGGTCACGCTCAAGCTGGTCTCCACGCCCGAGTCGGGAGCGGCGGTCAAGTCGGTCATCAAGGCCTTCGAGGCGAAGTACCCCCAGGTCACGATCGACTACGAGGACAACAACGTCGATGACTACAACAAGGCGCTGAACCTGTCGCTCGCCTCCGGCCAGGCGCCCGACATCGCCCTGCTCAACTCGGTCGGCACGACGGTCAAGGACGGCCTGGTCATCGACCTGTCCCGGTACGCGGAGGCGTACGACTGGGACAAGACGTACCCGAGCACGCAGCTCAACCAGTGGCGGGTCGCCGAGGACGGCAGCACGCTCGGCACCGGCGGCCTGTACGCCGCCCCTGCCGGCTTCTCCCTCGTGGGCGTCTACTACAACAAGGCGAAGGCGGCCAAGGCCGGCATCACCACCCCGCCGGCCACCCTGGAGGAGTTCGAAGCGGCCCTCGCCAAGGCGAAGAAGGCCGGTGAACTGCCACTGCAGCTCGGCAACCAGCAGGGCCACGCCTCCTTCCCGATCCAGCTCATCGGCCAGTCGGCGGACGGTGCCGAGAAGGCCGCGCAGTGGACCTTCGGCCAGAAGAGCGCCACCTTCGACACCCCGGGCAACCGCACCGCCGCCGACAAGCTCGTCGCCTGGAACAAGAAGGGCTACCTGCCGGGCAGCGCCAACGGCACCGATCTGCAGACGGCCGTCGACAAGTTCACCAAGGGCCAGGGCGTCTACTTCGTCGACGGCAACTGGGACGCCGAGAAGATCGGCGACAAGCTCGGCAAGGACGCGGGATTCATCGCCTTCCCGTCGCCGAAGGCCACCGCGATCGGCACCTCCGTCGCGTACGCCATCTCCTCGAAGAGCAAGAACGCGGACGCCGCGGCCTACTTCCTGGACTTCCTGCACTCGCCCGAGGCCTCGGCCGCCGAGTTCAAGGCCGGCTTCATGCCCGCCGACCTCACCGCCGCCAAGCCGCAGGACGGCACCGTGATGAAGGACATCGTGACGGCCTGGGGGAGAGTCAACGAGGACAACGGTCTCGTGGGCTTCAACAACAACGCCACCGCGACCATGAACGACAAGCTCACCGCCACAACCCAGGAACTCCTCGCGAACCGCACCGACACCGACGGCTTCGTGAAGGCGATCCAGGACGAGTGGTCCAAGACGCATGGCTGACACGCTCGTGCGTACCGAGCGGTCAGCGGCTTCGGCCGCGGCCAGGCGCGGGGCGCCCGCCGCCCCGCGCCGCAAGGGCCGGTTCGTGCCGCTGCTGTACGTGGCCCCCGCTCTGGTCTTCTACGCACTCTTCGTCATCGCGCCCTGGCTGCACAGCTTCTGGATCTCGTTCTGGAACTGGAACGGCATCGGCACGGCCACCTGGGCCGGACTCTCCAACTACACCGCGGTGTTCGAGGAACCCGCCCTGCGCGCCGCCCTGACGCACGCCTTCGGCTTCATCGTCTTCTACACGGTCGTCCCCGTCATCCTCGGCCTGATCCTGGCCGCCGTGACCTCGGCCGTCCCGTGGCGGGCCATGCCGGTGATCCGCACCATCATCTTCCTCCCGCAGATCCTGCCGCTCGTCGCGGTGGGCGTCGTCTGGAAGTGGATCTACGGTGAGGACGGCCCGCTCAACCAGATGCTGCGCGCGGTCGGCCTCGGCTCCCTCGCCCGTGCCTGGCTGGGCGACTTCACGTACGCCTTCCCGGCCGTCGGCCTGATCGGCACCTGGGTCTCCACTGGACTGTGCTTCCTGCTCCTGCTGTCCGGCATCGGCAAGATCGAGCCGTCGCTCTACGAGGCGGCCCGCCTGGACGGCTGCGGCCGGCTGCGCGAGTTCTGGCACATCACCGTCCCGGGCCTCCGCAAGGAGATCGGCGTCGCCTGCAATGTCACTGTCATCTCGGCCCTCGCCGGCTTCGACGTCGTGTACGTGATGACGGGCGGCGGGCCCGGCTACTCCACCATGGTCCCCGGTGTCCAGGTCTACCAACTCGTCTTCACCGCAGGCCGGGTCGGCACCGCATGCGCCCTGGCCACGGTGCTGTCCCTCATCACCTGTGCCGCCATGTACGGCCTCAACAGGCTGTCGCGGGAGCGCTGACGCATGCCGCGCATCTCACTGGAGTACCCCCGATGACCAAGCAACTGCCCAGGCTGGCACTCATCGTCGCCGCCGCAGCCGTCCTGTTCCCCTTTCTCGCCCTGTTCACCGCGGCGCTCCAGCCGCAGAGCAACCTCTCACCGGGCCTGTCCTGGCCGTCCGACCCGCAGTGGGGAAACTTCGCCACCGCGTGGACCACGGCCGGATTCGGATCGCTGCTGAAGTCGAGCGCCATCATCGCGCTCGGCGTCGTCCCGATCGCCCTGGTCCTCGCGACCCTCGCCGGCTACGGCCTGGCCACCATGCAACTGAAGGCCAAGGGACCGCTCTTCGCCCTGCTGATGCTCGGACTGGCCCTGCCGTACGAAGCCATCGTGATCCCCCTCTACTACGACCTGGACTCGGTCGGCCTGCTGAACACCTACTGGGCCGTGATCCTGCCGCTGGTCGGGCTGTTCATGCCCTTCGGCGTCTTCTGGATGCGTACGCACTTCGAGTCGCTGCCCAAGGAGCTGATGGAGGCCGCGGCCGTGGACGGCGCGAACAGCTGGCGCACCCTCACCCGGGTCCTGCTGCCGACCGCCGTTCCCGCGCTCACCACACTCGGGCTCCTCTACTTCATGTGGGCGTGGAACCAGTTCCTGCTGGCCCTGGTGCTCATCCAGGACCCGATGATGCGCACGGCCCCGTCCGGCCTCGGCAAGTTCGTCCAGCAGTACGGCAAGAACATTCCGCTGCTGTCCGCCGGCACGCTCATCGTGATCGCACCGATCGTGCTGATCTACCTCTTCTTCCAGCGCCACTTCATCAAGGGCATCCTCCAGGGTGCCGTCAAGTAAGGGATTTGGTACGTGACCGTCACCCTTGCGATCGTCGGAGCGGGGGCCCGGGGGGCCTCCTACGCACGCATCGCCGCCGCCCAAGGTGGAGCCGTCGTCACGGCGGTCGCCGACCCCGACCCCGTACGCCGCCAGGCACTCGCGGACGAGTTCGCGCTGCCGCACGACCGGGTCTTCACCGACTGGGCGGAGCTCGCCTCCCGGCCGCGTCTCGCCGACGCCGCGATCGTCGCCACCCCCGACCGCATGCACGCCGAACCGGCCGTGGCCCTGGCCGATCTGGGCTACGCGCTGCTGCTGGAGAAGCCGATGGCGCCGACGGAGGAGGACGCCCGCCGCATCGTCGAGGCCGCCACGCGCAACGACATCCTTCTCGCGGTCTGCCACGTCCTGCGCTACACGCCGTACTCGGTCAAGGTCAAGCAGCTCATCGACTCCGGGCGGATCGGCGACGTCGTCAGCGTCGAACACCTCGAGCCCGTCGGCTGGTGGCACCACGCGCACTCCTACGTACGCGGGAAGTGGGGCGTCGAAGCGGAGTCGTCGTCGATGCTGCTCGCCAAGTCCTGCCACGACATCGACTGGCTCGGCCATGTGGTGGGCAAGCCCGTGGAGCAGGTCTCCTCCTTCGGCAACCTCTTCCACTTCCGCCCGGAAAACAAGCCGGAGGGCGCCGGCGACCGCTGCGTCACCTGCCCCGTCGAACGCACCTGCACCTACTCGGCCCCGCGCATCTACGAACGCTTCCTCGGCGACCCGGTCTTCGAGCAGTGGCCGCTCGGTGTGCTCACCGACGACGTGACGAGCGCCGGACTCACGAAGGCACTCGAGGACGGCCCCTACGGCGAGTGCGTCTACAACGGCCGCAACGACGTCGTGGACCACCAGGTGGTGAACCTCCAGTACGAGGGCGGCGTGACCGCCTCCTTCACCATGACCGCCTTCACCGGTCTCGACTTCCGAAAGACCCGGGTGTTCGGCACCCACGGTTCGCTCGACGGCGACGGCCGTACGCTCACGCTCCACGACTTCCTCACCGACACCCGGGAGGTCTTCGACTTCGACCCCGAAGGCGGGGCGTCGGCGGCGGACGGCCACGGCGGCGCGGACGACGAGCTCATCAGGGCGTTCCTCGCGGCGATCGCCGACGACGACCGCGAGCTGGTGAACACGGGCCCGGACGAGGCTCTGCGCTCGCACCTCGTGGTCTGGGCCGCGGAACGCGCGCGGCACAGCGGTCAGGTGGTCCGCATGGCCTGACCGGCCGTGTCGCCGCAACGGCTCTGCAGTCACGCAGGTCCTCCTTCCTCTACCGCCGCGCCAGCCAGTCCGCGATCTCGTCCACCACCGTGGCGTCGACGTGTCCAGGCCGGGCGTATTCGGCAGGGGTGGACGGTTCCCGGCCGCTGAAGAAGAAGTGGTTGGCGTCCGGGTGGATCCGGATCGCCACCTCGGGCCGGTCCGCCAGGGCCCGCTGCCAGCGTGTCAGGTCGTCGGCGACCGTCACCTGGTAGTCCCGGCCGCCCTGCAGAATCAGCATCGGGCAGGACAGCCCGGCCGCCGTGGCCACCGGATCGTAGGCGCGCAGGTCGAGCCAGTACGCGGCGGAGAGCCCGAAGGGCAACAGCTCCGACGGCGTATCGGCCCCGAGCCCGGGGCCCGCCACCAAAGCGGCCTGCCGGGCCATCGCCGCGCTTGCCGCGTCCATGTCCGGGCCGGGGGCGAGCGCGGCAAGGTGGCCGGCCACCCGTACGGCCGCCTCGTGCATCGGCTGGGCGTCCGCCGCGAGCAGGATCAGCCCGGCGATCGACCGGTCGGCGGCGGCGGCCCGGGGCGCCGCCTTGCCTCCCATGCTGTGGCCGAGGAGGTGGACGCGGCCGGCGTCCACACCGGCCTGCTGCCGGAGCATCCGGGCGGCGGCGAGCGCATACGGCAGGTACTCGTCGGCCATGGTGAAGTCCGTTGGCAGGCAGCCGGGTTGCGTGAAGGTGATCTTGTCGAACCGCAGTACGGCCACCTGCCGTGAGGCGAGTCCCCAAGCGAGGTCCTTGAGCGGCTTGTTGGGGCCGCTGCTCTCGTCCCTGTCGAACGCGCCGCCGCCGCCGAGCAGCACCACGGCGGGCCATGGGCCGGGGCCGGCGGGCAGACTCAGGGTTCCCGGCACGGCAAGCGGCCCGGTACCGACCAGGACATCCTGCTCGGTGAACCGGTCCGGTTCCGCGTACGGCGGGGGCTGCCATGCGCCACCGCCGGCGGCATCGAACCGCAGGCCGTGCAGCAGTCCGTCGTCGCCCACCGACGTGACCACGGTGAAGCTCCCGTCGGCGCACGTCACGGGGATACGCACGCGTACCGGGACGACGTCACCGGCCGCCCGCACCGGCTCACCGATCTCCCCGGCCCCGCCCCGCCCGGCCGACTGGGCCGCCCACGCAAGCCGCAACGCGTCCGCGGACACGGCAGCGCGCAGCGGGGGCGCGAACAACTCCACGATCTCGGCGAAACGCTCCGCTCGCAGCAGCGCGGCAAATTCCTGAGCAACGGTGAGCGCCTTCACTTCATCCTTTCGCATGATTGAGAAAGGTAGCAGTCATGAGAAAGTTTGGACATGGACTCCCTGGAGCTGCTCGCCCACCCCATTCGGCTGCGGATCGTGCACGCGATGGGCGGCGGCCGGCTGCTGACGACCACTCAACTCTGCGCCCGTATCCCTGAAGCCTCGAAGGCCACGGTGTACCGCCATATCGAACTGCTGACGGCAGGCGGAGTCCTGGAAGTGGCCGAGGAACGCAGGGTGCGGGGCGCGGTGGAACGCCACTACCGATTGCGCCGGGACCGGGCTGTGATCGGTGCCGATGCGGTCCGTGACCTCGCCCCCGACGACCACCGGCAGGCCTTCGCCACCGCGATGACGGCCCTGCTGGCCGAGTTCAACGGCTATCTCGACCGTGACGGGGCCGACCCCGTGGCCGACCGGGTGGGCTACCGGCAACATGCGCTCTGGCTCAGTCCGGGGGAGCTCGACGAACTGATCGCCGAGCTGCGTACGGCCATCGCGCCCAGACTGGACAACCGGCCGAACCCCGAGCGGGCGCAGTACCTGCTGAGTCCGATCCACTTTCCGGTGGAGGACCCGCAACAAGAACCCGAGTAGTGCCGCTGGAATCTGCCTCAGGGACAGCCCTCAGGGACCCGACGTCGCCGACGTCGTGCCCCGCAGCCCCGGTGAATGAGTGCGCGTACTCAGGTGCATCTGCGATCGACTCAGCATGTGGGCATGACTCATGAGGTTCCCGGTCGTGCGGCTCGGGGCAGATGGCCCTGGTCGCGTCCGAAGCCTCTTGCCTCGGACCTCGCCTCCGGCATCGGTCTGCTCGTCGTCGAGGCCGTTGTCTTCGGGTGGATGATGTTCGGCTACGGGATGGAAGGGTGGGCTGCGCAGGGGGCGCGGGAGGAGATGGACGAGTCGACGCTGGCCGGCATCGCGTTCATGGAGCACTTCCTCATCGGCCTGTTCGTCCTCTTCGGGATCGCGGTGCTGGCCCGTGCCCGGTGGACGGCGATCCTGCATCTCCTGACCGCAGGTGCCGTCGCTGCGCTGCTCGTGTCGGCGCAGCACGACTACGACCGCTCCCACCCGGAACCCGCGCCGACCCCCAGCGCCGGGTACTCGCCCTGCTACAGCGGCAGCGGACGGTGCGACTGAGCCGCCCGGCCGCACACGTCGAGGGCCGCCCCAGATGACGGTCTCCGTGGCGTGGTGGTCAGGGAACGGAATCCTGCGGGGTATCACCGCGCCGGGTGACCGGCGTCGGCGGATGCTCTGGCGAACGCACGAATGAGTTACAGGCTTCGCCGTTGATGCGATGGGTGTGCGAGGGGAAGAATGGGACGCGCCGGATGTGCCGGCCCCAGCCGGAGCCACGTGGGTCACCCTCATGGCGGGGGCGATGCCCGCGAGGAAGTACTCACTGCCTGAGCAGAGTTGACGGGTGATCGAATCATGGCCATGCCGATGGGGTACGTGGCGACGACGGCGTTCCTCACCTGGTGCACCTTCTTCGCCGTTGTCGCTCCGCGCCGGCCCCGAGCACTGGCGAGCCTGAGCTTCTGGTTCGGCCTGGTACTCAACGAAGTGCCGTTCCTCGGCATCTTTGCCCTGCTCGCCTCCACAACGCTGGCCGCCGCCCAGGGTGATCTGGAGTCGACGGGCGCCAAGGTGACCGCCGCGGTGGCAGCCGTCGCCGCCATCGGCCTGGCCGTCTCCGCCTGGCGGGGCCTGCGCACGGATCAGGCGGTCGGGCGGGCCCTCGAGGAGGGGCTCGGGACCGGCTGGCGTGAGCGTGTTCGCGTACCGCTGCGCCGCCACCGGCCCTGGGGCCGCATCCTGCTGCTGCCGGGCTTCATGCGGCGCCGTGACGTGGAGCGGATCCCCAACATCAGCTACGGGGACGCCGGACGCCAAAACCTCCTCGACATCTACCGCCGCCGCCGCGACGCACCGCAGAACGCACCGGTCCTGATCTACTTCCACGGCGGCCGCTACAGCAGCGGAGCGAAGAACCGCGAGGCGCGCCCCCTGCTGTACCGGCTCGCCGGCCAGGGATGGGTGTGCATCAGCGCCAACTACCGTCTGCGGCCACAGACCACGTTCCCCGGCCACCAGATCGACGCCAAGAAGGTCATCGCCTGGGCCCGCGAGCACGGCGCAGCCTATGGCGCCGACCCATCGAGGCTGTTCGTGGCGGGCAGCTCCGCCGGATCCAACATGGCAGGCCTGTGCGCGCTCACACCGAACGACCCGGTGTTCCAGCCCGGATTCGAGTCGGCCGACACCTCGGTCACCGCGGCGATCTGTCTCTACGGCTTCTACGGACACTACTTCGGCGACCCGCCGGAAGAGCCGCCGCCTCCGCCCCAGCCCCAGGGATACATCCACCCCGGTGCGCCGCCGATCCTCGTCGCTCACGGCACCAAGGACGCACTGGGAACCGTCGAGGGCGCCCGGAACTTCGTCGCACAGCTGCGCCGCGTCTCGGACAGCACCGTGGTCTACGCCGAACTGCCCGGCGGGCAGCACGCTTTCGACCTGTTCCACTCCCCGCGCTTCGAAGCGGTGGTGGATGGCGTCGAAGCCTTCGCCGGGTGGGTCCTGGCCGCCCCGAAGCGCACTTCCGGCTCGCCCCGCTAGCGGCTCCCGGCCGGCGCCCGTCGCCCGGTACGGGTGCGTGAAACGGGGCCGGGGCGGCGTATCCCGACGTGGTGTCGGGGTACGCCGCCCTGGCGCGAGGCGTGTTGTGGGGGTTCTTCGGTGCCGGCGCGACGGCTGTTCGGCTAGATCGGGTCGCTGTTGAACTTCGAGGTCGACCAGAAGTAGCCGAGGACGGTGAGGCCCACGCACCAGGCGAGGGCGAGCCACCCGTTGTTGCCGATCTCGCTGCCCAGCAGCAGGCCTCGGAGGGTCTCGATCGCGGGGGTGAAGGGCTGGTACTCGGCGATCGGCTGGAACCAGCCGGGCATGGTGTCGACGGGGATGAAGGCGCTGGACAGGAGGGGCAGCAGGATCATGGGGAGTGCGTTGTTGCTGGCGGCTTCGGCATTGGGGCTGATGAGGCCCATGCCGACGGCGATCCAGGTGAAGGCCGTGGCGAAGAGGACGAGGAGTCCGAAGGCGGCGAGCCATTCGAGGGTGGTGGCGTCGGTGGAGCGGAACCCGATGGCCACGGCGACGGCGCCGACGAGGACGACGCTGGCGATGCATTGCAGGACGCTGCCGACGACGTGTCCGACGAGTACGGAGCCGCGGTGGATGGCCATGGTGCGGAACCGGGCGATGATGCCTTCGGTCATGTCGTTGGAGACGGAGACCGCGGTGCCGATCGTGGTGCTCCCGATGGTCATCAGCAGGAGGCCGGGGACGATGTAGGCGATGTAGTCGGAGCGGGTGGCGTTGCCGCCGCCGATACCCGCACTCATCACGTCGCCGAAGATGTAGACGAAGAGCAGCAGCAGCATGATCGGGGTGAGGAGCAGGTTGAGGGTGAGGGAGGGGTAGCGGCGGGCGTGCAGGAGGTTGCGGCGGAGCATCGTGTGGGAGTCGCGTACGGCGAGGGACATGGTGCTCATCGGGCTGTCTCCTTGGGCTGGTCGGCCTGGGCCTGCCGGCTGCTGCTTGTCAGGGCGAAGAACACGTCGTCGAGGTCGGGGGTGTGCACGGTCAGTTCGTCGGCCTCGATGCCGGCGCTGTCCAGCCAGTCGAGAACGGCGCGCAGTTCGCGCTGGCTGCCGTTGCTGAGGATCTGCAGGGAGAGGGACTCGTCGTCCCTGGTGACCTCGCTCAGAACGGACGCGGCGGACTGGTAGGCGGCCGGGTCGGTGAAGCGAAGTCGGACGTGTCCGCCGGGGACGATGCGCTTGAGTTCGTCGGCGGTGCCTTCGGCGACGATCTTTCCGTCGTGCAACACCGCGATGCGGTCGGCGAGTTCGTCGGCCTCGTCCAGGTACTGGGTGGTGAGGAAGACGGTGACCCCGCTGGTGACGAGTGCGCGGATGATGCCCCACATGTTGTGGCGGGAGCGGGGGTCGAGGCCGGTGGTCGGTTCGTCGAGGAAGATGATCCGCGGGTTCCCGACCAGGGTCATGGCGATGTCGAGGCGGCGCTTCATGCCGCCGGAGTAGGTGGAGGCCGGCTTCTTGGCGGCCTCCACCAGGTCGAAGCGTTCCAGCAGCTCGGCGGTGACCTGTCGTCCCTCCTGCTTGGAGAGGTGGTGCAGGTCGGCCATGAGGAGCATGTTCTCCTCGCCGGTGATGAGCCCGTCGACGGCGGAGAACTGTCCGGTGACACCGATCGCGGCGCGCACGGCCTGCGGGTCGGCGGCCAGATCGTGGCCGCCGACATGAATCCGGCCGGCGTCGGCGGAGATGAGAGTGGAGAGGATCTTCACGGCGGTGGTCTTGCCGGCACCGTTCGGGCCGAGCAGCGCGAACACGGTGCCGGCGGGGATGCGCAGGTCGATCCCGTCGAGGATGACCTTGTCGCCGTACGACTTGCGCAGACCGACGGCGGAGACGGCGTCCGGCGACGGATGGCCGTCACCCTTTCTGGATGTGGGCATGACAGGCGAAGGCATGGGGCTCTCCCGTTCGGAGGCTGAAAGCGGCTGGGGGACTGGGCTGGGCAACCGGCCCGGCGGAGACGCGTGTGCCGAGGCCGGCTGCCCGGCGGAACCGGGCGGACCGAGGCCGGCCGCCCCAGGGGTCAGGCCTTGGCGCGGCGGATGTCGATGTTGCCGAACCGGGTGCGGGCGTGGACCTTGACGGTGTCCTCGGTCTCCGCCGGAGTCTCGGAGGCGGTGAGGGTGTTGCGTACCTGGCCGGCGCCGGAGTTGACGTCGAGCCAGGCGGCCGTGCCTTCGCGGATGCCGACCTCGATGGCTCCGTGGTTCGTCTGCAACTGGGCTGTTCCGCGGGCGATTTCGGCCACGCGCAGGGTGCCGTGGGCGGTGGTGGCCGTGACCGATCCCTCGGCGCGGGTGATGTCGATGTCGCCGTTGGAGCCGCTCACCCGCAGCTCGCCGGTCGCGGCGCCGACGGTCGTGGTGCCGTGCGAGTTCTTCAGGACGGCGGATCCGTCGACGAGGCCGACACGCAGGCTGCCCGAGCTGGTGGTGATCTCGGCCTTGCCCTCGACGTGGTCCACGGTGATGGAGCCGTGCGACGCGGTCAGGTGCAGTGGGCCGGTCGTGTCGAGGCGGACGTCGCCGGACGAGGTCTTCACGCGGACCTCGCCCAGCCGGCCCTCGCCGAGTACCTGGGCCCAGGCGCCGGTCACGTCGATGTGCGAGCCCGTCGGCAGTTCGACGGTCACGTCGACGGTGCCGGTGCGTCCGATCAGATAACGCTGCTTGGGCGTCCGGATGGTCAGTACGCCGCCCGCGTAGGTGACCTCGGTCTGCTCGGCCGCCCGTGTGTCCTGGTCCTTCTTCGGGTCGCGGGGCCGCGCCTCGACGACGGTGTCGGGGCGGTCGCCGGCGGTGAACTGGATGGAACCGGCCTCCACGTGCGCGGTGACCGAGATCGCTTCGGGGGTGTCGAAAGAAGGCATGGCTGTCCCGTCCTCTTGAGTCCTCAGGGCGTCCCCGCTGGTGGGACGTGGTGTGGGTGAAGTGGTGCAGGCAGGGGGTCCGGCTAGCGCACCCAGCCCGTGTAGCCCTGTCCGAGCGTCTGGCTCTTCTCTGTCGTGCGCGGCCCGGTGCCGCCGTCGACCGCGGCCGACACGGCGCGCACCAGCCATGCGTTGACCGACAGTCCCTCACGGCTCGCGGTCTCCTCGGCGCGCGCCTTGAGGTGGGCCGGCAGGCGCAGGTTGACGCGGGCGGTGCCGCCCTCCTCGCCGTCCGCCGGGGCCAGGGTCTTGAGCGGCTCGGCGGGCGCGGCCGGCTCCGCGGGGGCGATGCCGGTGGCCGGCAGTGTCACCACGAAGTCGGGGTCGAGCCCGCGCAGTCGTACGTCGACCGAGCCGGGCGCCAGTTCGCGGGTGATCTCGTCCATTGCGGCGGAGAGCACGTTGAGCATGGTCAGCCGGGTCGCCGACTCCAGAGGGGCGGTGAGCCTCTCTGCCAGTGCGCGGGCTTCGTCGCCGCCGGCCTCGGCGGCCACTGCAAGTTCGCGGCGGAGGGTGTCGACATACGGGGTGAGGTCCATGACGCCATCTTGGCACCATGATGGCGCCATGCGCAAGTCGCGTGGCGCAATCTTCGGAGCCGTCTCCGGTGAATGGCCTTTGACCTGCGCAAACGCAATGACATCCGTCTGGTTGCCGGTGGTGTCAGAGGGGGCCATTCGTCTCGGGTGGCATGGAATGGCGCCACGTGGTGCCACCCGGCGCCAGGTCGCGCCAGGTGTGTCAGGTGCGTAAGGCGCGTAAGGGGCGGACGGTCCGCCGCCGGGACGGTGGGGTGGGGGAGCCGGACGAGTCGCTGCGGGCGGCCGCCGTCAATCGCGCGTCAAGGGTCGGGCGTTCGGGATCAAGGGTCCGCCAACGGGCTCGTCCGACCCGGTGGGGGCGGGCATAGCGTCAACGTCATGCCCCGGCTTGCCAGGAGACCGGGGCGCCGATCCGTCCCGATGAGGAGTGTCATGAACGACAGCCAGTGCGCCGAGGACCCCGACCCCCTTGAATCGAACCGGGCCGGAGCGTTGTACGTTCCGGTCCGGCCGGGACCGGTGGGCTGCTGCGCCCGCCTCTTCCGTACGCCTCTCGGCGGCCGTACCGCGGTCGCCTTCACCAGTGAGCGACAGCTGGCCCGCACCCTGGGGCAGCAGCAGGCCTGGATCCGGCTCTCCGAGCCGGCGCTGCGCGCGCTCGTCGCGCCCCTGGGAGTCGCCGGCCTCACCGTCGACCCGCTGATGACCGCCCCCGGGCTCCGCGGCCGTGCGGCCGCCGAACCGCGGCGCGAGCGCCGACCGGCACGGGAGCCGCGACCGGTCGAAGCGCTGCGCGCGAGCAGCGCACCGTCGCTGTCCGCATCGACCTCTTGACCGGCGGGGGAACAACATGAACACCACACTGCCGGCCCTGTCGGCTCCGACATCGGTGCCGACGATGCCGCACGCGGTCCCGGTGCCGCCGGCCAACGCCGCAGGTCTTTCCGTCTGGCCCGCTTCCGCGCGGCTCACCGCCCGCGGCGAGGTCGCGGTGGGAGGCGTCTCGCTCGTCGAGGCCGCCGAGCGGTTCGGGACCCCGGTCTACCTCCTCGACGAGGGCGAGGTCCGGGAACGCTGCCGTACCTATCTGCGGGCCTTCCCGGACACCGACGTCGTCTACGCGGCGAAGGCGTTCCTCTGCCGCGCCCTCCTGCGCTGGGTACGGGAAGAGGGCCTCGGCCTGGACGTCTGCTCGGCCGGTGAGCTGGAGTTCGCCGTCACCAACGGCTTTCCTCCCGCCCGTATCGTGCTGCACGGCAACGCCAAGAGCCCCGACGACCTGAGCGCCGCACTGCGTCTCGGCGTCGGAAGGATCGTCATCGACAGCGCGTGGGAGATCGCCCGGCTCGCCGCGCTCGTCCCGCACGGGGCCCGGCAGAAGGTGCTGGTACGCGTGATCCCCGGGGTCGGCGCGGGCGCCCACGCCGCGATCCGCACCGGCACGGACGACCAGAAGTTCGGGCTCTCCCTCACCGACGGCAGCGCCCAGCACGCCATCGCCCGGATCCTCGACCAGCCGCACCTCGAACTGGCCGGACTGCACTGCCACATCGGCTCGCAGATCGCCTCGGCCAAGCCCTACCTGACCGCGCTCCGACGCATGGTCGGACTCCTCGCCCAGGTCCACCGCCAGCACGGAGTCGCGCTGCCCGAGCTCGACATGGGGGGCGGCCACGCCGTCGCCTACCGTCCCGGCGAGGACCCGCTCGACATCCCGTCCCTCGGCGACCGCATCCGCCGCGAACTGGCCACGAGCTGCGCCGCCGCCGGCATCCCCGCACCGCGCCTCACCATCGAACCCGGCCGCGCCCTGGTGGGGCCCGCGGGCGTGGCGCTCTACCGGGTGCTCGCCGTCAAGCGCACCGGCGACCGCGTCTTCGTGGCCGTGGACGGCGGAATGAGCGACAACCCGCGGCCCGCCCTGTACGGCGCCCGCTACGCGCCCCGCCTCGTCGGCCGCCGCTCGACGGCCGAACCCTGCACGGCGACCGTCGTCGGCCGCCACTGCGAGGCGGGTGACGTACTCGCCGCCGATGCGGTGCTGCCGGGCGACGTCCACCCGGGAGACCTGGTGGCCATCCCGGTCGCGGGCGCCTACCACCTCTCCATGGCGTCCAATTACAACGCGGTCGGCCGCCCGCCCGTGGCCGCCGTCCACGAAGGCCGCGCCCGGCTGCTGATACGCCGTGAGTCCCTCGCCGACATCAACGGCCGCGACGTGGGGCTGTGAACGGCTGAGCCGCGAGCGGCCCCGGGTCCCCTTGCGGTGCACGCAGCCGGTAGGGCCGCATGCACCGCAAGGGCACGCGTTTTGTCCTTGCGTTCAGCATGCTCTGCTCGAAAGCGCAGGGCAGATGCCTTGGTGCCTGGAGGAACGTACGAATCACCCGTGCGGGCGAAGCTCCCGGATCCGCCTGTACGGACGGGAAGCCCCTGATGGCCGGGGGCCTGCGTACCCCCGGCGGCCAATCCCTGACCGCCTCCTGACCACCGTCTGTCCGTTCCCCGACGGCGCGGGGACGGAGTTCTGAAGGAGCCCTGAACCGGAATGCCTTGTCCCGTTCCGTAGCCGCAACCCATGCTGGGAGGACAGTGCCCGCGGCGGGCGGACGAGAACGGGGACGCATGATGCTGACGACGGCACACCCTGCGCACGAGGCAACCGCATCCGGCGGCCTGTCACCGGGGGTCCGCAGGATCACCCTCGACGCGGCCGGGATTCCCCTGTCCGCACTGCTGAGCGAACCCGCTGACGGACGTCCGCCACGCGCGACCGTCGTCGCCCTGCACGGTGGCGGAATGGGCGCCGGGTACTTCGACGGACAGGCGCATCCGGACGTCTCCCTGCTGACGCTCGGCGCTCGCCTGGGCTGCGCGGTGCTCGCGCTCGACCGGCCCGGGTACGGCGCATCGGCGCCGTACCTGCTCGCCGGGCAGAGTCTTCTGGAGCAGGCGGCGACGGTCCGCGCGGCGCTCGCCGACGCGCAGGCCCGCCATGTGCCGTCCGGTCCGCTGTTCCTGCTCGCCCACTCCTTCGGCGGCAAGCTCGCCCTCGCCCTCGCCGCCGACGCCCCGCCCGACACCTACCTCGGCCTGGACATCTCCGGCTGCGGGCACCGGCCGGCGGTCTCCGCGGCGCTCCTGGGCCGCGGGGCACGCACCGGCCTGCGCCGGCTCAACTGGGGCCCCCTGCAGCTCTATCCGGACGGAACCTTCAGCGAGATCGGGGCAGTCGTCGCCCCGATGCCGGAGCAGGAGATCGCATCGGCGCAGGAGTGGGGCACGCTGTCCCGCCGCCTGCTGCCGCGCGTGCGGGTGCCCGTGCGCTTCACCTTCGCCGAGCACGAGGCCTGGTGGCGCCAGAGCGACGCGGACCTCGCCGACCTCGCCGAGCAGTTCTCGGCAGCACCCCGGGTCCTCGTCGACCGGCTCTCCGCGGCCGGGCACAATATCAGCCTGGGCTGCGCCGCCAGGGCGTACCACCTGCGTGCCCTGGCCTTCCTCGACGAGTGCCTCGATGCGGGCGCGCGGTCCGCCCCACGGTGACCACCGACGCCCGGACCCGCCCCTTCCGGGCCCTCGGGATCCGCAACTTCCGGCAGTTCGCAGCGGGCCAGGTGGTGTCGGTCGCGGGCACCTGGATGATGGTCGTCGCCCAGGACTGGCTCGTCCTGGAACTGACCGGGAACTCGGCGACGGCCCTCGGCACCGTCACCGCCCTTCAGTTCACCCCGATGCTGCTCTTCACGCTCCACGGCGGAAGGCTGGCCGACCGGTACGACAAGCGGGCGCTGCTGCTGGCCGCCAATCTTCTGTCGGGCCTGCTCGCGCTCCTCCTGGCGGTGTTCGTCCTCACCGGCACGGCCGGACTGACGGACGTCCATGTCTTCGCGTTCTGCCTCGGCATGGTCAACGCGGTCGAGGTTCCCACCCGGATGGCGTTCGTCGGTGAGCTGGTGCCTCCCGAGCTGCTGCCCAACGCGTCGGCCCTGAGCGCCGCGTACTTCAACGTCGCCCGTGTCGCGGGCCCCGCCGCGGCGGGCCTGCTCCTCACCGTCCTCGGGACCGGCTGGGTCATGTCGGTCAACGCGCTCAGCTATCTCGCGACCGTCGTCGCGCTGTACCGGATCCGCCCCGGCGAGCTCTACCGCACAGCCCGTGCGCCGGGCCGTACACGCGTCACCGACGGACTGCGGTACGTGCGCGGGCGCCCCGATCTCATGATCCCGTTCGCCCTGGTCGCCGGAGTCGGCCTGTTCGGTCTCAACTTCCAGCTCACGCTGCCGCTGCTCGCCAAGACCGTGTTCCACACGGACGCCTCGTCCTTCGGCCTGCTCACCACCGTCTTCGCCGCGGGCTCGCTCACCGCCGCGTTCCTCACCACGGCCCGCACCGCGCGGCCCTCCGCCCGGCTGATCACCGTATCGGCGCTCGTCTTCGGGGTGATGGAGGCCGCGGTCGGGTGGGCGACGGGCTACCCGGCCGTCGTGGTCCTGCTCTTCCTCACCGGCGGTGCCTCCGTCTACTTCGCCCAGGCCGCCAACCACCGCATCCAGCTCGGCAGCGACCCCCTCTACCGGGGCCGGGTCCTTGCCCTGTACACCCTCATCCTTCAGGGCTCCACCCCACTCGGTGCCCTCATGGTGGGGTACGTCGCCGAGGCCAGGGGCGCTCGAAGCGCGTTCGTCGTCGGCGGGCTCGCCTCGCTCGGCACGGGTCTCGTCGCCCTCTGCCTGCGCGCGGGCCGCAGCGGACCCGGGCCGCTCGATCTCACCGGAGGCAGCCATGGCGCATGCACAGGACGAACGCCTGGATCCGGCCCTGCGGCGGCTGATCGGCGTGATCCTGTTAGACGGGATCACGGGGATCCGAGCCGGTGAGACCGCTCACCCGGAGCCGGCCGAAGAGATTACCGCATCCGTTCACACCCGGGGAGAAGGCAAATGAGCACCCTCGTCATCGCTGGTGGCACCGACGGCATCGGCAAAGCACTCGCCGGGCTCTACCTCGGCCGGGGCGACACGGTCGTCGTCATCGGCCGGAACCCCGAGAAGGGCCGGCGCTTCCTCGACGACGCGCGCGCGGCGGACGCCGCCGACCGGGCCTTCTTCGTCACGGCGGACCTCAGCCTGCTCGCGGAGACCTCCCGTGCCGCCGATGAGATCCGGGCCGCGTTCCCGACGGTCGACGCGCTGGTGTTCTGCGCCCGCCACTACCGCTCCCGCCGCACGGAGACCACCGAGGGGTACGAGGAGAACTTCGCACTCTTCTACCTGAGCCGCCACGTGCTGGGCCAGGCGCTCGCCGAGCCGCTGTCCCGGGCGCAGCACCCGGTCGTCGTCAACGTGGCCGGTCCGGGAGCCGGCCTCGAACTCGTCCAGTGGGACGATCTCCAGCTCGCCCGCCACTACCACGGCGGGGCCGCGCTAGGTCAGGGCGGAAAGCTCAACGACCTGCTGGGCGTCAGCTACGCCGAACAGCACGGACCGGCCGGGATCCGCTACGTACTGATCCACCCCGGTGTCACGGCCACCGGCTTCTCCGGCGAGTACGACGCCGATACGCTGCCCCACATCCGGTCGATGCAACGAGACGCCAAGCCCGTCGAGGCCGCGTTGCCGCCGATCGTCGACGCCATCGACAAGCCCCCCTCGGAACCGCTCAGCGCATTCGTCGAGGGCCGTCGCATTCCGGTCGGCACCCGCGACTTCGACCCGGCGGCCGCACGGCGACTGCGCGACCTCACCGACCGGCTCCTTGCGCGGAGTTGACACACTGGACGAAGACCTGCAACGGCGGCCCTGGGAAAGGGCGGCACCGGTCGGCGCGCCGACCTGCTTCGCGCAGAGCTCGCACTCGCGAGCTCTGCTGTCGGGAGCGGCTTGTACCCTGCACTCATTCGACGATCGGACGATCACGGGTACGGGCATGCGGACGCGGGGCGGGCGTCCAGGGGCGGGAGCGCGGGGATTTCGATGAGTGACGCACATCCGATACGAAGGCGCAGACCAAACCTCTCGGCCGGTGCGCTCGTCATCGCCGGGGTCGTCCTCGCCGCGATCGGGGCTGTCGGCGCCTGGCTCCAGCACGACGTTCCCGGCCGGAGTGCGGAGCCGCGTACGGAGTTCACCGCGCACAACCCGCCCGCCGGTCTGACCACCGCGCTCACCACCGGCCAGCACCTCCACTGGTCCCGCTGCACTTCGCCGCCCACCGCGCGCACGGGCTACGACTGCGCCGCCATGAAGGCGCCCCTCGACTACCGGAAACCGGGCGGCAGGACGATCGACGTCGCCCTGATCCGCCGCAAGGCCACCGGCCCGAACGCCCGGCGCATCGGCTCGCTCGTCCTCAACTTCGGCGGCCCCGGCGTGTCCGGCGTGAGCGGACTGCCCGAACGCCTCAACCAGTACAAGCCGCTCCTCGACCGCTACGACCTGGTCTCCTTCGACCCGCGCGGCGTTGGCGCGACCATCCCCGTGCGCTGCGGGAAGACCGCCGACGACACCGGCTACGACGGGGCCGACTCCTGCGCCGAGCACTCCGGGGCGCTCCTCCCGTACATCGGCACCACGCACACCGCGCGCGACCTCGACCTGATGCGCTACCTCCTCGGCGACGAGCGGCTGCACTACTTCGGCGTCTCGTACGGAACGGCGCTCGGCGCGGTCTACGCCCACCTGTACCCGTCGCACGTCGGAAGGCTCGTCCTCGAAGCGTCCGTCGATCCGACCGATGATCTCGACGAGGAGCAGGTGTCGCAGGTCAAGGCGGTCCAGGCGGCGTTCGACCGGTTCGCCGCGCACTGCGCGGCCCGTATCCGCCCCTGCCCGACCGGCGACGGCCCCGAGGAGGCCGCGCGACGCATGGCGCGCCTCGCCGACCGCCTGAAGAAGAAGCCCGCCCCGGCCGGCGGCGGACGCAGTCTCGACGCCGACGACCTCGCATACGCCGTCAGCCACCATCTCGACCGCGGGACAGACGGCTGGCCGCCGCTCGCCAAGGCCCTCACCGCGCTGATCGACCACAACGACGGCCGCCCGCTGAGCGAGGGTACGGACGACATCGGCTCCGCCGACCACGCGGCGACCCCGCACGACAACAGCCGTGCCGCCCTGACCGCGATCACCTGCGCGGACTCCAGCCTGCGCCCCGGCTTCGAACGCCTCGACAGGGATGAGGCCCGCGTCAAGGCCGCCTCACCCGTCTTCGGCGCGGCCTGGTCCACCGGCGTCTACCTCTGTTACGACTGGCCGTTCGACGGTGAGCGCACCACGCCCCGGGTGAACGCCGACGGCGCGGCCCCCGTCCTGGTGGTCGGCGGCACCGGCGACCCGAACACCCCGTACTCCGGCGCCCGCCACATGGCCCGCGCCCTGGGCGACGGTGTCGGCGTGCTCCTGACGGCCGAGGAGGAGGGGCACGGCACGTACCCGCAGAACCGCTGCGTCACGGAGACGGTCGACAAGTACCTCCGCACGGGCCGCACCCCGGCCCCGGGGACGGTGTGCCGGGGCAGCATGTCCTGAGGCCCGTACGGATCCGCCGGGCGGCCCTCAGCACACCGGTTCGCTCGCGCAGGGGCCCCGGGGCGTGCACCACGACACCAACCGTCCGAGATCGCCTTCGGGTGGGTGCCGGTGAGGTGGTCGGGGCAGATGGATCTGCTTGCGATGCGTAGCTGTGCGGCTTGTTCGTCGGTGACTTCGACGAGTGCGAGTGTGGCGTAGAGCTGGGCTGCGGCCGCCACCGCGGGGTCACCGGTCTTGGCTGCCCGGTCGGCAAGTTCTCCTGCTCGTTGGGCAGTGCTGATGTCCGTGCTTCCCCCGGTTCGCGGTTCGGCGGGATCGCCACCCGCACCGTCCGCTTGCCATGCCACTCTCCGCTGGAAGCCGGCGGCCGCGAGAGGAGTGGCCTCAACGTGCCGTACCTCGACTACGGCTGGCCCACCTGCTCGGCCTGCGGCTTTCGCTGCCGGGTTACCTTCGGCCGTGGTTTGGGTGCCGCAGCCCGCGAGACGCTGAGTTGGTGCATCTCCTTGCCCGTTTCCAGGACATCCATGACGATCTGGGCGGTGAGCTCCTGCTTCAGCGGGTCGTCGAGTCGCTCGACGATGCGTTCGGCCGTCAGGAAGTATCCGTTCAAGACAGGCTGGTTGAAGTACTGGTTCAGCTGCTGAAGGGACCTGTCGTAGACGGCCAGGAAGGTCTTGCTGAGGTAGCCGACGAAGGCCGTTGCGAGAGCGGCGAGTGAGCCAATGAAGATGCGCTCCCCGAGCGCATTGAACTGCATGGACGCCACGAAGGCGCCAACGAGGACGAGCAGGCCGATGCTCATCGCGATGAGGCTGCTGACGAAGGACTTGTTGGCTTGCCTGGTGGCGATCCCGTGGTACTTCTCCAACAGGACGCGGTTGAAGTTCACCAGGCTTGCAAGTTCCATCCGTTCACGCAGGTTGTCAGCTGCGTTGTCCAGCCTCGCTTGTTCATTGCGACGCGCCGCAGATTTCCGACGCTCTCTGACAATGATCGCGACGATGCCTGCGAAGACGACGAGGGTCACCGCGACTGCGAGGCTCGGCAGAAGCCACCCTGGAACAGGATCCGCCTTGGCCTTGGCAGAGTCGGCTGTGAGTGCAACGACCCCGACACCAGCGGCTACTGAGGCTCCGGCAGCACCAAGCACGGGTGCCTCGGTCCCAATGGTCGACAGTGCGATGCGGAGGGCTTGCCCAAACGCAGACCCTCTCGGCTCAGCGGTGTTCGCCTCATCGGCTGTTTCGTGCTGATCACCCATGCGTGCCCCTGCCCTCTCCAACGCGAGGCGTCAGGGTAGCGAAGATTCGGTGGCTCGTGATGCGCCATACCAGGGGCGGGGAGCGGGCCCACCCGCCGTGTGCCAGCCGGCCCCTGCCGCGCCCAGGTGTGAGGTGACCTCCCGGTCATAGGTACCGCCCGGTGGGCACAGTCCGAACGCGGCGCCTGCGACGTCGCCGGTGCATGTCCTGGCGGGTCGGTGCGCGGGTGGCGGGCCGGCCGTAGTCGACGGGGATCCGCCGCATGCGGGGCGGCTTGAGGCTGACCTCCGGCGCTTTCGCCGCTTCCATACAATCCTGCCAATGAAGAGACGGGTGCAGTTCACCGAGCAGGTCGCAATGTTCCGTGACTACATGCCGGCCTACGATCGGGAGACGTTCTTGCGTCTCGTGGCCAGGATCGCAGCTGACCCTGAAGGTGCCGGCAGTCAGCTTGTTTACACCAACGACAGCGTGACGCGCGGGGTCTGGGAGGATCACGTAATGATCCACTACGTAGTGACGAGCTTCTTCGTGGTCGTCATCGAGACGGACATCTACGATGCGTCGCGCGGCTTCAACGAGGTGTAGCGGACCAACTGTGGGCGGGTGCCCTGCGCATCCGGGGAGACGCTCACGGCAGCCTCGGGCTCAACGCACCCGTGCTCGGGGCAGTGCTTCGCGTGCAGCATCACGTCGCCCGCGGCACACACCCTGCGAGTTCTCAGCACATCGCTCAGGGCGACCTCTTCGACGGTTCATCATGTGAAGAGTGCAGGGCCGTCGCTCCTGGTTCAAAGCCCCGGAGAAGTCCCAGGGGACTCCCATTGCCGACGGGCGTATTTCGGCCCTATACGGCAGTACGGGCTCGTCGAACCCCTCGTTTTCGACGAGTGCGCCGGAACCTGGATGTCGAGCGTCTGGCGCTCAGTCGATGCCTTGCGGGATCGTGGAGTCCTGATGATCGGCGACGACTTCTTCGGCCGCCGACGGCGGTGAACCTGCGGTGCCGACCAGTTGGTCTGTGGATGCGGCAGCCGGCCGCTCTGGTCCCCGAACCGGCCGAGGACAGCGGCGAGGAGACCGAGCCGCCGCCCGCGCGATGGGAGAATCGGGTCCGTGACGATCGGATCTGGGGACTTTGAACTGACTGTGGACGAACTGCGCGTCGTCGCCCACTACGTTCTGGAGAGCGCTGAGGAAGTTCTTTCCGTGTTCGAGGAGGCCAGCCCCGGCGATCCTCGGCCTCGTGCAGCCATTGACGCTGCGCGGGAGTTCGTGAACGGCGCCAGAAGGACCCAACTTCAGCGCATCACCTCCTTGGACGCCCACCGGGCGGCGAAGGAAGCGACCACGGAGGCCGCACAGCTGGCTGCGCGCGCTGCGGGAGATGCCGCCTCTGCGGCCTACCTTCATCCGATCGCGAAGGCCACCCAGGTGGGTCACATCCTGAGAGCCGCCGCAAGCGCCGCGCGCGTTGGAGAATTGAACGCGGACAATGATTTCGCCGTCGGGCTCCGACTGATCGAGAAGGCTCGACAACGCGCCACACCCGTTCTGATCGAGGTTCTGAACAGATACCCTCTGGCGCCAACAGGCAAGACGCGTGCAGCGCAGCTCATGACCATCCTGGACGCCTCCCTGCGCATGCCCCGCCAAGCTGAGGGTTAGACGTCGTTTCCTTTGGCGTGCTCGTTCGTTGTCCCGTGCATGACGGATCTGGTCGAACGGTTGGTGCCGGAGGAGTTGTGGCTGCTGTTCCGGCGGGTGGTGCCGCCAACTGAGGTGAGGCGTCCACAGGGCGGGGGGCGACGCCGCGCCGGTGACCGCGAGGCTCTCGCCGCGGTCATCTTCGTAGCCACTTCGGGCTGCACCTGGAGGCAGCTCCCGCCGGTGTTCGGCCCGGCCTGGCAGACGGTCTATCGGCGGTTCGCCCAGTGGAGCGCGGATCGGGTTTGGGCCCGGCTCCACCGTGTGGTCCTGGACGAACTGGGGGCGCAGGGTGAGCTGGCCTGGTCGCGGTGCGCGATCGACTCGGTCAGCGTCCGGGCGGCAAAAGGGGGCTTCTGACGGGACCGAATCCGACCGATCGCGGCAAGTTGGGATCGAAAATCCATCTGGTCACCGACCGGAACGGATTACCGCTGTCATTGGGTATCTCGGGCGCCAACATGCACGACAGCCAAGGGCTGGAACCACTCATCCGTGGAATCCCGCCTATCCGTTCCCGCCGTGGACCGCGCCGCAGGCGCCCTGCGAAACTGCATGCGGACAAGGGCTACGACTACGACCACCTGCGGCGATGGCTCCGTGGAAGAGGCATACGCCACCGCATTGCCCGGAAGGGCGTCGAGTCCTCGCAACGGCTCGGCCGGCACCGCTGGGTCGTCGAACGAACCGTTTCCTGGCTGGCCGGTTGCCGACGCCTCCACCGCCGCTACGAACGCAAGCCCGAGCACTTCCTCGCCTTCGTCGGCATAGCCGCGACCCTCATCTGTCACCGCCGACTCGGGAGGCCGAGAACGCTCCGCCGGGAGAACACTGCACGATGAGTCTGTGAAGAGAACTACAGACCCTGAAGCCGCCGCTGCCCGCCTGTGGCAGGAGCACCTGGCCGCGCGCTTCCCCGCCGCGCTACGTGGTGCGGAACTGGCAGGCACCGACATGGTCCTGCTCGACGCAGACATTGCCGGGTGCGTGTCCGCCTGGTTGAACAACGGCGGGGCTCTCGACACGAAGCGCCTCGGGACTCTCCGCGACTGCATCGAGGACCTGGACCAGGTCCTGCCGTTGCTCACCGAACCAGGGGGGCTCCGCTACTACCAACGGCTGCATCAACTGGCTCTATACGTATCGGCTGGCAACCCGAAAGCCACCAAATGAAACGCCCTCTTAGCCACGGCACTGCCACTAACCCTCACCGACAACTGCGGCCGGCCTCCCTGAAAATGACAATGAAGGCGATGCTCCGACAGCACGACGGACCAAGCGATGGCCCGCGCCGTAGTGTCGGTGCGGGACGCGTATGGGAGTGAGGACTGCCGTCACAACCGCGAGCCCACCCAGCCAGACGAACCTCACGCTCTCCTCGGGGCGTCAGAAGTCTCGCGATGACCCATCATGTTTTCGCAAGCTGTCTCTTGCTCCTGATTCAAAGTCCCAGAAAAGCCCCAGGGACTCCGTCACGCCGGCCTCACCTTGCATTTATGCAGGTCAGGATGGGTATGACGGAGCCTCGCCTGAAGGCTTTCAGATGTCCCGGAAGATCTCGATCTGCGCACCGACCGAGTTCAGCCGCTCCGCGAGTTCCTCGTAACCGCGGTTGATCACGTACACGTTGCGCAGTACGGAGGTCCCCTCGGCCGCCATCATCGCGAGCAGCACCACCACCGCCGGCCGCAGTGCGGGCGGGCACATCATCTCCGCCGCGCGCCAACGGGTCGGGCCCTCGACCAGGACCCGGTGCGGGTCCAGGAGCTGGAGGCGGCCGCCGAGGCGGTTGAGGTCGGTGAGGTAGATCGCCCGGTTGTCGTAGACCCAGTCGTGGATGAGGGTCTGGCCGTGGGCCGAGGCGGCGATGGCCGCGAAGAACGGCACGTTGTCGATGTTGAGGCCCGGGAAGGGCATCGGGTGGATCTTGTCGATGGGCGCCTCCAGTTTGGAGGGCCGGACCGTCAGGTCGACCAGGCGGGTGCGCCCGTTGTCGGCGGCGTACTCGGCGGTGCGGTCGCAGTCGACGCCCATCTCCTCCAGGACCGCGAGCTCGATCTCCAGGAACTCGATCGGCACCCGGCGGATCGTCAGCTCCGACTCCGTGACGACGGCAGCGGCGAGCAGGCTCATCGCTTCGACCGGGTCCTCGGAGGGGGAGTAGTCGACGTCCACGTCGATGGTCGGCACGCCGTGCACGGTCAGCGTCGTCGTGCCGACGCCGTCCACCCGTACGCCCAGCGCCTCCAGGAAGAAGCAGAGGTCCTGGACCATGTAGTTGGAGGACGCGTTGCGGATGACGGTGGTGCCGTCGTGCCGGGCGGCGGCCAGCAGCGCGTTCTCGGTCACGGTGTCGCCGCGCTCGGTCAGCACGATGGGGCGGCCGGGGGTGACGGAGTGGTCGACCTGGGCGTGGTAGATGCCCTCGGTCGCGGCGATCTCCAGACCGAAGCGGCGCAGCGCGATCATGTGCGGCTCGATGGTGCGCGTACCGAGGTCGCAACCACCGGCGTACGGCAGCTTGAACTGGTCCATGCGGTGCAGCAGCGGCCCGAGGAACATGATGATCGACCGGGTCCGGCGGGCGGCGTCCGCGTCGATGGCGTCCATGTCGAGCCTGGCCGGCGGGACGATCTCCAGATCGGTGCCGTCGTTGATCCAGCGGGTGCGCACCCCGATGGAGTTCAGGACCTCGAGGAGACGGTAGACCTCCTCGATCCGGGCCACCCGGCGCAGCACCGTACGGCCCTTGTTGAGGAGCGAGGCGCAGAGCAGTGCCACACAGGCGTTCTTGCTGGTCTTGACGTCGATGGCCCCGGAGAGCCGACGCCCGCCGACGACCCGCAGGTGCATGGGGCCGGCGTAGCCGAGCGACACGATTTCGCTGTCGAGTGCTTCACCGATGCGCGCAATCATCTCAAGGCTGATGTTTTGATTGCCGCGCTCGATGCGGTTCACGGCGCTCTGGCTGGTGGCGAGCGCCTCGGCGAGCTGGCTCTGTGTCCAGCCCCGGTGCTGACGGGCGTCACGGATGAGCTTGCCGATACGTACGAGGTAGTCATCTGACATGCCGAAAGGCTATCTCAGATATGAGATGAGGCTGGTGTGGGGGTGTGGCATTCGAGTGACGGCTGAGTGCAGAGCTGCGGGAGACGGGCGCGACTCGGCACGGACCGCACGGCCCACCCCCAGGATCCGCCCGCGGGACCGGTTCGGCACGCGGAGTGCGTCCATCGGCATCCGGCGGGAGGTGGCGAGGGTTTCGTCCCGGCGCTGCTGCTCGGTACAGCCCTGAAACTGTGTCGACGGAGCGCGCGGCGGATCGTATGGTCCTGGGCATGAAGGTGCTTTCCGTCAATATCGGCCGCCCCCGTCCCAACCCCTGGAAGGGACTGAGCGCTACCGGAATCGACAAGCGCCCCGTCGCCGGACCGGTCGCCGTTGCCGACCCGGGCCCCAAGGGCACCGGCGCGGTCGGCCTCGCCGGCGACCGGGCCTACGACGTGCAGCATCACGGCGGCTTCGACCAGGCCGTCTACGCCTATGCCCGCGAGGAGCTCGACGGCTGGGAGGCCGAGCTGGACAGGCCGCTCGCGAACGGAGCCTTCGGGGAGAACCTCACGACCTCGGGGCTTGACGTCAACGGCGCCCTGATCGGCGAGCGTTGGCGGATCGGGCCGGACGTGGTCCTGGAGGTGTCGTGCCCGCGGATCCCGTGCTCTACGTTCCAGGGATGGCTGCAGCGTGAGGGCTGGATCAAGAGGTTCACACAGGCTGCCCTGCCCGGCGCGTATCTGCGGGTGATCGAACCCGGTGACATCCGGTCCGGTGACCCGGTCGAGATCGTGCACCGGCCTGGTCACGACGTGACCGTTGCGCTCGCCTTCCGGGCCATGACTCTCGACGCCGAACTGCTGCCGCGACTGCTGGCCGCCGACGCACTGCCGGCGGAGAGTAAGGAGCTGGTCCGGCGGCGGACGTCCGCATAGGCACACCGCCGCCATCAGCACCCTCGGCGACAGCCGGCCTTGTCCGTGAAGCCCTTCGACGGAAGCCCCGGGGGAGGCGTCGCAGGGCCGGGCACACGTTCCCCCCCCATGCTCTCGGCATCGCTGGAGCAGGGGGGGACGGGGCCCCTTCCGCGTTGTCGTCAATCACCAACTCCCCATGGCCTCAAGGCGCGGGGCCCCTTCGCGTTGCCTCAATCCTCCGCCTTGCAGCTGCACGCACCCAGCCCTGCTCCTTCACCCACCCCCGACTGCCTAAGGCTCTAACCTGCACGGGTGACCATCGACCTGACCCTGCTGCCGCGTGTCGCCTATCGGGGACAGGAGCTCACCGCGCCCAGGCTCCGCGGGCTTCTCGCGCTGCTCGCGGGCGACTTGCACTCAGGCTGCAGCAGCCCACGGCTCGTGGAGGGGCTGTGGCCGGACGAGTTGCCGGAGCGGCCGGGAAAGGCGGTACAGGTCCTCGTGTCCAGGGCACGGTCGCTGCTGGGCGCCGATGTCATCGCCAGTACGCCGACCGGATACCGGCTCGCCCTCGCCGAGGAACAGGTCGACACCTCCGCCCTGCTGCTCCATGCCGTCGCGAGTGCGGACCGGGCCAGGGCCGGGGACCACGCGGGATCACTCGCCGCGGCCGAGGCCGGGCTCGCGCTGTGGGCGGGCACCCCCGACGGGGCGGGCGCCACCGACGACCCCGTGGCCGCGCTGCGTGCCGAGCGCGCCCCCGTCCGCGGCGCGCTCGTACGCGCACAGGCGCTCGCGCTCGCCCGGCTCGGGCGGCACGCGGAGGCGGCCGGGCCGCTGGCCGCGGCCGCCGCCGAGCACCCGCGCGACGAGGAGGTGCTCGCCGAACTGCTACGCGGCGAGGCGGCGACGGCGGGCCCGTCCGCCGCGCTGACGCGGTACGAGGCGTACCGCAGTGAGCTGCGCGACGAGCTCGGCACGGATCCGGGCGCCGGTCTCAAGGCCGTACAGCACGAGCTGCTGCGGGGCGAGGAGCCCGTGGTCAGGCATGGAGTGCCGCACGAGCCGAATCCGCTCCTCGGCCGGGACGAGGACATCGCGGCGGTGCAGCGCCTGCTGCGCACCTCCCGCGCCGTCACCGTGGCCGGCCCCGGCGGCCTCGGCAAGACCCGGCTCTCGCACGCCGTCAGCCGCCGGGCCGAACAACGCGTGGTGTACTTCGTGCCGCTCGCAGGCGTCACCGCGGACGCGGACGTGGCCACGGAGGTGGCCTCCGCGCTCGGCGCGGGCACGATGAGCGGACAGGCCGCGGCCGACCCGGTGGCCGGCATCCTCGGCGTGCTCGGCTCCGGGCCCGCGCTCCTCGTCCTCGACAACTGCGAACAGGTGGTCCGGGGCGCCGCCGATCTCGTACGGGCCCTGGTCTCGTCCTCGCAGGGCGTGCGGGTGCTCGCCACCAGCCGGGCCCCGTTGGGCCTCACGTCTGAGGCGGTGTACGCGCTGCCGGAACTCGGCCCCGACACCGCGGTCGAGCTGTTCACCCAGCGGGCCAGGGCCGCCCGGAGCGGCGTGGAGCTGCCGCCGGACGCGGTGGCCGAACTGTGCCGCGACCTCGAAGGGCTGCCTCTCGCCGTGGAGTTGGCCGCAGCGCGGGTGCGGGTGCTTTCGGTGCCGGAGATCGCCCGCCGCCTCGGAGACAGGTTCACGCTCCTTCGCGGCGGAGCCCGGGACGCCCCGGAGCGCCACCGCACCCTGCACGCGGTCGTCGACTGGAGCTGGAACCTGCTCGCGGAGGACGCCCGGGCGGCGCTGCGCACGCTGTCCGTCTTCCCCGGCGGTTTCTCCGGTGAGGCGGCGGAGCACATCCTCGGCGACGATGCGCTGTTCCTGCTGGAGCAGCTGACCGATCAGTCGCTGCTCACCGTTGCCGACACCCCGGCCGGAGTGCGGTTCCGGATGCTGGAGACCGTACGGGAGTTCAGCGCGGCCCGGCGCGCGGAGGCGGGCGAGGACGAGGAGGTCATCGGCCAGTTCCTCACCTGGGCAAGGGACTTCGGGGTCACGTACCACGACTGGTTCTTCGGCCCGGAACCGCGGGCCGCCTGGGAGCGGATCAGGCCCGAGCAGGACAACCTCGTCCTTGCCCTGCGGCATGCCCTGGCCCGCCAGGACGCCCCCGCGCTCGCCGCCCTCACCGCCGTCCTCGCCGCCCTGTGGTCCACCGACTCCGGCTTCCCCCGACTCGCCGCCCTCGCCGCGGACACGGGCCCGCTCCTTTCCCACTACCGCCCCGAACCCGCATACGTCGAAGTCGCCCGAGCCGCCGCGGTGATGTGCACGGCGGGCCTGTTCATGGCCCACGGCCCGGTCGCCGTACGCCAGCTCGTCACCCTCCGGCGACTGCCCACAGCTCCGCCGGACACGCTCCTTCGCGCCATCGCGGCAGTGCTGGGCGCGATCCCCGAGATGCTGCCTCCCGACCACGACACGCTGCGCGGGCTCTGCGACAGCGAGCAGCCGCTGATCGCCGGCGTCGCCGAGTCCATCGCCACCTATGTCTGGGAGTACGAGCACGACATCGACCGCGCGCTCGCCTCGGCCCGCCGGATACTCGCCGAACTGGCGCCGGTCGGGAATCCGTCCATGCAGCTCATGGGGCACTCCCGGCTCAGCGAGCTGTGCCTGCGGACGGGGCGGGGCGAAGAGGCGTACGAGCACCTCAGGGCAACGCTGGAGGTGGTGCCGCGGCTCGGTGACGGGCACGACTACCTCTTCATCCGCACGAGCCTCGTCCTCGCCTGCCTGCAGCGCGGCAATCCCGATGAGGCCGAGTACTGGCTGCGGCAGGCGGAGCGCGACAGCCCCCCGCAGCAGGATTCCTTCTACCGGCCCGACCTCGCCGGACGGGCCGAGATCGCGCTCGCACGCGGGCTGACGGAGGTCGGCCTCGGCCTGTGGCGTGGTGCCGTGGAGCGGATGCCCGAGGCCGGTCCGCTGCGGGGCGACGACCTCTGGCTCGACCCGTCGGCGCTGCAGATCCAGTCGGCGGCGGTGACGGCGCACGCGTACGCCGGCCGTCTCGAACTGGTCGCGGAGCCGCTCAACCGGCTGCGGTACGGGCTGCGGACCCTGCTCTCCGGTCCACCCGGTTCGCCCTGGCAGCTCCCGGTGTTCGGGACGGTGCTGCACGCCCTGGGCATGGCGGGTCTCGCATCCGACGACGACGATGCCACCGCCGTACGGATGCTCGCACTCGCCGAACGGCTGAGGGTGATGCGCGACTTCCAGCCAACGATGTCGGCGGACCGTGCCCGGCAGGCGGCCGGGAACGCCGACCGGGCGGCGTACGCCGACGCGGTGTCGGAGTATGCCGCCCTGGAGCGTGACGAGCTGCGGGAGGCAGCCCGCGCGCTTACTTCGGGTCGCGGTTGAACTGGGCCATCGACCAGCGGTAGCCGAGCGCGATCAGTGCGACGCACCAGGCGATCGCGATCCACCAGTTGTTGCCGACCGGGGTGCCGAGCAGCAGGCCGCGCAGGGTCTCAATGGCCGGGGTGAAGGGCTGGTACTCGGCGATCGGCCGGAACCAGCCCGGCATCGTGCCGGCCGGGATGAAGGCGCTGGAGATGAGCGGGAGCAGGATCAGCGGCATGGCCATGTTGCTCGCCGCCTCGGCGTTCGGGCTGGCCATGCCCATTCCGACCGCGATCCAGGTGAGCGCCGTGGCGAACAGTGCGAGCAGCCCGAACGCCGCGAGCCACTCCAGGGCCGTGGCATCCGTGGACCGGAAACCGATGGCCAGGGCGACCGCTCCGACGAGGAGCAGGCTGGCGAGCACCTGAAGCACACTGCCGACGACATGCCCGACGATCACTGAGCCGCGGTAGACCGCCATCGTGCGGAAGCGGGCGATGAGACCCTCGGACATATCGGTGGAGACGGAGACCGCAGCGCCGATCACGGTGCTTCCGATGGTCATCATCAGAATGCCCGGGACGATGTAGTCGATGTAGTCGGAGCGGTCCGAGCCGCCGATACCCGCGCTCATCACGTCGCCGAAGATGTAGACGAAGAGCAGCAGCATCATGATCGGGGTGAGCAGCAGGTTCAGGGTCATGGACGGGTAGCGCCGGGCGTGCAGGAGATTGCGGCGCAGCATGGTGGACGAGTCGCGGACGGCGAGGGAGAGGGCACTCATCGGACTGTCTCCTTGGGCTGGGTGGTCTGGCTCGGCACGGTGGAGCTGGTCAGGGCGAAGAACACGTCGTCGAGGTCGGGGGTGTGCACGGTCAGTTCGTCGGCCTCGATGCCGGCGGTGTCCAGCCAGTCGAGAATGGCGCGCAGCTCGCGCTGGGTGCCGCCGCTGGGAATCTGCAGCGACAGCGCCTCGTCGTCCCGGGTCGCCTCGCGCAGGGCGACGGCGGCCGTCCGGTACGCGTCGGGGTCGGCGAACCGCAGCCGCACATGCCCGCCGGGGACGAGCCGCTTCAACTCCTCGGCACTTCCCTCGGCGGCGAGCTTGCCGTCGTGCAACACCGCAATGCGGTCGGCGAGTTCGTCGGCCTCGTCCAGGTACTGGGTGGTGAGGAGGACGGTGACCCCGTCGGAGACGAGCTCGCGGATGATCTGCCACATGTTGTGGCGGGAGCGGGGGTCGAGGCCGGTGGTCGGTTCGTCGAGGAAGATGATCCGCGGGTTCCCGACCAGGGTCATGGCGATGTCGAGGCGGCGCTTCATGCCGCCGGAGTAGGTGGAGACGGGCTTCTTCGCGGCCTCCACCAGGTCGAAGCGTTCCAGCAGCTCGGCGGTCACCTGTCGCCCCTCGCTCTTGGGCAGGTGGTGCAGGTCGGCCATGAGGAGCATGTTCTCCTCGCCGGTGATGAGCCCGTCGACGGCGGAGAACTGCCCGGTGACACCGATCGCGGCGCGCACGGCCTGCGGGTCGGCGGCCAGATCGTGGCCGCCGACGTGCAGATCGCCGGCATCGGCGGTGACGAGGGTGGAGAGGATCTTCACGGCGGTGGTCTTGCCGGCACCGTTCGGGCCGAGCAGCGCGAAGACCGTACCGGCCGGCACCGCGAGGTCGATGCCGTCGAGGACCGTCTTGTCCCCGTAGGCCTTGCGTAGTCCCTTGGCCGAGATGGCGAGAGAGTGCGAAGTCGTTGTCGTCATGCCGAGGAGGTTGCGGCAGGCCACATTCACTGCGGTTTCACGACGGTTTCAGCGTTCTGAAACCGGGACGGCGGACGGCAACGCCTGCTGGCTCCTTCGCCGTTGCGACCTCAGCGCGGCCATCGCCGCACCCCGACTCGGCGGACGTCGGCACCGTCGCAGATCGCGGCAAAGACTCTGGCGCAACCCTCGGCATAACCTCCGGCGCAACCTCCGCGAAGAGTGCTGCCGTACCGCGGGACTGTCTATGGTTCGGACATGCCATCACTCCGTGTCGGTCCGGACCCGCGTTCCGGCGATGTACAGCCCGATCGCCGGATGCCCTCCGGGGTGGACCGGGTGATTACGGGGTTGTCCTACTGGTGGGCGGCTTCTCCCCTCATCCTGCTGACCCCCGTGATCGCTCTTGCGATGGGATTTCCGGAGGTGCGGGAGGAGTTCGGCAGGGCATGCGGGCTGGCTGCTCTGGGCAGTGCGGTGGTCGTGCCCGCCGCGGGGGCCGTGGTGGCGATCACCGGGCACCGACGGCAGGCTCGTCGGCGGTTCGCCGTCATGGGAGCGGTGTCCAGCGTGCCGGTCCTCTTCTTCTGGGTCTTCGGCGTGCTGCTCGCCGAGTGCCCTGGCAGCCATCACTGTTAGCGCCGCATCAGGCGACGTTCGCCTTCTCGGCCGAGCTGTCAGGAAGCGCCAGGGTCCGCCTGTGGCGGGAGTTGTCGGTGGCGGATGCGATGCCCGCGGCCGACAACACGATCCGGGCGATGCGGGGGCACAGAGGGCCGCGATCCTGTGGTGTGCGCCGTCGTTCGTCAGCCGCTGCTCCACCAGCGCCGAAAGCTCCAGACGCGTATGTCATTCGAGCCACCCCTAGTCGCGATACCAGCGTGTTCACGCCGGCCGGCCAGGGCAGCCATCGCAGTCACCAGTGGCAACTCCACGCGCGAGCCCCCGGGGTCAGCGCCGAAGTGACTGTTGGGCAATGGCCAGGGTGACGTCGACGGTGTCGCTCCAGGAGCAGACTTCCAGCCACGACAGGTAGCCGTTCTCCGCGAAGACCAGAACCTCCCCGGGGCAATCGCCGTCCGTCAGGTATATCCGGGCTTCAGCTGCCACCACCGTGCCCGGGCCCGACGGCGCCGACTCCACGGAGGTGGTGTCGAGTTCGAAGTAGGCGGTACCGCACCCGCACGTGCAGCGACCCGATACACGCAGGTGGGGAATCTGCCGCCGAAGCACGGCGTGAGCCGGATCGGCCTCATCGAGGAGGGCATCGAGCACGAAAGCCACATCGGCAGGCAGAGACTCCAGCACGCGATCACCGTATCGCCCACCCCTGCCATTCCTGCCGGGCCTCCCCTTCCCGCGGTGCGAGCCAGGCGGCGGTCCGATTCCTATGAGACGGGTCGGCAGTCGTCCTTGCGCACAGATCGCCGAGCTCACGAGCCTGCTCGCGCCCGGCGGCATCAATGGCTGAGCGGCGTTCCTTGATCCTTCTCGGTGGCAACGGCGGAGGCGGACAGAAGCGTCGCACCGGCGAGGCTGCCCCAGAGGGCGGCCGAACCGTGGGAGGCGAGAGCGGTGATGACCGCAGGGGAGACGGCGAGGCCGAAGCCCGTGGAGAGCTGGAAGCGGGCGAGGGCGCGTCCCAGGACATGGGCCGGGGCGAGGGCGGTGACGAGCGCGGTGGCGCTGCCGGCATAGATGATCTCGCCGATGGTGCAGACCACGGACACCGTGGCGACGGCCAGGGCACTCCAGCCGTGTCCCAGTGAGGTGGCCGCGAGGAAGCCGAGGTAGGACACGGCGAGTACCACGCCGGCAAGAGCCAGCACGGCCCGCCGGGAGAAGCGGGACATCAGGACGGTGACCGGAATCTGCAGGGTGACCACCAGTACCGTGTTGGCCACGAAGATGGCTGCCGACCACACCGGGGACGCGTGCAACTGTGTCACCAGGACCAGAGGCAGCGCGATTTCGGGGACGTTGAGGCAGAAGACGTAGACCACGTTGGCGGCCAGCAGCACACGCATCCGAGGTGTGGGCTCATCGGACCTGTCCTTGGCCGAGATGGCGGCCGGATGCGCGCGCAGGTGAACCGACCATGCCAAGGCTGCCGCAGCGAGATAGGCGAGCCCGGTGACGGCCGCCAGCGCCTGCAGTGCGGTCGTGCCGCCCGCCAGGCATGCGGTGGCGAGGAGCGCGCCCGCGCCCAGTCCGGCGTTGCGCAGGGCGCGGCCTCCCGCGAGAGCGGCGTCGCGTTCCCGGCCGTGGGCGACCGTGGCCACGAGAGCTGCATGGGCGGCCGGCCATGCCTGGTTGCCGATGCCGAGGAAGAGCGCCGCCGTCGCGAACATCCAGACGTGCCCCGCGGGGGTGGCCAGCAGCAGCGCCACGCCCAGCACCCGCACCAGCATCGACGCTGCCACGACCGTGCTGCGTGCGCCCCGGTCCAGCCAGCGGCCGACAGCGGGCATGCACACCAGACTCACGACGACGCCGACCATCATGGCGATACCGGTGGCAGGCGCGGACAGCCTCAGCACCGTCAGCCCGTAAAGAAGCAGAAAGGGCCGCAGCATGCCGGTGCCGAGCGCGTCCACGGCCAGGGCGACGGCATAGCGGGGGCCTCCGGAGGCACGGATGAGGGCGCGCGGCTGGATCTTGGTGGTGGTTGCCATGGCGCCAACGGTGCGTTCGGCCGCCGGGCCGGCCATGCCGGTTGACGGACACCGTCAATCGACGCGTTCGCCGGCCGTCCGGCCATCGATGATGAGGGGATGACGTTGAGGATCGACATCGGCGGCCTGCCGCCCGGGCGACTGCGGTTCGCCGCCTCCCCGCTCGCCGAACTGACCGCGATGCTGCACGTGCTGGCCGAACCCGCGCATCACCCGCAGTTCGCCGGCTGGGCCGGGGACGTCTGGGCCGGGCTACGGCCGGAACTGGCGGAGCGGCTCAGGGAGGCGGAGTTCCTCTGGCGTTCCTCGCGAGCCGACTTTCTGGTCCCCGCTCGACCCCGGCCGACCCTCGCCGAGGAGTTGGACGATGTGGACCGGATCGACGACGAAACCTATGTGACCGCCGCGCTCATCACCACGTGCGGCAGCAACCGGGTCCACTTCGCCGCACCGTCGCCGCTCGCCGACGCGACGGCGCGCGAGCGGGCCCTGGACCTGGCCCAGGCCCGCGGCGCGCTCCAAGAGGCCTTCGCGGAAAGGCTGCTCGCGGATCCGGCCGCCGTGCGGGCACGGGTGCGTCACACGCTCGAACAGTGCGCCGACGCCTTCTTCGACGCCGCCTGGAGAGGCGTCGCCGTGCAACTCGCCACCGACCTGCGCCTGAAGAACGACCTGCTGAAGCGCCAGGGCACCGGGGCGGCACTCGCGTCGGTCTCCGGCGCCGTCACCCTGGCGCCGGACGGCAACTGCATCATCGTGGACAAACTGCAGGACAATGCGACCGCCGCCCACGGTACCGGGGTCACCTTCCTCCCCAGCGTCTTCGGCCGCCCGCACCTGGTGGTGGTCCACGCGCCCGGGTGGCAGCCGGTGGTGCAGTACCCCGTGGCCGAGGCGAGTCCAGCGGAGCCGGTATCGCTGGAAACGGTCACGCTACGGCTGGAGGCACTCGCGCATCCGGTGAGGCTGCGGCTGCTGCGCACCCTGGCCCGCGGCCCGCACACCACCGGTGAGCTGGCCCACGCCTGGGAACTCTCACCCCCGGAGGTTTCCCGCCACCTTGCCGTCCTGCGCCGCGCGGGCCTGCTCACGGCCCGGAGGCAGGGCCGCTACGTCCGTTACACCGTCGATCTGCCCGGTCTGACGGCGCTGGGGACCGACCTGCTGGCGGCCGTACTGCGCTGAGTGGCTTCGGTCCGCTTGCGGGGCGGTGTGCCGGCCGACCCGTTTCGGAGATGGCCGGCCGACGTGCGGGCAGGCCATGAGATTTGTGCTTGCCCGAGTAGTTCTTCCGGTTCGCCTCCCGGTCTACGCCCCGCCGATCTCACCTGTCCCGGGCCCGGACCCGTCGCTGGGACCCGAGTGAGCATTGCCGGACTCTTCGGAGGCGGCCTCCACACCACCACCCTCGACGGCTGGAGCCTGGCAACCACCCTGGTCCGAACCCTGCTGGTACTGACACACCACCAGATCGCACGATGACCGACGATCTCCCGGCCACGATCGCGCCGCCACGCTGCGCGAGCCCCCAACGCCCCCTCACGCCAGGGCCGGTGACCAGCACGAAGCACAAGGAAACTCGCTCAATACGGAGTGATTCGCTCCGGGGCGCAGGGGCGCAGGGGCGCAGGGGCGCAGGGGTGCGGGCCCGTCGGTCGATGCCTCTTGCGAGGTGAATGGCGTTCACTTATGTTGGTGAACGTCATTCACCTCGGAGAGGGTCTCCCTGTGTCCGCTGATTCGCATCCGTCGACGGCTCCGGTCGCCCACCGTGGCGTCATGGCTGTGCTGGCGGCCGGCGGCATCGTCACCACGCTGGTGCAGACCGCGGTCGTGCCGCTGCTGCCGCAGTTGCCCCGGCTGACCGGTGCGGCCCCGGTCGATGTCGGGTGGGTGGTCACGATCACGCTGCTGACCGGCGCGGTCGCCACCCCGCTGCTGGGGCGGGCCGGGGACATGTACGGCAAGCGGCGGATGCTGCTGCTCGCGCTCGGGGCGCTTGCCGCCGGATCGTTGGTGTGTGCGTTCGCCTCCACGCTTCCATGGCTGCTGGCGGGGCGGGCGCTGCAGGGTGTGGGGGCGGCGGTGGTGCCGCTGGCGATCAGTTTCCTGCGGGGTGTGCTGCCGCCGCAGCGGACGGGTTCGGCGGTGGCGCTGATGAGTTCGACGGTGGGCATCGGTGCGGCGCTCGGGCTGCCGCTGGCCGCGCTGCTGGTGCAGTACGCGGACTGGCACGCGATGTTCTGGGCCATGACCGTGCTCTCGACGGGTGTGCTCGCCCTGGCCTGGCGGCTGCTGCGGGAGGAGCCGGTCCGGTCGCCGGGGCGTTTCGACCTGCCGGGGGCGCTCGGGCTGAGTACGGGGCTGGTGCTTCTGCTGCTGGCGCTGTCCAAGGCGGGGGAGTGGGGCTGGGGCAGTTGGCGGACGCTGGGACTGTCGGGGGCGGCGCTGCTGATCCTGACCGGCTGGACCTTGCACCAGCGCCGTGCGCCGCGGCCGCTGGTGGACGTGCGGTTGGCGACGCGTCCGGCAGTGCTGCTGCCGCACCTTGCCGCGCTGCTGGCCGGATTCGCCTTCTACGCCAACTCCCTGGTCACCGCGCAACTGGTCCAGGCGCCCCGGGCCACCGGGTACGGGCTGGGGCTCTCGGTGGTGGTGGCGGGTGCCTGTCTGCTGCCCAGCGGTGTGATCATGGTGCTGTGCGCCTCTCTGTCCGCTCGCATGTCCGCCGCCCGCGGGGCCAAGGTCACTCTCACCCTGGGCACGATGGTCATCGCGGCCGGCTACGGTTTGCGCCTCGCCGACAGTCGGCAGCTGTGGGCGGTCATCGCGGGCGCGGCCGTGGTCTCGGTCGGCACGGCGTTCGCCTACTCCGCCCTCCCCATGCTGATCATGCGGGCGGTGCCGCTGGAGCAGACCGCCGCAGCGAACGGCCTCAACGTCCTGATGCGCACCATCGGGCAGGCCTTGTGCAGCGCGGTGGTGGCCACCGTGCTGGCCCAGCACACCCGTCTTTTCACCGACCCGGCGGGCGCGGCCGTGTCGGCGCCGACACTGGACGGGTACCGCACGGCCTTCGCCGCAGCGGGTGCGGTCGCGCTGCTGGCCTGCGCGGCGGCCTGCCTCATCCCGCGCCCGCCGCGGCCCGCGCTGTTCCCCCTCCAGGAGACTGAACCAGATGCCCCACCCGAACTCCGCCTCCCCTCGAAGCGCCCGCCCGCGAACGACGTCCAGGAAGGAGCCGACCCCGGCCCCGACGCCCGACTCGGACCCGGACCGGCCGGCACGACCGCGTGACGCCGACGCGCGCCGCGCGGACATCCTCGACGCAGCCCGGCGGGCCTTCGCACGGCACGCCTACGCCGACACCACCATCGCCGCCATCGCCGCCGACGCAGGCGTCAGCCCGGCGCTGGTGATGAAGTACTACGGCACAAAGGAGCACCTGTTCACCCAGGTCTTCACCTTCGACGCCGACGCCTCCGCCCTCTTCGACGCCCCCCTGGACCGCCTCGCCCGGCACATGGTCCTGCACCTGCTGGCCACCCAACGCGGCCAGACCCGCGACCCGATCCTGCGGATCGCCTTCTCCCGCCACCACCTGGAGCTCGGCGGGCAGGCGCGGGCCAACTTTCGTACCCAGGTCATCGACGCCCTCGCCGCCCACCTCCCCGGCCCGGGCGCCCCGCTGCGGGCGGAGATGGCCATCGGCGTGCTGCTCGGCCTCGGCGCTCTCTACGCGACCGTCCAGGCCGACCAGCTCACCCGGCTCGACCCCGAGGAGGTCGCCGACCTCTACGTCCCGCTGCTGCAACCCCTGCTCTGCGGCGGCTCCCCGGCCCTCGCATCCGAATAAGCCCATCCTGCCAACGGCGAACGTCGGCACAGAACTTCAAAACACTGGAGGTTTCCATGGCCAAGGGTTACTGGGTCAGCGCCTACCGCACCATCTCCGACCCCGAGAAGCTGGCTGCCTACGACAAGCTGGCCCGTCCGGCCGTCCGGGCTGCGGGCGGACGGCTCCTCGCCCGTGGCGGCCGGGCCGTCGCACACGATGCCGGAATCGCCGAACGCACCGTCCTGATCGAGTTCGACAGTTTCGAGCAGGCCGTCGCCGCACGCGAGAGCGAGGCCTACCAGGAGGCGCTGGCCGCCCTCTCCGGCGGCGTCGAGCGGGACTTCCGCATCATCGAGGGCCTCGACTGACCGAAGGGGGACGCTCTTTCGGATCACCGGGCCGGCCGCTGCGAGTGCGGTCAGCGGTGGCTGTGGTCGACGGGCGGGAGGCCGGGTTCGGCCGGCAGCCGGGCGATGCGTGCGCGGCTCCGCCCGTCCGCCGGGGTGTGGACCGCGACCAGCCTCAGCGCCATGGGCATGCCCATGGCGCTGAGGCTGGTCGCGGACATCCGGACCTCGCCGACGGCGGCGTTGGACTGAGTGGCGCGTCGCGCGCTGGTCCACATGCCGCCGTCTGCTCACCGGGCAGCGCGGCGAGATCTTCACGCGTCTACAGCGGTAGTGGCCTGCACCGGGGTGGCCCGGGCGAAGCCCACCACGAACCCGGCCTCGAGCCGAAGCAGCATTGATCCCGCACAATGCGTCACTCAACCTTCACTGCGACAGGTCAACAGGCATGCCCTGACATGACCCTTCCCCGGTCATGTACTAGAGTTATCTCGACATCGAGATATATGCCGAAGGCGCACAGCGGGCCGCCGCGCAGTAAGGGCTACCTAACTAAGCCTTACCTTAGCGGATGGTCGGGTGGCTGAAGGCGGCACCACGCGGCGCCCGCCGAAGTGAGGCGCGGCGCGGAGTTACGCGCACATTGATGAAGGAGACTGTCGTGTCGGCGAACAGCTTCGACGCCCGCAGCACGCTGCGCGTGGGCGACGAGTCGTACGAGATCTTCAAGCTGGACAAGGTCGAGGGCTCCGCGCGCCTCCCTTACAGCCTGAAGGTGCTGCTGGAGAACCTGCTCCGCACGGAGGACGGCGCGAACATCACCGCCGACCACATCCGGGCGCTCGGCGGCTGGGACTCCCAGGCCCAGCCCAGCCAGGAGATCCAGTTCACGCCGGCCCGCGTGATCATGCAGGACTTCACCGGTGTTCCGTGTGTCGTGGACCTCGCCACCATGCGTGAGGCCGTCAAGGAGCTCGGCGGCGACCCGGCGAAGATCAACCCCCTCGCCCCGGCCGAGCTGGTCATCGACCACTCCGTCATCGCCGACAAGTTCGGCACCAGCGACGCGTTCGCGCAGAACGTCGAGCTGGAGTACGGCCGGAACAAGGAGCGCTACCAGTTCCTGCGCTGGGGCCAGACCGCCTTCGACGAGTTCAAGGTCGTCCCCCCGGGCACCGGCATCGTCCACCAGGTGAACATCGAGCACCTGGCCCGCACGGTCATGGTCCGGGGTGGCCAGGCCTACCCCGACACCCTCGTCGGCACCGACTCGCACACCACCATGGTCAACGGCCTCGGTGTGCTGGGCTGGGGCGTCGGCGGCATCGAGGCCGAGGCCGCGATGCTCGGCCAGCCGGTCTCCATGCTCATCCCGCGCGTCGTCGGCTTCAAGCTGACCGGCGAGCTCCCGGCCGGCACCACCGCCACCGACCTCGTGCTGACCATCACCGAGATGCTCCGCAAGCACGGCGTCGTCGGCAAGTTCGTCGAGTTCTACGGTGAGGGCGTCGCCGCCACCTCCCTCGCGAACCGCGCCACCATCGGCAACATGTCGCCGGAGTTCGGCTCCACCGCCGCGATCTTCCCGATCGACGACGAGACGCTGAAGTACCTCCGTCTGACCGGCCGCGACGCCCAGCAGGTCGCGCTCGTCGAGGCGTACGCCAAGGAGCAGGGCCTCTGGCTCGACCCGGCCGCCGAGCCCGACTTCTCCGAGAAGCTGGAGCTCGACCTCTCCACGGTCGTCCCCTCCATCGCCGGCCCGAAGCGCCCGCAGGACCGCATCGTCCTCGCGAACGCCAAGGCGCAGTTCGCCCAGGACGTACGCAACTACGTCACGGACGACGAGGAGGCGGGCAAGGAGTCCTTCCCGGCCTCCGACTCGCCGGCCACCCACAACGGCGTTCCGTCGAACCCGGTCACCGTGACCGCCCCCGACGGCACGTCCTACGAGCTGGACCACGGCGCCGTCACCGTCGCCGCGATCACCTCCTGCACCAACACCTCGAACCCGTACGTCATGGTCGCCGCGGCGCTCGTGGCGAAGAAGGCCGTCGAGAAGGGCCTGACCCGCAAGCCGTGGGTCAAGACCACCCTCGCCCCGGGCTCGAAGGTCGTCACCGACTACTTCGACAAGGCGGGCCTGACCCCGTACCTCGACAAGGTCGGCTTCAACCTCGTCGGCTACGGCTGCACCACCTGCATCGGCAACTCCGGCCCGCTGCCGGAAGAGGTCTCCAAGGCGGTCAACGACCACGACCTGGCCGTGACCTCGGTGCTCTCCGGCAACCGTAACTTCGAGGGCCGGATCAACCCCGACGTCAAGATGAACTACCTGGCGTCCCCGCCGCTGGTCGTCGCGTACGCCATCGCCGGTTCGATGAAGGTCGACATCACCAAGGACGCCCTCGGCGTCGACCAGGACGGCAAGCCCGTCTTCCTCGCCGACATCTGGCCGGCCGAGGCCGAGGTGAACGACGTCGTCGCCAACTCCATCGGCGAGGACATGTTCAACAAGTCCTACCAGGACGTCTTCGCGGGCGACGCCCAGTGGCAGGCGCTCTCGATCCCGACCGGCAACACCTTCGAGTGGGACGCCGAGTCGACCTACGTCCGTAAGCCCCCTTACTTCGAGGGCATGACGATGGAGACCACCCCGGTCTCCGACATCACGGGCGCCCGCGTCCTCGCCAAGCTGGGCGACTCGGTCACCACCGACCACATCTCCCCGGCCGGTGCGATCAAGGCCGACACCCCGGCCGGCAAGTACCTCACGGAGCACGGCATCGAGCGCCGTGACTTCAACTCCTACGGCTCGCGCCGGGGTAACCACGAGGTCATGATCCGCGGCACGTTCGCCAACATCCGCCTGCGCAACCAGATCGCGCCGGGCACCGAGGGCGGCTTCACCCGCGACTTCACCCAGGCTGCTGCTGCTGGCGATGCCCCCGTGTCGTTCATCTACGACGCCTCGCAGAACTACCAGGCCGCCGGCACCCCGCTCGTCATCCTGGCGGGCAAGGAGTACGGCTCCGGCTCGTCCCGTGACTGGGCGGCCAAGGGCACCGCGCTCCTGGGCGTCAAGGCTGTCATCGCCGAGTCCTACGAGCGCATCCACCGCTCGAACCTCATCGGCATGGGCGTCCTCCCGCTCCAGTTCCCCGAGGGCCACACCGCCGAGACCCTCGGCCTGACCGGCGAGGAGACCTTCTCCTTCACCGGCGTGACCGAGCTGAACGACGGCACGACCCCGCGCACGGTCAAGGTCACCACCGACACCGGTGTGGAGTTCGACGGCGTCGTCCGCATCGACACCCCCGGTGAGGCGGACTACTACCGCAACGGCGGCATCCTGCAGTACGTGCTCCGCAGCCTGATCCGCAAGTAGGGATCAGCGGCAGTACGGCGAGAGGGCCGCATCCCCGGCGACGGGGGTGCGGCCCTCTCGCATGTTCCGAACGAGAGGGCCTGGGTCAGGGCCGGGTGAGGGAGCCCGCCGTCGCCGGTTCGGCGTGGCCGGCCGTGGTGAGCCGGTGAATGCCGTGCAGCTGGGTCATCACGTCGCGCAGCGACCGGCAGTCCCGCGGACCCGGGCCCGGCGCCGGACGCGCGGTGCGGTGGCCGTCCTCCAGGGCGTCCGCCAGCACGGAGAGCGCCGTCGTCACGCGCTCCACGTCGCCGGACGAGGGCCGCGGCACCCCGTTCTCCACCCGCAGCGCGCACGCGGTCGCCGCGTCGACGACCAGCTCGGCGGCCACCGTCACCGCCGACCAGTCGTGGCGTCGCCCGCCGAACGGACCGGGCAGCTCGGCCGCGACGGTCTCCGCCGCAGCCCGCGCCTCGGCGAGCGCCCGGTACGCGGCGCCGCGCAGGGCCAGCCCCTGTACGTCGCTCCGCTGCCCGCCCCCGGCCGGGTCCGGCGCGTCCAGCACATGGCGCAGATACCGCTCCGTGCAGCGCAGCGTGACGGCGAACCGGTGACCGGCCCGCACCCGGGGATCGGCCACCAGCGGCAGGTGGCCGACGAGCAGCACGATGACGCAGGCCAGGAACGTCTCCAGCAGCCGGGACGCGGCCGCCTCGGTGTCACCCGCGGTGTGCACGAAGGACAGCACGAGCACGGTGATCACCGCGGTCTGGAAGGCGAAGTGGCGGGTGGAGAGGGGGACCAGGGCCCCGGCCACGACGACGGCCGCCACGACGAGCGGCGGGCCGAGGCCGCCGAGCGCGGCCATGAGCGCGACGAAGGCGAGGACCCCGGCCACGGTCCCGGCGAACCGGTTCACCACCCGTGAGAACAGCGGGCCCAAGTCGGGCTTCACGAGGAACGCGGCGGTGGCGGGCAGCCAGTACCAGTGGCCCTCGTGCAGCAGCAGCGCGACGGCCGCCGTGACCGAGACGCAGAGCGCCACGCGCAGCCCGTACTCGCGTCCGGCGGGTGTGAACAGACCCGGGCGGAGACCGGAGTCCGTGCCGGCCGTGCGGGGGCGCTCGGAGATGCGTGCGGGGTGCGCGCCGGCCGTCGTCCGGTCGAAGACCACCGCGGCCTCCAGCACCGCCCGGTCGAAGGCGAGCCGTTCGACGGTGTCCGGCCGCGGGCTCGGCAGCGTACCCGCGGGTCCGCCGGAACGTACTGCCGCGGCCAGCCGCCGGGGTCCCTCGGCCACCGTGTCCGGGACGGGCCGGCCCTCCCACAGCAGCGCGATGCTCGCCTCGCAGAGCGCGACCCCGGCGCCGAAGCGTTCGGCGAGGCCTCGATCGGCTCCGCCGGCCCGGCGCGGCCAGGGCAGCAGCCGCATGAGCCGCAACGCCTCGTCGGCCTGCTGCTGCGCGGCGACCAGCGCGCGTCGGGCGGCCGGTGCCCCCGGCCCGCCGAGCGCGCCCAGCGCGTCCGCGAGCGCGTCGAACACCGCGGCGACGGCCTCGCGTTCGCCGCTCCACCGCATCGCGCTCCGCGATCGCGGGGTGCGCAGCAGCAGCCGCAGGACGACCAGCCAGCCCGCACCGGACAGGAAGCACAGCGCCTTCAGCCACGCAGGTCCGGCCAGCGGCATTCCCATGCCGATCGTCGTGGTGACCAGCATCTGGAGTGCGGCCGCCGACCACACGCCGCCCCTGGCGCTGAGTGCCCCGGAGACCCAGCCCACCAGGAAGAGCACGGGAACCGCCGCCCATCGCCCCGTCGCGTCCGCGACCAGTGCGCCGACGAGCAGCCCGAGCGATCCGGCCGCGGCCGGGAGCCCTATGTGGACGAGCCCCTTGCGGCGCGTCCCCGGACGGTCGTTGACCCCGGCGAGCATGGCCCCGAGCGCGGCGAGAACGCCCGCACCCGGCTGCCCGACGGCGATACCGGCCCCGAGCAGCGGGCCGGCACCGAGGGCGCCGCGCACCATGGCGGTGCGGGGCACGGGGGCCCGGCGCAGACGAGTCACGTGGGTGAGCCAGGCGGGCGCGTGGCGCCGCGACCTGGACCTGTCGGTCCGGACTGCCGGAACGTGCACCGCAGACCTCCTCGTTCACCGGACCACGGGGTCCGGGGGCGGGTGGAGCGGGCAACGGCGGCCGCGTACACCGCGAACGTAACAGGGGGACTTGTCGGGCGGGCTGCGGTGATGTTTCGGGCGTGTGATCCTTCGGTACGGTCCGTCGGCCCACGGCGGCACCGGCACGAAACCGCAGGTCGTCCGCGGGGTCGCGCACGGCATCCGCGCGCGAGGCCCTACGCTCGAAGGCCTGATGACCATCCATCCCGCCTCGCCCGGCGTCAAGTCCGGAACCGAGTCCGTGCGCCGTAACAACCTCGGCCTCGTCCTGCGTGCCGTCCTGGAGGAGGGCGAGGTGACCCGCGCCCGGGTGGCGGCCCGCGTCGGGCTGACCCGGGCTGCGGTCTCCTCGCTCGTCGAGGAGCTGCTGGCGCTCGGCCACCTGACCGAGTCGGGCAAGACGTTCAGCGGAAGCGCCGGACGTCCCGGCACCGTGCTGAAGGTGTCGGACACCGGCCCGGCCGGGCTCGGCGTCGAGATCAACATCGACTACGTCTCGGTGTGCGCGGTCGGGCTCACCGGCACCGACCGGGTCCGCGTCACCGAGCACATCGACAACCGGAACACCCCGCCGGCCGAGGTCCTCGCCCATGCGGCCCGGCTCACCAACCGGGTCATCACCTCGACCGGCGAGCAGGGGCTGCGGGCCGTCGGCGTCGAGCTGGCCCTGCCCGGACTCGTCTCCGGCGGCATGGTCCGCCAGGCACCCAACCTGGGCTGGTACCGCGTCGCTGCCGAGGGCATCTTCGGCCAGGCGCTCAGCACGCTGCGCCCGGCCGGCCGGGCGCTGGCGGTCAGTTCCGACAACGAGGCCAACCTGGCGGCGCTGGCCGAGCTGTGGTTTGGCGGCCTGGGTGATGCCGGATGCTTCCTCTACCTCACCGGCGAGATCGGCGTCGGCGGTGCTCTGGTGCTCCACGGCGAGCTGCTGCGCGGCGCCCACGGCTTCGCCGGGGAGGTCGGGCACGTGGTCGTCGATCCGGAGGGGCCGCTGTGCGGGTGCGGGGCGCGGGGCTGTCTGGAGCAGTACGCCGGTCAGGCGGCGCTGCTGCGGGCGGCCGGCATCGACCCGGCCGCGGGTGTGCGCGGACTCGGCGAGCTGGAGAAGCGGGCGAGGGCGGGCGACGCGGAGACGCTGGAGGTGCTGCGGGCGGCCGGTGACCGGATGGGCGTGGTGCTGGCCGGGGCGGTCAACCTCTTCGATCTGGACACCGTCGTGCTGGGCGGCATCTACCGCGACCTGATGCCGTGGCTCGCGAAGGCGGCCGATGCGCAGCTCGCGGACCGGGTGGTGTCGGGCCGGTGGCGCACCGACGGCAGCGGGCTGCGTGCCTCCTCGCTCTCCGGCGACGCGGCACGGGGCGCGGCGGCCCATGTGGTGCGCGGGGTCCTGGCGGACCCGGCGGCGCACGCGGCGCGCTGAGGCAGGGGCGCGCAGCGGGGGAGCCGGCGCAAAGGGAAGCCGCGCAGAGGGAACCTGCGCAAAGGGAGCCGCGCGGAGGGAGCTTGCGTGAGGGAGCCCACGTGAAAGCGCCCACGCAGCAGACTGCCCCCGTCCGCTTCGAGGGCGAACGGGGGCAGGAGGCGGACCGGACTACTTCCGGTGCGCCGCGATCAGCTCCTGGTACCAGCGGTAGCTGTCCTTCGGGGTGCGCTCCAGCGTGTCGTAGTCGACCCGGATGATCCCGAACCGCTTCGCGTAGCCGAGCGCCCACTCGAAGTTGTCCAGCAGCGACCAGACGTAGTAGCCGTGTACGTCGACGCCCGCGTCCATCGCCGCCCGCAGCGCCGTCAGGTGCGTCTGGAGGTAGGCGACCCGGTCCGTGTCACGCACCGCGCCGTCCGCGTCCACGGTGTCGAACTCCGCCGAGCCGTTCTCCGTGATGTGCACCGGCGGCAGCACGTCGCCGTACGTCTGCTTCAGGGCGGTCAGCAGGTCGGTGAAGGACTCGGGCACGACCGGCCAGCCCATCGCCGTCTTGCGGACGCCCCGGTACTCGCCCTCGCTGTACCGGTTGTCGGTGGCGACCCGCAGCGCAGGGTCGGCCTCGCGGTGCGGGGCGGCGGCGACCACGATGGGGCGGTAGTAGTTGATGCCCAGGAAGTCCATCGGCTGGGAGATCAGCTCCAGGTCGCCCTCGCGCCGGAAGTCCTGCGCGGTGATCAGCTCGCCCCAGGTCTCCTCCTCGGTGACCGGGTAGCGGCCCGCCAGGATCGGCTCGGTCCACACCAGGTTGTGCTGGGTGTCCGCGCGGACGACCGCGGCCAGGTCGGCGTCCGACTCGGTGGCCGGGACGTTGCGGTCCAGGTTGAGCGTGATGCCCGCCTCGCGGACGCCCGCCGCGCGCAGCGCGGTCATCGCGTGGCCGTGGCCGACGAGCAGATGGTGCGCGGCGGCCAGGGCGCCGCGGCCCTCCTTGGCACCCGGTGCGTGCCGGCCGACCGAGTAGCCGAGGAACGCGCTGCACCACGGCTCGTTCAGCGTGATCCAGCGCGGCACCCGGTCGCCCAGGTGCTCCGCCATGATCGCCGTGTACTCCCCGAAGCGCTCCGCGGTCTCGCGTACCCGCCAGCCGCCCTTGTCCTCCAGGGCCTGGGGCAGGTCCCAGTGGTAGAGCGTGGCGGCCGGCTCGATGCCCGCTTCGAGGAGCTCGTCGACGAGCCGGGAGTAGAAGTCGAGGCCCTTGGCGTTTATCGCCCCGCCGCCCTCGGGCTGGATGCGCGACCAGGCGATGGAGAAGCGGTACGAGTCCACACCCAGGTCGCGCAGCAGCGCCACGTCCTCGGGGTAGCGGTGGTAGTGGTCGCAGGCCACATCACCCGTGTCACCGCCGTCTGTCTTACCGGGCGTGTGGCTGTAGGTGTCCCAGATGGACGGCCCGCGGCCGTCCTCATCCACGGCGCCCTCGATCTGGTACGAGGCCGTGGCCGCGCCGAAGACGAAACCGGGCGGGAAGACCGGGAAGTCACTCATGGAAACCCTTACTTGACCGAGCCGCCGGTGATCCCGGCGGCGATGTACTTCTGGGACAGGACGAGCAGGACCGCGGCGGGCACGGCCGAGAGGACCGAGGCGGCCATGACCGAACCCCAGTCACCGACGTGGGCGCCGATGTACTGGTAGATACCCAGCGTGATCGGCTTGACGTCGTCCGTGGTGTTCAGCGTCAGGGCGAACATGAAGTCGCTCCACGCGTAGAGGAAGGAGAACAGCCCGGCGGTGATCAGCGAGTTGCGGCTCATCGGCAGGACGACCTGGATGAACGTACGGATGCGGCCGGCGCCGTCGACCTCGGCTGCCTCGATGACCTCGTGCGGGATGGACACCATGAACGAGCGCATCAGCACGATGGCGAAGGGGATGCCCAGTGAGGCGTCCGCGAGCATCAGGCCGAAGTAGGAGTTGACCAGGCCGAGGTCCACGTACGCGCTGTACAGGGCGTTCGCGATGACGATGCCCGGCACCATCTGCGTGATGAGCGTGCCGAAGACGATCGTCTTGCTGCCGCGCAGCTTGAACTGCGCCAGGCCGTACGCCGCCGGCGCGGAGATCGCCAGGCAGATGGCCACGGCGCCGAGCGCCACGGCCAGCGAGGTCAGCAGGTTGCCGCCCTGGTCGGTGAGGGCGGAGGTGAAGCCGGAGAAGTCCACGCTCGTCGGGACCGGGCCCACATCGACCAGGCCCGCGTCCGGCTGCAGCGCGGTGTTGATCATCCAGTACAGCGGGAACAGCATCACCGCGAGGGCGACGAGGCCGAACACGGTCGCTCCCCAGCGGCGCTTCGGCCGGTGGACGGCGGCGGGAGCCGGGGCGGCGGGGATCTGGGTGGTGGTCGCCATGCCGGTCACTTCCCCTCGTTGCGGTTGACCCGCAGGTAGAACACCGCGAAGACGGCGGAGATCAGGATCAGGATGTTGCCGACCACGGCACCGGCCCCGAAGTCCATCTGGACGAAGGAGTTCTGGTACGTGAGCGTGCCGAGCGTCTGGGTGGAGTCGGCGGGCCCGCCGTCGGTGAGGGCGAGGACCAGGTCGAGGATCTTGACCGTCGACATGAAGCCGAGCACCAGCACCACGGTGATCACGGGCTTGAGCATGGGCAGGGTGACCGAGCGGAACGTACGCCAGGCGTTCGCGCCGTCGAGCGAGGCGGCCTCGTGCAGCTCCTTGGGGACCTCCTGGAGGCCGCCGTAGAGGATCACCATGTTGAACGGGATGCCGATCCAGATGTTCACCAGGATCACCGAGATCAGCGCCATGCTGGTGCTCGTCAGCCACGGCGTGTCACCGGGGAGGCCGACGGTGCCCAGGAAGGAGTTGAGGACACCGGTGTCCTGGTCGAAGATGCGCCGCCACACGATGCCGGAGACGACCATCGGGACCAGCCACGGCAGCAGGATCAGCGAGCGCAGGATCCCGTTCAGCGGGAAACGGCGGGTGAAGAAGACGGCGAGGGCCAGGCCGATGCAGAACTGGCCGACGAGCGATCCGACCGTGAAGAGGATCGTCTGCCACAGGGCCTTGCCGAACAGCCCGTCGTTGAAGACGTTGCTCCAGTTGTCGAAGCCGTTGAACGGCGCCTCGCCGGTGAAGAACGTGGACGGCGAGTAGTCCTGGAAGCTCATCACGATGTTGCGGACGAGCGGGTAGCCGAAGAACAGCGCCATGAAGATCACGGCGGGGGCGATGAACCCCCACTGGGCGAGCGTCCTGCGCCGCTTGGCGCTCCGCGGGTTCACGGGCTTCTTGACCGCAGCGGCCGCGGGGGCCTTCGGGTCGGCCGGCGGCGCGGCGGCCGAGGCTGTGGTGGATGACATGGTTCGTTACCTCAGTTCCCGCTCGTGACCTGCTGCTGGGCACGCTTCAGAGCGGCCTCGCTGGACTCACCGGTGAGGGCGGACTGGAAGGCGCTCTGCAGGGCCAGCGACACGGACGACCACTGCGCGCCGAGCTTGGCGGTACGCGAACGGGCCGTGGCGACCTGGTCGGCGAGAGCGGCCAGCTCCGGTGCCTTCGTGCGCCACACGGCGGCGGCCTTCTCGTTGGCCGGGACCATCCAGCTGTTGATCGCGTAGGTGATCTGCTCCTGCTCGCCCGACATGCAGCCGATGATCCGGGCGGACATCTTCTCCCGCGCCTCGTCACCGGTGTTCGGGACGGTCAGGATTCCCCCGCCCAGCGGGCCCACCGAGGCGTCACCCGCCTTCGGAACGGGGATCTGGGCGATGCCCCAGTTCAGCCCCTTCTTGGCGTTGAGGCTCTCGACCTGCCACGGGCCGTTGATCATCATGGCCGCGTTGCCGGCCATGAACTGGTCGTTCACATCGGCCTGGGTCCAGTTGACCGTCGACTTGGACAGCGAGCCGTCCTTGAGGAGGGCCTTCCAGTAGTCCAGCGCCCCGGCCACCTGCGGGCTGTCGAGCTTCGTCTCGTCGCCGCCGTTGGACCACATGAACGGGGTGAACTGGAAGACGCCGTCCTCCGCACCACCCGCGCTGAGCGCCAGACCGTACCGCTTGCCCTGGGTGAGCTTCTTCGCGGTGTCCTGCATCTCGGCCCAGGTGGTGGGCACCTCCAGGCCGGCCTTGTCGAGGGTGTCCTTGTTGTAGAACAGCGCCAGGGTGTTCACCGTGCGCGCCGCCCCGTAGTACTTCCCGTCGTACGAGCCGAAGTTGACGATTCCCTCGGGGATGTCCTTCGTCGTCAGACCGAGGTCCTTCAGCGGGATGAGCCCGCCCGCCTCGGCGAAGGTCGGCATTTCCGAGGCGTCCAGCTGGAGCACGTCGGGCAGCGACTTCGAGGACGCCATCCGCAGGGCCTTCGTCATCACCTGCGAGGCCGGGACGCTCTGCTGCTCGATCTTCACCCCGAGCGTCTTGCTGCACCGGGCCAGCGTCTGGGCGTCCCAGCGGTGGTAGGACTCGTCGGTCGACGAGTTCATGACGGTGTACACGTCCGGGTCCCGCTGCTGCCCGCAGCCGGACAGGACGACGCCGCCGAGCAGCGCGGAGACGACGGTGAGCGGGACGACGACCCGCCGGTGATGACGGCGGCGCGGCTGGTGCATGCCGTCCGGAGTAGGTGCTGTCACGATGGTGCCCTTGCGTGAGAGGGGTGCCGGCCCGGGGGGACCACTGTGTCCCGACGAGGTGGATCGATCCGCCCGGGTACGGGTCCGGCAGGCCCGTACCGGGGGAGTGGGGGTGTCCGGCGGCGACGGTCCGCGCCGGACACCCCGGGGCGTCAGCTGACGCCGAGCAGGTGCTCCATGGCGAGCTGGTCGAGCGCCTCGAACGCCATCGAGCGCTGGGCGGCGCCGTCCACGTCGAAGTCCTCGAACGCGGAACGGTCCGCGAGCAGGGCCTTGACGCCGTCGGCGGCGGTGGGCTGCGCCAGCTCGTCCAGGCGGGAGGCGGCGAGCGCCTCCTTGACGGCCGGGTCGGCGCGGAACGCCAGCGCGCGCTCCTTGAGGATCAGGTAGTTGCGCATGCAGTTCTTCGCGGACTCCCAGACCCCGTCGATGCCGTCGGTGCGCACCGGCTTGAAGTCGAAGTGCAGCGGGCCCGCGTAGTCCGAGTTCTCCAGCAGGTCGACGAGCCAGAAGGCCTGGCGCAGGTCGCCGGCGCCGAAGCGGAGGTCCTGGTCGTACTTGATGCCGGACTGGCCGTTGAGGTCGATGTGGAAGAGCTTGCCGGCCCACAGGGCCTGGGCGATGCCGTGGGCGAAGTTCAGCCCGGCCATCTGCTCGTGGCCGACCTCGGGGTTCACGCCGTACATCTCCGGGCGCTCCAGGCGCTCGATGAAGGCCAGGGCGTGGCCGACCGTGGGCAGCAGGATGTCGCCGCGCGGCTCGTTCGGCTTGGGCTCGATCGCGAACTTGAGATCGTAGCCCTGGTCGACGACGTAGTCGCCGAGGAGGTCGAACGCTTCCTTCATCCGGTCCAGCGCGTCCCGCACGTCCTTGGCCCCGCCGGACTCGGCGCCCTCGCGGCCGCCCCAGGCGACATACGTCTCGGCGCCCAGCTCGACGGCGAGGTCGATGTTGCGGATGACCTTGCGCAGCGCGAAGCGGCGGACGTCGCGGTCGTTGGAGGTGAAGCCGCCGTCCTTGAAGACCGGGTGCGTGAAGAGGTTGGTGGTGGCCATGGGGACCTTGAGACCGGTGCGGTCCAGGGCGCCCTTGAAGCGCGCGATGATCGCGGCGCGCTCGCTGTCCGAGGACCCGAACGGAATCAGGTCGTCGTCGTGGAACGTCACACCGTGCGCGCCGAGTTCCGCGAGGCGCTCGACGGACTCGACCGGGTCCAGGGCGGGGCGGGTGGCGTCACCGAAGGGGTCGTTGCCTCGCCAGCCGACGGTCCAGAGCCCGAAGGTGAACCGGTCGGCGGGGGTGGGGGTGAAGCGATTCGACATTCTTCTGCCTCTTGTCGACATGGCCCGGGCGGCTGCTCTGCCGTCCGACCGATTTGTTTGCTGACAGTACTAATACGGCATCCTGGCGTTTGTTTCTAGAGCATCCCTGTGACACATCCGTCACATAGGGGCAACACGGCTGCCCGTCGGGGGTCTTGCGGCCCACGTGGGGTGGGTTGTGGGCCACTTCAGGCGCTGTCGAAGCGCTTCGAAGAATTATTTGTTTTGTGTACGATCAAAATCGGGACCCACAGGAACGAGGTACGACATGCCGTCGCGACCAGCCAGCAACCCGGACACCGCACCGGTTTCGGCCGTCATCGGCGTGGACAGCTCCACCCAGTCCACGAAGGCGGCCGTCGTCGACACCGCGACCGGCCGGCTCCTCGCCGTCGGCCGCGCCCCGCACACCGTGACCGGGCAGGGCGGTGCCCGCGAGAGCGATCCCGAGCAGTGGTGGCAGGCCCTGTGTGCGGCCGTCGCCGCCGCCCTCGCGGAATCGGGCCTGGACCCGTCCGCCGTCACCGGGATCGCCGTGGCCGGCCAGCAGCACGGACTGGTCACCCTGGACGCCGAGGGCCGCCCGCTGCGCCCCGCCCTCCTGTGGAACGACACCCGCTCCGCCCCGCAGGCCGCCGCCCTCACCGCCGCACTCGGCAGGGAGAGCTGGCTGGACCGCACCGGATCGGTCCCCGTCGCCTCGATGACCGCCGCCAAGTGGATGTGGCTGCGCGACAACGAACCGGCCACCGCCGCCGCGACCGCCGCCGTCCGCCTCCCGCACGACTTCCTCACCGAACGGCTGACCGGCGCCGCCGTCACCGACCCCGGCGACGCCTCCGGCACCTGCTGGTACGACCCCGCCACCCAGGGTTACGACCCCGAGCTGCTCGCCCTCACCGGCATCCGCGCGGACATGCTGTCCACGGTCGCCGCCACCGGAGCCACCCGCGCCGGACACCTCACCGCCGAGGCAGCCCGCGCCCTCGGCCTGCCCGCCGGCATCCCCGTCGCCGCCGGCACCGGCGACAACATGGCCGCCGCGGTCGGCCTGGGCCTGGGCGCCGAAGGGCTCCTCGACCACCCGGTGGTCAGCCTCGGCACCTCGGGCACCGTCTTCGCCGCGACCCGCAACCGCCCGCACTCCGCGCTGCTCGCCGGCTTCGCCGCCACCGACGGCACCCGCCTCCCGCTGGGCTGCACCCTGAACTGCACCCTCGCCGTGGACAAGGTCGCCGAGCTGCTCGGCCTGGACCGCGAGGACGCCGTACCCGGCGGCGAGGCCGTGCTGCTGCCCTTCCTCGACGGCGAGCGCACCCCGGACCTCCCGGCCGCCTCCGGGCTCCTGCACGGGCTGCGGCACGACACGACCCGGCAGCAGATCCTCGGCGCCGCCTACGAGGGCGCGGTCGTCGCCGTCCTGCGCGCCCTGGACGAACTGCCACTCGTGCCGCTGCGGGCAATGTCTGCCGCGACACCGGACGCGCCCGACGCGCCGCTGCGCCTGATCGGCGGGGGAGCGCGGGGCACGATGTGGGTGGAGACCGTGCGCCGGCTGTCCGGCCGTGCGGTGATCCTTCCGGACTCCGCCGAGCTGGTCGCCCTGGGAGCGGCCGCCCTTGCCGCGGGCGCCGCCACCGGCCGCGACCCGGTCGCCCTGGCGACGGAGTGGGGCACCGGCGAAGGCCGCGAACTGCCTGCCGTACCGCGGGACACAGCCACCTGGGACCGGGTGACCGCGGTCCTCGACCGGGCGACGCCCGCACTCCTGACGACGCACCCCTGACGACGCACCCGCACCCCTGACGACGCACCCCGCACACCCCCTGTACCACCGGTTAAGGAAGACCCCCCATGAAGTTCACCGACGGCTTCTGGCAGATGCGAGACGGTGTGAACGCCTCGTACGCCACCGAGCTCCGCGACCTCCGCCTCGACACCGACCGCCTCACCGCCCACGCCGCCGTCAAGCGCGTGACCCGGCGCGGGGACACGCTCAACGCCCCCCTGATCACGGTGGAGGCGTACGCCGCCGCCGAAGGCGTCATCGGTGTCCGCGTCACCCACCTCTCGGGCAAGCGCCGCCCCGGCCCGGACTTCGTCCTCCCCGGCGCGACCGGGGACACCACGGCCACCACCCGCGACGCCGGCCCCACCGCCGAACTCACCAGCGGACCGCTCACGCTCCGGCTCCCCACCGAGGGCGGCTTCGGCCTGGAGTTCCTCGACGCGGACGGCCGCGTGCTGACCTCCGCCGGGCGCAAGGGCACCGCCTTCGCCACGGTGCAGGACGGCGGACACCACATGTTCGCCCAGCTCGCCATCGGCGTCGGCGAGACGATCCACGGCCTCGGCGAGCGGTTCACCCCGTACGTCAAGAACGGCCAGGTCGTCGACATGTGGCAGGCCGACGGCGGCACCAGCAGCGAACAGGCCTACAAGAACGTCCCGTTCTACCTGTCCTCACGCGGCTACGGCGTCTTCGTCAACCACCCCGGCAAGGTCTCCTTCGAGGTCGGCTCCGAAGCCGTCGGCCAGGTGCAGTTCAGCGTTCAGGACCAGACGATGGAGTACTTCGTCGTCGCCGGCCCCACGCCCAAGGACGTCCTCACCCGCTACACCGCCCTCACCGGCCGCCCGGCCCTCCCGCCGGCCTGGTCCTTCGGCCTCTGGCTGACCACCTCGTTCACCACCAACTACGACGAGGCGACCGTCACTTCGTTCGTCGACGGCATGGCCGAACGCGGCATCCCGCTCTCCGTCTTCCACTTCGACTGCTTCTGGATGCGTGAGTACCAGTGGTGCGACTTCGAGTGGGACCCGGACACCTTCCCCGACCCGGTCGGCATGCTCGCCCGGCTGAAGGAGAAGGGCCTGAAGATCTGCGTCTGGATCAACCCGTACATCGCGCAGAAGAGCGCCCTGTACGAGGAGGGTGCGGAGAACGGCTACTTCGTCCTCACCCCCGAGGGCGACATCTGGCAGTGGGACAAGTGGCAGGCCGGCATGGCGCTGGTCGACTTCACCAACCCCGAGGCCACCGCCTGGTTCCAGGCCAAGCTGAAGACCCTCCTCGACCAGGGCGTCGACGGCTTCAAGACGGACTTCGGCGAGCGCATCCCCACCGACGTCGTCTGGCACGACCGCTCCGACCCGGAGCGGATGCACAACTACTACACGCACCTCTACAACAAGGCCGTCTTCGACATCCTGGAGGAGGAGCGCGGCCAGGGCGAGGCGGTCCTCTTCGCCCGCTCCGCCACCGCCGGCGGCCAGCAGTTCCCGGTCCACTGGGGCGGCGACTGCTGGTCCTCCTTCGAGGCGATGGCCGAGTCGCTGCGAGGCGGACTCTCCCTGTCCCTCTCCGGCTTCGGCTTCTGGAGCCATGACATCGGTGGCTTCGAGGGCACCCCCGACCCGGCGGTCTTCAAGCGCTGGCTCGCCTTCGGCCTGCTCTCCTCGCACAGCCGCCTGCACGGCTCCTCGTCCTACCGGGTGCCGTGGGAGTTCGGCGACGAGGCGGTCGCGGTCGCCAAGCAGTTCACCGAGCTGAAGCACCGCCTGATGCCGTACCTGTACGGTGCCGCCGTCGAGGCCCACCGCACGGGCGTCCCCACCATGCGCCCGATGCTGCTGGAGTTCCCCGACGACCCGGCCACCCGCACGGTGGACCGCCAGTACCTGCTGGGCCCGGACCTCCTCGTGGCGCCGGTCTTCAGTGAGGACGGCCAGGTCGAGTACTACGTACCCGAGGGCACCTGGACCCACTTCCTGACCGGCGAGACCGTCACGGGCCCCGCCTGGCACCACGGCACCCACGGCTTCGACAGCCTCCCGCTGCTCGTCCGCCCCGGCGCGGTCCTGCCGCTCGGCGCGGACGCCTCCCGCCCGGACGGCGACTGGACGGAGGACCTCCAGCTGCGCGTCTACGCCCCCGAGGGCCTGGGCGACTTCACCCGCACGGTGACGGTCCCCGACCTCACGGGCGCCCCGGCCGCCACGTACGAACTGGTCCGCGAAGGCGGCACGCTCCGCGTCACGGCGGACACGGACCGGCCGTACGAGGTCGTGGTCGTCGGCGACGCGGCGCTGGACGTGGTCAAGAGCTGAGGACGGGCCCTGGCCCCTCCAACCCCTTCAACGGCCCCTTCGGGCACGGCGCCGGGTGTGCCGTGCCCGAAGGGCCGAAGGCGGGAACGCGCCGGGACGGACCACCGCATCCCACTACTCCGGCCGGGGCGAGACCGCCGCCCACACCGCTCGTGCTGCCGGCGGCGCCGGCGGAGCGGTGCGGTGCGGTCAGCCGCGGGTCAGATCCTGGAGGCCGACCACGCGCAGCAGTTCCAGCCGCTCGTAGGACTGGCTGCCCGGCCGGGCGGTGCAGACGACCAGCCGCTGGTCGTGCTCCGGATTCAGCAGCACCTCGCAGTCCAGCGCCAGCAGGCCGACGACCGGGTGCAGGAATCGTTTGACATCGGCGCGGCGTACGGCGACGTCCTGGGTGTCCCACAGCGCCGAGAACTCCTCGCTGCGGGCGCGAAGCCTGCGTACGCTCTGCCAGCCGCGCGTGGTCGGAGCAGGCATACGTGCCGCCGGCTCTCCGGCGGACGAACCTTCGCCGCCGCCCCGTCGGCGAACGCATGCCTGCCTGAAACGGCCTGGGGCCGGGGCATCCTCTCCCGTGATCCTGAGGGAGATCGAGATCTTGTCCTACTCCCATCGCGGACTGTCTCTCTGCCGGTGTTTCGGAACGGGATTGACGGGCGGATCTCCGCCGAGGTCGTATGTCTGCTGACCAGGGAGACCTCTTGATCCGGAAGGTTCCGATGAACGCAGGCAGGATGCACGCCGACGAGCCCGAGATCGACGACGCCCTGGTGCACCGCCTGATCGCCGCGCAGTTTCCGCGCTGGTCCGGCCTGCCCGTCGCACGCGTCGGTGCCGCCGGGACGTCCAACGTGATGTATCGGCTCGGTGAGGATCTCGTCGTTCGGCTCCCCCGTACCGCGGGTTCGGCCGACGACACAGCCAAGGAACACCGCTGGCTGCCGCTCCTGGCCCCGGCGCTTCCGGTTGCCATCCCCGTACCGCTGGGCGCAGGCGTGCCCGGCGAGGGCTACCCATGGCCCTGGTCCGTGTACGGCTGGCTCGACGGGAACTGCCCGGCGGTCGGCGACGCGGCCGAAGCCGCCCCGCTCGCCCGGGACCTGGCCCGCTTCATCACCGCGCTCCACCGCGTCGACCCCACCGACGGACCCCCCTCCTACCGAAGCGAAACCCTGGCCGCCCGGGACTCCGCAGTCCGCGCGGCACTTGCCGACCTTCACGCCGACATCGACACCGGGGCCGCCGCCGAAGCCTGGGAGACGGCCCTGCGCGCACCCGCACCGACCGGCCCGCCGGTCTGGATCCACGCGGACCTGCAACCGGGCAACATGCTCACGGCCGACCGGCGGCTCACCGCCGTCATCGACTTCGGCTGCCTCGGGCTGGGCGACGCCGCCGTCGACCTGATCGTCGCCTGGTACGTGCTGCCCGCCGGGGCGCGCGACACCTTCCGCGACGCGGCCGAGGCGGACGACGCCGCCTGGGCGCGGGGCATCGGCTGGGCGCTGTCCGTCGCGCTGATGGAGCTTCAGTACTACCGGGAGACCAACCTGTTCATGGCCGAAACCGCACGGCACGTCATCGCGGAGATCCTTGCCGAGCAGCGGCACGGCGCATACCCGCATCAGGTCGCTCCCGGGCGCGCCCGCCCGCCCCGACCCGGCCGGAATGCAATCGTGGACCAGGGGGTTCGAACTTCCGACAGCACGTGAGCGGTAACAGCACTGAGAGCGGATGGCCTTCACATGGGCGAGTTGATCCTGATCCGGCACGGCGAGACCGAGTGGTCCGGCAACGGACAGCACACGAGCCACACCGATCTGCCCCTGACGCCCCTGGGCGAACGTCAGGCCCGCGCCCTCGCGCCCCTGCTCGCCGACCGGCACATCGCGCTCACCCTGGTCAGCCCCTCGGTACGGGCCCGGCGCACCGCCGAACTGGCGGGGCTCGCCGCGCCCCGCATCACCCCCGAGCTGCGCGAGTGGGACTACGGCGGCTACGAGGGCATCACCACCCACGACATCCACCTCACCCGCCCCGACTGGAACCTCTGGACCGACGGCGTCACGGCCGGCCCCGAGGCGCACCCCGGCGAGACCCCGGCCGGGGTCGGCGAGCGGGCCGACCGGGTGCTGGCCGAGGTCCGGGACGCTGCCGAACGCGCCGGAGACGAGGACATCGTGCTCGTCGCCCACTCCCACTTCCTGCGCGTCCTGACCGCCCGCTACCTCGGCCTGACCCCCGCCGAGGGCACGCTGTTCCAGCTCGCCACGGGAGCCGTGTCCCGGCTCGGCAGGGAGCACGGCCAGCCGGTCATCACGGCGTGGAACGTGACTCTGCCCGAGAGCCTGTTCCCCACCGCCGTCCCGGACACTCCGCAGCTCTGAAGGGGCGGCCGCGAGGCCCGTTGCCGTCGGCTGTCAGCTTGCGTCTGCGAGCGCGTCTTCCTCGTACAGGTCTCCCAGGTCGGCGATGCACTGCTCGGCGACCGCCGCCGCGAACCGCGGGCAGGTCCAGGACGCCGCGCTACGGGACTCCTCGGCCGGCGGGAACTCCTCCGGGGCCCAGAAGTGCGCCATACCGGCGCGGAACTCCGCGCGTCCCAGCGGCGGGTGCTCGTCCTCGTGCAGGCACTCGGCCGGCAGGGGAGCCGCGGCGACGGCTCGCATGGTGGCCAGGACGCCCCGGACGACGGAGAGCGGTGGGCTCGGGTACGAATTCTTCATCGCCTGATGGGCCACGAGCAGCAGCACGGCGCGATCCCGGCCGTCGGACTGCTGGTGGCGACGGGCAGCCCACAGACCCAGATCGTCGGCGTACTGCTCGTTCCAGCTCTTGTTGTCCGTCCGCTCCACGAGCAGCTCGATGTTCAGCCGGCCGTCCGCACGAAGGTATTCGGCGTCGGCGTGCGAGGTGTCGCGCTCCCCGAAGAGGTCGTCGCGCCGCTTGCGCAGCAGCGTCAGTGTGCGGTCCGCGACCTCCGCCATGAGGACCGGGCACACCACCGCGTCGAGCGGGGCGTTCCGGCCGGATGCGATGCGCCTCCGTTCGTAGATTTCCCGTCCGCCGCTACTGCTCAGCGTGATGCCGAGTGCCGCAGCGTCCGGCCCGCTGTCCGGCAGGGACGGGTGCCCGTCATGGGCGCAGCCGCCGCCGGTGAAGTGCGGCAGCACCTCCTCCACCGCTTCGGCCAGGTCGTCGAGTACGGACTTCGTACGCACCATGCCGGAAACCGCGTACCAGGTCACCGCCCGGACCACCATCAAGCGCCCGGCGCGGTCCGCAGGGGCAGCGCCGGACAGCTCCGACGCCTGGCTGCTGATCTCGTCGTCGATGTCGGTCCACGGCTTCGGGTACCCGTGCAGCAGCGCCGACAGCGTACTGATGCTGTCCTTGGCCTCCACCGGCAGACGGGGCGGCACGTCCGTGACCGATCCGGGGTGGATGATGTCCAGCCCGATCCGCGCGAATCCGGCCGCGTTGCGCGGGCAACGCCACTCGCTCCGAGGACTGTCCTCGTTCCAGTCGGCTGTCTCGTCGGCGAGCGCGAGCACCAACTCGGCGAGGTACTCGTCCTCCTCGTCGTCGTGGCTCAGGTACGGATGCGAGTCGTGGGGGCAACCGCGGTCGCGCAAAGCCCTGTCGGCAGCTTCCAGCGCTGCCGCGGCCTGCTCTGCGACGCCTGCGCCGGGCAGCCAGGTGAGGTAGGGGGCCATCATCGTCAGCCCGATCGCCCACACATGGGCCGACTCGCCACCGGGGTCCGAGGCGAGCCGGGCGGCGCAGTCGAGCACCGCCCGGTCGTAGGCGCTGTTGTCGGATGTGTCGTAGTTCTCCCGTATTTCATCCCAGATTTCGCTGAGTTCTTCGAGCGTCACGCCGTCCATGTCCATCACGATCTTCATGACGCGCGACGGATACGGCGGAGTTCCCGTCAGAGCGAGCCGTCCGCGAGGGCCGCGACGAAGGGTGCCCAGCGAGCCCTGGCGAAGGCGATCGCCGGCCCCTCGGGGCCGGTTTTGCTGTCGCGTACGGGGACGATGCCGGGGAGGTTGTCGGCGATCTCGACGCACTCGCCGCCGTCGCCGTTGCTGTACGACGACGTACGCCAGACGGCGGTGCTCAGGTCGGGTGTGGTGCTCATGACGTCGCGAACTCCTTCGCCGCCGAGGCGATCCGGTCAAGGGACGCCTCCGGCGACAGCGCGGCAGCCCTGGCCAGATCGTATGCGGTGCTGTACTGCTCCACCAGCAGCGGTTCTTCGACGAGTTGGCCGCTGTAGGCGCCCTCCGTATACACGGCGGCGGGCGCCTCGGTGAACTGCATCAGCGTCATTGACGCATGCAGGAAGGGGTGCGCCCCGGCGGAGAACGGGAGCACCTGCGCGACGATGCGCGGGCGGGAGGCCGTCTGCTCGGCGAGGTGGGTGAGTTGCTCGGCCATCACGGCGTTCCCCCCTACCGGAAGAAGCAGAGCGGCTTCGTGAATGACCACCCAAAGCACGGGCGTGGTGGGTGAGTCGAGAAGGCTTGTGCGCTCCATGCGTGTCCGCACGTGACCTTCGATGACGTCCTGGGTGGCGAACGGGTGCGAGGCGCGGGTGAGTGCCCGCGCATACGACTCGGTCTGCAACAGGCCGAGGACGAGCATCGACGTATAGCTTCCGATGGAAGAGGCCTGTAGCTGGAGTTCAGCCGCGTCCGCGAAGTACCCCGCCACCTTCGACTTGCGTGCCAGCAGACAGAGCCGCTGAAGATGCTCGCCGCTCCCCAGCAACTCGTCCAGTGCGCGTGACAGTTCCAGCTGGGGCCTTCGTTCCCCTGCTTCGAACAGTCCGATGTACGTGCCGGAACAGAACGCCCGGGAGCCCAACTCGATCTGGGACATCCCGGCCGCCTCGCGCAGTCGGTGCAACTCGGCGCCGTAGAAGGCGCGGGGATTGGTGTAGGGGTCCAGATCCTTCGGCTGAGGCATGAGCGGAATGTAGCGACAATTCACCCTGCCGCAACGGCGAACAGCCCGGACCCACCCCCACGGGTGACCGAGGGAAAACGGAACCGAAGCGTTTACAGTCCCGCACCGGAGCGCTAGCCTCCCCGAGCAGTGGGAGCGCTCCCAAGCGTGAACCCGAGCACGGCACCGCACGAGCACGGCACCGCACAGCACGACCCGAACGTTGTTCCGCCATTCCCCCCGGACGACAGCAGCGAAGGGACGTACCTCGTGATCCACCGATCGAGCCGCCGATTACTGATCGGAGGCCGGCTCCTGGCCGGCACCCGCAGCAGAGCCCTGTTTCTCACTCTGCTCGCCCTGCTCACGACCATCCCCGCCCTCGGGCTGGTCCTCGTCACCTCCGGCGGCCGGGCAGAGGCCCACGGCACGCCGATGAAGCCCGCCAGCCGTACCTTCCTGTGCTGGCAGGACGCGCTCACCGACACGGGAGAGATCAAGCCGGTCAACCCCGCCTGCCGGGCCGCCGCACAGCAGAGCGGGACCACCCCGTTCTACAACTGGTTCTCCGTGCTCCGCTCCGACGGCGCCGGCCGCACCCGTGGCTTCGTGCCCGACGGCGAGCTGTGCAGTGGCGGGAACCCCAACTTCACCGGGTTCAACACCCCCAGCAGTGACTGGCCGCTGACCCATCTGACCTCGGGTGCGACCGTCGACTTCACCTACAACGCCTGGGCCGCGCACCCTGGTTCGTTCTACGTCTACATCACCAAGGACGGCTACGACCCGACGCAGCCGCTTGCCTGGGACGACATGGAGGAGACCCCCTTCCTCACCATCGACCACCCGCCGCTCAACGGGACTCCGGGGACGGTGGAGGCCAACTACGCCTGGTCCGGGGCGCTTCCGTCCGGCAAGGACGGCCGCAACATCATCTACATGGTGTGGCAGCGCTCCGACAGCCAGGAGACGTTCTACTCCTGCTCCGACGTCGTCTTCGACGGAGGGAACGGTGAGGTGACCGGGGTCAAGGACGGCTCCACCACCACCCCGACCGAACCGCCGCCCGGCCTGTGCTCGGCGGTGCTGAAGACCACCAACAGCTGGAGCGGCGGCTACCAGTCCGAGGTGACCGTCACCAACACCGGCGACGTACCGATGCTCGGCTGGATGGTCGGCTGGACCCAGCCGGACGGACAGAGCGTGGCCAGTCTCTGGAGCGGGGCGATGACCGTCCAGGGACAGGAGGTCATGGTCCATAACGTGGACTGGAACGGATCGCTCGATCCAGGAGAGTCCGCGACCTTCGGATACGTCTCCTCGGGCGGCGACCCCGATCCCGCCACCGAGCTCGACTGCACCGTGGGGTGAGAACGCGGACGGCCGGTACCCCCGCGAGGAGGTACCGGCCGTCCGTGGAGCGGCGCAGGGTCAGGAGATCAGCTCCACCTCCGCGAGCGTCGACTCACCGCTGAGCACCAGCCGGTAATGCGCGTACGCGCCGGGGGCGTTCACCGTGAAGGCCCTCGTCTGCTTGTCCCAGGCGAACGACTGGCCGGACCGCTTGTCGAGGTCCTTCCAGGCCTTGCCGTCCGACGAGCCCTGCAGGACCCAGCCGCTCGGAGCCTTGGCCGCGTCGCCCGACGTCAGCGTGTACTGCACCGCGTTCGTCGCCGACGGGACCGGCAGCTCCACCGTGGAGGCGGTGGCCGTGGTGGCCGAGGTGTTGTCGAACAGCGCGCCCTCGCCCTTCAGGACGTCCTTCCTCGGCGACGGCACCTTGTCGTCCTTGGTGATGGAGACCGGGGCGGCGTCCTTGCCGGTGCCCCAGGCGGACGGCTTGGAGCCCATGTCGAACTCCAGCACCCCGCCCTTGGCCAGCAGGTCGTGCGGCAGCGAGGTGGAGGTCCACTTCTTGCCGTTGACCTTCAGGCCCTGGACGTAGATGTTCTTCGCGCTGTTCTTCGGCGCCTTGACGACCAGGTCGCGGCCGTTCTCCAGGTGCACCGTGGTCTTGGTGAACAGCGGGGAGCCGATCGCGTACTCGCCACTGCCCATGACCAGCGGGTAGAAGCCGAGGGAGGAGAAGAGGAACCAGGCCGACTGCTCGCCGTTGTCCTCGTCGCCGTGGTAGCCCTGGCCGATCTCGCTGCCCGTGTACAGGCGGCCGAGGACCTCGCGGACCTTCTCCTGCGTCTTGTACGGCTGCGAGGCCGCGTCGTACATGTACGTGACGTGGTGCGCGACCTGGTTGCTGTGGCCGTACTGGCCCATCCGCACGTCACGGGCCTCCGTCATCTCGTGGATGACGCCGCCGTACGAGCCGACGAACTCCGGGCCGGCCGTCTCGGGGGTGGAGAAGTACGTGTCCAGCTTCTTGGCCAGACCGTCCCGGCCGCCGTACAGGTTGGCGAGGCCCTTGCTGTCCTGCGGAGCGGTGAAGGCGTAGCCCCAGCCGTTGGTCTCCGTGTAGTCGTAGCCCCAGACCCGCGGGTCGTACTGGTCGGACGGGAGCCGCCAGTCGCCCTTGGCGTCCTTGCCCTGGAAGAAGCCCGCCTTGTCGTCGAAGAGCTCGACGTAGTTGCGGGCCCGGTTCAGGAAGTACTCGGACTCGTCCTTGTAGTGCTGCTTGTGCGTCTTCTTGTAGAGGGCCTGGCCCATCTGCGCGATGCCGTAGTCGTTGAGGTAGCCCTCCAGCGACCAGGACAGGCCCTCGTGGGTGGAGGTGTTGGCGTACCCGGCGAACGGGGACGTCTCCATGCCCTTGCGCCCGACGCCCGAGGACGGCGGGACGACCGTGGCGTTCTTCAGGGCCGCGTCGTACGCCGCCTCCGCGTCGAACTTCACGCCCTTGACGTACGCGTCCGCGAACGCGACGTCCGAGGAGGTGCCGGTCATCAGGTCCGAGTAGCCGGGGGAGGACCAGCGGGAGATCCAGCCGCCGTCCTTGTACTGCTGGACGAAGCCGTCGACCATCTCACCGGCCTTCTTCGGGGTGAGGAAGGAGTACGCCGGCCAGGTGGTCCGGTAGGTGTCCCAGAAGCCGTTGTTGACGTACACCTTGCCCTGGACGATCTTCGCGCCGGTGTGCGTCGGGGTGTCCGAGCCGACCTGCGGGGAGAACGGCGACGCGTACGTGTCCTTGCCGTCGACCTGCTCGAAGCCCGAGTTCGGGTAGAGGTAGAGCCGGTACATGCTGGAGTACAGCGTGGTCAGCTGGTCGGCGGACGCGCCCTCGACCTCGACCTTGCCCAGCAGGTCGTCCCAGGCGTCCTGGGCCTTGTCCTCGACCCGGTCGAAGGACCGCGAGGCGGGGATCTCGGCGGCCAGGTTCTGCTTCGCCTGGTCGAGGCTGATCAGCGAGGTCGCGAGGCGCAGGTTGACGGCGCGGTCCTTGCCCGCGTCGAAGCGCAGGTAGCCGGTCACGTCGTCACCGCCGCCGCCGGAGAGCTTGCCGCTGCCGGTGACGGGCGCGTCGAAGACGCCGTAGACGAAGAGCCGGGTCGCGCCGGTCGAGCCGCCGCTCTTCACGTCGGAGAAGCCCGTGAAGGAGCTCGTCTTCGGGTCGAGGGTAAGACCGCCGTCGTTGGAGACGTTGTCGAAGACCATGCTCGCGTCGTCACCGGGGTAGGTGAACCGCATCCGCGCCGCGTGGTCGGTCGGGGTCATCTCGGCCTTGAGGCCGTTCTCGAACGTCACCCCGTAGTAGTGGGGCCTCGCCGTCTCGTTCTCGTGCCTGAACGGCAGCGCGCGTGCCGTGCGCGAGGCGTCCGGGGTGCCGGAGGCCGCCGACGGCATCAGCTGGAAGGTCTGGCGGTCGCCCATCCAGGGGCTCGGCTCATGACTGGCGCTGAAGGCCTGCAGGGTGGGCAGGTTGTCGTCGTTGTTGCCGCGCGCGTAGTCGTACAGCCAGCTGGTCGATCCGGCGTTGGTGACCGGTGTCCAGAAGTTGAAGCCGTTGGGGACCGCGGTGGCGGGGAAGTTGTTGCCCCGCGAGAAGCCGCCGCTGGAGTTGGTGCCGCGGACGGTCGAGGCGTAGTCCGAGAGGTGCTGCTTGCGCTTCTCGGGCGCCTTCGGGGCGATCTTGACGTCGTCGATCCAGCCCTGGAACTTCGACGGACCCTTGGGGGAGTCGTACGCGACGAGAATCCGGTCGACGGTCTTGCCGGCCGCGACCGTGCCGATCCGCGCGTCGACCTTGTTCCACTGGTTGACGTACAGCCGCTTGGCGTCGGCCTGGCCCCCGGGGGTCAGCAGACCGCCGTTGGAGTCGGTGGCGCGCAGATCGCTCAGGTACGTGCCGTCGGTGAACGCCAGGTCCACGGCGACGTGCGTGGCCGGGTAGGACAGATCCGTCTCGCCCATCTGGGGGTACACCAGGTAGGAAAGTTCGGTGTCCTTGGTGACGGCCGTGTTGACGTCGAAGATCTTGTTGTACGAGTAGGCCCGGCCGTCCGCCTTGTGCGTGCCCGCGTACCGCAGCGCCTTCTTTCCCGTGAAGCCCGCGCCGGCCTTGGCGGTGGGGGAGCCGGACGGGCCGCGGTCGATCTGGCTGCGCATGTCGTCGGGGGCCGGGGCGGAGGTGTCCCCGTCGGAGAACTGGACGTCGGCGAGCTGGGTCGCGTCGTCGGCGCCGTTGTTCTTCGTGATGTTCAGACGGAAGTGCTGGTAGGCCTTGTCCGCGGTGAAGTCGTACGACTTGGTCTGGAAGCGCTCGCTGAAGGTCTGGCCGGTCCGGGTGTCCAGGTCCGTCCAGGCCGTGCCGTCCTCGGAGCCCTGGAGGGTCCAGTCCTTCGGGTCCCGCTCGTCGTGGTCGTCGGCGGATGTCAGCGCGTACGTCACGACCTTGACCGGCTCGACGAGATCGAACTCGACCCAGGCGGTGGGCTCGAACGACAGCCACTTCGTACCGGATTGGCCGTCGACGAGGTTTTCCTTCACCTCGCCGCCGCCGGTGTTCTCGTCGCTGGCGCGGACATCTGTGACCTTGTCGGTCACATTGCCCGGTATTCCGGCGGAGAAGCCGCCATCGATGCCCGATGCCCGCTTCTTGCCGTCAGAGTCTTCTTCAACGGTATTGCGCCAGTCCGGCTGCTTTTCGTCCGCCTCGAAGGACGAACTGAAGGTCCGGTCGCCGGCGGGCTTCTGGCCCTTCGCGCCCGCGCCGGCCGAGGTGGCCGCGGCAGCGGTGGGGGCTGTCACGAGCAGGACGAGTGAGGCCGCAATCAGTGCGGCCGTGCTGCTTTGTCTCTTGCGAGAACCATGTCGGGGCTGCATGCCGAGCCATTCCTCCCGAGGAAGTGCGCTTGGACAACGTTGTCAGAGGGGGGCGCAGGAACCAGTAGGGAGTGAAGTTGCGGTTGATGTCAAGGGTGTTGGATCAGAGCCGGTGTTCGAATCGACCGGAATGCGGAAATCGTTACATCCGAAGGAGGCCGTGCGGTGCCGAGGTATCCGCGAGGTCTCAACTCGGGAAAGACTGCCGCTCAAACCTGCATTCGATCTTGCTCAGTTGGCGACAAGTGGACTATACCTGTCGGCGTCTGCACAGCTTCTTTCCAACTGTGCGGTCAGGGAGACACGGGGGCAGGACAACAGGGCGCCGCAGGTGCGTCCGGTGTCAGGTCTCCTCGTGCCCCCCACTGCATTGATCCAGCCAGAAATCTGCACCACCCAAGCGCAACTGACCGCGGTGGCGGGGCCCTTCGCCTGAGGCGAATATCGACGGGCGACCGGTACACACCGCCTGAGTCCTGGAGAAGGCGAGGACTTGAGCATGGGATCCACCTCCGGCCACAAGAATGAGGGCCTTGGCCGTCGCGATGTGATCAAGCGTTCTGCCGCACTCGGTCTGATCACCGTCCCGACGATGAGCTTCCTGTCTGCCTGCGCGAGCAGCGACGACGGCGGCGACAAGCAGGTCGAGAAGGGCAAGACCAGCGCGAAGAACCCGCTGGGCGTCAACGAGACGGCCGCACTCGACGTGGTCATCTTCGACGGCGGCTTCGGCCAGCAGTACGCCATCGACGCCGAGAAGAAGTACACCGCGGCCTTCCCCAAGGCCAAGGTCAAGCACGCCGCGACCCAGAAGATCCAGTCGCAGCTGCAGCCCCGCTTCAACGGCGGTACCCCGCCGGACCTGATCGACAACTCGGGCGCCGAGCAGATGGACATGGGTGTCCTCGTCGGCAAGAAGCAGCTGCTCGACCTGACGCCGCTGATGGACGCCCCGTCCATCGACGACCCGAGCAAGAAGGTCCGCGACACCCTGCGCCCGGGTGTCCTGGAGATGGGTCAGTTCGACGGCGACCCGGTCTGGATCATGTACTACGCGTACACCGTGTACGGCGTCTGGTACTCGCAGACCAACCTGGAGAAGCTGGACGCCGAGTATCCCGAGGACTGGGATGCCATGCTCGCCCTGTGTGCGAAGGCGAAGAAGCAGGGCATCGCGGGCTGGACGTACCCGGGCAAGTACCCGTACTACCTGCCGTTCTCGCTCTACCCGTTCATCGGCAAGATCGGTGGCCGGGAGGTTCTCGACAAGATCGACAACCTGGAGCCGAACGCCTGGAAGGACCCCGCTGTCAAGGCGGCGTTCGAGGCGTACTACGAGCTCTACAAGAAGGGGTACATCCTCAAGGGCACCCCGGGCCTGACCCACATCCAGTCGCAGACCGAGTGGACCAAGGGCAAGGCGCTCTTCATCCCGAACGGTTCGTGGGTGGAGAACGAGGCGGCGCCGACCACGCCCAAGGACTTCAAGATGATGGTCGCGGCCCCCTCCGGCCTCGACTCGTCGGACAAGATGCCGTTCGGCACCATCTGGGCGTCCGGCGGCGAGCCCTTCGTCGTCCCGGCCAAGGCGAAGAACCCCCAGGGCGGCATGGAGCAGCTGCGCATCATGCTCTCCGAGGAGTCCTCGAAGAACTTCACCAAGCAGGTCAAGTCCCTCAGCGCCTTCAACGGCGGCACCGACGGGCTGACCCTCTCCACGGCCATGCAGGCCGGTGTCGACGCGCTGAAGAAGGCCGGCGACAACGTGGTGAACCCGCGCCTGCAGGACTGGTACGTGAAGCTCCAGAAGGAGCAGATCGGCACCGCCGGCATCGGCGAGATGATGGCCGGGCGTCTGACGCCCGCCGAGGCCATCAAGAAGATCCAGGGCTACGCGGACGCCGCGGCCAAGGACCAGTCCATCAAGCACTACCAGCACTAGTGAGTAACCGTCACCAGCGGCGGCACCCGCGGAAAGATCGGGGTCGGTAAACGATGCAGCACGGCAAGTACCGGTTCATTGTGGGGTTCTTGGTAGCCCCACTGGCGTTGTACGCGGTCTTCGTCATCTGGCCGTTCATCCAGTCCATCTACTACTCGTTCACGGACTGGACCGGCCTGAGCCCGGACTTCAAGATGGTCGGCCTCGACAACTACACGAGGATGCTCAAGGACGACATTTTCTGGAAGTCGCTGCAGCACAGCGTGCTGCTCGTGCTGTTGCTGCCGTTGGTGACGCTGGGCCTCGCGCTCTTCTTCGCCTTCATGCTCAATGTCGGAGGCCGGCGGCGTAAGAACGCCGCGGTCTCCGGCGTGCGGGGCTCGGGGTTCTACAAGATCGCCTATTTCTTCCCGCAGGTGCTCTCGATCGTCATCGTCGCCCTGCTGTTCCAGTTCGCGTACAACCCGCGCAGTGGAATGCTGAATTCGGCTCTCAAGGGAGTCGGGCTCGACTCCATCCAGCCGGACTGGCTGGGTGACCCGAATCTGGCGCTCATCTGCGTCATGGTGGTGCTGGTCTGGTCGACGGTCGGATTCTTCGTCGTCCTCTTCTCCGCCGGAATGGCGTCCATTCCGAAGGACTTCTACGAGGCGGCGCTCCTGGACGGGGCCAGCCGCGTCACGACGTTCTTCAAGATCACTCTGCCGCTGCTCTGGGACACGGTGCAGTCGGGGTGGGTCTACATGGGCATCCTGGCGCTCGGGGTCGAGGCGTTCACGGCCGTACAGGTCATGACCGTGGGCCCCGGTGGCCCCGACTACGCGACCTCGGTCCTGCCGCTGTACGTCTACCAGACGGCGTTCCGCGACGGTCAGGCCGGATACGCGACCACGATCGGTGTGGGGCTGCTCATCGTCACCATGGTGTTCGCCGCCATCGTGATGCGCCTGGGCCGGCGCGAGCGGCTGGAGTTCTGATGCTGTGCTTCCCGGGACGCGTCGCCCGGATCCCCAGCAGGCAAGAAAGCCCGGTCCCGGCGACCGGCTCGACAGTTCGAGGTGAGCGCGCGTGAAGGCCACTGAAACCCCTCCCCCCGTGGTCAAGGTGACGGAACCGTCCCCCGTGTCCAAGTCGCCCGCACCGGGCGGCAAGGAGAAGAGCAGCGAGGGCAAGGTCCTCAACGTCTTCTCGCACGGTGTGCTGATCATCTGGGCGGTCCTGGTGGTCATGCCGCTGCTCTGGGCGATCATGACCTCGTTCAAGACCGACGACTCGATCCTGTCGACGCCGTGGGCGCTGCCGGACAAGCTCCACTTCGAGAACTGGTCACGCGCCTGGGGCCAGGCGCACATGAGCGAATACTTCTTGAACACGGTCGTGGTGGTGGGCGGTTCGCTCATCGGCACGCTGCTGCTCGGCTCTATGGCGGCGTACGTACTGGCGCGGTTCGACTTCCCGGGCAACCGCTTCGTGTACTACCTGTTCATCGGCGGGATGAGCTTCCCGATCATCCTGGCGCTGGTCCCCCTGTTCTTCGTGATGAACAACATGGGGCTCCTGAACACGACGCACGGACTGATCCTGGTCTACATCGCCTACTCGCTGCCGTTCACCGTCTTCTTCCTCACCTCCTTCTTCCGGACGCTGCCGGGCTCCGTGGCGGAGGCGGCGATGCTCGACGGGGCCTCGCACACCCGGACGTTCTTCCAGGTGATGCTGCCCATGGCGAAGCCCGGCCTGATCAGCGTCGGTATCTTCAACTTCCTCGGGCAGTGGAACCAGTACATGCTGCCCACGGTGCTGAACAGCGACCCCGACCACCGGGTGCTCTCCCAGGGGCTGGTCGAACTGGCCAACAGCCAGGGCTACAAGGGCGACTGGTCCGGACTCTTCGCAGGCCTGGTCATGGCGATGCTCCCGGTCCTCGCGGCCTACATCGTCTTCCAGCGCCAGGTCGTGGCCGGTCTCACCGCTGGAGCGGTGAAGTAGTACCGCAAGCGCCTTCTCCACGGAACCACCGAACCGCCCGCCGGCAGTCCTGCCGACGGGCGGTTCGTCTGTGTAAGGGGGAGTTCGCGGAGCGTGCCGTGCGAGGGTCCGGTGCTCATCCGAGGCTTCGACTGCTCAAGGTCTTGACGGGGCGCACCCCAAAACGGTCAGCTTAGGGTTCACATGTTGGAGAATATGGCAGGAGTGAGAGAGTCGATGGAGACTCCGGGGTCGCAGACATCTCTGCATCGCGCCAACCTTGAGCGGGTCGTGCGCGCCGTACGTATGGCGGGCTCGCTCACCCAGGCGGAGATCGCAAGGAGCACGGGCCTCTCCGCGGCCACCGTCTCCAATATCGTTCGCGAACTGAAGGAGGGCGGCACCGTCGAGGTGACCCCCACCTCGGCCGGCGGCCGCCGGGCCCGCAGCGTCTCGCTCAGCGGGGACGCGGGCATCGTCATCGGCGTCGATTTCGGACATACGCACCTACGGGTGGCGGTCGGCAACCTGGCCCATCAGGTGCTCGCCGAGGAGTCCGAGCCGCTGGACGTGGACGCCTCGTCGGCCGAGGGTTTCGGACGGGCGGAACAGCTGGTCAACCGGCTGATCGAGACCACGGGGATCAGCCCCGGCAAGGTCATCGGGGTGGGCCTCGGTGTTCCCGGCCCGATCGACGTCGTGTCCGGCACGCTGGGCTCCACGTCGATCCTGCCGGGCTGGACGGGCATCAACCCCAGCGAGGAGCTCGCCGGACGCCTCGGCGTGCCGGTGTACGTCGACAACGACGCCAACCTCGGGGCCCTGGGTGAGCTGGTGTGGGGCAGTGGGCGCGGGGTCCGCGACCTCGCGTACATCAAGGTCGCGAGCGGTGTCGGCGCCGGTCTGGTGATCGACGGGCACATCTACCGGGGCCCCGGCGGCACGGCCGGCGAGATCGGCCACATCACCCTCGACGAATCGGGGCCTGTCTGCCGCTGCGGCAACCGCGGGTGCCTGGAGACCTTCACGGCCGCGCGGTACGTCCTGCCCCTGCTCCAGCCCAGCCACGGGCCCGATCTCACCATGGAGCGGGTGGTCCAGCTGGCCCGCGAGGGAGACCCGGGATGCCGCCGGGTGATCGGCGACGTCGGGCGGCACATCGGCAGCGGGGTGGCCAACCTCTGCAATCTGCTCAACCCGAGCCGCGTGGTGCTCGGCGGCTCACTCGCGGAGGCCGGCGAGCTGGTCCTCGGACCCATCCGCGACTCCGTGTCGCGCTACGCCATCCCCAGCGCCGCACGGCAGCTCTCGGTGCTCCCGGGTGCCCTCGGCGGACGGGCGGAGGTACTGGGTGCCCTGGCCCTCGTTCTGAACGAGATGGGTGATTCAACCCTTTTGGAGAGCACCCTCCCCGCAGCGACGCCTGCCTTCACTTAGATAACGAATGGCACCGTTGTCATCTCGTTAAGAATTTACTCCTTGACGCCACGCCTGCGGCCGAGTTGACTCCAACCCACCTCGGCCGCAACGTTGCGGCCTCGTCAGGGAGGCACACCCGCAATGAACGCAATGACGCGACGCATCGTCATAGGCACGGCCGCCGTTTCGATGGCCGTCTCCCTCGCCGCCTGTGGCAAGGCGGGCGACGACAAGAAGGACTCGGCGGACTCGGGCAGCAAGACCAAGATCGGTCTGCTGCTCCCGGAGAACAAGACCGCTCGCTACGAGACGCTGGACAAGCCGCTGTTCATCGAAGCGGTCAAGAAGGACTGCGCGGACTGCGAGGTTGTCTACAACAACGCGGCCGGTGACGTCAGCCAGCAGAAGCAGCAGTTCGAGCAGCAGATCGCCGACGGCATCAAGGTCATCGCGATCTCCTCGGTCGACTCCGAGAAGTCCGCCTCCTGGATCGCCGACGCGCACAAGAAGGGCGTCAAGGTCGTCGCGTACGACCGCGCCATCGTCGGTGCCGACGCCTACGTCAGCCACGACAACGAGAAGATCGGCAAGCTCCAGGGCCAGGCGATCCTCGACGCCCTCGGCTCCAAGGCGGCCGACTCCAACCTCGTCATGATCAACGGTGACGAGAAGGACCCGAACGCCGGCCTGTTCAAGAAGGGTGCTCACGCGTCCCTCGACGGCAAGATCAAGGTTGCCTACGAGGCGTCCGGCGAGTGGGACCCGAAGATCGCCGGTGAGAAGATGACCGCCGCGATCTCCTCGGTCGGCAAGGGCAAGATCAACGCCGTCTACTCCGCCAACGACGGCATGGCGGGCGGCATCATCACGTCCCTGGACAACGCCGGCATCAAGGACATCCCGGTGGGTGGCCAGGACGCCGAGCTCCCCGGTATCCAGCGGCTCATCGCCGGTACGCAGACCTTCACGATCTACAAGTCGCCGAAGCAGCTCGCCCCGACGGCCGCCCAGTTCGCCGTCAACCTGCTCCAGGGCAAGGACATCGGCGCCGCAGGCGAGACGGACGGTGTTCCCTCCACGCTGCTCGAGCCGACCGTGGTGAACAAGGACAACATCCAGTCCACCGTGATCAAGGACGGCATCTACAAGGTCGCCGATGTCTGCGTCAAGGACATCGCCGCCAAGTGCACCGCACTGGGCATCAAGTAGTCCCTCCTGGCGCCAGGGCCAACGAGCCCTGGCGCACACGGGTTTGATTCGCGCCGCATGGCGGAGTCAGCCCGCCCCATGACTGTCCGGCCCCGATCGGCCCACACCCCGCTGCCGGCCGGGTGCCGGACATTGTTCCTCCAGTACTTCCAGTACGTCGACGCTGCCCCGCCATGGCGCGGCGTCTCCGCCGGTCAGGCGGCACATCCCCGCCGGTCAGGCGGCGAAGGAGATGGTTCACGTGTCACAGACGCCCGTGCTGGCGTTGCGTGGAGTCTTCAAGCGATTCGGAGCGGTCCAGGTCCTCTCCGGTGTCGATCTCGAAGTCCACGCCGGAGAAGTGGTCGCCCTGGTCGGCGACAACGGTGCAGGAAAGTCCACGCTGGTCAAGACGATCGCCGGCGTGCACCCCATCGATGAGGGCGTCATCGAGTGGGAAGGCGCGAAGGTGGAGATCAACCGTCCGCACGACGCCCAGAACCTCGGCGTCGCCACCGTCTACCAGGACCTCGCGCTCTGCGACAACCTGGATGTCGTCGCCAACCTCTTCCTCGGTCGCGAGATCAAGAAGGGTGGCGTCCTCGACGAGGTCGCCATGGAGAAGCGGGCACAGGACCTCCTGTCCACGCTCTCCATCCGTATCCCCAGCGTCCGTATCCCGGTCGCCGCGCTCTCCGGCGGCCAGCGCCAGGTCGTGGCCATCGCCCGCGCCCTGGTCGGCAACCCCAAGATCGTGATCCTGGACGAGCCCACCGCGGCCCTCGGCGTCGAGCAGACCGCACAGGTGCTCGACCTGGTGGAGCGGCTGCGCGAGCAGGACCTCGGCGTCATCCTCATCAGCCACAACATGGCCGATGTGAAGGCTGTCGCCGACAAGGTCGCCGTGCTGCGACTGGGCCACAACAACGGCGTCTTCCCTGTGGCGACGACCAGCCACGAAGAGATCATCGCCGCGATCACGGGCGCCACGGACAACGCCGTGACCCGCCGCAAGTCCCGCAGCGCGGAGGCATCCAAGTGAGCAACATCAACAAGACTTCGGCCAAGGTCCCGGCCCAGGCAGAGGCCACCGAGGCTCCCGCGGCAGCAGCCGGCGCAGTCAAGGTCGTCGACCCCCGTCTGCTCATCCGTGAGCAGGGCTTCAAGGGCTACTGGACCGAGTTCAAGCGCAAGGTGCGCTCGGGCGAGATCGGTTCGCTGCCTGTCGTGGTGGGCCTGATCATCATCGGGATCGTCTTCCAGCTCGAAACCGGAAACTTCCTCACCTCGTACAACCTCGACCAGATCACGCTGTACGCGGCGGGTCCCGGCATCATGGCCGTGGGCATCGTCTTCGTACTGCTGCTCGGCGAGATCGACCTCGCGGTCGGTTCCGTCGCGGGTCTCGCGGGTGCGGTCTGGGCCGTGGTCGGCACGGACATGCCCGACTCCCTCGCCATCGTGGTCGGCATCCTGTCCGGCACGGTCGTCGGCGCCTTCCACGGCATCGTCTTCGCCAAGATCGGCGTGCCCGCGTTCGTCGTGACCCTGGCAGGCTTCCTGGGCTGGGCCGGTCTGCAGACCTGGGTGATGGGCGACAAGTCCACCATCACCACCCCGCTCGGCAGCTTCGTCCGCGAACTGACCAGCTACTACTTCGCCGACGTCGCCGCCGCCTACGGTCTCGCCGTGGTCGTGATCGTCGCCTTCTACCTCGCGCAGTTGCGCGACTCGAGCCGCCGCAAGGCCGCAGAGCTGCCGCACCGCCCGCAGAGCGAGATCATCCTGCGCACCGCGCTGCTCGCCGTCCTGTGCCTTCTCGCCGCGTACGCGTTCAACCAGGAGCAGGGCCTCCCGCTCTCCCTGGTGATCTTCCTCGCGATCCTGGTCATCACCGACTTCGTTCTGCGCCGCACCACCTACGGCCGTCAGATCTTCGCGGTCGGCGGTGGCATCGAGGCAGCGCGTCGTGCCGGTATCAACGTGTCCTGGATCCGCATCTCGGTGTTCATGATCTCCGGCACGCTCGGTGCGGTCGGCGGTCTCTTCCTGGCCTCCGCGACCGGCGGCGCCGACCGTTCGCTCGGTGGCGGCAACCAGCTCATGATGTGCATCGCCGCAGCCGTCATCGGCGGTACGTCCCTGTTCGGCGGACGCGGCAAGGTCTGGTCCGCGCTGCTGGGCATCCTGGTCATCCAGTCGATCGTCCAGGGCCTCAACCAGATGAACCTGTCGTCGAACGCGATCCAGTACATGATCACCGGTGGAGTACTCCTCATCGCCGTGATCATCGACTCGGTCTCGCGCAAGACCCAGAAGACCGCAGGCCGCGCGTAACCTCACCGGGCCCGGCGGGGCCCGGTGACACGCAACGCCCGACAGTGCCCGGCGCCCTTTTCCAGGGCTCCGGGCACTGTCACGTACCGGCCCGGGTGGGACAGCACACCCCCGCCCGATGCCCGCGGCGGCGGACGGAACATTAGACTCATCGGATCGGCATGCTCGACCAGCACAATCGCAAGGAGGCACGGTGACACAGCCGCGCGAAGCGCGTCATGCACGGGCGGTGGCGGGCGAGGGATGGGATCTGCTGAACCGCATCGGCGGACCGCGTGATCTGGACCGGCTCACCCCCGAGCAGCTGGAGCAGCTCGCCGAAGAGATCCGGACCTTCCTCGTCGACGCCGTCTCCAAGACCGGCGGCCACCTCGGACCCAACCTCGGCGTGGTCGAGCTGACCATCGCCCTGCACCGGGTCTTCGACTCGCCGAAGGACAAGGTCCTCTTCGACACCGGCCACCAGAGCTATGTGCACAAGCTCCTCACCGGCCGGCAGGACTTCTCGAAGCTCAAGAGCAAGGGCGGCCTCTCCGGCTACCCCTCGCGTGCCGAGTCCGAGCACGACGTCATCGAGAACTCGCACGCCTCCACCGTGCTCGGCTGGGCCGACGGCCTCGCCAAGGCCAACGAGGTGCTGGGCAAGGACGACCACGTCGTCGCGGTCATCGGTGACGGAGCTCTCACCGGCGGTATGGCCTGGGAGGCGCTGAACAACATCGCCGCCGCCAAGGACCGCCCCCTCGTCATCGTCGTGAACGACAACGAGCGCTCCTACGCCCCGACGATCGGAGGCCTCGCCAACCACCTCGCGACCCTGCGCACCACGGACGGCTACGAGCGCTTCCTGGCCCGTGGCAAGGACCTCCTGGAGCGCACCCCCGTCGTCGGGAGGCCGCTGTACGAGACGCTGCACGGTGCCAAGAAGGGCCTGAAGGACTTCATCGCCCCGCAGGGCATGTTCGAGGACCTCGGCCTGAAGTACGTGGGCCCGATCGACGGACACGACCTGGAGGCCCTGGAGTCCGCGCTCCAGCGAGCCAAGCGCTTCGGCGGGCCCGTGATCGTGCACTGCCTCACGGAGAAGGGCCGCGGCTACACCCCGGCCCTGCTGGACGAGGCCGACCGTTTCCACGCCGTCGGCAAGATCCACCCCGACACCGGGCTGCCCGTCGCCACCTCCGGCCTCGACTGGACCTCCGTCTTCGGCGAGGAGATGGTCAAGCTCGGCAAGGAGCGCGAGGACATCGTCGCGATCACCGCGGCCATGCTCCAGCCGGTCGGCCTGACCAAGTTCGAGAAGGCCTTCCCGGACCGGATCTACGACGTCGGCATCGCCGAGCAGCACGCCGCGGTCTCCGCGGCAGGCCTCGCCACCGGCGGCCTGCACCCCGTCTTCGCGGTGTACGCCACCTTCCTCAACCGCGCCTTCGACCAGGTCCTGATGGACGTCGCCCTGCACAAGTGCGGTGTGACGTTCGTGCTCGACCGGGCCGGGGTCACCGGTACGGACGGCGCCTCGCACAACGGCATGTGGGACATGTCGATCCTGCAGTGCGTGCCGACGCTCCGGATCGCCGCCCCGCGCGACGCCGACCAGGTCCGCGCCCAGCTGCGCGAGGCCGTCGAGGTCGACGACGCCCCGACGGTCGTGCGCTTCTCCAAGGGTGCGGTCGGCCCGTCGGTCAAGGCCGTCGGCACGGTCGGCGGCATGGACGTGCTCCGCGAGCCGGACGCGGCCCGGCCGGACGTCCTGCTGGTCTCCATCGGGGCGCTCGCCCCGATGTGCCTGGAGATCGCGGACCTGCTCGATGCCCAGGGCATCTCGACGACCGTCGTCGACCCGCGCTGGGTCAAGCCGGTGGACGAGGCCATGGCCCCGCTCGCCGCGAAGCACCGGGTCGTCGTGACCGTCGAGGACAACAGCAGGGCCGGCGGTGTCGGCTCCGCCGTCGCCCAGGCGCTGCGCGACGCCGACGTCGACGTGCCGCTGCGCGACTTCGGTATCCCGCCGGTCTTCCTCGACCACGCCTCCCGCAAGGAGGTCATGGCCGAGATCGGACTGACCGCGCCGGACATCGCCCGCCAGGTCACCGGTCTGGTCGCCAGGCTCGACGGCCGTTACGACGCGGACGCGGCGAGCAGCTCGGTGGCGGAGCCGGTGCGCGACTGACGCGTACCACCGCAATGCCGATTGGGCCGGTCGCCCACCCTGTACGGGTGGTCCGATCGGCCCATTCGCGTGAAATGCCGCCGTGCGCGGCGTGCTGCGGGCGGCCGGGAGGCCGGCGGGTCCGAATCATGGCGTGCACGACGAGTGCGTGGAGGTACGCCGGTGAGCACCCAGCAGGACCTGCCCCCCAGCGGAGACGGACTGTTCAGGACCAAGACGGTCGAACAGTCGATCCGCGACACCGAGGAGCCGGAGCACGCCCTCAAGAAGTCCCTCTCCGCCCTGGACCTCACGGTCTTCGGGGTGGGGGTCATCATCGGAACCGGAATCTTCGTGCTCACCGGCAAGGTGGCCAAGGAGACGGCGGGCCCCGCCACCGCCATCGCCTTCGTGGCCGCGGGTGTCGTCTGTGCCCTGGCCGCGCTCTGCTATGCGGAATTCGCCTCCACGGTCCCGGTGGCCGGCTCGGCGTACACCTTCTCCTACGCCTCGCTCGGCGAACTGGTCGCCTGGATCATCGGCTGGGACCTGGTCCTGGAGTTCGCGCTGGGTACGGCGGTGGTGGCGGTCGGCTGGTCCGGCTACGTCCGCTCACTGATGGACAACGCCGGCTGGCACCTGCCCGACGCGCTGTCCGGCCCCGATGTGTCGGACGGATTCGGCTTCGACATCCTCGCCTTCGTCCTGGTGCTGGTGCTGACCGTCATCCTGGTGCTCGGGATGAAGCTCTCCGCCCGGGTCACGACGGTGGTGGTGGCCATCAAGGTGGCCGTCGTGCTGATCGTGATCATCGCGGGGCTCTTCTTCATCGACACCGCGAACTACTCGCCCTTCATCCCCGAGGCCCAGCCCCAGCCCGCCGGATCGGGCCTGGACGCCCCGCTGGTCCAGCTGATCTTCGGATACGAGCCCACGAACTTCGGCGTCATGGGCATCTTCACCGCCGCCTCCGTCGTCTTCTTCGCCTTCATCGGCTTCGACGTCGTGGCCACAGCCGCCGAGGAGACCAAGCTCCCGCAGCGCGACATGCCCCGCGGGATCATGGCCTCGCTCTTCATCTGCACCACGCTGTACGTCGCCGTATCGATCGTCGTCACCGGAATGCAGCACTACACCGAGCTTTCCGTGAGCGCCCCGCTCGCCGACGCCTTCAAGGCCGTCGGGCACCCCTTTTACGCCGGGATCATCAGCTTCGGCGCCGCCGTCGGCCTCACCACGGTCTGCATGATCCTGCTCCTGGGCCAGACCCGGGTGTTCTTCGCGATGAGCCGCGACGGCCTGCTCCCGCGGTTCTTCTCGAAGACGCACCCGCGGTTCCGGACCCCGTACCGCCCGACGATCCTGCTCGGCGTGATCATCGCGGTCATCGCGGGCTTCACCAGCATCAACGAGCTGGCGACTCTGGTGAACATCGGCACGCTGTTCGCCTTCGTGGTCGTCGCCCTGGGCGTCATCGTCCTGCGCCGCACCCGCCCCGACCTGCACCGCGCCTTCCGCACCCCCTTGGTTCCGCTGATCCCGATCCTCTCGGTCGCCGCTTCGGTCTGGCTGATGCTCAACCTGCCGGCGGAGACGTGGCTGCGGTTCGGTATCTGGATGGTCATCGGCGTGATCATCTACTTCGCGTACGGGCGCGGGCACAGCCGGGTGAACCGCACCAGGGTGTGACGCCGACGGCCCCGCCTGCCCTTCCGGGCCGGCGGGGCCGGTCTGTCCGCGGTTGCCGTCAGCCGCCGGTGGCGGGGGACTTCTTGGCGGACTCGGGGATCGTGGCGTCCTCGCGGATCGCCTTCCAGAGCGTGCCGGCCTGCGGCTGCGCGGCGATCACCCGGTTCGGGTCGATCTTGTCGTAGGCGACCGGGAGCATGATGGTCTCCATCGAGGCCGGGTCGACGCCGTTCATCGAACGGGCGAACTCGGTCAGCGACTTGAGCGAGGCGAGGCCCTCATCCGTCGTCAGCGATTTGGTGGCGGAGTTGGCGATCTTGTAGGCGCTGGTCGGACTGCCCAGCAGATCCTGCTTCTTGACCTCGCTGAGGAGGGCGAACAGGAACTGCTGCTGCAGGCCGATGCGGCCGAGGTCGCTGCCGTCGCCGATGCCGTGCCGGGTGCGGACGTAGGCGAGGGACTGGGTGCCGTCGAGCTTGTGGGGCCCGGCGGTGAGGTCGAGACCGGAGGACGTGTCGTGGATGTCCTGCGGGACGTCGACGGTGACTCCGCCGATGGCGTCCACGAGCCCCTTGAACCCGGCGAAGTTGATCTCCAGATAGTGGTCGATGCGTACGCCGGACATCTTCTCGACGGTCTTGACCACGCAGGCGGGACCGACCTGGGAGTAGACGGAGTTGAACATCCTGCGGTCCGCGGAGGGCACCACGGTCCCGTCGGCCTTGGTGCACTCGGGGCGGGTCACCAGGGTGTCGCGGGGGATGGAGACGGCGACGGCCTTGCTGCGGCCCTCGGGGATGTGCACGACCATCGCGGTGTCGGAGCGGGCTCCACTGACGCTGCCGCCGCCGCCCAGTTCCTTGTTCTCGGCTCCGGCGCGCGAGTCCGAGCCGAGGACCAGGAGGTTCTGTCCGCTGGTCGGGAGCTTCTCGGGGCGGTCTTCTCCGAGCGCCTTGTCGATGTCGACACCCTTGATGTTCCCGTCCAGTTGGCTGTACAGCCAGTAGCCGGTGCCGCCCGCCGCGATGACGAGAACCAGAACGGACAGCAGGACGGCCCGGCGTATGCGCTGGCCCCGTGTCCGCACACGCTTGCGCCCGCGGGAAGGGTTCTCCGGGGGGCCTTGGTGTTCGGGCGTGATGGCGTCTTGGCTCATCCTGAGTGAGTCCTCACAACTTATGGCCTGGTCGGGGCGCAGGTGATGGGGTGGGACTCGGGTGGGGGGTGGAGCCGGTCCGCGTTTTGCTGATGAGTGAGCACTATAGACAGTCGCTCTGGTGTACGTACGAAGTCTGTGGCGTGACTGTGACGCAGCGGGCGGACGGCGGAGCCGGTGAGCGGCGGCGGATCGTACGCCGGTGAGGCCCGGGGGAGGCGTCCGTGCTGGGGCTTTAGGATGTGACAGCTTCGAAACGCTGTACGAGGTGTCGGAAGTCAGTTCTCGGAAAGGTGATCGCGAACCATGCCCGGACAGGATGCCCGTGCGGCCTCGAAGGCCGTGCCTGAAGCCGAGGCGCTCCGAGGTATCTGGCTCACCCGGGGGAAGGACGGCAGGCTCACCGCGTACGTCCCCGGCGACGGCGGTCTGCGGCGCTGGACCGAGAGCCGTCCTGGAGGCCCCGGATGGGGCGCTCCGGACGTCGTGCCGGTACCGCACCTCACGCATCTGTCCGTGACGCAGAGCGCCGAGGCCTATGTCCACTTCGTCGGCCGCCGTGAACAGGCAGCGGCGGACGGCGGTGTCACTGTCGACATCGTGCACGCGATCCAGTACCAGACGGGCCGCCCCCCTTCGGCCTGGCAGTCGTTGGGTACTCCGCACAAGGAACCCCACCTGGGCGGCGCTCTCGGTGCGCCCGTCGCCGTCGTCAGCCGGCCCGGCGAGGTGCACGTCGTTGTCCGCGACGGGGACGGCACCATGCGATTGCGCCGGGAGATGCCAGGTGGCAAGTGGGGTATCTGGGGAGTCCTGCACGGCAAGCACGTCAAAGGTGAACCCGCCGTGGTTCCGCTCGGCTCCGGATGCGTCTCGGTCCTCGCCGCGACGGACGAGGGCGCGCTGCTCTGGCAGCAGGAGAAGCCCGGCGGCCGCTGGGGCGCGTTCCAGCGCTTGGGAATCACGCTGAGGCCCAGCTCGCCGGCCGTACTGGAGACGGCCCCCGGCCGTGCCACGTACTACGGGACCGATCCGGCGGGCGGTGTCGTCGCCTACCGTGCCGATGCCGGTCCCATGCCCCTCGGCGGCGCCCCGGGCGACGGTGCGCACGCTGTGATCCGCACGGTTCTGGACGGCCTCGACTGCACGGTGCTGGCCCACCGCGGCGTGAACGGCTGCGCGATCGTCGGCGTCGGGGTGACCGAGAACGAGGCCGACGGCCTGTGGTGGTCCGACACCGGTGTGTCCTGCCTGACCACTCCGGTCCTGACCCACGATGCCCAGGGGCGGGTGGTGATGGCGGTGGTCGGTACGGACGGCGCCCCGCGCGTGGCGCGGCAGACGGACGGGCCGGGGCTGAGCTTCGAACAGTGGCGCGAGCTCTGACCGGTTCGGTCCGTTGCCACGCGGCGGACGGTGCGTCCCGGCACCGCACATGTCCCCGAGTGACTACCCGTTCGCGACTTGGCCGTTCGCGACTCGGCTGATCGGGAGTGGGCCGGCTCCGGCGGTGCGTATGCCGTCCACGCGACGCGCGAGGCCGGTGAGCGACGCCGGTGATTGACCGGGTGTGGGCCGACGGCCTGCCGGGGGCGGCGCGGCGCTGAGCATATGATGTTGTCGGCCCTGTGTGGGCATGATGAAGAACCGGTGAAGCAGAGAGGGTGTCACGGGTCATGCGGAGAAGAGGATCGGACTCCGCGAGCAGTGCCCGCCCTCCCGCCCCGTCGTCCGGGAACCACCAGGTCCGCGGTACGCCGCGGGGCCGCTGGATGCCGCTCGGCAAGGACGGCAGGCTCACGCTCTACGCCCGCACGGACGGCGGCCTGTTGCGCTGGACGGAGCGGAGCCCCGGCGAGGACCGTTGGCGCGGACCGGACTTCGTGTCGATCGCGGATCTGACGGACCTGACCGTCGTTCAGGGTGCCGACTCATATGTGCACTTCCTCGGGCGGCGCGAGCGCAGTGGTTCCGACGGGCCGGGCGTGGACTTCGTGCACGCCGTCCAGTACCAGACCGGCCGTCCCGTCACCGCGTGGCGTTCCCTCGGCAACTTCCACCGTGACCGGGAGGAGGGCCGGAAGGCCGGTGCGCCGGCCGGGGCCGTCGACGCGCAGGGGGCGCTCTTCGTCTTCGCGCGCAACGCGGGTCGCGGACTGCAGCTGCGCCGCGAAGGGAAGAGCGGCAAGTGGGGAGCCTGGCAGGACCTCAAGGGTTCCGGGCTCGCCGCCGAAATCGTGCCGTCGGTGACCTCGGGCGGGCTCGTGGAGGTCTTCGCGCTCACCGATCGCGGGGCGCAGCAGTGGCGTCAGGGTGACGCGGGCGGCCCGCTGGTGATCGCGCCGCCCTCGCCGTTCCACGCTCTGGAGGGGTCCGTGGCGGCGCTGGAGACCGCGCCCGACCGCCTCACCTACTACTGGACCGATGCGAACAGGACCGGGGTCGTCTCCTACCGGGAGGGCGCCTGGCCCGTGCCGGTGGGCGGGCAGCCCGGGGACGGCGCCGTCGTGGCCCTGCGCGCCACGCTCGACGGTCAGGACTGCACGGTTCTCGCGCAGCGCGGGGCGGGCGGCACCCTGCTGATCGGGCTCTGCGGTACCGAGGGGGAGCAGGGCGGCGTCTGGTGGTCGGACACCACCGAGGAGTGCGTGGGTGATCCCGCACTCGCTCTCGACGGGCACGGTCGCGTCGTCGTGGCGGTTCGCGGGCGGGACGGGTCCGTGTCCGTCGCCCGGCAGGAAGCGGGCCCGGGGCTCACGCTCTCGCCGCACTGGCACCGGCTGTGATCTGACGACACGTTCGGGAGCACTGGGCGACACCGGCCCGTCGCTTCGATTTCATGTGGCGTTCCCGTGAAGTCGTAAAAGGTTGTACGAGCAACCGGTGGGATTCATCACGAGCATATGACGCATATGTCCGCCTTTTTGGCTGGACGTTGATCGGCTCTTTATGTGAAGGTTCTGTGACTTGCCTGCGGGTGAGCAGGTGTGACCGTCCAGTGGGGCGGTCTCCATGGGGATGACAGGTTTCGGTCTCATACCGTCCGTCGCCCGGGCACGAGGGGGTGCCTGGTTGCGGCAGACGCTGGACCGCAGTGGCGTGGGTGGGGATGCCTCGTGGCCGGTTCGGGTAATCCGGAGGCGGGATCGCTCGTTTCGGCGTACCGGTCCGTGATGCCGGCGGGCGCGCGAAGGGGCATCGTCCGCAAGGTGCCGGCCCCGCTGCGCTCCGCCGTGAAGTCCTCGTTCACCTCCGTCGACGCCGTCCGTTCGGCGACGGTCGTCTGGGCGATGGGCGGCCGCCGCAACGCGGCCCGGCACAGTGCCGCCTCCACCCGCCGCGTGGTGCGCGTCAAGGGCAGGCACATGCACGCCCTGCTCGTCGAGGGCGCCACGGCTTGGGCTGCCCGGGCCCGCAATCTGCACATTCTCATCGCCGCGCTGGAGGCCGGGGGTATCGAGTACTTCTGCGTCCGCGGGACCACGCAGGACGTCCCGACGGTCGCGGTGCCCGCCGGGCTGCGCGAGCCGGCCCAGGAGATGCTCCAGATCGCCTTCGAACAGACGCCGGGCTACGTGGGCGCGGCCACCGCATCGGAGTCGGGCATGCGGCCCGGCGACGACGACAGGTCCTGGCGCCAGCTGCGCAGACACGACACCCTCCGGGTCGCCTGGTACGTCACCGACCCCACCCAGGAGCTCGTCTTCGGCGCCGATCAGGGCTGCGACCTGGAGTTCTGGCCGGAGCGGGAGGGCCTGCTCCAGGCACCCCGGCCCAACCGGGTGGTGGACGAGGTGCCGGTCGACGCACCACGGCACACCGTCCCGCAGGCCCTGTTCGCCCTGGTGCCCGGCTCCTACACCACGGGTAGCGCGCGCACCGTGGCGGAGTTCACCCAGCCCCTGGCAGAGGACCACCTCTTCCCCATCGACGTCGTCTACACCTGGGTCGACGACTCCGACCCCAAGTGGAGCGCCGAACGCGACGCCGTCCGCGCGGGACGGATGGGCGGCACTCCGCAGGCCCTGCATGCCCAGGCGGCCAACGACGCGCGCTTCACCAGCCGTGACGAACTGCGTTACTCCCTGCGCTCCCTGCACCAGTACGCACCCTGGGTCCGTACCGTCTATCTGGTCACCGCCGGCCAGGTGCCCAGCTGGCTGGACACCGACGCCCTGGGCCTCCAGGTCGTCGACCACCGCGAGATCTTCTCGGACGCCGATGCTCTGCCCACGTTCAACTCACACGCCATCGAAAGCCAGTTGCACCACATCGACGGCCTGTCGGAGCACTTCCTCTACCTCAACGACGATGTGTTCTTCGGCCGTCCGCTCGGCGCGGAACGCTTCTTCCACACCAATGGCCTGACCAAGTTCTTCCAGTCCAAGGCGCTCATACCGAGCGGCCCCGCGGGCACGAACGACCTGCCGGTGAACGCGGCGGGCAAGAACAGCCGGGCACTGATCGAGCGGTCCTTCGGCACCCGTATCGCGCAGAAGATGAAACACACCCCGCATCCGTTGCGCCGCAGCATCCTCGCCGACATCGAGCTGGTCTACAGCGAGGAGCACCACCGCACCCAGCACTCCCGGTTCCGGTCCCCCGAGGACGTCCCGATCGCCTCGTCCCTGCACCACTACTACGGCTTCCACACCGGCCGTACGACCGCCGGGAACCTGCGCTACCAGTACATCGACCTTGCCGCCGACCAGGCCCGGCGCCGCCTGGACAACCTCCTCGCGCACCGGAACTTCGACACGTTCTGCCTGAACGACACCGTCGAGCATCCCGACCCGGAGGCCCAGGAGCACATGGTCAGGAGCTTTCTCGACGCGTACTTCCCCGTCCCCAGCCGCTTCGAGCGGGTGGACTCGGACGAGTACCGCAACGCGAGCCGGTCGCAGGACCGGTCAGGGAAGGCCGAAATCAGACGGTGAGCGAACCGCTCCTCCTGCCGCAGTACCCATCCCCCGTAACGAAAGTGAACCGCGTGTTTGACACCTCCAGCCGAGAAACGGCTGGCGAGACCTCCATGGGCACCGGCCCTCGCCCGGAGCCCACGCCGCCGCAACTGCGCAGGAGCCGCACGGAGCGGCAGGTCATCGTGGACATGCACAAGCGTGTCGCGCTGGTGCACGACCGGCTCACGCCGCTCGCCGCGCGCGAGCTGAACAACCTGGAAGTCCGTCGCGCCCTGGAAGCCGAGCGGATCGACTGGTTCGCGGTGCCGGGCCTCGACGACACGGCCTCCGCGGTCGGCGTCGACGCGCGCCGGCGCACCCAGGCCCTGGCGGCGCTGCGCGCCCGCCTGTCCGGCAGCCAGGGCTACATCGCCCGCCCCAAGGCCGGGATGGCCCCCGGTGACGGCGCGTGGGAGGGCTCCTCGGACAGGACCTGGGAGCGGGCGAAGGGCCTGTCCGTCGTGCGCGCCTTCTGGTTCCGCACCACGGAGGAAGGTCACCTGACGCATGGTGCCGACACGGGCTGTGACATCGAGTTCTGGGAGCCCGAGGAGAGCGTGCCCGGCCAGGGAGTCGACCGCCTCGTCGCCCCCCGCCGCAACCGCGCCAGCGAGCACGTCTCCCTCGGCCGCGAGCAGCTTGTCGTCCCCGGAGAGCAGATGACCAGACTCGTGGGCCGGGCCCACGAGTCCGAGGTGCCGCCGCTGCGCCCGACCCGCACCCGCCCCGAACTCGACATCCTCTTCCCGGACGAGCACCCCTTCCCCATCGACGTCGTGTACACCTGGGTGGACGGCGACGACCCGGCCTGGCAACGGCGCCGCGCCGAGAGCCGCGGTGAGGTCTTCCACGCGGAGGCGGCCAGCCTCGCCCGCTACGTCTCCCGCGACGAACTGAAGTACAGCCTCCGCTCGGTGCGGATGTTCATGCCGTGGGTGCGGAACATCTACATCGTCACCGACCGGCAGACCCCGCAGTGGTGGGACGACGGCGACGGCAGGGCCCGCGTGGTGGACCACCGGGAGATCTTCGACGACCCCTCCCACCTGCCCACCTTCAACAGCCATGCGATCGAGTCCAGGCTGCACCACATCCCCGGACTGTCGCGCCACTTCGTCTACTTCAACGACGACATGTTCATCGGGCGGACCCTCACCCCCTCCGCGTTCTTCCACCCGAACGGCATCGCCAAGTTCTTCCCGTCCCCGGCCCAGGTCCCCTACGGCCCCCCGGAGCCCGACGAGGTGCCCACCTCGGTCGCCGCGAAGAACAACCGCCGGCTCATCCAGGAGCGGTTCGGCCGCACGCTCGTGCAGAAGATGAAGCACGTGCCGTACGCGCTCAACCGGGACATCCTCACCGCCATCGAACAGGACTTCCCCGAAGAGCACCGGCGCACCTCCGCCAGCGCCGTGCGCAGCGTCACCGACCTGTCCATAGCCTCCTCGCTGCACCACTACTACAGCTACTACTCCGGCCGCAGCCTGCCCGGCGAGCTCCGGTACGGCTACTTCGCGCTGGACGACCCCGAGCTGGAGCACAAGCTGGAACTGCTGCTGCTGCGACGGGACCGCGACACCTTCTGCCTCAACGACTCCGCGAGCGACCCCGCCGAGATCGAGCACCAGAGCCAGCTGCTCCACCGATTCCTCGAGGCCTTCTACCCGGTGCCGAGCCCGTACGAGAAGACGGCGGCCTGAGCCATGAACATCGAGATCCTGGTCCATACCCTGGCCACCGATTCCATCGGCGCGCGGGCGGCAGCCCGGCTCGCCCAGTCCCTCGTCGCCGGTCACCGGGTGACCGTCGTCACCGTGCGTGGCGCCGCCGCACCGCACCCGGCGCTGCGGCTCCCGAAGAACGTCGGCGTCCTGGCCCTGGCCCCCTCGGTCGCGGCCGGCGACCGGGACGACGACAACACCTCCCAGCTCGTCATCGCCGGCGACCCCGAGTTCCGGCGCTACAACCGCGCCGACGACGGACGGCTCCGCAAGCACCTGACCGCGAGCGGCGCCGACGCGGTGGTCGCACTCAGCTCCGCGCTCGGCGCGGTCCTGGCCCAGTGCCGGGTACCCCACGCGAAGCGCATCGCCCGCCAGCCGGCACCGGTCGAGCGGCTCCCGGAGTCGGTACGCGCCCGCTGGACCGAGCTCTACCGCGAACTGGACGCGGTCGTCCCGCTGACCCAGGGCGACGCCGCCGCCCCCGAGTACCAGGCGCTGCGCGCCGCCGGCGTCGCGGTGCGCCACATCGCCGAGCCGGTGCTCCTCGCCGAGGGCCCGGACAAACCGACGACGGGAGTGGTGATCAGCGCCGGGCGGCTGGTCTCGCACCGTCGCGTCGACCTGGCGCTGCACGCCTTCGCCCGGACCCGGGCGGCTCAACCGGGCTGGCAGCTGAGGGTGTTCGGCACCGGGCCGCTGCGCCACGAGACCCGCGAACTGGTCACCGCGCTGGGACTCCACGACGACGTGCTGCTGTTCGACCGGGAGGCCGGCGAAGAGGACTTCTACGACGCCGACATCGCGCTGGTGACCGCGGAGCGCCTGGACAGCGCTCGCCCGGTGCTGGAGGCGCTCGCCCAGGCCACGCCCGTGGTCGCCACGGAGGTGGCTTGCGGAGCTCCCGAGGTGCTCGCCGACGGCCACGGCGGGCTGCTGGTGCCGGTCGGTGACGTCGATGGCACGGCCCGCGCCCTGGAGCGCTACATGGCGGACGAGGGACTGCGCTCCGCGCATCGGGCCCAGGCCCTGCGGGCCGCGCAGTCCGCGGGCACGGAGCAGGTCGGCGAGGCGTACGAGGAACTGTTCAGGACGGTCAAGGCCGGGGTACGCGGCCGCTGGGGCAAGGGGCGGCGTACAAGCGGCGGCGCTCCCGAAGAGGACCGCCCCCTCCCCACCGCTGAATGCCGGGTGCTGCCGAACGGCGCATGGGAGGTCACCGTGCGGGGCGTGTCCGGTGCGCGCACCGTGCGCGTCAAGGAACAGGGCAAGGGCCGTGAGGAAGTGGTCGACTTCGCCGTCGAGGGCGGCGGTACCCGGGCCCTGATCGACGCTCGCGCGCTTGCCGTGCTCGGCGAGGGCCGCGCCGACTTCTACGTGGTGGACGGAAAGGGCAAGGAGAGACGCCTGCGCTACGGGCGGTGCACACTCGGCGGGGCACGCGACGTCGGACACCTCGGCGACCTGAACCACTTCCACTGGGTGCTGCCGTACGCGACCGAGGGCGGCTATCTGCGTCTGCGTGTCTGGTCCCGCCCCAGCCACGCCGAGCTGGTGACCGTCGACTACAGCGACACCAGCCTGCGGCTGACGGGCTGGCTGCACGGGGAGTGGCAGCTCGGCGGCGAGCTGTCGTTGCTGCTGCGCCGCCGCCAGGAGCCCGCGCGCACGATGGCGGCCGGCCGGGTGCGCTTCGAAGACGGCTGGTTCGGCGCGGAGCTGAACATGGAAGAGGCCATGAGGGCCCGGCTGCTCATGCGCGAGAACTGGGACGTGCTGCTCACCGACAGCGGCGGCGGCGAGCCGGTCAGAGTGGCCCGCATCGCCGACGACCAGGTGGTGAGGCGCGATGTGCAGCGCTTCCCGGAGCTGGTGCGGGAGGAACCGGCGGACCTGTTCGGCCCCGACGTCGGCCGTGCCGTCGTCGGACTGCGCCCCTACTTCACCGCGGACAACGAACTCTCGCTCGTATTGACCGAGCATCACTGACCGCGGCCCCTACGGACCTCGAGAATCCCAGAGGACACTTGTGCGGATCTCCTTCCTGCTCCACAGCATCGACAATTTCGGCGGGGTACCGCGGGCGACCAGCAGCCTGGCCTCCGCGCTGGCGGTCCACCACGAGGTGGAGATCGTCTCGGTCTTCCGTACAGCGGACCGGCCGTCCTTCCTGCCGTCCGGCGACGTGACCCTGCGCTATCTGGAGGACCGGCGCAAGGGGGCGGCGAAGGCCAAGCGTGGCAAACCGTCCCGGATCATGCCGAAGGAGGACAGCTGGGTCGACCAGTACACCGAGGAAGTCGATGATCTGATCCTCGGTCACCTCGGCAGCTCCGGCGCCGATGTCGTGATCGCTGCCCGGCCGGCGTTCGCCGCGTATCTCATCGCCCATGGGCGGCACGGCTACGGGCGCGTGGTCATCGACCACGAGGGCTCGATGGTGCCCTCCCAGGAGCTGCGCGAGCGCACGCTGGAGCTGTACCGCGAGATGGACGGCGTGGTCTGCCTCACCCAGGCCGATCTGAACAACTACCAGCGACAGCTGGGCGACCGGGCGCCCCTGCTCGCCGGCATCGGCAACATCGTGCCGCCGCCGGCCCGGCACGCCCCGGTGCGCGGCCTGCCGCTGATCGCCGCCGCGGGACAGCTCGTGCCGCGCAAGGGCTTCGACACGCTGATCAACGCGTTCGCCCAGGTCGCCCCCCACCACCCGCAGTGGCGGCTGCGCATCTTCGGCCGCGGGCCCGAGCACGCACGCCTGCAGGACCTCGTGCACGCGCACGGGCTCAGCGACGCCATCCGTCTCATGGGCGCGCTGCCCGACCTCACAGCGGAGTGGGACAAGGCCGCGTTCGCGGTGAGCGCGGCCCGCCACGAGTCCTTCGGTCTGACCCTGGTGGAGGCCATGCACCACGGGCTTCCGGTTCTCGCGGCCGATGCGCCCTTCGGCCCCGGCGAGATCGTCGTCCCCGGCCGCAACGGCATCCTGGTGCCGGTCGGTGACGAGGAGGCCATGGCCCAGGCGATGCGCTACCTCATCGAACAGCCGACCGAGCGGGAGAAGCTGTCGCAGGGCGCCTACGCCACGGCCCCGCTCTACAGCGCCGAGCGCATCGCCTTCCGCTACGACGAGTTCCTGCGGGATGTGGCGGCCTCGATACCGAAGGAGCGTACCGCCGCGGTCCCGTCCGTCGTCCCGTCCGGTGTCCCGGCGGAGGTACTGGTGCGCGGCGACGGCACTATCGAGGTCCGCGCCGTGCTGAACCCTGGCACAGAGCCCCCCGCGCTGTGTGTCACCCTGCGCAAGGCCGAGACACTGGTCAGGCTGGCTGCCCTCGGGACGTCGGTGGACGAGGCGACGGGCACTGTGCGGTCGGTGTACACGGTCCCCGCCGAACCACCGGTCCTCGCCGAGGGCCGTTATGACATCGACCTGGAGCTGCCGGACGGCCGACGCCAGCCCCTCGCCGTGGAGGGCGTCCACACCGGTGGACTGCTGATCCGCCGGATTCCGGCGGAAGGTCCCGCGTACTGGCCCTTGCCCTACCGCGCCGCGGACGGCCATCTTTCGATTCTCGTGCGTCATCGCGTGGAGCATGCCGAGGTGCATTCCGTACTGGTGGGGCAGGACGGCTGGCTCGTGCGCGGTGGCCTGGTCGTTCCGCCGGGCACCAACCTCTCCGGGCTGCGGCTGGGAGCCATGCCCCGTAAGGGGAGCCTCGCGTCCACTGTGTCGGGCCAGGTATCCGTGGGACACGACGGCGCGTTCGAGGCGCATCTTCCGTTCGCCGGGGTGGTTGCCGCCTCGTCGGGCGGCCACGACGACTGGGACCTGTGGCTGGAGCGTGAACCCGGTCAACCGCTTATCCGTCTGGCGCGTTTCTTCGACGACATCCTGGAGCGCAAGCGGATCGACGTCTATCCCACACAGCGCTGGCACCACCCGACGCAGGGACCGGCACGCGGACGGGTCTTCTTCACGCCCGGCAACGAGCTGTCCTTCACCGTCAGCCCCGACGAGGCCTGACACCCCTTCTCTCCGGAGTGCACACCTTCATGTCTACGCACCACCGCCGCACCCGCAAGGCCGTCATCCCGGCCGCGGGTCTCGGCACCCGGTTCCTCCCCGCGACCAAGGCGACTCCCAAGGAGATGCTCCCGGTCGTGGACCGGCCCGCCATCGAGTACGTGGTGGCGGAGGCCGTTCGCAGCGGACTCGACGACGTGCTCATGGTCACAGGCCGTAACAAGCGGGCCCTGGAGGACCACTTCGACCGTGCCTACGAACTGGAGCACCTGCTGGAGCTGAAGGGCGACACCGGCAAGCTGCGCCAGGTCCGTGAGTCGAGCGAACTGGCCGACGTCCACTACGTGCGACAGGGTAACCCGCTCGGCCTGGGCCACGCCGTCCTCTGTGCCGAACCGCATGTCGGTGACGCCCCGTTCGCGGTGCTGCTCGGCGACGACCTCATCGACGAACGCGATCCGCTGCTCGCCCGGATGCTGGAGGTCCAGGAGCAGCGCGGCGGTAGCGTCGTGGCGCTCATGGAGGTCGAGGACGATCGGACGCACCTGTACGGATGCGCAGCCGTGGCCCCCTCGGACGACGAGGCGGGCGACGTCCTGGCCGTCACCGATCTCGTGGAGAAGCCCGAACCCGGCACCGCGCCCAGCAATCTCGCCGTGATCGGGCGCTACGTCCTCGCCCCGCAGATCTTCGACGTCCTGCGCAGGACCCCGCCGGGCCGCGGTGGTGAGATCCAGCTGACCGACGCTCTGCGCCAGTTGGCCCTCGACCCGGCTCTCGGTGGTCCCGTGCACGCGGTGGTCTTCGGCGGCCGCCGCTACGACACCGGGGATCGCGGCGACTATCTGCGTGCCGTCGTCCGGCTGGCCTGCGAGCGCGAGGACCTCGGCCCGGACTTCCGTGCCTGGCTGGGCGAGTTCGTGCAGGAAGAGGGCATCCGCTAGCAGGCTGCCCCGTGCCCTGGGGAGGCGGAATCAATGAGGGCCGTACGGGAGCGATCCCGTACGGCCCTCACCGCGTTCACCGTGACGGTGTTACGCCGGAACGCTCGCCACGCCCTGCGCCAGGAACTTCTTGCCGTTGACCCGCTCGGAGACGCCCTCGCGGTCCAGGTACGGCGTGATGCCGCCCAGGTGGAAGGGCCAGCCCGCGCCGGTGATCAGGCAGAGGTCGATGTCCTGGGCCTCGGCGACGACGCCCTCGTCCAGCATCAGACCGATCTCCTGCGCCACAGCGTCCAGGACGCGGTCGCGGACCTGCTCCTCGGACAGGACGGAGTCGCCCTGCTTCAGGAGTGCGGCGACCTCCGGGTCCAGCTCCGGCTTGCCGGAGTCGTAGACGTAGAAGCCACGCTTGCCGGCCTTGACGACCGCCGCCAGGTTCTCGGAGACGGTGAAGCGCTCCGGGAAGGCGCGGTTCAGGGTCTCGGAGACGTGCAGGCCGATCGCCGGGCCGACCAGCTCCAGGAGCACCAGCGGGGACATCGGCAGGCCGAGCGGCTCGATGGCCTTCTCCGCGACCTCGACCGGGGTGCCCTCGTCGATGACGTTCTGGATCTCGCCCATGAAGCGGGTGAGGATGCGGTTGACGACGAACGCCGGGGCGTCCTTCACCAGCACCGCGGTCTTCTTCAGCTTCCGCGCGACACCGAAGGCCGTGGCCAGCGAGGCGTCGTCGGTCTGCTCGCCGCGGACGATCTCCAGGAGCGGGAGGATCGCGACCGGGTTGAAGAAGTGGAAGCCGACGACCCGCTCGGGGTTCTTCAGCTTCGACGCCATCTCGGTGACCGAGAGGGACGAGGTGTTGGTGGCGAGGATCGCGTGCGCCGGGGCGACCGCCTCGACCTCGGCGAACACCTGCTGCTTGACGCCGATCTCCTCGAAGACGGCCTCGATGATGAAGTCGGCGTCGGAGAAGCCCTCCGCCTTGTCCAGCACACCGGAGACCAGGGCCTTCAGGCGGTTGGCCTTGTCCTGGTTGATGCGGCCCTTGCCGAGGAGCTTCTCGATCTCGGCGTGGACGTAGCCCACACCCTTGTCGACCCGTGCCTGGTCGATGTCGGTCAGGACGACCGGCACCTGCAGACGGCGGAGGAACAGCAGGGCGAGCTGCGAGGCCATCAGGCCCGCGCCCACCACGCCGACCTTGGTGACCGGGCGGGCCAGGGCCTTGTCCGGGGCGCCGGCCGGGCGCTTGGCGCGCTTCTGGACCAGGTTGAACGCGTAGATCCCGGAGCGCAGCTCCCCGCCCATGATCAGGTCCGCGAGGGCCTGGTCCTCACGGTCGAAGCCGGCGCCCAGGTCGCCGTCCTTCGCCGCGGCGATGATGTCCAGCGCGCGGTACGCGGCCGGGGCGGCGCCGTGCACCTTGGAGTCGGCGATGGCCTTGCCACGGGCGACGGCCTGGTCCCAGGCGTCACCGCGGTCGATCTCGGGGCGCTCCACCGCGAGCGTGCCGTTCAGCACGTTCGCGGTCCAGATCAGCGACTGCTCCAGGAAGTCGGCGCCCTCGAAGAGGGCGTCGGCGATCCCGAGCTCGAAGACCTGCTTGCCCTTGAGCTGGCGGTTCTGGTTCAGCGAGTTCTCGATGATCACCGAGACCGCGCGGTCGGCGCCGATCAGGTTGGGAAGCAGCGCGCAGCCGCCCCAGCCGGGAACCAGACCGAGGAAGACCTCGGGCAGCGAGAACGCCGGCAGCGCCTTGGAGACGGTGCGGTACGAGCAGTGCAGACCGACCTCGACACCGCCGCCCATCGCCGCGCCGTTGTAGTACGCGAACGTCGGGACCGCGAGACCGGACAGGCGGCGGAAGACGTCGTGGCCGCCCTTGCCGATGGCGAGCGCGTCCTTGTGCTCCTTCAGCAGCTCGACGCCCTTGAGGTCGGCGCCGACCGCGAAGATGAACGGCTTGCCGGTGATCCCGATACCGGTGACCGCACCCTCGGCGGCCTCCTTCTCGACCTGGTCGATCGCGGCGTTCAGGTTCGCCAGCGACTGCGGTCCGAAGGTGGTCGGCTTGGTGTGGTCCAGGCCGTTGTCCAGCGTGATGAGGGCGAAACGGCCCGCACCGGCCGGAAGGTCCAGGTGGCGTACGTGCGCCTGGGTGACGACCTCGCCGGGGAACAGCTCGGCCGCGCCCTTCAGAAGCTCAGTGGTGGAGCTCACTTGTTGCCTCCGTCGAAATTCGGGTTCTCCCAGATGACCGTGGCGCCCATGCCGAAGCCGACGCACATGGTCGTCAGGCCGTAGCGGACCTCCGGCTGCTCCTCGAACTGGCGGGCCAGCTGGGTCATCAGCCGGACACCGGAGGAGGCCAGCGGGTGGCCGTAGGCGATCGCGCCGCCGTACTGGTTGACGCGGGCGTCGTCGTCGGCGATGCCGTAGTGCTCCAGGAAGGCGAGCACCTGCACGGCGAACGCCTCGTTGATCTCGAAGAGACCGATGTCCGAGATGGACAGGCCGGCCTTCGACAGAGCCTTCTCCGTCGCCGGGATCGGGCCGTAGCCCATGACCTCCGGCTCGACGCCCGTGAAGGCGTAGGAGACGAGGCGCATCTTGACCGGGAGGCCCAGCTCGCGGGCGACGTCCTCGGCGGCGAGCAGCGAGGCGGTGGCGCCGTCGTTGAGACCCGCGGCGTTACCGGCCGTCACGCGGCCGTGGGCGCGGAACGGGGTCTTCAGACCGGCCAGGGACTCCATCGTGGTGCCCGGACGCATCGGCTCGTCGGCGGTGACCAGGCCCCAGCCCGTCTCGCCGGCCTCGGGGTTGGTCCGGCGCACGGAGACCGGCACCAGGTCCTGCTGGATCTTGCCGTTGGCGTACGCCTTGGCGGCCTTCTCCTGCGAACGCACCGCGTACTCGTCGGCGCGCTGCTTGGTGATCGTGGGGTACCGGTCGTGCAGGTTCTCCGCGGTCATGCCCATGAACAGGGCGGACTCGTCGACCAGCTTCTCCGACACGAAGCGCGGGTTCGGGTCCACGCCTTCGCCCATCGGGTGGCGGCCCATGTGCTCGACACCGCCGGCTACGACGACGTCGTACGCGCCGAAGGCGATGGAGCCGGCCGTCGAGGTGACGGCGGTCAGGGCGCCCGCACACATGCGGTCGATCGAGTAGCCGGGGACCGACTGCGGCAGCCCGGCCAGGATTCCGGCGGTGCGGCCGAGCGTGAGGCCCTGGTCGCCGATCTGCGTGGTCGCGGCGATGGCGACCTCGTCGATCTTCGCGGGGTCCAGGTCCGGGTTGCGGCGCAGCAGCTCCCGGATGGCCTTCACGACGAGATCGTCGGCGCGGGTCTCGTGGTAGATGCCCTTCGGGCCCGCTTTGCCGAACGGGGTGCGGACGCCGTCGACGAAGACGACGTCCCGGATGGTACGAGGCACGGTGGCTCTCCTCCAGGGTGCGGGATGGCACTGCTGCGGGGCACGCCCAGGAGCGCGCCGCCACCCTCATGCTACTTGCGGGTAACCAGACTGCCCAGTCCTTGTGGCGGGAGCGGCGAAGGTCACACCCGCGAAAAGGCCCGGACGGCCCCCGAATGGGGCCGTCCGGGCCGTGGGCGGAACGTGATGAGCGGCCGTGGGCCGCGCCAACCTGGCGTGAATACGCCCCTGGCCGATGCCCTCTCAGGCCTCCGAAGCGAGCGCGCGCAGCAGGATCGGGGCCACTTGGCCGATCTGCCAGTGCCGTGCCCCGTATCCGAGGAGCGCGTTCTCGACCGTGTCCGGCGTCAGGTTCTTCGGCGGTTCCCAGCACACCCGGCGGACGGTGTCGGGGGTGATGAGGTTCTCCTGCGGCATGTTCAGCCGCTCCGCGAGCTCGGACACGGCCGCGCGGGCGGCCGACAGCCGGGCTGCGGCGACCGGGTCCTTGTCCGCCCAGGCGCGCGGCGGCGGCGGTCCGGCCAGGGGTGCGCCGGGCTGTGGGAGCTCCGAGTCGGGCAGCTCCTTCGCCCGGTCCACGGCCGCCTGCCACTGCTCCAGCTGGCGCCGGCCCATGCGGTGGCCGAAGCCGGGCAGCGCGGTCAGTGCCTGGGCGTTGGGCGGAAGCGAGAGGGCGGCCTCCACGATCGCGGCGTCCCCGAGCACCTTGCCGGGTGAGATGTCGCGGCGCTGGGCGATCTGGTCACGCATGGTCCACAGTTCCCGGACCACCGCCATCTGCCGTCGCCGTCGGACCTTGTGCATGCCTGACGTGCGACGCCACGGGTCCTGGCGCGGGGGAGCGGGCGGCGCCGAGGCGATGGCGGAGAACTCCTCCTGCGCCCACTCCAGCTTGCCCTGCCGGTCGAGCTCGTCCTCCAGGGCGTCGCGCAGGTCGATCAGCAGCTCGACGTCGAGTGCCGCGTAGCGCAGCCAGGGCTCGGGGAGCGGACGCGTCGACCAGTCGACGGCCGAGTGGCCCTTCTCCAGGGAGTAGCCGAGCACGCTCTCGACCATCGCGCCGAGGCCGACCCGCGGGAATCCGGCCAGCCGTCCGGCCAGCTCGGTGTCGAAGAGCCCGGTCGGCGTCATCCCTATCTCGCGCAGACAGGGCAGGTCCTGGGTCGCCGCGTGCAGGATCCACTCGGTGCCGCGCAGCGCCTCGCCGAGACCGGACAGGTCCGGGCAGCCCACCGGGTCGACGAGCGCGCTGCCCGCGCCGTCACGGCGCAGCTGTACGAGATACGCGCGCTGCCCGTACCGGTAGCCGGAGGCGCGCTCGGCGTCCACGGCCACCGGGCCGGAGCCCGCGGCGAAGGCCGCGATCACCCTGGCCAGGGCGTCGTCGGAGGCCACCACCGGTGGGATGCCCTCGCGAGGTTCGAGCAAGGGGGTCGGCGCCGGGGCGACGTCGTCCGGGGGGGCGCCCCCGGTGGTTCGCAGTGAAGTGTCTGCTGCGGTCTCTTGGGCGTCGGTCACGTATCAAGGGTATCTGTGTATGTACGGCGCCCGTCGACGGAATGATCCGTCGACGGGCGCCGATGCATGTAATCCAGCCGGTTCCGCATCTCTGCACACCGGCGGGGGTGCGGAATCAGTGGATGATGCCCGTTCGCAGGGCGACGGCGACCATGCCTGCGCGGTCTCCGGTGCCGAGCTTGCGGGCGATTCGGGCGAGGTGGCTCTTGACGGTGAGGGCGGACAGCCCCATGGAGACGCCGATGGCCTTGTTGGACTGCCCTTCGGCGACGAGCCGCAGGACCTCCACCTCGCGGCCGGACAGTTCGCGGTAGCCGCCCGGGTGGCTCGGGGTGCCGGGGGGCCGGCGGTGCATACGGGCGGCGGTGGCGCCGATGGGTGCGACGCCGGGACGGGTGGGGTGGCCGATGTTGGTACGGGTGCCGGTGACGACATAGCCCTTGACGCCGCCCGCGAGGGCGTTGCGCACCGCGCCGATGTCATCGGCGGCGGAGAGGGCGAGGCCGTTCGGCCAGCCGGCGGCTCGGGTTTCGGACAACAGGGTCAGCCCGGAACCGTCGGGCAGGTGGACGTCGGCTACGCAGATGTCGCGCGGGTTGCCGACGCGGGGACGGGCCTCCGCGATGGACGACGCCTCGATGACGTCACGTACTCCGAGTGCCCACAGATGGCGGGTGACGGTGGAACGGACGCGCGGGTCGGCCACGACGACCATGGCCGTCGGCTTGTTAGGGCGGTAGGCGACCGGGCTTGCGGGCTGCTCTAGGAGAACGGACACCAGGCCTCCTGGGGAGTGGCGGGACGGGCCGGCTCGGGGATGAAGCCGGGGCGAACCGTGCTTGAAGGGTCACTGACTCCTTCGGCAGTAGACCCCTGCTCCTTTAGAGGAAGATCACGATTTCGTGAGTAACAATTCGGGCAAATAGGACGCGCGATCGATTGTACGAAAAGAGAGCCGGTAAATGCACGAGGTTCCGTGACGCAGCGTCACGGAACCCTGGGACCGACGGAGAGCGCGGGGAGCGCGGGGGAGTGCGCCTTACGAAACCTGTGGCCCGCGCCGCTGCGGCAGCGTCACCACCGCCGCGTCCACATGCTCCGACGGCGGCAGACCGGCGATCTGGCACAGCAGGTCGCCCCACGCCATCAGATGCGCCGCCGTGTCCGGCACACCACCGCGGCCCTCGCGCGGCGTCCATGACGCCCGGATCTCGATCTGCGTCGCCGGACGCCGTGTCGCCAGCGCACCGAAGTAGTGCGAACCTGCCCGGGTGACCGTGCCGCCCGCCTCCCCGTACGACAGGCCGCGCGCCTCCAGCGCGCCGGTCAGCCACGACCAGCACACCTCCGGCAGAAGTGGATCGGAGGCCATCTCCGGCTCCAGCTCGGCGCGCACCAGCGTCACCAGCCGGAAATTTCCCTGCCAGGCCTCGTGCCCGGCAGGGTCGTGGAGCAGGACGAGCCGCCCGTCGGCAAGATCGTCCTCGCCGTCGACGACGGCCGCCTCCAGTGCGTACGCGTACGGAGCCAGGCGTTTCGGCGGCCGCGTCGGCTCCACCTCGAGCTCGGGCCGGAGCCGCGCCGAGCGCAGTGTGTCCACCGCCGAACGGAACGCGGGCGGGACGGAGTCACCCTCCGCACTGTCCGTGCTGTCAGCACCATCGGATTGATCGGAGAAGTGTCCCTGCGCCGGAGCCATGCGGGGAAGAGTAGGCGGAACCGGAGCCGCGCGCGCGGAAGGACACCCGTGCAGGGCAGGGCTCCTTCCGCGTGCGTGCGAAGATTCTGTGCGTGAGCGCTATTGACCGCCCCTCGGGCCACCAGACGAAGACCTCCGCCACCCACGACTCGGCGTTCCTGAAGGCGTGCCGGCGCGAGCCCGTGCCGCACACGCCGGTCTGGTTCATGCGCCAGGCGGGGCGCTCGCTGCCCGAGTACCTGAAGGTGCGCGAAGGCATCCCGATGCTCGACTCCTGCATGATGCCGGAGCTCGTCGCCGAGATCACGATGCAGCCCGTGCGCCGCCACAAGGTCGACGCCGCCGTCTACTACAGCGACATCGTCGTCCCCCTCAAGGCGATCGGCATCGACCTCGACATCAAGCCCGGCGTCGGACCGGTGATCGCCGAGCCGATCCGCACCCGCGCCGACCTGGCCCGGCTGCGCGACCTCACCCCCGAGGACGTCTCGTACGTCACCGAGGCCATCGGTCTGCTCACCGCCGAGCTGGGGTCCACCCCGCTGATCGGTTTCGCGGGCGCCCCGTTCACTCTCGCGAGCTACCTCGTGGAGGGCGGCCCGTCCCGCAACCACGAGCACACCAAGGCTCTGATGTACGGCGACCCGGAGCTCTGGGCCGATCTGATCGACCGCCTCGCCGAGATCACCAGCGCCTTCCTCAAGGTCCAGATCGAGGCCGGCGCCTCCGCCGTGCAGCTCTTCGACTCCTGGGTGGGCGCGCTGGCACCCGCCGACTACCGCCGCTCGGTGCTGCCCGCCTCGGCGAAGGTGTTCGACGCCGTCGCGTCGTACGGGGTCCCGCGCATCCACTTCGGCGTCGGCACCGGCGAGCTGCTCGGCCTCATGGGCGAGGCCGGCGCGGACGTCGTCGGCGTCGACTGGCGGGTCCCGATGGACGAGGCCGCGCGCCGCGTCGGCCCCGGCAAGGCGCTCCAGGGCAACCTCGACCCCGCCGTGCTGTTCGCCCCGACCGCCGCGGTGGAGGCCAAGACCCAGGAGGTGCTGGACGCGGCCGCCGGTCTGGAGGGCCACATCTTCAACCTGGGCCACGGCGTGATGCCGAACATGGACCCGGACGCTCTGTCGCGGCTCGTCGAGTACGTGCACACCAGCACCGCCCGCTGAACGACGGGCAGGCGGGCGCCGCTCAGGCGGTTCCCGCCTTCCGCAGCACGGTCACCGTCTTGCGGGCCGCCACCAGGACGGGGTCCCAGACCGGTGAGAACGGCGGGGCGTACCCCAGGTCCAGGGACGTCATCTGCTCGACCGTCATCCCGGCCGTGAGAGCCACCGCTGCCACGTCCACCCGCTTCGCCGCCCCGTCACGGCCCACGATCTGCACGCCCAGCAGCCGCCCCGTGCGGTACTCCGCGAGCATCTTCACCGTCATCGGCTGCGCCCCCGGGTAGTAGCCCGCCCGGCCCGTCGACTCGATCGTCGCCGTGACGAAGCGCAGACCCACCGCGCGGGCGTCCTTCTCGCGCAGACCGGTCCTGGCGATCTCCAGGTCGCAGACCTTGCTCACCGCCGTACCGACCACGCCCGGGAACGTCCCGTAACCGCCGCCGACGTTGGCCCCGATGATCTGGCCGTGCTTGTTGGCGTGCGTGCCCAGCGCGATGTGGCGCGTGCGGCCCGCCACCAGGTCCAGCACCTCGACGCAGTCCCCGCCCGCCCAGATGTTGTCGTGGCCCACGACCCGCATCGACAGATCGGTGAGCAGCCCGCCGTGCGGGCCGAGCGGCAGCCCGACGGCGCGGGCCAGCGTGGTCTCCGGCTCGACGCCGATGCCGAGCACCACCACATCAGCCGGGTAGGACGCGTCCGCCGTCTCGACGGCGGCGACCCGGCCGTCCGGCCCGGTACGGATCGCGGTGACCGCGGCCCGGTTCACCGTGGTGATCCCGAGCCCGTCCATCGCGTCGTGGACGAGGCGCCCCATGTCCGGGTCGAGCGTCGCCATCGGCTGCTCGCCCCGGTTGAGCACGGTCACCTCGAAGCCGCGCTTCAGCATCGCCTCGGCCATCTCGACCCCGATGTAGCCCGCGCCGACGACGACCGCGCGCCGCCCCGTCGCCCGGTCCAGGGTGTCCAGCAGGGCCTGCCCGTCGTCCAGGGTCTGCACGCCGTGCACCCCGGCCGCGTCCATGCCGGGCAGCGCGGGCCGCACCGGACGGGCGCCCGTCGCGATCACCAGCTTGTCGAAACCGGTCCAGGAGGTCTCGCCCGAGTCCCGGTCCAGTGAGCGCACCCGCTGCCCCGCGACATCGATCTCCGTCACCTCGGTACGCATCCGCAGGTCGATGGCGCGGGCCCGGTGCTCCTCGGGGGTCCGTGCGATCAGGTCGTCCCGCTCCAGGACGTCGCCACCGACCCAGTAGGGGATGCCGCAGGCGGAGTACGAGGTGAAGTGGCCCCGCTCGAAGGCGGTGATGCTCAGCTCCTCCGGGCCCTTGAGCCGGCGTGCCTGGGACGCGGCGGACATGCCCGCCGCGTCACCGCCGATGACCACCAGTCGTTCCGCCGCCATGCCAGGTCCCTTCGACGCACAGTCCGAGGGGCCCACGCTACGGCGCCGGGGACAGCGGGGGTGCCGCGGCGCCCCCGCTGCCGCCTACTCGGCGGCCGGCGGCTGCTGCCCGGCCTTCCCGCCCCGGCGGCGCAGCAGCCGCCACAGGACCAGCAGGACGGCCGCAGCGGCCAGGAACGGGGCCGTGGCACCCACCGCCATCGCGAGCCACCGCAGCATCGTCAGAAAGGCGTGCCAGCCGCCGCTCAGCGCGTCCACGAACCCCGGATCGTCGTTGTCGTCCTCGGGAGCCGCCTCCGGCTCCGTCAGGTCGAGTGTGATCGTGGCCAGCGTCGTACGGTCCTTCAGCGAGGCCTGCTGGGCGAGCAGCGACTCCAGAGAGGCCTGACGGCTGCTCAGCTCGCCCTCCAGGGTCACCACGTCGACCAGCCTCTCGGCCTGGTCCATCAGCTTGCGTACCCGCGTCACGCTCGCCCGCTGCGTGGCGATCCGGCTCTCCACGTCGACGACCTGGTCGGTGACGTCCTTCGCGGTCGACGTACGGGAGAGCAGCTTCCCCGCCCCGGAGAGCTCGCGCAGCACAGCGTCGTACTCGCCCTGGGGCACGCGCAGGACGAGATGCGAGGAGTCGTGCGTGTCGTCCACCTGCTCGGTGGACTCGTTGGCGACCAGCCCGCCCGCGTTCTGCGCGACCGTACGGGCGGCGGCCGCCGCCCTGGACGCGCTCTTCACCTCCACGGACAGTGACGCGGTGCGGATGACGTGCGCGGCGGTCACCGGATTCGGCTTGCCCGGCGCCCCCGACTTCGCCGCGCCCTCCTTGGAGTCGGCTGCCGCCTCCCCGGCGGCGGCAGCCTTGTTCTGATCGCCGTTCTGTTCGCCGGCGGACAACGCGCGCTCGTCGGAGGCCGAGCCGGAGTCGCTGCTGTCCCCGGCCGCGCCGCAGCCGCTCAGCGCGAGGACTGCGGTGAGCAGCCCGGCGGCGAGCGCGGTGCGTGTGCGGCGGCGGGATCGTCTGTCGGTACGGGTGATGGGTGCTGCCTGCATAACTGTCCCCCCAGGACGGGTGATTGATGGCGCCGGTTCGACGTACGAGGTGGTGGTCCGGGTTTCGACAACCCGGTTTCGAAGCGGTCACGGTCAGGACTCGGATGAGGTTTGAGAGAGTGGGGGCATGCAGCGTTCAACACACCGCGCGGACAGGGTCCCCGGCCACGTCGTCGTCATCGGCGGCGGCATCGCCGGACTCGCGGCCGCCCACCGACTCCTCGGCACCGGGCTGAGGGTCACCCTCCTGGAGGCGACCGACCGGCTCGGCGGCAAGCTCATGACCGGTGAGGTCGCGGGCGTGCGGGTCGACCTCGGCGCCGAGTCGATGCTCGCCCGGCGGCCGGAGGCGGTCGGCCTGGCCCGTGCCGTCGGCCTCGGCGAACGGCTCCAGCCGCCCGCCACGGCCACCGCCTCGCTGTGGACGCGCGACGCTCTGCGCCCCATGCCCAAGGGCCATGTGATGGGCGTACCGGGCGACCCGTCGGTCCTCGGAGACGTGCTCTCGCCCGAGGGCCTCGCCCGTATCGCGCAGGAACGCGACCTGACCCCGACCGCCGTCGGCGACGACGTGGCCGTCGGCGCGTACGTGGCGGACCGGCTCGGCCGCGAGGTGGTCGACCGGCTGGTCGAGCCGCTCCTGGGCGGGGTGTACGCGGGTGACGCCTACCGGATCTCGATGCGCGCCGCCGTACCGCAGCTCTTCGAGGTCGCCCGGCAGGCGGGCTCCCTGCTCGACGGGGTCACCCGCATCCAGGAGCAGGCCGCCGCCCGGCAGCAGACCGGACCGGTCTTCCAGGGGATCGACGGAGGCCTCGGCACCCTGCCGGGCGCCGTGGCCGACGCCGTACGCGCCGGGGGAGGCGAGATCCTCACCGAGACCCCCGTGCTGGGCCTGACCCGAAGCGCCGACGGCTGGGACGTACGCACCGACGCCCGGGTGATCTCCGCCGACGGCATCGTCCTCGCCGCCCCCGCCTGGTCCGCCTCCACCCTGCTCGCCGCCGAGTCGCCGGCCGCCTCCGCCGAGCTCGCGGGCGTCGAGTACGCGTCGATGGCCCTGGTCACCATGGCCTTCCGCCGATCCGACGTGACGGGCTCCAAGGCCTTCGACGGCCGCTCCGGCTTTCTGGTGCCCCCGGTCGACGGCCACACCATCAAGGCCGCCACCTTCTCCACCCACAAGTGGCAGTGGGTCTCCGACGCGGCACCGGACCTGTTCGTCCTGCGGACCTCGGTGGGCCGCTACGGCGAGGAGGACCATCTGCACCGCGAGGACGGCGAACTCGTCGACGTGTCGCTGAGCGACCTCGCCGCGGCGACCGGACTGGCCGCGAAGCCGGTCGCCACCGAGGTCACCCGGTGGATCGGCGGACTGCCCCAGTACCCCGTGGGGCATCTCGGCCGCGTCGCCCGGATCCGCGAGGAGGTCGCCAAACTGCCCGCGCTGCGCGTCTGCGGCGCGGTCTACGACGGGGTCGGCATCCCCGCCTGCATCGCGAGCGCCCACCGCGCGGCGGACGAGATCGTCCGGGACATCGCAGGAGAGAACGGCGGAGAGATCATCGCCACCCCCACCCTGGTTCAGGGCACACGGAGCGAGGCGGGACAATAGCCGTATGAGTGCTCCCGAGACTGTGACATCAAGCAAGGGCCCCAACGCCGGCAAGAAGGCGAAGGACCTCAACGACGTCGTCCGCTACACGCTGTGGTCCGTCTTCAAGCTTCGCGACGTGCTGCCCGCGGACACGGACCGCGCGGCGTACTCCGGTGAGGTCCAGGAGCTGTTCGACCAGCTCGCGGCCAAGGACATCACCGTGCGTGGCACCTATGACGTCTCGGGGCTGCGCGCCGACGCCGACGTCATGATCTGGTGGCACGCCGAGACCTCGGACGCGCTGCAGGAGGCGTACAACCTCTTCCGGCGCACCCGGCTCGGCAAGAGCCTCGACCCGGTCTGGTCGAACATGGCGCTGCACCGCCCCGCCGAGTTCAACAAGTCGCACGTCCCGGCGTTCCTCGCGGACGAGACGCCGCGCGACTACATCAGCGTGTACCCCTTCGTGCGCTCCTACGACTGGTACCTGCTGCCCGACGAGGACCGTCGCCGCATGCTCGCCGACCACGGCAAGATGGCCCGCGGCTACCCGGACGTGCGCGCCAACACCGTCGCCTCCTTCTCCCTCGGCGACTACGAGTGGGTGCTGGCGTTCGAGGCCGACGAGCTGCACCGCATCGTCGACCTCATGCGCCACCTGCGGGCCTCCGAGGCGCGGATGCACGTCCGCGAAGAGGTCCCCTTCTTCACCGGCCGGCGCAAGTCGGTCGCAGACCTGGTGGCCGGGCTCGCGTAGCGAGCGGGTTCCGACCACCCCAACCCGGAAGATCAGACGGCGGAATCCGCGGCACCATGTGCCGGCTGCCGTTCCAGCGACACCGGGTTCGGCTCCCGGTGCGGCGCGCTACCAGCGCGCCGCACCGGTGTCATTCACAGGATCCGCGCGGCGCCGCCACGGCCGCCGAGCGCGGCCCGCAGCGCCGGATCGGCCACCGCGCCCACGCCCCGCACGGCGACCGCCACCAGCACATCGCCCTCCGGGCCACCCGCCGACGCCGTGCGCGCGTTCAGCAGCCGCAGTCCGGCGGGGGAGGCCCACGCGCTGTACGGATGCACTTCCATCCGGGCGATGGCCAGACAGCCCAGGGTCAGTACGAGCGGCAGCCCGAACCACACGAGCACCGGCACGCCCGAGCCGCCCGGACCCTGCTCCCGGCCTGGCGTGAGCAGCGCGGCGGTGCCCATCGCGGTCACCAGCAACGCCGCCCCGCGCACCGCCCGCACCGCCGACACGATGTCCGTCCCCGCCCCGCCCGGCAGCGCCAGGCCCGCGGAGACGAGCCGGTCGGCGAGGGCGCGTACGGCATCGGCGGCGGCCGCCGCCGAGCGGACCGGCGGTATGGGTGACTGGCCCTGCGGGCCGATCGCGCGGATCACCGTGCGCTCCACCTCGTCCCGGCCGTCCGGGTCGACCACCGTTGCCCAGCCGGTGTGGGCGAGCAGCAGCCGACGGCGCAGATGCATGGTGACGAGCGCGAGATCGGCGACCCGGTGCGGGCCGCCGGCCAGGAACGCGGTCTCGTACAGGGTGAGTTCAGGGCCGTCCGCCGCGCCCGGCACCTCCTGGGAGGAGGTGCCGCGCGGCGGGGCCAGGCGGGCGGCCGCGAGACAGAGACGGACACAGGAGATGGCCGCCGCACCCCATGCGACCAGCAGGAACAGAACCCAGAGCATGGCGGATTTCTATGCGAGACGGGCCCGGGGCGCCAGGGGGTTTCATGATGCGGACGGCGACCGCTCAGGAACTGCTGCCGCAACTGGACCCGGAACTGCCACAGCTGGACCCGGAACTGCTGCCGCAGCTCGATCCGGAACTGCAGCTGGACCCCGAGCCGCAGCTTGACCCGGAGCCGCAACCCGACCCCGAGCCGCACCCGCCGCCTCCGCTCCCGCCGCTGTTTCCGGCGGAACTGCCGCAGCCGCCGTCGCCGGGGCTCGATCCGGCGCACCACACCGTCGGCACCAGCAGCAGCCCCGAGGAGTCCGCCGCGTGGTGAGAGGGCGCGGGCGACCCCGCGGGCCGCAACCGGGCCGCCGTGACCAGGTGCGTACGCACCACGGGGTCGGGGAGCGCACGGGGTCCGGCCGTCGCCACCAGATGGGCCGCGTCCGTCCGGGACGTGTGGGCGAAGCGGAACTCCGCGGCGGCCCTGCGGCCCGCCTTGGTGATCCGGGAGCGGGCGGCGGCCGCGCGGACCAGCCCGATCACGGTGCCGGCGGCCAGGGCCGGGAACACCATGAGGAAGAACGGGAAGTCCGCGTCGGAGGAGCCGTCATCGCCGATGAACCGGGTGATGGTCAGCACGAAGGAGACCGGGAAGCCGAGCAGGCAGACGAGCCCCTGCGTCGTGCCCCAGCGGCGCCACTTCCGGTTCGCCCCGGGCGCGTTCAGCAGACCACGCTCGGCCAGGCCGTCGCCGAGCTCCTGCACGGCGGGATGGTGCATCACCGCGTACCGCAGCGTGTGCAGGGCACCGCTCGGCGCCGCGGCCTGCTCCTGGAGCACGGCCCGTTCCACCGGGTCGTGGGCGACCGGCCGTTGGACCGCGACGATCCCGGGCCCGCCGACGACCAGCCGGCCGTCCTCCAGCATCGCGGCGAGCGCGGTGTCCACCACCCGGCCGGGCCCGCCGTTCAGGAACGCAACCTCGGACAGGTCGTGGACGGGGCCGCCGGGCCTGCGGCGGGCACGGCCCGACCCCACGATCAGGAGCGTCGAGGAGACCGCCACGGCAAGTGTCAGGACCAGGGCCAGTGCGTTCATCCCGGTCACCTCCCTACGAGAACGGAACGGGCCGCCCGGACCAGCCGGACGGTGCGGCGGGGCGGCCGGGGAGCCGCGCGGTCCTGCCACCAGTGGGTCAGCCGGCGGCGGGCCGCGGCGTCCGCGGGGCGGCCGGCGATGAGCAGCTGCTCGGCGAAGTCCAGGGCGTCACGCCGGTATCCGGCGGACATCGGACGGTTCCTGGCGTACGCGAGGAAGGCGCCCCGGTAGTCGCGGCCCAGGATCTCCGGGAGCTCGGGGGCCACCTTGGCGACGACATCGGCGCGCTTGGCGGCCAGGGCACGGCTCTGGATGCCGAGCCGGCGGTGGTCGAAGCCCTCGGGGGCGGGGGTGCCCGCGACGAGGGCGGACAGCAGCGAGGCCTGCGCGACCGCGACCCGGTCACGAAGGGACTCCGACGCCGCGTCCGTCGGGGCTTCGCCCGCCGGGGCCGCGTCCGCCGGTGCCGCGCCCGTCGACGCCGCGTCCGCCGCGGCTGTGGTCTTCGACGGGCCGGACGCCGCGCCCCCGTGGACCGGCCGCGGCCGGGAGCCGCTTCCGGCGTCGAGCGTGGCGCGGATCGCGTCCAGTTCGCCCGCCAGCTCGGCGGCCGGCGGGAAGTCGTCGTCGCGCTCCAGCAGTACGCCGGGAGGGGCGATTCGGGAGCGCAGCTCGGCGAGGACGCCGAGCACCGGAGCGGTGACCGGGTGGGCGTGCGTGTCGTGCCAGACGCCGTCCTTCTCCACGCCGCCGGCCACGTGGACGTACGCGATGGCCTCCACCGGCAGCTCGTCGAGGGCCGTGGCCGGGTCCTCGCCCCGGTTGACGTGGTTCGTATGCAGATTGGCCACGTCGATGAGCAGCCGCACCCCCGTGCGGTCGACCAGCTCGGCGAGGAACTGGCCCTCGGTCAGCTCCTCGTCCGGCCAGGAGATCAGCGCCGCGATGTTCTCCAGGGCCAGCGGCACCGGCAGCGAGTCCTGAGCGATCCGTACGTTCTCGCACAGCACGTCCAGTGCCGCCCATGTACGCGGGATGGGCAGCAGGTGTCCCGCCTCCAGCACCGGTGAGCCGGTGCGCGCGCCGCCCGCCCGGACGAACGCGATGTGCTCGGTCACCAGGGGAGTGCCCAGCAGGGCGGCGCGAGTCGCGAGGCCTGCGAGTCGGCCGGGGTCGGGGCGGTCCGCCCCGCCCAGGCCCAGTGAGACCCCGTGCGGCACCACGGTGACGCCGCGCTCCCTCAGCCGGACCAGGGACGCGGGCAGATGGTCGGCGCAGAGGTTCTCCGCCACCGCTTCCACCCAGTCGATCCCCGGCAACGCCTCCACCGCATCGGCGATCTCCGGCCGCCAGCCGATCCCGATTCCCAGCTTCATGGTGTCCCCCTCCTCCGCTCCGTGCAGGGGTCATGGCCCCGCCGCGCAGCGGTGAACCCGAAGAGGGGGACGTTCAGAGCTCGATTTGAGGTTCCGGAGCTCCGGCGGCCGGGTGACCCGCCCTCGGGGTCTTCAGGGCATCGGCGCCGTGGAGGGACGCGAGGTGAAGGACTGGTCCCCGGTCGGCGCCGCGGGAACCGGCTGCGGCAGGACGGAGCCGTTCGGCGCCACCGGGGGTCCCGTCGGACTGGCCGTGGCCGCCCCGGCCGCCTCGCGGGCGAGGGCGTCGAAGTCCACGAAGCTCGTGCTCTCCAGCATGGTGATGTGGTCGAGCACGGTCTGGTTGGCGTCGGTGGCCAGCTGCCGGATCAGCGTGTTGCGGGTGGTGTGCCGGACCTGGGCGATCAGCGCGAAGACCTTGCCGTGCGCGTTGCGCAGCAGATTGGCGAACTTCCGCTCGTACTCCTCGCCGCTCGCCGCGGTCAGCTCCCGCAGCCAGCCCTGCTGCTGCTCGGTCGGCTGGTTCGGCAGCTCCACACCGAGCTTGGCGGCCACGTCCCTGGCCCGGCGGTCGAGATCGGTGTGTCCGACGACCAGATGGTCCCCGGTGGCCTTGATCGCTTCGGTCGGTGCCCGCTCGATGGCCTGCTGCCCGGCGGGCAGCTCCCAGAGCCCGGCCAGGCGCACCTTCACCAGGAAGTCCCGGTCGGTCGCGGAGAGCGGACCCCACTGGGTGGCGGTCGACGACGCGTCGAGGTTCGCCTGACCGGTGCCGGAGCGGTCGGCGTACGACCAGACCGGGTAGGCCAGTGCGCCGAGCGTGGCGACGAGCGCAGCGATGATGAGGGCCGTTCCGTTGATGCGTCGCACAGAGGTCTCTCCCGGGCCGAGGCGTGACGGCGTCCAAGCAACCGCCGGTCGCAACGGCCGTGGACTGACCGGCCGTTCAACCTACCGGGCAGTATTGCCAGTGCGGCGGCATCAGGGGATACGTATCGGCGGACCGGACCATTCAACGGTCGGAACCATTCAGCGGACCGAACGATTGCGTCGGACCGGACCATTGCGTCGGACCGGACCATTGCGTCGGACCGGACCTCTCAACGGTCCGGGCAGAGACCTGTGTACGGGTGCGGACGGATCAGCGGCGCAGTGCCGGATGGTCGGCGACCACAGTGCACGACCCGGGGGCGATCTCGGTGAACCCGGCGTCCTGCACCACCGGCAGCCCGCTCACCGTGAGTTCCTGCCAGCGGTCCGCTCCCGGGGTCGCGACCGAGAGCGGGAAGCCCGCCTCGCGCCACGCCTTGCGTTCCGTGTCCGACAGCTCCCACCAGGCGAGCTGGGCCCCGTGCCCCGCCTGCGCCATCTCCTTGCCCGCCGACATGTCGAGCTCCGGGTTCAGCCAGAGGACCGGCCCGGCGAGGTCGGGCGCGGCGGGCGGCTCGGGGTCGTCCAGGTCCGTTCCGGAGACCTGGAGCTTGGCGAGCTCCTTCGGCCAGCCGTCGAGCGGCACCGGCGGGTAGACCCGCACTTCGGCCTCGTCGCCCGTGACCGTGATCCCGGGCAGCGCGCAGGCCTTGCGCCACTCCGCGCCGCGCGCCCGCCGCACCACCTTGCGGATCCGGGCGTCCTGCCAGTCGCGCATCACCTGCGCCCACTCGCCCTCGCCCGTCGACCGCTCGTCGGAGAGCATCACCAGCACCGCCCGGGCGGCCGTGCGCAGCGCGTCGGTGCGGGCCGGCGGAGCGCTCTTCTCGATGTGCACCACCAACGGCAGTACATACTGAGTTGCTTCGTCCCGGTTCGTCCGCTCGGAACGGAAGGGGCTGTCCGACGGCAGGGCTGCGGGAACGGACGGGGACTCGGGGGTGTCGTTGCTGCTCACTCGTCCAGTCTGCCAGGCGCCCCGGAACCCGTTCTTGGCGGAATGAAACCCTCCGGGTGAGGATGCACCGCATGAAGAGCGATCTCTTTTCCAGCGAGCACATGGCGCAGCAGGCCACCGCCCCCGGAATGACCCTGCAGAACGCCAAATCCATCAAGTACGCGGTCAACGGCGAGATGCACGCCCGCCAGGGGTCGATGATCGCCTTCCGCGGCGATCTCCAGTTCGAGCGCAAGGGTCAGGGCCTCGGCGGCATGCTCAAGCGTGCCGTCACCGGTGAGGGTCTGCCGCTGATGGCGGTGCGCGGCCAGGGTGAGGCGTGGTTCGCGCACGAGGCGGCCAACTGCTTCATCGTGGAGATGGAGCAGGGCGACGTCCTCACCATCAACGGCCGTAACGTCCTGTGCTTCGACGCCACACTCGCGTACGAGATCAAGACCGTGAAGGGGGCCGGGATGACCGGTGGCGGACTCTTCAACAGTGTCTTCACCGGCTACGGGAAGCTCGGCCTGATGTGTGAGGGGAACCCCATAGTGATCCCCGTCACGCCCCAGCAGCCGGTGTGTGTGGACACGGACGCGGTCGTCGGCTGGAGCGCCCACCTGAACACGTCGCTGCACCGTTCGCAGAGCGTCGGCTCGATGCTGCGCGGCGGCTCGGGCGAGGCGGTCCAGCTGCGCCTGGACGGCGAGGGGTTCGTGATCGTACGTCCCAGCGAGCTCAAGACCGAGAAGGCGTCGTCCAACTGAGTGCAGGACAACCGGGTGCCGAAGTCCTGCGGCTGAGCGGGGTCGGCCGACGGTACGGCCTCGCCGGACCATGGGTGTTGCGCGGGGTCGACCTCGGTCTCCCCGCGCGCTCCCTCGTCCGCGTCGAAGGGGCCAACGGCACCGGAAAGTCCACCCTGTTGAGGCTCCTCGCCGGGGTCGACGCCCCCACCGAGGGCCGGATCACCGGCGGTCGGCCGCGCACGGCGTACGTCCCCGAGCGGTTCCCGGCGGCGCTGCCCTTCACCGCCGCCGGCTACCTCGTCCACCTGGGCCGGATCCACGGGCTGCGCCCGGCCGAGGCGGCCGAGCGGGCGCGGCAGTGGCTGAGCCGCTTCGGGGCCGCCGGGCACGCGCGCACACCGCTCGCGGAGCTCTCCAAGGGCACCAGCCAGAAGGTCGCGGTCGCCCAGGCTCTCCTGGCCGAACCGGAGTTGCTGGTGCTCGACGAGGCCTGGACCGGCCTGGACGCCGCGGCCCGGGACGAACTGGACCGGGCCGTCGCGGCACGCGTGGCCGCGGGCTCCACCGTCGTGTTCGTCGACCATGACGCGCGACGGCTCGCGGGCGCGGTCGGCATGGTCCTGCGCGTCGAGGGGACCGGGCTGGTCGCAGCACCCCTTGCCCCTGCCGGGACGACGGCCGGCCCCCGGGTACGGATCGAGGTCACGGGCCCGCCCGGCACGACACTCCCCGCAGGACTGCCCGGCGCCCCCGTGCGGGCGGCCGCCGGGGACGGAGCGCTGCGGCTCACCGTCGCGGCCGTGCACTCCGATGCCCTGTTGGGCGCCCTGCTCGCCGCCCGTCCGCCCTGGCACATCAGCCACCTCTCGACTCTTCCCGGCAACCCCGACGAGACGGCATGACCGCACTGATCCGCTACCAGGCCGCCCTTCTGCTGCGCTCCCAGCGCTGGCTCGCGCCCGTGCTCCTGTACGTGGTCTCCCTCGGCGTCGGGGTCCGCCCGGGACAGCCGGTGCTGGACTCGCTCGGCTACACGGCGGCAGGGCTGCTGCCCGTCACGGCGTGGCTCGTGCAGGTCTGCGCCACCCAGGAGCCGGCCGCCGCCCGGACGGTCGTCGCCGCGGCGGTGGGCGGGCAGCCGAGAGCCCACCTGGCGGCCCTGCTCACCGCGCTGGGGTGCGCCGGGCTGCTCGGCGCGGCCGCCACCCTGTTCGTGCTGCTGATCAGCGAGCCGGCCAGTACGGACCACGCGGTCGAGGTCCCACTGCCGTCCGCCGGGCTCGCCGGGCTGCTCGCCACCGCCTGTTGCGTCCTGCTCGGGGCGGCGGTCGGCGCGTTGTGCACCCGGCCGCTGCTGCACCGGCGCGGCTGGTCGATCGCGGCGACCGTGCTCGCGTCGCTGCTGGCCCTGGTGACCAGCGGATCGCCCGCGAACTACGCGGTGGCGGGGTTGGTCACCGGTTCGCTCACCGGCACCGTCCCTGTGCCGGTCCTGCCGCTGCCCGGCGCGGCGGCCGTGGCGGCCGCGGCCGCCACGCTCGCCTGCAGACTCACGTCGGTGCGCGGCTGAGTAGGCTCGTACACATGGATGAGAGCAGGGACGAGCCCGCGAACGAGACCTACTGCGAGACTCCGGCCGCCTCCCCGGACAGGGCCGCAGGCCCCCCGTACGCCGAGTGCGTGCTGTGCCGGAAGCCGACCGAGTACGCCGAGTCTGTCAAGGGCATCACGCTCTGCCCGGTCTGCGAATGGCAGGAGGCCCAGCGCACGGCCTGCTCCGGCTGAGGTGCGTCAGCCGGACATCAGCTCCGACACCTTCACGAAGCGGTATCCGCGCTTCCGCAGCTCCGGAACCACCTGGTCCACTGCCTCATCAGTGACCGGTGCCGCACTGCGGGTGCAGTGCATGACGACCAGCGATCCGGGCTTCACCCCGTCCAGCACCTGCTGCGCCACCGCGTCCGCGTCCGTCGCGAACGCGTCACCGCTGACGACGTCCCACTGCACCGCCGTCACCTTCTCCGGCGCGAGCGCGCGCAGCGAGGCGTCGTCGTAGCAGCCGCCGGGGAAGCGGAAGTACGGCACCACATGGCGGGCGCCGGTCTTCCGGATCGCACCGAAGGCCCGTTCCACCTCGCCGCGCATCGCGTCGTCCTCCACGGTCGGCAACCCGTAGCAGGGCGAGGTGAAGGCGTAATGGCTGTAGGAGTGGTTGGCGATCTCGAAGAGCGGGTCCGTGCCGATGGAGCGGGCCTGGGCCGGGTACTCCTCGGCCCACCGGCCGGTCATGAAGACCGTCGCCGGCACCTTCAGCCGGCGCAGCAGGGCGATCAGTTCCGGATTGTCGAAGCGCTCACCCTCGGCCGCGCGCGGCCCTTCGTCCGCCGTCATGTCGGCGTCGAAGGTGAGCGCCACGACCTTCCCGGTACTCCTGAGGCCGCGCTTGAACACGGGTGTCAGCCCGGCGGGGCCGGGCGCCATGGTGGGCGGCTTCGCGGCCGGGGGTGCTGCCGGGGGTGTTGAGGACGGGGGGTGGGCCGGTGCGTGGGCGGCGACCGGTGTGCGCCCGGCCGAGGGCGTCTTCCCCCGGGAGTCGCCCGAGCTCCCGCAACCGACGAGGCCACCGCCGAGCACCGCGCCCAGAACGGTCATAATCGTCAGTGTCCTTACATAATTGGTCACTCTCGGAAGCTAACCGATCAATCCGCAGGGCCCCGTCTGCGGCACCTCCTCTGCCGGGAAGCGCCCCCCGGATTCACTCGGTCGTCGGGGACCGGCTCAGTCGTCGAGCAGATGCTCCGCGGTGAAGCCGAACAGCCGCACGGCCGCCGTGGTGTCGACCGGGGCGGTGCGCCCGGGCAGCGGACGCAGCAGCTGAGTCGTCGGGTGGTAGCGGCGCATCAGCTCCTCCGTCGGGAACGGCACGAGGGTCTCGGGAGCGCAGACATGGACGGCGTGGGCGCCCGGGCCCCGGACGCCGAGGGCCTGCAGAGCGGCCCGTGCCGCGTCCCGCACCTCCAGATAGGTCCACAGGTCCCGGGCGCCCGCGGCCGGTTCGGCGGTGAGCCGCGCCGCGTGCGCGCGCAGCCGTTCGTCGAATCCGCCGACGAACGGATAGCGCAGAGAGATCACGCTCATCGCATGCCGCCGCGCCATCGTCGCGGCCGTCAGCTCGTCGACCTGTTTGGACAGTCCGTAGGCGTCCGCCACCTGGGACTCCATCGCCTCGTCCACCGGGACGTACGCGGGGTGCGGCGACGGCTGCGCCGTCCAGGGCAGACCGGTGATCCCCCAGGAGCTGGCGACCACGGCGTGCCGCACACCGGCCGACCCCGCCTCCTCCAGGACGGTGAAGGTGGTGAGTGTGTTGGTGGCGAAGACCTCCTGCGCGCTGTTGCGCTCCGGCGTGGGGATCGCCGCCAGATGGATCACCCCGTCGGCGCCGTCCAGCGCCGCCCGCACCGTCGCCGGGTCGGCGGCGTCCCCGGCGACGACCAGCCGGGCGGTCAGGTCGCCCGGGTCCTCCAGGACGAGTGCGTTCGCATCGACGGAGCGCTCGGCGAGCAGTGCGAGGACCGCCCGGCCGATCCGCCCGGCCGCCCCGGTGACCAGGACTCGTGTGACCACGCTCTGCTCCTATGCGTATGCGCGTACGGCGACGATGTGCGCCGACGCGGCTCCGTTGGTCGACTCGACGACGATCCTCACCGCTGCGGTGGTGACCGGCTCGTCCGGAGTGTGCACCTGGCGGCGGCGCCGGTTGTCCGAGGTGCGCGACAGGACGTGCCAGCTGCCGTCCGGCCTGCGCGCCTCGACGCGGTAGTCGCGCAGCAGGGTGGGCAGCGTGTCGAAAGGTGTCCTGTGGTGGTGCAGATTGATCAGGTCCTCGTTGACGTCGTCGTCGGCGAGTACATCGATCCGCGACAGGGTGACCGGCCGGGGCCAGGACAGCTGCAGCCACTCCTCCTCGCCCTCCCGCAGAGGCTCGGAGACCCACATGTGCGGTCCCGCGTACGGGCGGGCGTACCCGTCCACGGCCTTGGCGGGGGCGTACGCCGAGGTCTCTCCCGTACGGAGGCAGAAGGTGCGGCGCTGCAGTCCCGCGTCGGTCCATTCCCGCAGCGGCTGCGGCGACTCGTCCTGTGGGCGCAGCGGCACCCGGGTGAGACACAGGACGCCCGGGGCCGGTCCGCCGGCGCTGTACAGGGCGAGGTCCTCGTTGGCGCGGACGACGACGAAGGCATTGCGGGCGGTGGGAGGCGACCAGCGCAGCCCGGTGCGAACCCACTGCTTCGGCCCGGCGGCCACCGGGACGGTGACGGAGGTGACGAGGCGCCGCGGGACGTAGTTCTGGCCGAGCTCGGGGTCGTACAGCTCGACCACGAGTTCCGTGTCCCGGTCGGCGTCGACGAGCAGGTCCAGCCCGGTCAGTTCCGGGTCGACGGGCAGCAGAAGACCCGCGTCGGCGGTCAGCGGCCACCGCTCCCCGGGCGTCGGCGCATCCGGCCCCGCCAGCGCCGACGACGCGGTGGCCTCGGCTTTCAGGGCGAGGTCTTCCGGGTCGGCGGAGGGCAGGCCGATCACCGAGGCGTCCTCGCGCAACAGCGTCCGCTGCAGCTCGGCGGCCTCCAGCGCGCGCGGCGCGACACCGCCCGCGGCGCACAACGCGGCGGCCGTGCCCGCGGCCTGCCCGATCGTGGCGCAGGTCGCCATCACCCGGGTCGAGCCGAAGGCGACATGGCTGGCGGAGATGTTGCGCCCGGCGAACAGCAGATTCGTCGTGTTCACCGAATAGAGGCTGCGGTACGGAATGTGGTAGATCCCGTCCGCGTACCGCTGCTTGGCCCCGTCCTCGGTGGCGTACACACCCTTCGGCGGATGCAGGTCGATGGACCAGCCGCCGAAGGCCACCCGGTCGGCGAACTCGGTCTGGCCGAGGATGTCGCCCTGGTGGAGGACGTAGTCACCGAGGAAGCGCCGGTACTCGCGCTTGCCGGGCACCGAGCCCACCCACTCCAGCGTCATGGTCCCGGCGTCGAACTCGCCGGAGTTCTTGATGTGGTCCCAGATGCCGTAGATGACCGCCCACAGTTCGTCGCGGATGCGCTCGTTGTCGTGCACCGTGTCGAGCTCGCCGCCGAACTCGATCCACCAGTAGGCGCAGCCGTTGTCACCGGACTTGATGATGCGGCGCTGCGGGATGGACGTCTCCGCGATGTTCCTGGCGAAGTCGGGCGGCACGAACTTGACGGGGCGTCCGGCGTCCTTCGTGTAGAAGAGCAGCGTCGAGCCGAGCGTGAGCGAGTCGGCGGTCACGGGTGCCCACGGCTCGTCGTACTCCGCCCGGGACTCCCGCCCGATACGGTGCCGGGCGCCGGCGAGATATCCGATGAGCCCGTCCCCCGAACAGTCCAGGAACACGTCGCTCTCGAAGCGGATCCGCCGTTCGGAACCCATCATCCAGCCGGTGACGGCGGTGATGTGCCGGGCGTCCTCGGGACCGTCCGCGTCCACTTCGCGCACATCGGTGTTGAGGTAGAGGGTGATGCCCGGTTCGGCGCGGACCGCGTCCAGCACCACGGTGTCCCAGTAGTACGGGTTGCCGTCAGGGTTGCGGAACTGGTTCTCGACGAACAGCTCGCCCATGATGCCGCCCTCACGGGCGTAGTGGTTCTTCCCGTGCCCGGTCGCGCCGCACACCCAGACGCGGACCTCGCTGCTCGCGTTGCCGCCGAGGACGGGCCGGTTGTTGATCAGGGCGACGGTGCGGCCCAGCCGGGCGGCGGCGATGGCCGCGCTGACCCCGGCCAGGCCGCCGCCGACGACGGTGATGTCGTGCCGTGCGGTTTCGTTCCTCATGGGAGGCTCTTACTTCCAGTCGGGGTTGGCGGCGAGGCCGTAGTAGATGCGCGGGGCGCCGTCGAGGGTGAGAGTGACCTTGCCGCCGGACGCGGTGAGGGTGCGTTCCTGCCCGATGCAGTTCAGCTCCTTCACCGTGCCGCCGACCGCCGCGGAGTGGGCGACGACGGCGGTCCTGGTCGTCCAGGTGTCGGTCCACGGCTCGGGCGAGGCGTACCAGGGGTCCTCGCCGTGATCGGCGTTGAGGATGTAGCCGTCCTTCCGGCTCCACAGGATCGAGACCGGGCCGTCCGGGGTGGTGAAGAGCAGGCCCTTGACGTCCGGGTCGGCGAAGACGAGCGGCCGGACGTAAGCGGCGCGGTCCAGTACGCGTGCGGCCGTGGCGAAGGCGAGCAGCGAGGGCTTGGGGCTCGTGTCGCGGTTCATCAGGCCGTAGTGGTACTCGGGGTTCGCCGGGTCCGCCTCCTGCGGGTGCAGGACGGTGGAGTCGTGCAGCTGGTACCAGTTGACGCCCCGGACGCCTTCGGCCTTGGCCAGGGCGAGCGTCAGCAGCACGTTCTCCGCCGCGTGCCGGTAGGTGTCGGCCCACCAGGCGTTGGGCTTCGTCGGGGCGTACGCCTCGGTGAGCCACAGCTCCTTGTTCCCGCCGTACTCGGCGATGAGCGCGTTGGCCTTGCGGACCGCGCCCAGGAAGTTCCAGTACGTGCCGGACGATCCCTGGGTCCACTCGGCGGGGTCCGGTGCGTAGTCGGGTGTGAAGTTCCCGCGGCCCGGATGGACGGCGAAGGCGTCGATGAGGTCCCAGCCGCCCGCCGCCCGGAAGTTCTCGGTCCAGACGTAGTCCATGCCGCCGAGGCCCGCGTTCATCACCTTCATGTCCGAACCGGCCGCGGCCAGCCGGTCGGTGACCTGCTTCAGACCGTCGCGTACGTACAGGTCGGCGCCCCTGCCGGACATCCACGGCTGGTTGACCTCGTTGCTGACCTCGAAGTACCGGGCCTGCGCTGCCAGGGCCTTGGCGACATTGGTGTCCGCCCAGGCGGCGATCTGCTCCGCCGTGCCGCCGGTGGGAATGCCGCTGAGCTCGACGTTGTGCGCGATGCCGTTGGCGTCCAGGGTCGCGATGTCGATGCCCGGGGCGCCGGCGTACGCGATCCGCACCCATTTGACGCCGAGCGTCTTCAGCAGGCCGAGAACCGCCTCCTTGCCCGGCTTCAGCAACCAGGGGTAATTGGCGATCCCGAACATCGACTCCGTACCGGCCTTGTAGGCGAAGTCGGGGAGCACGGCGAGGTTGGTGCGGGCGAGCGCGCTGTCGCTGCCCGAGACGACCTCCACCTCGGTGAAGACGATGCCCTGGGACGGCGCGGTGACCGGGAAGGACACATCCCAGGAGCCGCCCGCCGCCACCGTTCTGCGGACCGTGGAGCAGCCGAGCTTCGTGCCCGCGAAGTCGCGCGCCCACCACTTCAGGGTCACCGGCTTCGGCGCGGCGCCGCCGTTGACCACCTGGGCCTTGAGCAGCATGGACTGCCCGGCCGCCCGGTACAGGTTGAACGGCTGGTCGGTCCACACCTCGACGCCCAGCGGACGGCCCGCCGCCAGCGCCCCGGCGGCCCGCGGCCGCAGCTCGCCGAGCACGAACTCGGCCTCGGTGACGGCGGTGTCCGCGCCGGTCGACGTACCGGGGGAGTGGATCCAGGTCGCGTTGGTGTAGGCCGGGTTGGTGGACGTGAGGCAGAAGAATCCCTTGGTGCCGGTCCAGGTGCCGGCGTAGACACCGCCCGCGTTCCGCTCGTACGGGATGCCGCCGCGCGCGTCCCGCTCCCAGACGGTCAGCGCCTCGTACGACTCCGGGGCACTCGCCCCCTGGAGCGTACGGGCGAACATGAAGCCGGTCGGCGTCAGCGTGCCGGAGCCACCGGCCTCCCACTTCATGTGCACCGTGCGTGCGGTGACGTCGAACGTGCCGCGCACGGTGATACCCGGCGCGTCACTGCCCATGGCGTACGTGACCTGGAGTGCGGGCCGGCCGTCGGGCAGCGTGATCTGCGCGGGTGTGCCGCCGAAGGTGCGCTTCTGGCCCAGCACACTGTCCTTGATCATGAAGTGACTGAGCAGGACGTGGCCGGTGCCCGAGCCGTCCTGGACGAGCACGTTGCCGTCGCTCTGACCGACGATCGTGACGCCCTCGGCGGAGAGGGTCACCGGGGCCGCGGCGTGCGCGGCCCCCGTGGGGAGCAGGGCCGCGCCGGTGGCGGCGGCCGTGCCCTGGAGGAATCTGCGGCGGTGTACGGACATGGTGGTGCCTTTCTCTTGTCCCGAAGAGAAGGTGCGGGGGGCAGGGCGGAGTTCAGCCCTTGACGCCGGTGAAGCCGAGTCCGGCGACGATGTACTTCTGACAGACGGCGAAGACGAGCACGGGCGGCGCGACGGCCAGCACCATCGCGGCGATGAGCTGGTCCTGCGGGGCCTGGGTGGCGAGCTGGGCGAGCGCGACGCTGATCGGCTGCTTCTCCGGGTCGGTGATCGCGACCAGCGGCCAGATGAAGTCCTTCCAGCTGTGCATGACCGCCAGCAGGCTGATCACGGCGATCACCGGCCGGCTCATCGGCAGGACGATCTTCGTCAGCAACTGGCGGGTACTGACGCCGTCGACCCGCGCGGCGTCGAACAGCTCCCTGGGCAGCGCGTCGAAGAACTGCTTGGCGAGCAGCACCGTGAAGGCGTTCGTTCCTGCGGGGAGCCAGATCGCCCAGTAGGTGTCACCGAGGTTGAGATGGAGGAACGGCACATCGATCACTGTCATGAAGAGGCTGACCATGTTCACGGTGTACGGCACGAACATCGTCGCGAGGATCGCCCCGTAGACGACCTTGCCGAACCGGGGCTTGAGCACGGAGAGCGCGAAGCCCGCGGTGGCCGAGACGAAGAGCTGGACCAGCCACGAACCGCCGACCACCAGGAAGGTGTTCATCAGGTAGTGGCCGACACCCAGGTCGGTGTACGCGGTGGAGAAGTTGCCGGGCACCGGCCGGTCGGGCCAGAGGGCGAGCGGCTGTGTCGTGAGCTCGGTCGGCGGCGACACCGCGCCCTTGACCATCCAGTAGAGCGGCCCGATGCCGATGAGCAGCAGCAGGATCAGCGTGAGGACCTGGACGGAACGCACCGCCGCCCGGACGGCGGGCCGCTGCCGGTCGTTGGTGGAGACGAAGGTGGTGAGGGAGGTCATGTCTTGCTCCAGCTGCGGGTGGCCCGCAGATAGACCGCGGAGAGCAGGGCGAGGGCGAGCACCATCAGGAAGGAGAGCGCGGCCGCCTGGCCGTACGCGCCGTCCTGGAAGGCGTACCGGAAGATCAGCAGCAGCACAGTGAGGGTGGAGTTCTCCGGACCGCCGCCGGTGAAGACGTACGGCTCGGTGAAGACCTGCACCGTGTTGATCAGCTGCACGAGCAGCAGCAGCCCGATGACCGGCCTCAGCTGCGGAAGCATGATGTGCCAGAGCCGGCGCCAGATCCCGGCTCCGTCGACCTCGGCGGCCTCGTACAGTTCGCCCGGGATGCCGACCATGGCCGCGAGATAGATCAGGACGGCGCCGCCCATGCCCGCCCAGGTCGCCTCCAGGACGAGCGACAGCATCGCGCTGTCGGAGGATTCGAGCCAGGGGTACGGGCCGAGCCCCACCTTGCCGAGGGCGCTGTTGAAGAGTCCGCTGCCCGGGTCGTAGAACCACTTCCACAGCAGGATGGCGACCACCGGCGGGATGACCACGGGCAGATAGACGAGGAAGCGGTACACCCCGGCGCCGCGCCGGACCGTGGACATGATGGCGGCCAGCACCAGAGGTGCGGGGAAGCCGATCAGGATGCCGAGGCCGACGAAGAGCAGCGTGTTCTGGACGGCGGTGCCCAGCAGCGGATCGTCGAAGACCGCCCGGAAGTTGTCGAGCCCCACCCAGACGGCGGGATCGACGAGATTGGTCCGCTGGAAGCTGATCAGCAGGCTGCGGAGGATCGGCCACCAGGCGAAGAGACCGAAGATCAGCAGCGTCGGGACCAGGAACAGCCACGCGGTGACCTGCTTGCGCAGGGCCCCGGTGCGTGGACCGGAACGGCCGGCGGACGCCGCGGGCGGCTCCTTGTGCACGGCGGCGGGGCGCCGGGAAGAGGTGAGCAGGCTCATGGCGGGCTACTTCTGACCGGCGGAGAGCTTGGTGTTGACGTCCTTCTCGGCGGCGGCCAGCAGAGCGTCGACATCGGCGTCCCGCTTGGTCAGCACCGACTGGACGACCGAGTCGAGCGCTGTGTAGAGCTGCTGCGCCTGGTACGGCGGCTCGGGCTTGAGGTCGAGCTTCGACAGGCCCTCGGTGTACGGCCGGAAGTTCTCCGGCTTCACGTTGACGTACGGCTCGATGGCCGCGTTGATCCTCTTCTGCCGCTCGGCGTCGAACACCGGGAGGGTCGGAACGCCCACCGCGGACTTGGGATCGGCGGACAGCGCCTTGGCCTGCTGCGCCGCGATCTCGGTGCTGTACTGCGGCTGCGCGTACGCGAAGGTCAGCCACTTGACCGCGGCCGCCGCGTGCTTCGCGTCGGCCGACTTCGGGACCATGTAGATGTCGCCGCCGGTCAGCGTGGCATTGCCGCCGGACTGCGGCATGGCGCCGACTCCGAAGGCGTCGGTGTCCTCCATGCCGAACTGCATCTTGGCGAGCCGGTAGGTGCCCGGGCTGCCCATGAACATCCCGACCTGCCCCGCCGCGAACTGCTTGACGACATCGTTCTGGTTGTTGAGGAGGTTGCGGCCCAGCGAGTCGTCCTTCCAGCGCATGTCCTTCAGCAGACCGAGCGCCTTCTTCGTCTCCGGGCCGGTGAGGGTGGCGGTGTACGTGCCGCCCTGCCGCGTCTGCAGCTCGCCGCCGAACGCGTACGACAGCATCGTCAGCTGCCAGCCGCCCTGGTTGTCCTTGGACTCGTGGACGAAGCCCGCCTTGCCGGTCTTCTCGCTGATCTTCTTCGCGGCCGTCCGGACCTCCTCCCACGTCGTCGGCGGCTTGTCGGGGTCGAGACCGGCCTTCTCGAACAGGTCCCGGTTGTAGACCAGGCCCTGGGCGTACGGATTCTGCGGTACGCCGAAGACGTCGCCGGAGCTGTCGCTGACAGGCTTGAGGACCTGCGGGTTGAACTCCTTGAAGTGGTCCCACTCCTGGAGCTGCCCGGTGATCGGCTGGACCTGCTTCTGCTGGATGAGCCGCTGCGGCTCGGTCAGCGGCACCTTGATGACGTCCTCGACGTTGCCGCCCGACAGCTTGGCGGAGAAGGTCAGCGGGTCGAAGACGGTGGTGGACCCCTTGACCCGGATCCCCGGGTTGGCCTTCTCGAAGTCGGTGATCTGCTGCTTGAACAGAGCCAGGGCCGGCTTGTCGGTGGCCGGGGGCATGCCCTGGACCCGCAGGACGAGATCGCCGCCCGAGCCCGCCTTGCCCGGGGTGACGGAGGAACAGCCGGTGAGGGTCACGGCCACGGCTATGCAGCCGAGTACGGCCGCACGTCGGGAGGTTCTGGACATTTCTTCTCCAAGGAGGGCGGGGGAGGGTAGGGAGAGGGCTCGGGAGAGCTCAGAGGTCTCGGCGGCCGGAGATGTTCAGTGGGCGGGCGCGGGGCCGGTGGAGGCGCGCGGGACCAGGCGGGAGCCGATCTCCACGCAGGGCGCGTCGCCGTCGCCCGTACGGCCGGCGATCGTCTCGATGAGCAGATCGCCGGCCCGGGTGGCGATCTCCTCGGGGTCGATCCTGATGGTGGTCAGGCCGGGCGTGGAGACGGAGGCCAGCAGGGTGTCGTCGATGCCGACGACGCTGACGTCTCCCGGGACGCTGATGCCCAGGTTCGACAACTGGTGCAGCACGCCGAGGGCGACCAGGTCGTTGTGGGCGATCACCGCGGTGGCGCCGTGCGCGCCGACGAGTGTGGCCGCGTGTACGCCGGTTTCGAACCGCGGTTCGTACGGGCCGAGTTCCACGAGTGAGATGTCCAGGGCCTCGAAGGACTCCTGGATGGACTTGCCGCGGCTGAGCTCGGCGCGCGAGGCGTTGATGAACACGCAGCGGCGGTGGCCGTAGGCGCGCAGATGCTCGACGGTCTGCGCGATTCCGGCCGACAGGTCGATCCGCACCTCGGGGATGCCCGGCACATGGCGGTTCACCACGACCACCGGCATCCGGTCCGACAGTTCCCGCAGCCGGTCCTCGGTGAGCGTGGAGGCCCACAGCACCAGGCCGTCGACCCGCTTGGACACCGCCGCGATCGCCTCCAGCTCATCGGCCTCGCGCTCGTCGCTGTCGGCGACCAGGACCGTGTACCCCAGCCGCCGGGCCCGCGCCTGCATCGCCTTGACGATCGGCGGGAAGAACGGGTTCGCGATGTCCGGCACGATCAGCCCGAGCGTCCCCGTGCCGCCGCCCCGCAGGCTGCGCGCCGCAGGGTTCGGGGAGTAGCCCAGCTTGGCCGCGGCGTCCAGGATGCGCTGCCGGGTCCTCGGCTGGACCTGGTCGGGTGCGGTGAACGCACGGGACACCGTCGACACCGAGACGCCCGCGGCGCTCGCCACCTCCCGGATTGTGACTGCCACGGACGGCCTCCTCGTTGATTCCTGCTGGATGCGGTGGATCCTTGCGAACGTTCCCGGACGTGTCAAGGGTGTTTCCACAAGGAAAATCTGCTGTCTGCAAGGGGCTTGTGCAGGGCGGTTCCCAGTGCGGATGATGCGTTCTCATCAATGATGCTGAAATTGCGGGAACGTTTTCATAGAGGAGTGGCATGAAGATCACCGGCCTGGAAGTGCTGACTCTGCCCGACCACGGCGACAGCATGATGCTCGTGGTGGTCGACACCGACGAGGGCATCCACGGCCTGGGCGAAGTCGGCATCAGGTCCCGGCAGAAGGCGGTCGCCGGGGGGCTCGAGCATCTGGCCGAGCTGATCACCGGTGAGGATCCGCGGCGCATCGAGCACCTGTGGCAGGTGATGTTCCGCCGCGGCTTCTTCCCCGCCGACCGGATACTGGGCGCCGCCATCGCCGCGGTGGACGTGGCGCTGTGGGACATCCGCGGCAAGGCGCTCGGCGTACCGGTGCACGAGCTCCTCGGCGGCCGGGTGCGCGACCACGTACCCGCTTACGTGCACGTAGGCGACGGCTACCACGACCGCGAGTGGTTCCTCGACCGCTGCCGCGACCTCGTCGGGGCCGGCTGGCGCCATCTGCGCTTCGCCGCTCCGCACGACGCCGACGACGTGCTCGACGCCCGCCGCTGCCTGCGCGACACCGTCGAGCTCTTCCACCAGGTACGGGACGCGGTGGGCCACGAGGTGGAGCTCATCCTGGACGTGCACACACGGCTCGATCCGCCCGAGGCGCTGACCCTGTGCCGGGAGATCGAGGCGGCCCGCCCGTACTTCGTCGAGGACCCGTTGCGCTGCGAGAACACCGACAGCTACCGCATGCTCCGTGCGCGCACCGGCGTCCCGCTGGCCGCGGGGGAGCAGTTCGGATCCAAATGGGAGTTCAGGTCCCTGATCGAGGACGAACTCATCGACTACGCCCGGGTCGACGTGGGCGTCGCCGCCGGTCTGACCGAGGCGAAGAAGATCGCGGCCATGGCGGAGGCCCACCACATCAAGCTCGCCACCCACAACCCGCTCGGCCCGGTCACCGCGGCCTCCTCGCTCCAACTCAACCTGGCCTGCCCGAACGTGGCGATCCAGGAGCACCAGACCGACCCCGAACCTGCCATCGCCGCGCTCTTCACCCACCGCCCGGTGGTCGCGCCGGGCCGGATCGAGCTCAGCGAACTGCCCGGGATCGGGGTCGACATCGACCGTGAAGAGGCCCGCAAGTACCAGGCCACCGCCGCCGAGCGCCCCCATCTGCGCACGGCGGACGGGGCGTTCACCAACTGGTAGGAACCGCTGCGGCGGAGGCGGGGGCGGAGGCGGGCCGGTGCCGCACGCCCCCGCCCCCCGCCCCTCGCTCAGCCGGTCAGCGCCACGGTCCCGTCACCGCGAACGTCGTCCCCGGCGTGTAGCAGTTGACGAACATCGTCTCCTGGTCCGGTGCGAAGGTGACCCCGGCGAACTCGCCCCACTCCGGCTCCTCGGCCGTGCCGATGTTCTGCCGGCCGCGGGCCATCGCGTACACCTCGCCGCGCCGTGTCAGACCGAACACGTGCTGGGCCCCGCCGCCGTCCTCGCACACCATCAGCCCTCCGTCGGAGGCCAGACAGATGTTGTCCGGGGACTCGCCGGGCAGCTGGATGTCGGTGTCCGGACCGAAGACGACGACCAGCGTCAGCCGGCGCCGCGTCGGCTCGTACCGCCACACCTGCCCGAAGTGGTCGGCGGCCGATCCCTCCGCGCTGTGCGCGAAGCTGGAGACGAAGTAGACGGAGGAGCCGCCCCAGTAGCAGCCCTCCAGCTTCTGGCCGTGGGTGATGCCCCTCGGCCCGAAGTCCTGGAAGCGGATGGGCGTCTCGGCGGCCAGTGGATCCGGCACGCGGACCCACTCGATGCCCTCGAAGACCGTCCCGGTCTCCTGGACGGCGGAGAGGTCGGGGACGCCCGGCACCCGCATGGCCTCCAGCCGGCCGCCGGCCCGGAGCGAGCCCGTGCCGCCGAGCGGCTTCTCAGGCAGGAAGCGGTAGAAGAGCCCGAACGGCTTGTCGAACGCGTCCTCGGTCTCGTACACGATCCCGTTCCGCGGATCGATCGCGACCGCCTCGTGCTGGAAGCGGCCCATCGCGGTCAGCGGTACGGCGCCGGTACGGTGCGGATTCGCGCCGTCCACTTCGAAGATGAAGCCGTGGTCCTTGGTGTAGCCGTTGGTGCCGGCCTTGTCCTCGGTCTCCTCGCAGGTCAGCCAGGTGTCCCAAGGGGTGCGCCCACCGGCGCAGTTCACCGCGGTTCCGGCGATGGCGACGCGTTCCCCGAGGACGTTGTTACGGCCGTCGAGCTCCAGGGCTGTGCAGCCGCCCTTGCCCATCGGGTCGTACGTGAGCCCCTCGACGGTCGGCACGGAGATCGCCGCGTCGACCCGGTTCTCATGGTTGCGTACCAGCTGGACGTGTCCGCGCCGGCCGGCGAAGGCGGCCATGCCGTCGCAGTGGCTGGGGACCGGGCCCTCGCCGGAGCGGAGCGGGTCGCCCTCCCGGGACAGCACCCGGTAGCGGAAGCCCCTCGGGAGGTCGAGGAGTCCGTCGGGATCGGGCAACAGAGGGCCGTAGCCCGCGTGGCCGCGGGCGGCAGAGGTGCCTGCGAAGAGTTCGGTGAAGGCGCCGGTGAAGGCGATCGTGGCGGCGGCGCCGCTCGTGGCCAGGACTTGGCGTCGTGTCGCGAGGCGTCGAGGTGCGGTTGACATGAGGCAACTCCCTGTTGGCGGACAGGTGACATGGCATCGTCAAAAGCAGGCCTGCCCGTTCGAGGCCTTCGGTGAACGTTGTCATGCAGGACCGGCCGGTTCCGCTCCGACGCTCCGGGGCAGCAGCAGCCGGAATACGGACCCGGAGCCCGGCCGGGTATCGACTTCGAGCCGCCCGTGGTGTGCCTCGGCGATGGTGGAGGCGATGGACAGACCGAGACCCGAACCGGGCTCGGGGCCGCCCGGGTTCGTCGAGGGCCCGCGGTAGAAGCGTTCGAACGCCTGCCGTGCGGTGTCGGCCGTCAGCCCCGGACCGTCGTCGGCGACCTCGACCACGCACGCCGGGGTGCCCGGGGGCAGCGGCGCCGTGGCGCCGCTGCGGCCGGGCCGGTCGGTTCCCCCGGTGTCCGGCCCGGTGCGCACCGTTCCCACCCGCACCTCGACGCGTGCGCCGGGCGGCGTGTGGACGCAGGCGTTGGCCAGCAGGTTGGCGATCACCTGGGCGAGCTGATGAGGGTCACCGAGTGTCTCGACCACGTCGAGCGCCTCCCGGGAACGGTCCGGGCCCCCATCGCCCAGCGGCGCCAGCCGCACGTCCCGCCCAGGGTGCGCGACGACGGCCGCGGCGACCCCGTCGGCAGCCAGCGAGAGCAGGTCCACCGTCTCCTGGTGCGCCACGGGCGCGTAGCCCAGTTTGGCCAGCAGGAAGAGATCGTCGACGAGGCGGCTCATCCGCTCCGCGTTCCGGGCGATCAGTTCATGAGCCTCGCGCCGGCGCGCCGCCGGGGTGCGGGGATGCGCGACGAGCAGTTCGGCGAACCCCTGGATGGAGGTGAGCGGTGTACGCAGTTCATGGCCGGCGTCGGCCATGAAGCGGCGCAGCCGTTGCTCGGAGGCGTCCTTGCGGTGCAGCGCCGCCCGCACCTGGTCGAGCATCGTGTTGAAGGCGATGCCGAGCCTCCCGGTCTCCGTACGCGGATCGGTGTCGGTGACGCTCAGGTCCGCTTCACCACCGGTGATGCGCAGTGCCGTGCGTTCCATCCGGTCCAGGGGACGCAGTCCCAGGCGTACGGCCGCGCTTCCCAGCAGTCCGACACCCACGGCGGCGGCGGCACCGATGCCGATGCCGACCCACAGCAGTTTGGACGTGGCCCCCTCGACGGTGTCCAGGGGGAGGGCGACGACGACGCGCAGTCCGTCGGGGCCCGTCTCGGCGATCACCCGCCAGTCCGAGGACCCGCGGCCGGCGGGAACGGTGGTGGGCCTCCCGTCCTCCAGCGTGAGGGAGGACACGGCCGCGGGAAGCAGCGGCCGGCCGTCGCCGCTGCCCAGTGAATCCGGTCGGAGCCGTCCGTCGGCCCCGTAGAAATAGACCCGGTAGTCCGAGGGCAGGGCGTCCTCGCGGGGAAGCGGTCCGGGCCCTTCGGACGCCCTCGTGTGGTCCGGCCCGGAGAGGGGTGGGGGCCGCAGGCCGAAGTGGGTGAGGCGGTGGTCGATCTGGCCGGTGAGCCACGCGCGCATGACCGCCAGCCCGGCGGCCTGGGAGGCCAGCACGGCGACCGTGGCCAGCACCGTGGAGATGAGCACCAGGCGGGTACGCATCGACCGGGGCCGCAGCCGGAGGATCACGGCGCGTCCTCGCGGGGCAACCGCAGGCAGTAGCCCACACCGCGCACGGTGTGGATCAGCGGGGGTCCGGTGTGATCGGTCTTGCGGCGCAGGTTCTTGATGTACGTGTCGACGATCCGGGTGTCCCCGGCGAAGCCGTACTGCCACACCTCCTGGAGGATCTCCTGCTTCTCCAGCACCTTCTCCGGACGGGACACCAGGCACACGAGGAGCCGGAACTCGGTCGGGGACAGCTGCACGGCCCGCCCGGCACGGTGCACGGTGTGCCGGTCGCGGTCGACCCGCAGGTCCGCGTACCGCAGCGGGGGCCGTTCGGCCGGCGGCCTGGGCGATCCGGCGGTGCGGCGCAGGATGGCGCGGATGCGCAGCAGGATCTCCTGGATGTGGAAGGGCTTGGTCACGTAGTCGTCACCGCCGGAGCTGAGCCCGATGATGCGGTCCTCGATGTCGGTGCGGGCGGTGAGGAACAGCACCGGGGTGTAGTCGCCCCGGGAACGGAGTTCGCGCGTCACGGCGAAACCGTCGGTGTCCGGAAGCGTCACGTCCAGCACGATCAGGTCCGGCCGGCAGCGGCCCGTCTCGCCCATGGCCTCCCGCCCGTCCGCCGCCGAGGCGACGCTGTACCCGGCCGCGGTCAGGGCCGAGGTGAGAAGGGTGCGGATGCTCGGATCGTCCTCGACGAGCAGGACGGTGTGCCGGGCTGACTGCGAGCCCATCGGTCGGATCACCTCGCGCGGTACGGACGGAACGCACGCCGGGCGAGGCGGCGCTGTGCGGTGCGCGAGATGGTAGTCGGCGAACATGTGCGGGTTCACAGGAACCGGAGCCGCGGGCACGGCTGCGGCGCGCCCGGGCGCGGAAGGAGGGCTTCCTGCCGGGGCGCGCCGTCGGTCAGCCGGTGACCTCCTTGTTCTTCGCCAGGGCCGTGGTCCGCGAGGTGACGGTGGTGCGCAGCGTGCCCACCACGGTTTCGACGTCCTTGGCGGGGACGCCGGCCCGCTCGGCCTGCGCCGCGAGGTCCTTCAACGTCTTCGTGGCCTTGCCGGAGGCGAAGAACTTCTCGTACAGGTCCTGGTACGCCTTCTTGTAGACCGCGTCGAAGGCGTCGAGCCCGAGGAAGCGTTCCTTGAGCGCGTGCCCGGACATCCCGCCGCCCTGGCCTCCACGGCCCGCGGTGGGGTCCTCGTCGCCGCCGGCCGCACCGGGTCCGCCCGCCATGCCGGGCGGACCCGGCATCCCCTGAGGCGCTTCCCCGGTCTGCCCGGGCTCTTCGGTCTGACCGCCCGGGCGGCCGCCCCCGCCCATGCTCATCTCGTCGTCCGGCCCGGCGGTCGCGTCACCGCTGAAGGTGAGGTTGTAGTCCCAGCCGAGCACCGAGAACCTCTTGGTGTTCAGGTCGTACCCGAGCAGGTAGTTCTTCCCCGGGCCCGCCATGTCGTCGAAGTTCATCAGCAGGTTCTGCGTCGCGACGTAATGGGCGAACGAGTCGACGTCGACGTACGTGTCGAGGTTCGCGGCGAACTCCTTGTCCGAGGAGTTCTCCACCCACTTGGTCAGCTTCATCACGGGTTCGAGGTCCTGGCTGCCGACCTTGTTCAGCTGACGGAAGGACGTCTCGTACTTCGAGGGGTCGTCCCCCTGGTAGGCGAACGTGCCACCCGCCCTGGCCTTGTAGACCACCGACTCGCCCTCGACGGCCTCGGCGTACTCGGTGTCGGGGTTCTCGACCATCAGACGCACCGCGACCGGCCGGTTGTTGACCTTCAGGGTCGAGAAGCTGTACCGCTCGGCCGGCTCCCCGGTCCCGTCGATCAGCGAGAGCGCCAGCGCCTCGTTTACGGGCACCTGGGCGTTGCTGCCCGGACGGAGCGAGATCTCCCGCTCACCCTGGTAGGCGCGCCCCTCCACGTACTCGTCGATCTTGATGAGCCAGGGGAGTTCCTCGGGCTTGTCGGCGGAGAGGTCGTACTGCGTCATCCCGCCACCGGCCCGCCCACCACCGGCTGCCTGACCGCCGGGCGCCTGACCACCACCGGATGCCTGCCCGCCGCCGGGCGGCTGCGCGCCCTGGCTCGCTTCGCCGGCGCCCTGCGGGCCGGGCTGCCCGCCGTCCTGCCCGCCGGCCGCCGCGCCGCCCCGGCCGCCTCCGGGCATCCCTCCGCCGCCCTGCAGGGAACGCAGGGTGGAGTTCCCCTTGAGCCGGATGCCGACGTCCTGGAGGTAGACCCCGTCGATGGTGAGGTCGGCCGGGATCGAGTCCTTGGTCCCGTCCTCCTTGAACTCCTTCATCATCTTGTCGAAGTCCGTCTGGTTGTACTCCAGCTGGACCGAGTGACTCACCGACGTGTCGTAAAGCCCGACCGTGCCCCTGACGTTCTCGGTGATCGTGTCGGCCTCGACCCGGGATGCGGAGGTCACGTACGGGGAGATGCGCGCGTCGCCGAACGCGTACAGCATCACCGCGAGCCCCGTGCACAGGGCGCCGGCCGGCTTCCAGTGGTGCCGCAGCCGGACGGGCACGCGGTCGCGCAGCCGTCGCCTTCGGGGCGTGCCGTCGCCGGGCATCACAGGTCGGTCGTGTCGTAACCGGTCAGCACCGTCACCCGCTGGCCGGAGGTGCGTTCCTGCAACGCGGTGACCAGGTCGCCGGGTTCGGTGCCCTTCTTCATGCGGACCGTGTAGAACACCTCGTTCAGGGCTCCGCCACGGATCGTCTCGGTGCTCACCAGCTCGAACTCGGTGGTGTACTTGATCAGGACGTCACGTATGCCCGGGGTGTAGTCCTCGCCCGCCGGGACCTGGACCTTGACGACCTGCCGCTGGACGTTCAGGGCGAACCAGTCGAACTTGTGCATGATGACGACCACGACGCAGATGACGACGGCGCCGACCGCGGCCAGCGTGTAGAAGCGCGCACCGCAGGCCATACCGATCGCCATGGCCAGGAAGATGAAGCCGACGTCCCGGGTCTCCTTGACCGCGTTGCGGAACCGGACCACGGACAACGCGCCGACCAGCGAGAAAGCCCGGGCCAGGTTGGACCCGACGACGAGCATGATCAGTGCGACGATCATGCCGACGATGACCAGGGTCTGTACGTACGACTGGCTGTAGGAGACGTTCCGGTGGGTGTACCGGTAGACGTACCCGATCACCGTGCTCAGGACGAAGGACAGCACCATCGCCGCGACGACGTCGGTGACGCTGAACGTCCCGCTGAGTTCCTGCAGATCGAAATTCACTGTGCTCCTGCCTTCACCGGCGACTCGTGCGCCGGCAGCTGCCTGTCGAGGGGGATGGCGGGCGGCGGGAAGTCCGCCTCGTCGAGATGGAAGACGGACCGGGGTGCCAGCCCGAACGCCTCGATCGACTGGACGTACTTGGACACCCGCACGAGGCTGAGATTGCGGCGTGCGGCCAGGTCGGTGATCCAGTGGGGGGTGCGCTCGTTGACCTTGATCTCCATCACCGACATGTGCGGCGGGATGGTGAAGCGGTTCTCCGGATTCGTCCGTCCGAGGTGGAAGTCCCGGTCACGGCCCCGGACGCGCCGGTCGAAGGTCACGCGCAGGCCGGTGTCCGAGCCACGCCCGACCAGCGCCTCACGCTGGTAGCCGGTGATCGCGGTCGGCCGCAGATTCAGCCGCACCACCAGGTCGAGCACCTCGTGGATGAAGGCGCGCTCCTTCGGTGTGTGCTCCACCATCTCCCGCCCGTCGCAGAGTTGACGGGCCGTGCCGTACGGGAGGGTGATGCGGCGCTTCTGCGTGACCCGGTTGACACGCTGCTTGATCTCGACGCACACGGGTGAGGTGTCCGTGACACCGTCCGGTTCGCCGTAGTGCCGGATGCGCAGCTTGCGACGGAACTTGAGACCTTCGATCTTCTCCCAGTAGAACCGCAGCTGCGGTGAGTCGTAGTACAGGCTCCACACGCCGTAGCCGCCGGCCGGACTGTTCAGGTCACGGTCCATCCGCTCCGCGAGTTCGTCGCGGAGTTCTGCGGCCAGGTCCACCGGGACCAGGTATTTGAGCTCGTATCTGTTGAACGCGTGCAGCCTGCTCGCGACATGCAGCGGTGGGGGGTCCTCGTCGTCCTCGGGACGCCCCTGGGCGGGCTCCCGGAACGGAGCCATGTCGGGTTGCGACACCGCGCGCCTCCTTCGTCGTCCGTGCCGGACCGGCCGGCACGCGTCACGCAACCAACGACGGATGAGGAAGCGATGAGAATCCCGGGTGTATTGCAGGAGGATTCAAGATGGCTGGAAGGTGGACACGGCCAGGCCCCGGGGCGGACAGCACTGTCCCCGGGCGGCAGGTGCCGGCCCGGGGACAGTGGGGAGAGGGTCAGGCGAGCGAGGCGCTCAGCGTGATCGTCGTGCCCGTCAGCGCCTGGCTGACCGGGCAGTTCGCCTTCGCGTCCTCGGCGGCCTTGACGAAGCCCGCCTCGTCGAGACCCGGCACCTCGCCCTCGACGGTGAGGTGGATGCCCGTGATGCCGGTGCCGGGCTGGAAGGTGACCTCGGCCTGGGTGTTCAGCCGGGTCGGCGGGGTGCCGGCCGTGGCGAGACCGTTGGAGAGCGCCATCGAGAAGCAGCTGGAGTGGGCCGCGGCGATCAGCTCCTCCGGGCTGGTCTTGCCGTTCGCCTTCTCCGCGCGGGACGGCCAGGAGACCGGGTACTCCCCGATTCCGGAGGAGTCGAGGGTGACGACACCCTTGCCCTCGATCAGGTTGCCTTCCCAGACCGTGTGCGCCTGACGCGTGGTAGCCATGCTGGTTCCCTTCAAACGGAATGCGCGGTTGTACGGGGGTGGTGAGGCACTCCGTCGTGTCTCACCGTTGTCACGTCCCCGAACCTACTGCGCCACCAGCCCGTTTGCGTCGCGCGCCAGCGCTGTCAGCCGGGAGATTGCCCGGAAGTACTTCTTCCGGTACCCGCCGTTCAGCATCTCCTCGCTGAACAGCCGGTCGAACGGCATCCCGGACGCGAGCACCGGAACCTCCCGGTCGTACAGCCGGTCCGCGAGTACCACGAGCCGCAGCGCGGTCGACTGGTCGGGCACCGCCTGCACCTCGGTGAGGCACACCGCCCGGATGCCGTCCGTCAGCGCGCCGTACCGGCTCGGATGGACGCGGGCCAGATGGTCGAGCAGCGCCGGGAAGTCGTCGAGGCTGGCGCCCTCGGTCGCGTACGCGGCCCTGGTGACCTGCTCCTCGGAGTACGGCGGCGGGGCGTCGGGCAGTCCGCGGTGGCGGTAGTCCTCGCCGTCGATGCGCAGCGGGCGGAAGTGCGAGGACAGCCCCTGGATCTCCCGCAGGAAGTCGGCCGAGGCGAACCGGCCCTCGCCGAGCTTGCCCGGCAGCGTGTTGGAGGTCGCGGCGAGCGCGACCCCCGCCTCGACCAGCCGGCTCAGCAGCGAGGAGACCAGCACGGTGTCGCCCGGGTCGTCGAGCTCGAACTCGTCGATGCACAGCAGCCGGTGCCCGCTCAGCGTCTGCACGGTCTGCTGGAAGCCCAGCGCGCCCACCAGGTTCGTCAGCTCCACGAAGGTGCCGAACGCCTTCAGCGAGGGCGCGGCGGGCGTGGCGTGCCAGAGGGAGGCGAGCAGGTGGGTCTTGCCGACGCCGTAGCCGCCGTCGAGGTAGACCCCGCGCGGGCCGCTGGGCGCCACGGCCTTCTTGCCGCCGAACCGCCCACCCGTCGCCCGCCACCACCCCTCAAGGGATGCGCTTCGCGCTCTTCCGGATTTGCCCGCGCCCGTCGCGTGCGCCCCGCCGAGCCCGGTCGCGAAGTCGGCGAGGACCTTGACGGCCTCGATCTGGCTCGGCTGGTCGGGGTCGGGGACGTACGTGTCGAAACGCACCGAGTCGAAGCGCGGCGGCGGCACCATCTCGGCGACCAGACGGTCGGCGGGGACGTGCGGCTCAAGGGCGCACAGGGACAGCGGGGCCGTTTCGGCTATGGGGCTGGACCCCGGCACGGCGGTGGAGGAGGACACAACTCCCCAGCTTAGAGCGTGTCAGACTGCGGAACATGCGACGCCTGTTCCCTGTGACCGACCTGACAGCGGCCGATGACCTGGGCGAGTGGAGTCTGGACTCCCTCGCCGACGCCTACGCCTACCCCGAGACCGACGGCCCCTGGCTGCGCGCCAACATGGTGTCGACCCTCGACGGCGCCGCCCAGCACGAGGGCCGCTCGCAGCCGATCTCCTGCGAGAGCGACATGCGGATCTTCGGCACTCTGCGGGGTCTGGCCGATGTGGTGATCGCGGGTGCGGAGACCGTACGGCTGGAGGGCTACCGCCCCGCCCGGGCCCGGGAGGCCTTCGCCGCGCGGCGGGCGGCGGCCGGCCAGGGGCCCGCGCCGGCCGTCGCCGTGGTGAGCGGCAGCCTGGACCTGGACTTCTCGCTGCCGCTGTTCGTCTCGCCGCTGGTCCCGACACTCGTGCTCACCGGTGCGGGGGCGCCGCCCGACCGGATCGAGACGGCCCGGAAGGCGGGCGCCGATGTGGTGATCGCGGGGGAGGGCTCCCGGGTGGATCCCGCCCGAGCCGTGCGGGAACTGGCCGACCGCGGGCACCGGCGACTGCTGACGGAGGGCGGGCCCCGACTGCTCGGTCAGTTCGTGGCCGCGGGCGTGCTGGACGAGATGTGCCTGACCCTGGCGCCCATGCTCACGGCCGGCGACGCGCAGCGGATCGCGGGTGGCCCTTCGGTGGCTGTGCCGGAACGATTCGCCCTGGCCTCGCTGCTGGAGGAGGCCGGGTTCCTCTTCTCTCGGTACCGTCGGATCTGACAATCAGCGGAATATTCCGTTCCGGTTAGCGTTCGGTGGGCAGAATGGATCTCGCAGACCCCGTGCGAGCACGGGGAAGGATGGTTTCAGCAGTGATCGACGACGGTCACTGAAGCAGAAGGGCCTGTGGTGTTCACCAGCGTTTTGATGATCGAGAAGCCCCTCACTTCCGAGGACGTCGAGTTCGTCACCACCCTGCACGGGGAGGAGCAGACCTCCTTCGTCGTACTCATGCAGCCGCGTGGTGACCAGGCGGATGTGCTGTTGCGGGCCATCGACGACCTGGCGATGGGCGAACTGAAGGAAGCGGCCCGCGAGAGCGAGGAGCCGGAGGGCAAGAACGCCAGACAGTCCGCCGAACTCGCACTGGAGGTGTCCCTGGAGGCCCTGCGCCAGGCAGGCTGCGAAGCCGTCGGACAGGTGATCGAGGACCACCCCCTGGACAAGCTCACGTCCGTCGTCGACGAGGCGGAGGCCGACGAGGTCATCGTCCTGACCGCCCCGCACTACGTGGAGGAGTTCTTCCACCGCGACTGGGCGTCCCGCGCCCGCCACAAGGTCGGCGTACCTGTGCTCAAGCTCTTCGCGCACAGCGAATAGGCTGGGAGGCCCTACCCGTACGCACCCTGGGAGACACACGCATGGCACCCGGTATTCCTGCCGCCATGGAACGGCCGCACTTCATCGGCATCGGCGGCGCCGGAATGTCGGGCATCGCGAAGGTCCTCACCCAGCGGGGTGCGCAGGTCGCGGGCAGTGACTCCAGGGAGTCCGCCACGGCCGAGGCGCTGCGTGCGCTGGGGGCGACCGTCCACATCGGACACGCCGCCGGCCACCTGGCCGACGACGCCACGTGCGTGGTCGTCTCCAGCGCCATCCGCGACGACAACCCGGAGCTGGTGCGCGCCGGGGAGCTCTCGATCCCCGTCGTGCACCGCTCCGACGCCCTCGCCTCGCTGATGCAGGGGCTGCGGTCCATCGCCGTCGCGGGCACCCACGGCAAGACGACCACCACGTCGATGCTGGCCGTCGCCCTCACCGAGCTGGGCCTCGACCCCTCGTACGCGATCGGCGGCGACCTGGCCGGACCCGGCACCAACGCCACCCACGGCGAGGGCGCGATCTTCGTCGCCGAGGCCGACGAGAGCGACCGGAGCTTCCAGAAGTACGACCCCGAGGTCGCGATCGTCCTCAACGTCGAGCTGGACCACCACGCGAACTACGCCTCGATGGACGAGATCTACGACTCCTTCGAGACCTTCACCGGCAAGATCGTCCCCGACGGCACCCTGGTCGTCTCCGCCGACCAGTCCGGCGCCGTCGAGCTGACCCGCCGGGTGCGTGACCTGTCCGCGCTCAAGGTCGTCACCTACGGAGAGTCCGGGACCGCGGACGTACGCGTCCACAAGATCACCCCGCGCGGTCTGACCAGCGAGGTAACGGTCGTCCTGAACGGGAAGTACCTCACCTTCACCGTCTCCGTCCCCGGCCGTCACTACGCGCTGAACGCGGTGGCGGCCCTCGCCGCGGGCGTCGCCCTCGGCATCCCCGCCCACAACCTTGCCTCGGCCCTCGGCAAGTACACCGGCGTCAAGCGCCGCCTCCAGCTCAAGGGCGAGGTGGCCGGTGTCCAGGTCATCGACAGCTACGCCCACCACCCCACCGAGATGACGGCCGACCTCGAAGCGATGCGTGGCGCCGCCACCGACGCCCGGATCCTGGTCGTCTTCCAGCCCCACCTCTTCTCCCGCACCCAGGAGCTCGGCACCGAGATGGGACATGCCCTCGCGCTGGCCGACGCCTCCGTGGTCCTCGACATCTACCCGGCCCGCGAGGACCCGATCCCCGGCATCACCAGCACCCTGATCATCGACGCCGCACAGGCCGCCGGCGCCGACGTCACCGCCGTGCACGACAAGGCGACGGTCCCCGAGGTCATCGCGGGAATGGCGAAGCCCGGCGACCTCGTTCTCACCATGGGGGCGGGCGATGTCACGGACCTCGGCCCGCAGATCCTGGACCACCTGTCGAGCTGAGGGAGCCACCGTGCCGTACGACATCGAGAAGCCGGACGAGCAGTGGCGGGAGGAGCTCACCCCCGCCGAGTACGCCGTCCTGCGCAAGGCGGGCACCGAGCCGGCCTTCGTCGGCGAGTACACCGACACCAAGACCACGGGCGTCTACTCCTGCCGCGCCTGTGACGCGGAGCTGTTCCGCTCCGACACCAAGTTCGAGTCGCACTGCGGCTGGCCGTCCTTCTTCGACCCGAAGGACACGGACGCGGTCGAACTGATCCAGGACCGCAGCCACGGCATGGTCCGCACCGAGGTCCGCTGCGCACGCTGCGGCTCGCACCTGGGCCATGTCTTCGAGGGCGAGGGCTACCCGACCCCGACGGACCAGCGGTACTGCATCAACTCGATCTCACTGCGGCTGACGCCGGACGCCTGAGAACCGGCCCCAGGAGGACTGACGCGACGCGTCAGTCCTCCTGGGGCGTCTCGGGCTTCAGCAGCGGGTGCACCACACCGGGGAAGACCCGGGCGCGCACGACCTCCTCGGCCGAACCGCCCTGGATCACGGTCTCCGCGACACCCCAGGGCCGGCCCGGCAGCTGGACGATCAGCGTGTACGAGGCGGAGCAGCCGGTGCACTCGTAGCGGTCGACCCACGTCTCCACGTCCGTGGCACTGCCCGGGTACCGCGCCACGTGCCGGTGCCGGGCGTGGCACCGCTCGCACGTCTCGCCGGGCTCGCACGTGCCGCCGCAGGGGCAGGGCACGTCGAGGGTTTCGGCCGGGCGCCAACGCTGCGTGAGGACGGCGTCACGCGTGGCGCCCATGTCCTTCATCGCCTTGAGATTGCGGGCGGCCACGTTGTACGACTCACCGGTCGCCGCCATCCGGTCGCGGATCACGTCCTTGCGCCCACGGTTCGTCGTCATCTGTTCCTCCTGGGGTTCACGCAGCCCGCCAGGAGCCCACGAGATCGTTGTGCCCCAAAGGTACCCGGCGGATGGTGCCCCCGACGACTCGCGCGTTCAGCCCCGGCGCACCCGCCCCGCTATCCGCCGCCCGATCCGCCCCAGGGTGCCCCGGCCCCGGCGGTTCCAGTCGTGGAAGGCCTCCGCCCGGCCACTGCTCCCCGAGCGCCCCACGGCCTCCTCCACCGCCGCGACCCCGTCGGCGGAGAGCGCGCGCACGGCGGGGCGCAGCACCTCCTCCAGCAGGGCGTCCGCGGTCCGGCTCCACTCCGCTCCGGCGTGCGGATGTGCGGTCCAGACACCGAAGCAGTCCGCGGCGTACGCCGGTTCCGCCTTCAGACGGGAAAGGACACCGGCCTCGCGCGCGGCCCGGTCGTACGCGGCGACGAGATCCGGGTCGCCGCTGTGCACGAGCGCGTACAGCTCGGCCTCGGGCCGGTCCGGCGCGAGCAGCCGCTCGGCGAGCGCCCCGAAGGCATGGCTGAGCACCTCCGCCTCCACCGGCTCGGCGTCCCTGCGCAGCGCCCGGACCCGTTCCGCCCACTCCGGAGCCGCCGCGTCCGACCGGATCTCGCGGGCGAACTCCAGGAGCAGCAGCGCACCGCGTTCCCGGCCCGTGACTTCCTCCGGGAAGCCGCGCAACAGGTCGTGGGCGAGCTCCGGTGCCTCCTCGTCGGCGGCGGGCGCACCGAGCGCCGCGGCCACCAGGTGCGACCAGGTGCCGGCCGTCCGGTGGGCGTCCGAGGTGGCGGCCTCCAGCAGCAGCCGGCCCTCGCCCGCCGTCACCGTGCCCTCCTCCCACACCAGCCCCACGGCCGTACGCAGCACCAGCGGCTCCGCGAACGGCGACATCCCGGCGGCCCGCAGCACCCGGTGCACCGCGCCCACCCGGTCCGGTCCGCAGGCCGCCTTGGCCTCCGGCGCCTCGGCGCACATCCGCAGATGCGGCAGCAGCTGGGTGCCGGTGAACGGCAGCGGCACCCGCCCCAGCAGCCGCTCCACACCCGACGGGTCCTGCGGAGCGATCCGGTCGAGCGCGCCGAGCAGGGCCGTACGTACGTCGAACTGCTCGTCCATCAGCTCCAGCAGCGCGGGCGCCCAGCCCGGCTCGCCGTCCCCGGCCTCCAGCAGGGCGGGCGCGAGCCGGCGGAGGACCGAGGGCAGCAGGTCCGCACAGTCCACGCCGAGCAGCCGGGCCACCCGCAGCAGCTGCACCGTCCTGGCGACGTCGAGGCCGACGCCCGCGCTGCTCAGCTCGGTCAGGATCTCCGGACCGAGCACCGAGGCGACGGCCGAGCCTTCGGGACCGCTGAATGCGGTGCGGCCCGGCAGTTCCACGGAGCCGTTGCCGCCCCGGACCGCCTCGGTGACCAGCATCGCGGCCAGCGGGGCCGTGGTCGTCGCGGGGGAGCGGCCGTCGAGCGCGGCGAAGAGCCGTCCCGCGGCGTCGAACTCGGGGCCGGTGCGGTCGTCGACCCCCGGCGCGGTCAGCGCGTCGACGAGCTGCCGGGTCCGCTTCGCGTCCAGCGCGTAGGGCCGCTCGGCGGCCCAGCCGGCCGCGGCGGCGCGTCCGGTCGTCCCCAGCGCGATGCCCGCGCACAGGGCCGTCACGGCCACCGGTCCTGCCGCGAACGGCTCCCCTGGCAGCTCCGCGGCCTCCCGGAACAGCTCCGGCGCGCGGCTCCGCCAGATCCGGGCGGCCGTCTCGGCCCAGGCGTCCTCGGGCCCGGAACCCTCCGGGCGCGGACCGGTGCACGTGTGCACGCGGAAGCCGGGACCCGTCAGCTCGTGCGCGTCCTGCGGCAGCACTCCGACGACCTGTTGCGGGGCCCGCTGCGGGTGACGGGTGTACGTGGTGAACGTCAGCCGCTCGGCGAGCCCGTCGGGCAGCGCTACGCAGGCCAGGGCGATCCACCGGGCCACGTCCGCGCTCTGCCGCTCGACGAGCACGACCCGGCCGGCGTCCTCCTGCCCGCACAGCCGGCGCAGATCGGCCAGGACCCCGGCGAGCCAGGGGCCCCGGGAGACGGCGAAGTCGTTGAGCCCCTCGCGGTCCCGGGCGTGACCGGTGGCGGGCGGGGCGGCGAGCGGGCCGGGCAGCGTACGGTCCGGTGTCGTGGCGGCCCAGCGGGCGGACCGGCAGGCGGTGATCGGGAGCGCGTTGCCGGGCAGCCGGGTGCCGGCCGGGAGATGGACCGCGTGTGCGTGGAAACCCACGGTGGAGTCCGGCGCGGGCTGTACCGCCACCGTCCGGGCCAGCAGATGACTGCCGTCGGAGAGGACGCTGAAGCTGAGCGCCTCGGGCAGCGCGCGCAGCGAGGTGTCCGGGAGCCGGGGGGCGGTACCGGCGGGTGTCTCGTACGCCAGGAGCGGTCCCGCCTCGGTGAGTACGGACGCGGGTATCGCGGCGTCAACTGCGGTGAATCGGGCCCGTATCGGCTCGGCCTCGCCGGTGCCGGGGCCGTCCCCGCCGGTTGCGGAGGTGTAGTGCAACTGCGCGAGGCTCATGCGTCGGCTCTCTTCGTTCCTGCCGTGGAAGTCCCCTGCCACCCGCACCCGCCGTCCCGTGGTGGCAGCGCCGTCCCGGCAGAGCGACGACCCCGGCGGGGAGTGTTCCGCAGTCGCTGGGGCGACGCTATCAAGGACCGGGGACCCCGAGGTCGCGAAGGAGGGGCCGGGGCTGTGTGCCCCGGCCCCTCGACGGTGCGCCCGGCATCAGTCCAGCGTGCGCACGCCCGGAGCGGTCGGCACCGGGATGTCGTCCATCCCCTTGTCGGCCGAGCCCGCAGGGGCGTCGGAGCCGACCGGTGTGGTGGTCATCGGCCGCGCCGCGGCACAACGCTGCTTCTCCGACTCGGACATGGGCCCCGTGCGCTGAAGAATGCGGTCGGGTACGGCGCGTGACGGCCCGTCGATCACCGCGTGGAGCCGGTAGTCGTCCTTGTTGCTGAGGAACCAGCCCTCGACCCGCTCACGGCTCGGCTGGATCTCCACCCAGCTCACCTCGCCGGGCTGGATCCGCTCCACGACCTCCCGCCGGTCGCTGCTGAACCACTGCCAGGGCCGCTGCCAGCCCTTCTCGTAGGCGAGGGCGAACTGGGCCGCCATCGGACGCTCCTTGATCCGCTTCCTGTCCTCGTCGCGGTCCCCGGTGGTGGGCAGCCGTGCGACCTCGGTGAGGGCGAGCCCGGCATCGGCGTAGGTCTGCGCGATGCTGTCGTGGCTGCGCTCGGCGTAGTCGAGCACCCGGGTGTGCTCCAGCGGGTTGCGGGTGCAGTTGATGAACGCCTCGCCGACGACCCGCGCCCGGTCGTAGTAGCGGAAGGACATCCGGGTGTCGGGCCGGAAGGTGCAGGCGTTCTCGCCGTTGCACGCGGCGGCCGCGTTGTGCAGCGTCTTCTCCCGCTCGTTGCCCTTGTACGCCTCCGAGCGCCCCAGGGCGGACTTGTCGACCGTCTTGTCCAGCGCCGGCGGCACCTCCACCGCCCGGACCCTCGCGACCATCGGTGAACAGGTCACGTGGGTACGGGAGTCGGTGACCTTGGAGGTGAAGGTGAGCAGCGGCTCGTTCTCGGATGCGGTGAACTCGTAGCTCCGCCCGGTCCAACGGCCCGTCCCCGCCTTCCCCTTGACGCGGTCCGGATCACCGGCCGTGGTGACGTCGCGGACCGCGCCGCCCGAACCCTCCACGGTGTAGGGCTGGCCGCCCGCCACCTGCTCCGGGGTGCACTCCTTGGAGACCGCGGGGCTGTCCTCGTAACTGACCGTCACCTTCGCGCCGGTGCGGACCCCGCGCAGCCGCTGCTGGAGGGTGTTGCCGTCCTTCTGGAGCGCGACGGCGTGGGACGTGTCCGTGCGGCCGGCGGCGGACGGCGAATAGCGCTGGTTGGCGCCGGTCCAGAAGTCGAGGTTGACGGTCGTGGGGCCGTCGCCCTTCATGGCGGGATCGGCGAAGTCGCCGTTGAGAACCGGAACGGTCTGCGCGGGGGCGGCCGCACCGGCGGGGGCGGCGCCCAGCGCGGCGGGCAGCGCGAGCCCGGCGACGCCGAGCGCGGCCAGGGTGCGGAGTCGGACGGGGAGGTGCATGGGGCGGGCTCCAGGGCGGGATACGGGAGGGACCGGGCAGGGGACAGCAGACTTGTGAGGGGGGAAGCGGTCAGCCCTGGGCGGGCAGAAGTGCTTCCTCGCGCTTGGGCAGTTCGCCGGCCGGTACGAGGCCCTGGGACGGGACCTCCTGCAGCCGCCCGGCCGACGCCGGCTTGTTGTCGTCGTCGCCCGTCGTGTTCGGGGCGGGCCGCGTACGGCCGCAGAGGTTGTCCGGAACGGCGTAGGTCTGTGCCACGAAGGTGCTGCTGTTGACCATGGACGGGCTGTCGACCGCGATCCCGGTGACCTTGCCGCCCTGGTCGGTGGTGAGCGTGCCGACCACCCTGCGCATCGCCGAACTCGCCCCGAACACCAGCATGTCGTAGGGCTTCACGACGGTCTTGTACGTGGTCGTCTCGGTGTTGTCGACGGTCCAGGACTTGGAGTACGTCGCCTTGAAGGCGGCCTCGAACGCCAGCTTGGCGCTCATCGAGCCGGAGGCCTTCGCCCCGCCGGAGACATTGGTCTTGTTGCCGTTCTCCGAGGTCGGGCCGTCCTTCAGGTTCGGCGTCTTGTTGTTGCTGCTCGTCTCGTTGCTGAGGTTGGTGGTGACCTCGCCGCTGGCGGAGACGGTGCCCTCTGCGGTGACCTTGCCGGAGATCTCACCGCCGATGTTGTCGGTGCTGCTGGTGCGCAGCGTCACCGTACGGTCCACCGACATCGGGTCCACGGTGCAGTTGACGACCGCGTTGCCGAGCGACTTGACGGCCGTCGCGTACTCGCGGCTCTTGCTCGGGTCGATCGCGAACCGGCAGGCGGACCGCTTGGTGTCGCAGTACTTCAGGACCTCCCCGACCTTCGCGGCACGGCTGTCCGCGGTGAACGCGCGGGCGACGGGGACGTCCCGGGGGGCTTCGCCGGAGTCGGCGAGCGCGGGGGCGAGCGGCGCGGCCAGGCCGAGGGCGAGGAGCGGGAGGAGCAGTGAACTGCGGCGGAGGGTACGCGTGGACATCGTGAGTCCCTTCAGGTGTACGGAGGGGGGCGGGGGTGCGGCTCAGGAACCCAGCAGCGAGCACAGCTGCGAGACCGGGAAGGCCGACTGGCTGTCGTCGCTTCCGCCCGGCAGGGAGGCGGGGAAGCCGGTGCAGGTGGAATCGACGGCCGCTGCGGCGTTGTCCGCGGGGTCCGGCTGGAAGGAGTCGATGGTCCCGGTCATGTCCGAGATGCCGCCCTCCTCGCGCTCACCCTTGCCGGTGAGCTTCTCCATGCAGGACGCCGAGCCGGGCGGGCATTCCTTCAGCTTCTCGCCCTCCGCCTTGATGTCCTTGTCGGCCTGACCGGCCGCCTCCTGGGTCTTCTGCTGCTCCTTCTCGATCTCCGCAGCCTCCTTGTCATTGGCCTCGCGGTCCTTGCAGGCCTGGTCCTCCGGCTCGCATTCGGCACCGGGCCGCAGGTGGGCGCCCGCGGAGTGTGCGGCGGGGGACTGCGCGTACGCGGCGGACAGGGAGCCGGTCACCGGCAGGGCGGCGGCGATGGCGAAGGCGGACAGGACGGTGGCGGCGCGCAGGGCGCGGTGGGCGGTCGGCAGGGGGCGCACGGGGACTCCAGACAGCTGGGGGCAGGGGAGGGGGAGGCGCACGGGACGCGGCGGACCGGGGGCCGCCACCAAGATCATCAAGCGCAGGGAGAACGTACATAAGCCGGGCTCACGGCAGCTCGGGACACACGGGTGCGGCGGGGCGGAGGGCAAGCTCACCGCATCGGCGTAGCGGCTCCCAACTCGCCCGGAAGGCAAGCCTCCAGAGTGGCGACAACCGGTGCCCGTACCGGTTCCGCGCGGGGCCGGCAGTGGCCGTCCGCACCGCCGCGTACCCCGGACGGCGGCGGGTCGGGCGGGTGGATTCCGCGTCCCCGGGTCGCGTTAACGATCTTGGAAGGGAAGCCTTCAGGAGAGCGCGGCGGCCGTGACCCGGTCCGCCGGGCAGTGCCGCGGGCACCCACGCTTGTCGGCCCGTCATGCCCCGGACCCGCCCCCGCGCCCAGTCCCCTTCCCCCACGTCTAAGGACGCCGATGTCCCGTACATCCCGCAGTGCCGCACGCCTGCGCACCCTGGCCGCCGCCGCGGCGACGGCCGCCGCCCTGGCCGCCGCACCGGCCCTCGCTCCCGCCGCCCACGCGGACGAGGGCAATCCGACGGTGCTCGCCTGGGGCGCCGGCCGCACCGGTCAGCTCGGCAACGGCACCGCCACCGACAGCCTCAGCCCGGCCTCCGTCACCAGCCTCTTCCGCGGCGACGTCGACCAGATCTCGGCGGGCGGCACCTCCTCGTCCGACTCGTTCGTCCTCGCCCGCACGGCCAAGACCGTCAAGTCCTGGGGCAACAACTCCATGGGCCAGCTCGGCAACGGCGGCTCCACCAACCAGCCGGTGCCCACCACCGTCCCCCGGCTGACGAACATCAAGGACATCGCGGCGGGCGGCGGTCACGCCCTGGCTCTCGACACCAGCGGCCAGGTCTACTCCTGGGGCGACAACTCCTACGGCCAGCTCGGCAACAACCGCACGGGCGACTACCGCACGGTCCCCGACCGGGTCCAGGGCATGCCCAAGGTCAAGCAGATCTCGGCCGGCTGCGACTTCAGCCTCGCCCTGCTGGAGAACGGCAAGGTGTACGCCTGGGGCCGCGGCGTCTACGGCCAGCTCGGCAACGGCAGCCGTGCCGTCTCCTCCGTACCCCGGCAGGTCACCGGCCTGGAGAACATCACGGAGGTCGACGCGGGCTGCCACCACGCGCTCGCGCTGACCGCCGACAGCACCGTCAAGTCCTGGGGCTACAACCTCTACGGCCAGCTGGGCAACTCCTCCACCAAGTCCGCCGTCACGCCGGTCGACGTGGACTGGCTGGAGGACGTCTCCGAGATCGACGCGGGCGCCAACCACAACTACGTGATCACCAGTGACAGCCACGTCTGGGGCTGGGGCAACAACCAGTACGGCCAGCTGCTGGAGTCCGACGAGGCGTACGACTACAACGTCTCGCGCACCAACCGCACCGCGCCCGTCGAGATCCCACGGCTGGAGGGCGTCCAGCACATCGCCGCCGGTTCGCGCCACGGCGTCGCCGTCACCGCCGACGACGTCTTCACCTGGGGCCACAACGGCGAGGGCCAGCTCGGCAACGGCACCACGGTCGCCCGCTACGAGTCCGTGAAGATCCTCGACGAGGGCTCCGCGATCAAGGACGTCGCCGCCTCCCTGGGCGGCAACACGACGTACGCGTACTGACCCGTACCCCTTTCCAAGGAGACCTCATGCCCACCCTGCGCACCACCCTCACCGCGGCGTTCACCCTCGCCGCCCTCACCGCCCCGTGCCTCCCCGCGCACGCCGCCCCCAGCGACCCCTGGGTCCGCGGCTGGGGCAACAACAACCTCGGCCAGCTCGGCAACGGCAGCCTCGTCCTCCAGCCCACCCCGGCCGACGTCCAGGGCCTCGCCCGCGAAGACGTGAAGGAGCTGTCCGGCGGCGGCGACATCGACAAGAACACCTTCGCCGTCGCGCTCCTCAAGGACGGCACGGTCAGGTCCTGGGGCGCCAACCTCACCGGCCAGCTCGGCAACGGCACCCTCACCGGCCAGGCCTTTCCCGCGACGGTCGCCGGCCTCTCCGGAGTCAGCGAGGTCTCCGCGGGCGCCAACCACGCCCTCGCCGTGCGCTCCGGCCGCGTCCTCGCCTGGGGCAGCAACGCCAAGGGCCAGCTCGGCAACGGCCTGACCGCGGCCGACCCGGGCGGGGTTCAGAAGACCCCCGTCGAGGTGCAGTCCCTCAACAAGGTCAAGGACGTCGGCGCCGGCTGCGACTTCAGCGTCGCCCTGCGCCAGGACGGCACCGTCTGGTCCTGGGGCGAGGGCGCCAACGGCCGCCTCGGCACCGGCGACAACACCGTCCGCAACACGCCCCAGAAGGTCAAGGACGTCGCCGACATCGTCGCCATCTCCGTCGGCTGCGCCCATGTTCTCGCCCTCACCGCGGACGGCACGGTCAAGTCCTGGGGCAAGAACACGGAGGGCGAACTCGGCAACGACTCCGTCGCGGACAGCAATGTCGCGGTCGACGTCGCCCACCTCGAAGGCGTGGCCCAGATCTCCGCCGACCAGTACAGCAACTTCGCCGTCCTGGACGACGGAAGCGTGAGCGCGTGGGGCTGGAACGGGTACGGCCAGCTCGGCGACAACACGAAGACCAACCGCACCACGCCGGTCCCCGTGGACGTGTTGCGGGGCGTCACGGACATCGTGGGCGGCCAGGACTACACGGTGGCGGCCCTGGATGACGGCTCGGTCGTCAGCTGGGGCAACAACGCCACCGGACAGCTGGGTGACGGCACGTTCACCTCGGCGGCCGCACCCGTGACGGTGCTCCCGGCCGGCAGCGGCATCGCCCATGTCGCGACCGCGAAAGCAGGCCGGTCCAGCTTCGCGTACTGAGCCCGATCCCCGTCCGCTAAGTTCCCGTCCGCTCGATCCTCGTCCGCTCGGTTCCCGTCCGCCCGGTGCCGGTTGTCTCCGGCGCCGGGCGGACGGGAGGACGCGGCCCGGCCGCCGTGGGGCGATCGCCCCACGGGCGCCGACCGAGCCGTCCGGCAGTCGGCACGGCCGACCCGCCCCGCGCCGGCCGCCCATGCGCAGGGAAACGGTCAGTCATTGGAGCCAGACGACGACGGTGTCCCCCGCGCGGTCTGCGGCCTGGAAGAAGGGCACCAGTGCCTGGTACCGACTGGTCACGTACTCCAGCGATTCACCGCGCTCCCACATCTCGACGGGGTAGATGCCGGCCAGGGCAAGATCCGCCGGGGTGACATCCCGGACCAATGCGTCGACAGAGAGGGCCGCGAGAGCCTCGGCTGCAACGCGGACCGCCTTCGGGGAGAGCATGCAAGGAGGGCTGTGTCCCCAGTCCTCAGCCCCGGGGATGTCCTCTTCGCCATGGACGATGTCGACGGGGAACCCGATCCGGCCGAGCAGGAAGTCGAGAGCGTGCCACGCCTTCTCCGTGCCGTGGCATCGTGCCGCGGACGCCTCTCGTTGCTCGTCCCAGTCCGCAACCGCCAGCTCGTTGACGAACTCCTCGCCCCAGCCCGGTTCGCGGAGCGTGCGCTCGACTTCGGCGGGCGTGAGACGGGCGTATCTGCCGTTCATGCTCATGGGCGGATACTAAAGGGCTGTCCCCGACAAGGCCGTCCCCGTGCAGGGGCGGTCGGCTCGACCTCGATGTCACGACGGCGGGGGCCGCGCAGTGCGAGGACTGGATCAGGAAGCAGGGAATCCGAGCCGAGGGCCCTCTTCGGCCCTTGGCGTCGCGTAACGGAATATACGAGGCACCTCCTGCGATGTATCGACAGTCAGTGCACCGATTACCGCAGGGAGGCGACGGAGCCGATGAGCCTTCGTCAGTTCGAGTACGCCCTGGCCGTTGCCGAGGAGGGCTCGGTGACGGCGGCGGCGGAGCGGCTGCACGTTGCCCAGCCGTCGGTGTCCCAGCAGATCCGTGGTCTGGAGCGGGAGCTCGGCGTGGAACTGTTCGACCGCACGCCGACCGGACTCGTGGCCACCGCGGTCGGCCGCGCGTTCCTGCGCGAGGCGGAGGTCGCGGTGAGCGCGGCCCGGAAGGCGAGGGCGACCGCGCGGGCCGGTGCCGATGAGCTGGTGGGGGAGCTGGTGGTCGCGGCGCAGATGGGTTTCGGTACGCGGCAGTGGCCGGGCGCTCTGGACGCGCTGCGCCGCCGCTTCCCGCGGCTGGAGGTGACCGTCTTCGAGGAGCCCAGCTCCGCGGAGCTGGAGCGGCTGTGCCGCCGGGGCGTGCTGGACCTCGCGCTGATGGCGGCGTGCGAGCGGAGCCCCGCCGACGCCCACCGCCTCGGCGAGGAGGATTTCGTCGTGGTGCTCGGTGAAGGGCACCCGCAGCTCGCCGCGGACGACCGGGTCGACCTGCGTGAGCTGGCGGGGGAGTCGTGGGTGCGGTTCGACCGCGACAGCGCGCTCGACGGCGTCCTGCTGAGCGTGCTGCGGGACAACGACCTGACCCCGGCGACGGCCGCCCGTGTGTCCCAGACCGCGACGGCCGTGCGCTGGGCCGCCCAGGGGCTGGGGGTGACGCTCGTCCCGGCCTCCGCGGTGCCCTACGGTTACGAGCACCTCGCCCGCCCGGTGTTCCCGGCCGTGTCCCAGCCCGTCATCGCCGTGCTCCGGCAGGGTGCGGGTCCGGGGGAGACGGCTCTGCTCGACCTGCTGCGCCGGGAGACCTGGACCGAGTCCGCTTCCTTCGCGCCGGTGTCCTGACGGGCGAGGAGGGGAGCGGACTGCCGGTGAGCTCCTGGCGTGACGGGGCCGAGCCCTGTCACACCCAGCCCCGCTCCCGCGCCTTCACCCCGGCCTGAAACCGCGTCCCCGCATCCAGCCTGCGCATCAACGCCGCGACCCGGCGCGTCGCCGTGCGCACGCTGACCCCCAACTGCCGTGCGATCGCCTGGTCCTTGTACCCGGCGTGCAGTAACCGCACGAGCATCAGCTCCTCCTCGCTGGGTCCCTCCACCACACCCAGCCTGTCGGAGAGCAACGGCTCGGCCCGCTCCCAGTACGCCTCGAACAGCTCCATCAACCCGTCCAGCAGCCCCGACGGATGCACCACCACGATCGAGTCCTTGCTGCCCCCGGTCAACGGCACCACCGCGACCTGCCGGTCCACGATCCGCGCCTTGAACGGCAGGTGCGGCAACAGGCGCGACTGCTCCCCGAGCGCCGCCAGGTTCAGGATGGACTCCAGCCGCCCGGGCGGCTCGATCGATTCCAGGCAGTACACGCCCCGGATGTCGACGCCGCGCTCCAGCCACTCCCGAGTCGTGGCCGTCTCCTGCTCGTTGTGGTGCGGCTCGCCCACCGGCTCCAGATACGGCGGCTTGTCCAGCGTCCACAGATGCGTCGTGACGGACCGGCTCAGTTCCTCGACCTTTCGGGCCATCACCTCCTGACCCGTCAGCACCTCAACCAGGGCGCCCGGATCCGACCGCAGCTGTCCGGCCCGGTGCAGTCGGTGCAGGTCGGCGAACTCCGTCTCCACGCCCGCGAACACCGTCTCCGTCTCCGACCGGCGCCGATGCAGCAGCGCCGACAGGGCCGAGCGCGGACTCACCGCCTCCCACCGGCCCCGTCCCACCCGCCGCACCAGGCCCAGAGCGGCGAGGCGCTTCAACGCCTGTCCTGTGCGCGCCGATCCGGCCCCCACATTCTCCGCGAGATCGCGCACCGCGCCCTGTGGTCCCGTCAGTACCGCCCGGTACACACCCTCGTCGAACGCGCTCACCCCCACTGCTTCCAGCACAACCAGCCTCTCCTATCACATGCGTCGGCTCGCCCCGGACAGGCACGGGCAGGCAGCGAACCGGCCGATGGTCCCCTCGCAGGTGGCGCGTTTGGTCACCGCGCCAAACACGCCATCAGATTATCTGGACACCAAGTGATCGCACAGCGTTCACTTCTCTCGAATCGCCTATCGATCACCCCGCATCGATCACCCCGCATCGACGGCGGTTCGTCGTCACCAAGTCGCCGACTCACACCCCGGGCGAGTACCCCCGCTCGTCTCTCCGGCATGCCCGAACACCTGTGAGGAAATCCGTGACACCTCAGCCACGAAGAGCGTCCCGCATCCGCCGCGGCACCATCGGCGCCCTGCTCACCACCACCCTCGCCGCCGTCAGCCTGCCCCTCGCCACCCCTGCGGCGGCCACCGGTCCCGCAAAGCCCCTCGCCGCCGGAACCTACCTGATCACCCTCGCCGACCAGCCCCTCGTCACCTACGACGGCAGTGTTGGCGACCTCCCCGCCACCAAGCCCACCGAGGGCGAGAAGCTCGACGTCACCAGCGCCGATGCCAAGCGCTACCGCTCCCATCTGACGGACGAGCAGAACCACGTGGCCAAGAAGGTCGGCGCCACGGTCCGCCAGCACTACGCCGTCACCACCAACACCTTCAGCGCCCAGCTCAACGCCGTCCAGCTCGTCCAGCTGGCCCGCACCAAGGGCGTCACCAACATCGCCCCCGACCGGCTCCACCACGCCACCGACGAAAAGAACTCCACCGACTTCCTGGGTCTCTCCGGCCGCAAGGGACTGTGGGCCGCGCTCGGCGGCACGGCCAAGGCCGGCAAGGGCATCGTCATCGGCGACATCGACACCGGCATCTGGCCCGAGAGCGCCTCGTTCAAGGCCCCCGCGCTCACGACCAGGAAGCCCACCGGCAACCACGGCAAGAAGCCCGACAAGAACGACCTCTACCGGCCCTACCTCGACGGCACCACCACCGTCATGCACAAGGCCGACGGCACCACCTTCACCGGCACCTGCCAGACCGGCGACAGCTTCACCGCCGCCGACTGCAACCAGAAGATCATCAGCGCGCGCTACTTCGGCGAGGGCTGGCTCCGCTACGTCCCCGAATCCAACCGGGGCGGCTACATCTCCCCCCGGGACAGCGAAGGTCACGGCACCCACACCGCATCGACCGCGGCCGGCAACGCCGGGGTCCACGCCACCGCTGACGGCAACGACCTCGGCACCATCTCCGGCGTCGCCCCCGCCGCCACCATCTCCGTCTACAAAGCCCTCTGGCAGAGCAAGGACGGCAAGCAGGACGGCGGTCTGACCAGCGACCTCGTCGCGGCCATCGACCAGGCAGTCGCCGACGGTGTGGACGTCATCAACTACTCCCTCGGCGCCATGTTCGAGAGCGACTACGACGACCCGTCGCAGACCGCGCTCCGTAACGCCGCAGCCGCCGGCGTCTTCGTCGCCACCGCCGGGGGCAACGCCGGCCCCGAGGCCTCCAGCCTCGACAACACGGCTCCCTGGACGACCACCGTCGCCGCCGGAACCGTCGCCCCCTACACCGGAACCGTCACCCTCGGCAACGGCAAGAGCTACACCGGAATCAGCACCAGCGTGCACGGCACCGTCGGCTCCGCACCCCTCGTCCGCGCCGCCGCCGTCAAGACCGCCGACGCCGAAACCGCCGACGCCGACCTCTGCATGGCGGGCACCCTCGACCCCGCGCTCACCACCGGAAAGACCGTGGTCTGCGACCGAGGCACCGTCGCCCGTATCGATAAATCAGCCGAGGTCAAGAGGGCCGGCGGCATCGGCATGATCCTCGTCAACATCGGCAACGAAAGCACCGACGGCGACCTGCACTCCATACCGACCGTCCACCTGGGCGGCCCCGACGCCACGGCCGTACGCGACTACGCGGCCACGGACAACGCCGCCGCCACCCTCACCAGCGGCGGTAAGGGTGACACGTACCCACAGGTCGCCGGCTTCTCCTCCCGCGGTCCGTCCTCCGCGAGCAACGGCGATCTCCTCAAGCCCGACATCACCGCGCCTGGCGCCACCATCCTCGCCGCCGTCGCCCCGCCCGGTAACCAGGGCCGTGACTTCGACTTCTACTCCGGCACCTCCATGGCCACGCCGCACATCGCCGGCCTCGCCGCTCTCTACCTCTCCGAGCACCCCACATGGTCCCCGATGAGCATCAAGTCGGCCATGATGACCACCGCTTCTCCCACCAAGACGGCTGACGGCAAGAAGAGCGACGACGCCTTCGCCCAGGGCGCCGGCGAGGTCGAGGCCCGGGCGATGCTCAAGCCGGGGCTCGTCTACGACTCCAACGAGCAGGACTGGCTGGCCTACCTCGAAGGTGTCGGTGTCGACACCGGGACCGGCACCAAGGCCATCGACCCCAGCGATCTCAACTACCCCTCCATCGCGATCGGCGAACTCTTCGGTACCCAGACGGTCACCCGCACCGTCACCGCCACCTCGGCCGGCACCTACCGAGCCAAGGTCGACCTCCCCGGCATCAAGGCCACCGTGTCCCCGTCCGTCCTGCGCTTCAGCCACCCCGGGCAGAAGCGCACCTTCACGGTCAAGCTCGACGTGACCACCGCGCCGGCGGGAGCCATCGACACCGGCTCGCTCACCTGGACCTCCGGCCGGACCACCGTCCGCAGCCCGATCGTCGTCACCCCGCAGGTCATCCACGCCCCCGCCGAGATCAAGGGCACCGGCACCAGCGGCGAGGCCACCTACTCCGTCACCCCGGCGACCAGCACCCTCCAGGCCACCGCCCGCGGCCCGGTCTCCTCGCCCCTCACCAAGGGCTCCCTGACCGGAACGGCCGAGATCTACCACGAGGCCGCCATCCCGGTCGGCGCCAAGGCAACTCAGATCACGGTCCACTTCGACGTGGCCGAAGGCAACGTCGGCGGCGTCGTCTGGGGGCCCATGGTCGGCGGCGTCCTGCAGGGAGGCGCGTTCGGCGACCCTGACAGCAACGGCACCGTCACCATCAACGTGCCGCAGACGAAGGCCGACACGATCTTCGTGGCCGTGGTCGCCCTCGACTACACCGGCAACGGCGAAAGCGTCACCCCGTACACCTTCCAGGTGAACCACATCACCGACGACAGCCCGGTCACCGGCAAGGTCACCGTCACGCCCGACCACGGCCGTGTCACCCCCGGCACCCCGATCGACCTGACCGCCGCCTGGTCCGGCGTTCCGGCGGCAGCCCGGTCCACCGTCTGGATCGAATACCCGAACGGCGCGGGAACCTTCCTGACGCTCAACTGATAACAGCTGTGCGGAAACGGTGGCGGCGCCTTCCTCGGCGCCGCCACCATTCTTCTTCCTGCGCTTCTTTCTGCGTAACGGATTGCGGAGGGATCAGCTTCTGGGGAATTCTCCGCCGTCCACGGTGAGAATGTTCCCGGTCACCCAGCTCGCCCGGTCGGAAACGAGGAACAGCACCGCGTCGGCGATGTCATCGGGCCGGCCCACACGCCCCAGCGGCACGCCGCTGTTGTCCGCGCCCGACCCCGGGACCATGCGCGCCCACTCCTCCCGCGTCGCTTCGCCGCCTGGGGTCTCGGTCCTTCCGGGGCTGACGGTGTTGACCCGGATGCCGAACGGTGCCAGCTCCAGGGCCAGCCCCCGGCTGTAGTTCTCCAACGCGGCCTTCGCTGCCGTGTAGTGGAGGAACGGCGGGGGAGCGAACGGGGTCGCGGCCGACGACACGTGCACGATCGCCCCCGAACCCCGCTCCCGCATCCCCGGCGCCAGCAGTGCGTCCAGCCGCACCGACGCGAGGTAGTTCAGGTCCAGTTGGTCCTGCCACTCCTCGTCGGGGATGTCCGCGGTCTGCCGGAACGGTCCCGCCCCACCCGCGTTGTTGACCAGGATGTCCACCCCGCCGAGCACCTCCTGCGCGGCTGCTGCGAGCGTCTCCGCGCCGGCCCGTGTCCGCACGTCGGCCTCAATGAAGGTGACACCCTCCGGAACCGTGCTCATCGCCGACCGGGCGGTCGTGAGCACCTCGGCGCCCGCGTCGCGGAGTTGGCGCACGACAGCCGCTCCGATTCCGCGAGAGCCGCCTGTGACCAGGGCCCGCTTTCCGGCGAGTTCCTGCGTCCTCGGTCCATTCTCCGTCGTGGTCATGCCGCTGGTCCTCTCAGGAAATTCGTATGCGTCCGCTCGACGGAAGTGGAATTCTGCGTCGTCGAGCTGTTCTGACGGTACGTTCGGAAGAGAACGAGAGGCAAAGACGAAATATCAGCAGGTGCCATAGGGGATTCCTATGGCATCCCGGGCTGCGTTCCCGGGACCCTGGGGTCCGCGTACGCGGGGTGCGCGCTCAGCCCTGAATCGCGGTTCCGGTCGATCCGGCCCGCCACCCGAATGGCGGATTGCCGCGAGCTCCCCTGCCCTCCTGGTGTCAGGCTGGTTGTTTGGGTACGCGGGTCGGTCCACCGGCCGGAAACGCGGGTTCCACATGCCACCGGCTCCCACGCCGGACCCACATCGGGTCAGAAAGGTGGATCAGGTGGAAGGCACCAGCACACGAACACGGGCGATGGTCCTGCTCGCCGCCTCCCTCGCGATCGCATCCGTCACGGGCTGTACATCCGGCACCGAGAGCGCCGCGCACGGGCGCACGGTCCAGGCCGCGCCGACCGCGCCACCGACAGGGAGCCCGGTCGGAGACGCCGCGCTGCCGCGGAAGACCACTCCTGCTCCTCAGGGCACCGGCGAACTCGTTGTCACCTATGAGGCCGGCGCGACCCGGGAGGACCAGCAGGCCCAGCAGTTCCTCCAGGCGAACGAAGTCCTGGAAGGTGTCGCGGCGCACGCCAATTCCCGGATCGCCCTGCCCCAGGACGTGCCCCTGACGGGGCGCAGCTGCGGTGAGGTCAACGCCTTCTGGGACCCCGAGACGCAGAGCATCACTCTCTGCTACGAACTCATCTCCCAGTTCGCCCCCGTCTTCAGTGCGCAGAACACCACGGGCACCGAGGCCCAGCAGACGCGGGCCACCGAGGACGACCTCATCGGCTTCACCAACAGTTCCGTCCTCCACGAACTTGGCCACGGACTGATCGACGTCTACGGCCTGGCCATCACCGGCAAGGAGGAGGACGCGGCCGACCAGCTCGCCACCCTGCTGCTCGTGGGTGACTCCCTGCACCGCGAGTACGCGGTGAGCGCCATCGACGCGTGGGGCGCGCTCGCCGCGGCGGACGAACAGGGGGACATCACCGGAAAGTTCTCCGACGAGCACTCGCTGAGTGCCCAGCGCTTCTACAACGAGATCTGCTGGCTGTACGGCTCCGACCCCAGCTCCTTCCAGGGCGTTGTGCAAACCGCGGAGAACCCGGACGGCGTGCTGCCCGAGGCCCGGGCGGCCAGGTGCCCCGCGGAGTTCGAGCAGATGAACAACGCGTGGAGCACTCTGCTTCAGTCGTACCTCAAGAGCTGAGGACCTCCGAGCTGCCGTCCGTCGCCGTGTCAGGAGCGCGTACCACCGAGGAGGCCGGGGAAGACGGTTCGCGCGGAGCTGGACCCGCTGTTCCGACCCGACCCGACCCGACCCGGCCGGGCCTTTCGGCCCGGCCTCGCGTCCGGTTACTCGAATTACTCGAAGCGGGAGGGGTCGCCGGCTCCGCGTCGTACGATCTCCAGCTCGCCGCTGGAGAAGTCGATGACGGTGGTCGGCTCCGTGCCGCAGTCGCCTGAGTCGACGACGACGTCCACCTCGTGGTCGAGGCGTTCCTTGATCTCCCAGCCCTGGGTCATCGGCTCCTCCTCGTCGGGCAGGAGCAGGGTGCTGGAGAGCAGCGGCTCGCCGAGTTCCTCCAACAGGGCCTGGACGACGGCGTGGTCGGGGATGCGGACGCCGACGGTCTTCTTCTTCGGGTGCAGCAGCTGACGCGGCACCTCCTTCGTCGCCGGAAGGATGAACGTGTACTGGCCGGGGGTCGCTGCCTTGATGGCGCGGAACACGTCGTTGTCGATCTGCACGAACTGCCCGAGCTGGGCGAAGTTCTGGCACATGAGCGTGAAGTGATGACGGTCGTCGAGGTTACGGATCGTGCGGATGCGGGAGATGCCGTCACGGCTGCCGAGCTGACACCCGAGTGCGTAGCAGGAGTCCGTCGGATACGCGACGAGTGACCCGGAGCGGATGCTTTCGGCCACACCGGTGATGGTGCGCCGCTGGGGATTTTCGGGATGTACGTCGAAATACTTCGCCATCCGGCGAGTCTACGGCCGGGGCGGCGAGTGGTTCGAGGGGAAAGCGGGTTGTCCTGCCCCCGGGAGGGACAGGACAACCTTTTCGGGTGGTGAGGCTCCGCTCAAACCTTTTCGGCCAAGTCAGGCCTTGGCAGCGGTGACCTCGGGCGGCGCCGGCACCGTTTCGAGGGGCCCTTTGTTGTTCGCCGATGCCCGTACGGGGATGAGGACGGCGAGGACCGCGGCGGCGAGGGCGACGCCGCAGCCGATCAGCATGGCGGCGCGGAAGCCGCCCGCCGACGTCAGGGCGTGGCCGCCGAAGTCGGTGGTCATCTGGGCCATCACGACACCGATGACGGCGGCGGACAGCGAGCTGCCGATCGAGCGCAGCGGGACCAGGGAGGCGAGCAGGGTCGCGGTGATGACCCAGGACGCGTTCGACGTGGAGGTGCCGAGCAGTTCGGGGAGTTCCGCGATCAGCGGCACCACCAGGGTCTGCGTGATCGCGGCCACGATGCCCGCGAAGGCGAGGATGCAGACAACGCCGCCGGAGCGGGCTGTGGGCCGGATTGTTTTCACGGGTACTCCTGTAGCTCTGCCGGGCCATGGCGGATCGCACCACGCAGTCGCTATGCACGACACACGGCAAGTGCATCATGCACATCACGTGCACGATGCATATCTGTGGTATATATGTACAAAAGAGGTCGCCCGCCCCGAGGGGAGGCGAGCCCGGCAGTCGAAGGAAGCCTTGCGTGGACATGCCTGTGGACCGGATCGAATTCGAGACGATGCTGCTCGGCAGGCATATGAGCCTGCTGACCTCGCGGGGCGGCGGGCGGCTCGACCGGAGCGCCTACATCCTCCTCAGCCGCATCCGGGCCCAGGGCCCGATGTCCATCGGTCAGCTGCACGAGGCCTTCGGCCTCGACACCTCCACGCTGAACCGGCAGACCGCTGCGATGCTCCGTGTCGGTGTCGTCGAGCGTATCGCCGACCCGGACGGCGGGATCGCCCGGAAGTTCGCCATCACGGCCGAGGGTGAGCACCGGCTGGACAAGGACCGGGCCGAGAACCGGGACGGCCTGCAGCGCGTGCTGGCCGACTGGACCCCGGAGGAGGCCGCTCAGCTCGCGGACAGCCTCGCCCGTCTCAACCGCGACATCGAGCGCCTCGACGGGCGGCCCTGGCCGCGGGACTGAGCGTGGTGCCGGCCACGGGAACGGGGCCGGGCACCCATTCAGGTACCCGGCCCCGCCCGGTCTGCCGCGGTCCGGTCAGGACAGCTTGGTGAAGGCCCAGGTCTGGACCGCGGTGGTGGAGGCCGCCTGCTGGGTGAGCAGCGCCCCGTTCGTGGTGGTGGAGGCGGTGAGCAGCAGCCCGCTGGACTTGCTCGTCAGCTTGTAGCCCCCGGTCGCGGGAGTGGCGGTCCAGCGCTGGTTCGCGTCGCCGCTGCACGCCCACTGGTCGATGGCGGCCCCCGCCGCCCTGGAGTTCTTGTAGACCTCGGCGCACAGGCCGTTCTGCACGTTCTTCAGGGTGTACGTGCCGTCGGTGTTGGCCGTGACGTTCCACTGCTGGTTGGTGCCGCCGTTCCAGAGCCAGCCGACCAGCTGGGTCCCCTGGACCGTGGAGTGCGCCGGTACGTCGATCGCCTGGGTGCCGGCGGAGATCCGGTTGATGCCGGCCTCCGGTCCCGTCGGCCGGATGCAGGCCGTGGACGACTGGTGCGCGCCGCGGTCGGGTACGCAGCCGGCGGTGACGGTGCTGCCGAAGTAGTCACGCGTGCCCGCATTCGCCACGACCGCGCCGTTGGCGAGGGCGGAGGAACCCGCCTGGAGGCGGTAGCCGTCGGCGTCCGTACGCGAGGTGGCCGTGCCGGGGGCCGTCAGCTTCGGGTCGGTCGTCACCTTGTGGGCGTCGGCCGGCTCACCGGCCGGGTGGGTGCCGGAGAAGACGTTCGAGTCGTACCCGAGGCCGGCGGCGTTGACGTAGCTCGCCCCGTCCGTCGCCACGTGGAAGATGTTGTTGGTGAACGTGGCGTTCGCCGCAGCCGAGCCGTTCGAGTTGCTGATGATCTCGACCGGCTCGGCGAGGTAGAAGGTGTTGTTGTAGATCTGCGTGTTGGTCGTCCTGGCGCAGACCATGTCGAAGAGCTGGCCGCCGTCGTTCTGGCTGATGTTGTACCGGACGATGTTGTCGGCGGTGGTCGACCCGGAGCCGTTGCACAGGAGGATGAAGCCACCCTCGTTGTCGTGGCTGTAGTTGTACTGGTAAATGGTGCGGATATTGGCCTCGTCGAGGTCGAGTCCCTGCCCGTCGCAGGTGCTCTTGCCGCCGCTCACCTCGTTGAACTGGTACAGCGCGTCCTGGGTGTTCCACGCCCAGATGCCTGCCGCGCAGTGCGCGGGCTCGCGCTCACGGAAGCCGTCGACCTTGTTGTACTCGACGAGCGCGCCCTCGGTGTGGTGGGGGACGATCGCGTCGCCGCCGATGTCGCTGACGGTGTTCCCGCGGATGACGACGCGCGTCTGCGGTGTCCACGCCCCGCAGGTCGTACCGCAGTTGGCGTTGTTCAGCTCGGGGCGCTGCATCCATCGGGTCCAGAAGTGGATCCCGTAACGGTCCACGGCCCGCACCGTGTTGCCCGTGAGGGCGACGTCGTCGAACTTCGTGGGCGTCGTGTTCCCCAGGACCTCGAAGAAGATTCCGGCGCTGGCGTCGTCGTCCTTCCTGGTCTGGTTCCCGTTGACGTCATGGACGTCGAGACCCGTGAGCCGGTAGTAGGTTCCGGTGCCCGAGTCGGTCCTGGTGATGTGGACGCCGCGTCGGGTCGCCGCGGCCGCGCCCTTGTTGGAGATGTCCAGGTTGCGGACCTCCCAGTACTGCTGGTCCGCGAGCTGTACGACATCGGTGACCTGCCCGGCACCGGCCAGTGCGGGCTTGGCGCCCGTGCCGTACGCGTCGACCACGATCGGAGCTCCGGCCACGCCCGAGCCCTTGGGGAAGAGTGTCCGGCCGGTGCAGGTCGAGCCGCGCTTGAGGAGGATCGAGTCACCCGGCTGGAACGTGTGGGCGTTCACCGGTGTCAGCGAGTTCCAGGGCGTGGCCTGGGTCCCGTCGCCGGCGGCGGTGGCGCCGCAGTCGACGTAGAAGGACTGTGAGGCGGCCGGTGCCTCGGCCTGTGCTGCTGAGGTGGGGGCCGTGGCCAGAAGCGATGCCAGCGGTAGCGACAGGGCGGAGAGGAGAAGGGTTCGTCTTCCGGGCATGGAACAACTCCATATTCTGAAAACGGACAGCAGACGTCTGATGCCTGATCACATTAGGGAGCCGCGACTTCGGTGGTCAAGACCTGTTCATGTCAATCGGCGGGATGGGTGGCCGTTCGCTCAACGTCCGGATGGCGCAACAGTTTTGGCGTCCCCCGCCCCCGGGCAGCCCGCGATCATAGGATCGGTGCGGCCTTCGGGGGAGAGGGGTGGTCGATCGTGGCGTGCGCGAGGACGATGCGCGGATACGGAGCGCTGGTACTGGCTCCACTGGTGCTGGTGGCCTGTTCGGGCGGAGGCGGAAGTCCCGGCGGGGAGGGGAAGAGCGCCTCCGCGACCGGAAGCGCTCGTGCGGAACCCGGCGCGAGAACCAGCGAGAAACCCGACGACACCGGCGTCATCGACGCGGACCCGGCCAGACTGCCGACGTCCCCCGAAGAAGCCCTCGACCTCATCGGCCGCGTCATCGCGGAACCCGCCACCTTCGGCCCCGGCGTCGTCAAGCGGAGCCCGTACGAGAGTGATCCGGCCACCTGGCCCGTCCTCGGCACCGACTGCATCTGGCGACAGCAGAAGCCGGCGAGCAGTGTCCTCGCCACCCTGAGCCGCTCCTTCGAGGTGCCCGCCGCCGGCGGCAAGGGGCCGATGCGGCTCTCCGCCGTCGTCACCGTCCACCGCACCCGCGACGACGCCCGCTGGGAGATGGCCGAATCGGTGGAGGAGACGATGCGGTGCCCCACACAGCAACTGCGGCAGGGCGAGCTGATCGGGTCGATGATCGCGTCCTCGCTGGGGCAGGAGAAGGGCGTCATGGACAGTGCCGAGGACTTCCTGCTGGAGTCCGGGGAGTACCAGAACGCGGAGCTCGGCGGCGGTCCGTACCCGTACTCCTGGTACCTGTCGCAGAGCCTCCAGTTCACCGTCGCCGTGACGGGCAAGGGGGCCAAGGGCTGGAGCCAGCAGGAGATCGACGTGCTGGCGAACCAGGCCCACTCCACCATGCTGCTGCGGCTCGGGGCCGCAGTCGAGAAGCAGAGCTGAGAGAGCGGAGAGCGTGATGGAGAAGCTGCGCCCCTCCGACCCCCCACGGATCGGCGGACACCGGCTGCTCGGGCGGCTCGGCGCCGGCGGCATGGGAGTCGTCTATCTGGGCCGCACGGACGCCGGGGCCCTCGCCGCGATCAAGGTCATTCTGCCCGAGTACGCCTCCGACGACGATTTCCGGACCCGCTTCCGGCGCGAGGTCGAGGCCGCCCGACGTGTGGACAGCCCCTGGGCCGTGCCGGTCACCGGCGCGGACACGGAGGGCGAACAGCCCTGGCTGGCAACCGCGTTCGTGCCCGGACCCGCCCTGTCCGAAGCCGTCGCCCGGTGCGGACCCCTGCCCGCACGCAGCGTCCGGGTGCTCGGTCGTCTGCTGGCCCGCGCCCTCACCGCCGTACACACGGCAGGACTTGTCCACCGCGACGTCAAGCCTGGCAACGTACTGCTCACCGTCGACGGGCCGCGCCTGATCGACTTCGGTATCGCGCGGGCCGCCGACGCCACCGCGCTCACCGCCACCGATCTCGTCGTCGGCACCCCCGGCTTCCTCTCCCCGGAGCAGGCCACCGGGGGCGGCACGGAGGCCGGGCCCGCGAGCGATGTCTTCTCCCTCGGCTGCCTCCTCGCGTACGCCGCGACGGGGCGCCCTCCGTTCGGCAGCGGGGCCGTCGACGCGCTGCTCTACCGCACCGTCCACGACGAGCCCGACCTCGCGGGGGCCGGCGATCCCGAACTCCAGGCCCTGCTCGCCGCGATGCTGTCCAAGGACGCCGGTGCGCGGCCCACGGCGGAGGACCTCGACACGCGGATCACCGAGGACGCGCCCCACGGCACCGTCGACTGGCTGCCCAGGGACGTCGTGGCGCTGATCGCCGAACGGTCCGCCGCCATGCTGGAGCTGCCCGACATCGACCCGACGGTCGCCGGGACCACGCCGGCGCCCGGACCCGGGCGGCGCAGAGCGCTGCTGATCGCCGGCGCCGGTCTGGTGGTCGCAGCCGGCGGCGGATTCGCAGTCCGGGAGTGGCTGACCGACGACAACGACGGCTCCGCCGTCACATCCGCCGAGCGGGCCTGGATCATCGGCGTCCAGGCCGATCTGTCGGGGCCGCGGAAAGCAGCGGGACAGGCCCAGGAGCGCGGGGTCAGGCTGGCCGTCGAGGAGTTCAACGCCCGTAGGAGCAAGCCCTTCACCCTGACCGTCAAGGTCCTCGACGACGGGGGTGACACCGGCCGTGCGGCGAAGGCCGCCGATCAGTTCGCCCGCGACCGGGACGTGCTCGCCGTCGTCGGCCCGACCGGTGACGCCGCCACGGAAGCCGTCCTCGGCGCGTACGACGAGGCGATGCTGCCGCTCATCACCGTGTCCTCGCTCCAGCTCACCTACGCAGCCCGGTCCAGGAAGTCCTTCTTCCAGGCGGCCCCCGCCGACGCCGTGCTGGCCCAGCCGATCGTCAGACGACTGGTGCTGCGGCCCGATGTCGAACGGCTCGGGGTGCTGCTCGACCGGGTCGGCGGCCAGTCCGCCTACCAGGTCGGCTACCTCACCAATATGGTGACGGGCCAGATCACCACCGGGACCACCTATCCCCGCGTGATCCCGGCCGGCACGCAGGACCTGGCACCCGTGGTCGAGGACATGCTCGCGCACGCCAGCGACGCCTTCTTCTACGCCGGTGACGCGGCGGGCGCCGCCCGCACCGCACGCGCGCTCGCGGCCACTCCGTTCAAAGGTCCCCGGATGGCCATGCACACGGCCATGGACGCGCGCTTCATCGAGGACGCCGGACCGGCCGCCGAACGCTGGGAGTTCACCGCGCCCTACATCGACCCGGCGACGCCCGCGGCCAAGAAGTTCGCCGCGGCCCACCGCGCCGCCTTCGACACAGCACCCGCGCACTGGGCCGCCGAGGCGTACGACGCGGCCGGAATGGTGATCGCCGCCGTGACCGCTCTCGCCAAGGGAACCGCGGCCCGCCCGAAGCGCCCGTCGCGCAGCGCACTCGTCGCGAAGATCGCCGCGTCGACGTACCAGGGCGTCTCCCGCACGTACACCTTCGACGAGGACCACCGGACCGGGGGCGATGACGCCTACCTCTACGGTGTGCGGAACGGGCGCTTTGTCTACCTGGGCGCCGCGCCGAAGGCCACGGCCTGATCCGGCATGCACCCGCTCACCTCGGATGACCCGCGCACCATCGGCGAGTACCGCACCCTCGTCCGGCTCGGCGCGGGCGGCATGGGCGTCGTCTATCTGGGCCGCTCCTCCGGCGGCACACTCGCCGCCGTGAAGGTGATCCGCTCCGAGCACGCCGCGGACCCCGGATTCCGGGCCCGGTTCCGTCGCGAGGCCGAGGCGGCGGCACGGATCACCGGGCCGTGGGTGGTCCCGGTGACCGGGGCGGACACCGGGGTCCCGGAGCCCTGGCTCGCCACCGCGTTCGTGCCCGGCCCCTCGCTGGGCGAAGTCGTGGAGGAGCAGGGGATGTTGCCCGCGCCCACGGTCCGGGCGCTCGGCTCCCGCCTGGCCGAAGCGCTCACCGCCGTGCACGACGCGGGCCTCCTGCACCGCGACGTCAAGCCCGGCAACGTACTCCTCGCGCTGGACGGCCCCCGGCTCATCGACTTCGGCATCGCCCGTCACGAGGGCGCCACCGCGCTCACCGCGACCGACTCGGTGATCGGCACGCCCGGCTACCTGGCCCCCGAACAGGCTTCGGCGGGGCCGCTCGGGCCGGAATGCGACGTGTTCTCCCTGGGCTGCGTGCTCGTGTACGCGGCGACCGGGCGGCGCCCGTTCGGCCAGGGCCCCCCGGCCGTGGTCCTCTTCCGTACGGTGCACGAGGAGCCGGACCTGGCGGGGGTGCCGGCTGCGCTGCTGCCCCTGATCACGGCCTGCCTGGCCAAGGACCCGGCGGACCGGCCGGGCGCCAGGGCGGTCGCGCGGGAACTCGCCGGGAGCGGTGAGGGCTGGGAGGTGCCGGGCCTCGCCGCCGCGGTCGCCGCCCGCTCGGCCGCCGCACTGGCCCTCCCCGACCCCGAACCACCCACGGTCGTCCAGGACTCCGGGCCGCCGCGCCCGACCCGGCGGCGCGTGCTCACCGCCGGAGCCGCCGGAGCCGCCGGAGCCGTGCTCCTCGCCGGCGGAGGGACGGCCGCGTGGGTGGCCGCCGCCCGGCGCGGCGGCACGGGAACGGCACCCCGCACCCTTCCCGCCTACCGGATCGCCCTGCACGCGGACCTGACCGGACCGGGGAAAGCCGTCGGCGTCGCCCATGAGCGCGGGGCCCGGCTGGCGATCGACGACCACAACGCCCGTACGGACAAAGCGTTCACGCTCACGTTGCGTACCGAGGACGACGCGGGTGACGCCGAGCGAGCCCTCGACGTCGCGGACCGGATTGCCGCCGACCCTTCGGTTCTCGCCGTCATCGGGCCCACTGCGGAGGTCGCGGACGGAAGCGTGGTCAGCCGGTACGAGGACAGGGGCCTGGCCCAGGTCGTGGTCGCGGCCCGTTCCACCACCGCCGAGTGGGCGGATGCCAAGTCCTTCTGCGTACTGCGGCCGTTCGACGCGTCACTGTCCATCGGGCTGACCCACTACCTCTCCCACGTCGAGCCGGTCGAGCACGCCTTCCTCATCGAGGACCGCGCGGAAGCGCAGTACAGCTGGGCCATCACGAACGCCATGCGGGACGTCGCGATCGACGGGACCACGCTCACCGTGCACAGCGTCGAGGCCACCGCCCGCGACTTCGCCCCCGCCGCCGGGGCCGCGGTCGCAGCCCGAGCAGGGGCGGTCATCTACGTCGGATCGTCCGTAGCCCGGGGCGCCCGTTGCGCCAAGGACCTCGCCGCCGCCGGCTTCACGGGTACGGGCCTGTCGATCGGCCCCGTTCTCGCCCCCGCCTTCCTCCGGGAAGCGGGCAAGGCTGCCGAGGGCTGGGTCTTCGCCGAGGCGTACACCGACCCGTCGGCCCTGTCCTCCGCCAAGGCGTTCACCGCCGCGCACCGCGAACGGTTCGGGTCGCCACCCGCCACGTGGGCGGCGGAGGCGTACGACGCGGTGGGGCTGATCGCGCAGGCCGGCCGCACCACCAGCGCCACCGCCCCGCGCGAGGGGGTGGCCGCGAGGATTCTGCGCACCGACTACCAGGGCATCACGCGGAGGCTGTCCTTCTACCGCACCCGCCAGGTGCTCTACGCGACTGGCATCTTCCTCTACCGGGTCGACAAGGGACGGGCCCGCTTCCTGGGGCCGTACGCATCGGTATGAGCCAGAGGTTCCCCGCCCGCCCTGGGTACCGTGGGAGGACGAGTACGGGACCCACCGAAGAGGAGTACCGAATGGCCGAGTTGGAGCTTTCCGCAGGTGTCGTGGAGTACGAGGACACCGGCGGGGACGGGCCGGTCGTGGTCCTGCTCCACGGCGTGGCGATGGACGGCTCGCTGTGGCGGCACGTCGTCGCGGAACTGCGGGACGGCCACCGGTGCATCGTGCCGACGCTGCCGCTCGGCGGCCACCGGAGGCCGATGCGGCCCGACGCCGACCTGTCGGTCCTCGGCGTCGCTCGGCTGGTCGCGGAGTTCCTCGAAGCGCTCGACCTCACCGACGTCACCCTGGTCATGAACGACTGGGGCGGTGCCCAGGCCCTGGTCGCGGACGGCCGGGACCAGCGGATCGGCAAGCTGGTCATCACCTCTTGCGAGGCCTTCGACAACTTCCCGCCCGGCCTGCCCGGCAACAACCTGTACGCCTCCGCCAAGATGCCCGGCGGCCTGAACGTGGCCTTCACCCTGCTGAAGATCGCGCCGATGCGGCGGCTGCCGATGACGTGGGGACGGATGAGCAAGCGGCCGGTACCGGACGCGGTGATGGACGCCTGGTTCCGGCCGCTGTGGACATCCAAGGAGATCCGCCGGGACCTGCGGAAGTACGTCCTGGGCGTGCCGCCGAAGGCCGAGCTTCTGCGCTGGGCGGAGGCCCTGCGCACCTTCGACCGGCCGGCGCTCGTCGCCTGGGCATCGGAGGACAAGGTCATGCCGCCGGAACACGGCCGCCGGCTGGCCGGACTGCTGCCCAAGGGTGAGCTGGTGGAGATCGCGGACAGCTACACCCTGATCCCGGAGGACCAGCCGGAAGAACTTGCCCGGCATCTGCGGGAGTTCCTTCGGAAGGGCTGAGGGCGCCCTACCGGGTGAGCACCTCGTCCATCGACTTCTCCCGCCAGCGGCGGAGGAGTTCGTGGAAGGCGGTGGCGCCGTGCGGATAGGCGTTCGGGCCGTTCGGGCGACCGCGCCCTTCACGGTTGTAGTAGCCGGGAGTGCACTCGGCGTGGAACCACTCGTGGTCCGGGGCACCCTGCGTCATGGTGGCGAGCCAGGCGTCCTCGGCCTTGCGGGAGGGTTCGAGGAGCGCGCCCCTGTCTTCGGCGGAAGCGACGAGGGCGGCGGCGTGCACGGCCTGCTCGTCGAGAATGTGTGTGTAGTTGACGCTGCTCGCGTTCTGCAGTGAACCCATCTGGATCAGATTCGGGAAGCCGTTGCAGGTGAAGCCGTGGAGGCTGCGGATGCCGTGTTGCCCCCAGGCGTCGAGCAGTTGGGTGCCTCCCCGGCCGTGGACAGGGAGCCTGCCGGAGAGGACGCCGGAGACGCCCACGGAGAATCCGGTGGCGAAGATCAGGCAGTCGAGTGGGTACGCGGTGCCGCCCACGACGACGCCGTCCTCGGTGATGCGCTCGATGCCGTGGGTGTCCGCGGTGTCGACCAGGGTGACGTTGCTGCGGTTGAACGCCGGGTAGTACAGGTCGGAGAAGGTGGGACGCTTGCAGGCATACCGGTACCAGGGCTTGAGCGCCTCGGCCGTCGCCGGGTCCGTGACCGTGCGCTCGACACGGGTCCGTACCTCGTTCATCTTCGCCGCGTCGGCGATCTCGTAGGCGGCTTCGAATTCCTCCCGGTCGCCGGGGCGGCGAAAGCTCGGCAGCAGCTTCTCCAGCAGACCCGCCGATGACGTCCATCCGTCCGCCACGAGATCCTCGCCGAACGCCTCGCCCGAAACGATGCGCAGGAAGTTCTCGCGCCGGGCGCCGGCCCAGCCCTCACGGTCCGCGCCGACGTCATCGGCCGTGGTGCGGTGGTTGGCGCGCACGTCCACCGTGGAGGGGGTGCGCTGGAAGACGTAGACGTGCCCGGCGTCCTCGGCCAGCATCGGAATGACCTGCACACCGGTGGCGCCGGTGCCGACGACACCCACGCTCCTGCCCGCAAGCCCCGTCAGGCCGCCTTCGGGGGAGCCGCCGGTGTAGGCGTAGTCCCACCGGGAGGTGTGGAAGGTGTGCCCCGTGAAGTCCTCGATGCCGGGTATCCCCGGCAGCTTCGGATCGGACAGGGTGCCGGTGGCGGTGACGACATACGTCGCCCGGAACGTGTCGCCGCGGTCGGTGGTCACGATCCAGGTGCGGGAACTCTCCTCCCAGGTCAGAGCGGTGACGGTGGTGGAGAACAGGGCGTCCGCGCGGAGGTCGAACCTCTCCGCGATCCGGACGGCGTGACGCCGGATCTCCTCTCCCGGGGAGTACTTCCACCGCGGTACGTACCCGGTCTCGTCGAGCATCGGCAGGTATACGTGGGACTCGATGTCGCAGTGGATGCCGGGGTACCGGTTCCAGTACCAGGTGCCGCCGAAGTCGCCCCCCTCGTCGATGACGCGGACGCGTTCCACGCCCTGCTGACGGAGGCGTGCTCCGGCGAGGATGCCGCCGAACCCGCCGCCCACGACGGCGACGTCCACGGTGTCGTGCAGCGGCTCGCGTTCGGCCGGCTCCTCCACGTACGGGTCGGCGGCGTAGAAGCCGAACTCGGCGTCGGTGCCCCGGTACTGGCGGGGGCCGTCGGGCCGCACGCGGCGCTCCCGCTCGCGGCGGTAGCGGCGGCGCAGCGCGGAAAGCTCGTCGGGGGTCGGTGTCTGAGGCGGCGTCATGTGGGGGGCCTCGATTTTCTCTTCGTCGTCTGTGCGTCTGTCAGTTGTGGGCCGAACCGTCCATGGGCTGCCGAACTGCCTTGGAAGCGGGCGGCCTTCCCCACCGTAACAACAACCGGACAGTGCTGTCCGGTTAGAGTGCGGGGGCACGTCGATCTTCGGACAGAAAGAGGGACCCCTCATGCGACGACTCCGGAACCGCTCGCTGACCGTGCTCGCCACGCTCGGCACGTTGGCCCTGACCGGGTGCGGCACCGAGATGTACGCCCCCGGCGAGGCGGCGGACTCCGCGGCTTCGGGCAGGACCGTCACCGCCCGTGAACACATGCGGCTGACCACGGTGCACGAGGAGACCGGGATGACTCTGCTGGAGGGCCCGGTCTTCGGCGAGGACGGCGAGCTGAACGTCGTCGACGTCACCGCACCCGCCGGGAAGCCGAAGGTGCTGCGCGTGGATGTCCGGAAGAAGACGGTGCGCAAGGTCTTCACCGACAGCCGGGGGACGTACACCTCGGCCCAGTTCAGCCCGTACGACGGGCGGCTCTACCTGTCCGACATCACCCACGGCGAGATCGTCTCCCTGGCGCCGGACGGAAGCGACAAGCGCATCTTCTTCACCGGCGAGGTCGACGGCGCCCGGATGCAGCCCGACGACATCGCCTTCGGCCCGGACGGCAGTCTGTACGTCAGCGACGCCCTCGGCATGTCCGAGGGCGAGGCACGCGGGCGCGTGGTGCGCATCGGCCGTGACGGCGGGAACGCCACCGTGCTGGCCGGTGGCCTCTCGGCGACGAACGGCATCTCGTTCGACGTGGACTACCGCGGGCTGTGGATCAGCGAGCTGACGGAGAACCGGATCTCCTACCTCCCCGTCGAGCAGCGCCCAGGAATGGCGGGCAGGCACACCGCCGTCCGCGTCGACGGAGGCATCGCCCAGACCGACTCGATCGCCGTGGACGCCGACGGCAACCTGTACCAGGCACTGCACGGCCGGCCCGCGATGGCCGTGTACAGCCAGTACGGTGAGCGCCTCGCGACGGTGGAGGTCCCGGCCCGCACCGAAGGGCTGGAGTCGGCGACCAATGTGGCGATCACACCCGGCGGGACCAAGGCGTACATGACCGTCAGCGGACCCGCCGGCGGCTACCTGTACACCTTCGACGCGCTCGCCGACGGCATCCGGCAGTCCAACGGCGGCTGACCCCGCCCGGCCCCTTGTCCCCTCACCCCTCGAAGGGGCGCACCGGTCCCATCACCCTTCGAAGGGGCGCACCGGTCCCACCGTGACGCCGAGCAGGCCCCAGGCCGCCAGCGCCCGGTGTTCACGCTTTTCGCGGGTGGGGCCGGTGACGGCTCCGGAGACCATGGAGACGGCGAGCATCAGGTCGTCCGGCGTCCCCAGCCGGTGGCCTTCGGGCAGGCGCCCCCGAAGGGCGCGCTCGACCCGGTCGTGCATGTCCCGGGCGAACGTGCGGGTGTGCGGGTGGCCACTCGCCTCGTCGGCGTGCAGGAGGCTGATGAAGGCCGCCGACTGTGTCAGGTGCCAGGTCAGCACTCCCAGGACCTCGGCAAGGGCCGTATCCTCGCCGGCCGCCTGCTCGATCTGACGCACGTTCTCCTCCAGGACCGCGGCCGCGATGGCGTCCCGGTCGGGGAAGTGCCGGTACAGAACGGCCTGCCCGACCCCGGCCCTGCGCGCGATCCCGGACAGCGGGGCGTCCAGACCGTGCGCCGCGTAGATCTCCCGGGCGGCGGAGATCAGGGCGGCCCGGTTGCCGGCGGCGGCCTTCGGCCCCCGGTTCGCGGGCCTCCGCCCGGCCGCTGTGGGGTGCTGGGTCATCCGGTCAGGGTAACGGGCAGGTGCCTGGTCTCCGCCGCGCCGGTTCCGCCCCTTCCGGCTCCACCGGGCGGTCCTACCTGACCCCTTCCGCGGCGGCGGCGAGGGCCTGACGCAGGGTCGCCTCCAGCTCGCGTTCCGCCGTTGCGTGCCCGGTCTGCTCGCCGTGCGGACTGACCAAGAACCTCGTGGTGATGTACCGCAAGCAGGGCATCCGCACGAACGCCATCGCTCCGGGAGGCACCGCCACCGGCATCGTCGCGAACGCGGACCCGGCCGCGCACGGCCCGGCGGCGCTGGGCCCCCACTTCGTCAACCTCGGCCGCCCGGTCCGGCCCGAGGAGCAGGCCGCGGCCATCCTGTTCCTCGCCTCGGACGCGGCGAGCAACATCAACGGGGCGATCCTGCCCGTGGACGACGGCTGGGCGGCGGTGTGAGCCGGCACCCGGGCAGTACCCCTGCCCCGGTGTTCGTCCCCCGGACGGAGCAAGTGCCCCCATGCCCGTACAGCAGGGCGTGAAGCCAAGCTGCGGGCGCGCTTAAGAAAACCTCGATGGACCTGGGGCGCGGGGTACGGCAGATTTCTCCGTGACGGCGGAGGATGGTGCGCGGCAGCCGGTCGAGCGCGCTGTCACCGTCCCTCTCACACTTCCCCGGGCCGCAGGCTTCCTCTGGCATGCCCCCGGCCCGGGGACATCAACGCCGTACCAGGTACAGGGAGCCGCAGCCGTGAAGGCACTCGTGAAGCAGAAGGCCGAGCCGGGACTCTGGCTGATGGACGTGCCGGAGCCGGAGACCGGTCCCTCGGACGTGCTGATCAAGGTGCTCCGTACCGGCATCTGCGGCACCGACCTGCACATCCGTAACTACGACGGCTGGGCCCAGCAGTCGATCAGGACCCCGCTGGTCCTCGGCCACGAGTTCGTCGGCGAGGTCGCCGCGATCGGCTCCGACGTCGTCGACATCGCCGTCGGTGACCTGGTCAGCGGCGAGGGCCACCTGGTCTGCGGCAAGTGCCGCAACTGCCTGGCCGGACGCCGTCACCTCTGCCGCTCCACGCTGGGACTCGGCGTCGGACGCGACGGGGCCTTCGCCGAGTACGTCGCGCTGCCCGCGTCCAACGTGTGGGTGCACCGGGTCCCCGTCGACCTGGACATCGCCGCGATCTTCGACCCCTTCGGCAACGCCGTGCACACCGCGCTGTCGTTCCCGCTGGTCGGCGAGGACGTCCTGATCACCGGCGCCGGCCCGATCGGCATCATGGCCGCCGCCGTCGCCAGGCACGCCGGAGCCCGCAAGGTCATGATCACCGACGTCAGCGAGGCCCGCCTGGAGCTGGCCCGCAAGGTCGGCGTGAGCCTCGCCCTCAACGTCGGCGAGCAGACCATCGCCGACGGGCAGCGGGAGCTCGGACTGCGCGAGGGCTTCGACATCGGGCTGGAGATGTCCGGCCGCCCCGAGGCGATGCGCGACATGATCGCGAACATGACGCACGGCGGCCGGATCGCCATGCTCGGACTGCCGTCGGAGGACTTCGCCGTCGACTGGTCCCGGATCGTCACCTCCATGATCACGATCAAGGGCATCTACGGCCGCGAGATGTACGAGACCTGGTACGCCATGTCCGTCCTGCTGGAGGGAGGCCTCGACCTCGCCCCCGTGATCACGGGCCGGTACGGCTACCGCGACTTCGAGGCGGCCTTCGACGACGCGGCGAGCGGACGCGGCGGCAAGGTCATCCTCGACTGGACCGTCTGACCTGCTGCTGTCCGGCCTCCTGCCACCCGCTCCTGCCGCCCGACCTCCTGCCGCTTCCGTCCGGCCGCTTCCGTACCCAGCTGGGAGACATCCATATGTTCGACTCCGTACGCGACGACATGCGCACCACCCTCGCCGAGATCGAGGCCGCCGGGCTGCACAAGCCCGAGCGCGTCATCGGCACCCCGCAGTCCGCGACCGTGGCCGTCACCGCGGGCGGCCGCCCCGGTGAGGTGCTGAACTTCTGCGCCAACAACTACCTGGGCCTCGCCGACCACCCCGACGTGATCGCCGCCGCGCACGAGGCGCTGGACCGCTGGGGCTACGGCATGGCCTCCGTCCGCTTCATCTGCGGCACCCAGGAGGTCCACAAGGAGCTGGAGCAGCGGCTCTCCTCCTTCTTGGGCCAGGAGGACACGATCCTCTACTCCTCCTGCTTCGACGCCAACGGCGGAGTCTTCGAGACGGTCCTCGGCCCGGAGGACGCGGTCATCTCCGACGCCCTCAACCACGCCTCGATCATCGACGGCATCCGGCTGTGCAAGGCCAAGCGATTCCGCTACGCCAACCGCGACATGGCCGATCTGGAGAAGCAGCTCAAGGAGGCGTCCGGGGCGCGTCGCCGCCTCGTCGTCACCGACGGCGTCTTCTCCATGGACGGGTACGTCGCCCCGCTGCGCGAGATCTGCGACCTCGCCGAGCGCTACGACGCCATGGTCATGGTCGACGACTCGCACGCCGTCGGCTTCGTCGGCCCCGGTGGCCGCGGCACCCCCGAACTGCACGACGTGATGGACCGCGTCGACATCATCACCGGCACGCTCGGCAAGGCGCTCGGCGGTGCCTCCGGCGGTTACGTGGCCGCCCGCGCCGAGATCGTCGCCCTGCTGCGCCAGCGCTCGCGCCCGTACCTCTTCTCCAACTCGCTCGCCCCGGTCATCGCGGCGGCCTCGCTGAAGGTCATCGACCTGCTGGAGTCCGCCGGCGACCTGCGCGAGCAGCTCAACGCCAACACCGCGCTCTTCCGTACCCGGATGACCGAGGAAGGCTTCGACGTCCTGCCCGGCGACCACGCCATCGCCCCCGTGATGATCGGGGACGCGGCGAAGGCAGGCCGGATGGCGGAGCTGCTCCTCGAGCGCGGTGTGTACGTGATCGGGTTCTCGTACCCGGTCGTCCCGCAGGGCGCGGCCCGTATCCGCGTCCAGCTGTCCGCCGCCCACTCCACGGCGGACGTGAACCGTGCGGTGGACGCCTTCGTCGACGCGCGGGCGGCACTGGGGGAGTAGTTCCCGAGCGTTCGCGGGGGCGTCCGGGACGCCCCCGCGACCTGGGACAATAGGTCACATGATCGATGCACGGCGGCTGCGCATCCTGCGTGCGGTGGCGGACCACCGCACGGTGACCGCTGCGGCCGCCGCGCTGTATCTGACCCCCTCCGCCGTCTCCCAGCAGCTAGCCGCGCTGGAGCAGGAGACCGGACACCGGCTGGTGGAGCGGGGCGCCCGCGGCGCCCGGCTCACCCCCGCCGGGGAGATCCTGCTGACCCACACCAACGCGGTGCTGGCCCAGCTGGAGCGGGCGGAGGCGGAACTGGCCGCTTACAGCTCGGGCGACGCCGGTACGGTCACCGTCGCCGCGTTCGCCACCGGCATCGGCCTGGTCCTCGCCCCCGCGATCGCCGCCCTGGCCCGGACCGCACCCGGCATCAAGGTCCGCGTGCAGGACGCCGAGGGGGACGCGAGCGTCCCCAAGGTGCTGGACCGGCAGGTCGATGTGGCGGTCGCCGTCGAGTACCGGGGCGCACCGGGGGAGGACGACCGGCGGCTGACCCGCGTACCGCTGTACTCGGAGCCGTTCGACGCGGTGCTCCCGGTCGGGCACCGGCTGGCCGGCCAGGAACAGGTGGCGGTCGCCGACCTGGCGAAGGACGCGTGGATCGGGCCCTACCCGGGCAACCCCTGCCACGACGTGGTCGTCCTGGCGTGCGAGTACGCCGGCTTCGCACCGAACCTCGAACACTCCTCGGACGACTTCCACGCGGTGGTCGCGCTGGCGGGCGCAGGCGCCGGGGTGGCGCTCGTGCCGCGATCGGCGCTGCGCGGGATGACCCTGACCGGAGTGGTGGTCCGCCCGGTGCAGGGCAGCGCACCGACGCGCCGGGTCTTCGCGGCGGTACGCCGGGGCACCGAGGCCCATCCGTTGATCGCCCCGGTGCTGGAGGCGCTGGCGGGGGCGGCGGGGGACGACGTCCTCAGGACGGGCTGAGGTCCGGGGTCCGCCGCGGATCTCCGGAATCCGCACCGCGTTCCCGGCCGACCGGCCAGACTTGCTCCTGCTTCCCGCTTCCCGGTGACGAGAGGACAGCAGGCATGGCGAAGAGCGCGCTCCTTGTGATGGACGTCCAGCGTGACATCGTGGACATCACCGGTGCCGATAGCGGCTATCTGTCGCGTCTGAACCGGGCGATCGAGGGTGCCCGGGCGGCGGACATCCCCGTGATCTACGTGGCCATCGCGTTGCCGTCCGGAGATCCGGAGGTCAGCCCGCGCAACCGGGTGATCACGAACGCCGTGCGGGCCGGCTGGTTCACCGAGGGCGAGGCCGGCACCGCAATCCATCCCGCCGTCGCGCCCCGGCCGGGCGACGCCGTCGTCACCAAGAGGCGGGGCAGTGCGTTCTCGGGCAGCGACTTCGACCTGGTGCTCAGGGCCCGCGACATCGACAGCCTCGTGGTCACCGGTATCGCCACCAGCGGTGTGGTGCTGTCCACCCTGTGCCACGCCGTCGACCTGGACCTCGGCCTCACCGTCCTGGTGGACGCCTGCCACGACACCGAGACGGAGTTGCACCAGGCGCTCACCGAGACCCTGTTCCCGCGCTGGGGGGACGTCATCACGGTCGAGGACTGGCTGAAGGCCGTCGCACCGCACCTCAGCCCGTCCCGGGGCCGCGCCGGCCGCCCCGCGCCCCCGGCAGCAGCGTGCCCAGGGCCGCCGCTGCCGTGACGGCCAGCGCCAGGAGCCCGTACTGCGCCGGCGGCAGGTAGGGCAGCCCGCCCGTCGCCGGGAGGGCGAACGCGAGCAGGGGGATCGCCGCGACCACGGTCCCGATGGTCAGACCGGCCACCGTCACCAGACCCGTCTCCAGGACCCGCATCCGCAACAGCTGCCCACGCCCCGTGCCGACCAGTCGCAGCAGGTGGAACTCCGGGCGGCGGCCGACCGAGATCAGCGCGAGGGTGCTGACCACGGCGAGCAGCGCGAATCCGCCGATCACTCCGACGCCGATGATGATGAGGGCGTCGCCCTGGTCCGAGGACGACGGGCTGATACGCACGTCGTCCGCGGTCGCCGGGCGGACATGGAGACCCTTGTACGATGCCAGGGCACGCCGTACGGCCGACGTGGCGTCCCCGTCATCCGCCGAGCGCACCAGGATCTGCTGGTCACGCGGAGCCGAGACGTGCCCGGCCAGCGCCTCGCGGGGCAGCATGAACTCACCCAGGCCCAGGGAACGTTCGTAGAGCGCCACCACCTTGAGGCGTACCTGCGTACCGTCCCCGAGACGCAGCTCCACCGTGTCCCCGACACCGGCGCCCAGGTCGTCGGCCCGGTCCTCGCCGACGGCGACCGTGCCCCGGCCCGTGAGTGCGGCCGCGTCGCCCGACGTGACCCGGGCATCGAGCGTGCCGGACAACTGGTCCGCCGTGACGCCCAGCACCGGGAAGCGGTCCAGCGCCGGGTCGCCGGCCTCGCGGTGGGCAAGGACGACGGCCGACCGCAGCAGCCCCGTCGCCGCCGCCACCCCGGGTGCCCCGCGCACGGCCCCGGCTGCCTCCGCCGGGATACCCGCCGCGGGGCCCGTCACCACCAGATCCGCCCGCAGCGCGTCCGCGGCCTGCCTGTCGGCGGCCCGCTCCAGCGTCGTGCCGGCCGCCAACTGGACGCAGACGAACGCGACGACCAGCACGATCGGAGTGAGCGCCGCACCCAGCCGGCGGTTGTGCGCGGCGGCGGACCGGGCGGCCAGGAATCCGGAGACCCCGCCCGCACGCCGGACCGGTGCGCCGAGGACCCGCATCGAGATCCGGGCGATCCACGGACCGAGCAGCGCCACCGCGATGATCAACGAGGTCGCCGCACCCGACGCGGCGAGCGCCGTTGCCTGGCCGCTCTGCGTGGCCGCCGTACCCGCCGAACCGAGCCCCGCGACCGCGAGCAGCACTCCGGCGCCCGTGCGCAGCCGCCCAGGTTCGCCGGGCTCCGGCGCCCGCGCCGCGCTCAGGGCGGCGGCAGGGCGCATCCGGGTGACCGACCTGGCCGCCGACAGCGCCACCGGGCGGGCGGCCAGTGCCACGAGCGACGCGCCCACGGCGCCTGCCGCGAACGGCAGCCACACCGGGACGGGCAGCGGCAACGGGTCCGTGGTCAGCAGCGACCGCATCAGCAGCCCGAGCGGCACGGACCCGATCGCGCCCAGCACCGCGGCGGCGCCTGCCACCCGGCCCGCCTCACGGCCGATCGCCGACCTGAGCTGCCGGGGCGTCGCCCCGACCGCCCGCAGCAGCGCCAGTTCACCGGAGCGCTGGTGAACCGCCTGGGAGACCGTAGTGGCGATCACGAGCAGGGCCACCATGACGACCGTTCCGGCGATCGACGCCAGCATCGCCAGCAGATCCCCCCGTCCGCCGAGTGCGTCGACGTGCTCCGCCTCGCCGCGCTCGGCCCCCGTCAGCACGCGCTCGCCTCCGTCGTGCCCTGCCACTGCCTCGCCCAGGGACGCCCGCAGCGCATCGGCGGACACGCCCCGCTCGGCCACGACGGCGACCGCGTCCACCGTGCCGGGGTGGCCCGCCAGTGCGGTGAGCCGGGGCTCGGTGAAGAACACGGCGGGTGCGCCGCCCCGGTGGCCGGTGGCGGCCACCCCGCTGACGGTGTACTGCCGGGCCACGCCGTCCACTTGAAGCATGACGTGTCCGCCCGGTTCGCCGCCCTCGGTGACCAGCGCCGCGTCCACGACCACCTCGGACGCCGACCTCGGGGCGCGGCCCTCGGACAGTTCGTGCGCGGTCAGCGCGGCGGACGGCCATGAGCGGCCGACCGCGGGTGCCCCTTCGCCCACCGTCACCGGAACCGAGTCGTCCGCAACGGCCCGTGCCACGCCCTCCGCAGCTGCCGCCCGCGCCACCACCGAACGATCCAGCCGCACCCGTTCCGACAGATGGGCGGTGACCGTCTGCGGCTCGCTGCCCCACGGCTTCGCCGTGTACGAGACCCGCTGATCGGCCACCACCACCGCATCGGCCCCGGCATAGCGTTCCACCGGCGGCCGCGCCAGCAGCAGCGAGCCGAGCACCAGCGAGAAGGCGCCGAGCAGCGCGGCGGCGGCCGCTACCGCCGCGAACACCGCGGTCCATGCCCGGCGATGGGCCGTCAGCGAGCGGCTGGCCAAAAACGCCGAGGCCCGCCGGCTCCTGGCCCGCGCGGTCGCGCGAACCGGCTTCTTGCGTGCTTGGGTGAGCGTCATCGCAGCCGGCCGCCGTCCATCGTCATGACCGTGTCCGCCCAGCTCGCCGCCACCGGGTCATGGGTGACCATGACCACCGTGCGGCCGTCGATCCGCACCGCGTCCCGCAGCAGACCGAGCACCAGCATCGCCGCCTCCGGGTCCAGGGACGCCGTCGGCTCGTCCGCGAAGACCACATCGGGTCCGGTCACCAGCGCCCGTGCCACCGCGACGCGTTGCTGCTCACCGCCCGACAGGGCCGCCGGCCCGCCGCCGCCCCGGCCGCTCAGCCCGACCCGCTCCAGCAGCCGCCGCCCGCGGTCCAGTACTCCGGCGGCCTCGGGATCGGCCCCGGCCAGGACCAGCGGCAGCACGACGTTCTCCTCGATGCTCAGCGACGACACCAGGTTCAGCGCGTGAGACTGGAACACGAAGCCGATCCGGTCCCGGCGCAGCCGGGTCAGCGCGGCCTCGGAGAGCTTGCCGAGATCGGTCCCGGCGATCCGTACCGTCCCCGACGACGGACGGTCCAGGCCCGCGGCGCACTGAAGGAACGTGCTCTTGCCCGACCCCGAAGGGCCGACCACCGCGGTGAAGCTCCCCACGGGGACCGCGCAGCTCACCGCGTCGAGGGCGACCACCTCCCGGCCGCTGCCGCGCCGTCCGTGGCGCCGGCTCACCGACTCCAGCTCCAGCGCCGCCGTGCGCACTGCCGTGGTTGTCTCCACCGTGGACCTCTCACTTCTTCCGTACCGTCTGACCTGCATAAACGGTAGAAGTGGCAGGGTGCCCGGACGAGGGTGCGCACTCCCGGACCGGGGTGCAGCCAGCACCACCATCGGCCGGGGTGACCGCTCCACTCCGGTGGTGGGCGAGCCCCCGTAACGTGGGGCGGCATGAGTACCACCCCCGCCCCGCTGACGGTCGCAGTGCAACGCTCCTGGCACGCCTCGCGCTATGTCTTCATCGGCATCCCGATCGCGCTGTTCGCGTACGTCGCCACGTTTCTGGTGGTGGCGGCACTGCTGTTCGCCGTCGTGGTCATCGGGCTGCCGGCGCTCCCCGAGGCGGCCAAGGCGCTGCACCGGTTCGCGGAGTTCGAGCGGCGCAGGGCGGCGGCGTACCTCGGCGTCCCCTTCCGGCCGACGCCGCATCTGCCGCTCGACGGCGATGAGCTCGCCGAGCGGGTCAGGTATGTGCTCACCGATCCCATCGTCCGGCGCGAGGCCCTGTGGCTGCCGTTCCAGGCGGTGGCAGGCAATGTCGTCGGCTACCTCGCGATGGTGCTGTGGCCGGTCGGGCTGCTGGTGGACGGGATCGCGCTGACCGTCGTGCACCTGCTGGACCGGCGGGCCACCGACGAGTACGGCACGACACCCCCCGAGCGCCGCGGCCTGGCCCTGCGCTGGCACCCCGTGCTCGCCGCACTGTCGGCGAGCTGGACCAGGTCCCTGCTGACCACCCCGCCCTCTGCCGAGCTCGCCGAAAGAGTCGCCCAACTGACGGAGAGCCGGGCCGGAGCGGTCGAGGCGCACGGTGCCGAACTCCGCCGTATCGAACGGGACCTGCACGACGGCGCGCAGGCCCGCATCGTCGCCCTGTCGATGCGCATCGGCCTGGCCAAGCAGGTCCTGGACCAGGACCCCGCCGCCGCGCGGCAGCGTCTGGAGGAGGCCCAGGACGGCGTCGACGCGGCGCTCGCGGAGCTGCGGCACGTGGTCCGCGGCATCCACCCGCCGATCCTGACGGACCGCGGACTGGCGGGCGCGGTCCGGGCCTTGGCCGCCGACTCGGCCGTCCCCGTCGCGGTGGAACTCGACGGCGTCGACGACGGGCTCCGGCTGCCGGCCGCCATCGAGGCCGCCGCTTACTTCGTGATAGCCGAGGCACTCACCAACATCGGCAAGCACAGCGGCGCGACGGCCGCGCGGGTACGGATCGGCCGGGCCCCGGGCGCCCTGCTCGTGGCCATCGGCGACGATGGGCACGGCGGCGCGGACGAACGCGGCGGCAGCGGGCTGGTCGGGATCAGGCGGCGGATCGCTGCCCTGGACGGGACCACCCGCATCAGCAGCCCCACCGGGGGGCCGACGGACATCGAAGTGGAGCTGCCGTGCGGATCGTGATCGCCGAGGACAACGCCCTGTTGCGGGAGGGCCTGATCCTGCTGCTCTCCAGCTCGGGCCACGAGGTGGTGGCGGACGCCGCGGCCGGCCCCGAGGTGCTGCCCGCCCTGCTGGAGCACCGCCCGGACGCGGCCGTACTCGACGTACGGCTGCCGCCCACATTCCGCGACGAGGGGCTGCGCGCCGCCATCGCCGCGCGCAAGGAAATGCCCGACCTGCCGATCCTGGTCCTCTCCCAGTACGTCGAGGAGACGTACGCCGCCGAGCTGCTCGCCCAGGGCGCGCAGGGCATCGGCTACCTGCTCAAGGACCGGGTGGGCCGCGTCGACCAGTTCCTCCAGGCCCTGGACCGGGTGGCGTCCGGCGGCACCGCACTCGACCCGGAGGTGGTCAGCCAGCTGCTGACCCGCAAGGCGTCCGCGAAGCCGTTGCTGAGTCTCACCCCCCGGGAGCGGGAGGTCCTGGAACTGATGGCTCAGGGCAAGGCGAACGGAACCATCGCCACCGAGCTCGTCGTCACCGAGAGGGCGGTGAGCAAGCACATCGGCTCCATCTTCGCCAAGCTCGGCCTCGAACCGGACGACGGCTCGGTCCACCGCCGGGTCCTGGCGGTGCTCGCGTACCTGGAGGGCAAGGGGGCGCGCTGAGGGACAGCGGAGCCGTTGGGCGTGCGCCGCCGGGCTTCCGGGGGCGCACGTACCTCCCGGCGTGGGCGTGGCGGATCGCAGGTATCCCTGACGGGTTCATGATTGGTCAACCCCTTAGGGTTGGGATTCGCGGTCGGTACCGGGGGACATCACGCATGGGTGACGGCAAGGACAGTGGCAAGGTCCTGGACATCAAGACGGCGGACGTCAAGGCGATAGCGCCGGTTTTCCACACGCAGGGCAAGAATCTGAGCACGGCGCTCACGACGCTCGTCACCACCCTGGACGGGCTGGGTGCGCCGTGGGGCGATGACGAGCAGGGCAAGGCGTTCGGCGACGCCTACCGCAGAAGGCACGGTCGGCGGACGCCGAAGGCGACACAAGGGTGCCAAGTGAGCGTTGAGGACAAGGCCAAGGATCTTCTGCTCAAGCTGGGCCTGTGGTGGCCGGATGCCAACTCCGGTTCGTTGCGCAGCGTGGCCGACGCGTGGCGGGCCTTCGCGGACTCGGTCGACGATGTCCGTACGCCGGTCAACAACGCGGCCACCTCGCTGATCAGCAACAACACAGGTGAGGCGATCGAGGCGTTCTCGGTTTTCTGGGGGGTCGAAGTCGGCCCGGCGGCCCGGCCGTGCAAGAGCACTCCCTGCGTGGGGGAGCCGATCGACGTGGCGACCGGTGCCATGCTGATGACGCAGACCGACCTGACTCTCCCGGCCGGACTCCCGCTGGTCTTCGAGCGCACCCAGGAGCCCCAGATGGGTGGAGTGATGAAAGAAGAAGCGCGGGCAGTCCACGTTGCTCCATGGATGCATATTATTACGAAAGGTGGCGGCCTGGATCTCGATGAGCTCTTGCCCGCCTCGGGCGATGTGCACGTGGCACGTCTTAATGGCCACGATATGCCTGACGAGGAGTCGGTATTTCTAAAGTTTTGGGAAACTCTGAAGTTTCCTGAATACTTCGGATGGAACTGGCATGCTTTCTATGATTGTCTCCGGGACCTCCAATGGCTTTCATCGGATTACCACGTCCTGATCATCGAATCCGCCGAAAGTGTCCTTTCCGAGGATGACGTGGCTCGCGAGGAGTTTTTCGGATCCCTCTGGCGTGCGGGCCAACGGTGGTCCTACACCAAGCGGCCGGAGGGCTTGACCCTCAGTAAGTTCTCCGTTGTCCTGTCATGTGGCGAGGAGGATGCGGCGGGGCTCGCGAGCCGCCTTGCAGAATTTCAGGACCAACGCCACGCCTGAGAGTGATGTCGCTTCTCCTGTCCGTGATCGACAAGAGTCACTGGCCGGCGTCCAGCCAAGGGCTGTCCCGCAATTCCTGGTGGGTGCACGATGACAGCGACGGAACCTCCCCCGCAGCCTCAATGGCACGGGGCCCCTCCGTTGTCGGAGCGCCCGAATGCATGCGGTATTCGAGCGTTCCTCCGCCCCCGTCCTGCAGTGGAAGGTCGTCAATGAAATTCGTGAAAGCGGAGTGGGACGCGGCGATGCACGGGTTCGACCTGGACCCGAGTGCCTATCTTGCCGAGCTGCCGAAGATGCGGGACGCGTTGCCTTCCGGTGCCTGGGCCTACGCATCCGACGCGGAGCACTACAGTATGCGCAGCAGTCGTTGCGTGAAGGATCTCGAACTGGCGCACATCTCAGTGCCGACGGGTAATCGCGGCACCCTGGCGATCGAGTTTGCCGCCAACCGGTGGAGGCACGAATCCGGTCTTCGGATTCGGTACTCTGCGGTCTCGCGCTTCTCGATCGAATACCACCGTTCAATTGACTGGATGCAGGCCGATACTGTGCTGCTCGACGAAATCCTTCCTCGGGAGGATGGCTGTCTTCATGAAATCGCACTGACAGACGCGACGATCACCATTCACTGTCAGGAAATCGAAGCTCTGTGGGGTGGCGAGGAGTGAAAAGGCCTTGGATGTCCGGGCGACCGACACGGTCGACGGCCCGGTCGTGAGCTGCACCAGCCTGGTCGGCACGAGGGACTGATCCGAAACGTCGTTGCCGGTTCGCGCCATCGGACCCAGCAGTCCACCCCATCGACCCGGTAGCGGTCCCCGCCGCCGAATCGCCACTCGGCAACCAGCAACTTCGCGGCCGTCGGTGCTTGCCGGTGCGGCCTGAGCAGCGCCGTCAGCTCGTCATACCGGGGGTCGATCCCTCCATGACCAGGATGGCGCTCGATCCCGGCGGATCCCGCTTCGTAGCAGTGGTTCCACGCGACGAAGATCGCCCACTGCTCGCGCTCCAGCGCGACCAGGGCCTCATCCGCCGGCCACACGAAGTACTCATCCCGGGCAACGGAGAGGCGGACCGCGACGCCACCGACGCCGTCGCCGTCTCCGACCTGCGCCGCGCCACCGGCCGCTTCTCCCCAGGACAATCGCTTGGCCGCGCTGATCCGCGACCTGAACACGGGCAACAGGAGGTTCGCCCATCTGTGGGCGACCGGAGAGGTGGCCGCACACCGCGAGGACCACAAGATGATCGGCCACTCGTCGGTGGGCCCGGTCACGGTGGACTGCGACGTGGTGGCCGACGGAGACTCCGAGCTCATGGCCGCCGTGCCCGGCAGCGAGGACGAGACCAAGCTCCGGGCTCACCGCCATCGCCGGCCCACCGGCCACGACGCACAACTGATCCGATATCACGCCGGCTGGAGCAGGTCCCAGCGGTTGCCGTACAGGTCCTCGAAGACCGCGACCGAGCCGTAGACCTCGTGCCGCGGCTCCTCCAGGAACCGGACGCCGGCCGCCAGCATGCGGGCGTGGTCGCCGGCGAAGTCCTCCGTGTGCAGGAAGAAGCCGACCCGGCCGCCGGTCTGGGCGCCGACACTGGCCGCCTGCACCTCGTCCTTGGCCCGGGCCAGCAGCAGCCCCGTGCCCTCGGTGCCCCGCGGACGCACCACGACCCAGCGGGTGCCGTCGCCCCGGCCGGTGTCCTCCACCAGCTCGAAACCGAGGGCGCCGGTGTAGAAGGCGAGCGCCTCGTCGTAGTCGCGGACGACCAGGGTGACCAGGGCGATGTGGGACATGGGTGCCTCGCGAGACAGTCGGGACAGTACGGGGAACGAAGGCCGGACACCGGCCCCCTGGCGGGACAATATCCGCCATGGACACCAGCGACCTCACCGGACTGACGGCCCGCGCCCACCGCCTCGCCCTGGCCGGGGGCCGTCGCATCCTCGGAATCGCCGGGCCGCCCGGGGCCGGCAAGTCCACCCTGGCGGAGCAGCTCGTCGGCGCGCTGGGCCCGCTCGCCGTCCTCGTGCCGATGGACGGCTTCCACCTTGCCCAGGCCGAACTGGAACGGCTCGGCCGGGCGGAGCGCAAGGGCGCGCCCGACACCTTCGACGCCGCCGGGTACGCGGCCCTGCTCCGGCGGTTGCGGGCGCCCGAACCAGGGACCGTCGTGTACGCCCCCGCCTTCGACCGGTCCCTGGAACAGCCGGTCGCGGGCGCCCTCCCCGTATCGCCGGACGTCCCGCTGGTCGTCACGGAGGGGAACTACCTTCTGTACGGGAGCGGGCCCTGGGCGCAGGTGCGGGGACTGCTCGACGAGGCGTGGTTCCTGGAGCTCGACGACGGCGTACGGGTCCGCAGGCTTGTCGACCGGCATGTGCGGTTCGGCAAGGAGCGGGCGTACGCGGAGCGCTGGGTGGCCCGTTCCGACGAGGCCAACGCGCGGCTCGTCGCCGCCGGCCGCGACCGCGCCGACCTCGTCGTACGGCTCGCTCCCGGCTCGCGGTCCTGACCGCTCGCGCACCACCGTCCGGGCGGGCAGGATGCAGAGAGCCGTTCCGCGCCGCCAGGAGGTCCCGCATGTCCAGCCCGAACCAGCCCGTACCGTTCACCGCCGACGACTACCGGACGAGGATGACGCGGGCCGCGGAGAGCGCCGCAGCCGCCGGACTCGCGGGCGTGCTGGTCGCACCCGGGCCCGACCTGGTGTACCTGACCGGCTACCAGCCCACCGCGATCACCGAGCGCCTGACCGTCCTCGTCCTGACCGCGGGCCAGGACCCGGTGCTGGTCGTGCCGACCCTGGAGGCCCCGGACGCGGAGAAGGCCGTCGGCGCGCCCGCGCTGACCCTGCGCGACTGGACCGACGGCAAGGACCCGTACGCCGTCACCGCGCCGCTGCTCGACGCCAAGGGCCGGTTCGGCATCAGCGACAATGCCTGGGCGATGCACCTGCTCGGCCTCCAGCAGCTGCTGCCCGGGACGTCGTACGCCTCCCTCACCGAGGCGCTGCCCATGCTGCGCGCCGTGAAGGACGGCCCCGAGCTGGAACGGCTCGCCGCCGCCGGGGCCGCCGCCGACGCCACGTACGAGGAGATCCTCAAGGTCCGGTTCTCCGGCCGCAAGGAGACCGAGGTGGCGGCCGACCTGGCCCGGCTGCTCACCGAGTTCGGCCACTCCCAGGTCGACTTCACCGTGGTCGGCTCCGGGCCGAACGGTGCCAACCCGCACCACGAGGCGGGTGACCGCACCATCGAGCAGGGCGACATGGTGGTGCTCGACTTCGGCGGACTCAAGCACGGCTACGGCTCCGACACCTCCCGCACCGTCCACGTCGGCGAGCCCACCCCCGAGGAGCAGCGCGTCCACGACATCGTGCGGGAGGCGCAGGCGGCGGGCTGCAACGCGGTGCGGCCCGGTGTCGCCTGCCAGGAGATCGACCGGGCGGCCCGCGCCGTCGTCACCGAGTTCGGCTACGGCGAACGCTTCATCCACCGCACCGGCCACGGCATCGGCGTCACCACCCACGAACCCCCGTACATGATCGAGGGCGAGGAGCTGCCGCTCGTCCCCGGCATGTGCTTCTCCGTGGAGCCCGGCATCTATCTGCCGGGCCGGTTCGGCGTCCGGATCGAGGACATCGTGACCGTCACCGAGGACGGCGGCCGGCGCCTCAACGCCACCGCGCGCGAACTGGCGATCGTCGAGTAGAGGCGGCCGGCCGCCGATCAGTCGTCGGCCAGCACCACGCACGACTCCGGCGGCAGATGCAGCGCCCCGTCCGCGCCGGGTGCGTCGACGGGCAGCCAGGCGGCCAACACCCGGCCCCCGCCGCTGCGGTGCCGGCCGCCGCCCAGCGGGATGGTGGCCGGCTTCTCGTCGAGGTTGACCGCGATCCGCAGATCGCCCCGGCGAAACGCCAGCCAGCGGGCCTCGTCGTCGTATGCCGTCCGCACCGTCGCCAGGTCCGGGTCGCAGAGGTCGGGCAGGGCGCGGCGCAGCGCGATCAGTTCGCGGTTCCAGGCGTGCAGGCGGGCGTGCGGTTCACGCTGCGGTTCGCTCCAGTCCAGGCAGGAACGGTCGCGGGTGGCCGGGTCCTGAGGGTCGGGGATGTCCTCCTCGGCCCAGCCGTGCGCGCCGAACTCCCGCCGCCTGCCGGTGCGTACGGCCTCGGCCAGCTCAGGATCGGTGTGATCGGTGAAGAACTGCCAGGGCGTACGGGCGCCCCACTCCTCACCCATGAACAGCATCGGGGTGAAGGGACCGGTCAGCACGAGTGCCGCCGCGCAGGCCAGCAGGCCGGGGGAGAGGGAGGCGGCGAGCCGGTCGCCGAGCGCCCGGTTTCCGATCTGGTCGTGCGTCTGGGCGTAGCCGACGAAGCGGTGCGCGGCGCTGCGGGTGACGTCGACGGGACGGCCGTGCGTACGTCCCCGGAAGGTGGAGTACGTGCCGTCGTGGAAGAAGGCGCTCGTCACGGTCTTGGCGAGCCCGGCCAGCGGGGCGGCGGCGAAGTCCGCGTAGTAGCCCTGGGCCTCACCGGTCAGCGCGGTGTGCAGACAGTGGTGGAAGTCGTCGTTCCACTGGGCGTGCAGACCGATGCCGCCCGACTCGCGCGGAGCCGTCGTGCGCGGGTCGCAGAGGTCGGACTCGGCGATCAGCGCGAGCGGGCGGCCCAGCTCGGCCGAGAGCGCGTCGGTGGCCGCGGACAGTTCCTCCAGGAACGTCAGCGCCCGGGTGTCGGCCAGCGCGTGGACCGCGTCGAGGCGCAGCCCGTCCAGCCGGTAGTCGCGCAACCAGGCGAGCGCGCTGCCCAGCAGGAAGGCCCGCACCTCGTCGGAGCCCGGCGCGTCCAGATTGACCGCAGCGCCCCACGGGGTGTGGTGCGTCTCGGTGAAGTACGGACCGAAGACGGGGAGGTAGTTGCCGGAGGGACCGAGGTGGTTGTGGACCACGTCCAGGACGACCGCGAGCCCCAGCCCGTGCGCCGTGTCGACAAAGCGCTTCAGTCCCTCGGGGCCGCCGTACGGTTCGTGCACGGCCCACAGCGACACCCCCTCGTACCCCCACCCGTGGACGCCGGGAAACGGGCAGACCGGCATCAGTGACACATGGGTGACGCCCAGCTCGGCGAGATGCCCCAGCCTGTCCGCCGCCGCGTCGAAGGTGCCCTCGGCGGTGTACGTACCGATGTGCAGCTCGTACAGGACCGCGCCCGGCAGCCCGCGCCCCGCCCAGTCGTCGGTGCGCCAGGTGTACGCGTCGTGGTCGACGACGGCGCTCTCGCCGTCCGGCCCGTCCGGCTGGCGGCGTGAGCGGGGATCGGGGCGCGCCGGGCCGCTGTCGAGGGCGAATCCGTAGCGGTCGCCGGCCGCGGCCTCCGCCTCGGTCCTCCACCAGCCGGCCCGGTCCGGATCACGCTCCATCGTCCGCAGCTCACCCGACAGCCGCAGAGCGGCCGATTCCGCGTCCGGTGCCCATACCTGGAACAACATGCAGCGCTCCCTCGTTTCCGGCTACCGGCCCATGGTCGGCAGACGGCGCGATCTTCGACCCGCGACACTGGATCGAGTCCGTAACTGGCGATTAAGGTCTGGATCTGGTTCTGGTTCTGATCATTGCCCTGCCGGGTTCTGACCTACGCACTCCCACTTACGGCTGTGGAGGCCGAGATGACTGTGCCGCTCTTCCCGCCCGGTTTCCTGTGGGGAGCCTCCGCCTCCGCCTTCCAGACCGAGGGCGCCGCCGACACCGACGGAAAGGGACCCTCCGGCTGGGACGCCTTCGCCGCGCAGCCCGGACGGATCAAGGACGGCACCGACACCACCCGCGGCACCGGCTTCCACCGGCACTACCGCGAGGACGTCGCCCTGCTGGCCGGACTCGGCGCCGACGCCTTCCGGTTCTCGGTGAGCTGGCCGCGCGTCGTCCCCGGCGGCAGCGGACCGGTCAACCCACAGGGGCTCGACTTCTACGACCGCCTGGTCGACGAACTCTGCGCCCACGGCATCACCCCGGCCCCCACCCTGTACCACTGGGACACCCCGCTCCCGCTGGACGAGGCCGGCGGCTGGCTGAACCGGGACACGGCCTACCGTTTCGCCGAGTACGCGGGCATCGTCGCCGAGCGGCTCGCCGATCGCGTACCCATGTGGATCACCCTCAACGAACCCGCCGAAGTGACCATGCTGGGCTACGCACTCGGCGAGCACGCCCCCGGCCGCTCCCTTCTCTTCGACGCGCTGCCCGCGGCCCACCACCAGCTGCTCGCCCACGGCCTGGCCGTACGCGCACTGCGGGCCGCCGGAGCCGAGAACATCGGCATCGCCGTCTCGCACTCCCCGGTCTGGACCGCCGGCGAGTCCGAGGAGGACCGCTTCGGCGCCGAGCTGTACGACACCCTCACCAACTGGCTGTTCGCCGACCCGCTCCTCACCGGCCGCTACCCGGACGAGAACTTCGCCGCGCTGATGCCGGGCCCCGTCGAGGACGACCTGCGGACCATCTCCACCCCGCTCGACTGGTACGGCGTCAACTACTACAACCCGACCCTGGTCGGCGCCCCCAGGGCCGACGCCCTCGACACCTTCGCCGGCTTCGGCATGCCCGCCGAACTCCCCTTCGGCATAAGGGAGATCGAGGGCTACGAGACGACGGACTTCGGCTGGCCCGTCGTCCCCGACGGCCTGCGCGAGACCCTGGTCCAGCTGCGGGACCGCTATGGGGACCGGCTCCCTCCGCTCTACATCACCGAGAACGGCTGCGCCGTCGACGAACCCACCGCGGACACCCGCCGGATCGCCTTCATCGACGGTCACCTGGGCGCCCTGCGGGAGGCCATCGACGCGGGCGTCGACGTACGCGGCTACTTCACCTGGTCGCTCACCGACAACATCGAGTGGACCGAAGGGGTCAGCAAGCGCTTCGGCCTGGTCCACATCGACTACGAGACGCTGCGCCGCACCCCCAAGGACTCGTACGCCTGGTACCGCGACGTCATCAGGGAACAGCGCGGGCACGGGGGCTGACGCGCGTCCACGCACCGGCCCCCGCTCCAGCCGTCGCCCACCAGGCGGCCCTCGCGATGGCGGTGTCGTCGCGCAGGGCGATCCAGGTCCACTCGTGCCGGTACTCCCCGCCGTCGCCCACTGTGGTGCAGCGGTGCCCGAAAGTGGCACGGCCGACGAGTGAGGCACGCCGAGAGCACGCACCTGACGCCGCTCCTGTGCGGGCGAACCTTGACGGACGCGGCACCAGCCCGTCGAACGGGCCGTCCAAGGGATTCGGACGGCCCGCACACCGACCCCGTCAGTCGTCCCACACCATGTCGAAGGCGCGCTCGAAGTTCACGTATCCCAGACGCGCGAAGGACTTCGCCATCGGCACGTTGCCGAGGTCCGTCGCGGCCCGGATGCGCTCCACACCGTCCTGTCCGGCGAGAACCCGGGTGCCCTCGGCAAGGAGTTCGTCGATGTAACCGTGACCGCGCTGCGCAGGCACGACACCGATGTACGCGATGATCGGGTTGTAGCTGTTGCGGGCTGGGACGACGAAACCGACCGGCTCGCCGTCCGGGAGTTCGGCGACGCGCCACCACTCCTGCGGGGTGGAGTAGTGGGCGAACTCCTCGTCGTAATGCTTCTCCGCGGCCTCGCGCGCCGACAGCCCGGACGCCAGGTCCTGCTGTCCGTGGGCGTCGAGGGTGCCCTCCAGCACCGGCGCCATCAACGCGAGAAGGTCCTCGCGCCCGGCGACCGGGCGGAACCGCAGCCGGCCACTGTCGGCCGGTACGGGGGTGCCCGCCCGCCACTCCAGGCGCAGCCGCTCCACGAGCATCCGGGCGCCGGTGCGTTCCATGACCCGGATGCGGGCCTCGACGACGTCACGGGCGGCCGGGTCCTCGCGCCAGTCGGGCGGCACGAACCGCCCGTAGTCGGGGCGCGCGGCGCCGGCCGGAACGACGGCGGCGGTCGCCGTCTCCAGCAGCCGCAGCCCCACCTCTCCACGCTCGGGCTCGGGCAGCGTGTCGTCCAGGTCGAAGAAGTCGAGGAAGAGCGGCTCCTTGCCGTCCTTGCTCCACCAGGCGATCCGCGCCACCACCCGGTCGCCCCGCAGGGCCACCCACATCCACTCCGGACGGCGTCGGCCCGTCGCGAGATCGTCCGCGAGTTCGTGGTCGAGGACGTAGGACAGCCGGCAGAAGAGGTCCAGCTCCTCCGGGCCGCACATCGGACGGATGGTCAGGCCGAGTGGTGCGTCGAGCACGAATCCCCCAGAGGTGTACGGCCTCGCCCCGGCGGTTGCCGGGACGGCGCGGCGGCCGACAGTAGCAACGTCCGGCGCGCACGCCCCCTGAATATTCAGGGGGCGTGCAGGTCAGGAGGGCGGGAATCGTGGTTGTTCTGGACACTCCGGGGCCGTCGGGCCGACAATTGGCTCTGTGACGTCCTCCTTCGAGTCCCACACGTATCCCGCGCGGCTGTCCGACGCCCAGCGCGACCGTGTTCTCGGTGTGCTCAGAGAGGGCGCGGCACAGGGCAAGCTCTCCCACGACACCTTCATGCGACGCATGGAACTGGCTCTGACCGCCGGCCGTTCCGAGGAACTGGAGGCCCTCACCGCCGACCTGGAGCGCAACGGCCGATGGTCGCGGCACCTGTTCCGGGCCGTCGGCGGGGTCTCCGGCTTCCCCGAGCGGGTGCGCAGGGCGTGGTGGGCCGAGCGGCTGCCCAAGCTGCTGCTCCCGGCGCCGAGTCCGCACCCCCTGCGGATCGGCCGCGACCCGGGCAACGGACTCCGCCTCAGCCACGAGACGGTGTCCCGGATGCACGCCGAACTCACCGCGCACGGCGGCCGGTGGGTGCTGCGCGACCTCGGCTCGACCAACGGCACCTGCGTCAACGGCCAGCGCGTCACGGGGACGGTGTCGGTGCGCGAGGGGGACCAGGTGAGCTTCGGCAGGATGACCTTCCGGCTCTCCGCGCCCGCGCTCCGGCCGCCGGCATGAACGCAGGCGTTCACGCCTGCTGGTGCAGCCCGCGGCCCGCCAGGGTGAGGAAGGCCTCGCCGACCGCCTCCGAGAGCGTCGGGTGCGGGTGGATGTGCTGGGCCACGTCGGACGGTTCGGCGTCCCAGCCGACGATCAGCTGACTCTCGGCGATCATCTCCGAGACGTGCGGCCCGACCAGGTGCACCCCGAGGACCCGGCCGCCGCGCTCCGCGACCACCTTCACCATGCCGCCCTGTCCGTGCACCATGCCCTTGGCAACGGCCGCCAGCGGCATCGTGTTGACCGCGACATCGTGCCCGGCGTCACGGGCCTGTGCTTCGGAGAGCCCCACGGACGCGGTCTGCGGTGCGGAGTACGTGACCCTGGGCACCGCCGCGTAGTCCACCGGCGCCGGCCGCAGACCGGCCAGCGTCTCGGCGACCAGCAGCCCCTCGGCGAAGGATGCGTGGGCCAGCCCGAGGGACGGCGGCGGCAGCAGGTCCCCCACGACGTGGATCCCCGGCACGGCGGTCTCCAGCCGCGACCAGTCCGCGGGCGCCACATGCCCGCGCTCATCGGTGGCGAGGCCCGCCGCCGCGAGACCCAGACCGTCCGTCACCGGGGCCCGGCCGACCGCTACGAGCAGCCGCTCCGCCTCCACCGTCCGGTTCTCGCCGCGCGAAGTGCGGACCGTGGCCTCCACCCCGTTGTCGAGGACGGCCGCGTCCAGCAGCCGCGCCCCCGTCAACACATCGATTCCGCGCTTCTTCAGACCACGCGTCAGATGACGTGACACCTCGGCGTCCTCCAGCGGAACAAGCCGGTCGGCGGCCTCCACCAGAGTGACTCTCGCCCCCATCGACCGGTGCAGCGAGGCGTATTCGACCCCGATCGCCCCGCCGCCCAGCACCAGGACCGACTCCGGCAGGCCGGGCGCGAACAGTGCGTCGTCACTGGTGACCACGCGCCTCCCGTCGGCTGTCAGGCCGGGCAGCATCCGCGGCCGCGAGCCGGTCGCGAGCACGATGCCGCGGCGGGCGGCGACTTCCCCGTACCCCTCGATCCGGACGCTGCGCGTACCGGTCAACTCGGCACTGCCGTGCAACACTTCGACCGCCGCATGGGCCAGATGTCCCTCCACGCCCCGGTGGTTGCGGGCCACGATGTCGTCGCGGGTGGCGACGAGCGCCGGCCAGTCCACCGACTCCAGGGTCGCCTTCACACCCCAGCGTTCCCGGGCCTCCACGATGCCGTCGACCAGTTCGGCGGCGTGCAGCATCGCCTTGCTGGGGATACAGCCCCGGTGCAGGCAGGTGCCTCCCACCTTGTCCCGTTCGGTGAGGACCACCTCCAGACCGAGCGCGGCCGCCCGCAGCGCGGTGGAGTAGCCGCCCGTCCCCCCGCCGATGACCACGACGTCGGTCTCGTTCACGTACTGCTGCTGTGTCATGTCCCCACCTTCCGCCCGGCCCTTACCATGAGTCCAAGGCAAGGTTTATGTGGATTCGATAGACGATGTTTATGGCTGAGGGCAGGGGACGGGCGCGATGAGTCTGCGGCAGATGGAGTACTTCCTCACAGTCGTCGAGGAGTCCTCCTTCACCCGGGCCGCCGAGCTCCTCCACGTCACCCAGCCGGCGTTGTCCCACCAGATCAAGGCCCTGGAGAAGGCCATCGGCGGCGCCCTGCTCGAAAGGCTGCCGCGTGGTGTCCGGCTGACCTCGATGGGCCGCGCCTTCCTGCCCCATGCCGAACGGTCCGTGCGCAGTGCCGCCCAGGCCAGGCGCGCGGCGCGGGCGGCGGCGGGCGTGGAGGGCGGCGAACTGCACATCGCCACCGTGCACCCGATCGCCGTCGGCATCCTCCCCGACGTCTTCGCCCGCTGGCGGTCCACCCACCCCGGGGTCGGCCTCGTGCTGCACGAGTACGCCACCACGGAGGCCCTGGAGGAACAGATCGAACGCGGCACCGCCGACCTCGCCGTCGGCCCGCCGCCCCCGCACTGGTCCGGCCCGGTGGTCCCTATCGGGGCGGAGGACATCGTCCTGGTCGTCCCGTTCGACGACCCCCTCGCCGGGCGGGCTTCGGTCCGGCTGCGCGAACTCGCCGACCGTCCGTGGGTGCGCTGCGCGATGGAAGCGGTCGTGGAGGGCCGCCCGTTCCTCGACTGGGCCTGTGCCCGGGACGGATTCGAGCCCCGTACGGCGGTGCGCACCGAGCACACGTCGACCGCGGTGCGTATGGCGGCGGCCGGGGTCGGTGTCGCGACGGCTCCCGCACACGTCGTACGGGGTGCGGTCGGGGAGGACTGCGCGGTGCTCACCGTGGACCCGCCGTGGCGCCGGGAGCTCGCGGCCTTCTCCCGAGTGGAACCGACCGGTGCGGCCGCCGCGTTCATCGAACTCCTGGTTTCGTCCTGGCCGCCGGGTCCACGGACCGGCAAGTGACCCGGACGGGGATCCGGCGCTGCCCCGCACCCCGATTCCCTTGGCCCGGGTACCGGGCCAAGGGCGGTGCTGGGCCGGTTGTCTATGCTGCCCCGATGACTGCAGTGGACATGAAGAAGGCACACAGTCCGCATGTGGACCGGGGAGGGTACTTTCTGTTCACACTCGCTGTGGTGGTACTGGGCTGGATCATCGCCGCGGTCAACACGGGCATCTCCTACCTCGCGTTGGGCATGGAGGCCGTCCCGATCGTCACCGGCGTCATCGGCTGTTTCGTCCTCGTGATCGTCCTGCGTTTCCTCCATCACGCATGGTGGCTCGCCGCCCTCTCCGTTCTGCCGGCGGTGTTCGTGCTCGTGGGCTCGGTCCAGTACGCGCCCGAAGCGGCGCTCGACGGCCGGGGTGTGCGCGAGACCGTCCGCGTCACCGCAGACAGCGCCGCCGCGAACGGCGGGTCGAATCACCGCTTCACCCTTGAGGGCCGGCTCGGGGAGCTTGAGGAGACCCTGAACTACAACGGGGACAACCCGGACTGGGAGGTGGGCGACCGGATCGAGGTCATCAGCGACCCGAAGAGGGTCGTCCCGCTGGAAGCCGCCTCCGACGTCGATTCGGGTGGCCGGCTCAGCATGCTTGTCATGGGCGTCGTCGGCTGGACGTGCATCACCCTCCTCGCCGGCCGGCGCGGATTCGTACGGCGCCGCGCGGGCCGGCGTCCCGCGTTCGAGGACCTCGACTGAGCCGCGTCCGACCGGTGGGACATGCCGGACGCAGGGCGGCGCATCACCCGGACGGCCGCACGCCGACTGCGGCAGGCCCGTTCAGGTGATCCCCTGAGAGGGATCGCGCCGCGCACCGGCGCACCGAACGCCCCGGGGGGTACGTCATGCAGGCAGACACGTCCGGAGACATACCGGCCCCCACGCCCTCGCCCGAAGGCCGCACCGTCCGGCGCCCGTCCACGCTGCCCCGCCGCGCGGCCCGGGCCGGCGGCGGTCCCAGTCTTCTCGCGCCGGGTGCGGCGCACGACCCGTACCGGCTCTACCGGGTGCTCCGCGAGGAGTACCCGCTCACTTACGACGCGCCGTTGGGCGCCTGGCTCGTCAGCCGGCACGACGACGTGGCCACCGCCCTCACGGACCCGAGGTTCGCGGGCTTCCCGCACGACGGGGCACCCAGGGGCGGCCCGGCCCCGCTCGGGCTCTGCCACGGCAGTGCCCGCTGTCTGCCCCGCGACCGGTACGCGGTGGCGGCCGGCTCCGTTCCCGCACATCTGGCGTCTCGCGTCGAGCGGACCGCCTATGTGCTGGCCCGGCGCATCGCCGGACGCCCGCAGGCCGATCTCGTCGAGGAGTTCTGCCGCTGGCTGCCCGTCGGAGCCGGGGCGGGCGCGGGCACCCGCGCGGCCGCCGACGCCGGCCCCTGCACCAGGCACACCGGACTGCGCGAGACCGCCCTCGCCTCCCTGCTCGCCAATCTGCTGGACGACCCCGACCTGCTGGCCGCCCTGCGCATCGAACCCGCGCTCACCGGCCGGGCCTGGACCGAGTCGCTGCGCCGCGACCCGCCTGTCCAGGTCGTGCTGCGCCGCACCGTCGCCGAGGTCACCCTCAGCGGCGGCACCCTGCCGGCCGGGGCGCCCGTCGCCTGCCTGATCGGCTCGGCGGGGCGCGACCCGGAACGGTTCGCCGCACCGGACGTCTTCGACCCCTTCCGTCGCGACCAGGACCGCGGCACGCCCGGCCCCGCGGGCTGTCCCGCCGTGCTGCTGGGCCGGATGGAGGCCGAACAGGGGCTGCGCGCCCTGCTCGACGCGATGCCCGCCCTGCGCTGGGCGGACGGATTCCGCCCGGCCGCCACCGGCCTGCTCACGCGGGGCCCGCGCTCCCTTCTCGTCCAGCCCGGGTAAGAAGAGCCACCGGCCGCGCGGCGAACAGCTCCGCCACCGGGACCGTGCCGCCGGAGAACTTCCGGCCCGGCGTCAGCAGATCGCTCCACACCCCGTCGTCCGGCAGCGCCAGCTCCGTTCCGCGCCAGCCGCCCGACTCCGCCAGCCGCAGCGACAGCCGGGTCACCGCGGTCACGACCTCGCCCGAGCGGCCGAAGGCCAGGCAGTGCGCCGCCGCCGGACCGGAAGCGGCGAGGGGGGCATACGTACCCGACTCGCCGAACACCTCGGGCCGCTCCCGTCGCAGCCGCAGCGCCGCCGAGGTGAGCGCCTCCTTCTCGTCTGTGGGCGCGTCGTCGGCGGGCGGTGCGAAGGGCCGCCGGTTGTCCGGGTCGACCAGCGCCAGATACTCCCGCTCCGTGCCCTGGTAGAGATCCGGCACCCCCGGCATCGTCAGGTGCACCAGCGCCGCGCCCAGCACATTGGCCCGCACATGCGGGGCGAGAGTCCCGGCGAACCGTTCCAGCAGCGCCCGCACCGGACCGGTGTCGGCGGCCGGACCGGCGGCCACGAAGTCCGTAGCCACCCGCTCGTACAGCGGATCGGGTTCGGTCCAGCTCGTGAACAGGCCCGACTCGCGCACCGCCTTCAGCAGCGCCGGCTCCAGCCGGGCGGCCTGCTCCCCGGGCGGGAACCCCACACAGCCGATCGCGGTCTGCCATGCCTGCCAGGCGAGCTGCGGATCGGGGGCGGCGGGGGCCGTCCGCGTCAGCTCGGCGACCAGCTCCGTCCACTGCCCGGGGCACTGCGACAGCACCGCGATACCCGCCCGGACGTCGGCGCTGCGCTTGGTGTCGTGCGTCGTCAGGGCCGTGCCGGTGGCGGGCCAGTCGCGGGCGAGCCGTGCACAGAAGGTGTGGAACGCCTCCGGCGCCACCGCCGGCTGCCCCGGATCACCGCCCACCTCGTTGGCCGAGATCAGCGGCACGTACCGGTAATACGCCGTGTCCTCGACCGCCTTGGCGCGCAGCGCGGAAGCGGTCTGGGCGAAGCGGGCACAGAACGCCGCCCGGTCCTCGCCCCCGCCGAGCCGCCCCAGGGCCAGCTCCCGCACCACGTCGACGGCCGCCGCCTCCTCCCGCACCGCGAACGCCGCCTTGGCATCGCTCACCGCGACCGGGTCGAGCGTCGCCCCGGCCGTCTCCGTGCAGGGGCCGCCCGCCGTCACATAGGGGCGGTACACCGGGACCCGGACCAGCAGTTCGCGCACGGCGGTGTGCAGGGCCCAGGGGGCGTGGTCGCGCAGCGCGGGGTCCTGGGCGCAGATGCGTGACGCGAGCCGGGTCAGCAGCTCGGTCTCGGCGGCCAGTTCATGGGTGACGACGCGGTACGCGGCCCGGCGCACGGTCGCCGTCCAGTAGCCTCCCCGGTCGCCCGCCGGGGAGGCGTACTCCCGGTAGCCGCCGAGCAGCTCGGCCGCGCCCGCCCGGTCGACGAAGAGCCCGTCGATCCGGTGAAGCGCGTCGTACCCCGTCGTCCCGGCCACGGCCCAGCCCGCCGGCAGGGGCTCGGGCCCGGTGAGGATCTTCTCCACCACCGTCCACGCCCCGCCGCTCGCCTCGGAGAGCCGCTCCAGATAGCCGGCCGGGTCGGCGAGCCCGTCCGGGTGGTCGATCCGCAGGCCGTCGACGACCTCGTCCCGTACCAGCTCCAGGATCTTGGCGTGGGAGGCGGCGAACACCTCGGGGTCCTCCACCCGCACCCCGATCAGCTCGGAGATGGTGAAGAACCGCCGGTAGTTCAGCTCGGTGCGGGCCAGCCGCCACCAGCCGAGCCGGTAGTGCTGGGCGTCCAGCAGTTCGGGCAGATCGAGGTGGGCGGTGCCGGCCCGCAGCGGGAACTCCTGCTCGCCGTAGCGCAGCACGTCCCCGTCGACCCGCAGCCGGTCCGTCTCCTCGCCGATGCGTCCGGCGAGGACGGGCAGCAGGATCCGCCCGTCGCCCGCCGCCCAGTCGATGTCGAACCAGCGGGCGTACGGGGAGCCGGGCCCCTCGCGCAGGACCTCGCGCAGTGCGTGGTTGTGCCGGGGGTCGGCGGCCATGTGGTTCGGCACGATGTCCAGGACGAGCCCGAGCCCGTGTTCCCGTGCGGTGCGGGCCAGCCGGCGCAGCCCCTCCTCGCCGCCCAGCTCGGCGCGTACCCGGCTGTGGTCGACGACGTCGTAGCCGTGCCGTGAGCCGGGCACGGCCTCGAGCACCGGTGACAGGTGCAGATGGGAGACGCCGAGGGAGGCGAGATACGGCACGGCGTCCTCGGCGGCCGAGAACGGGAACTCCGGCTGGAGCTGGAGCCGGTACGTGGCGGAAGGCGTCATGGGAACGTTCGTACCCAGATCCGGGCCGCCTGTGTCACCCGGGCACGGACGAGTGCACGAGCGGCGGCCCCGCGACGGCGGGCTTCCTTCCACGCGGGCCCGGCCTTTCCCTTTACGCCGGTCGCTGGAGCACCACCATGCTCCGTCCCACCAGCGTCACCCGATCGCCCGCCGCCACCTTCGGCCCCGCACCGGTCAGCACACCGTCCGGGCGGGCGGTGTCGACGACAGCCAGCCACTGCCGCCCGTGGTTGACGGGAACGGCGAATTCGAGCGTTTCGGCTCCGGCGTTGAACATCAGCAGGAACGAGTCGTCGGAGATCCGCTCCCCGCGCGGTCCCGGTTCCGAGATGGCGTGCCCGTTCAGGAAGACCGTCAGCGCCTTGGCATGCGCCGCCTGCCAGTCCCGCTGGGTCATCTCCTCGCCCTCGGGCGTGAACCAGGCGATGTCGGAGAGCTCGTCGTGGGTGCCTTCCACGGGGCGCCCGTGGAAGAACCGCCGGCGCCGGAAGACGGGATGGTCGCGGCGCAGCCACACCATCGCCCGGGTGAACTCCAGCAGACTGCTGCCGAGGCCGTCGCCGCCGTCCTGCCCGTCGCCCTCCGCATCGTCGTCGCCCGCCGCCCCGGCCGGTTCCGGCCAGTGCACCCACGACAGCTCGCTGTCCTGGCAGTAACCGTTGTTGTTGCCCCGCTGCGTACGGCCGAACTCGTCGCCGTGACTCAGCATCGGCACGCCCTGGGACAGCATCAGCGTGGCGATGAAGTTGCGCATCTGCCGCTCGCGCAGCTCCAGCACCTCGGGGCGGTCCGTCTCACCCTCCACACCGCAGTTCCAGGACCGGTTGTGACTCTCGCCGTCCCGGTTGCCCTCGCCGTTGGCCTCGTTGTGCTTGTCGTTGTACGAGACCAGGTCGTGCAGGGTGAATCCGTCGTGGCAGGTGGTGAAGTTGATCGAGGCGAGCGGCCGCCGCCCGTCGTCCTGGTACAGGTCGGAGGAGCCCGTCAGCCGGCCGGCGAACTCGGCCAGGGTCCGGGGCTCACCGCGCCACAGGTCGCGCACCGTGTCCCGGTACTTCCCGTTCCACTCGGTCCACAGCGGCGGGAAGTTCCCCACCTGGTAGCCGCCCTCGCCCACGTCCCACGGCTCGGCGATCAGCTTCACCTGGCTGACCACCGGGTCCTGCTGCACCAGGTCGAAGAACGACGACAGCCGGTCCACCTCGTGGAACTGCCGGGCCAGCGTGGCCGCCAGATCGAAGCGGAAGCCGTCCACATGCATCTCGGTCACCCAGTAGCGCAGCGAGTCCATGATCAGCTGGAGCACGTGCGGGGAGCGCATCAGCAGGGAGTTCCCGGTCCCCGTGGTGTCCATGTAGTACCGCTGGTCGTCGGCGAGCCGGTAGTACGAGGCGTTGTCCAGCCCCCGGAAGGAGAGCGTCGGCCCCAGGTGGTTTCCCTCCGCCGTGTGGTTGTAGACCACGTCGAGGATCACCTCGATGCCGGCCTGGTGCAGGGCGCGCACGGCCTGCTTGAACTCCAGTACCTGCTCGCCCCGGTCGCCCCAGGAGGCGTAGGCGTTGTGCGGGGCGAAGAAACCGATGGTGTTGTAGCCCCAGTAGTTGGCGAGGCCCGCGTCCGCCAGCCGGTGGTCCTGGACGAACTGGTGCACCGGCATTAATTCGATCGCCGTGACCCCGAGCTCCGTCAGATGCGCGATGACCTCCGGATGGGCCAGTCCCGCGTACGTACCCCGCAACTCCTTCGGCAGCCCCGGGTGAAGCATCGTCAGACCCTTCACATGGGCCTCGTAGATCACCGTGCGGTGGTAGTCCGTACGGGGCCGCCGGTCGTCGCCCCAGTCGAAGTAGGGGTTCACCACGACCGAGGTCATGGTGTGCGGCGCGGAGTCGAGGTCGTTGCGCGCGTCGGGCCGGCCGAACGGATAGCCGTACACCGCCTCGCCCCACTGGATCTGTCCGGCGACCGCCCGCGCGTACGGATCCAGGAGCAGCTTGGCGGAGTTGCAGCGGGCCCCGCGCTGCGGTTCGTACGGCCCGTGCACCCTGAATCCGTATCGCTGACCGGGCATCACCCCGGGCAGGTAGGCATGGCGGACGAAGGCGTCGGTCTCCCTCAGCTCCACCGCCGTCTCGGAACCGTCGTCGTGCAGCAGGCACAACTCGATTCGGTGGGCGGCCTCCGAGAAGACCGCGAAGTTGGTCCCGGCGCCGTCGTACGTGGCACCGAGGGGGTACGCCTGTCCCGGCCAGACCTGCATAGGTTCGACTCTTCCACTTCTGATGCGGTTGCCTGGGGAATGCGGGCTCCCTGGGGCAGATCTTCCCCGAAAGAGCGGCCCTTACCTAGGACCGGTCGGCAAATGGGGGCGGCGTCGCCCGGTCCGGTCAACATCGGGCCTCTCCGTGCAGCCCGGAACCGGAATCCGGCACCCGTGCCCGGCCGGTTGTCCGGAATGCGGCTTGGGGTGGGGTGTTTAATCACTATGAATCCGCTCACTCCGGCAGATCTCGCCGCACGGAACGCGCGTTCACCGCAGGGGAGTTGGTAAAGGAGCCTGCGCATCCGGCTGCACCGGCTCCCGCTCCCGGAGTACCCTTCCTTGATCGTTGGTGGGGGAGTGGAAGGCGGTGCGCGGGTGAGCTCGGGAGGGTTCGAGCTGCCCCCAGGTGACACGGGTCACGAGGGGGATTCGGCTGATGTCCCGCCCGGGGCGGTTTCGCTTGCGCAGCCCCTGGAGATCGGTGCGGAACTGGACTGGGGCGCGGAGGCCTGGAGCGAGGTGCGCACCCGTGCGCAGCGGGCCGGGCGCGCCTACATCTGGCTGAATCTCGTGGAGCAGCGGCTGCGTGCCGTCGTCGCCGCGGTGCTCCGGCCCATCTACGAACCGGTCCACGGCGAGGAATGGGTGGTGGCCGCGGCGGGACCCGCCGGGCAGGAGTGGGTGCAGCGCGCCGTCGCCGTGCGTGAGGTGTCCCGCCGCAAGGGCTATCTGCTGGACCCGGCCGACGACAACGTCCTGAGCTTCCTCACGCTTCCGCAGCTGCGTGAGCTGATGGTCCAGCACTGGCCCTGCTTCGAGCCGTACTTCGACGACCGGCGCGACGTCGAGCTGGCCCTGGACGAGCTGGAGGTCGCCCGCAACGTGGTCTCCCGCAACCGCGCCCTCAACGAGGCGGTGCTGGCACAGGCCGAGCGGGCCTCCGCCCGGCTGCTGGAGATCCTGGGCAGCGGCGCGGCCGTCCCGTCCGCCGACCGTCTTCCGGTCGACGCCGTGGAGGAGCTCGTCGGAGACCGGTACGCGGATGTGGTGTCCGTCCATCCCGACCGGGTGCGGCTCCAGCGCCAGCTGCCCGCCGAGGACCTCTTCGGTGGTTCGCGCCGGCTGGACGCGATCGGGATAGGGCTCAATCTGCTGGTCCAGAACTTCTCCGGCCGGCGGCTGATCCGGCTGGCGGAGTCGGGCTGCCGGATCCGGCTGCTCTTCATCAACCCGGCCAGCAGCGCGGTCAAGCGCCGGGAGCGGGAGCTCGGCCTCAAGAAGGGCGAGTTGAGCCGCTCGGTGGAGATGAACATCCTCCACATGCGCCGGGTCCGCTCCAAGCTCCGCGACCCGGGCGCCTTCGAGATCCATGTCTTCGACGAGACACCGCGCTTCACGGCGTACCTGGTGGACGGCGACGGCGCCGACGCCGTGGGGGTCGTCCAGACCTACCTGCGCAGGGCGCGCGGCATGGAGGCGCCGGTGCTGGTTCTGCGGGGCGGCGGACGGGCGGTCGTCCGGGCCGGCCAGGACAGCGAGCACGGGCTGTTCGAGACGTACCGCGAGGAGTTCGAATCCGTGTGGACGGACTCCCGGCCGGTCTCCTGAGGGACCGCTCCTCAGGAGGGGCCCTGCTCGTTGTCAGTGCCCCGTGCGAGGGTGGTCGTCATCTGGGGGAGCACCACGAAGGAGGTACGGGATGAGCTGGCACCGGCAGGCGCTGGTCGGATTCGACCTGGAGACGACGGGTACGGAACCGCTGGAGGCCCGGATCGTGACAGCCGCGGTCGTCCGTGTCGACGGCAGCGAAGGTGATCCGGTGAGCCGGCACGCCTGGCTGGCCGATCCGGGGATCCGGATCCCCGCGCAGGCGTCCGCGATCCACGGCATCAGCAGCGAGCGGGCGGCGGCGGAGGGCCGGCCGGTGCGTGAGGTGGCCGACGAGATCGCCGACACCCTGACCGGGTACTGGCGCCAGGGCGTCCCGGTGGTCGCGTACAACGCGGCCTTCGACCTGACGCTGCTGACGGCCGAGTTGCGCCGCCACGGGCTGCCCTCGCTCAGCGACCGGCTCGACGGGGCGGGGATCGGGCCGGTGATCGACCCGTACACGATCGACCGGGCCGTCGACCGCTACCGCAAGGGCAAGCGCAACCTCGAAGCGGTCTGCGTCGAGTACGGCGTGGTCCACGGGGGAGCACACGACGCGGGGGCGGACGCGCTTGCGGCGGTGCGGGTGGCGTACGCGATAGCCGCCCGGCACGACTCGGTGGCCGCGATGTCGGCGCCTGAGCTTCATGAGCGCCAGATCACCTGGTACGCGGAGTGGGCCGCCGACTTCCAGCAGTTCCTGCGTCGCAAGGGCACGGCGGACGCGGTCATCGACAGCCGCTGGCCGGTGCGGGAGCCGGCGCGGAGCCATCAGGACCGTTCGGCTATCGAGAACAGTTCCTTGAGCCGGTCCGGCGATTGAGAACTGTTTCCTGAGCCGGTCCGGCGATCGAGGCCCGTGCTCACCGGTGCGCGCCCGGTGAGCCGCCTCAGAACGGGAACCACCGCACCCCCGCGTCCCCGTCCCGCAGGGATGCCACGCGGCGGCGGAACTCCACGAGTGCCTTCGGGTTGGCCGGGGCGTGCTGGGCGACCCAGGCGCAGCTCGCCGTCTCCCGGGCCCCGCGCAGCACCGCGCAACCGTCCCATTCCCGTACGTCCCACCCGTACGCCGAGGTGAAGGCGTCATAGGCCCCGGCCGCCAGCCCGTACCGGTCGCGGGACAGGGCGAGCACCACCAGATCGTGCTCGCGCAGATCCCTGGAGAAGGTCTCCAGGTCCACCAGGACCGGCCCGGACGGACCGACATGGACGTTGCGCGCGAGCGCGTCGCCGTGGATCGGGCCCGGGGGCAGATGGGGGACCAGTGCGGCGGCCGCCACCGCGAATCCGTCGCGGCGCTCACGCAGGTACGCCGCGTCCGCCGGATCGATCGCCTCGCCGGCCAGGCGCAGCCACCGCTCGACGCCGCCCAGCAGCTCCCGGCGGGGCAGGGTGAGGCCCTCCGGGGCCGGCAGCGCATGCACCGCGCTCAGCAGCGGTGCCAGATCCCGCGGCTCGGCGGGCCGCACCGCGTCGGGCAGCCGGTGCCACAGCGTCAGGGGGTGGCCCTCGACCAGCCGCGCTCCGGGCTCGGCGGCCCGCACGGCGGGGACACCGGACGCGGTGAGCCACTGTGCCACGGCCACCTCGCGTTCGGCCCGTTCCAGCAGTTCCGGGCTCCGTACGGCGTCCCGGCCGATCTTGACGACCAGGTCGCCCACGCCGAACACCGCGTTCTCGCCCAGCGCGATCAGCTCCGCGTCGCCGGGCAGTCCGGCGGCGGTCAGCACCTCGCGCGCTCGCATCTCATTCATGGTTCCGATTTTCGCATCCGTGCAGGCCGCCTTGACGAACCGACGGTCCGTCAGCACGATGGCGGAGGCCACCTGAGCGGCCAGAACGGTATAGAGCCGGTCGAATGACGCAAGGGGGTCGCATCCATGACATTGGCGAATGCAACCGTGCAGTCCGGACGGCACGGTCCACCGGGCGGTCCGCGTGGCAAGAGGCCCGGACAGATCAACCGCAACGCCGGGACCTGGTTCCTGGTGTTGCCCGCGCTGATCCCGATCCTCGTCCTCAGCGTCGGGCCGCTGCTCTACGGCATCGCGCTGGCGTTCACCGACTCCCAGTCCGGCCGCACCCGGTCCACGCAGTGGGTCGGCGTACTGAACTTCCAGGACCTGCTCCACGACGGACTGTTCTGGGAGTCGTTCCGGATCGGTCTGGTCTGGGCGCTCGGCGTCACCGTCCCGCAGTTCGTGCTGGCTCTGGGCCTCGCTCTGCTGCTCAACGAGAACCTGCGGATGCGCTGGCTGGCCCGCGCCCTGGCGATCATTCCGTGGGCGATGCCCGAGGTCGTCGTCGGCATCATGTGGCGCCTCGTCTACAACCCGGACGCCGGAATCCTCAACGAGACCATCCGCGACCTGGGGCTCGGTGACGGCCGGGACTGGCTGACCGGCCTCGCGACCGCACTGCCCGCGGTGATCGTCGTCGGCATCTGGGCCGGCATGCCGCAGACCACGGTCGCCCTGCTGGCGGGGCTGCAGAACACCCCGCACGAGCTCCACGAGGCTGCCGCCCTGGACGGCGCGGGCGCCTGGCGCCGGTTCCGTACCGTCACCTGGCCCGCGCTCCGGCCGGTCGCCCTCTCCATCACCGCGCTCAACTTCATCTGGAACTTCAACGCCTTCGCCCTGGTCTACGTGCTGACCAACGGAGGCCCCGGCGGCCGCACCCGGCTGCCGATGCTCTTCGCCTACGAAGAGGCTTTCCGGTACGGACAGTTCGGCTACGCCGCGGCCATGGGCTGTGTGATGGTCGCGGTGATCTCCGTGATCCTCGCCGTGTACCTCGCCGGACGGCTCAGGGGAGGCGAGGACCGATGAGTCTGCGTACCAGCAGGCCCGCACGCGCCGGACAGTACGCCGCGCTGCTCTGTTATCTGGTCTTCCTGGCCTTCCCGTTCCTGTGGCTGATCTCCACCGCCTTCAAGCCCGCACCCGAACTGGGCTCCCTGCACCCCACCTGGATCCCCGAGCACCCGACGCTGGACAACTTCCGGCAGGCCTTCGACGAACAGCCACTGCTGCGGGCCGCCGGCAACTCACTGATCGCCGCGCTCTCCGCCGGTGTCATCGCCGTCGTCATCGCGACTCCGATGGCCTATGTGATGGCCCGCCACCGCTCGCGCCTCTCCACGGCCGCCACCGGCTGGGTCGTGGTCAGTCAGGCGTTCCCCTTCGTCCTGCTGATCATTCCGCTCTTCCTGGTCCTCAAGCACCTGCATCTGATCAACACCCTGTGGGGGCTGATCATGGTGTACGTGGTGTGGGCGCTGCCGTTCGCGCTGTGGATGCTGGTCGGCTATGTACGGGCCGTGCCGCCAGAACTGGAGGAGGCGGCGGCGGTCGACGGGGCGGGCCGGCTGCGGACGCTCGTCTCGGTCACCGTCCCGCTGCTGGGACCCGGGATCGTCGCCACCGCACTCTTCGCGTTCGTCACCGCGTGGAACGAGTTCTTCTTCGCGCTCGTTCTGCTCAAGACACCGGAGAAGCAGACCCTGCCGGTCGTACTGACCCACTTCCTCGGCGCGGAGGGTGCGAGCGACCTCGGCCCGCTCGCCGCCGCCGCGTTCCTCGCCACCCTTCCCTCGCTCGTCCTCTTCGCCGTCATTCAGCGGCGGATCACGGGCGGCATGCTCGCCGGGGCGGTGAAGAGCTGATGCGCGCACTCGTGCGAACGGCCGCCGCGGCGGCAACCGCGCTCGCCCTCCTGCTCACCGGTTGCGGCGGGGACGGCGACGGCGGGACGGACGGGAGGATCAAGCTCCGCTTCCAGTCGCTGGCCTGGCAGAAGGAGTCCGTCGACATCAACAGGCAGCTGGTGAAGGAGTGGAACGCGAGCCATCCCGATGTCGAGGTCCAGTACGTCCAGGGCAGTTGGGACAGCGTCCACGACCAGCTCCTCACGTCCTTCGAGGGCGGTGAGGCGCCGGACGTCATCCACGACGCGTCCGACGACCTCGCGGACTTCGCGTACGGCGGATACCTCGCCGATCTGCGAACCCTTCTTCCCGACCGGCTGACCGGCGACATCCCCGCGCAGAGCTGGCAGACGGCCACGTTCGACGGCGGGGTCTACGGGGTGCCCTTCCTCCAGGAGCCGCGGGTCCTGATCGCCAACACCAAGATCCTCAAGGCCTCCGGGGTCCGCATCCCGACTCCGGAGAGGCCCTGGAGCTGGCCGGAGTTCCGCCAGGTCACCAAGCAGCTGACGGGCAAGGGCCGTTACGGGATCGCGTGGCCGCTCAAGGAGCCGGTCTCCGTCACCCTGAACCTGGGCCTGTCGGCGGGCGGTGAGCTGTTCCACCGCGGCGCCGACGGAAAGGTGACCGTCGCCATGGGCGCCGGCGACCAGGTCGTCCCGGGCACCATCCACGACCAGGTCAACACCGACCACAGCGCCGCCCGTACCGCGCTGGGCATGGGCGGCGGTGACACGCTGCCCGGCCTCTTCGGCGGGAAGTACGCCATGGTGCCGCTTGGCTTCTCCTACCGCCAACAGGTGGTCGAACAGGCCCCGAAGGGGTTCGAGTGGACCGTGCTGCCCGCCCCGGCCGGCAGCGAGGGACTGGCCCAGGGCGTGAGCCCGCAGACCCTGTCCGTCGCCGAGGACAGCCCGCACAAGAAGGAGGCAGTGGAGTTCATCGACTTCCTGCTGCGACCCGCCAACATGGTGCGGCTGGCCAAGGGGGACTGGATGCTCCCGACGGGTACGGCCGCCCTGGCGGATCCCTCGCTGCACACCGCCGAGCGCGGCTGGGCGACGGGCGCCGCCCTCGCGACCGCACTGCGCTCCGCGCCGGCCCAGTCGGTACGCGGCTACCCCGAGTGGAAGGACAAGGTCGCCACGCCCGCGCTCCAGGAGTACTACAGCGGTGCGATCGACGCGGATGAGCTGAGGAAACGTCTGGTGGATGACGGCAACCGGGTTCTGGCCCGATATCAGCGATGACTTCGGACGGAACGGAAAGAGATTACCGACCGGTACGTATCTTTCCCGCGTCGGAGCGGGGCCGGTCCGGCCGCCGGATGCCCGCCCGGAGTCGCGGCAAGGCATTTCTGAACGACGGCGATTCAGACAGCCATCGGCTTGAATTTGCTTCTTCACGCCCTTGCCGGGACGTGCGCATACGAGTATGGCCGGGGAAACGCGCCGTTTCTCTTCGGTCCGTTGAATGCCGACTGAAACGGCATGCGCTGCCGCTTTTGGCCGAAAGGGAGATCATTGACAACGTCAATTGCTCTGGGCTGTACTCCTGTCGGCGGTCAGCAGCGGTGCGGAATTTCTGCCGAGGCGGGAAGTCCGTATCGCAATAACGGCCGAGCCATGCCCCGGAAAAGTAAATTCAGAGTCAAAGATGGAGGTGCTGTTATGAAGTTCCTTTTTCTGCTGAAGGACAAGATGACGCCGGAGAAGAGCCTGAAGGCCTACGCCTGGTACCACTGGTACTAAACCGGCGTCTGGTACTTAAACCGGCGTTCGAGCCCGCCCGGCCGGCGGACGCGGTCCGTCGGCCGGGCCCGTGCCCGGCGTGGCCTCACCGGCCCGCCGGGCACGGTCGCCTCTCGCTTCTTGGAGACCACGATGCAGATATCCGGTACCGGCAGCCGTGCCCGGGACGTCGTCTTCGCGCCGAGACTCCAGGCGCTCCTGACGGACCACCGGGGCGAGGAGACCTTCCGGCTGGACCCCGGCACCGTCGGCGTCGCCGGGGCCGGCCTGACCGACCGTATCCTCGCCGCCAGGCCGGCCACCGAGGATGAGCGCCCCACCTTCAAACCTCTCCACGGGCGGTCCATTCCCCGTGCCGAGGCCGCCACCGTCATGCAGGCCATCGGCCGCGACGTGCGGACGGCCCTGAAGAAGCCCGTTCCCGGGAACGCCGACCTCCGGGGTGAATGGCCGCATGTGGGCCACGTCTACCTGCGCGATCTGTTGCTCGGGGACGACCCCTACCGGCTGCGCATCCTCATGGACCGCGTCCTCGAACTGACGCCCAAACTCACCTGGTCGGTCATCGTCGCCGGAGCCGCGCTGCCCGGCAGGCTGCGCCCCGGCGCCCCCGTCTCCGCCATCGCGGGCCTGACCGCCGAGGCCAAGGGGTACGGCGACCGCCGCTACGCGATGGGTCTGTACCGCAGAGCCGCGGCCCCGGTCTGTTTCACCGTATCGACACTTGTCGCCAACGCGCTCTGGCTCGGATCACCGTTCGACGACGAGACCTCGAACCGGAACATCCTGTACGAGGCCATGCGGCTGCTGCCGCCCTCCTGGAACATTCTGCGAAGGGCGTCCCCGGAGTACCCCGCGCTCGACCCCCGGATCGGCGAGGGCGACGACGTCCTGCTCCTGCCGTTGCTGAGTCACCGGGACCCCGCGCTCTGGGAGGACCCCGATGCGTTCCGGCCCGAGCGATGGGACCGTCTCGACCCGGACAGCCTGCCCGGCTACCTGCCCTTCGGCCATGAATCCGAGCGCTGTTGGGGGCGGCACATGGTGCTGCCGCTCGCAGAGATGCTGCTCGACATGGTGCGCGGCGGCGGTCTGACGGTGGATCCCGAACAGACGGCCGCCGAAGTCCCCCTCGCCGGGCTGATGGGTGTGACAGGGGTGCGGATCACCCGACGCTGAACCACCCGGCTCCGCCCCGGCCGTGAGGATTCCTCACGGCCGGGGCGGATTGCTGTGTCCGTGGTGCGCACGCCGTAACGGGGCGGAAGTTGTGACCGAGTTGGGGACCACCGGTCGGCTTCTTGTGACGAAACCTTGTCGGGGAGGTCACAGGCGCAAGGGGGGTCTTGATCTGCGCGCGTCAATCGGCAAGGGTTTCGAACCAGCCCCCGGAGATCTTCCGGCCGAGGGCCAATCCCCCCACAAAGAATGACGAGGAGATCCCTCTTCATGGCAATTCACAAGCGTGCACGCCGGTTCAAGCTGACCGCCGCCATCACCGCGGTGGCCGCCGCAGCCGGAGTGACCCTGCTGGCCAGCCCCTTCGCCGGAGCGGCACCCGCTCCCGCGACGGGCAAGATCTACGGTGCCGACGCGGCGACCGCCGTCTCCGGCAGCTACATCGTGATGCTGGACCAGAAGGCGGACAAGGCGAAGCTCGCCAAGGAGTACGGCGGCAAACTGAAGCGCAACTACAGCTCCGCCATCAACGGCTTCTCCGCCAGCGGCCTTTCGGAGACCGAGGCCAAGCGGCTCGCCGCCGACCCGGCCGTCTCCAAGGTCGTCCAGAACAAGAAGTTCCACATCGACGCCACCCAGGACAACCCGCCGTCCTGGGGCCTGGACCGCATCGACCAGGCGGAGACCGCCGGGGACAACGCGTACACCTACCCGGACAGTGCGGGCGAGGGTGTCACCGCTTACGTCATCGACACCGGGGTCCGCACCACACACCAGGAGTTCGAGGGCCGGGCCAGCTCGGGCTTCGACGCCGTGGACAACGACGACAGTGCCGACGACGGCAACGGCCACGGCACCCACGTGGCCGGCACCATAGCCGGGGCGACGTACGGCGTCGCCAAGCAGGCCAAGATCGTCGCCGTCCGGGTTCTGGACGACTCGGGCTCGGGCACCACCGAGCAGGTCGTCGCCGGCATCGACTGGGTCACCGAGAACCACGAGGGCCCGTCCGTCGCCAACATGAGCCTCGGCGGCGGCGTGGACGAGGCACTCGACGCGGCGGTCCAGAAGGCCATCGCCTCCGGAGTCACCTTCGCGGTGGCCGCCGGGAACGAATCGGGCGACGCGAGCGAGGGCTCCCCGTCCCGTGTCCCGGAGGCGATCACCGTCGCCTCGTCCACGGTGGACGACGAGCAGTCGTCGTTCTCCAACTACGGCTCGGTCGTGGACATCTACGCCCCCGGCTCGGACATCACCTCGTCGTGGAACGACAGCGACGACGCCTCCAACACCATCTCCGGTACGTCCATGGCGACCCCGCACGTCGTCGGTGCCGCCGCCGTCTACCTGGCAGGGCACCCGGACGCCACCCCGGAGGAGGTCGCGACGGCGCTGACCGAGGGAGCCACCCCGGACGCCATCAGCAACGCCACCGAAGGGACGGCGAACAAGCTGCTGAAGGTCGTTGAGTAACACGGGCACCATCTGACCGGCGGCCACCGCGCCCTCCCCCACGGGGCGCGGCGGCCGCACGGCTCGGGAAGATCGTCCTATGGTGTGCCCATGATGATGTATGCGGTGCCGTTGCCCGGGACGAGCGGGAGCGGTCACCGGAGGCTCACCGCGGCCGGGCCCCGCGAGCTGCCCACCGGATCCGCCCGGACGGCCGGAGGCGGCACATGAGTGAGCCGACCCCGGGCGTGGCCGCGGCGGTCGAGGGTGAACTCCGCCTCCTCGACCCGGTGGTCCGGGCCTCCGCCGAACTCCTCGTCCAGGTCCTGCACCCCGACTTCCACGAGGTCGACACCACCGGCCGACGCTGGGACCGCGAGATGGTCATCACGTCGCTGGTCTCGGACACGGCCCCGCGGCCCGGTCAGCTCACCGCCTCACGGATGCGCGGGATCCAGCTGGCCGACGAGCTCGTCCACGTCACGTTCGACACCGAGGCCAGGGGCAAGCGCGCCCACCGCAGTTCGCTGTGGCGCCTCACCGGGACGGGTTGGCTGCTGTACTACCACCAGGCCACCCCCTTCGTCTTCGCGGCGGCCGTCGAAGGGTGAGGCGTCAGCGTCGGCCCGCCCGATGTGCCCGCGCCGACCACCGTCCGTCCGTGCGGGCGATCCGTACCGGATGGCCGAAGCAGTCGCTGACCTGATCGGTGGTCAGTACCTCGTCGGCCGGCCCCGAGGCCACACTCCGCCCGCCGCGCAGCAGCATCGCATGCGTGGTCGAGGCCGGCAGCTCCTCCAGATGGTGCGTGACCAGCACCGTCGCCAGCTCCGGAGTCTCCTCGCGCAGCGTGTCCAGACTGTCCAGCAACTGCTCCCGGGCGGCCAGATCCAGCCCGGTGGCCGGCTCGTCGAGCAGCAGCAGCCGGGGCTGCGGCATCAGCGCACGGGCGATGAGCGTGCGACCTCGCTCACCCTGCGACAGGGTCGGCCAGCGCGACCGCGTCCTGCCGCCCATGCCCAGCATCTTCAGCAGCCGCTCGGCACGCTCCCGCTGCTCCGCCCCGGGCGACCAGCGCGGCAGCGGCTCGACCGAGTTGGTCAGGCCGGTCAGCACCACCTGGCTCACCGTCAGCGGGGAACGCAGCGGATGACGCGGATCGACATGCCCCAGCAGGGTCCGCAGCTCCCGCAGATCGACCCGGCCGAGCGTGCGTCCCAGCACCTCCACCGAGCCCCGGGTGGGATGGGTGACCGCGCCGAGCAGCCCGAGCAGGGTGCTCTTGCCGGCACCGTTGGCGCCGAGCAGGGCCCAGTGCTCCCCGCTCCGTACGGTCATCGAGACCGAGTCGAGCAGGACGTTCCCGTCCCGTACGAGGCAGACGCGGTCGGCCCGGATCACCGGCACCGGGGCGGTCGGGGTGCTCCGGGCGGGAACGGCGTCGGTCGTGGTCACCTGCGGGTACTCCTTCATGCGGTTCCGAGCGCCTCCAGGCGGCTCATGTCCTCGGTCGTCAGCCGGATCTCCCGCGCTCCCAGGTTCTCCGCAAGGTGGACGGACGAACCGGTGCCCGGGGTCGGGCACAGCACGGGGGAGCGGTGCAGGAGCCAGGCGAGGGCGATCTGCCCGCGGGTGGCGTCGTGGCCCTCCGCGACAGCGTCGAGCGTGGCGGAGGCGTTGCCGGTCAGTGCGCCGTCGGCCAGCGGGAACCAGGGGAGGAACGCCAGGTCATGGGCTTCGCATACCTTCAGCACCGCGTCCGACGCGCGGTCGAGGAGGTTGAAGCGGTTCTGCACCGAGGCGATCCCGGTCAGGGAGAGCGCCTGCTCCAGCTGGTCGGCGGTGAGGGTGTCCAGACCGATGTACCGGATCTTACCTTCCTGCCGCAGCGCGTCCAGAGCGCCCAGCTGATCGGCCATCGGTACCTGCGGGTCCAGCCGGTGCAGCTGGTACAGGTCGATCCGGTCGGTCCGCAGCCTGCGCAGACTGGCCTCGCACATGGCGCGCAGATCCTCGGGCCGCCCCGCGATGTGCCAGGCGCTGTCGCCGGTGCGTACGACACCACCCTTGGTGGCGATCACGAGCTCGTCGCGGTACGGGTGCAGCGCTTCGGCCACCAGTTCCTCGGCCACCCCCGGGCCGTAGTTGTCGGCGGTGTCGACCAGGGTGACGCCCTGATCCACCGCTGACCGGAGCACGGTCAGCGCGTCCTGGCGGTCCCCGCGCGGGCCCCAGTACCCGGGGCCGGTCAGCTGGGCGGTGCCGTAGCCGAGACGGCGCACGGGCAGTTCGCCGCCGAGGAGGAACGAGGCGTCGGGGGAGGGGAGCGAAGCAGACATGAAGGAACAGTAGTACCGGGGTCCGGAGCTCCCTCCGCCGGCGCCTGTCGCCTTTCTTCAAGACCGGGAGCGGCGACCCTCCCTAGAGTGCTGTGTATGAAGACCGAGCACACCCATATGACCGAATGCGCCGCCGAAGCCGCCCGCGTGGCCCGCGGCATCCGCGCCGAACAGCTCGACGGCCCCGTCACTCCCTGCGCCGGCTGGGACGTCCGCGGGCTCATCAACCACTGGGTGCTCTACACCTCGCACGGCATGGAGCACCGCGCCCTGCGCACGGAGATCCCCGAGGAGCTCACCACGCGGGACTTCACGGCGGACGCCGACTGGGCCGAGCGGTACGCGGCCCAGCTGGACCGCGCCGTCGCCGCCTGGTCGGACCCGGCCGCCTGGGAGGGAGAGATCGGCACCGGTGAGTCGGCCACCCCGGCCGCGGACACCGCCGCGATGCTCATCGAGGAGACGGCCCTGCACGGCTGGGACGTGGCCCGGGCCACCGGCCAGGAGTTCCGGCTCTCGGACGAGGCGGCCGCCCACGTCCTGGGGATCGTCGAGAAGACCGCGGCGCTCTACCGTCAGTACGAGGGCTTCGCCGATGAGGTCACCGTCGATGAGGGGGCCGACGACTTCACGCGCGCCCTGGCCCTGAGCGGCCGTGATCCGCAGTGGACCGCGACCGCCGCATGAAAATGGCCCATCCCCGCGGGCACTGAATGGCCCGTGGGGATGAGCCACCGGCTGGCTAGGCTCATTCCATGACCACTCACCGCAGCCCGGACACGGGCAGGGCCGTCGTCGACTTCTTCTTCGACCCGGCCTGCCCGTTCGCATGGATCACCTCCCGCTGGATGCTGGAGGTGGAGCAGCAGCGCGACATCGAGCTCCGCTTCCACGTGATGAGCCTCTACCTGCACAACACGGGCAACGAACTCCCCGACTGGTACCGCACCCTGGTCGACAAGTCGATCGGGCCGGTGCGCGTCGCCGTCGCCGCGGCCGGACTGCGTGGCGAGGGCGTCCTGCGCGATCTGTACACGGCCTTCGGGGTCCGGATCCACCAGCAGAAGAACGAGGACTTCGACGAGGTGATCGCCCAGTCCCTCGACGAGCTCGGCCTGCCCGCCGAACTGGCCGCGGCCGCTCACGACCCGGCGTACGACGAGGCGCTGCGCCGCAGCCACGACGCCGGCAAGGACCCGGAGGCGGACGGATACGTGGGCACGCCCACGCTCCACGTCGACGGGACGGTCTGGTTCGGTCCTGTGCTGCGCGCCGTGCCGCGCGGCGAGGAGGCGGCGCGACTGTTCGACAGCTTCCGGGTGCTCGCCGGGTACGACGACTTCTTCGAGCTCAAGCGGACCCGCACGGGCAGCCTGGACGTGGGCTGAGAGAGTCCGGCAGGATTCCCGGGCGGGAGGCGCTACGCGCTGACCGGGGCGGACCGTGCCGCCCGGACGCGGGCCTCGTCGTACCGGTCCAGCAGCAGCCGCGCCAGCTCCGGCGACGGGCCCAGCACGCCGGCCAGCACATCCGCGCCGGCCTCGGCCGCCCCCGCCGCGATGCGGTCCGGGAGGCGGCCGGGTGCGATCACGTACGGGGCGACCGCCACCCGGCGCACACCGTCGGCCCGCAGGGCCCGTACCGCGTCCTCGGTACGGGGATGGGATGCGGAGGCGAACGCAGGCCGCACGGAACACCAACCGGTGTGCCGCAGCTCCCGCGCGATTTCAGCGATCACTGCGATCGCCTCCGGGTCTGTGGAGCCCGCCGAGGCCAGGACGAGCCCGGTCGAGCCTTTGTCGCCGGGGTGGACCCCGGCCTCGTACAGCCGCCGCTCCAGGGTGGAGTTCAGCAGCGGCGAGGGGCCGAGCACCTCGGCCTGCCGCACCCGCAGCCGCGGCAGCCGGGCGCGTGCCTCCCGCAGGACCGCCGGGATGTCGGACTTGGCGTGGAAGGCGCGGGTGAGCAGCAGCGGAAGCGCCACCACCTCACCCGCCCCCTGCGCGTCCAGCCGTTCCAGGACCCGCGGCACCGACGGTGCGTCGAAGTCCAGGAACCCGGTCTCCACCCGCAGCCCCGGCCGCAGCGCCCGTACCCGCGCGGTGAGCGCGTGCACGGTCGCCGCGTGCCGCGGATCGCGGCTGCCGTGGGCGATGACGAGAAGGACCGGAGATGTCATGACGTTCTCAGCTCTTGACGAGGAGGCCGCGGCTGCGCAGCACCCACCGCTCCAGCGGACTGAAGATGAGCAGGTCGATGGCGATGCCGACGAACAGGATCAGGATGATGGCGAGGAAGATCCCCGGCATGTCCGCGTTGTTGCGGCCGTTCTCCAGCAACTGCCCCAGGCCCAGACCGAGATCGGGCGACGAGGCGATGATCTCGGCGGCCATCAGTGAACGCCAGGAGAAGGCCCACCCCTGCTTCAGACCGGCCAGATAGCCCGGCAGGGCAGCCGGCATGACGATGAACCAGGTGCCCCGCAGCCCGGTCGCGCCCAGGGTCCGGCCCGCTCGGAGGAAGAGCGGCGGCACCTGGTCGACGCCGGACACCAGGCCGTTGGCGATCGACGGCACAGCGCCCAGCAGGATGACCGCGTACATCATCGAGTCGTTCAGGCCGAGCCAGATCACGGCCGGCGCCACCCATGCCACGGACGGCAGGGACTGCAGCCCGGACAGGATCGGGCCGATCGCGGCACGGACGAACTTCACCCGGGCCACCAGCAGTCCGAGCGGCGTGCCGATGGCGACCGAGAGCAGGAAGCCGAGCAGACCGCGCGAGACGCTGGTCCACACCACCTCCAGCAGGGTCCCCTGCCGCCACATGTCGCCGGCGCTGTCCCAGACCGCGGAGGGCGAGGGCAGCTTGTAGTCCTCCGTCACCTCGCCCCAGACGAGCAGCTGCCAGACGACGACGACCAGCGCCACCGCCACCAGCGGCGGCAGCACCTTGCGGAGCAGCACCTCGCGCACCGGTGTGCGGTGCACCTGTACGGCGTCCAGTGCGTCCAGACCGGCCTCCAGGCCGGCCAGGTCGTCCGGCTTCACCGCGTCGGGTCCGGTCCCGCCGGACCCCGGCGCGTCCGACTTGGTATCAGTGCTGGCCATGACGGCGGATCTCCCCACGCAGTTGTTCGGTGATCTCGACGGACAGTTCCGCCACCGCGGTGTCCTCGATACGGCGCGGCTGATCGATGTCGACCGTCCACTCGCGGGCGATCCGGCCGGGCCGGGACGAGAGCAGCACCACACGCTCCGCGAGCCGGACCGCCTCGCGCACGTTGTGTGTGACGAACAGGACGGAGACGTTCGTCTCGCGCCAGATCCGGGTCAGCTCGTCGTGCAGCACGTCCCGGGTGATGGCGTCGAGCGCGGCGAACGGCTCGTCCATCAGCAGCAGTTGACTGTCCTGGGCGAGCGCACGGGCCATCGCCACCCGCTGCCGCATCCCGCCCGACAGCTCGTGCACCCGCTTGCCGTACGCCCCGCCCAGGCGCACCAGCTCCAGGAGGCGCTCCGCCTCCGTGCGGCGTTCCGACTTCGGTACGCCGCGCAGCCGCAGCGCCAGTTCGATGTTCTTGCCCGCGGTCAGCCACGGGAACAGGGCGTGCTCCTGGAACATCAGGGCCGGCCGCCCGCCGGGGGTCTCGATGGACCCCCCGGTCGGGCGGTCGAGTCCGGCGACCAGGTTGAGCAGCGTCGACTTCCCGCACCCGGAGGCTCCCAGGAGGGTGACGAACTCGCCCGGGGCGACATCGAGCGTGATGTCGTCCAGGACCAGCTGCTGTCCCGTGGGTCCGGAGAAGGACTTCGAGACATGTGCGATACGGGCGGCGTGCCCGACCGAGACACGGTCCTCGGCCTTGGTGAGGGTGGTCGCCATGGTCGTCACCTCCTGGGGTCTGCGAGCGGCTGGTTACTTGACGCCGAGACCGGCGTCGGCGACCTCGGGCTTGCCCGCGGCCTTGAGGACCTTGTTCAGCGGCTTCAGGTCGTAGATGCCCTTGAGGTCGGTCTCGTCCAGCAGACCGGCCTTCACCGCGTGCTCGGCCTGCGCGTCGAGCGTTGCGGCCAGCGGGTCGTCGGTGATCTGGATCGACTTCCAGGCCGGGTCGATGACCTCGGCCGGCAGCTCCTTGCCGGTGAGCTTCTTCAGCGCGGCGTTCGCGGAGGCCTTCGCCTTGTCGGGGTTGGCGTTGATCCACGCGTTCGTGGTCACCGAACCGCGCAGCACCGCGGCGACGACGTCCGGGTGCTCCTTGAGGAACTTCTGCGACACGATGATGTTCGTGATCACGAACTTGTTGTCGGGCCAGAGTGTCGACTCGTCCAGCAGCTCCTTGGCGCCCTCGGCGACCAGCTTGGAGGCGGTCGGCTCGGGGACCCAGGCGCCGTCGATGGAACCGGACTTGTAGGCGTCCGGAGTCACCTTGTTGTCCGTACGGACGACGGAGACGTCACCCTTGCCGCTCTGGGCGTCGACCTTCCAGCCCTTCTCGGAGATCCAGTTGAGGAAGGCCACGTCCTGGGTGTTGCCGAGCTGCGGGGTGGCGATCTTCTTGCCCTTGAGGTCGTCCAGGGTCTTGATCTTCTTCGGGTTGACGACGAGCTTCACGCCACCGGAGGCGGAGCCGCCGATGATCCGCAGGTTCTTGCCCTGGGACTTGGTGTAGCCGTTGATCGACGGCGAGGGGCCGATGAAGCCGATGTCGATCGAGTCGGCGTTCAGCGCCTCGATCTCGGACGGGCCCGCGTTGAACGTCGAGGTCTTGAGCTGGGTGCCGCCGAGTGCCTTCTGGAACAGACCCTCCTGGTCGCCCACCAGCGCGGTGGCGTGCGTGAGGTTCGGGAAGTACCCGATCCGCACGGTGTCGGCGGAGAGCTTCTTTCCGTCGGCGGAGACCTTCGCCTTCTCGGCGTCGTCGTCCTTCGCGTCGGAGCCGTAGCCGCAGGCGGTGAGCGCAACGGCGAGCAGCGGCAGGGCGGCGGCAGCGGCGAGGCTGCGGCGAAGCGTGGTACGGGGGGCAGACACGGGAGGTCTTCCTCTCGGAGGCCCGGTTCTCACGTCCCTCGGAAGTCCGGGGACGTGGCCGGGAAGTCGGCAGGTCTTCGTCTGAACTGGCGGTGCAGGTGGTGCTGCCGGGCGCGCAGGCAGTGCGCGTACGTCATCGCGCACATCGGGCAACCCCGCCCTGGCCGCTGCCGAGGGCGCCGCTGCCGACGCGGCCGCCCTCCTTCGCGAAGGTCGAGAAGATGTCGGTGTTCATCAGAAGTCCCACTCCGCGTCGTCGTCCGCCGGAGCCCCGGTCTCCGCGTCGGCGGTGAAGGAGGCGCCTGCCATGCCGGCCGAGAGTGTGGTGCCGTCGGCCGGGTCTATCAGCAGGAAGGAGCCGGTGCGGCGGGAGTCGGCGTAGGCGTCGAGTGCGAGGGGTTCGGCGGTGCGCACGACGACCCGGCCGATGTCGTTGGCGACGAGCTGCCCGGGCGCCGGGTGCTGGGAGAGGTCGTCCAGGGTCAGCCGCGAGGGGATGTCCTTGAC